>NZ_JAPDIR010000005.1 GCF_029870595.1 Sphingomonas sp. CBMAI 2297
GCCCCCGGCCGAACACATAGTCGGCAAGCCGGGTAAAGCCGACGGAGAGCGCCGCCTGGCGAAGCCCGGGCACCACCGCCTCGGCGACGAGCAGCCTGGGATAGTCGCGCACGCTGAACGCGCCGTCGCGCGTGACGGTGCTGAACGCGGCCTCGTCCTCGGGCCTGAAGAGCAGTGCGTATCCGACACCGGCGGCAACCGCGGCGGCCACGCCGGCGCCGACCATCTTCGCGTTGAGCTGCATGCAAACCCCATCTGATCGCTCGTGCAGATACGCACATGCGCGGCCGGAGTTCCGCCCGAAAGCCTATGCCGAGCCGGCCGGGAATCCACCTTGGCCAAGGCTTCCTTAACCTTCCTCGGGCATGAAAATGGCCCAAAGGAGCGTTTGAGATGGTCCGCCGACGGTATTTCCTGATGCTTGCCCTGCCCCTCGCGCTGGCGGGATGCGGCAGTCGCGGGAGCCTGGGCGACGCCTCGGATACGGAGAGCGGCAATGCCGCCGATCCGGCGCTGGCCAGCGCGCTGCAGGACCAGATCATGGTCGACCCCCAGCTCGGCCGCCAGGCCAATGGCGATGCGATCCGCCCGCCGGGCCAGCCCTATTCCGGCGCCGTGCCCAACGACAATGTCGCGGCGAACGGCAGCAAGGTCGACAATGGCCCGCTGCTCAAGACCCCGGCCCCGACCCAGGCGACCAAGGAATGCACCCAGTGCGCGGCGGCGCGCGAGTCCGTGACGCTCGGCGGCCTCGCCGCGCGGCAGAAGGATCCGAAGTCCAGCCAGTGCGCCGCCTCGCTGCAATATGCGGCCGGCTGGGCGCAGCGCCTGCCGCGCGACCTGCCGCTATACCCACAGGCGCGAGTGACCGAGGCGGCGGGCAGCACGGCCGGCAAGTGCCAGCTGCGCGTGGTGAGCTTCTCCTCGCCCCAGCCGATGCAGGTGATGCTCGACTGGTATTACACCAGGGCGATCCGCTCGGGCTATTCGAGCGAGCATCAGGTCGATGGCCGCGAGCACATATTGGGCGGCACGCGCGACAAGGACGGCGGCGCCTATGTGCTGTTCCTCACCACTCGCCCCGATGGCGGGACGGACATCGACATGGTGGCGAACAACGGGATCTAGCTGGCTCCTCCCCGAGCTTGTCTCGGGGAGGGGAACCATTCGCGCCAGCGAATGGTCGAGGGGCAGCCACGACACGCGGCGGCAACCCGCCGCACCCCTTCACCATCGCCTTCGGCGGCGGTCCTTCTCCACCAGACAGGCCGGGGGAGGAATTGAAACAGTTCCCCTCTCCACGATAACGCGCTAACCGCTCGGGATGCCTGCCCTTATCCTCGTCATGCTCGGCGGCGCCTTCGGTTCCGGCGCGCGCTTCCTGACCGGCAAGCTCACGCTCGCCTGGTTCGGGCCCAACTATCCCTGGGGCACGCTTGCCGTGAACCTGATCGGCGGGTTCCTGATGGGCGTGTTCGTGGGCACGCTCGCCAGGCTCGGCCAGGGCGGCGAGCAATGGCGCCTGCTGATCGCCGTCGGCGTGCTTGGCGGCTACACCACTTTCTCGGCCTTCACCCTCGACCTGATGAACATGATCCAGCGCGGCGACTATGGCATGGGCCTGGCCTATGTCCTCGCATCGGTCGTCGGCTCGGCGGTCGCGCTGTTCGCCGGGCTCAGCATCCTGCGAGCATTACCATGACCCTTCGCCCCGCACAGGACGTCCGCCAGTTCACCGTCAAGGCCGATGACGACGGCATCCGGCTCGATCGCTGGTTCAAGCGGCACATGCCGGACACCAGCTTCAACACCGTCTCGCGCTGGGCGCGCACCGGCCAGCTCCGCGTCGACGGCGCGCGCGCCAAGCCGGGCGATCACGTCTCCGAGGGCCAGGTGATCCGCGTGCCCCCGGCCGAAGCCGCCAAGCCCGAAAAGCCCGGCCGCCCGAAGCGCGAGCGCATCAAGCTCAGCGACGAGCAGATCGACTTCGCCCGCAGCCTGGTGATCCACCGGGACGATGCTGCGCTGGTGCTCAACAAGCCGCCGGGCCTGGCGACGCAGGGCGGCACCAAGACCACCGAGCATGTCGACGGCCTGCTCGACGCGCTCCAGTTCGAGGCCGAGGGCCGGCCCAAGCTCGTCCACCGGCTCGACAAGGACACGAGCGGCGCGCTGCTCGTCGCCCGCACCGCCCGCGCCGCCGCGGCCTTCTCGAAGAACTTCTCCAGCCGAACGGCGCGGAAGGTCTATTGGGCGCTGGTCGTCGGCGTGCCCAGCATCGAGGACGGCATCATCGACCTGCCGATCGGCAAGCAGCCGGGCACCGGCGGCGAGAAGATGCAGGTCGACGAGAAGGAAGGCCAGCCGAGCCGTTCGCGCTACCGGGTGATCGGCCGCGCCGGCAACCGCGCCGCCTGGGTCGAGCTCCAGCCCTTTACCGGGCGCACCCACCAGTTGCGCGTCCACATGGCGGCGATCGGCTTCCCGATCGTCGGCGACGGCAAATATGGCGGGCCCGAGGCGTTCCTGACCGGCGGGATCAGCCGCAAGATGCACCTCCATGCGCGCCGCATCCGCGTCGACCATCCCGATGGCGACAAGATCGACGTGCGCGCGGCGCTGCCCCACCATTTCGCCGAATCGCTCGCCACCCTGGGCTTCGAGGAAGCGGAGGGCGACGCGCTGCAGCTGGACGACGGCCCCGCCCCGCTCACCAAGGAACAGCAAAAGGCCAATGCCCGGGCGCACGCCAAGACGGTGCGCAAGGAGCGCCGCGGCGAGCGCGGCCGGCGCGGCGAGGGCGGTGGCGACAAGCCCGCGCCCCGCAGCGGCGGCAAGCCGAGCACGCGCAAGCCGCCCGCCGCCAGGCCGGGCGGCAAGCCGGCGGCCCGCAAGCCGGCGCCGCGCGGCGCCCGGCCCGGCCCGCGCGCCGGCGGCGACAAGCCCCGCACGCCCCGGAGCCGCTGATGCATCCGCACCCGGCCTTCCGCTGGGAGGACCGCCCGGCGATCCGCGCGCTGGTTCGCGACATCGGCTTCGGCGCGCTCTTCGCCGCGACGCCCGACGGCCCCCGGGTCGCGCATGTGCCGATCGTGTGGCTGGGCGACGACACGCTCGGCTTCCACCTCGCGCGCGGCAACGGCCTCGCCCGCCATCTCGACGGCGCCACCGCGCTGTTCAACCTGCAGGGCCCCGACGCCTATGTGAGCCCGGACTGGTACGGCACCGGCCCGGACGAGGTGCCGACCTGGAACTATGTCGCGGTCGAGCTCGAAGGCCAGGTGGCCCGCACCGACGAGACCGGCCTGCGCGCGATCCTGGGCGCGATCAGCCACGAGCAGGAACGCCGCCTCGCGCCCAAGCCCGAATGGGTGCTGGACAAGGTCGATCCCGCCAGGGCCGCGAAGCTGCTCACCGCGATCATCGGCTACCGCCTGGAGGTCCGGGCCTGGCGCGGCACGCTCAAGCTCGGCCAGAACAAGCCCGACGCCGCCCGCCTGGCCGCCGCCGACGCGCTCGAGGCACGGGGCCGCCGCGCCATGGCCACGCTGATGCGGGGGGCGAAGTGAGGCTCCGCCAATATCCTCCCCTGCTTCGCCATGGCGGGTTTCCGGCATGACCAACCGCCTCGCCGTGTTCGACTGCGACGGCACGCTGGTCGATTCGCAGGCCAATATCTGCCGGGCGATGGAAGCCACCTTCGTCGCGCACCGGCTCGACCCGCCGGATCGCGGCGACATCCGCCGCATCGTCGGCCTCAGCCTGGTGCCGGCGATCGCGCGGCTGCTGCCCGAGGGCGGCGACGACCTGCACGAGGCGATGGCCGCCGAATACAAGCGCGCCTTCTTCGCGATGCGCGCGTCCAACGCGCTCGATCCCGAACCGCTGTATGACGGCATATCGGAGACGATCGCGGCGCTCGACGATGCCGGCTGGCTGCTCGGCGTCGCCACCGGCAAGTCGGACCGCGGGCTCGGCCTGATCCTCGAGCATCACGGCATCCGCCAGCGCTTCGTCACGCTGCAGACCGCCGATCGCCATCCCTCCAAGCCGCATCCCGCGATGCTCGAGCGCGCCATCGCCGAGGCCGGCGCCACGCCGCGGACCACGGCGATGATCGGCGACACCAGCTTCGACATGGCGATGGCGCGCGCCGCTGGCACGCACGCCCTTGGTGTGCTATGGGGATACCACACATCCGAGGAGCTGCTCGGCGCCGGCGCGCATCATGTCGCCGATCATGCCAGCCAGATCTTCGCGCATCTGGAGTCGCTATGACAGACGCCGAACGCCTGGCGATGAAGCGCTACTACATCATCGTCGCGGTCAACATGCTCGGCACCGCCGGCGCCGTGATCGGGCTGCTGGTCGCCGGCCGCGCGCAGCATTATGGCATGACGGTCTTCGGCGGCGCGATCCTGTTGTCGTCGCTCTATTTCATGGCGGTGGTGCCGCGCTTCCTCGCGCGGCGCTGGAAGACCCCGGTGGAAGCGACGCCCGAGGCATGAAGCGTTTCTGGAAGGACGTGACCGTCGAGAACGGCCAGGTGGCGCTCGACGGCAAGCCGGTGCGCACGCCCGATCGCGCCCCGCTCGCCCTGCCCAGCCCGGCGCTGGCCGAGGCGGTGGCGGAGGAATGGCGCGCCGTGGGCGAGACGATCGATCCGCGCGCGATGAAGCTCACCGGCCTCGCCAATGCCGCGATCGACAAGATCGCGGTCGATCCCGCGCCCTTCGCCCAGGGCCTCGCCGCCTATGGCGAGAGCGACCTGCTCTATTATCGCGCGGATGGCCCCGAACCGCTGGTCGCGCGCCAGGCCGAAGCCTGGGACCCGCTGCTCGACTGGGCGCGCCGCCGCTACGACGTGCATTTCGAGACCGCGACCGGCGTGATGCACCGGGCCCAGCCCGAAGCCACCGTCGCGCGGCTGGCCGAGGCGGTGCACGCGCTCGACGCCTTCCATCTCGCCGGGCTTTCGCCGGTGGTGACGGTGAGCGGCACGCTGATCGGCGCGCTGGCGCTGCTCGAAGGCGCAGTGCATGCCGAGACGTTGTGGCAGGCCGCGCATGTCGACGAGCTGTGGCAGGCCGAGCAATGGGGCGAGGACACGCTGGCGGTGCAGGCCCGCGACGCGCGCCGGGCCGATTTCGACGCCGGCGTGCGCTTCCTGGAATTGCTTTAGGCATCTCCCCTCCCTGAAAGGGAAGGGATTCAGAGCGGCAAAACGCCCGATGACAGCCGCTTCAGACCACCGGCGCCCGGACGGGCTTCAGGCGCCGGCTGCCCCGGCTCGCCGCGGCAGCGCCCAGGCGAGTACCGCGCCGGCCGCGATCCAGCTCACTACCTCGCTCACCCAGAGATAGAGGAAATAGCCCCAGGGCGCGTGGTTGAAGATCGGCTGGCCGAGATCGGAATAGGCAGTGACCGCCACCGCCACGATCGCCACCAGCCTGAGCCGCCCCGCGAAATCGAGCCCGCCCGCCACTGCGCGCAACGCGAACCCGGCGAGCAGCACGCAGATAATGGCGAGGACCAGCCCGCCCACCAGCGCATTCGCATCGAACGCCGCGAAGCCGCGCTGGTTGAACAGGATCATCGCCACCGGGCCCTGGCCATAGAGCGCCGTGCCGGCCGACGTATAGGGCCAGGGCACCGGATAGGCCCCGGTGCCGAGCGGCCCGAGATGCTGAGCCAGCGCCGCGTGGAGCGCCGCGCCGGTGGCGTCGTCGGTCTTGGAAAGCGCGAGCAGGTTGAGGGGCGTCCCCCAGAAGATGAAACCCACCAGCCACATGGCCAACCCGCCGAGCGCGCCGCCGAGGAACAGTCTTGCCATCATTACCTCCCCCTGTTGGGAAGGCTACTTCATCAACCCGCGGATGAATCCGATCAAGCCCGTCTGGCGCGAGCGCTTCAGCCGCTCGGCATTCAGGATGGTGTGGACCGACTTGTAGCATTGGTCGGCATCGTCATTGACCAGCACATAGTCATAGCCGTCCCAGTGGCTCACCTCGTTGGCGGCACGGGCCATGCGGGCATCGATCACTTCGGTCGTGTCGGTGGCGCGGTTGATCAGCCGCTGGTGCAGTTCCTTGAACGATGGCGGCAGGATGAAGACGCGAACCACGTCGCCGCCGGCCAGCTGGAAAAGCTGCTGGGCGCCCTGCCAGTCGATGTCGAACAGCACGTCGCGGCCCGAATCGAGGATCGCCTCGACATGCGCGCGCGGCGTGCCGTAGCGATGGTCGAACACATGCGCCCATTCGAGGAACTCGTGGTTCGCGACCATCTCGCGGAATTTCTCGAGATCGACGAAATTATAGTCGACGCCATCCTTCTCCCCCGGGCGCATCGCGCGGGTGGTGTAGGAGACGGACATCTGAAGATGGTCGTCGGCGGCGAGCAGCTTGCGGGCGATCGTCGACTTGCCGGCGCCCGAGGGCGAGGAAAGCACGAACAATACGCCGCGGCGCTTGAATCCGTGCGGGTCGGTCTCGGTGCGATGGGGCATGGGCGCCTTTGGCTTGGGAGTCCCACCCGCGTCAAGTCATGCGAGTCGACTCAGGCCGATGCGCGCATCCGCTGCGATATCCGGTGCGCGCCATAGGCGGCGGCGCCGAGCACGATCGCGGCGGGCACGATCTTCTTCGCGGCCTTCCAGGTCAGCACCCCGGCAACGGCGCCCAGCGCCCCGCCCTCGCCGTCCGCCCGGTCGATGCGGCTGCCGATCCAGCCGGCGATCACGTCCCCGATCATGCTTGCTCCCTTGGTGGTTACGCGGGGGCAAGCGCTTGAAAGGGCTCAAAGTTCCCCTCCCTGCAAGGGAGGGGAAGTGCAGGTTTACCGCCCGATCATCGTCTCGGGCCGCACATATTGGTCGAACGTCGCTTCGTCGACCAGGCCGAGCGCCAGCCCGCTTTCCTTGAGCGTCAGGCCCTTTTCGTGCGCGTTCTTGGCGATCTTGGCGGCATTGTCATAGCCGATCGCCGGCGCCAGCGCGGTCACCAGCATCAGCGAGCGATCGACCAGCTCCTTGATCCGCGCCTCGTTCGCCTTGGCGCCGTCCACCGCGCGCTCGGCGAAGCTGACCATGCCGACCGACATCAGCTCGATCGAGCGCAGCACGTTCGAGCCGATCAGCGGCTTGAACACGTTCAGCTCGAAATGGCCCTGCATGCCGCCGACGGTGACGGCCATGTGGTTGCCGATCACCTGCGCCGCGACCATCGTCAGCGATTCGCTCTGCGTCGGGTTCACCTTGCCCGGCATGATCGAGCTGCCCGGCTCGTTGGCCGGCAGGTCAAGCTCGCCCAGGCCCGAGCGCGGGCCGCTGCCCAGCAGGCGGATGTCGTTGGCGATCTTGGTGAGCGACACGGCCAGCGTGTTGCAGGTGCCCGACAGGTTGACCAGCTGGTCCTTGGTCGCCAGCGCCTCGAACTTGTTCGGCGCCGTCACGAAGGGCAGGCCGGTGATCTTCGCGATCTCGGCCGCCACGTCCTCGGCATAGCCCGGAGGAGCGTTGAGCCCGGTGCCGACGGCGGTGCCGCCCAGCGCCAGCTTGAAGATGTCAAGATCGAGCACGGAGGCGAAGCGCGCCCGGGCCGACTCCAGCATCGCGGCATAGCCCGAGAATTCCTGGCCCAGCGTCAGCGGCGTCGCATCCTGCAGGTGCGTGCGGCCGATCTTGACGATGTGATCCCAGGCCTTGACCTTCGCCTCGATCGAGGCGTGCAGCCGGTCGAGCGCCGGATAGAGCTTGAGCGTCACCGCCCGGGCGGCGGCGATGTGCAGCGCGGTCGGGAACGAATCGTTCGACGACTGGGCCATGTTCACATGGTCGTTCGGATGGATCGGCGCCTTGCCGCCGCGCTTGCCGGTGAGGATCTCGTTGGCGCGGCCCGCGATCACTTCGTTGACGTTCATGTTGGTCTGGGTGCCGCTGCCGGTCTGCCAGATCACCAGCGGGAACTGGTCGTCCAGCTTGCCGTCGACGATCTCCTGCGCAACCTGGTCGATCACTTCGGCGATCTTCGGATCGAGCCCGTGCTTCACGTTCACCCGCGCCGCGGCCTGCTTCACGATCGCCTGGGCATGGACGATGCCGAGCGGCATGCGCTCCATCTCGCCGAACGGGAAATTCTCGATCGAGCGCTGGGTCTGGGCGCCCCAATAGGCGTCGGCGGGAACTTCGATGGCGCCGATCGAATCGGTTTCGGTACGGGTGGTCACGCTGGCTGGTCCTCTTGTCCGTTTCGCGCTCCCCTAGCCCCTGGGCCGCCGCGATTCCAGCGCTCAGGGATTCTGCGTACGCGTTAACCAAGAGTGCGTTTTTGGCTGCCTAAAAGCGAATCATGTACGTCGATGCGTCCATGGCTGCCCGCGCGGCGAAAGAACGCCAGCCGCGCAAGAACCTGCTGCTCGCCGCCACGATCGAGGCGGACGGGCTGAAGGTGCCCGTGCGCATCCGCAATCTCTCCGAGGGCGGGGCGATGGTGGATGGATCGGCCCTGCCCCGCACCGGAACGCTGCTGACGCTCACCCGCGCGGAGATCGAAGTCGGCGGCCGGGTGGTGTGGCAGACGCAGGGCCGCTGCGGGGTCGCCTTCGACACCAGCGCGATCACCGTCGACGAATGGGTCTCCGGCAATCGCGTTCCGAGTTTCCAGGGCCATCGCGGCCAGGCCCGGGTCGATGCGATCCAGCAGGCGGTGCGCGGCGGCGGCGCGCTGCCCGCGGAACCGGTCCCGACGGCGGCCGCGCCGGACCTCGCCAATCTCGGCACGCGCCTGGTCGAGGAGATCTTCCATGTCCGCGAACTGCTCGACCGGCTGGGCGAGCAGCTGATCGACGATCCGCACGTGATCGCTGCCCATATGGCGTCGCTGCAGAATCTCGATCGCGCCAGCCAGATCCTCGATCACCTGGGCGCGATCCTGGGCGCGGACGATCCCGCCGCCGCCGTGGATGCCGTGGCGATGCAGGAACTGCGCGCGCGGCTGCTGCGCTAGGGCGAGGCGTTCGGACACCCCTATCCGTCATCCCGGCCTTGTGCCGGGGTCCACCGGGAGGCGGACGGAGAACAAGAAGCTCTTGGTGCTGAATTCGAAGCACCGTGGACCCCGGCACAAGGCCGGGGCGACGGGAATTCAGGAACGGCGCGCCCCTCGGAACGACGCGGGCGCCGGCTTACTTCTTCCGCTTGAAATCCACCGAGACGACGTTCGAGCCGTCCTCGACCGGCTTGGCCGGCGGCTCGTCATTCTCGGCCTCGTCATGCTGCGGCTCGGGCTCGTCGCCGCCATCGGCCGCCTGGAAGCGCAGCTCGAAATTCACCGCCGGATCATGGAAGCCGGTGATCGCCGAGAAGGGGATGTTGAGCATCGCCGGCACCTGATTGAAGCTCAGGCCCACCGAGAATTTATTGTCGTCGACCTTCAGGTCCCAGAATCGATGCTGCAGGACGATGGTCATCTCGTCCGGGAAGCGATCGATCAGCCGCTGCGGGATATCGACCCCGGGCGCGTGCGTCTTGAAGGTGATGTAGAAATGATGTCCGCCGGGCAGGTTTCCGCCCGAATCGGCGACCGAGCCGAGCACGCGGCCGACCACGGCGCGCAGGGCTTCCTGCACGATCTCATCATAGGGAATCAGGCTATCGGGCACGTTGCCGGTCATGCCCCTTGGGTAGCGTCCCCGGCAGCACGGTCAAGATTGCATGCGCGGCAACCATCGCTATGTGGGACGCCATGCGCACCGCCACCGTGAGCCGCAAGACGAGCGAGACCGCCGTCGACGTCACCGTCAACCTCGACGGCACCGGCGCCTATGCCGTTTCCACCGGGATCGGCTTTTTCGATCACATGCTCGAGCAGCTCAGCCGCCATTCGCTGATCGATCTCGACGTGAAGACGGTGGGCGACCTGCATATCGACCAGCACCACACGGTGGAGGATACCGGGCTGGCGATCGGGGAGGCCATCGCCAGGGCGCTGGGCGACAAGAAGGGCATCCGGCGCTATGCCGACGCGCTCTCGCCGATGGACGAGACGCTCACCCGCGTCGCGGTGGACATTTCCGGGCGCCCCTATCTCGTCTGGAAGACCGAGTTCAGCCAGAAGCGGCTGGGCGAAATGGACACCGAGATGTTCGAGCACTGGTTCCATTCCTTCGCCCAGACCGCCGGGCTGACGCTCCATATCGAGACACTTTACGGCACCAACAACCATCACATCGCGGAAGCCGCGTTCAAGGGCCTGGCCCGGGCGCTGCGCGAGGCGGTGGAGATCGATCCGCGCAAGGCCGATGCAGTGCCCAGCACCAAGGGGGTGCTGTGAACGACGCCATCAGGCTCCCCTCCCTCGAAGGGAGGGGCTGGGGATGGGTCGCGTCCAGCCAATATTGCCGCGTCGCGCCAACCGGCGCCGTAGCGCGTGCATCACCCCACCCCGGCTCCCTCCCTTCCAGGGAGGGGAGAGCATGACCATCGCCCTGATCGACTATGGCGCCGGCAATCTCCATTCGGTCCATAATGCCCTGAAGGCGGCGGGCGCGGCGGACGTCGCGGTTACCGCCGATCCGCAAGCGGTGCTGGGTGCCGACCGGGTCGTCCTGCCCGGCGTCGGCGCCTTTGGAGCCTGTGCCGCCGGGCTGCGGGCGATCCCCGGCATGGTCGAGGCGCTGCACGAGCGGGTCCGCCGGCAGGGCGCGCCCTTTCTCGGCGTCTGCGTCGGCATGCAGCTGATGGCCGATGCCGGGGAAGAGATGGGCAGCCATCCCGGCCTCGGCTGGATCCCCGGCACCGTCCGCGCGATCGCGCCCGCCCCCGGCATCCGCGTGCCGCACATGGGCTGGAACGACGTCGTACCCACCCTGTCCCACTCGCTGATCGAGCCGGGCCAGGCCTATTTCCTGCACAGCTTCGCCTTCACCGGCGACGCGGTGCTCGCCACTACCGACCATGGCGGCCCGGTCACCGCGGCGATCGGCCGCGACAACATGATCGGCGTCCAGTTCCACCCCGAGAAAAGCCAGCGCTACGGCATCGCGCTGATGGAAAGGTTCCTCGCTTGGCGCCCCTAGACCCGGATGGCCTGATCATCTTCCCCGCCATCGACCTCAAGGCCGGCCAGGTCGTGCGCCTGGCAGAGGGCGACATGGCCCGCGCCACCGTCTATGGCGACGATCCCGCCGCCCAGGCGGAGATCTTCGCGCAGGCCGGTGCCGAATGGCTGCATGTCGTCGATCTCGACGGCGCCTTTGCCGGCGAATCGGTCAATGGCGCGGCGGTGTCCTCGATCCTCGAGCGCTTCGGCGGCAAGATCCAGCTCGGCGGCGGCATCCGCAACCGGGACGCGATCGAGCGCTGGCTCGATCTCGGCGTCCGCCGCGTGGTGATCGGCACGGCCGCGCTGGAGAATCCGGACCTGGTCCGCGAGGCGGCACGCGACAATCCCGGCCGCATCGTCGTCGCCGTCGACGCGCGCGACGGCATGGTCGCCACCCGCGGCTGGGCCGATGTGTCGGACGTGGCGGTGGCCGATCTCGCCCGCCGTTTCGAGGATGCCGGCGTCGCCGCGCTCCTCTTCACCGATGTCGGCCGCGACGGGCTGCTGAAGGGCTGCAATGTCGAGGCGACCGTCGCCCTCGCCCGCGCCATCGCGATCCCGGTCATCGCCAGCGGCGGCGTGACCGACATCGCCGACATCCACGCGCTGCGCCCGCACGTCGCGGATGGCGTGGAAGGCGTGATCACCGGCCGCGCGCTCTACGACGGCCGGCTCGACCTCAAATGGGCGATCGAAGTGGGCAAGGCATGAGGTTCGCGGGACGCGAGGAAGCGAAGATTCTGTTCACGCGGAGACGCGGAGGCGCGGAGAAATCGCTCGGCCGCGCGAGCGGCCCCTCCTTCCTGCGGCGTGCCAGGAATCTGACGCAAGATGTCGCGGCTGACGCCGCAAGACGGCCCGCCACCTCCGCGCCTTCGCGTCTCCGCGTGAACAAATCTCTTCTTCCCGGCGCCCTCGCCCCCCATCGCGAGCAAATCGCATGACCGTCCGCGCCCGCGTCATCCCCTGCCTCGACGTCGCCAATGGCCGTGTGGTCAAGGGCGTCAATTTCGTCGACCTGATCGATGCCGGCGATCCCGTCGAGCAGGCCCGCGCCTATGACGCGGCGGGCGCCGACGAGCTCTGCTTCCTCGACATCACCGCCAGCCACGAGGCGCGCGGCACCATCCTCGACGTGGTGCGCCGCACCGCCGAGGTCTGCTTCATGCCGCTCACCGTCGGCGGCGGCGTGCGCGGCGTCGAGGATGCCCGCGCGCTCCTCCTCGCCGGCGCCGACAAGGTGGCGGTCAACTCCGCCGCGGTCTCGCGCCCCGAAATCGTCGCCGAGATCGCCGAGAAGATGGGCAGCCAGTGCGTCGTCGCCTCGGTCGACGCACGCCGCACCGCGAATGGCTGGGAAGTCTTCACCCATGGCGGCCGCAAGCCCACCGGCATCGACGCAGTGACGCACGCCATCGCCCTCGCCCATCTCGGCGCCGGCGAGCTGCTGATCACCTCGATGGACCGCGACGGCACCCGCGACGGCTACGATCTAGAGCTGATCCGCGCGATCGCCGACCAGGTGACCGTGCCCGTCGTCGCCTCCGGCGGCGTCGGCAGCCTCCGGCATCTGGTCGAGGGCATTCGCGACGGCCATGCCAGCGCGGTGCTGGCGGCCTCGATCTTCCATTTCGGCGAGGCCAGCATCGCCGACGCCCATCGCGCCATGGCCGCCGCCGGCATCCCGGTGCGAAGCCCGGTCGTCGGTTAGCCTTACATTTACCAGTTCCGCGAGGCGCCTCTTAACCATCGAAAGCCGCGGAAATGCGCCGAATCCGCAAAGCGGCCGGCTTCTTGCTTCCTCTCGAGGACAATCAAAAGAGGGAACCAGGACCATGAACCGTAACTTCGCCAATCTGGCCGCGTTCGGCCTCGTCGCTACCCTTGCGGCCATGCCCGCCTTCGCCATGGACAAGCCGCCCGTCGATCCGGGCACGCCCTCCAGCAGCAGCAGCGGTGGCGGCACCACGAGCAGCAGCAGCGGCGGCTCGGGCAGCCCCACTTCGATTCCCGAGCCCGGCATGCTCGGCCTGTTCGCGCTCGGCACGATCGGCGCGCTGGCCGCGCGCCGGGTCCGTCGCCGCGGTTAACGATTTGTCGGGGCGTTGCGGCTAGGCTCCCCTGCCATGCGCAACGCCCTGCTTCCCCTGCTGCTGCTCGCCGCCACGCCCGCCCTGGCCGCCGACGAGCCGCCGCATACCGGCCGGGCCGGCACCCGCTCGATGCCCGAGCTTTCGGACCTCGCGCTCGCCGCCTGCGCCGCAGCCGGCGTGTGGTTCGTCCGCAGCCGGCTGCGCGCGCGCTTCCGCAAGACCGCGCCCCGCGATTGAAGCCCGAGGATTGATGCCCAAGGATTGACAGGCGCGCCTGCCTCCCGCAGCCGGGGCCATGGCCGACTCCCTCGACGCCCTCGAAGCCGTGATCCGCGCCCGCCGCACGGCGAACCCCGACAGTTCCTATGTCGCGAAGCTCACCCATCGCGGCCGCGCCAAGATCGCGCAGAAGCTGGGCGAGGAAGCCACGGAAACGGTGATCGCCGCGATCCGGGATGATCGCGAGGAACTCACCAAGGAGGCGGCCGACCTGGTCTTCCACCTGCTCGTGCTGCTGGCCGATGCCGGCCTGGGCCTGGACGATGTCCGCGCCGAGCTCGCCCGCCGCGAGGGCGTGTCGGGGATCGAGGAAAAGGCGGGGCGTTCCCAATAGCCATGATCCTGGCTTCCGCCCGGATGACGGTTTGCTATTGGATGGGCAAAGGAGCCGCGCATGCCCATCGACGCCACCCAGCCCTATGACGACCAGAACGTCTTCGCGAAGATCCTGCGCGGCGAGATTCCGTCGCGGAAAGTGTTCGAGGACGAGTTCGCCCTCGCCTTTCACGACATCAACCCGCAGGCGCCGAACCATGTGCTGGTGATCCCCAAGGGCGCCTATGTCTCGTGGGACGATTTCTCCGCCCGGGCGAGCGAGGCGGAGATCGCCGGCTTCGTCCGCGCGGTCGGCCAGGTCGCGCGCGAGGCAGGGTTCGTGGCGCCGGGCTATCGCCTGCTCGCCAATACCGGGCTCGACGCGCATCAGGAGGTGCCGCACCTCCATGTCCACATCTTCGCCGGCAAGCCGCTCGGCCCGATGCTGGCAAGCTAGGTTGCGAACCCAAACAAGTATTTGATTTTCCGCCGTCATCCCGGCCTTGTGCCGGGATCCCGCTTCTTCTTCCGCCCGTAAGGCAGCGGGAACCCGGCGCAAGGCCGGGGCGACGAAAGAAGAATATGAGTCCCCAACCTAAGGCCCCGACTCAATCCAGCAAACCGCGCCATCCCCGCTGCCGGAGCGGATGGAGCCGGAACGGCAGCGTCTATGGATCCCCGCCTGCACGGGGATGACAGTGGAGAATGGCGGGGATGATGGCTGAGGGAATGGCGGGGATCACGGTCGAGGGAATCGCCGGCCCGACGAAATCAGAGTCCGATCTTCGGGCAAATGCGCTATCTGTCCGGGCTCTCGAGCCAGCCGAAACCGCCTGATCCGGGGGCGTCATGCATTTCCAGCACACTTTCCACCTCGCTTCCTATCTCGACACGCTGATCAGCTATGGGCTCGCCCTGGTGCTGGGTGCGCTGATCGGCGCCGAGCGCCAGTATCGCCAGCGCACCGCCGGGCTGCGCACCAACGCGCTGGTCGCGCTCGGCGCGGCGGCGTTCGTGGACCTCGCCCAGAAGCTCGCCGGCGATGTCGAGGCGGTGCGGGTGATCGCCTATATCGTCTCCGGGATCGGCTTTCTCGGCGCGGGCGTGATCATGAAGGAGGGCATGAACGTCCGCGGCCTGAATACCGCCGCCACGCTCTGGTGCTCCGCGGCGGTGGGCGCCTGTGCCGGCACCGACATGGCGGCGGAGGCAGCGACGCTCACCGTCTTCGTGGTGGCCGGCAACACCTTGCTGCGGCCCGTCGTCAACGCGATCAACCGCATCCCGCTGGCCGGCGGCACGCTGGAGGCGACCTATTCGGTCATCCTCACCGCCGATCCGGCCGACGCGCCGGCGCTGCGCGATCTTCTCGTCGATCACCTGGAGCTGATGCGCTACCCCGTGGCCGATACCGAGATCTCCGAGCGATCGGAGGACCTGGTCGAGATCCGGGCGACGCTGGTCAGCACCGGGGCGGTCGATGCCGATCTGGATGCGATCGTCGCGCATCTGGCCAGGACGCATGCCGTGCAGCACGCCACCTGGGAAGTGCAGACCCACGACTGAGCGCGGCGGCGGGCCGGGGCGCTTGCCAAGCGCGCCGCCGCCTGCTTGCCTCGCCGCCATGCGCTATCTCAACCTCGCCGTCGCGATCGTCGCCGAAGTCACCGCCACGTCGTTCATGAAACAGTCCGAGGGGTTCACCCGGCTCCTCCCCTCGGCGATCACGATCCTCGGCTATGCGATCGCCTTCTATTTCCTCTCGCTCACCCTGCGCGAGATTCCCACCGGCATCGCCTATGCGATCTGGTCCGGCGTCGGCATCGTGCTGATCGCGGCGATCGCCTGGGCATTCCAGGGCCAGAAGCTCGACCTGCCGGCGATCCTCGGCATGGCGCTGATCATCGCCGGCGTGCTGGTGATGAACCTGTTCTCCAGGGCGGCGCCGCACTGAGCGGCACCCGCGCTTGCAATAGAGAATTTCGCCTGCTCCGCTGGAATCGCCACCCGATCGCCCCCGTCATCCGCGCCCGGCGCGGGTCCAGGATGGCCCGGGCCGGATGCGTGCTGCTCGCCCTCACTCGCCGTGCCGGGCCGTCCGGCACCCGGAAAACAAGGCCCCGTGGCATCAACTTCGTAAACTTCCGCGCACCCCGGCCGCACGACTCGGCGCTTTGCGGCACTAAAGGATTGCCTCCCCCGGTTTTGCGGCTAGGCTCCGCGCTTTCATCCAAAAGGGGCGGCGGGACAAACCGCCGTTGAGGGGACCATCCAATGATCTTCGGGCGCGTAAAGCCACTCGATGCCATCCTCGCCACTGCCGAGAAAAAATCGCTCCACCGTTCGCTGGGGGCTTTCCAGCTCACCATGCTCGGCATCGGCGCGGTGATCGGCACCGGCATTTTCGTTCTCACCGCCGAAGCCGCGCAAAAGGCCGGCCCGGGCATGATGATCTCGTTCATCATCGCCGGCGTGGTCTGCGCCTTCGCCGCGCTCTGCTATGCCGAGATGGCCGCCATGGTCCCGGTCTCGGGCTCGGCCTATACCTATAGCTATGCCGTGATGGGCGAGCTGATCGCCTGGATGGTCGGCTGGGCCCTGATCCTCGAATATGCCGTGGCCGCGGGGGCGGTCTCGGTCGGCTGGTCGGGCTATGTCGTCGGCCTGATCGAGCACAGCTTCCACATAAACATACCCAACACGCTGGTCTCGGGCCCCTTTGACGGCGGCATGATCAACCTGCCGGCGATGCTGATCGCGGGCCTGGTCACCTGGCTGCTCGTCATCGGCACCAAGGAGAGCGCCACGGTCAACGCCATCCTGGTCGCGATCAAGATCTCCGCGCTCACCGTGTTCATCGTGCTGGCGGTGCCGGTGATGAACAGCGCGCAATTCTCGCCCTTCGCGCCGACCGGCTTTATCGGCGTCGGCATGGCGGCGGCGTCGATCTTCTTCGCCTATGTCGGCTTCGACGCGGTCTCCACCGCGGCCGAGGAAACCAAGAACCCGCAGCGCAACATGCCGATCGGCCTGATCGGCAGCCTCGCCATCTGCACCATCTTCTACCTGCTCGTCGCCGCCGGCGTGATCGGCGCGCCGGGCCTCAGCACCCAGCCGGTGACCGACGCGATGGGCCATGCGCTCGAGCCGGGCAGCCGCGAGCTGGCCGCCCAGTGCGCCGCCCGCGCGGCCGAAGGCTTCAAGGACGTGGTCTGCTCGAAGGAAGCGCTGGCGTTCACCCTGCGCGAGATCGGCTGGCCGCAGATCGGCAACCTGCTCGGCCTCGCCGCCGGCCTGGCGCTGCCCTCGGTCATCCTGATGATGATGTTCGGCCAGACCCGCATCTTCTTCGTGATGAGCCGCGACGGCCTGCTCCCCGCCGCCTTCTCGAAGATCCACCCGACCTTCAACACCCCGCACGTGATCACGATCATCACGGGCATCGCGGTGTCGCTGTTCGCGGCGTTCTTCCCGGTCGGCCAGCTCGCCAACATCTCCAACTCCGGCACGCTGTTCGCGTTCGCCGCGGTGTCGATCGCGGTGTTGGTGATCCGCAAGACCGAGCCGAACCGCAAGCGTCCGTTCAAGACGCCGTTCGTATGGGTGACGGCGCCGTTCTCGATCCTGGGCTGCGTCTATCTGTTCGTGATGCTCGACCATAAGAGCATCATCCTCTTCGCCTCCTGGGCGGTGGTCGGCCTGCTGGTCTATTTCGGCTATAGCCGCTCGCGCAGCCATGTCGGCCGCGGCA
Organism: Sphingomonas sp. CBMAI 2297; assembly: GCF_029870595.1. GTDB lineage: Bacteria > Pseudomonadota > Alphaproteobacteria > Sphingomonadales > Sphingomonadaceae > Sphingomonas. Next base: position 17,541 of record NZ_JAPDIR010000005.1, read on the forward strand.
TCGTCGACGTGCCCGAGCACGAGGCCTATTCGGAGATCAAGCCCGAGGTACCGGGCACCCATTGAGGGCGCCGTTTCCAGGCAAGGAAAAAGGGCCGGAGGAGCGATCCTCCGGCCCTTTTCTCTTCAAGTTCCTCCCCGAGCTTGCCTCGGGGAGGAACTAGTAGCTCAGCCCAGCTTCTCGGCGGCCAGTTCCTTCAGGTCCACCTCGGCGCGGGCGCCGTAATGCTGGATGATCTCGGCGGCGCAGAGCGCGCCCAGGCGCAGCGAGTCCCGCACCGAGCGGCCCTGGGCCTGGCCGTGGAGGAAGCCCGCCGCGAACATGTCGCCCGCGCCGGTGGTGTCGACCAGCCGGGCGATCGGCTCGGCCGGAACCTCGACGCGCTCGCCGCCGACCAGCGCGATCGCGCCCTTCTCGCTGCGAGTGACGACCAGCACCGGCACCTTGCCGTGCAGGTGCTGCACCGCCGCCTCGAACGCCTCGCGCTCGCACAGCGCCAGCAGCTCGTTCTCGTTGGCGAACAGGATATCGATCATCCCGTCCTCGATCAGCTTGCGGAAATCGTCGCCATGGCGCGAGATGCAGAACACGTCGGACAGAGTGAAGGCCACCTTGCGGCCGGCGGCGCGGGCGATCTCGATCGCCTTGCGCATCGCGGCGCGCGGCTCCTCGGGATCCCACAGATAGCCCTCGAGATACAGGATCGCGCCATTGGCGATCAGCTGCTCGTCGAGCGCCGAGGCCGGCAGGAACTGCGAGGCGCCGAGGAACGTGTTCATCGTGCGCTGCCCGTCGGGCGTGACGAAGATCAGGCAACGCGCGGTGGCGGGCTGGCCGGGGCGCACGGCAGTATCGAAGTCGACGCCGGCGGCGCGGATGTCGTGCGCGAAGACCTGGCCCAGCTGGTCGTCCGCCACCTGGCCGATGAACGCGGTCCGGCCGCCCAGCGCGGCGATGCCCGCCACGGTGTTCGCCGCCGAACCGCCCGAGATCTCGCGGCCCGGGCCCATCTTGGCATAGAGCGCGTCGGCGTCCTCGGGCGAGAAGATGAGCTGCATCGAGCCCTTGGCGACGCCGATCTCCTCGATGAAGCTGTCCTCGGCCTGGGCGAGGATGTCGACGATCGCGTTGCCGATGGCGACGACGTCATAAGTCGGGCTGGTCAAACTGTTGCTCCAAAAAGATTGCGCCGCCGCCGTAGTGGCGGGCAATAGAGGATGCAATGATTCACGCCTTCTTCCTGTCGCTGGGCCAGCTCTTCGACCGGCCGATCCTGGCGGTCTTCGTCAAGTCGGTGATCCTGACATTGGTGCTGTTCGCCGGGACGAGCGTCGGCCTGTGGTTCGGCATGCATGCGCTCGCCGACCGGATCGCGGCCTGGCTGGGGGGCTGGAGCGGCTCGGACGCCTTTGCCGACATCGCCACCATCCTGATCGTGCTCGTCGCCCATTGGCTGATGTTCCGCGCCATCGCGGTGGCGGTGATCGGCATCTTCGCCGACGAAGTGGTCGCCGCGGTGGAGCGGAAACACTATCCCGGCGCCCATGCCCAGGCGCACGACCTGCCCTTTGGCCGCGCGCTGGCGATGGGCCTGGGCTCGGCGCTGCGGCTGATCGGCGTGAACCTGCTGCTCTCGCCGCTATATCTGATCCTGCTCGTCACCGGCGTCGGCACGGCGCTGGCCTTTTTCCTGGTCAACAGCTGGCTGCTCGGCCGCGACCTGGGCGACATGGTCGCGGCCCGGCACATGCGGCGCGACGAATTGCGCGGCTGGCGGCGGCGCACCGGCATCAGCCGCTTCGCGCTGGGCGCCGCGGGCACCGGGCTGTTCCTCGTCCCGATTTTGAACCTGGTCGCCCCGGTGCTCGGAGCCGCGATGGCCACCCATGCATTTCACCGCGGGAGGCGGGCATGAAGAAACTCATCCTGATCGGAACGCTGGCGCTCGGCGCCTGTGGCGGAGGCGGCGTGATTCCGCCGCCGCGCGCCGGCTATGTCCCGGTGCCGAGCGCGCGGCCCGCGCCGGGCGGCGCGCCGATGCCCGCCAACCTCACCGCGATCCATGGCGCCACCGCCCCGCGCCTGATCGCCCGCTTCGGCAAGCCCCAGCTCGACATGAGCGAAGGCACGGCGCGCAAGCTCCAGTTCGCGGGCCCGATCTGCGTGCTCGACACCTATCTCTATCCCCAGGGCCGCGGCGAGCCGGTGGTCACCCATGTCGACGCCCGCCAGCGCGACGGCCGCCCGATCGACGAAGCGAGCTGCGTCGCCGCGCTCAGCGGCGGGCGCTCCGGCGGACGGTGAGCGACACGGTGCATCGCGCCGCCGCGGCGGGCTATGCGACCTCGGCCGACACCTATGCCGCGGGCCGGCCGGACTATCCGGCCGAAGTCGGCCCCTGGCTGCACGACACGCTGGGCCTGGGGCCCGGGCGCACGGCGCTCGAGGTCGGCGCGGGCACCGGCAAGTTCCTGCCGCGCCTGATCGAGACCGGGGCGCGAGTGATGGCGCTGGAGCCGGTGGACGCGATGCGCGACCTCCTCGCCGCACGCTATCCGCAGGTGGTCGCGATCACCGGCACCGCCCAGGCGATTCCGCTCGACGACGCCAGCGTCGACGCTCTGGTCTGCGCCCAGTCCTTCCATTGGTTCGCCGACCGGGCCGCGCTCGACGAAATGCGCCGGGTGCTGCGCCCCGGCGGCACCCTCGGCCTGATCTGGAACGTCCGCGACGAGCGCGTGCCCTGGATGGCCGCGCTGGAGACGCTGGTCGAGCCCTATGCCGGCGACGCGCCGCGCTATCGCAGCCGCGCCTGGCGCAAGCTGTTCCCGGCGGACGGCTTCGCGGCGCTGCCCGAGCGGCGCGTGCCCCATGCCCATGTCGGCGATCCCGAGCGAGTGATCGTCGACCGCACGCTCTCGGTGAGCTTCGTCGCGGCGCTGCCGCCGGCCGAGCGGGCGAAGATCGCGGCCAAGGTCCGCGCGCTGATCGCCGCCACGCCCGAGCTCGCCGGCCGCGATGCCATATCCTTCCCCTATGAGACGCGGATGTTCGCCTGGCGCCGCACGGGCTAGCCGATGGCCAGCCGCGCCAGCGCCCAGCCCGCCGCCTCGCGCACCGTCTCGTCGGGATCGTCGAGCAGCGCCCGCACCGGCCCGATCAACGCAGCACTGCCGCTATTGCCCGCCGCGATCAAGCAGTTGCGCATCATCCGGTCCCGTCCGATCCGCTTGATCGGCGAGCCCGAGAACACTTCGCGAAACCCGGCATCGTCGAGCGCGAGCAGATCCGCCAGCGCCGGCACGGTCAGCTCCGCGCGCGGCGCGAAGGCCAGGTTCGCCTGGGCGGCATGGGCGAACTTGTTCCAGGGGCACACCGCCAGGCAATCGTCGCAGCCATAGATGCGGTTGCCGATCCCCGCGCGGAATTCCTCCGGGATCGGCCCCTTGTGCTCGATCGTCAGGTACGAGATGCAGCGCCGCGCATCGAGCCGATAGGGCGCCGGGAACGCATCGGTCGGGCAGGCCGTCTGGCAGGCGTCGCAGCTGCCGCAAGTGGTGCGCACCGGCGCGTCGGGCGCCAGTTCCAGCGTGGTGTAGATCGCGCCCAGGAACAGCCAGCTGCCATGGCTGCGGCTCACCAGATTGGTATGCTTGCCCTGCCAGCCCAGCCCCGCCGCCTCGGCCAGCGGCTTCTCCATGACCGGCGCGGTATCGACGAACACCTTGAGCTCCGCGCCAGGCGCGGCGCCGACCAGCCAGCGCCCCAGCTCCTTCAGCCGCCGCTTCATCACGTCGTGATAATCGGCGCCCTGGGCATAGGTGGAGATGCGGCCGATCCCGCCTTCCCCCGCCAGGGCGAGCGGATCGGTGCGCGGCGCATAGCTCATGCCAAGCGAGATCACCGACTTCACTTCGGGCCACAGCCCCGCCGGCCGCTCGCGGTGATGCGCGCGCTCCTCCATCCAGAGCATCGAGCCGTGGCGCCCCTCCTCCAGCCATTGGCGCAGCCGCTCGACGGTCTTGGGCGCGGCGTCGGCGCGCGCGATCCCGCAATCGGCGAACCCGATTTCCGCCGCTTTGGCCTTTATTCGCGCTTCCAGTGGCTTGTGCTGTTCCACGCGGACCCGCTACCACGTTTTCGTGGTTTGCGGCACCAGCCCGCTCCCCACCCGGCCACCCATGGAATATTGCCGTCGGGTGGCCGAGTGGGGAGCGGGCTGGTGCCGTCCTCGGCTTGGCCGAGACACTGATGGAGACACTCTTTTGTCTGGCGAATTGGCCGTAAGCGCCCGGGGGCTCGTCAAATATTTCGGGGATCGGCGCGTCGTCGACGGCGTCGACATCGCGGTGCCCAAGGGCCTCGTCTATGGCGTGCTCGGCCCGAACGGCGCCGGCAAGACCACGACTCTGCGCATGCTGCTCGGCATCATCGAGCCGGACGAGGGCGCCCGCACCATGCTCGGCCGCACCCATCCGCGCGACGCCAGCGACCTGGTCGGCTATCTGCCCGAGGAGCGCGGCCTCTATCCCAACATGAAGTGCCGCGAGGCGATCGCCTTCATGGGCGCGCTGCGCGGCCTGCCCTGGGCGACGGGGCGCAAGCGCGCCGACACGCTGCTCGACAATGCCGGCCTCGGCCATGCCAAGGACGAGAAGATCCGCAAGCTCTCCAAGGGCATGGCCCAGCTGGTCCAGCTGCTCGGCTCGGTGGTGCACGAGCCCGAGCTGCTCGTCCTCGACGAGCCTTTCTCCGGCCTCGACCCGGTCAACCAGGAAAAGCTCGAGAGGCTGATCCGGGCCGAGCGCGATCGCGGCGCGACCATCCTGTTCTCCACCCATGTCATGGCCCATGCCGAGCGCCTGTGCGACCGGCTGTCGATCATCGCCGGCGGCAAGGTGCGCTTCGAAGGCACGGTGAACGATGCCCGCGCGACGCTGCCGATGAAGGCGCACTACACGCCGCACCATAATGTCGAGGGCGCGCGCGCCCTGCTTCCCGCCGATGCCGAGCGCGAAGGCGATGGCTGGCGCTTCACCCTGCCCGCCGGCGGCGTCGAATCGCTGCTCGTGAAGCTGATCGACGGCGGCTATGGCGTCTCGGGCCTGTCGATCGAGCGGCCGGGACTGCACGACGCCTTTGTCCGGATCGTCGGCGCGGATGCCCTCAGGGACCAGGAGGAAGCGGCGTGAGCAAGTTTTCGCGCATGCTGCGCCAGGCGCTGACGGTCGCCCGCCGCGACTTCACCGCCACGGTGTTCACGCCCACTTTCCTGCTTTTCCTGCTCGCGCCGGTGCTGATGATCGGCTTCGGCACGGTCGGCGGGATCGGTGCCCAGTCGATCGTCGGCGACGATTCGCAGATGCGGATGGTGGTGATCGCGCCGCCCGCCCAGGCGCCGGTGCTGCTCGAGACCGACAAGCAGCTGCGCACCCTCTTCCCCAGGAAGAGCGAGCTGATGCCGCCGCCGCTCACCATCGAGGCGCCGACCGGCGATCCCGCCGCCCAGGCGCGCGCCTATTTCGACAGCGACAAGGTCGATACCGCCGCGGTGCTCTATGGCCCGCTCGACAGGCCGGACGTGCTCTATGCCAGCCGCGGCGCGACCGAGGCGCAGTTCCTCGCGCAGCTCGCCGAGCAGAGCCTGCGGGCGCAGAAGCTGGGCAGCGCCACGCCCACCAGCATCGTCACCCAGACGGTGGTGAAGCGCGGCCAGGGCTCGCCCAGCGGACGCGGCCAGGCCGCCTCGATCGGCGTGTTCGCGATGTTCTTCCTCACCCTGTTCCTCTCGGGCCAGGCCGTGGGCACCATGGCCGAGGAACGCTCGAACAAGGTGATCGAGATCCTGGCGGCGGCGGTGCCGCTGGAGAGCGTGTTCTTCGGCAAGCTGATCGGCATGTTCGGCGCCGCCGTGCTGTTCGTGCTGTTCTGGGCGACGATCATCATCAACGCGACGCGGCTGGTCCCGCCCGAGATCGCCGGCAACTTCCCCAGCCTCGTCGCAGCGATCGGCGCGCCTACCTATGCCCTGCTCTTCATCGCCTATTTCACCATGTCCTACATGCTGCTCGGGGCGATGTTCCTCAGCATCGGCGCGCTGACCTCCACCCAGCGCGAGCTGCAGATGCTCTCGCTGCCGATCACCATCTTCCAGATGATGATGTTCGGCCTGGCGCTCGGCGCGGCGACGCGGCCCGGCAGCTGGATCGAGACGGCGGCGCAGGTCTTCCCGTTCAGCTCGCCCTTCGCGATGATCGGGCTGGCGGGCAGCCAGCCGGCGATCTGGCCGCACCTGCTCGCGCTGGCCTGGCAGGCGCTGTGGGTGGCGATCATCATCACGGTGGGCGCGCGGGTGTTCCGCCGCGGCGTGCTCAAATCGGGCAGCCCCAAGCGCCGGACGAAGATCGAGGCGGTGGCATAGCCGCACCGATATTTCCACGGGGGAAGGAATGCAGGCGGCGGCTCGCATCGCTGAATGGCAGCCCCGCCTAAGCCCTTTACAACGTCATCCCCGCCTGCGCGGGGACGACGAGTATTTGTGCGATGCCCTCGCCCCGGCCGCCTCTCGCTATTGACACTTCTGTCAATTAGGCGTTTCCTTCCGGCAAACGCCAGGAGAGGCAGTATGGCTACGCTTATGACCGAAGCCGGAATCCCCGAAGCCGTCGATCCGCTCGACGTCAGCCGGCCCGAACTCTACCGCGACGATGTGTGGCAGGCGCCGTTCCGCGAGCTGCGCGCGCGGGGCGGGATCTATCATTGCGAGAATAGCGGCTTCGGCCCCTATTGGTCGATCGCCACCTACAAGCCGATCGTCCAGGTCGAATCGCTGCCCGACATCTTCTCGTCCGAGGCCGGCGGCATCACCATCGCCGACATACAGGAAGGCGATATCAAGATGCCGATGTTCATCGCGATGGACCGGCCCAAGCATACCGACCAGCGCCGCACCGTCGCCCCCGCCTTCACGCCGAGCGAGATGGTGCGGATGAGCGACAATATCCGCATGCGCACTGCCGAGATCCTCGATTCGCTGCCCGTCGGCCGGGAATTCGACTGGGTCGACAGCGTCTCGATCGAGCTGACCACCCAGATGCTCGCGCTGCTGTTCGACTTTCCCTGGGAAGAGCGGCGCAAGCTCACCTATTGGTCGGACTGGGCGGGCGATATCGAGATCGCCAAGGATCCCGTGCGCAAGGAGGAGCGGCGCCAGATCCTGTTCGAATGCGCCGCCTATTTCGGCAATCTCTGGCAGGGCAAGCTGGGCAAGGAGCCGAGGCCCGACCTGATCTCGATGATGATCCATTCGGACGCGATGAGCCATATGGACCAGATGGAGTTCCTCGGGAACCTGATCCTGCTGATCGTCGGCGGCAACGACACGACGCGCAACTCGATGAGCGCCTATGCCTGGGGGCTCGAGCAATTCCCCGATTCGCGCGCGAAGCTCGAGGCGGATCCGGGCCTGATCGGCAACGCCACGCAGGAGATCATCCGCTGGCAGACGCCGCTCGCGCACATGCGCCGCACCGCGACGCAGGATACCGAGCTGGACGGCCACAAGATCCGCGCGGGCGACAAGCTCGGCCTCTGGTATCTCTCGGCCAATCGCGACGAGAGCATCTTCCCCGATGCCGACCGGATCATCGTCGACCGCGAGAATGCCCGGCGCCACCTCGCCTTCGGCCACGGCATCCATCGCTGCGTGGGCGCGCGGCTGGCCGAGCTGCAGATCGGCATCCTGATGGAGGAGATGGCGAAGCGCCGCCTGCGCGCGAACGTGCTGCGCCAGCCCGAGCGCGTCGCCGCCTGCTTCGTCCACGGCTACAAGAAGATGGCGGTAGAGCTGACGCGCTATTGAGGGCGCGATTTGCGGAAGGGGTGCAACCTTTCCCCGCTCTCATACGAACCTATATCGTCGCAATAACGAGAGGTTCGCCATGCATACCGACCGCCGCGCCTTTCTCGCCGTCGCCGGCATCGGCGCCTTCACCGCCGCGTGCGGTGGCGGCGCGCCCGCCGAAGCCGCGCAGAAGTTCGAATTCACGCTCACCGATGCGGAATGGAAGAAGCGGCTGAGCCCGCTAGCCTATCAGGTGCTCCGCCAGGGCGCGACCGAGCGGGCCTTCACCAGCCCGCTCAACAAGGAGCACCGCGCCGGCACCTTCGCCTGCGCCGGCTGCGCGTTGCCGCTCTATGCCTCCTCGACCAAGTTCGACAGCGGCACCGGCTGGCCGAGCTTCTGGCAGCCGCTGCCCAGGGCAGTGATCACCCGCGCCGACAATTCGCTCGGCATGCGCCGCACCGAGGTGCTGTGCCGGCGCTGCGGCGGGCATCTCGGCCATGTCTTCGACGACGGGCCGCCGCCCACCGGCAAGCGCTATTGCATGAACGGCGCGGCGCTGGCGTTCGTGGCGAAAGGATAGCCCCCTTCCATTCCCCTCCCTGGAAGAGAGGGGAGCGAACAGGAAAAGGCCCGGGCGATGCCGGGCCTTCGCGTTTCAGCCTGTCGAAGCGATCAGCCCGCGTCGGGCGTCTCGTTCTTCGCTTCCGCCATCAGGTCGCTGAGGTCGAGGTCGAGCGACGGCTTGAAATCGTCGTCGATGTCGTGCGGCGCGCCGCCCGAATAGATGAAGCCGTTGACCGGATAGACCGAAGTGCCGAGGCCGCCCATCGGCGCGAACCACACTTTCACTTCGCTCCAGTCGCCTTCGGGCGAGACGTCGACGGCGCGGACGTTGCGCTCGATGCCGCCGGCGCGCGACCAGTTGGCATGGGTGAGCAGCACTTCACGATCGCTGACGACCTGGCTTACCATCGCGACATGGCCGAGCGGCATGCGGGCCGTGCGCTGGAACGACATCACCGAACCGACCTTCGGAGTCTCGCCGCGCTGATAGCGACCGGCGGCCTGCGACCACCAGGTCCAGGCATTGCCGTGAATGTTCACGCCGGAGATTTCGCGGGCATAGGGCGCGCACTGCCAGAAGGTACGGCCCTTGGCCGAAGCCGCCTGGGGGGCGGCCATCATCAGGGTGCAAACAGCCATCAGCGCGAAACGCGCTGCGAAAACACGGAAATTCATGGACCCCCCGGTCAGGAAGCAGTCTGATGAACAGCGACTGACCAGATCATAGGACGGAAGTATAGGGCCGCGGCCGGTCGATGGGACGAACCGTTGCGGCGAGCCGATGACCTGCTGATTCGCCCTGATTCGCGAGGAACCAAGCCCGGAAACCGGCCGCCGGCGCGCGCTGGCGACCCGCCGGGCCCTACGGGCGAACCCGGACCCGGATACGCCCCGGATGGGCAGCTGCCCCCCGCAAGCCCATCACTATGCGCAGTTTTCCACAAGCGGGACTTCGGTTCATCGCATGCATGTTGCGCCGCGGAATCAGTTGGTTTCCTATAATGAACAGGGGACGACGACTGGTTCAGCGGCTCGTTAACCATATTGCCGCACTATCGGTCTCGGAGGGTCACGATATGGGGTGGGAGTATTGAGCTATGGGAGCACGGGCAAAACCGGCTGAAGGCGCGATGACGCTGGCCGAAATGAAGGAATTTGCGGGTTTCAGCGCGGCGACCCAGCGCTATGTGCGCCGTTCGCTCGATATCGGGCTGGACCGCGAGGACGCGATGGCGCGCTGGTCGCGCGACGTGGTCGAGGCCGCCAGCATCCGCGCCCAGGCGCATGTCTATGAGCGCCTCCACGAAGTCCGCGCGCTGATGCCCGACGACAGCGACTTCGATTCCATCGAGCCGTTCATGTCGCCGCTCGTCGCCATCGCCGCCTTCGACCTGAGCCAGGGCCGCCTGACCAGCTTCTCGAGCTTCCGCTTCCTCTACGAGCGGCTGATCGGCGCCGAAGTGCGCCCCTGGCTCCCCTCGGCCTTCTGCGCCGCGGCGGCGCTGCCGCATCTCCATCCGGACCTGCGCCGCAAGCTGCTCCAGTCGATCAGCGAAGCCGCCGCCACTGCCTCGGGCTGGTCGAACCGCCAGCCGAGCTTCTATCCGGCCTGGGTGGAGAAGGTCGACACCGCGTCGCTCTCGCACTGATTTCCCAATTCCCCTCCCGCTTGCGGGAGGGATTCCCTTTGTCTTGTTCCTCCCGTCATCCCCGTACAGGCGGGGATGACGGTGGAGCGGGAGATGACGGGCGTGGCGCCGAGACCCGGCCTACCGGCAGGACCGCCATCCCCATTCCCCGCGCTCCGCCTCGTCGAGGTGCAGGTGATCGCGATGCGCGGCGTTATAGTCGGGCGAGAGCACCGTCGAGAACAGCCGGCAGGCCCCGGTGCGCACTTCGCGCAGGAAGGCGGCCTTCGCTCCGCCTTCCTCCCAATCCTCGGCCACGCCGATCCGCGTCCCGTCCGCCAGGCGAAAGGCGGCGATGTCGATCGCATCGGCAGTCGCATGCTCGCTCCAGCCGCCGGTGCCGCGGCCGTACATGCGCCGGCACGCATAGCTGCCGAGATGCTCGATCCGCACCACCGCCGCGCCGAAATGCCGCTGCGCGGCCGGCTGGACGATCTCCCATTCCCAGAGCGAGAGCGCCGCGGCCACCGGGCAGGACATGCCGGGGCTGGCCGGCACGAAGCCGATCCCGCGCGCCCCGCCCGGAACAAGGCGCACCCCGTCCGCATAGCCGCATTGCGGCGCGTCGCCGATGACGCTGGCCAGCGCCACATAGCGCACTCCCGCGGCGCGCAGCAGCGACCGGCAGCGGGCAGCGTCCCCGGTCAGCCCGGCGAGCTTGCGGCCGGTGAAGATGCCGATCGGCTGGTCCAGATCGAGCCGCGTCCAGGGCAAGTCCTGCGGACGGTCGCGCAGCGCCACCCAGGCCAGGAGCGATCCGCCGAGCAATGCCGCGAGCGAGACCGCCGCCGTCGCGGCGCGGCGCGCCCGCCTCACATGCGGATCGCCTGGTCAAGGGGTTGCGTGGTGATCGGGTAGCCAAGATCGTCGGGAATGCACAGATGGCGCTCGCCGTCGCGTTCCTCGATCCAGGGCGTGACGGTGCGGATCGGATGGGCACGGGCATCGGCGACGGCGTCGTCATAGCTGGCGAACAGCGCCAGCCGGTCGAGATTGCGGCGGGTGGGAAAGATGATGTGCGCCTCGCCCCGGTCGGCGGCGTCGAGCACCGCGCGCGCGCTCGCCCAGAAGACCCGGACATTCTCGTTGCCGTCGACCTGCGGCTCGGCTCCTTCCGGCGCGCGGGCCAGGTAGAAGCGCGTGTCGAACACCTTGTGGTGCACGCCCCTGGGCAGCCAGCGGGCAAAGGGCACCAGCCGGTCCAGCGCGAGCGCGGCGCCGGCCTCGCCGAGCAACTCGCCCATCGGCTCGCCGGCATAGAGGCGCTGGCGCAGCGCGAGCACCTCCCCGGCCGGATCGAGGCCGATCGCGACGCCCGCTTCCTCCAGCGTCTCGCGGATCGCGGCGATGCGCGCGGCATTCTCCTCGACATCGCCGGCATGCAGGCCCGCCAGGACGAAATCGCCCGGATCGACGCGGCCGCCGGGAAAGACCAGCGCGCCGCCCGCGAACGACATGGCACGGGCCCGCTCCACCATCAGCAGCTCGGGCGGCCCGTCCGGGGTCTCGCGCATCACGATCACGGTGGCGGCGGGAATCGCCTGTTCGTCGGTCATGGGACGGATGTAGGTCGCGCGATCAGGGATGGACACCCAATTCCTCCCCCGGCTTGCCGGGGAAGGAGCCGTAACGCTACCACCCCGTCATCTTCAGCCGCACCTTCGCCACCATGTCGGACGAGGTGACGAACAGCGTTCGCCCGTCCTCGCCGAAGCAGCAATTGGCGGCGGGCTTGCCGGTCGCGATCAGCCCCAGCTTCCTGCCGTCCGGCGCGATCACATGGATCCCGCCCGGGCCGCTGGCGAACAGATGGCCGCTCTTCGCCACCTTCATCCCGTCGGGCAACCCCGGCAGCTTGCGCGCCACTTCCGCCGAGAAGTCGACGAACGGTGCCAGCCCGCCTCTCGCCGAGCCGTCCGCCGCCAGTTCGCAACGGAAGATCTTCGCATTCTCGGGATCGGACTGGCTGACATAGAGCCGGTCGAGCCCCGGCGAGACGCCGATGCCGTTCGGCCGCCCGAGACTCTTGTCGATCAGCCGCACGCCGCTGCCGTCCGGACGGACGCTGTAGACGCCGTTGAACGCCAGCTGCTTGAGCGGCGAGGCATCGCCCTCGGCCAGGCCATAGGGCGGATCGGTGAAATAGAGGATCCCGCCGCGCCCGATCGCCAGGTCGTTGCAGCTGTTGAACTTCCTGCCTTCGAATGCACCGCAGACGATCGTCTTCCGCCGCGTCGCCAGGTCCACCCGGGCAATGGCGCGCGTGCCCGAATCGGCCATCAGCAAGTCGCCACGGGCATCGATCACCATCCCGTTCGATCCCGCCTCGCGCACCCCCGCCGGGATCGGCCCGGCCAGGCCCGAGGGATCGAGGAACGGCCTGGCCCCTTCGCCCGCCCGCCAGCGATAGGCGATGTTCGCCGGCACGTCGGAGAAGAGCAGATAACCGCCCTTCCTCACCCATGCCGGCCCCTCGGCCCATCGAAAGCCGGTGGCGATCACCTCGATCGGGCTGGCCGTATCGATCAGCGCGTCGAGCGCCGGATCAAGGCGGGTGATGCCTCCCACGGTCTCGCCCAGCGCCACCCGCGGCGCCAGGGGCAGTGCCGCCAGGCCGGCCAGCATCGCGCGACGCGTCGTCTCGGTCATCTTCTTCTCCGTCCAGCCGGCGGAATCGTCCGATCCCCATGCACCGGGCGGCATATCGTCGCGATCCGCCGCATGGCGCGCAATCCTTCCTTCCGGCGCGAGGGGAAATATCCGGTCAGTCGAAGCGCGCGCGGAAACACGCGCGAAGCGCCGCATGGGTCTCCGCCACGCGCGCGAGCAATGCCGGATCGGCTTCGGCATGGCGGCTATCCGCCGCCCGCAACGCGGCGGAATCGATCGGCGCCTCGACCAGCACGGCGAGCCGGGGCGCATAGCGGCGCGGACTGGCGCACAACGCGTCATAGTCGACGAAGAACTGGCGCTCCCGCACCCGGGCCGGCGCCGAAAGCAGCGCGCGGTGCACGCTGTCCCACAGCTTCAGCCAGTAATCGGCGCGAGTCGGGTCTTCGTCGCGGCCGGGGGCGCCGTCGAACAGGAACGGCCGGTGGTCGGCGCCGAATTCGTGATGGCCGAGCCAGGTCATGAAGCGGCGGCGGAACGGGTCCTCTCCCGCCAGCCGGGCCGCCCGGCGATGCTGGGACAGCAAGGACAGCGCCTGCTGCAGCGGATCGCGGAACGGATGGATCAGAAGCGCATCGGGAAAGCTGGTGGCGAGCCCCTCCAGGCGCAGGATGTTGTTGTTGTTCTTCGACAGATAGCGAGCGCCGCCATGGCGCAGCAGCACCAGGCGCACATAGTCGCGAAAGGCAGCCAGCGTCTCGGGATCCGGCGCGGCCGGCGCCAGCCCGTCGCGCCGCAGATAGCGTCTTCCTTCCAGCGCGCGCCAGAAGACCTCCTCGATCGCCTCGGGACTGTCGAGGTCATGCGTCAATCCGTCGCCATGGCCGCGCTCGCTGGCCTCGACATGCCGCTTGCCGCCGAGCCTCGCCCAGCTGTTCGGGGCGAGCGGAAACGGAAGGTCGCGATAGGAAGGCGCGGCGAAGCCGCCGCCCTGGTGGAGCAGGCGGGTGAGGATCGAGGTGCCCGCGCGCGCCAGCCCGGCGATGAACACCGGGCGCCGGATCGGCACCGCGGCGATCTTCCCGCGATGGGTGGCGCGCTCGATGTCGAAGGTCGCTTCGAGCAGCGCGGGCGAGCCCAGGGCGATGCGGTGGAGGAGCCGGTCAGCCCCGCTGTACACGCGGGATCACCTGCCAGCGCAGCACGGCATAGCCGAGCGTGAAGGGCATCAGCGCGAGCCTTGCCGTCCAGTCCGTCCGGAAGACTCCGATTTCCGGCCAGTTGGCGTCGAGCGCCAGCACCACGAGCAGGGGCGCGGCGGCGGCGAGCAGCAAGCCGCCGGCACGCATCGTCCGCGCGAACATGCGGCCCGAAAGGATCCGGAGCGCGCGCTCCTTGCCCCAGTCCGAAACGCCCCGCCTGGCCATCAGCCGCATGGCATGCCGGCCGCAGGCGGCAAGCTCGCGAAAGGCCGCGACGAGCGGCAGGGCGCGGGCCAGCTCGAGCACCGCGACGATGGCGAGGAAGAACGGGATCACCGGGCACGCCCGCGGATGCGGCGGACCAGCCGCTTGATCGGGTACCAGACGACCGAGACGATCGCGAGCAGGATCGAGCCGATCAGCCCGAAGGCGACTCCGATCGCCCCCAGCCCGAGCCCGGGCCCGGTATAGGCCTGGGCGGCGAGCGGCGCCGAAAGGGCGAGGGCGATCGACAGGGCTCTGAGAAACTTCACGAACATTTGGCATTCACCGTAGCTTGAATGGCCGGGCCATCGGTGGCGGGATCGAGATAGCGCGCCCAGGAAAGGGCCATGCGCCGCTCGGCGGAATCGGCGGAGATGTAGCGCCAGCGGACCGCGCCTTCGGGCGACATGCGGACGAGGCGGCCCTGCTCGGTCTCCTCGATCATCGCGTCGCCATTGGCGAGCGGCGTGCCGCGCCCCTGGGCGCGGGTGGCGATGCGGTTGGCGGCGAAGCCCCTGTCCCAGGGCGAGCTGGTCTCGCCGCTGGACAGGTCGTGGACGAGCAGGCGGTTGTGCCCGTTCACGCGCTCGTCCGGATAGCCCATCAGCGTGTTGTTATCGAACACCGAGATGCGGTGATCGTCGAGGATGCTGACATCGTGCTGGAAGCGCCACGGGCCGATCTTCCACCACAATATCGCACCGGTCGCCGGCCGGTAGAGCGCGATCAGCGAGAGGTTGCGGATGCTGAGAAACAAATCCCCCTTCTTCCAGAACCGGCCGTCCGCCATCGCCGGCTGGATATCGTTGAGATGGAAGGGGTCCTGCACATAGGGCCGGCCGCGCCACAGCCTGGCCAGCCCGTTGCGCTCGAGGATGTCGGCGATCCGGTCGACGTTGCGCAGCTTCCCCTCGGGCGAGACCCGCGCCACCGCATCGTCCCAGAAATCGGGCTTCACCCCGGGCTCGCGCGGCACCGGGTAGCGATAGGGCACCCACAGGTCGCCGTCCGGGCCCAGCTCGGTGGAATGGTTGAAGATGCCGTCGAGCGACCAGAGCAGCTTGCCGCATGCATCGTAGCGGGCGAGCGGCGAGCTGTCGTGCAGCACCAGGCTGCCATCGGCGAGCAGCAGCGGATGCATCAGCCGGTTGCGCGCGGCATTCTTGTCGCGGTGCAGGTCGGTGAGCGCGGAAGCGAAGCGCGAGCGGGCATTGGCGGCGTCGACATCGGGCACGAACTCGCGCACCACCGCGCCGTCCGCGAGACGGATCAGCCGCACCACCGATCGCTTGCGCCGGGGCTCGAAGGGCGAGATCAGCGCATAGCCGGCATCGACGAACCCCGGATCGCGGGAAAAGCCGCCCGGCAGCTTCTCATAGGCACCGTGGAAATAGGGCGCATTGCTGCGGAACAGGTGCTGAATCGTATCCGGGACGCGAGCCAGCATGATCGCCGCGCGACCAACCGCGCCCGATTTCTCCCAGCCATCGACGATCGCGCCGGTGCCCATCGCGGCGAGCGGAACCAGCAGCAGCGTCAGGGCGAGGGTCCACAAGGGCACGGGCCGGGCAAGCAGGCGCTCCAATGCGCTGCCCTGCGCTTCCGTTCGAACTTGCTGATCGCGAACCATTTGCCCTTGTCCCCCGGGGCATGTGGTTCGGCGGCGCGGGTGTCGGCGGGATTTCGGTACGTCGCTGGCAGGTTTCCGCTTTGTGGCCGTATTCGGGTCAGGCCTCAAATCAGCGCCCCCCGTCATCCCTGCGCAGGCGGGGATCATTCCGGCTGTCGGAGCGGATGGAGCCGGAACGGCAGCGCCAATGGATCCCCGCCTGCGCGGGGATGACGAAAGAAGCCAGGATGACAGGGGAAATCAAAGCCCTGGCCGGGTTCTGACCTTAGACGGGCAGGGTCACCAGCGCGGAAAGGCCGCCCTCTTCCCGGTTGCGGATGCTAAGGTCGCCGCCATGCGCGCGCGCCACCGCGCGGGCGCTGGCCAGGCCCAGGCCGATGCCACCGGTATCGCGGTTGCGCGAGCGCTCGCCGCGGAAGAAGGGCTCGAACACGCGCTCCAGGTCTTCCGGCGGCACGCCGGGCCCATCGTCGCGCACCTCGATCAGCGCCTGGCCATCGGCCTCGGCCAGCGAGACTTCGGCGCTGCCCGCATATTTGAGCGCGTTGGTGACGAGATTGTTGAGCATCGCCTTGAGCGCCGGCGAATTGCCCTCGATCACCACCGGATCGCCCGGCGCGAGCACCACCGAGGCGCCGCGATCGCTCATGTCGTCGGTCACGGTCTCGGCGAGCGAGCGCAGGTCGAGCGGCTTGCGCACGCCCTGCTTGGTCGTGTCGCGCAGATAGCTCAGCGTCGCGGAGATCATCGCCTCCATGTCGCGAATGTCGCCCTCGCACGCCTGACGCAACGCGTCGGGCGCTGCCTCGAGCCGCAGTCCGAGTCGCATCAGGGGCGTGCGCAGATCGTGCGCGACCGCGCCGACCACGGTCGCGCGATCGTCGACATAGCGATTGAGCCGGGCCTGCATCCGGTTGAACGCCGCCGCGGCATCGGCGATTTCCGTCGGTCCCTCGATCGCGATCGGCGCGGCGCGGGGGTCGCGGCCGAGCCGTTCGGCGGCCTCGGCAAAGGCACCGATCGGCTTGGCGATGCGATGCGCGAGCGCCCAGGCAAAGGGCGCGACCGCTGCCGCGGACAGGATCAGCCACCACAGCACGAACAGGCGCCACGGCTCGAAGCTGTGGTTCGAATCGATCAGGGTCCACTGCCCGTCGTCCCGGCGGAATGCCGCGGAGAAATCGCCGATGATCACCACGGCCCGCGCCGCCTGGTCGCTGGCCGGCGGAACGGCGCGCGGCACGCTGGCGCGATCATAGATCTTCTCGCGCTGCATGAACGGCGTGGGGAAGCCGATCCGCACCCGTTCCACCGGCACCTGTAGCGCCCTGGCCAGCGCGAGCTCGATGCGCTCGCTCCGGGGGTTCCAGGGTGTCGGCTCGACATTTGCCGGGTGGGATATCAGGAAATCGCCGTCCGCATCGCCGATGCCGCGCATCGCATTGGCGATCTGCCCGACGCTGTAGACCTTGGTCGATGGCGCCTGCACTGCGATCAGAAGGCCGAGATTCATCAGCTGCGTTATCGCCACGCAGGCGACCATCAGGACGAAGACGCGCAGGAACAACGGGGACCCCGCCCCCCCGCGCCGCGATGTCACGCGCGCACGACCTTGGGCACGAACAGATAGCCTTCGTTGCGCACGGTGCGGATGATTTCGTCGCCGCCCGAGCGCAGCTTGCGGCGCAGGCGGCTTACCTGCACGTCGATCGCACGGTCATAGGCGTCCGAATCCGGGCCCCGGGCCGCGGCCAGCAGCGCCTCGCGGCTCAGCACCCGGCGCGGGCGCTCGATGAACACGCGCAGCACCGCGAACTCGCCATCGGTGAGACCGACCAGCACGCCATTGGGATCGAACAGCTCATGGCTGCCGAGATCGATGCGCCAGCCCTCGAAGACATAGACGTCGCCGCTTTCGTTCGTGGCGATCGCGCCGCGCTTGCGCAGCGCCGCGCGCACCGTGGCGAGGATCTCGCGCGGGCTGCACGGCTTGGGAAGATAGTGGCCGGCACCGACCTCGAGGCCGAGAATCCGGTCCTGCTCCTCGCCAAGGGCGCTCAGGAAGATGATTTCCGGCCCATCGGCGCGCGCGATGCGGCGGCAGGCGGAAAGCCCGTCCTCGCCCGGCATCATGATGTCCAGGATCACGAGATCGACCGGCGTGCGCGCCAGGATCTGATCCATGTCGCGGGTGCTGGACGCAGTCTCGACCTTGTAGCCGCGCGAACCTAGGCTGTTCGCCAGCAGCATGCGGATATCGCGGTCGTCATCCACGACGAGCAGGGTCGCCGAATCGTCCTTGGAAGTCACGGAAGCAAGCATGACTCCAGCTTCTACGACAAAATGCGTCTAGGGTGTTGCGCGAATTTGTAACAAGATTCACCCGAGCCTGGTCGCAATCGGGACTCCCCGTTTCAGGGTCAGCGTCACCGGCGTCTTCTCGGCGATTTCGGCAAGCCGGGCATTCTGC
The DNA here is from genome assembly GCF_029870595.1 of Sphingomonas sp. CBMAI 2297. GTDB lineage: Bacteria > Pseudomonadota > Alphaproteobacteria > Sphingomonadales > Sphingomonadaceae > Sphingomonas. The sequence goes on from NZ_JAPDIR010000005.1 coordinate 35,815, forward strand.
CCTGCATCGGTGCCCGTGATCGTCAGGATGCGCTCGATGTTGAGCGTCTCGCCCTGGCCGTGGAGGAACAGGGCCACCTCGACATGCTCCACCGGCCACCCCTTGCGCTCGGCATACATGCGCAGCGTGATCGCGGTGCACGCGCCCAGGCTGCCCAGCAGCAGCTCATAGGGCGCCGGCCCGGCATCGCCGCCGCCGCGCGCTTCGGGCTCGTCGGCGACAAGCCCGCGCTTGCCGAAGCTGATGTCGGTGGCATAGGGCGCGTCGCGCCCGATCCTGGCGATGGCATGGGTCATGTGGACAGGATCTAGGACACGACGATCCGCCCGTCATCCCCATTACCGTCCCCGTCATCCCCGCGAAGGCGGGGATGACGAAGAGGAAAGTGCCGGGGAAGACCCTCAGCTCTTCTGCCAGCCGCCGCCCAGCGCGCGGAACAGGTCCACCTGGGTCTCGGCGATGAAGGCGTCGGCCTGTGCTAGGTCCGCCTCGGCGTCGGCGAAGGTGCGTTCGGCGTCGAGCAGGGCGAGCGAATCGATATCGCCCTCGCGCTGGCGGGCGCGGGCGATGTTCACCGCCGCTTCCGCTTCGTTGCGCGCCGCCTGGAGCGCGGTACGCCGCCCGAGCGCATGGCCATAGGCGGAAAGCGCCGTCTCGGTCTCCTGCAGCGCGTTCAGCACCGTGCCGTCGAAGGTGGCGAGCGCGGCCTTGGCATCGGCCTCCGCCCCTGCCACCCGCGCCCGGGCCGGGCCCGGGTTCACCGCCCAGTTCAGCAGCCCGCCGACCAGCCAGCGCAACGGGCCGGCGCCGAACACGTCGCCGAAATCGGTGCCGGTCGAGCCGCCCGAGACGCCGAGCGTGATCCGCGGATAGAGGTCGGCGGTCGCCACGCCGATCCGCGCGGTGGCGGCGGCCAGGCGGCGTTCGGCGGCGCGGATGTCCGGCCGGCGCGCCAGCAGCGCGGCGCCGTCGCCGACCGGGATCGGCTGGCCGAGCCGCAAGGTGGTGCTGCGCTCGCCCGCCACCGCCGGCAGGTCGGCGGGGGTACGGCCGGTAAGCGTGGCGAGGCGGAACAGCGCCGCATCCCGCGCGGCCTGGAGCGCGGGCACCTCGGCCTGGCGCTGGTTGCGGAGCGCGCCGATCCGGGCCGTGTCGAGCCGGGTGGCCAGACCGACGCCGCGGCGGCGCTCGGTCAGCTCGATCGACTGGTCGAGCAGCTTGACGATATGCTCGGCGACGCCCAGCCGCTCGGCAGACGAAGCCGCATCGGCATAGGCGCGCGCCGTGTCCGCCGCCACGATCACCCGGACCGCGTCGGCATCCGCCTCGGCCGCGCCGACATCGCCGCGCGCGGCTTCCGTGCCGCGGCTCAGCCGGCCGAACAGATCGGCCTCGTAGCTGACGCTCAGCCCGGCATCGACCTGCCAGTCCTCGCGCGGGGCGCCGGGCAGGCGCTGGGCCGCGGGCAGGCGGCCGTAATTGGCGCCGGCACTCAGGCTGGCCTGGGGCAGCTGGTTGGCCTTGGCGCCGCGCAGCGTCGCGCGGGCCTTCTCGATCCGCGCCACCGCGACCCGGATATCGGTGTTGGCGGCCAGCGCGTCGGCGACCAGCTGGTCGAGCACCGGATCGTTGTAGAGCCGCCACCAGTCGCCCTGCACGGGCGCCGCGGTCACCGCGGGATTGGCCGCGACGAAATTGCCGGCCGCCGTCTGGGGCGGCGTGGGCGTGACATAATTCGGACCGGCGGCACAGGCGGCGAGCGCGAGTGCCGAAGCGGTTGCGAGGAAAATACGCATCTCGTGCATTCCTTTCTGACGACCCTCACCCTTCCCACCGCCTGTGGCGGCGAGCCCCTTCCCTCTCCCATCGGGAGAGGGAGGGAGGCGCCGAAGGCGCCGGAAGGGTGAGGGCGACGTCATTGGTTATTCAGCAGGCTGCAGCGCCGGCTCATGGCCACCTTCGTCGTGCGCCTTGCGGTTGCCGCGCATCTTCGCGATGCGATCGCCGAGCGCGCGGCAGACGACGTAGAAGGTCGGCGTGAAGAGCAGGCCGAACGCAGTCACGCCCATCATCCCGAAGAACACCGCGGTGCCCAGCGCCTGGCGGAGCTCCGCACCCGCCCCGCTCGCGATCAGCAGCGGCACGGCGCCAAGGATGAAGGCGAACGAGGTCATCAGGATCGGCCGCAGGCGGTCACGCGCGGCACGCACCGCGGCCTCCACCGGCGACAGCCCGTCCTGCACCTCCGCCTGGTGGGCGAACTCGACCACGAGGATCGCGTTCTTGGCGGCGAGCGCGATCAGCACGACCAGGCCGATCTGCGTGAGCACATTATTGTCCATGCCCCGCAAATTCACCCCGGCCATGGCCGCGAGCAGACACATCGGCACGATCAGGATGATCGCCAGCGGCATGGTCAGGCTCTCATATTGCGCCGCCAGCACCAGGAAGACGAACACCACGGCCAGCGCGAAGACGAGACCCGCGGTGCTGCCCGCCATCTTCTGCTGGAAGGCGATGCCGGTCCATTCCGCGCCATAGCCCGGAGGCAGCGCGCTCGCGAGCTTCTCCATCGTGTCGAGCGAGGCGCCCGAGCTGTAGCCCGGTGCGGTATCGCCATCCACTTCCACCGCCGGGAACAGGTTGTAGCGCGTCACGCGGTACGGGCCGGTCTTGTTCTCGAAGGTCGAGACCGAGCCGATCGGCACCATCGCGCCCGAGTTCGAGCGGGTCTTGAGGTTGGCGATGTCCGCCTCGGTCGCCCGGAACGGCGCATCGGCCTGCGCGGTCACGCGATAGGTGCGGCCGAGCATGTTGAAGTCGTTCACAAAGGCGGAGCCGAGATAGACGTTCAGCGCCTCGAACACCCGCTCCGGCGGCACGCCCAGCATGTCCGCCTTGCGCCGGTCGATATCGGCGAAGACGCGCGGGGTGGCCGTGTTGAAGAAGGTGTAGATCTGCTTCAGCCCCGGCGTCTGGTTGGCCTGGCCGATCAGCCCGAACGCGGTCTTGCCCAGTTCGTCATAGCCATGCTCGGCGCGATCCTCGATCATCATCCGATAGCCACCGGCCGAGCCGATGCCCTGGATGACGGGCGGGGGGACGACGAGCAGCATCGCCTCGTTGATGTCGGCGGTGCGCTTGCGCGCCTCGTTCATGATGCCGTCAAAGGTGACGCCGAGCTTCTTGCGCTCCTCGAAGGATTGCAGCGGCACATAGGCGGCGGCCGAGTTCGGGGCGAGCGTCTGCGACGGACCATCGAAACCGGCGAGCATCACCGATCCCTTCACGCCCGGAATCGGCAGGATGCGGGCGACGACCTTGCGCATCACCTCGTCCGTCCGCTCGAGCGACGAGCCGGGCGGCAGCTGGATGACGGTGAGGAAATAGCCCTGGTCCTGCTGCGGGATGAAGCCCACCGGCGTGACCCAGAACATCCCGATCGTCGCGGCGATCAGGCCGACATAGGTGAGCATCATCCGCTTCGGCCGGGTGACCAGCACGCGCGTGAGCTTGGCATAGCCGACGCTCATCCGCTCGAAGCCGTTGTTGAACGCATCGGCGCCGCGGCGCACGATCCGGCCGATCGGCCCCCTGGGCTCGCTCTCATGATGGCTGAGCAGCACCGCGGCCATCGCCGGCGACAGCGTCAGCGAGACCAGCAGCGAGATCGCGGTCGCGGCCGAGATCGTCACGGCGAACTGCTTGTAGAAGGCGCCCGACAGACCGTTGAGGAACAGGGTCGGCAGGAACACCGCGAGCAGCACCAGCACGATCGCGACGAGCGCGCCGGACACTTCGTCCATGGAAGTCCGCGCCGCCTGGAGCGGGGTCATGCCGCGCGCCAGGTTGCGCTCGACATTCTCGACCACGACGATCGCGTCATCGACGACGATGCCGATGGCGAGGACCAGGCCGAACAGCGAGAGGTTGTTGAGCGAGTAGCCGAGCGGCAGCAGCACCGCCATCGTGCCGATCAGCGAGACCGGGATGGCCAGCACCGGGATGATCGCCGCGCGCCACTTCTGGAGGAAGACGATCACCACCAGCACGACGAGCAGGATCGCCTCGCCCAGCGTGTGATAGACGGCGTCGATCGATTGCGAGATGAACTCGGTCGGGTTGTAGATGACGCGATATTCCAGGCCCTTGGGGAAGTTCTTGGACATCGCCTTGAGCTGGTCCTGCACCGCATTGGCAGCGGCAAGGGCATTGGAGCCCGGGCGCTGGAAGACGGCGAGGATCACGGTCGGCTTGTTCGAGAGATAGGTGTTGGACGAATAGTCCGCCGCGCCCAGCTCGACGCGCGCCACGTCGCTCACCCGCACCTGGTGCCCATCGGCATCGGTGCGGATCACCACCTGGCCGAACTGCGCGGGGTCCTTAAGGCGTCCCTGCGTCTCGATGTTGAGCTGGAAGGCATTGCCGGTGGGCGTGCTGCCCGGCTGGCCGAGCGTGCCGGCGGCAACCTGGACGTTCTGCGCGCGCAGCGCCTGGACGATGTCGCCCGCGGTCAGGTTGAGCGCGGCGGCGCGGCCCGGATCGATCCACACGCGCATCGCATAGTCGCGCGCGCCGAACATGCGCACGTCGCCCACGCCTTCGACACGGGCGAGGCGGTCCTTCACCTGGGTCAGCGCATAGTTGGAGATATATTCGCGATCGACCGAGTTGTCGGGCGAGATCAGGTTCACCACCAGCAGGAAGTCCGGCGTGGTCTTGCGCGTCACGACGCCGAGGCGCTGCACCTCTTCGGGCAGGCGCGGGATCGCGACCGCGACGCGGTTCTGCACCAGCACCTGCGCGGAATCGAGGTTGGTCCCCGACTTGAACGTGACGGTGATGGTGACGTTGCCGTCGCCGGTCGACTGCGACGACTGGTAGAGCATGTCGTCGACGCCGTTGATCTCCTGCTCGATCGGCGCGGCGACCGTCTCGGCGACGGTCTCGGCCGAGGCGCCGGGATAGGAGGCGGTGACCGTCACCGTCGGCGGGACGATGTCGGGATATTGGGAAATCGGCAGCGCCAGATAGGCGATCGCGCCGATGATCGTGATCACGACCGCGATGACCGCCGCGAAGATCGGGCGCGTGATGAAGAACCGCGAGAGGCGCATGGGGCCACTCCTCGAAAAAGAGGTCTGAAACGAAGAAAGTGTCAGCCGCCGGACCCTGGGGAGATCCGGCGGCTGACGGTCAACGGGCGAAGGTTGCTTCGCCCGTCACCGGCGCCGTGAGGGCCGGCGCCTGACTGGTTGCGGTCGGCGCGATCTTGCCGGGCTTCGGGTTCACCTTGCCGCCCGGGGCCGCGAACTGGGTGCCGGAGATCACCACCTTGTCCTGGGCGGTCAGGCCCGAGCGGACGATGCGCAGGCCGTCGACCACCGGGCCGAGTGTCACCGGCTTCGGCGCGACGGTGCCGTCCTTGCCGACGGTCAGCACGAGCTTGCGCGCCTGGTCGGTCTGGATCGCGGTATCGGGCACCATCAGCGCCTGGGTGGTGCCGCCGGCCGAGAGGCGCATGTTGCCGAACATGCCGGGCGTCAGGAACATGCCCGGATTGCTCAGCACCGCGCGGCCGCGGATCGTGCCCGACTTGGGATCGAGGCCGTTATCGGTGAAGTCGAGCTTGCCCTTCCACTTATAGTCGGTCTCGTCCTGCAGGCGGATCTCCACCGGCGAGGCCTGGGCGCCGGTTTCCTTCGCGCGCTTGGTCTTGAGGAACAGCGCCTCCGAGCCGTCGAACGTGAAGTAGATCGGGTCGAGCGCGTTGATCGTGGTCAGCAGCGAACCGCCCTGCCCCTCGCCCGCGGCCACCAGGTTGCCCGGATCGACGCGGCGGTCCGAGATGCGGCCGGCAATCGGGGCGCGGACCTGCGTGAACTCCATGTCGAGCGCGCGGCTGCGCACCCGGGCCTGGGCCGCGGACACCGCCGCGCCGGCGGCGCGGACCCGGGCCTGGAGCCGCTCGACATCGCTCTTCGACACTGCCTCGACCGACACCAACCGCTCGGCGCGGCCAAGGTCGGAACGGGCGAGCGCGAGATCGCTCTCGGCGCTGGCCAGCCCGGCCCGCGCCTCGGCGAGCGCGGCCGCGAAGGGACGCTGGTCGATGGTGAAGAGCAGCTGGCCCTTCTGCACGATCGCGCCGTCGGTGAAGTGAACGCCGATGATCGCGCCCGAGACGCGCGGACGCACCTCGACGGCGCGGCTCGGCTCGAAGCGGCCGACATAATCGTCCCATTCGTTGACGTCGCGGACCAGCGGGTTGGCGACCGTCACCACCGGGGGCGGCGGCGCGGCCATCGCCGCGGGCGCGTCCTTGCTGGCGATGCTGAGGCCGGCGGCGACGAGCACCACCGGCAGCGCGACGAGGCTGCCGCGCTGCCACAGCGGCATGCGGCGGAGGCGCTCCGAGACGCCCGGCTTGTTGTCGCCCGTCTCGGATTCGATGCGCGTGATCATGTTCATTGGAATCGCTTCCCCTGATTCAGGGCTGCCCGGCCGCGGCTGATGGAGGCGAGCAGCGTTTCATATTGCTCGGGCGTGAAGCCCGCTTCGTGGAAGGCGCGGATCTCGTGGCGCGGCACGGCATAGCCCTTGTGCCAGGCGAGCACGGAGACGCGGCGGAGCGCCTCGAGTTTCTGGTCCGCGAGTTTCGGATTGGACACCTCGCCCCCGAAGATCACGCCCAGCGCCACCGCGAGGCGGCCCGGCTTCTCCAGGCTCGAGAGCCGGTCGTGCTGCGCGATCGCGACGACCTGCCATTCGAGCGCGGAAAAACCGCTGACCGGGAGGACATCGGCGGGCACCGCGATCGGGCTGCCCTGGAGCGCGGCGAAGTTGAGATATGCCATGATCGTCTCCTCCTGCTTGTTGCCCGGCGGAAGGCAAAAGCCTCCCCGTGCCGCGCGGAACCCGTTTCCGCCGGCATTTCCGGTCATCCCCAACCGGCACGAGACGAGGCCTTCGCGCAGACGCATGTGTCTGCGGCGCACCGTCCCGGTCCTGTCTAAATTCTGCGCTGCTGGAGTGATGGCTCGGGGCGTCGGCCCCTCGTCCTCGCTTCGGCAGCTTCCCTCATTCTATACTGACTGGTATAGAAATCGTGCTGCGTTGCGTCAAGAGCATTTTTATACCGGCCGGTATTTTTTGTCGAGACGGGGAAGAAAAAACTTTGGAAGCCCCTGTTCGCATCCCGGCGAAAGCCGGGATCCCAGGCAAAGGCGCGTGCTTTCGCCGGGATGACGGCTCCCTGCCCGCTATCGCTTACTTGCTCGGCCAGCAGGCCAGGCTGGTGTCGATCAGCGCCTTGAGATCGGCACAGGAAGTGCCGCCCCCCGCCTGGAGCGCGATGCCCTGGAGCAGCGCGGTCAGATAGGCGGTGAGCCCGATCACATCGGTATCGGCGGGCAGATCGCCCTCGTCCTTGGCGCGCTCGAACCGATCGATCAGCCCCTGCTTCACGATCGCACCGCGCTTGAGCACCTCGGCGCGGATCGACTCCGCCTCGGCCCCGCAGGCCACCGAGTTGATCACGCCCATGCAGCCCTTGGGATCGCACGAGCTCATCTGCATCTCGAGCGCGCCGATCAGCAGCCGCTCGGCGACGCCGCGCGCGGTCGGCGCATCCAGCGCCTTGCCCATATAGTCGAGCTTCTCGCGCTGATAGAGGTCGAGCGTCTTCTTGAAGAGCGCTTCCTTGTTGCCGAACGCCGCATAGAGGCTCGGCCGGGTGATGCCCATCGCCTCGGTGAGGTCGCTCAGCGAAGCGCCTTCATAGCCCTTGCTCCAGAAGACGCGCAGCGCCGCGGTCAACGCCGAGTCGGTGTCGAATTCGCGGGGGCGCCCCTTGGCGACGGCACAGGCGGTGATTTCCATAATGACCGGTACATAATGTTGATGGACCCAAAAGTCCAATGCCTTGCGGCGCCTCCGCGTTCCACCCCCGTTAACCACTGTATTTTCACGGGTGTGAACTTGCCGGTCAGTGGGATTACGCGATTCACATGGTTGAATCCACTCGACTCACCAGTTGGCGAAACCATGTGGCGGCTCCAGCGCGAGTTTCTGGTGCATTACGCGCGCATTCCCGCAGATCTTCCGAATTGATCGGCGAGATGATCGCGGGTCCGTCGCGCAGTTCTTGGGCAGCCATGGCATCGTGCAATCTGCCGCAACGATACCCCCTGCGCCACCGGCGCCATTTATACGCTTGCCCTAGTTTGCACCAAAATGGAGTAATTTAAATGGACGGCCAGCGTCTGGTGCACATCATCGACGACGAGGACAGCGTCCGGAACTCGATCGGGTTCATGCTGCGGACGACGGGCTATGCCGTGCGCCTATGGTCCTCGGGCGCCGCATTCCTTCGCGAGCTGCGCGGCATCGAGCCGGGCTGCATCCTGCTCGACATCCGCATGCCCGAGATCGACGGGTTGCAGGTGCAGCAGCAGATCAACGAACGCGGCGCCGCCATGCCCGTGATCGTGCTCACCGGGCATGGCGATGTGGCGATCGCCGTGAAGGCGATGCGCGGGGGCGCGATCGACTTTCTCGAAAAGCCGTTCGAGGCCGATCGGCTGCTCGGCGCGATCGACAAGGCCTTTGAGCGCATGCGCGAGTCGAACGGCGCCTCGCGCACCGATGCGGCCCGCACCCAGCTCGCCAACCTCTCCGCCCGCGAGCGCGAGGTGCTGGACGGGCTCGCGGCGGGCTTCCCCAACAAGACCATCGCCTATGATCTCGGCATCTCGCCGCGCACGGTGGAAGTCCACCGCGCCAATCTGATGCAGAAGCTCGGTGCGCGCAGCCTCTCGGAAGCGCTGCGCGTCACCTTCATCGCCGAGATGGGCGAGATCCAGCGCCCATAGCGCTCAGAACCAGCCGGCGGTCTCGCCCAGCATCAGGATGCCCGCGGCGATGAACAGCACCGCGGCGATGCCGTGCACGAGCCGGAGCGGCACGCGCTTGAGCAGGGCGTTGCCGAGGAACACCGCCGGCACATTGGCGAGCATCATGCCCAGGGTGGTGCCCGCGGTGACCGCCCACACATTGTGGAACTTCGCGCCCAACGCCACCGTGGCGAGCTGGGTCTTGTCCCCCATCTCGACCAGGAAGAAGGCGATGGCGGTGGTGACGAAGGCGCCGAAACGGGCCGGCTTGTCCTCCAGATCGTCGATCTTGTCGGGGATCAGCGTCCACAGCCCCATCGCGATGAACGAAGCGGCGATCAGATAGCGGAACCAGCTGCCCTGGAGCAGCGCGGCGGCTTCCGAGCCGACCAGCGCGGCGAGGAAATGATTGGCCAAGGTCGCGACCAGGATGCCAAGGATGATCGGCACCGGCTTCTTGAAGCGGGTGGCGAGCAGGATGGCGAGCAGCTGGGTCTTGTCGCCGATCTCGGCGAGCGCGACGAGCGCGGTGGAACTGAGCAGGGCTTCCAAGGGACATACTCCGGGCCGGACGGAGACGAAATCCAACGACATCGCACCTCCCCGCCCGGCAAGAGCGGAGATGCGACGCCATTGGTCTCGCCCGAACGGTGACCCGTCCCTCCCGCGCCATGGCCTCTCGGCCAAGTATGTTGACGCGGGAGCCCGCGCGTCGGCGCGGCTGGCTACTCCCCAAATAGCGAGTTGCTGCCGAGGCAGCACATGCGGGCCCCTAGGGCAGCTACCCCCGGAAATCCAGCATTTTGTGGTTCAGCGCGCCAGGCTGAGCAGGGGATTCTCCGCCGCGGGCGCCGGATCCGGCTCGCCGCGCAGCGAGGCGAGCAAATCGCCGATCGAGCGTATCGGCGTCGAATCGAGGAAACGGCTGCCCCAGTCGCGCGCCAGCGCCGCGGCGTCGGCACCCGTATCCGCCAGGATCGAGGGAAAGGCGATGCGCAGGCGCGGCCCGGCGAACAGCTGCTCGGGCGAAGCCGCCACCGCCGATCCCAGCGGCCGCACGAACACCGCGCCGGCCACCTTCTCGACATAGGAAGCCGGCGAAAGCCGTGCCCACCAGGTCACCGCGAAACAGCCGATGCCGTGCGCGACCAGGATCACCGGGCGCTCCGTCAGGCGCACCGCCTCGTCGAGCCGGGCGGCCCACAGGTTGCGCCCGCCCCCGCCAAGCTCGATGATCTGCCCGGCATGCGCCAGCAGGTTGCGATCGGGACGGTCGGCGCGATCATAGATGGTCAATGTCGGAAGCGACGGATCGAAGAGGCCATTCTCGGGCATTCGCTTATCTCCCTTGCCGGGCGGTAAGGCACGCTCAACGAGTCGCCAGCCTATTCCTACCCTGCCACTATGCAATCGCCCCTGCGCCAGGATGTTTTCCCGGCGCGCCGAAATAATCGACCCCCTCTGTGACTCTCCCGTGTCCGAATATTGCAGAAAGTTCATCTTGCGGAGAACTGTCGGCCACCCGGGCGGGTGCAGTCTCGCCTCTCCACAAGCAGGAGAGTGCCAATGTTCAGGAAGCTGATGATCGCCGGAGCCTCGCTCGCCATGCTCGCCGCGGCGACGCCTTCGATCGCGGCGCCGTGCCGCGATGCGCATGGCAAGTTCATGAAGTGCCCCACCAAGCCCGCGGCCACGCCCGCCAAGCCCGCGACCGCGGCCAAGCCTGCAGCCATGCCCGCCAAGCACACGGCCACGCCCGTCAAGGCGACTCACTGCAAGGACGCCAAGGGCAAGTTCGTGAAGTGCGGCACGGCGGGCGCCAAGCCGGCCTGACCCATCTCCGGGCCTGGCCGCCTCCCTCTGGCCGGGCCCGGACATTTCCTACCAGCAACTCCGAAGCCGGCGGCAACCCGCCGGCTTTTCGTTCGTCAGCCCCGCGCGCGAGCGATCCGGCTTCGTCGCAATAGGCACCACCCCGGTCGCTTAACGGAGGAAGCCGCCCCCCGCTCCCCGCAGCGTACCCCCTGCGCCCGTGCTTCAATCGTGAAGACGGCGCAGCGAGCGGGCGGGCTACCGGGCGACATCCTGGACGATCGGGTCGGCGAAATTTCCCAAGCGAAATGGCCAGAGCGCGATGCAGCCCCGCCGCGCGAGCGAAAGAGGGAGTGGCCCGCAATGCGAGAAGCCTGAGCGACAGGCTCTCGCCGCGGCCCACAAGCAAAAGGGCTGACAATGATAAATCGAACCAGGACCATGACTCGCCTGTTGCGGGACTCGACGGCGCTTTGCGGCGCTCTGCTGATCGCCGTGCCGGCCTTGGCGCAGGAAGCCGCCCCCGCCGCGGCACCCGCACAGGATAGTGCCGCCGCCGCACCGGCCGCGGCCGCGCAGGAAGCGCCCGGCGACTCGATCGTCGTCACCGGCTCGCTGATCCGGCGCACCGACACGGAGACGCCGTCGCCGGTGACCGTGCTCTCGGCCGAGACGCTGGAGCAGCGCGGCCTGAACACCGTCACCGAAGCGGTGCAGCGCCTGTCGGCGGGCAATGCCGGCACGATCACCCAGGGCTGGAACGCGGGCGGCAACTTCGCCGCGGGCGCCAGCGCGATCTCGCTGCGCGGCCTCACCGTGCAGGCCACGCTGACCATCTTCGACGGCCTGCGCATGGCGCCCTATCCGCTCGCGGACGACGGCCAGCGCAACTTCGTCGACATGAACACCATCCCGAACGCGATCATCGAGCGGATCGACGTGCTGAAGGACGGCGCTTCGTCGACCTATGGCGCCGACGCGGTGGCCGGCGTGATCAACGTGATCACCAAGAAGGAGATCAAGGGGCTGCACGCCAATGTCTCGGCCGGCATCTCGCAGCGCGGTGACGCGGGCGAGCAGCGCGCCGACCTGACCTGGGGCTATGGCGACCTGAACGAGCAGGGCTTCAACGTCTATGTCAGCGGCGAGTATATGAAGCAGGACCCGCTCTGGGCGCGCGACCGCGACTATCCGTTCAACACCAAGGACTGGAGCCGCATCTGCAACGCGGGCGGCGCCTGCATGCATAACCTGAACTGGAACGGCGTCAGCCCCGACGGGACCGTCAACGGCCTCTCCTCCGTTCCCGGTGTCGCACTGGTTCGTCCGGTGACGACTCCCGGCAGCCCCGTCGGCTCGGGGCGCTATTCCTACGTCGCCACATCGAACCCCTGCGGCCGCTGGACGCCGTACCAGCTCTCGGCCGCGCAGATCGCACGGACGACCACTGCGCCAGCAAGCGGCCTGGTCTGCCAGGGCGACCCGGCGGAGTATCTGATGCTGCTGCCGGACGTGGAGCGCTTCGGCGTGTCCACGCGATTCACCGCCAATATCGGGGAATCGCACCAGTTCTACGCACAGGCGAACTATTACAAGTCGAGCGTCGTCGGAACCGCGGTGCCGCACAGCCTTGGCGGTACGCCGCCAGATCCCAGCTCGGTGGGCACCTACAGCGTGATCATGCCGGTCTATGTCTGCGCTGCCGGCAGAGGCACGCCCAACGGGCTGAACACGGGTTGCGACGCCACCAACGGCACGCTCAACCCGCAAAATCCCTATGCTGCGGCCGGCCAGACCGCGCAGCTCCTCTTCCGAACCGATCGCCCGCGCAGGGACGAGGCGATCTCGCGTGCGCTGCGCGGTACGATCGGCCTCTCGGGTCAGCTCGCCGGCTTCGACTATTCGGCGAGCTTCGTCGCCGCCAACTCCAAGCTCACCCGCACCCAGTACAACTATGTGAAGGCACAGCGGGTGATGGACGTGCTCGCGCGCGGCACGTTCAACTTCACCAACCCGTCCGCCAATCCGCAAAGCGTCTGGGATTATATCATGCCGGACAACACCACGGTGTCGAACTCGGACCTGTGGCAGGCGACCGCGAGCCTGTCGCGGCACGTGCTCGACCTGCCGGGCGGCGGCGTCGATGCGGCGGGCGGCCTCTCCTATCGCTATGAGTCGATCATCTCGCCAAGTGCCAACCCCGGCAACGAAACCAGCCCCTGGGATCGCTACTACAATATCAACGCGGTCGGCACCTCGGGCAGCCGCAAGGTCTTCTCGGCCTTTGGCGAAATCCAGGCAGCGGCACTGGACAAGATCGAGCTGAACCTCTCGGGCCGCTATGATTCCTATTCGAGCGGGCAGAAGAATTTCTCGCCCAAGGTCGGTGCCAAGATCACCCCGATCCGGGCCCTTGCGGTGCGCGGCACCTGGTCGAAGGGCTTCCGCATCCCGAGCTTCAACGAGGCCTATGGCACGCCGACCACCGGCTTCATCTCGCGCGGCGGCGGCACCTTCTGCCAGACCTATGCGAGCTTCTGCGCGGCGCATGGCAACAACGCCTATGCCACCCAGCAATTCTCGCTGGGCCTCACCAATGTGGGCAACCCCGCGCTGCGGCCGGAGAAGTCGGAAAGCCTGACCGCCGGCATGATCTTCGAACCGATCCGCGGGCTGAGCTTCACGGTCGATTTCTGGCGGATCAGGGTCAAGGACCAGATCGTCGGCGTGAACAACACCGCGCCGGTGGTCGACGCCTATTATCGCAACAACGGCGTCGTGAACATTCCGGGCATCACCGTCCGGCCCGGCATCATCGACCCGGCCAATCCGAACGCGCTGCCGCATATCGGCTCCATCCAGGCCCTCTATGCCAATGCCAACCGGCAGATCGTCCAGGGCGTCGACGTCGGCTTCAACGCGAATCTGAAGCTGACCGAGGGCGTGCGCTGGATCAGCTCGCTCGATGTCTCGTACCTCGACAAGAACCACCTCACGCTGGTCGACCCGATCACCGGCGTGGCCCAGCCCCCGCAGCGCTATGAGGACACGCTGAGCCCGTGCAACAACACCTCGTGCTCGGGATCGCCGCGCTGGCGGGCCAGCTGGCAGAACACGCTGCAGCTCGGCGCCACCAGCGTGACGGCCACCGCCTATTACACGGCCGGCTATCATGTGTCGCAGGTCGACCTGGGCGCGACTCCGTTCGACTGCCAGAGCGCGATCGAGAATGGCACGCAGACCTATGACGATGATTCGCCGGTGCAGTGCCGCTCGAAGGACATCTGGAACGTCGACCTCACCATCCAGCATCGGATCAACGACAATTTCGCCCTGTCGCTGAACGTGATGAACCTGCTCGACACCAAGCCGCCCTTCGATGCGGACGCCGCCTATAGCGGCTTCGGCTACAACCCGGCCTGGGCCGGCCCGAACATCATGGGCCGCTATTTCCGCGTCGGCGCGAAGATCGACTTCTAGAACCGCCGAGAGAGGCCAACTCCGGGGGAGCGGCATTGCCGTTCCCCCTTTTTTGTCCCGATCACGCAGCCATGGCTGCGCCTTCCGCTAATGCGATTGACTCGCAATATACCATTCCCTAACGAGCCCGCCACATGGTGTTTCAAAAGGGATCCGCGATGAAATCCTTCTTCCGCAGCGCGCTGCTCGCCGGCGCCATGCCCCAGCCCGTCCGGGCCGCGGGGCCGCGCGAGGAAGCGGATGGGGATGGGCGCGGCAACGAAACCATCGCCACCCGCACGCCCCCTTTCGCATACTGATCCCGGACACGCGCATGGCGGGGGCAGCACGACAACGCGCCGGATGGCGCTACCGCGCCAATGTCGCGGCGCGCACGGCGGCGGGAACGGTCGGCGCCTATGCGGTCGCCGCCCTGTTCGCCGCGGCGCTGGCGCGCGTGCTGCCGATGCCGAAGGTGGAGGCGATCATGCCGGCGACGCTGCTCGCCTTTCTCGTCGGGCCGGCGGTCACCCTCTGGGCGTTCCTTGCCCGTGACCCCTGGCGTGCCTGGGCGGGAGTGATCCTGCCCGCCGCGCTCTTCGCCGCGATCGGCTGGCTCGCGGGCGCACCGGCATGAGCGCGGTCCGCGATGGCGCGCGCCAGGTCATGGCGTGGCTGCACGGCTGGACCGGGCTACTGCTCGGCTGGGTATTGTTCGTCATGTGCCTCGCCGGCACGCTCAGCGTGTTCAAGCCGGAGATCGGCCAGTGGATGCGCCCGGAGACCCGCGCCACCGCCGACCCCGCCGACGCCGTGCAGGCGGCGACCGACTGGCTGGCGCGGAACACCAGCGGCTCGACCGGCTGGTACCTCACCGCCCCGAGCGCCCGGACCAACACGGTCGAGGCCGCCTATGACAGCGACGGCGGCTTCGTCTATCGCGCGCTCGATCCGGCGAGCGGCGCTCCCGCACCACGCGAGACGCTGGGCGGCGAGTTCTTCTACCGCCTCCATTTCGAGCTGGAGCTGCCCTATCCCTGGGGCCGGCTGCTCGCCTCGATCGCGGCGATGGCGATGCTGGTCGCGCTGATCACCGGGGTCATCGCGCATCGCCGCATCTTCAAGGACTATTTCACTTTCCGCCCGGCCAAGGGGCAGCGCTCCTGGCTCGACGGGCACAATGCGCTGGGCGTGCTGGCCACGCCCTTCCATCTGATGATCACCTTCACCGGGCTGGTCACGCTCGCCTCGCTCAACATGCCCTGGGCCATGTCCGCCACCTATGGCAAGGATCTGGCGGCGGTGTACCATGACCTCGCGCCGGGCGTGGCGGAACGGCCCAGGGCCAACGCGCCCGCGCCGCTGGCCCCGATCGCCCCGATGCTGCGCGAGGCGCAGCGCCGGCTCGGGGGCACGATCGGCCGCGTCTATGTGGTCAACCCGGGCGACAAGGCCGCGGTTGTCACTGTGTTCCGCTCGGATGCCGACCAGCTCGGCTTCACCCCGGGCGAGATCAGCTTCGACGGCGCGACCGGCAGACCGCTCCGCGCCTGGCGGGAGAATCGCGGCGCGGTCCAGACCTATAATGTCGTCTACGGCCTCCACATGGCCCGCTTCGCCTCGATCGCGACTCGCTGGCTCTATTTCCTGGGCGGCGCGATGCTCACCCTGGCGATCGCGACGGGCCTGGTCCTCTGGATCGTCAAGCGTCGCGAGCGGGCGCCGCTCTCGCTCGGCAATCGCGTGCTCGAGCGATTGAACGCCGGCGTGCTGGCCGGCGTGCCGCTGGGCTGCGCCACCTATCTCCTCGCCAATCGCCTGTTGCCGCTCGGCCTTGCCGGCCGCGCCGAGCTGGAGATCTCGGCGGCGCTGTGGACCGCCGCCGCCGCGCTGGCGATCGGCGCCGCGCTGCCGCCGCGCTGGGCCTGGCCGCTGCTCATCGGCGCGACGGCGCTCGCCTGCGCGCTCGCGGCGCTCATCGGCCTTGTAGTGAGCGTCATGTCGGGGGTGCTGCTGGCCGTCGCCGCCGCGCTTGCCCTGCTCGCCGCGAAACAGCTGCGCGGCCCGAAGCAGCGCCCCGAGCGCAGGCGGCGCGCGGCATGACGATGGCGGTCGCCGGCCTGCTCTATCTCGGCATGTTCGCGCTCGCCGCGGGCATGTCGCGCCACGCCGATCCGCTGCTCGGGCCGCAGGCGAAGCGCGCCGCGCTCCGGCATCCGGCCCGCCCTGGCTGGGCGCTGGTCGCGCTCTCCTTCCTGGTCGCCTGTCTCGCGGGCGATGGCGGCCGGGCGCTGGTGCTGTGGTTCGGGCTGATCCCCTTTGTCAGCGCGATCATCCTGCTGGGACTCACCTATCGCCCGGCCGTGCCGCGCGCCGTGGTGCCCGTCGCGATGCTGATGGTGCTGCTCGCGCCCTTCACCTGGGCCGTGAACCCATGAACCGGAAATGGTCGAGATGGGTGGCAAGCGGTCCCCAGCTGGCCGCAGGAATCGTTCGTGAAATGCCAGATTTCAGGAAGCCGTTTTGCGATGGAGACGCTTCAGATCCGCCAACGGTTGCGGCCATGTCGGAGATCCTAGGATCCTCGCGACAACCGATCGCGTAAAATTAGATATTGCTCATAAGATGTATCGGAAAATGCTTCATCCCGATCGGAAGGCAGGTCAGCGTAAAATACCGCCTGAGGAAATTGACTCGCGGAGAAATCGTAGCGCTCGCCATCGATGAGATTGTAAAAATGCCACGCGCCATCGACTTCGGTTTTAACAATCTCGCCGCCTAGCATGCCCTGAACCACAAGCGCCGTCACACTGCACTGCCCGCGCGCCGGATTGTCGGATAGCCACTTACTCGACGTTTCGATGGACCATGCGCGTTCCAGCGCAGATTGAAGGGCAGCAAAATCGGACATCCGTACCAAGCTTAGCCGTTCGGCCTGCCGCCGCCAACTTCCTCGCCATGTTCCGGCGCACCTCGATCCGCCCGTGGCTCCGCGCCAATGAGCCGCCATCTAGGCGAGCACGGCCTTGCCGCGCAGCAGCGCTCCGGCGATCTCGACGATCTCGACGGGATCGAACGGCTTGCCGATCGCCGGCACCTCGGCGAACCCCACGGGCAGATGGTCGCGGCCATAGCCGCTGACAAAGGCGAAGGGCACGCCCCGCGCATCGAGCGCGGCCGCGATCGCCTCGACGCTGGCGCCCTGCAGATTGCCGTCGAGCAGCGCGCCGTCGATCCGCCCCTCCGCGATGATCGCCCGGGCATGCTCGGCTGTCGCCGCCGGGCCGATCACCTCGACTCCGGCATCGGCAAGGATCGCGCCGAGCTCGAGCGCGACCAGCGGCTCGTCCTCGATGATCGCGAAGCGCTTGCCGGCGATCGATGCCGCCGCAGCGGCCGCGCCCCTGGCCCAGCCGCCCGCTTCGCGCACGGGGCGATCCGCCGGCAGCTCGGCCGCGCCGCCGGCATGCGGGAGAGTCAGGATCCAGCGCAGCCCTGCCGGCACGAAGCTGGCCACCGCCGATCCGCCCTCGGCCTTGAGGCTGCGTTCGATCAGGGCCGTGCCGAAGCCGCGCCGGCTCGGCGCCGCCACCGCCGGGCCGCCGCTCTCGGCCCATTCCAGCTCGAGCATCGTCCCCCGCAACCGCCATTCCAGCCGCACCCGCCCGGCTTCGTTCGAGAGCGCGCCATATTTGTTGGCATTGGTGCCGAGCTCATGGAGCACCAGGGCAAGGTGCAGCGCCGGCTCGGGCGACAGCTCGATCTCGGGCCCGGCGAAGCTCAGCCGCTGGGGATCGATCGTGCCGAGCTGGAGCTGCCCCTCGATCAGCTCGCGCAGCCTGGCACCTTGCCAGGTGGTGGCGCTGAGCAGCGAATGGGCGCGGGCCAGCGCATGGATGCGCCCGATAAAGGTCGGCGCGAAGTCGGAAGGGCCGGCCGAATGGCGCAGCGTCTGCGTCGCGATCGCCTGGACCGAGGCGAGCGTGTTCTTCACCCGGTGGTTGAGCTCGCCGATCAGCAGGCGCTGCGTCGCCTCGGCGCGCTTGCGCTCGGTCACGTCAAGGATCTGGACGCTGACCGAGACCAGCCGGTCGCCTTCGAACAGCGCCGAGCAATAGCATTCGCAGTCGAGCAGCGTCCCGCCTTTGTCGTTGGCGCGCAGCGTCTCGACGCGGCGCAGCTCGTGCCCCTCGACCATTTGCCCCAGCACCAGCTCGACCGCCGCGCCATTGGCGGGGTCGAGCCAGTCGAGCTTCGCCGCGCGCCGACCCAGCACTTCGCCCGCGCTCCAGCCGAACAGCCGCTCGGCGCCGTTCGACCAGCCGATCACCCGGAGATCGGCATCGAACTCGACGATGGCGAGCGGGCTGTTGTCGCTATGCGCCTGGATCCGGCCGAGCGCCGCGGCCAGCTGGTCGCGCTGGCGGGCGATCTCGAGCCGCTGGCGTGCCAGCTCGACGAAGATGTCGACCTTGTTGCGCACGATCTGCGGGTCGACCGGCTTGAACAGATAGTCGACCGCGCCCGCCTCATACCCCCGGAACCGCCGCCGTTCGTCGGTCGCCACGGCCGTCACGAAGATGATCGGGATCCGGCGCGTCCGCTCCGTCCCGCGCATCAGCTCGGCGAGTTCATAGCCGTCCATGCCCGGCATCTGCACGTCGAGCAGGGCAAGCGCGACTTCGTGCCGGAGCAGCAGCTCGAGCGCCGCCGGGCCCGAGGGTGCCTTCAGTATCTCCACCCCGTCGCCGCGGAGCAGCGCATCCATCGCGATCAGGTTCTTCTCGACATCGTCGACGACGAGGATCTTCACGGCTTCAGGCTGCGGCATGGTCGACCTCCACAGCTATCGGCAGGATGTTGCGCCGGTATATCTTCTCCTCCGACACGAAATCGGCAAAGGCGTCGGCATGAGTGGAGAAGCGCAGATTTTCCTTCGCGCCCAGCCCCAGGAAGCCGCCGCGCACCAGGCTCTGCCCGAACAGGCCGAGCGCGCGATCCTGCAGCACCCGATCGAAATAGATCAGCACGTTGCGGCTCGACACGAGATGCGCTTCGGCGAAGACCTGATCGGTCGCGAGATTATGCTCGGCGAACACCGCCCGGGCGCGCAGGCTCTTGTCGAACACCGCCCGGCCATAGCCCGCGGTATAATGGTCGGAGAGCGATCCCCTGCCGCCCGAGGCGCGGTGGTTCTCGGTGAACAGCGCGATGCGGTCGAGCGCATAGACGCCGGCCTCCGCCCGCTCCAGCGCGGCGGGGCTGATGTCGGTGCAATAGAAGATCGTCCGTTCCTCCAGCCCCTCCTCGCGGAACAGGATGGCGAGCGAGTAGAATTCCTCGCCATTGGCGCAGCCGGCGATCCACACCTTGAGCGACGGGAAAGTGCGCAGATGCGGCACCACCTGCTCGCGGAGCGCGCGGAAATAGGCGGGGTCGCGGAACATCTCGCTCACCTGGATGGTGAGATAGCCCATCAGCTCGGCGAACAGCGCCGGCTCGCGCAGCAGCCGGCCCTGCAGCTGCGACAGGGTGTCGCAGCCGAAGCGCGACTGCGCCCGCTCGAGCCGCCGCCGCAGCGAGCCGCGCGAATAGCCGCGAAAGTCGTGATGGTAGCGCCGCCAGATCGCCTCGAGCAGCAGCTCGAGCTCCAGCGCGTCCACCGGATCCGCGGCATCGCTCATCGCGGCATCCACACCCGGACGAGGCTGAGCAGCTTGTCGACGTCGAGCGGCTTGGCGAGATAGTCGTTCGCGCCCGCCGCGATGCAGTCCTGCTGGTCGCGCGCCATCGCCTTGGCGGTAAGCGCGATCACCGGCAGCCCGCGCCATTCCGGCCGCCCGCGAATCTCGCGGGTGGCGGCGATCCCGTCCATCTCGGGCATCATCACGTCCATCAGCACCAGCTCTACCGGGGCACCCCCGCCCTGCGCCGCGTCGAGCGCCGCCAGCGCCTCGATCCCGTTGCGCGCGATCTGCACCTTCGCGCCGTGCGGCTCGAAGATCGAAGTGAGCGCATAGACGTTGCGGATATCGTCCTCGACGACGAGGATGTGCCGCCCGTCAAGCGCGGCGTCGCGCTTCAGCGCCTGGCTGAGGATCGCCTGCTGCTGCTCGGGCAGGTCCGACACCACCTGGTGCAGGAACAGCGTCACTTCGTCGAGCAGCCGCTCGGGCGACTTCGCGCCCTTGACGATGATCGACTTGGAATAGCGCCGCAGCCGCAACTCCTCATCGGCCGAAAGGTCGCGCCCGGTATAGACGATAACCGGCGGGAAGCCGACGCTCTCGTCCATGCTGAGCTGCTCGAGCAGGTCGAGTCCCGGCATGTCGGGCAGGTTGAGATCGAGCACCATGCAGTCGAACGTCTCGCTGCCGAGCCGCTCCAGCGCCGCGGCGGCGCTGTGCGCGTCGATGGTCTCGACATCGCGCGAGGCGAGCAGCAGCCGCACGCTCTCGGCCTGTAGCGCATCGTCCTCCACCACCAGCACCCGGCGCAGGCGGCGCGTCATGTGCGCCTCCAGCCCCTCGAGCACGCCGACCAGCTGGTCGCGCGGCACGGGCTTGAGCATATAGCCGATCGCCCCGCCGGCGAGCGCCACCTGGCTGTTGTCGTCGGCCGAGACGATGTGCACCGGGATGTGCCGCGTGCGCGGATCGCGCTTGATCCGGTCGAGCACCGACAGGCCGGTATGGTCGGGCAGCCCGATGTCGAGGATCACCGCATTGGGCAGATATTGCCGCGCCATCAGCGCACCCTCGTCGGCGGTGCCCGCGATCAGGCAGTCGAAGCCCAGCTCGTGCGCCAGCTCGTACAGGATGCGCGCGAAGGCGGGATCGTCCTCGACGACGAGCAGCACCCGGCTGTCCCCGCTGAGCTGCTCGCGATCATCGGCCAGTTCGGCGGCGCGCGCCGCGCGCCTGGGCGCAGCCGCCGGGGCCATGGCGGCGGCGAGCAACGGCGCCTCGGCCGGGCGCGCCGCCTCGACCAGCCCCGGATCATAGGCCTCGGGCAGCAGCAGCGTGAAGATGCTGCCCTTGCCGGCGCCGCTCTCCAGCCGGATCTCGCCGCCCAGCAGCCGCGCCAGCTCGCGCGAGATGGAGAGGCCCAGGCCGGTGCCGCCATATTTCCGGCTGATCGTGCCATCCGCCTGGCGGAACGCCTCGAAGATGATCTTCTGCTGTTCGGGCGCGATACCCACGCCGGTGTCGCGCACCGCGAAGCTCAGCCGCCCGTCCGCCGCCCGGCCGACGCTCAGCGCCACTTCGCCCTTGCCGGTGAACTTCACCGCATTGGAGAGGAAGTTGCGGAGCACCTGCTCCAGCCGCTGCGGATCGGTCTCGATGTCGCCGGGCGCGCCGGGCAGCGCCTCGCAGCGCAGCGCCAGCCCCTTGGCCTCCGCCGCCGGCGCGAAGCCCTGGCGGAGCTTCTCGAGCATCGGCGAGATCCGGATGCGGCGCGGCTGCAGCTCCAGCTTGCCCGCTTCGATCTTCGAGATGTCGAGCACATCGTTGATCAGTGCGAGCAGGTCGTTGCCCGACGTCTCGATCGTCTCCGCGTGCCGGATCTGCTCGGCGGTCATGTTGCCCGCGCGGTTCTCGGCGAGCAGCCGGGCCATGATCAGCAGCGAGTTGAGCGGCGTGCGCAGCTCGTGGCTCATATTGGCGAGGAATTCGGACTTGTAGCGGCTCGCCTGCTCCAGTTCGCGCGCCTGGCCGGCGAGCGAGGATTGCGCGCGCGCCAGGTCGTCGCGCTGCGCCTCCAGCGTCTGGGTCTGCTCCTCGAGCTGGGCGTTGCTTTCCTCCAGCTCGGCCTGCTGCACTTCCAGCCGCGCCTGCGATTCCTGGAGCGCGCGGGCCTGTGCCTCCAGTTCCTCGTTGCTCGACCGCAGTTCCTCGCCCTGCGCCTGCAGCTCCTCCGCCTGTGCCTGAGTCTCCTCGAGCAATTCCTGGAGCTGCGCGCGATATTTGGCGGAGCGCACCGCGATGCCGAGCTGCTCGGCGATCCGCGCGAGCAGGTCCTGCGCCGCCGCCGGCATCGCGCCGCCGGCGAAGCCGAGCTCCACCACCGTATTGACCTGGCCGTCGATCCGGGCGGGCGCGATCAGCAGCTGCCCCGGCTTGGCCTGGCCGAGCGCCGAGCCGAAATAGAGATAGCCGTGGGGCACTGGCGCCAGCGCGAAGCTCCGCCCGTCGGCGATCGCCTGGCCGAGCAGCCCGTCGCCTGGCGTCACGCGCTCGGGCACTGCGGCGCCGGCCGGCACGCCGTAGCTCGCCCGGCGCAGGAAACCGTCGCCGTTGCGGATGAAGATCGCCCCTGCGGTCGCGCCCAGATATTCGGCGAGAAAGCGCAGCGCGTTCGCGCCGAGCTTCTCGATCGCAAGGTCGCCGGCGATGGCCTGGCCTAGCCCCACCTGCCCCGCCTGAAGCCATTCCTCGCGGCGAACGGCCAGCCGGTTGCGGACGAACAGCACGCCGACGATGCCCAATGTCCAGGCGGTGAGCACGCCCAGGGTGCGATTGACCCGCGCGATGCTGGGGTCGACGCCGCTGCGCGCCAGCATGAAGCCGGTGATCGTCAGCACCGTCGCGACCAGCGCGACCGCGGCCGGCACCGCCGGGCGCGGCGCCAGATAGGCGAAGACGATCGGCAGCAGGTAGATCACCCATACCGAGGTGCCGAGCGGCAGCTGGAGATCGGCGAGGAACGGCGCCACGAGGAGAGCCGCGAGCGCGCCATAGAGCAGCATTTCGTATTTCGCGCCGAACCGGTGGATCATCAAACCCCGTTCTCTAAGGCAAGCCCGAGAAATTACCGCCTTATTCCAACGGTATCCGGGGATCGCAACCAAGATCGGCGCCGAACGACGCCGCCCGGCGCAACGTTCTGCACGCGGATTCGGTTCCGGGAAATGCGCAAATTACGGACAGCGGTCCGAATCGGGACGGCGATGGCTGGGGCAATGCACGCCGGCACCCGATGGGCGCCAAGGCGTTCGGGTTCCAGGGGATTGGAAACAAGGGGCGGTGGTGGAGCTGAGGGGAATCGAACCCCTGACCTCTGCAGTGCGATTGCAGCGCTCTCCCATCTGAGCTACAGCCCCGCCGCCTGTCCCCGGGTGGCCCCGGGAGGCGCTCCATTAGCGGCGCTTTTTCCCCAATGCAACCGGCTTGAAACAAGCGCGGCAAAACGCTTCGCCCGCGCGCCGAACTGCGCTGAAAAACCGGGCTTTTTCCGGAACCATTGCCAGCACTCGCCCGCTGAATCCGCACCGGCCCAGCCCCCCAAGGGCCGGCAGTGGAGAAGATTCCCATGAGCGACCGTTACTCCGATCCCCGCTATTTCGGCCCCGAAGACCAGTATCAGGTGAGCGGCGCGCGCCGCGCCGGCGGCGAACATTATTCGAGCGCCCGCGAGTATGCCGCGGCCGGCGAGCTCGGCCGAACGCGCGGCCATCGCGGCTATGGCCCCGGCGGATATGGCGGCGAATATCGCGGCGGCTGGGATCGCAGCGCCCGCGACCAGCGCGGCTGGGACGAGCCGCGCTCCTATCGCGGCCAGGATCCGGACCGCGGCTTCTTCGATCGCGCCGGCGACGAAGTCCGCTCCTGGTTCGGCGACCAGGAGGCCGAGCGCCGCCGCGAGGCGGACCTGCGCTACGATGCTCGCCAGGCACGCGATACGCGCTGGTCCTACGGCCCCGACGATCACTATGGCGGCTGGCGCCGCCAGCGCATCGCCGAGCTCGACAGCGACTATGACGAATATCGCCGCGAGAACGCCCAGCGCTTCGAGAGCGAGTTCAACAACTGGCGCACCGATCGCCAGGGCCAGCGCGACGGCCTGCGCCGGGTCGCCGAGCATATGGAAGTGGTCGGCTCGGACGGCAGCCATGTCGGCAAGGTCGACAAGGTGCGCGGCGATCGCATCGTCCTCACCCGGAACGACAGCGATGCCGGCGGCCATCATCATTCGATCCCGTCGCGCTGGATCCAGTCGGTGGACGACAAGGTGACGCTGCGCAAGACTGCCGACGAAGCGCATGCGGCCTGGCGGGACGAGGAGCGCGCCGGCGCGTTGTTCGGCGAACGCGACGACCAGGATTGGAATCGCGACAGGAATCTCAACCGGAGCTTCTCCGGAACCTATTGATCCCCAGATTGGGAATGTGAGCAGAACTGGGCCCGGGAGCATCTCCCGGGCCCTTCTTTCGCCGATCCCCGCGGCTCAGCCGGCCAGGCCGATCCCCGGCTCTGCCGGCAAGGCCGATCCCCGGCTCAGCCGGCAAGAAACGCCGCCAGCGCCGCGCGGAACGCCTCGGGCTGGTCGAGCATGATGAAATGCCCGCTATCGGCCACGCCCTTCACGCTCACCTTGGGCGCGCCGGCATATTCGCGCTTGTAGAGATCGAGCATCGGCGCCTCGCCGCCGCGCGCCGCCAGCCAGGGCACCAGCACGGTGATCGGCGTGGCGATATCCTTCAGGCCGGGGCGCAGATCGGTCTGGAGATCCTCGAACATGGTCTGGGCGGAAACGCGCATGTCCGCCTTGGCCACCCAGGCCGCGACTTGCGCCTGCGATTCGGGCCTGGCCGCGTTCTGCCGCGCGATCGCCTGGCCCACCGCCTCGGGCAATGGCTTGCCATGGAGGCCCGCCATCTGGGCGCGCATCGCCTCGGCCTGGGGCTTGACCGATTCGACCGTCGAGCCCGGGAAAAAGGCCGAGCCGACAAACGGCATCGCATCGACGATCAGCGCCTTGCCGACATCGCCGGGATGCGCCTTGGCCAGCATCAGCGTCAGCAGCCCGCCCATCGAATGGCCCACCACCGCGGCCCCCGCGATCCTGCGCTCCGCGACCAGCTTGTGCAGCTCGGCGACCATGGCCGGGAGCAGCCCCTCGCCCAGATTGGCGCCCGGCGCGTCGCCGCCGAAGCCATTGACCTGGACGAGATACACGGTGTGCGTCTTCGCCAGCTCGGGCGCCACGCCGTCCCATACCGCGCGCGGGCTCGACAGGCCGGGGATCAGGATCACCGGGCTGCCCTTGCCGATCACCTGCACCGAGAGATGGTCCATCTGGATCAGCTCGGGCGCCGCCGGCGCGGTCGCGGCATGCGCTGCGGGGGCATGGAGGATGGCGGGGATGCTGGCAGTGGCGAGCAGGGCGAAGGCGATGCGCTTGATCATGACGGTCAATCCTTGCGGTTGGGGTTGGTGAAGATCTCTTCGATGGTCAGGCCGAACACGTCGGCGATCTTGAAGGCGAGCGGGAGCGAGGGGTCGTAGCGGCCGGTCTCGATCGCGTTGACGCTCTGGCGCGACACTTCGAGCCGCTCGGCCAGGTCCTGCTGGCTCCAGGCGCGCTCGGCCCGCAGCACGCGGAGGCGATTGATCATTCGCCGCCTCCGCGCATCGCCGCGAGCTTGTTGAAGCAGCGGCCCACGCCCAGCCCGGCGAACCACAGGATCGCGGCATAATAGGCATAGACGTGCGGCACGAGGCCGAAATTCTCGAGAAAGCCCCAGGCCGTCGCGATGCTCAGCGCGAAACCGGTGGCGACCAGCGCCTGGCGCGTCACCTGCACACGCAGATATTCGTCCTGCTCCTCGACGAGATAGCGCCCGAGGACGAAGAACACGCCGATCACCGGCAGCGCGGGCAGCACGCCGGCGACATAGCCCAGCAGCCCGTGCAGCGGGCTGTTCCGCGCATGCATGACCACGCCGATCAGGATCAGCACATAGCTCATCATCAGCAGGATCACCGATTTCGTGTAGCGCCGCTGCGCCCGATTGCCGGCCATGATTGGCTTCCTTTGCAGTTTGTAAAGGGAGCTTTACTCATCGAGTCGCGCAATGTCAACCATGCTTTCCATATGGGAAAGCTTGCCAGACTAGATGCTAATCGCGCTTTCCAGTCGACGCTTCGACATCGAGGTGCCAGCCCTCGAACTCGCGGATCATCGGCCTGCCGCACCCCTCGCACCAGGAACGGAAGGCAGTGCCGTCATTCCATGCACGGCTACGGCTGCGGTGATGTTTGCCGACAAGACAATAGATTGGCTGCAGCAAGCGCATGTGCCGCCTCCCCGGAATCTCGCGGGAATGGTGGCATTTCCACGCAAAAAGTCCATGTTTTTGCGCAACTATGCGAAAATATTACGGGTTTTTAATCCTGGAGCCGCGCCAGCATCTCCGCGGCGAGATGACTGAGCGTGTCGTCGCGCGCGCCCATCACCACGATGCGATCGCCGGCGCGCGCCGCGGCGACGAGATGCGCCGCCGCCGCCGCGCGATCGGGAATGTGGAGCGCGTGGCGCCCGGTCGCCGCGACGTCGGCGACGATGTCGGCGCTGGTCACTTCGCGGCTGGTGGTGCCGCCCTGGTAGACCGGGTCGGGCAGCACCAGCACGTCCTCATCGCTCAGCTTCTCGGCGAACATCGCGACGAGCTCGGCGCGCATCACCTTGAGCGGGCCATAGCCGTGCGGTTGGAACAGCAGGAGCAGCCTGCCCTCAAAGGCGTGCAGCGTGTCCAGTGTCGCGGCGATCTTGTCGGGATTGTGCCCGAAATCGTCGATCACGGCGATCCCGCCCGCCTCGCCGACCAGCTCGAAGCGCCGCTTGAGGCCCTGAAAGCCCTGGATCGCCTGGGCAGCCTCCGCCACCGCGATCCCCGCCGCCGCCGCCGCGCCGATCGCCGCCAGCGCGTTGGAGACATTGTGCCGGCCCGGCACCTGCAGCGTCACCGGGATCGACGCCTCGCCCTCGCGCGCCAGCTCGAAGGTGATGCCGTAGCGCTGCTCGCGCAGGTTGATCGCGACCAGATCCGCCGGCGCGCCGATCGCGAAGGTGAGCAGCCGCGCGCGCGGCATCGTCGCCGCCAGCAACGCGCCCTCGCCATTGTCGAGGTTGATCACCGCCTTGCCCGCCCGCGCGATGAATGCGCCGAACAGCTCGATCAGCTTGTCCATCGGCAGGTGATCGAGGCTGACATTGTTGAGCACCGCCACGCCCGGGCGATAGAGCGCGATCGAACCGTCGCTCTCGTCGACCTCGCTCACATAGGCCCCGCCCCCGCCGACCAGCGCGCTGGCGAAGGGCGCGTCGGGCGTGACGAAATTCTTCATCACCGCGCCGTTCATCACCGTGGGGTCACGGCCCAGCGCATGGAAGATCCAGCCGATCATGCCCGTGACGGTGGACTTGCCGCTGGTGCCCGCCACGCCGATCGAGAGCGGCGCGGCGTTGAACAGCCGGGCGTTGAGCTCCGCCCGGGTCATCCGTGCATTGCCCAGTTCGGCGGCGCGGCGCGCATCGGGCACGGTCTCCTCGATCGCGGCCGAGGCGACGACGATCTGCTCGGCCGAGCCGATCCCGCTGCCGTCCTGCGGGAACAGGGCGATGCCGCTGCGCGCGAGGAAATCGAACTTCGCGGGCAGCCGCGCCTGGTCGAGGCTGCGGTCTGACCCCGCCACCCTGGCGCCCTGTCCGGCCAGGATCATCGCCAGGGGCATCATGCCCGACCCGCCAATGCCCACGAAGAAGTAAGGTTTGCGATGCTCCATGGCCTCGCGCTATCGGCAATTCGAAGCGAAGGGGCAAGGCATGCGCATCGGAGTCGTCGCACCAGCAAGACCGGTCAGCCGCGAGGGATCGCTGCGCATGGCCGCGTTCATGGCGCTGACCTATCCGGGGCACGAGATCGTGTTCCATCCGCAATGCTATCTGCAGGCCGGCCATTTCGCCGGCACCGACGCCCAGCGCGCCGCCGCTTTTCTCGAATTCGCCAATGATCCGGCGTTCGACGCGATCTGGTTCGCGCGCGGCGGCTATGGCTCGAACCGCATTCTCGAAGCGGTGATGCCGAAGCTCGGGCCGGCGGCTCACCACAAGACCTATGTCGGCTTCTCGGACATGGGGTTCCTGCTCGGCGCGCTCTATGCCCGGCGGATCGGCCGGGTGGCGCATGGCGCGATGGCCTCCAGCCTGGGCATGAACGATACCGGCGAGGGCGCCGGCTGGGTGCTCGGCTGGCTGATCGACGGCGACCGGCGCGGCTTCGAGCCGGGCCTTGCCGACGGGCGCCCCGCCGCCGCGTTCAACCTCGCCATCCTGGCCGCGCTGATCGGCACCAAATATCTGCCCGACCTTACCGATCACGTGCTCTATATCGAGGAAGTCGACGAGCCGCTCTACCGGATCGACCGGATGCTGTTCCAGATGGCGCACGCCACCCAGCTCAAGGGCATCGCCGGCGTGCGGCTGGGCGCGGTCACCGCGGTCAAGGACAATGGCGAGGCCGACGGCAATTACAGCTTCGGCGAGACCATCGACGAGATGATCCTGCGCTGGTGCGGGGAAATGGGCGTCCCCTATCTCGGCCGCGCCGAGATCGGCCATGTCGAGCTGAACCGCGTGGTGCCGTTCGGACTGGTGTAGGGGCCTGAAGCACAATCGGCGAGCACCACCTCCCGCCACTCTCTCCGCCCTCCCGCTCTTTCCCGCTCCTCCCCGTCCTCCTCGCTACCCATCCATCATCCCCGCTACCCTCCCGTCATCCCCGCGCAGGCGGGGATCCAGGGCCAGGAGCAATGGTCGTGCGGTCCGTTCTGCCTTCTCCGGCAAGTCGCACCCGCGATTGCTTCGATCGTCCCGAGCTACCCTGGATTCCCGCCTGCGCGGGAATGACGGACCAATCCTGGATGCTCGCTTGGGTTCTAACCCTGGCCCCGCTTCCGGCACCACAGATGGAACATGCCCGCGAAGAGATGCGGGAAATCCGCCTCCAGCCGATCCCACAGCATCAGGTCGTGCCGGTCCGCCGCCGTTCCGAAGCGCTCGGCGAAGCGGGCCTGCGCCTCGGGCGGGGCGTCGAGCATCAGCGGCTCGAAGCCCGCCGCCGCGAGCATCGCCTGGATCGCGGGCAGGCGATACCAATGCTCGCGGACATGGAAGCACAGGTCGCGGCAGCCGCTCAGCGTGTAGAAATCGTCGCTCTCGCGCAGGCCCGCCAGCGGCCGCTCGGGCGGCAGGGAAAGCACATGCGCGCGAAAAGCCCGGATCCCCGCCGCGCTCGCGTCCCAGCCATGTTCGGCGATCGCGCGGCGCGCCTCGGCCACCCGGGCCCGCGCCCGCTCGCTGTAGAGCGCGACGCGCAGCACGCCGCCCGGCACGAGCGCATCCGCAAGCGCGGCCAGCCCCTGCTCGGGCCGCTCCATATGGTGGAGCACTCCGGTGCAGCTCACCATGGCGAAACGCTCGCCCAGCCCAGCCATGTCGAGGATGTCGCCCTGGACGAAGCGCACATTCTCCACGCCCAGCACACCAGCCATGCGCTGGCCATGGGCCAGGCTCGCGGCACTCAGGTCGAGCGCGGTGATCGATAGCGACGGGTCCATCCGCGCCAGGTCGATCGGCTCGAACCCGGTGCCGCAACCCGCGACCAGCACCGCGAGCGGCTCGGCCTGCTGGGCGCCCAGCGAAGCGAGATGCCGGGCCAGCGCGGCATGCGGCCGCGCCGGCGGCACCCGCCAGCGCGGATAGGGATTGGCTTCGTACTGGGCGCGCACCGCCCGCGAGATCGCGTCTCCGGGAATGCCGAGCGACGGCATCGCTTCGGCCAATGCCCGCTCCTCGGCGATCTCGGCGGCGGCGGCGGGAGGAACGCCCAGCGCTTCCCCGCCCCAGGCATATTCGCTCGCAAAAGCCTGTATCGCCAGGGCCTTGCGCAACCCGTCCGGCAGCACCCGCCCGGCGAGCCAGGCCAGCCGCGCCTCCATCGCCGGATCGACATTGATGCAGCGGGTCAGGAACGCGTCCCACAACGGGTCCTCCGCCACTACCGGCTCGGGATATTTGACCAGCAGCATGCGCGCCGCCGTCCGCGCCAGCATCTGGGGATCGGGCGAGCCGGCGCACAGGCAGGTTGCCAGGTCCGCTTCGAGCTGCGGCGGCCAGCCGGTGAGCGACAGCCGGGCGAGCAGATCGGCATAGGCCGGCGCGACGCCCTCGATGTCGAGCGCGAGCGCACGGCTCAGCATCGGCAGGGCCTGGCCATATTGGCCCCGCCGCGCCGCCTCCGCCGCCATGCCCAGCAGTTGCGCGGCTTCAGGATGCAATGCGGCCCACCCGCACCAGCGTCCCGTCCGGATCGCTCACCGCGAACTCATAGCAGCCCCAGGGCTTTAGGCTCGGCCCTTCCTTCTCGATGATCAGCTCGCGCACGCGCTCCGCCACCCCGTCGACATCGTCGGTGTAGAGATAGATGCCGAACGGATTGTGCCCGGGCACCAGCCAGCCGAGCACTGCCTTGTTGAGGTGCAGATGCCAGCCCCTGCCGTCCTCGAGGATCTTGTAGTCGCCATAGTCGCTCACGAGCCGGAAGCCGAGCCGTTCGTAAAAGGCCAGGCTCGCGCCAAGGTCGTTGCAGGGCAGAATGGTGGCGACGCGGTGGTCTTCGGACATCTGGCTACTTTCCGGCAAGGGCGCGGAGCCCCATCTAGCGCGAACGCCGTCCTTGCCCTATAGCGATCCATATGCAGCGTAAGCGCGCCTTCGCCACGACTACTACCGTCCCGGTTTACCGGGAAGTGTTCGGCGCGCGCATCTTCCGCTAACGCTTGCCGAGCACCTCACCCGGACGGGTGAGGTCGCGCCTTCCTCCCTCGTTCGGCCAATCACGGGGCGCCCGAGGGACGACGATGCGATATTATCTGGACAGCGAATTCAACGGCAATGGCGGGCAATTGCTCAGCATTGCCCTGGTGCGCGCCGACGGTGCGGAATTCTACGAAGTGCTGCACGCGCACGAATTGATCGTGCCCTGGGTGAAGGCAAATGTGATGCCCGTGCTGGAGCGGCAGCCGATCGACCGTGCCACGGTGGTGAAGAAGCTGCAGAAATTCCTGCGCAAGGATCCGGGCCCGCACAGCTTCATCGCGGACTGGCCCGAGGATATCGCGCATTTCTGCAAGCTGCTGGTGCGCGATCATGGCAAGCGCAACGATCCGCTACGCTTCCGCTGCCTGTTGCTCGACTTGCCGGGGTTCGACACCGCAAATGCCAGTGCCGCACCCCATAACGCCCTGTCGGATGCCCGGAGCCTGCGCGATCATGTGGAGGCCGGGCTCGCGCCTGGCGGCGAGGGCCTGTCGCCCGAGGACCTCGCCTTGTTGCACGGCAGCTGAGCAGCTCGATCCGACCTTGCCTATATCATGCCCGGGCGGGCATAAGCCGCCCGCCTCGATTTCAACCCTGTAAGTGAAAGCCCATCATGTCCGAGATGTTCCGCATAACGCTGCCCGACGGTTCCGTCCGCGAGGTAGCCCCGGGGACTACCCCGGCGGACATCGCCGCCGCGATCGGCCCGGGCCTGGCCAAGGCCGCGCTCGCCGCGCGCGTCGATGGCGAGCTGCGCGACATCGGCCGCCCGTTCGAGGGCGACGCCCAGCTGGCGCTCGTCACGGCGAAGGACGAGAAGGACGCGCTCGAGCTCGCGCGCCACGATTATGCGCACATCCTGGCCGAAGCGGTGCAGAACCTGTTCCCCGGCACGCAGATCACCTTCGGCCCGGCGACCGACGATGGCTTCTATTACGACTTCGCGCCCAAGGACCGCCCCTTCACCGAGGAGGACCTGCCGGCGATCGAGGCCGAGATGCGCAGGATCATCGCCGCCGACGCGCCGCTGATCCGCGAGGTCTGGTCGCGCCAGCAGCTCATCGACCGCTGGACGAAGCAGGGCGAGACCTTCAAGGCCGAATGGGCGCAGGAACTGCCCGAGGGCGAGGAACTGACCGTGTACCGCGCCGGCAAGGGCGAGGACGCCTGGCTCGACATGTGCCGCGGGCCGCACCTCGCCTCCACCGGCAAGGTCGATCCCAACGCGTTCAAGCTGACGCGCGTCTCGGGCGCCTATTGGCGCGGCGACCAGAAGAACGCGATGCTCTCGCGCATCTACGGCACGGGCTGGCTCAACAGGAAGCAGCTCGACGAGCATCTGATGCGCCTGGAGGAAGCCGCCAAGCGCGACCATCGCAAGCTCGGCCAGGAGATGGACCTGTTCCACCTCCAGCAGGAAGCGCATGGCTCGGTATTCTGGCACCCCCACGGCTTCACCATCTGGCGGGCGCTCGAAGCCTATATGCGCCGGGCGATCGATGCCGCCGGCTATAGCGAAGTGAAGACGCCGCAGGTGATGGATGCGCGCCAATGGGAGCAGTCCGGCCATTGGGGCAAGTATCGCGAGAACATGTTCGTCATTCCGGACGAGGTGCCGAACGTCGATGACGAGGGCCCGATCGTCTCCGACGCCGCCGACTGGATGGCGCTCAAGCCGATGAACTGCCCGGCGCACGTGCTGATCTTCCGCCAGGGCATCAAATCGTATCGCGAGCTGCCGATCCGGCTCTACGAGAACGGCTGCTGCCACCGCAACGAGCCGCATGGCGCGCTGCACGGGCTGATGCGCGTCCGCCAGTTCACGCAGGACGATGCGCACATCTTCTGCCGCGAGGACCAGATCGTCGAGGAAGTGCAGGCCTTCTGCCGCCTCGCCGACCGCATCTATCGCGACTTCGGGTTCAAATATTCGATCAAGCTGGCGCTGCGCCCCGACAAGCGCTTCGGTACCGAGGAGATGTGGGACAAGGCCGAGGCGGAACTGCGCGACGCCGTGGTCCGCGCCGGCCTGGCCACCGAGGAATATGGCTGGGAAGAGCTGCCCGGCGAAGGCGCCTTCTATGCGCCGAAGCTCGAATGGCACCTGACCGACGCGATCGGCCGCACCTGGCAGGTCGGCACGATCCAGTCGGACCGCGTGCTGCCCGAGCGCCTCGACGCGTCCTATGTCGGCGAGGATGGCGAGCGCCACCGCCCGGTGATGCTCCACCGCGCGATCTTCGGTTCGTACGAGCGCTTCATCGGCATCCTGATCGAGCATTTCGCCGGCAAGCTGCCGGCCTGGCTGGCTCCAACCCAGGCAGTGGTGGCGACGATCGTCTCGGATGCCGACGACTATGCGCACGAAGTAACCCGGAAGCTCCAGGCGGCCGGCATCCGCGTCGCGAGCGACCTGCGCAACGAGAAGATCAACTACAAGGTGCGCGAGCATTCGGTCGCCAAGGTCCCGAACCTGCTGGTGGTCGGCAAGCGCGAGGCCGAGGAGGGCACGGTGGCGCTGCGCGTGCTGGGCAGCCAGGGCCAGCAGATGCTGAGCCTGGACGAGGTGGTGGCGAAGCTGGTGGCCGAGGCGACTCCGCCCGACCTCGGATGAGCCCGGCCGGCACCCGGCGGGCCAATTGGGTCCTGTTCGCAGCGGCCGTTACCGGTGCACTGGCAGCTGCGTTCATCCTGTTCGGCTTCCTGGCGCTCGGCGAATGCCTGCCGCGCGACGGCGGCGCCGCGATGCAGGCATGCGACGCCGCGAAGCAGCGCGAGTTCTGGCTCTATCCCGCGCTCGTGATCGTGTCGCTCGCGGCCGCGGCCAGGCTTCATGCGGCCCGGCCGGCCCGGGGCCTGGCACTGGCGGTCGCCAGCCCGCTTCTCGGCATGATCCTGCTCGTGTCGATCGAGAGGCTGGTCGGCGGATGAACCCGGCCACGCTTGCGATCTACGCGGTCGCCGCGCTGGCGGAGATCGCGGGCTGCTTCGCCTTCTGGGGCGTGCTGCGGCTGGGCAAGCCCGCCTGGTGGCTCGTCCCCGGCGGCGCCTCGCTCGCCCTGTTCGCCTGGCTGCTCACCCTGAGCAGCGCGGACGCGGCCGGACGCGCCTATGCCGCCTATGGCGGTATCTACATCCTGGCCTCGCTCGGCTGGCTGGTGCTGGTCGAGCGGGTGCCGCCCACACGCTGGGACCTGGCCGGCGCGGCGCTGGCGGTGCTCGGCTGCGTGGTCATCCTGTGGGGGCGCCGCTGATGGCCCATATCCGCCCAGGCACCGAAGCGGACGTACCGCGCGCGCTGGCGATCTGGCGCGCCGCGGTGGACGCGACGCACGGCTTCCTCTCGCCCGAGCATCGCGCCGAGATCGACATGATCGTCGCCGAGCAGTTCCTGCCCGTCGCCCCGCTCTGGCTGGTCGAGGACGACGCCGGCACGGTGCAGGGCTTCCTCGCCATGGACGGGGCGATGATCGACGCGCTGTTCGTCGATCCGGCCGCCCATGGCCGCGGCTTCGGCACCGCGCTGATCGATCATGCGCTGGCGCTCTCGCCGGACGCGCTGGTCGATGCCAATGAGCAGGCGGACAATGCCCTGCCCTTCTATCTCGCCCGCGGCTTCGAAGTGATCGGCCGCTCGGAGACCGATCCGCACGGCCGGCCCTATCCGATCATCCATCTGCGCCATGCAGGGGTGCCGGCCTGACTAGGCACAGGCGCACGGGGACCTGCACCCCGAGCAGCAGGCCACGCGCCCGCAGCCACGCAAGCGGCGCCGGTTCGTGCCGTTCGAAGTTCGCCGCGCGCAGCACCTGCCCGCCGGCGCACGGCGCCTTGCCGAGCGTGAGCAGGTCACGGCGCGGCGCTTCCTCCACCAGCGGCAGGGCGGCGGCGCCGGGGACCAGCGCGAAGGTCCGCCGCGTCCATTCGTCGGTCGCGAGGCTTCCCGGCGGCGCCGCCGCGAT
Organism: Sphingomonas sp. CBMAI 2297; assembly: GCF_029870595.1. Classification (GTDB taxonomy): domain Bacteria; phylum Pseudomonadota; class Alphaproteobacteria; order Sphingomonadales; family Sphingomonadaceae; genus Sphingomonas. The sequence continues at coordinate 70,604 of NZ_JAPDIR010000005.1, forward strand.
CCAGGCCGAGGCGGCAACCCGCGCCGATGCGAGGTCGGGCTGGTCATAGGCCGTCAGCAGCGCGCGGCCGGCGAGCAGGGCGAAGAGCGCCGCGACGATCAGCCGGCCGCCGTCGCGCCAGGCCCGCGCCCCGAGCACGCCCAGCGTCGCCGCCGCCGCGGCATAGGCGAAGGGAAACATGCGCGGCTTGGGGTCGACTGCCAGCACATAGGTCAGCAGCATGAAATGGAGCAGCGCCGCGACCGCGATCAGGCGCAGCCACCGGTCGCGCCGCCAGGCCCCGGCCCGCGCCACCGCGAGCGCCAGCGCGCCGCACAGCGTCAGCCCGCATAGCGGATCGGCGAGCAGGTTGAGCAGCGGGTCCACCGTCCAATGGACATGGATGCCCATGCTGCGCCGCCAGTTGCGGATGAAGTCTAGGTTGAGCAGCGGGCTGCGGCTGGTGTCCACGCCCGCCGCCAGCTCGGTGGTGGGGATGCGGCCATGATGGAGCGACAGCTTCCAGCCATATAGCGGATCGCCGGTCGCCATCGCATAGCCGAGCGCCTCGATGCCGAGCAGCGCCACGGCCGCGGCGGCGAAGGGCAGCGCGAGCCGCCGCCGGTCCGGCACCAGCATCAGCCACCCCAGGCCGAGCAGCGGCAGCAGCGCCAGGCTGCTCATCCGCGTCATCACGGCCAGCGCCAGCATCGCGCCCGCGATCGCGGCCCAGCGCGCGGCGTTCCGCTCGAGCGCGATCTGGAGGGCGAGCAGACAGGCCATGGTCCAGGCGAATTCGGGCTGGTCGACCAGCGGCTGGAGCGCGTTGAGCGGGAACAGCGGCGTCAGTGCCAGCGCCGAGCCCGCCAGCATCGCCGCCGTGGCGCCGAAGCGGCGCTCGACATTGCCGACGAACAACAGCAGCCCCGCCATGGTGTAGAGCAGCGGCACCAGCCCCACCGTCCAGGGCCGCTCGCCGAACAGGGCCAGTACGGCGCCCATCGGCGCCACCAGCGGAAAGCGCGCCGCCCAATGCGTGCCGGGAAGACAGATGCCGTTCCGGGCCACGCACCGCGCCGCCTCGAGATAATGCCAGTCGTCGCCGCCTCCACCGACATAGAAGCGTGGAAACAGCAGCACGACCCCGAGCAGCAGCGCGAGCGGCGGCGCCCAGGCGGGCATGCGCCCCCCGGTTCCGCTCGAATCGATCGCGGCGATGCGCGCCATGCCCTGCCCTTTCGGCCGTCTTCATGGCCCGGCCGGCCCTAAGCCATCGCTAAAACCGGGCTTGCGGGCAGCGGCTTTACACCCGATATCTGCGGTTGCCGTGCCACAGTGCGCGGAATTTCGGCGGAAATGCAGGTGCCGGACTACCGGAGTGCCGCATCCTGCGTTATTGAGCCGCCCAAACCCCGAGTCTGCAACAACAGGAGCAAGTCGTATACGTCCGCCCATGAATCGCCGCTCGATGGTGGCGCCGCCGATGAACGGTCCGCGGTTTAACGAATTCATTCAGTCGCCCAAGGTCCGCGTGATCGACCATGAGGGTGAGAATCTCGGCGTGATGTACACGCGCGAGGCGATGGAACAGGCGCAGGAGCTCGGGCTCGACCTGGTCGAGGTGTCTCCCAATGCGGACCCGCCCGTCGCCAAGTTCCTCGATGTCGGCAAGTTCAAGTACGAGGCGCAGAAAAAGGCGAACCTCGCCCGGAAGAGCCAGAAGACGCAGGAGATCAAGGAGATCAAGATGCGTCCGAACATCGACGATCACGATTATGACGTGAAGATGAAGGCGATCCACAAGTTCATCGGCGAAGGCGACAAGGTGAAGGTCACCCTGCGCTTCCGCGGCCGCGAGCTTTCGCACGGCCAGCTCGGCATGGCGCTGCTCCAGCGCGTCCAGCAGGATTGCGCCGAGGATGCCAAGGTCGAATCCTATCCGCGCATGGAAGGCCGCCAGATGCTGATGGTGCTGGCGCCCAAGTGATCCGATGCGGCGCCCTGGCGGCGGCACTACTGCTGCCGGGCGCCGCTTCTGCCCAGACGATCCAGGCCCCGCTCTCCACCGCCCATGCCGACGAGCCGATGGCGGTGCCGGCCGACTATGTCCGGGTCTGGTCCGACGAGTTCGACGGCAAGCGCCTCGATCCGCGCAAATGGGCCTATGACACCAGCCGCAACAAGGAAGGCTGGTGGAACAACGAGCTGCAATATTACGCCGCGAACCGCCGCGAGAATGTCCGTCTCGAGCGCGGCAAGCTCGTCATCGAGGCGCGCAGGGAGCGGCTGAGCGGCCGCGCCGATTATGGCGGCCAGGACTATAGCTCGGGCAAGATCCAGACCCGCGGCCTCGCCGACTGGACCAATGGCTTCGTCACGGTCCGGGCGAAGCTGGCCTGCGGCAAGGGGATGTGGCCGGCGATCTGGATGCTCGGCAGCGACGAGAAGGCCGGCTGGCCGGGCCTGGGCGAGATCGACATCATGGAGCATGTCGGCTGGGATCCCGGCCGCGTCCATGGCTCGATCCACACCAAGGCCTATAACCACGTCGCCAAGACGCAGAAGACCGCCCAGGCGATAGTGCCCGACGCCTGCACCGCCTTCCACGACTACCAGCTGGACTGGAACCAGGACCGCATGCTGATCGGCGTCGACGGCCGGGCATTTCTGCGCTTCGACAACGACCGCAAGGGCAATCCCGACACCTGGCCCTTTGCGGGACCCCAATATCTGATCCTCAACGTCGCAGTCGGCGGCTGGGGCGGCGACAAGGGGATCGACGCGGATGCGTTCCCGTCGCGCATGGAAGTGGATTATGTGCGGGTGTGGCAGAAGAAGCGGGATTAACGGCGAGCCGGGGAAGGCGCAAAGCCCCGGCCATCGCCTTCCTCTCCATCGGCATCCCGCCCCACGCCGTCATCCCGGCCGAAGCTCAGGCCAGGGGCGGCTCCCACAGCTCGATCGGATTGCCCTCGGGGTCGTGGATGCGGGCGAAGCGGCCGGTCTCCGGCGTGTCCCATTCGTCCTTGGTGATGATCTCGATCCCGCGCGCGTTGAGTTGCTCGAGCAGGCTGTCGAGATCGCGCACGCGGAAGTTGAGCATGCAGCTCTTGTCCGACGCGAAATAGTCGGTCGTCGCCTTGAACGGCTCGAACACCACCGGGCCGGGCTCCGGATGCCAGAACCACGGGCTGGCCTGGCCGCTCTCGTCGGCCCCGAAGCCGCCGCCCACGCCCAGCACCTCGCCATACCAGGCCTTGAGCCCCTCGGGGTCCTGCGCCCGGAAGAAGAAGCCCCCCAGTCCGATCACCGGCATCGTCGATCTCCTTCGCTCAGGCGGCCTCGGCCACCGTTCCATCGCCCGCGGCGGCCTCGAGCAGGCGGCGCTCGATCGTCTTCAGCCGGCCACCGCTTTCGATCTTATCGCCGATCAGGTCGGTCAGATAGAAGGTATCGACCGCGCGCTCGCCATAAGTGGCGACATGCGCCGAATGGATCGTCACCTTCGACTGGAACAGCGCATAGGCGAGGTGGAACAACAGGGCCGGCCGGTCGCGCGCATTGATCTCGACCACGGTGAAGCGGTTCGAGGCATTGTTGTCGATCAGCACGTTCGGCTCGATCGCGAAGGCCTCCGCGCGCGGCCGGACCAGCGGCTTGGCCTTGAGCCGGTCCTGGAGCTTGGCGCGGTTAGCCAGCGCGTCGGCGATCGTCGCCTTGATCCGGTTGAGCCGCGCCTCCTCGTCGAAGGGGCGCCCCAGCGGATCCTGGATCAGGAAATTGTCGAGCGCCATGCCGTCGCGCGTGGTGTGGATGCGCGCGTCGATGATGTTGCCGCCCGCGACATGGATCGCGCCGGCTATGCGATAGAACAGGCCGGGATGGTCGGCGGCATAGACCGTCACCAGCGTCGCCCCGCGCTCGGGATAGACCTGCGCCTCGACCGAGAGCTGAGCATCGCCCGCCGCGTCGATCTGGCGGGCGTTGCGCTCGAGCACGTCGGCCGGCTCGGCGATCCAGTAGCTCTCGGTCATCCGCTTCCGGAATGCGGCCATGCGCGCCTCGTCCCAGCGGAGCAGCTGGGCGAGCTCCTCCTGCTTGGCGGCGATCCGCTCGGTCCGCCCGCGCTGCTTGTGGCCGAGGCGGAGCACTTCCTCGGTGGCGTCGTAGAGATCGGCGAGCAGCTGGCGCTTCCAGCCGTTCCACACGCCGGGCCCCACCGCGCGAATGTCGACGATGGTGAGAAGCAGCAGCATGCGCAGCCGCTCGGGGCTCTGCACATGGCCGGCAAAGTCGAGGATCGTCTTGAAGTCGCTCAGGTCGCGCTTGAAGGCGGTGGCGGACATGATCAGGTGCCAGCGCACCAGCCATGCCACCGTCTCGGTCTCGGCCGGGCTCATCCCCAGGCGCGGGCAGAACCGCCCGGCGACTTCGGCGCCCAGGATCGAATGATCGCCGCCGCGGCCCTTGGCGATGTCGTGCAGCAGCACCGCGACATAGAGCGCGCGGCGCTGGGCGATCTGCTTGAAGATGCTGGTCCCGAGCGGATGGTCGTCCTTGAGCTCGCCCTTCTCGATCTGGTTGAGCAGCCCGATCGCCCGGATCGAATGCTCGTCCACCGTGTAGTGATGGTACATGTCGAACTGCATCTGCGCGACGACCCGGCCGAAATCGGGCACGAAACGGCCGAACACGCCCGCCTCGTTCATCCAGCGCAGCACCGTCTCCGGGTTGCGCGGCGAAGTCAGCACGTCGAGGAACAGGGCGTTGGCGCGGGGATCGTCGCGAACATCATCGACCAGCTTGGCGTCGCGCGCGGCGGCGCGCATCGCCAGCGGATGGACCTCCAGATTGTGCAGGTCGGCGAGCTGGAACAGCTCGATCAGCCGGACCGGGTCTTCCCGGAAGAAATCGTCGCGCGGCAGGGCGAGCCGGCCCCGATCGAGCGTGAAGCCCTTGAGCTTGCGGGGGCGGCGCCACAATGTCGGGAAGCCGAAGCGGCTGCCGCGCGCCGCGAACTTCTCGTCCAGATGGGCCAGGAACACGCCGGTCAGGTCACCCACCACCTTCGCCTGAAGGAAATAGAAGCGCATGAACCGCTCGACCTTCGACATGCCGGGCCGGTCCGCATAGCGCATCCGCTCGGCGATCTCGCGCTGGACGTCGAAGGTCAGCCGGTCCTCGGCGCGGCCGGTGATCAGGTGGAGATGGCAGCGCACCGCCCAGAGGAAATTCTCGGCCCGGCGGAACTGGCGGAACTCGAGCTTGGTGAGCAGCCCCTTCTCGACCAGTTCGGCCGGCTCGCGGACATTATAGGCGTATTTCCCGATCCAGAAGAGCGTATGCAGGTCGCGCAGGCCGCCCTTGCCCTCCTTGACATTGGGCTCGACGACATAGCGGCTGTCCCCCATCCGCTTGTGCCGCGCCTCGCGCTCGGCGAGCTTCTCGGCGATGAAGGTGCGCGCGGTATCGGCCTGGACCTCCGCCTTGAAGCGCGCCGCGGCCTCGTCGTAGAGCGCGGTGTCGCCCCATACATAGCGCGCCTCGAGCAAGGCGGTGCGCACCGTCACATCGGCCTTGGACTGGCGCACCATCTCGTCGAGCGACCGCGACGAATGCCCCACCTTCAGCTGCATGTCCCACAGCGAATAGAGCATCGATTCGATCACCTGCTCGCACCAGCCGGTGACTTTCCAGGGCGCGAGGAAGCCGATGTCGATATCCGAATGCGGCGCCATCTCGCCGCGGCCGTAGCCGCCCACCGCGATCAGCACCATGCGCTCGGCGGCGCTGGGATTGGGATTGGGGTGCAGCCGCTCCGTGGTGAAATCCCAGAGCAGGCGCAGGAGCTGGTCGATCAGAAAGGCACCCGCCGCCGCGATCTCGTGCCCCCGGGAGGGATGTTCGGCGAGACGGGCGGCGATCTCGGCCCGACCGGCATCGAGCGCCGCCTTGAGCTCCTTCGTCCCCGCCGCGCGCAGCTTCGCGCCATCCCTGGCCTGCAGCGCGTGGAGCCGCTCGGCAACGCCGCGCCGGTCGATCAGCGCACGGCGATTGGGGACATTGTCGAAGCGGCTGGACATGCCGCGGAGATAGGGCGTGCCGGCCCGCACGTCACGTGCAAAGCCGGAAAGCACCTGGCATTCCCTGCCTCCGCCATTCCGGCGAAAGCCGGGATGACAGGCAAGCGAGGCTAATCGCCGGCCTCAGCCGACAAAGGCGCGTTCCAGCACGAAGCTGCCGGGGTTCGCGTTCGAGCCCTCCGTGAAGCCATGGCCCTCGAGCATGTGCGCGAAATCCTTGATCATCGCGTTCGAGCCGCAGAGCATGATGCGATCGGTCTCGGGATTGAGCGCGCGATCGCCCACCACGGGCGGCTGGAACAGCCAGCCATTCTCGATCAGCTGGCCGATCCGCCCCGTGGTGCGGAACGGCTCGCGGGTGACGGTGGCGATATAGTGGAACTGGAGCAGCGCCTGGTCCGCCACCAGCGGATCGCCCGCCAGCTGCGCGGTCAGCTCGTCATGATAGGCAAGGTCGCTCACCCGGCGCGTCGAGTGGACGATCACCACCTGGCTGAACCGGTCATAGATGTCGGGATCGCGCGCCAGGCTCAGGAACGGCGCCAGGCCGGTGCCGGTGGCGAGCATGAAGAGCCGCTTGCCGGGCAGCAGCGCATCGGCGACGAGCGTGCCGGTCGGCTTCTTGCCGAGATATACCTGGTCGCCCGGGCGGACGAGCTGCAGGCGCGACGTGAGCGGGCCGTCCTCCACCTTGATCGAGAGGAACTCGATCTCGTCCGACCAAGTCGGGCTGGCGATCGAATAGGCGCGCATCAGCGGCTTGCCGTCCACCTCGAGCCCGATCATCACGAACTCGCCCGCGCGGAAGCGGAAGCTTGCCGGGCGCTCGATCGCGAAGCTGAACAAATGCTCATTCCAATGCCTCACCCAGCGGACGGCGCAGGTCTGGAACGCGGCGTGCTCGGGAAGGACGATCGGCGGACGGGCATGCATGTTCACGGGATCAGGTCTCTCTAACTTCACTTCAGCGCCCGACGGCGACGGCAATCCGCGCCACCGCTACGGATAGCGGGAGGCGCGCCTCGGGCTTCACGATCTGCTCGATGATGGCATCGACGCGCGGCTGCGCGCCGGCGCGTGCTAGCGCATGCAGCGAAAGGAGCAAGGCCTCGTCGTCGCCTATTTCCGCCGCGAAGGGCGGTTTGAAGCGAAGTTGGGACAATGATTCACGCTCGAGCAGCAGCATCGACATATTGAGGTCGGGGAGCATCTCCGCAAGCCCCTGCCCCAGCAGCGCCGGCCCCAGCGCCGAGCACGGGCAACGCCCGGCACGCACGCTCGCCACCCATTGCCGCATCGAGGAGAGCAGCAATCGGTCGATCGGCGAGACCTCGGCGATGGAGCGATCCAGGAACTGGTACAAAGGCGATCCCCATGCCCCGGGGGGGAATCCGGGCACGCGAATCGCCTTAGCGCTTGTTGCGAATGATTAGCAATAGCGTAGTTTTTATTCGACCCGCGAAAGCCTGGCTATCTCCGCGGTCAGCGCGTCGATCTTCGCGTGCAGGCTGTCGATCTGCACCTCCGTGCGCAGATTGGTCTCATAGTCGAGCCGCGCCTCGAGCCGGTCCTTCGCCGCCTGGCGGTTCTGGCTCATCATGATGATCGGGGCCTGCAGCGCGGCGAGCATCGACAGCATCAGGTTGAGGAAGATGAAGGGAAAGGGATCAAAGGCATGCGCGCCGAGCAGCACCGTGTTCAGCAGCGCCCAGGCGCCGAGGAACAGGCCGAAGCCGATGATGAAGCTCCACGAGCCGCCCACCGCGGCGACCCGGTCGGCCAGCTTCTCGCCAAAGGTCAGCCGCGCGTCGAACAGCGCGTTCGGATCGCGCCCGATGCCCAGGCGGCGGAGATCCGACAGGAAACGGATGGCTGCGTTCATATTACACCTCACTGCCGACCGGCCGCCCTTCCCGATTCCTCGGGGGCCGGTGCGCGAGGTGAGCAGATCAGCTCAGCGCGGCGGCCCTGGGCGGCACGGTCGATCGACTATGATCGTTGCTGGACATGCCCCCATTCTCGGAGTTGTGGCGGTTGCGGGCGCACGATTGTGCGTCCAGCGTCGAGATGGCGGTGCCATCCCCCGATTTCAAATGAAAAAGCCGTCATGTTTCGCATCGGCAGCCCCCGCGAATCCGCGACCCGTTCCTTCCGGATGCTTAAGCAGTTGCTGGGCACCCCATCCGGGTGCGATGACGGATATGTCTGAGCAACACGGATTGGAAAGTCGCGATGCTTCGGGGATGGGCCGATCTCTTGCCGCCGGATGAAAGGCTCCGGGCCTTCGGGCCGGGACGCCGGCGCGCGATCGCCGTCATCGCGATCGCGGCATGAACGAGCTGCCGGCCGGACTGACCGCCGAGCAGGTCGAGGTGCTGCGCCTCGTCCAGCAGAACCTGTCCTCCAAGGAAATTGCCCGCCTGCTCGGGATCTCGAAATCGGCCATCGACCAGCGGCTCGACCGCGCGCGCCAGGTGCTCGGCGCCTCCTCGCGGCGCGAGGCCGCGCGCATCTTCGCCGGGCTCGAGCCGGGATATGACCGAATCACACGTGACCCGGCGGCGCTTGTCTATCCGGCCCCGGCCACTGCATTTCCGTCGGCGGCGGACAGGAACGACATGCCCGTCCAGCGGGTCCAGGCGACGCGGAGCGCGTTCGACATGGAGCCCGGGGTCGGACATGTCAGCCTGCGCCAGCTGTTGAAGGGGGTACGGCCAAATGATCTCAGTACCGCACAGCGGTTCATCCTCACGCTGCTGGTCGCCATCGGCGTGCCGATGCTGCTCGGCGGGTTGAGCATGCTGCTCTACGGCGTCGTCGCCATAGGCCGCCTCTTCCTCCGCTAGCCCTCGCCAAAACCCAATGTCGCAACAACCTGCGCCGGCCCTGCCGCGCGGGGAAAGGAAAACGCATGTCCAATCTCCCGCATCTCGACGCCATCACCATCGTGGCCAAGGCCACCATCGCCGGCGAGCAGGCCTCGGACGCCGCATTGCGCAACCTGGCGGACCTGGTGAGCGCGACCACGACGCAGGCCGAGGCGATCCAGCTCCCGCCCCATGCCACCCAGCCGACGCTCGACCATCTCCGCACCGCGATGATCGCCGCCTTCGACAGCCGCCGCGCGGTGGTCATGGCCCATCAGGAGCTCGGCGCGCTCGCGCAGCGGCTCGGCGCGTCGCCGGAATCCTTCGGCGACCTCTGGCCGTGCCCGCGTTTCCCGACCGGCGCCACCGAGCAGCCGCCGCGCCTGCGTGCCGCCGCCTAACGGCTTGACCGCGCCCCATGGGACGGGCAGCCGTCCGTCCCATGTGGCACGTCGCAGTCTTTCTGATCCTGCTCGTCGCGAGCGTCGGCTATGCTTTCTGGCGTGGCGGCCCGCCCGAGAGGATCGGGGCGGCGGTCCTGCTGGGAGGCACGCTGGCATCGTTCTTCGCCGTGTCCGGCGCGCATGCGCGCTGGCTCAATCTGGAAACGGGCCTGCTGATCGTCGACGCGGCGATGCTGGCCGCGATTCTGATCCTACTCGTCCGGGCTAATCGATTATGGCCGATTCCCATGGCCGCGTTGCTGATCGTTCAGGTCGCGGGGCACTTCCTCAAGACCCTCGACCCGCACATCTATCCGTTCCTCTATTGGCTCACGAGCAGCCTGTGGAGCTATCTGGTCACGGCCATCCTGATCGTGGCGACGCACAATCATCGCCGGCGCCTGAAGAAATTCGGGCAGGACATCTCGTGGAACGCCTCATCGCGCCGTTCCTCGGCGAACGATCGGGCAATCTCGCGCGAACCCTGATCGCCGCGCACGGCTCGCTCGCCGCGGTGCTGAGCGCGGACGAAGCACTGCTCGGCGAGGAGCTGGACGGGGACGATCGCGCCGCCGCGCTGCTCGCGACCGCGCGCGAGATCCATCTGTTCCTGCTGCGCGAACGCATCCGGGATCGCGAGATCGTCGGCAACTATGCCGACCTCGTCGCCTATCTGCGCGCGGACCTGACCTACAAGCGCACCGAACAGGTTCGCGTGCTCTATCTCAGCTCGGCGAACCGCCTGCTCCGCGACGAAATGGTCAGCGAAGGCTGCCTCGACGAAGCGCCCCTCTATGTGCGGGATATCCTCCGCCGCGCCCTTCAGGTGGGCGCGGGCGCGATCATCGTGGTCCACAATCACCCGTCAGGGGACGCGACGCCCAGCAAGGCCGATATCGACATCACCCGGCAATTGATCGAGGCAGGCAAGACGCTAGGCGTCGTCGTCCACGATCACCTAGTCGTTGCCGGCAGCGGGGTCGTCAGCATGCGGAATCTGGGACTCATCTAAGCCCCAGATCCAGCGGTCCTGCCGCACCCGGCGCGGCGTCTGGGCGATCAGGTCGTGCCCGTGCTGGAGATAGGTCGCAGCGATGTCGAGCCCCGCTTCGTCGCAGATCTCGATGGCCTCGGCGGCCAGGCGCAGGGCGCGGACGCGCGCATCTTCGTTCGACATGCGGGGAAAATATAGCCGTGCGGACGCAGGGTAAAGGACGCGTCCCCACAATCGCTACCGTTACGGATGCATCCCCGCGCTCAGTCCACCTTCTTCGCGACGCCGACCAGTGCCGGGCGGAGCAGCCGGTCGCGGATCATATAGCCCGACTGGATCTCCTGCACGATCGTGCCCGGCTCGGCCTCGGCGCTCGGCACTTCCATCATCGCCTGGTGGCGATTGGGATCGAGCGCCTCGCCCAGCGCGACGATCTTCGAGATGCCATGGCGCGCAAAGACCGAATCGAGCTCGCGGCCGGTCGCCTCCAGGCCGGTCACCAGCCCCTTGAACTTCTCGTCGTCCTTGAGCTCGACGGGAATCGCGGCAAGCGCGCGCGAGAGATTGTCGGCCACCGACAGCACGTCGCGCGCGAAGCCGGTCGCGGCATAGGTCTTGGCGTCCTGCGCCTCCTTCTCCGCACGGCGGCGGACATTCTGCGTCTCCGCCTGGGCATACATCACCGCCGACTTCGCCTCGGCGAGTTGCGCCTCGAGCTCAGCCACCCGGTCCTGCTCGGCCACGGGCGCGGCCTCCGCGGTTTCCGCGCGCAGCGTCGTGTCGTCCGTGTCCGTCACCTTCGATTCTTCCGTCATATTTCCCTGTTCAGGTCAGCAATCGGGCCAATGTGGCCGCCGTGAAATCCACCATGGGGACGACTCGCGCATAGTTCAACCGCGTCGGGCCGATCACCCCCACCACGCCGACCATCCGCCCGTCCAGCGCGCGCACCGGCTTGGCGATCACCGAAGAGCCGGACAAGGCGAACAGCTTGTTCTCCGATCCGATGAAGATGCGCGTCGCCTCGCCCTCCCGGGCCGAATCGAGCAGGCGGGCGATCTCCTCCTGCCCTTCGAGCTCATCGAGCAGGCGGCTGACCTTGTCGAGATCCTCCGTAGCGGCGGTGTCGATCAGCCGGGCCTGGCCACGCACGATCAACACCGGACGGCGGCCGCCATCCTCGCTCCACACCGCCAGCCCGCGCGCCACCAGCGCCGCCGCCGCGCTGTCGAGCGCCGCGCGCTGCTGGCCGAGCTCATGCTCCACCCTGGCCCGTGCCTGGCTGAGCGTCAGCCCGCCAAAGGTGCCGGTGAGATAATTCGCCGCGCGCTGCAGCGCCGCCGGGTCCATGCCGGGCAGCTCGACCACCCGGTTCTCGACCGAGCCGTCCTCGCCCACCAGCACCGCCAGCGCGCGGTCGCGGCTCAGGGGCACGAAGCCGAACTGGCGGAGCACCGGCTCGGCCTTGGGCACCAGCACGAGCCCCGCACAGGCCGACAGGCCGGAAAGCGCGGCGGTGGTATTGGCCAGCGCCTCTTCCACCGGCCCGCGCTCGGCGGCGTTGCGCTCGATCGCGGCGCGCTCCTCCACCGAGGGCTCGCTCGCCTGCATCATGCCGTCGACGAACAGGCGCAGGCCGGTCTCGGTGGGCATGCGGCCGGCGCTGGTATGCGGCGCCGCGAGCAGGCCCAGTTCCTCCAGGTCCTGCATCACGTTGCGGATCGAGGCGGGCGAAAGATTAAGCCCCGAGATCTGCGCGATCGTGCGCGAGCCGACCGGCGCGCCGGTGTCGATATAGGACTCGACCACCATGCGGAACACGTCGCGGGCGCGGTCGGTCAGCTCACGGATCGGCGGGGTGGTCATGTTCCCGATCTAGGGGCAGCCGCCCCCCGGCTTCAAGGCCGCTCGCCGATCAGCGCCTGGATCGGCAATGCCTCCACCGCCTCGCCCAGCACCTGGCCGAGCGCGCGGTTCCTATCCGCCCGGCAGCCATAATAGAAATAGAGCCCCTGGCTGTCGCCGATCGCACGGGTCCAGGTGACATCGACGCTGGGCATGTCGGTCGCCGCCGGCTCGCAATTCTTCTCGCCCGGCGCGTAGCGGACCTGCCCGCTCTCCGGCCGGTATGGTGCCAGCCTGGCGGCGAAGGCATCATATTGCGCGCGGCTGAGCCTGAACGCCCGCTCGCCGGTCACCGCGGTGAAGCGCTTGCCCTCAAACACGCCGGTGCCGTCGGGGCGGACGGTGACGGCGTAGATCGGGCAGCGGCCGAAACAGGCGCCGGTCTCGTAGCGGATCGAATCGCCTTCGATCGCCACTGGCCGGCCCGGCCCGCCGCTGGGCGCTACGCAGCCCGCCAGCCCCAGCGTGCCCAGTCCCATGATCAACAGCCTGCGCATTCCCCGTTCCTCCACGGATTACCCGCCGAGACTGGCGCGTTCCCACCGTTACGTCTACGTGCCGCTGCGAACCTTGCAGGAGACTGAAGCAGATGCGCCCTTCCGGCCGCGCCCCCGACGAAATGCGTGCGATCACGATCGAGCCCCATTTCACCCGCCATGCCGAGGGTTCGGTGCTGATCAGCTTCGGCGACACGCGCGTGCTCGTCACCGCCAGCGTCGAGGAGCGGCTGCCGCCCTGGCTTAAGGGCAAGGGCGAAGGCTGGGTCACCGCCGAATATGGCATGCTTCCCCGCGCCACCCATACGCGCGGCCAGCGCGAGGCGGCCAAGGGCAAGCAGTCCGGCCGCACGCAGGAGATCCAGCGCCTGATCGGCCGCAGCCTGCGCGCCGTGACGGATCTCAAGCTGCTCGGCGAGCGCCAGATCACGCTCGATTGCGACGTGATCCAGGCCGATGGCGGCACCCGCACCGCGGCGATCTCGGGCGCCTTCGTGGCGCTGCGCATCGCGGTGAACAAGCTGATGGCCCAGGGCCTGATCAAGGAAGACCCGATCACCTCCCAGGTCGCCGCGGTCTCCTGCGGCATCTACAAGGGCGCCCCGGTGCTCGACCTCGATTATGACGAGGACAGCGCGGCCGATGCCGATGCCAATTTCGTCCTGCTCTCCAACGGCAACATCGCCGAGGCGCAGGCGACCGCCGAAGGCGCGACCTATGACGAGGAAGGGCTGCTCCGCCTGCTCCGCCTCGCGCGAATCGGCTGCAACCAAATCTTCGACGCGCAGCGGAAGGCAATCGGATGACCGGCGAAGGCGAGACTTCCAGGGATGTCGGCCCCCAGGCCATCCGCGCGCTGAAGCCGGGCAGGCTGGTGATCGCCAGCCACAATGCCGGCAAGGTGCGCGAGATCCGTGAGCTGCTGGGCCCCTATGGGATCGAGCCGGTCTCGGCGGCCGAGCTGGACCTGCCCGAGCCCGAGGAGACCGGCACCACTTTCGTCGCCAATGCCGAGCTCAAGGCGCTGCAGGCGGCGGACCTGTCGGGCCTGCCCGCGCTCGCCGATGATTCGGGGCTGTGCGTCGAGGCACTGAACAACGAGCCCGGCATCTTCTCCGCGCGCTGGGCGGGGGAGAGCAAGGACTTCGGCTTCGCGATGCGGCTAGTGGAGGAGCGGCTCGCGGCGCTGCCGCCGGAGACCAGCCGCGACGCGCATTTCGTCTGCGCCCTCGCCCTTGCCTGGCCCGACGGGCATGTCGAATGGTTCGAAGGTCGGGTCGACGGCACCCTCGTCTGGCCGCCGCGCGGCGACCAGGGCTTCGGCTATGACCCGATGTTCGTGCCCGCCGGCCATGCGCAGAGCTTTGGCGAGATGGAGCCCGCGGCCAAGCACGCGATGAGCCATCGCGCCGATGCCTTCCGCCAGCTCGTTGCCGCGGTGCTCGGCCAGGAAAGGTGATTCGCGCCGCGTTAAGGATTTATTTCCCGCAACCTCGAACCCAAAGTTAAGTTATGACCCTTGCAATTAGAGCCAAGCGAGGGGTCGCAGAAATGGGTTCGTTCCGCCAGCTGGCGACGATGATACGACACGTCCACGAGACGCATGTCCACGGCATCACCGAAGAGGATGCGGAAGAAGTCGCGCTCGCACAGGGTGAGACCGACACCTGCCAGCCCGGATTCGCCGATGCCGGGCAGGTTACCGAAATCGAGGATCTGCAAGCCTGACCGCCCGGGGGAGCCTGCTCTCCCGGGCCATTTCCCTGTTCTGCGAAAGGCCCTCGGGGCCGGGCCCTTAGGGGGCGGTGGTGGACAGGGCTGGATTCGAACCAGCGTACGCTTGCACGGGCAGATTTACAGTCTGCTGCCTTTAACCACTCGGCCACCTGTCCATGGCGCCGTTCGGCGAGAGGGGGCCCATTGCCGAAGCCCCGCGTCCCTGTCAACGCCTTGCGCGCAACCTTTGTGCGGCATAGCGTCCGCCGTTTCCATACAGGGGGGCCCCAATGCGCCGACTTTCCTTCGCCATCGCCGCGCTGCTCGCCGCGACCGCCACGATACCGCTCGCCACCGCCAAGGGCCCGGAGGGCCCGAGCGCGCCGGTCGACCAGATCGTCGACCAGGGCACCCGTCACAGCGAAGTGATGCGCATCGCCCAGTATCTCACCGACGTGATCGGCGGCCGCCTCACCAATTCGCCCGGCATGCGCCAGGCCGAGGACTGGACCCAGGCCAAGTTCCGCGAATGGGGCCTGGTCAATGTCCACAAGGAAGGTTTCGAGTTCGGCCGCGGCTGGTCCGCCAGGAACGCCAGCGTGAAGATGGTCGCCCCGCGCCCGCTCACCCTGATCGCCGCGCCGCTCGCCTGGACGCCCGGCACCGGCGGCCCGATCACCGGCCAGGTGGTGCTCGCCCCGATGGCCGACGAAGCCGCGCTCGACCAGTACAAGGGCAAGCTCAAGGGCAAGATCGTGCTGATAACGGAGCCGACGGACATCGCCGACGCGACCGTTCCGGACTTCCGCCGCTATGGAGACGCCGATCTCGACAAGGCCGACACGTTCGAGCTGCCGGGCGGCCCTTCCGCCGCCACGCGCCGGCCGCGCGGCCCCTCGCGCCAGATTTTCCTCGCCAAGCGCGATGCCTTTCTAAAGGCCGAGGGCGCAATTGCATACGCGACCATGTCGACGCGCAACGGCAAGCTGGTCCATGGCCAGAACAGCCAGTTCCGGGTCGGCGCCACGCCGCCGCTCCCCGGCTTCGAGATCGCCGCCGAGGATTATCGCCGCCTCGTCCGCCTGGCCAAGATGGGCGCGACGCCCAGCCTCGAGCTGAACAGCGACGTCACTTATGACGACAGCGACACCAAGGCCTACAACATCATGGCCGACATTCCCGGCACCGATGCCAAGGCGGGCTATGTGATGGCCGGCGCACATATGGACAGCTGGGCGATGGGCGATGGCGCGGCGGACAATGCCGCTGGCGTATCGATGGTGATGGAGGCCGCGCGCATCATCAAGACCCTGGGCGTCAAGACGAAGCGCTCGATCCGCTTCGTGCTGTGGTCGGGCGAGGAGCAGGGCCTGCTCGGCTCGATGGCCTATATCGAGGACCATATCGCCACCCGCACGATCGACCCGACGCTGAGCGGCCCCGCCCGCTACGCGGCCTGGGGCAAGTCCTACCCGATCAAGCCGGGCCCGGACCATGCGAAGCTCGCCGCCTATTTCAACCTCGACAACGGCTCGGGCAAGATCCGCGGCATCTATACCCAGGGCAACACCGCGGTGGTGCCGATCTTCCGCGACTGGCTGGCGCCGTTCAGCTCGTTCGGGGCCACCAAGGTGGCGACCGCCCTCACCGACAGCACGGATCACGTGTTCTTCGACGTGGTGGGCATCCCGGCGTTCCAGTTCATCCAGGATCCGCTCGACTATGCCTCGACGGTCCACCACACCGATGTCGACACCTTCGATCACCTGAAGCCCGAGGACATGCGCCAGGGCGCGATCATCCTCGCCGCTTTCCTGATCAACGCGGCCAACACGCCCGATCCGCTGCCGCGCGTGCCGCTGGCGACCCAGCCCAAGACATTGGACGAATTCTACCCGGCGCCGGGAGCGAAGTAATGGCCAAGCGTGGACACCGGCCGAGCCAGGCATCGTCGAACCGCCCCCGTTTCTACGGGCGGCACGCGGTGCTGGCGGCACTCGACAATCCCGAGCGCGTGGTACGCAAGCTCTGGGGCACGCACGAAGCGCTGGCCGGGCTCGACATTCCGTCGACGATTCCGATCACGTTCGCCAATGCCGCCGATCTCGGCCGGCTGGTGCCGAACGACGCGCCGCATCAGGGCCTGGTCGCCGAAGTCGATCCGTTGGAGGAGATGTGGCTGGGCGACCTGCTCGCCCAGGGCGCCGGCGACAATCGCCCGCTGCTCGTGCTCGACCAGGTGACCGATCCGCACAATGTCGGCGCGATCCTGCGCTCGGCCGCGGCGTTCGACGCGCTCGGCATCGTCACGCAGGACCGGCATGCCCCGTCGGAGACGGGCACGCTCGCCCGCTCGGCCGCCGGCACGCTGGAGGCGGTGCCCTGGTGCCGCGTGGTGAACCTGGCCCGCGCGCTCGAGGAGATCGCCGAGGCGGGCTATTGGCGCATCGGGCTGACCGGCCATGCCAAGGGCACGCTGGCCGAGGTGATGGGCGATCAGCGCAGGATCGCCCTGGTGCTCGGCGCCGAGGGCGAGGGCATGCGCCAGAACACCGAGGCGCATTGCGACGAACTCGCGAAGCTGCCGATCTCAGACAAGGTCGAGAGCCTGAACGTGTCGAACGCGGCAGCGATCGCGCTCTATGCGGTGACGGTGCGCGGGTAGCCCCGGGCAAGCAATCCTTTCCGTCATCCCCGCCCGCGCGGGGATGACGACGAAAGAGTGCGGAAAGCCCCGCCCGCTCAGTCCTCTTCGGCGATCCGCACGCGCAACCCGTCCAGCTCGGGTCCGAACGGGATCTGGCACGACAGCCGCGAAGTCGCGTCACGGTCGCCCGCGCTGTCGAGCAGATCATCCTCGTCCATGCTCATCTTCGGCAGTCTGGCCGCAAATTCCGGATCGACATGCACATGGCAGGTCGCGCAGGAGCAGCAGCCGCCGCACAGCGCGAGCAGCTCGTCAAAGCCGTTCTCGCGGATCACTTCCATCACGCTCAGGCCCGCTTCCCCCATGACCTCGCGCTCTTCACCACTCCTGGTCACGACGATAAGCTTGGGCATGAGATTCTCCTGTTCCGGCCCCGTCCATGCCGCCGAAAACGGCGCTTCGCAAGGCAGGCGCGCATGGGCCTGACCGCCGACCAGCTCAAGGCGTCGCTCGATGCGCTGGCGGAGCGCGAGCCGCTGATCGCCGCCGCGATCGGGCGGGTGGGCTATCCCCCGCCCCGCATCCGCGACCGCGGCTACGAGACGCTGCTGCGCACGATCGTGGGCCAGCAGGTGAGCGTTGCCGCCGCGCAATCGATCTGGAACAAGATGGCGGCGCAGCTGGGGGCGCTCACCGATCCCGGCAGCATCGCCCGTGCCAGCGACGAGGAGCTGCGCGCCGCCGGCCTCTCGCGCCAGAAGATCGCCTATGCGCGCAGCCTGGCCGAGGAAGTGACCAGCGGCCGGCTCGACTTCGCGCACCTGGCCGAGGACGACGAGGAAGCCATCGCCCAGCTCGTCCGGATCAAGGGCATCGGCCGCTGGTCCGCCGAGATCTACCTGCTGTTCGCCGAGGGGCGCCCCGATATCTGGCCCGCCGGAGACCTGGCGGTGCAGATCGAGGTCGGCCGGATCATGGGCCATCCCGAACGGCCGAGCGAGAAGCTGACGCGGGAAATCGCCGAAGCCTGGCGCCCCCATCGCGGCGCCGCGGCGGTGCTGGCCTGGCACCATTATAATTCGGAGATGGAAGTGATTTGAGGGCGAAGTTGGGCTAGCCCCCTTCGCATGCATGCGGAGGACAGCATCACTTCGGCCGAACTGCTCGCACGCTATGCGCGTGGTGTTCGCGAATTCAGGAATCTGGAGGTTTCGGATGCGAACGAAACCCCGTTGGTCGGCGCGGATCTGCGCGGCATCGTGATCGAAGATTGCTTCGTCACCTGCGACCTCGCCGGTGCCGATCTGCGTGGCGCTCAGGTTCATGCCAACGTCAAGACCTGCATCTTCGCCAACGCAGATTTGCGCGATGCCGATTTCGCCGGCTCGGCGCTGTGCAGCACGACTTTCATCGGTGCGAAGATGGAAGGCGCAAACTTCGAAGACGCCTGTTATCACGGTATCGACTTCGCCGCCGGGTATTTGCCCGAATGGTGATCGTCGGCGGGATGGGCCTCAGGCGCGCGCGCCCAGCCCCACCGCGATCGCCCCCAGCGGCCCGGCCATCGTGCCCAGCCCCGGCGTCCCCAGCCGCGTCTCGATATCCTCCGCCCATTCGGCCAGCGCGCCATAGCCGCCCAGGCTCTCGACCAGCCGCGCGCGCAGTTTCGGGAACAGATAGGGCCGCGCGGCCGTCACTCCGCCCCCGATCGCGATTCGCTCGGGCGCGGCGGTGACGACGAGATTGTGGAGCATGCCGGCCAGGTCGTGGACGAACAGATCCCATGCGGGAGCATCGTCGGGCAACTGGTCGCCGGGCATGCCGAAGCGCTCGGCAAGCGCCGGTCCGGCGATCAGCCCTTCCAGGCAATCGCCATGGAAGCGGCACCAGCCCGGATAGGTATCGCCCGGCGCGCGCGGCAGGCGCATATGCCCCGCCTCGCCATGCGCCCAGCCCATCACCGGCCTGCCGCCGGTCACCAGGCCCACCCCCACGCCGGTGCCGATGGTGATATAGGCATGCGCTGCCATGCCCTGGGCCGCCCCCCAGCGCCCCTCGGCGAGCGCGGCGCCGTTGACGTCGGTCTGGAAACCGGTCGGCTTGCCGTAGCGCGCCGTCAGGCGGCCGATCAGGTCGGTGCCGCTCCACCCGGGCTTGGTCGTCGCGGTGATCGCGCCGTAATCGGCACGCGCCGGATCTAGCCCCACCGGCCCGAAGCTCGCCACGCCGATCGCGTCGAAGGTCCAGCGATCGAGCACCCCCTCGATCGCCGCCAGCGTCGCCTGCGGATCGGTGGTGGGCACGGTCACCCGGTCGCGCACATCGTCCGGCCCGGTCGCCAGCAACGCCACGCATTTGGTGCCGCCCAGCTCGATGCCCGCGATCAGTCTCAGCTCAGTCATGGCGCCCGTTAACCCGGTTCCGCGGGACAAAAAAGGGGCCACCCGCAGGCGGCCCGCCATCCCCTGAACGATGGTTCGGCAGTGGCGGCCGGTGAAAGGCCGGCCGCCACTCCCCCTTTGCCGTGAGGCCCTAGAACCGGCCCCGCAGCCCGACCATGACCTGGCGGCCCGGATCGTAGAGCGTGAAGGCAGCATTGCTGAACTGGAAGTAGCTGCGCTGCTTCTCCTTGGTGAGGTTGATCACGTCGAGCGTCAGCTCCGGCGCCCATTTCAGGTCGAGCACCTTGGCGAAGTCGAGGCTCGCCGACATGTCGTATTGCTGATAGTCGTTCGAATAGAGCCGGGCGAGCGCGATGCCGTTCTGGTTCGCGTCCGACGAGACCGAGCCACGCTGGAAGGTGGTCGACACGCGGATGTTGATGCCGCCCCGCTCATAATAGCCGGTGATGTTGTAGGTCACCGGCGACACCCCCACCGCGACCGCCGGGGCGGCGCCCGAGCCGGTCTGGTCGATCAGCGTCAGGTTCGCGTTGAACCCGAACCCGTTCAGCCCGATCTTGCCGAGCAGGAAGTCGAGCGGCTGCACCCAGTTCACTTCAAGGCCGTTGACCTTGAGCGTGCCGGTCGCATTCACCTGCTGGTTCAGCACCACCGTGGCGCTGGTCGGGCCGCCGCGCGAATTGATCGCTGCCTGCTGGGTGGGCGTCAGCGTGTCGAAGGTGACGCCATACGCGCCCAGTGCCGAGAAGGGCACCGTCACCGTGCCGGTGGTGGTGAAGCCGGTCACTGCCTTGCGGAAGGCCGTGAAGCCGACATAGCCTTCCTTGCCGGTATAATATTCGAAGCCCAGATCGATATTGGTCGAGAGATAGGGCTGGAGCGACGGATTGCCGACCGAGCCGACATCGGCCGAGGGGCTCGAGAAGTTGAGGCCCGGCAGCATCGTGTTCGGGTTGGGCCGGGTCATCGTCCGCGATGCCGCGGCGCGGACCACCGCCGCATCGCCGATATGGAAGGCCCCGCTGACCGAGGGTAGCCAGTTCGTGTAGCTCGTATCGGTGTAGACGAAATTGGTGATGTTCGGATAGCAGCTGCCGTCGCGCGGATTGCCGGTGCCGGGGCAGGCCGCGGGCAGCGGGCCGGGGCCGTCCGGGTCCTGCGAGTTGCGCGGATCCGAGATCGAGACGCGGCCGCCGATCGTCTGATCGGTATGCACATAGCGGACGCCGGCATTGTAGTTGAGGTGATTGTCGCCCAGCTGCAGATCGCCATTCACTTCGGCATAGGCGCCGATCACCTTCTCGCGGACATAGCCGCCGCTGGCGCCGGTGTTCGACGAGCCCGCCTCGGGCGCGGCATTGTGGAAGGCGTCATAGTTGGATGCCGCCTTGAACGCGTTCCAGTCCACCGTGACGAAGCCCGCCGATGTCGGGCGCAACAGCCCGGCAAGCTGCGAATTCGAGATCAGCGAGCCGCCATAGGTCACCCCGCCGCTCGCGCCGGAGGAATAGCCGGTGCCATAGGCCGGATAGGTGGGATAGCCCGCCGGCGCCGCGCCGGGCTGGACCAGGCCGTTGCACGGCGGCTGGGTATTGGGCGAGGGCAGGAACACGCTGGGGCGATTGCCGCACACCGCATTCTGCCAGGCCTGGCTGTTGTCATAGGCGTTGATGCGCCGCGAGGTGTCGTCATAGGCGGCACCGACCTTGAGGTTGAACGCATTGTCACCCCAGGTCAGGTTGCCGCGAACGCCCTTGGTCTCGGTCTGCCGCTTCTCGTCCTGGATGTTCACGCGCCCGCCCGGCCAGGCGAAGTTGGCGGGATTGTTCAAGTCGATGTTCGTCGAGATCGTGGGCACGTCGCCGCTGCTGTTGTCATAGTTCACCACCACGCCCGAATTGGGAGCGCTGAGCACCACCACGCTCGGCGATTCGCGGTGGAAGCTGGACCAGGTGTAATTGCCCTGCAGGTCGAACTTCAGCTTGTCGGCGATCTCCCATTCGAGCCCGGGATTGACGCCCCAGAACTTGGTCTTCTCGATGAAGGGCCGATATTCGAGGAACCATTGGGCGTTGGCATAGGTGCCCTTGGTGACCACGCAGCCCTGGGTGCAGTCCGAACGGTCATATTGCGTGTTGAGCGGGATCGCGGCGCCGTTCCGGCCGACCCAGTTCATGTCGACGCGCTCGAGCTGGTTGTCCTTCCAGCCGAACATGCCGTCGACATAGGCATGGAAACGCTCGCCCTTATATTCCAGGCTGGCGATCGCGTTGATGCGGTCCTTGGTGCCTTCCTCGAACATCCTGCGGCCGAGGCGCGGGATGATGCCGTTGTCGATCTGCGAGATCGTCGCCCCCGGATTGCGCGCGAGCAGGAACGCCTGGTCGATCGTGGCACCGGTGGGCAGGCCCGCGCCCGAATTGGCCGGCACCGTCCCCGGGATCGTCCAGTTGCCGCCGCCGGTGGGATTGCAGCCGCTGGTCGCGCCGCACTGGGCGGCGGACAGGTTCGGGTTGGTCCAGCCGATCGTCTCGAAGCCGGTGGTGCGCACCTTGTTGTGCACGCCGGCCACGCCGAGCAGGATGCCGAAATCGCCCATCGTGGTGCTGCCCAGCAGCGAGCCGCGATAGCCCCAATCCTTCGAATTGGTGTTCTTGGTCAGCTGCGCGCCATAAGTGATGCGCGTGCCCGAGCGGTCGAACGGCCGCGCGCTGCGCATGTTGACCGTGCCGGCGGCGCCGCCTTCCACCTGGTCGGCGATCCCGCTCTTGTTCACCGTCAGCGACGTGAACAGCTCGGTCGGAAACATGTCGAGATCGACTTCGCGGTTGGTGTTCTGCGAGTCGGTCCGGCCGGTCGAGGCGACCGCCACCGGGGCGCCGTTCAGCAGCACGCGGGTGAAATTGGTGCCGAGGCCGCGGATCGTGACATTGAGGCCCTCGCCCGTCACTTCGCGGGCGATGGTCACGCCGGGAATGCGGTTGAAGCTCTCGGCGATGTTGGTGTCGGGGAACTTGCCGATGTCCTCGGCGAAGATCGAATCGGTGAAGCCCACCGAGTTCTTCTTCGCGTTGGTCGAGCTCTGCAGCGATGCGCGATATCCGGTGACGACGATCGACTGCTCCGTTTCCGGGACGCTCTGGTCCTGGGCGGCGGCGGGCGTGTCGCCGGACTGGGTCTGGGCAAGCGCGGGCCAGGCCGTGCCGGCGAGCAACGCGGCGCCGATCATCCCTAGACGACGCGCAGTGAAACGAGGCGCAACTCGAGCGTGCATATTCCCCTCCTGTGAAGGCCTCTTCCCGGGCCATTGAGCCAATCGCGCGGATCGCGATGTTAGCGGTCACATTTGGCTATGCCGCGCCTGCGATGCTGTCAACTCATACATTTGCATCGATCTAGATCGGCGCGAGAACAATCACTTATCGGATCGACGCAAGGGAATTGCCGCATCGCACCATATTGTATGAGTTTTTTGACACCGTTGCCAGCGCCCGACTCAGTCCGATTTTCGCCGCGCCGGGCATTGCGGCGGCGGCTCCCGGACCACATCTGCGGAGCCTCTCCCTCTCGCTCCCAGGGGTATCCCATGCGCTACAACCGGCTCGGCCGCACCGGCCTGATCGTCTCGGAACTCTGCCTCGGCACCATGACTTTCGGCGGCGACGAGGGCATATGGGGCCGGATCGGCCAGTTGCAGCAGGAAGAAGCCGACGGGCTGGTCAAGGCCGCGCTGGATGCCGGTATCAATTTCTTCGACACGGCGAACATCTATGCCGAGGGGCGTTCGGAGCGGATACTCGGCCAGGCGCTCAGGAACCTGGGCGTGGCGCGCGACGAGGTCGTGGTCGCCACCAAGGTGGTCGGCCGCATGCACGCGGGCCCGAACGGCGCCGGCGCGTCGCGCGGCCATATCCTGGCCCAGGTCGAGAAGAGCCTCGAGCGGCTCGATACCGGCCATATCGATCTCTACCAGATCCACGGCTTCGACGCGGCGACGCCGATCGAGGAGACGCTCCAGGCGCTCGACAGCCTCGTGCGGCGCGGGACGGTGCGGTACATCGGCCTCTCCAACTGGGCGGCCTGGCAAGTGATGAAGGCGGTCGGCATCGCGGCGGCGCGGGACTATGCCCCGATCGCCTCGCTCCAGGCCTATTACACGATCGCCGGCCGCGACCTGGAACGCGAAGTGATCCCGATGCTCGAATCCGAAGGCGTCGGCCTGATGGTGTGGAGCCCGCTCGCCGGCGGCTTCCTGTCGGGGAAATATACGCGTGACGGCGACGGCGACGGCCGGCGCGCCGGCTTCGACTTCCCGCCGGTGGACAAGGCGCGCGGCTATGACGTGGTCGACGTGCTGCGCGAACTGGCCGAAGCCAAGGGTCGCTCGGTTGCCCAGCTGGCGCTGGCCTGGCTGCTCCATCAACGCGCGGTCTCCAGCGTCATCATCGGCGCCAAGCGGCCCGAGCAACTGGCCGACAATCTCGCCGCGGTGGACGTGGAATTCACGCCCGACGAGCTTGCCCGGCTCGATGCGGTGAGCAAGCTGCCGGCGGAATATCCCGGTTGGATGCTCGAGCGCCAGGGCGGCTATCGCGGCGGCCCGTCGCCGCGGCGCTGAGCCTCAGTCTCTGCGGCGCAGCCCTGCAATCGGCATCCCGGCGCCAACGGGGATGCCGGAAGGGAAGCCGCCGCCCCCCAGCCTCAGTCGAACACCAGGGTCAGCGACTCCGCGAACGCCCCGTTCTTCGCCAGCCGCCCCGCCCCGCCCGGCGCCCTTCGAAGATTGGGGCGCCTCAACAAGGGCTTGAGCATGAGGTGCAGCGTCGCGCGGTTGATGTGGCGGCCGAAGCACTGGTGCAGATCATAGCCGAAGTGAATATAGTCGCTCGCCGGGCGATGCGGATCGAAACGGGCGGGATCGGTCAGCCGGCGCGGATCCATCATCGCGGAGGCAAAGGCGGCGAGCACCGTGTCGCCCGCCTTCACCACAGTCTCATGGGCCGTGCCGCGCGCGATCACGCCATCGGCCAGCACGATGCGCGGCAGCCCCGGCGCGAGCGGATCGAAGCGCATCGCCTCCTGGACATAGCCCCAGAGCAAATCATCGTCCCCGGCCCGCGCCGCCGCCTGCGCCGCCGCCAGCTCCTTCGGCCGGCGCAGCAGCTGCTCCATCGCCTGCGGCACGACCATCGGCGGCTGGGGCGGCCCGCCGACGATGAAGCCCATCAGATTGGTGCGGATCTCCACATCGGAAAAGCCCGGCACGCCGCGCTTCTGCTGGGCGAGACAGCGGGACAGCACATCGTCCTTGCCCGGCGCCGCCTTCCGCCGGACGATCTCCTTGTCGATATGCGCGCGCAGCGCCGGGGCGATCTGGTCGACATCCGCGCGCAGCGCCGGATCGCCCTTGGGATCGGCGAACTGGAACTCGAACAGCCGCGTGCCCCACACCCGCAGATCGCCCCCGGCCGGATCGGGCACGCCGAAATAATCGCCGAGCACGCTGAAGGTCACGCGCCGGACCAGCGTATCCACCACTTCGAGCCGCCCCGGCGACGCCGCGACGATCGCCTCGGCCATCGCCTCCGCCTTCTGCGCCAGCCCGGGCAGGTCGCCGGGGCGCACCACGGTGCGCATCGCATCGGTATCGCGGTGGTAGAGCGGCATGTCCGCCATGCCCAGGAAGAAGGGCTCGCCGCCCATGATCACGTCGAGCTTGGGCGCATAGGGCACGCCGAACACCGGATCGGTAGCGAACACCTCGCGCACATCGTCATGCCGCGAGGTCAGCACCATGCCGCCAAGCTTCGCCACCGGCTTCCAGCGCCGCAGGAAAGCGAAGGCATAGGGCATGAGCGCGAACACCCGCCCCTCGATCCAGCGCGCGATCCCTTTCTTGCCGGGGCGCAGCACCGCGCGCGAGACGAGCGCGTTCACAGCGCCCCCAGATAGTCGAGCGCCGGCATGCTCGGCAGGAAGAAATATTCCCCGCCCGCCATCTGCACGAAGGTCTCGACATCGATGATCCGCCGCAGCGGATCCTCCGGGATCGTCATCGTGCCCTTGGGGCCAATCAGCGGATCGGTCTCGTCATACAGCGTCGCGAAGTTCGGGTTGAGCACCCAGGTCTGCTGAACGAACTCGAACTGGCGCGTGATGTCGGTATTCAGGCAAATGAACAGCAGCCCGCGATCGACGTCGTCGGGCGTCGGCGGCACGCTGATCGTCTTGCCATATTTGCGGCCCCGGCGGAGGATGCGGTGATTGTTCGCCGCGTCGAGCAGGGTCTGCTTGTCCGCCTCGGTCGGCGCCAGGCCGTCACGGGGATTGGCGCGGCGGACATGGCTGCCCAGCGGGCAGCCCATGCCGTGAGGATCGCGATCCCAGAAGCCGAAGTCATTGTCCGCCACCGGGATCGCCCCGCCCAGCGGACAGAGCAGATTGCCATGCGTGTCGCGCCCCACCACCCGCTCGGCGAGCCAGGTGGTGGTGACGTGCGCCGACCCCTCGGGATCACGCTCGCGGATGTGCCGGGCGGCGGCGCGCATCGATTCCCAAAAGGCGTAGACGTCCTGCTTGAGCTCGCGCACCACCATGTAGCTGCCGTTGCGCCCCAGGTCGCGAAAGCCCACGCCCTTGGGATGCGGCGGCAGCCCGGCGGTGTCGCCGATCCCGTCCGCGACCACCGGACCCTGCGCGATCTCGTTGTGCCCGTTGCGATGACCCATCAGCACTTCGCCCAGCGGCACGCCGTTCCAATAATCCTTCGGCACGTCGCCGCCGTCCCGATAGACGACCGTGCCCGCCTCGAACGGGATCGGCTGCGAGATGCCGTCCGCGAAGCCGAAATGCTCGCGGGCGATGCCCTGGGGATCGAGCCGCAGGTCGAGCGGCAGGTGATGGACCACCCGCACTTCGAAGGGTTCGAGCGTCTTGCTCACGCGTTCGCACCAGTCCTCGGCCACCTCGTCATGCTCGCAATAGAGCAGCAGCAGCGCATGGACGGTCAGCGGCGTCTTCACCCGCTGCTCGGGATCCTCCTGCCGGTCGTCAAAGGCGCGCGCCTCGTCGTCCACCGCGGCGCCGTCGAGCGGCGTGTTGCCGCTCCATCTGGGCCCGCCAGGGATCACCGTGCCCTGCCAGGCGTCGCCGCGCCGATCGCCCAGCCGCCGCAGGCGGTCCTCCTGGAACATGCCTTCCTTGAACGGGCGATCGAACGAGGCGAGCGCATTGGCGTTCAGCCCCATCTTCTGCAGCCCCGACCAGGTGAAGCCCATCGCCGCCGCGCGCGGATCGGGCTTTTCGGCGTCGCTCACCCGCGCCACCTTGCGCAGTGCTTCCAGCCAGGCACCGCCGCCCTTCTTCTTCACGCCCTTCCAGCCGAACTCGAGGAACAGCGCCCGGCCGGTGGGCAGCGCGGCGAAGCCGCTCACCACCAGCCCCTGGGTCTGCGCATTGTCCGGCGCGGCGAGATGCCAGCTCGGGGTGCGGCCGCCCTCGCTCACAGGTCGTTGATCCACGCCGCGGCCTCCTTCTCGCTGAGCTGCTTCTTCCTCAGGCCGCAGGCGATGCGGTAATTCCGCTCCACCTGCTCCGCGGTGAGATCCTTATAGGCCGAATACCAGAAGCGGCTGACCGCCATCGAATGGCGCGCCCATTCCTTGAACTGGCGGCCATGGCTGGCGCCGTCCTTCACCAGGAAGCGCGTCGGCGGGAAGCCCACCCCGCAGCTCCAGGCGAGCGTGAGCCCGGCATGCGCCTTCTCGATGAAATCGTCGAGATAGCTCTCCCAGGTCTGGTCGAAGTTCGAGAAGAACATCAGCCGGCTGTTGTTGTTCACGCGCGCCCAATGCGCGAAATGAATCGTCCGCATCGAGCCGAGATAGCCCTGGCGCGTCCTGGGCAGCACGCGCAGCAACAGGTGGAGGCCGCGATGCCCCAGGCGGATGATCACGGTGCGCAGCACGCCCGGCTTGATCAGCACCACCGAGCCCATGTGGTTCTGCGGAATCCAGTCCTCCCGCCGCGCCATCTCGCGCAGCATCCGGGGATCCACCGGCGGCGCGTCCTGCGAGGCGTCGCGCCGCTCGAGCCAGCGCAGCCAGACGAGCAGGCCCGCCACCGTCACCGCGACGCTGCCCGCGCTCCACCCGGCCCAGATCGCCATGTCCCGCCAGGCCGCCCAGAAGGCCCGGTGCGCGATCGCCGACCAGATCGGCGCCGCGAGGAAGGCGGCGACCACGACATAGGCCGCCGCCGCGATCGCCACCGGCACCAGCAGCTTCTTCAGGAAGAAACCGAGAAAGCTGAACCGCGTCGGCGTCGCCGTGCCGGGCAGGGCCTTGCCCATCCGGTAGAGCATGCCGGTGAACAGCGCGAACAGCGCCGCGCAGAGGAGCAGATAATGCGGCCAGGCCAGCTGGCTCTTGAGGACCAGCCCGGGGATCGACAGCGCGAACACCAGCGCCAGCGCGAACAGGGCGAGCCGGGCATAGTCGCCGATGCTCTGCGCCAGCGGGATGCGCGCCGGCGCTTTCTGGCCGAGCCAGCCGAACTGTGGGAGCAGCGCCGCGCGCAGCCGGGCATGGATCTCCGCGGGCGTGAGCTTGCGATAGGGGCTCGGCCCGCCATCATTGCTGTTCGCCAGCTCGGCGCGGGTGGCGAGGAACAGCTTGCCCTCGGCAAGGATGCGGTCGCGCGTCATGCCGCGATTGCCGTGGTGGAACACGGTGGGGGTGAGCGTCCGCGCCTCCAGATAGGGGGCGATCGGCGCCCGGCTGTCCGGCGCCGTCACGGCGTCGAACAACGGGCCGGTATGATCGAGCGGGCACTTGCAGCAGCGCAGGAAGCTCCGGAGATCGGGCCCGATCGCGGCTTCCAGCTGCGCCCAGAAGGGACCGGGCGCGCCGTCGAAATTGGCCTCGATCACGAAGAGCGGGTCATAGTCGAAGCCCGGGAACACGCTGAGCGACAGGAAATGCACCGCCGGCACCGTCGTCAAGAAATCGGCATAGGGGCCCTGGCCCCCCGACGGATCCTGGCTGCGCCGGTCGCGCAACGCGTCGAGCAGGCCCGACAGATGGTCGAAGCTCTCCGGCTTCACCTCGAGTGCCACCGATAGCGTGGTCTGCCGCATCCGCGTCCGCTCCCCCCAAACGTGGGACGTTTGTAGCCACGGCATTTCCAACAAGAATAGGAAATATTCGACTTCCCGCCAAAGTGGACACAACGGACACCAAAGGCGGCGGCTTCAGCGCCGATACGGCCTCTTCCCTCCGGATGACATCGGTGTCATAAGTTTTGGAAAAGGAGAGGCACGGTATGGACATCAGTCGGCGCGCGGCATTTGGAGCGGCTCTGGCAGGAGGCGCGGCGGCGCTGCTGCGGCCGGGCACGGCGGAGGCCGCACCGAACCCGATGCTCCCGGATGCCACGCCCCCCGACTGGAAGCGCGGCTTCGACAACCAGCGCGTCTGCGACCTGGGCGACGGGCGCTTCCTCAACCCGCTCCTCGCCGGCGACCATCCCGATCCCGCCATCCTGAAGGACGGGGCGGACTATTACATGACCTTCTCGAGCTTCGATTCCTATCCCGGCCTGACCATCTGGCACAGCCGCGACCTGGTGAACTGGCAGCCGCGCGGCGCGGCGCTCACGAAGAACATCGGCGCGGTCTGGGCAGTGAGCCTGGAGAAGCATGCGGGTCGCTACTTCCTCTACATCCCGGTAAAGGCCAGCCCCAACTCGATCTTCGTGATCTGGGCCGACCATATCGACGGTCCGTGGAGCGAGCCGATCGACCTGGGCCTGCACGATCATATCGATCCCTGCCACGCCGTGGGCGAGGACGGCTCGCGCTGGCTGTTCCTGTCGGGCGGCGACCGGGTGCGGCTTGCGGAGGACGGGCTGTCCACCATCGGCAAGGTCGAACATGTCTACGACCCCTGGCACTATCCCGAGGAATGGGACGTCGAGAGCTTCTCGCCCGAGGGGCCGAAGATCCACCGCCACAAGG
Source organism: Sphingomonas sp. CBMAI 2297 (assembly GCF_029870595.1). Classification (GTDB taxonomy): domain Bacteria; phylum Pseudomonadota; class Alphaproteobacteria; order Sphingomonadales; family Sphingomonadaceae; genus Sphingomonas. The sequence goes on from NZ_JAPDIR010000005.1 coordinate 100,152, forward strand.
GCTGGTTCTACATGATCACCGCGGTGGGCGGCACCGCCGGGCCGCCGACCGGGCACATGGTGATCGCGGCACGCGCACGCTCGATTCACGGGCCCTGGGAGCAATGCCCCGCCAACCCGCTTGTCCGCACTGTCCGCGACGACGAGGCCTGGTGGTCGCGCGGCCATGCCTCGCTGGTCGAGGCTCCGGACGGCAGCTGGTGGTCGGTCTATCACGGCTTCGAGAACGGCTATTGGACGCTGGGGCGCCAGGCGCTGCTCGATCCCGTCGAATGGACGGCGGACGGCTGGTTCCGGATGACCGGCGGCGACCTGTCGAAACCGATCCGCAAGCCCGGCGGCGGTGCGCGGGTGCCGCATGGCCAGGCGCTGTCGGACGATTTCTCCGGCCCGCTGGCGCTCGGGCGCAAGTGGAATTTCTTCAAGCCGGGTCCGGGAGAAGCGGAGCGCGCGCGCATCGAAGCCGGCGCGCTGCTGCTCCAGGCATCGGGCAAGGCGCCGGTGGATTCGTCGCCGCTGCTGCTGATCGCCGGCGACACCGGATACGCGTTCGAATGCGACATCGAGATCGCGCCGGGCGGCACGGCGGGGCTGGTGCTTTTCTATGACGAGAAGCTCTATTGCGGGCTCGGCTTCGACGAGAAGCGCTTCGTGACGCACCAATACGGCATGGAGCGCGGGCGGCCGGCCAACCCCTATGGCCGGCGGCTGCGCATGCGGGTGACCAACCGGCAGCACATCGTCTCCTTCCACCTCTCGGGCGATGGCGGCAGGACATGGAAGCGCTTCGACCGGGGAATGGAAGTATCCGGCTATCACCATAATGTGCGCGGCGGCTTCCTGATGCTGCGGCCGGGGCTCTATTCGGCGGGCGCGGGCGCGGCGAAGTTCCGGGATTTCCGGTTCCGGGCGCTGTAGGCAATCGTCATCCCGGCGAAAGCCGCGATAACGGTTCAGGGGAAGCATTGGCGCGCCCTAGCGCAGATGCGGCAGCCGCCATGCGCCGAGGAGCGCGGCGGTACGCAGCGCGAAGATGGCGAGGCCGCCGATCGCTCCCGCCAGGTCCGGGCGGACCCCGAACCGCCGGACCAGCAGGACGAGCAACGTCGCGCCGGCAATCGCGGCGGTGGCGTAGAAATCCTCGTGCAGGACCCTTGGGACCCGCGCGATCAGCACATCGCGCACCATGCCGCCGCCGCATCCATTGACCGTGGCGATGATCACGACCGAGGCGCTGTTGAGCCTGTAGTCCAGGCATTTGCGGGCACCGGCTACCGCGGCGAGCGCGAGGCCGCCGCCTTCGAAAATGTCGACGAGGAGCGGCGGCGTGAAGTTCGCGATCCGGCCGAGGAGGAGCGACGCGACGATGACGGCGGACGTCGCCGCCAGCGCCAGCGCCGCATAGCGCCAGTCGCGGAACGGCGCGGGGGGATGCTCGCCAAGCAGCAGGTCGCGGATGACTGCGCCGCCGACCGAACCGACAAAGGACAGCACCAATATGCCGAACAGATCGAAATCCGCCCGGACCGCGGTCAACGCGCATTCCGTCGCCAGGACGAAGGTCGCGGCGAGGTCGACGGCGTCCAGCATCCGGTCGCGGATGCGGCTCGCGGCATTGTCGTCGAGCTTCATGGGGCGATCCTCCCTGGGGCTTCGAATCCGGAATGGAGCAGGTCGGGGCCGGGAAGCAATCCGGTGCGGCTCCTTTCATTCTTCCCCCCGGAGGAGGAGGGTTGAAGCGATCCAAGGATGACGAATGAGGCGCTGGCCCTTCCCCTACCCCAAGGCTAAGCTCCGCACCGCATGGGCAAGAGGCGTATCCTGATCGTCGGCGGGGGCACCGCGGGGTGGCTTGCGGCCGCCTATCTCGCGCGTTTCCTCGATCTCGCCGACCAGGCCCAGATCGAGATCACCCTGCTCGAATCGCCCGAGCTCGGCATCATCGGCGTGGGCGAGGGCACCTTCCCCACCATCCGGTCGACGCTGAAGTTCCTCGGCATCGACGAGACGCGCTTCATCCGCGCCACCTCGGCCACGTTCAAGCAGGGCATCCGCTTCAACGACTGGCTGCACGCGCCGTTGCCCGACGGCACCCGCCACCATTATCTCCATCCGTTCGAAGCCCCCTTCTACACCGAGGGGACCAGCCTGGTGCCCTATTGGCTGCTCCAGGACGAAGCGACGCGCCCGCCCTTCGCGCAGGCCGTAACGATCCAGAACCGCGTCGCCGAGAGCCGCCGCGCGCCCAAGAAACAGGGCGAGGGCGAATTCTCCGGCCCGCTCAACTATGCCTATCATTTCGATGCCGTCCGGCTCGCCCGCATCCTGCGGGAGCGCGCCGAGGAACTGGGCGTGCGCCACCTCAGCGGGTTGCTCACCGATGTCGAGCTGGGCGAGGACGGCGCGATCGCCCGCATCGTCACGCGCGAGCAGGGCGCGCTGGAGGCGGATCTCTATGTCGACTGTTCGGGCTTCCGCGCCGAGCTGATCGGCAAGGCGCTGGGCGTCCGCTTCAAGTCGGTGCGCGACATCTTGTTCACCGACCGGGCGCTCGCCTGCAAGATCCCCTATGCCGAGCCCGACGCCCCGATCGAGAGCTTCACCATCGCCGCAGCCCATGAGGCGGGCTGGACCTGGGACATCGGGCTTGAAGGCGCGCGCGGCATCGGCACCGTCTATTCCTCCGCCCACATGTCCGACGACGAAGCGGCACGGGTGCTGCGCGCCTATGTCGGGCATGGCGACTATCAGGCGCGCATCATCCCGTTCGAGCCCGGCTATCGCGAGGCGCAATGGGTGAAGAACTGCGTCGCGGTCGGGCTGTCGGGCGGCTTTCTCGAGCCGCTGGAATCGACCGGGGTGGTGCTGATCGAGGCGGCGGTGGGGATGATCGCCGAGCTGTTCCCGCACAACGGCCCCGTGGACGCGCCGGCCCGGCGCTTCAACGAGCTGATCGTCGGGCGCTACGAGCGGATCATCGCCTTTCTCAAGCTGCATTATTGCCTGAGCCGGCGCGAGGAGCCCTTCTGGCGCGACAATGCCGATCCGGCCTCGATCCCGGAGGGGCTGCAGGAGCTGCTGCGCCAGTGGCGCCACCGCCCGCCGGGGCGCTTCGACTTCCTGCTCGACCTCGAGAGCTTCGCCTTCTTCAACTATCAGTACATCCTCTACGGAATGGACTATCGCACCGACCTATCGGGCGGGCGCGGCGACTTTCCCAATGTCGAGGCGGCGGAGAGGCTGTTCGCGCGCATCCGCGCCTTTTCCGAGCGCGCGACCGAGGACCTGCCGACGCACCGCGAGCTGATCCGCGCGATCAACGGCTGATCGGTCCCTCCCCCTCCCCGGAAGGGAATTCGAGCCCGAGAATTTCTACAGCGCCCAGTCCAGCTGGAGCCAGAACTTGTCGGTATCCGTCGCGAACCTGTCCGCCTTGTAATGCGCATAGCGGGCCGAGAGCGCGTAATGGCCGCGCTTCACTCCGGCGATCAGGTCGAGCTCGTCGCCATAATGCTGGCCGAGCCGGTCGCTCCCGAACCGGTGCCAGGTGGCGCCCAGGTTGATCGCGTCGAGCGGCCCCACCTTCTTCCAGCCATAGCTCACCGTCCCATAGAGGTCGCGCAGGCCGCCCGGCGGCGTGGTACCGAACTTGCCCGCCCAGCCGTTGAACTTGAAATAGGACGCCAGCGGCGTCTGCACGCTGGTCAGCGCCACGCCCTGGTCCGCGCCCAGCACCTCATGGCCCGCGGTCAGGCTCAGCGCCTTCGCGGTCAGGTTCAGCTCGCCCAGCCAATAATCCGCGGCATAGCGATTGGGGTTGCGATGCCAGTCGCTCTGCCGCGCCCAGCTGGCGACATAGCCGAGCGAGACGTCCTTGCCCAAAGCCTGCCGGCCGGCGAAGCGCAGGCCATAGGTCTGGCTCGACAGGCGATAGCCCTGCAGCGCCGCCAGGTCCTGGTCGACCAGATAGGCGAAGCCGCTCAGCGTGCCGGCCCCGGTGCCATAGCCGATCACCGCGAAGACATTGTCGCCGCCGACCGACACCGGCCGCGCGCCCGTGCCGTTGCGGCCGTTTATCGTGCGCACGTCCCAGCTATAGGCAAGGTCGAGATTGAGCCCGAGCGGCTTGCCATATTGGACGCGCACCGCGTCGAAGGTCTGCTCGCTCTGGCGCCAGGGGGCGTTGCCGACGAAACGATCGTCGACGAAGTTCAGCCGCTGCCGGCCGACGGTAACGGCCAGCCCGTCGTTGCCGGCATAGCGAAGCTGCGCGCGGTTGAGCTCGATATTCTCCGGATCGACGACCAGCGGATAGCGCGTCCTGCCGTTGGTGCCGTCATTATAGCCGCCCGCGAGCGCGACCACGCCCTCGCCCTCCACCAGCGCCGACCAGCCCCGCCAGCTGGCGGCCAGGCCCGGGCGGACGCGCAGCGTCACCGCATCGGCGTCCCTCGGCAGCCCGTCCTGGCCGACATGCTCGTAGCGCAGCCGCACCTCGGCGGTGGGCGTCAGCTTCACGTCCTGGGCATGCGCGGCACCGGCGGCGAGCAGCCCCGTGGCGCACAGAAGCGCTCGTCTCATCATGCTTCCTTCGGAAAGTCCCGTCCCGCAGGGGTGTTGCGGGACGGGGAGGAGGACCTCAGGCGGCGGCCGCGAGCTTCGGGTCGAGCGCTTCCAGCTCGCCGCTCTCGCGGGCCTTGCGGCCATAGACCGCTTCGAACAGGGGCGTGGCCATCACGGTGGTGACGATTGCCATCAGCACCAGCATCGAGAACAGCGTGGGGCCGATGATGCCCTTTTGCAGGCCGATATTGATGATGATCAGCTCCATCAGCCCGCGCGAGTTCATCAGCGCGCCGATGCCGAGGGCAGTGCGATTGTCCTCGCCGGCGAGGCGGGCGGCGGCCCAGCAGGCACCGAACTTGGCAAGGACCGACACCGCGAGCACGCCCAGCGCGATCAGCAGCAGCTCGACCGAGTTGACCATGTCCATCCGGGTGTTGAGGCCCGAATAGGTGAAGAACATCGGCAGCAGCAGCACGACGGCGAGCGGCTCGACCTTGCGCTTCAGCTCTTCGACGAACAGGCCGCGCGGCATGCACACACCCATCAGGAAGCCGCCGAAGATCGCATGGATGCCGATCGCGTCCATGATGAAGGCAGAGGTGCAGAACAGCATCATGGTGACGGCGAGCATCGCGGTGCTCATCTCGCCCTTCGCCTCGACGATGCGGCCGAGCGGAGCGAGCAGCTTGCGCCCGAACAGGAGCATGAACGCAGTGTAGAGCACGGCGCCCCCGATCGCGAGCACCGCCACGCCCGGCCCGGCCCCGAAAGTGGCGAGCACCAGGGCGAGGACACACCAGGACGCCGCGTCGTCGAACGCGCCGGCGGTGAGCGAGAGCGTGCCGAGCGAGGAACTGGCCAACCCACGCTCATTGATGATGCGCGCGAGCATCGGGAAGGCGGTGAGCGCGATGCAGGCGCCCATGAACAGCGTGGCGTTCGCCTGGCTGATGCCGGGCGTGAACAGGCCGGGCACGGTGAGCAGGAACGGAGTGATCAGCGCGGCAAGCAGGAACGGCGCGACGATGCCCGCGGCGGAGACGCCGGCGGCGCTCTTCGCCTTGGACTGGAAATGGTCGAGCCGCAGCGTCAGGCCGACCATGAACATGTAGAGGCCGACGCCCAGCTGCGCGCCGGTATAAAGCACGTTGCGCGTCTCCTTGGGGAAGATCGCGAGTTGGAGATCGGGGAAGAACAGGCCGAACAGCGACGGGCCGAGCACCACGCCGGCAATCATCTCGCCTACCACCTGGGGCTGCTTGAGCAGCTTCTGGCCAAGCCAGCCTACCACGCGGCAGGCCAGGATGATGATGGCCAGCTGCAGGAAGAAATGGATGCTGTAGTCGCCCGGCGCATAGCTCTTCGCGGCGTTCACCGCGGGCCCGTGCGGGCTGAGCACATCGGTCAATGCGTGCCAGGCACTGTTCAGCAGATCGAGCATGGTAACCTCCCCCCAATTCCCGGCGCGGTGCGTTGCCCGCCCGTCGCGCGGCTTTGGGAAAGGGAGCGCGCGGCAAAGCCTGCACGCAACTGCAAATCGCCGCACCCCCTTATTTTTCCGCCCCGGCCGCGCTTTGTGTTGCAAGGAGCGCACATAGTAGTAACGTACCTACATGACAACGCAGACAATATAGGTACGTAGGCACGAAATGAAGGTGATTACCAGCCGCGAATTCAACCAGGACGTCAGCGCGGCCAAGCGATTCGCCCGGGCCGAGCCGGTGTTCGTCACCGATCGCGGGCGCCCCACCCATGTGCTGATGAGCATCGACCTGTTCCGCCGGCTGAACGGCGAGCGCGAGAGCATCGTCGACTTGCTCGCCCTGCCCGCCGGCGCTTCCGACGCCGCGCTCGCGCCACCGGAGCGCTGGTGATGTTCCTGCTCGACACGCCGATCGTCTTCGAGCTGCGCAAGGCGCGGGCGGGCGGAGCCGAGGCCGGGCTCACCGCCTGGGCCACGGGTGTGGCGCGTGAGCGGCTGTTCCTCTCGGCGATCTCGCTGGTGGAGCTGGAAGTCGCCGCCACCGAGGCGGCACGGCGCGACAAGGCGGCGGGCACGGTGCTGCGCGGCTGGATCGATGCGCAGCTCGTCCCCGCCTTCGAAGGGCATGTCCTGCCGCTCGACGCCGCGATCGCCCGCCGCCGCGGCCAGCTCGCGCTCGCCGAGACTCGCGATGCGCTGTTCGCCGCGACTGCGCTCGAGCACGGCCTCACCCTGGTGACGCGCAACACCGCCGCCTATCGCGGCGCGCGGGTGAAGCTGTTCGACCCCCGGGGCTACACCGCCGATACGGCCGAGGAGGACGGCGATTGGCGCGACGCCGCCCGCACCGGGCCGCTCTGGCTCAAGAACCTGTTCGTCCGCGCCTGAGGACATGCTGCGACGGCGCGGAAGGCCGGGCCGCATTGGTTACGCCGTCTGCAATCCTCTCCGGAAGGGAGAGGGGCATGAGCGGGTCGCCCGTGTCCTCCGCGGGGCCGGCCGAACGACACTCAAACCAAGGCGGAAACCCAAGCAAACCTTTGAAAATACGTCCATTATCCCCGCCAAGGCGGGGGTGCCGCTGGATAGTATCAGCCCCCAACCCTAAGCGCCCGCTTCGTCCTGCAGGCTCGCGTCATCCAGCATTTCGGCCACGCGCCGCACCAGCAGCTCGGGCGCGAACGGCTTCACCAGACAGGCATTGGCCCCCGCAGCCATCGCCTCATCCATTTCCGCCTCGCCGCCCCCGGCCGACAGCATCAGGATCGGCGTGCGGCAAAGCGCCGGCAGCCGCCGCAGCGCCCGCACTATGTCGAGGCCCTGCCCATCCGGCAGCGACTGGTCGAGGATCACCAGATCGGGCCGGTTGAAGGCGATCGTGTCGAAGGCGAGCATGCCGTGATCGATCAGGCCCACCAGGTGCCCCGCCTCGCGCAGCGCCTGCTGCACCTCGGCCCCGACCTGCGCGTCGTCCTCGACATAGATGATCCGGGCCATTCCACCTCGCATTTCGGGAGCGGACCGGCGCCGCCCCATCTGGATTATCACGCACGGATGACAGTTGGTTGCGCGTCCGTTTCCATATCTGTGGCGATCATGCCTTTCCGTCGTTTTGCAGAAACGCGCCGAACCGGGCGTTAAGGCTTTTTTCCGCGAAATCATCGCGATGCACGGAATAGCTATGTGCCGCGCCCATCCGGATGGCGCGATCGTCGCGCAGTGGCTGCGCGACGATCGCATATCGCGCTACCCTCGGCCGATAACGCCGATTCGGAAAAGAACGGGAGCAGGATCATGGGAGCAGCCACCGCCTATATCGTCGATGCCGTGCGAACCGCCGGGGGGCGGCGCGGCGGCAAGCTCGCCGGATGGCACCCGGCGGACATGGCGGCCGAAATGCTCGACGCCATCGTCGCGCGCAGCGGCATCGATCCCGCCGCGATCGAGGACGTCATCATGGGCTGTGTCGGCCAGGGCGGCGAGCAGGGCTTCCAGGTCGGCCGGGGCGCCGTGCTCGCCTCGCGCCTGCCCGAGAGCGTGCCCGCGGTGACGATCGATCGCCAGTGCGGCAGCTCGCAACAGGCGATCCAGTTCGCCGCCCAGGCCGTGCTCTCGGGCACGCAGGACGTGGTGATCGCGGCCGGCGTGGAGAGCATGACGCGGGTGCCGATGGGCGCCACCGTCGCGCTCTTCGCCCAGGCCGGGCTCGGCGGACCCAAATCGCCACGCCAGGAGGCGCGCTATCCGGGCGTGCAGTTCAGCCAGTTCATGGGCGCCGAGATGATGGCCCGCAAGCACGGCCTCGGCCGCGCCGAGCTCGACGCCTATGCGCTGGCGAGCCATCGCCGCGCCGCCGCCGCGACCGAGCGCGGCGATTTCGAGGCCGAGATCGTGCCGCTGGCGATCGAGACGCCGGAGGGGCCGGCGATCCACGCCCGCGACGAGGGCATCCGCTTCGACGCGACTGCCGAGAGCATCGGATCGGTCAAGCTGCTCGCCGAGGGCGGCGTGATCAGCGCGGCCAATGCCAGCCAGATCTGCGACGGCGCCAGCGCCGTGCTGATCGTCTCGGAGGCGGCGCTCAAGGCGCATGGCCTGACCCCGCTCGCCCGCATCCACGCCCTCACCGTCACCGCGGGCGATCCGGTGATCATGCTCGAGGAGCCGCTGTTCGCCACCGACCGGGCGCTGCGCCGCGCGGGCATGACGATCGACGAGATCGACCTGTTCGAAGTCAACGAGGCCTTTGCCTCGGTCCCGCTCGCCTGGCTGCGGCATACGGGCGCCGATCCCGAGCGGCTCAACGTCAATGGCGGCGCGATCGCATTGGGCCACCCGCTCGGCGCCTCGGGCACCAAGCTGATGGCGACGCTGGTCCATGCGCTCCGCAAACGGGGCAAGCGCTACGGCCTGCAGACGATGTGCGAGGGCGGCGGCATCGCCAACGTCACCATCGTCGAGCGTCTGTGACAAGCGAAGGGAGGAGAGGATGAAGCTCGACGACAGCATCGCCGCGGTGGTGACCGGCGGCGCCTCCGGCCTCGGCGCCGCGACCGCGCGGGCGCTCGCGGCCCGGGGCGTGAAGGTGGCGATCTTCGACCTGCAGAAGGAAAAGGGCGAAGCGGTCGCGGCGGAGATCGGCGGCCTGTTCTGCGAAGTGAACGTGACCTCGGACGACAGCGTCGACGCCGGCTTCGCCCGGGCGCGCGCCGCGCATGGCCAGGAGCGGATCCTGGTCAATTGCGCCGGCACCGGCAATGCCGTGAAGACCGCCAGCCGCGCGAAGGAAGACGGCACGATCCGGCACTTCCCGCTCGAGGCGTTCAACTGGGTGATCCAGATCAACCTGGTCGGCACCTTTCGCTGCATCGCCAAGGCGGCGGCGGGCATGCTGGCGCTCGATCCCCTGGAAGACGGCGAGCGCGGCGCGATCGTCAACACCGCCAGCGTCGCCGCCGAGGACGGGCAGGTCGGCCAGGCGGCCTATTCGGCGTCGAAGGGCGGCGTGGTCGGCATGACGCTGCCGATCGCGCGCGACCTGATGGGCGAGGGCATCCGAGTGAACACGATCCTGCCCGGCATCTTCGACACGCCGCTGCTCGCCGCCGCGCCGCCGAACGTGAAGGAGGCGCTCGCCGCCTCGGTCCCCTTCCCCAAGCGGCTCGGCCGGCCGGAGGAATATGCGCAGCTCGCGCTCTGCATGATCGAGACCGGCTATTTCAACGGCGAGCATGTCCGCCTCGACGGCGGCATCCGCATGGCGCCGCGGTAGCCCCGCCTACTCCGTTACCCCGGCACGGGGCCGGGGTGACAAATAGCAGACAGAGGAGCGAAGAAATCATGGGGCCCCTTGCCGGCATCCGGATCGTCGAACTCGCCGCGATCGGCCCAACGCCCTTTTGCGGGATGATGCTGGCCGATCACGGCGCGGAAGTGCTCTATGTCCATCGGCCGGGCGCCCCGCCCGATCCGCGTGATCCGCTGCTGCGCGGGCGCGTGCCGGTGGAAGCCGATCTCAAATCGTCCGGCGGCGCCGCGCACGTGCGCGCCCTGGCGGCAGGCGCGGACGGGCTGATCGAAGGCTTCCGCCCCGGCGTGATGGAGCGGCTGGGCCTCGGGCCGGCCGAGCTCCACATTCTCAATCCGCGCCTGGTCTACGGCCGGATGACCGGCTGGGGGCAGACCGGCCCGCTCGCCCAGGCCGCCGGGCATGACATCAACTATATCGCCCTGGCCGGCGCGCTCCACGCCTTTGGCCGCGCGGGTGGCAAGCCGACACCGCCGGTGAATGCCGTCGGCGATTTCGGCGGCGGCGGCATGCTGCTCGCCTTCGCCATGGCGGCGGGTCTGCTCCAGGCCAGGACCGGCGGACGCGGGACGGTGATCGACTGCGCGATGAGCGAAGGCGCGGCGCTGCTGATGTCGATGGTCTGGGGCTTTCGCGAGACGCTCGGCTGGCGCGACGCGCGCGGCGTGAACATCCTCGACGGCGGCGCGCATTTCTACGACAGCTACGAGACCGCCGACGGCAAATATGTCGCGATCGGAGCGATCGAGCCGCAATTCTACGCCCAGCTACGCGCCGCGACTGGCCTGGCCGACGATCCCGACTTCGACGCGCAGATGGATCCCGCCGCATGGCCGGCGCTGAAGGACCGGCTCGCCGCGATCTTCCGCACCCGGACGCGCGACGCATGGTGCGCGCTGCTGGAAGGCACCGATGCCTGCTTCGCCCCCGTGCTCGCGATGGCGGAAGCCCCCACGCATCCGCACAATGTCGCGCGCGGCGCCTTTATCGAGCGGGCGGGCGTGGTCCAGCCAGCCCCTGCCCCGCGCTTCTCCGCGCCTCAGGATTCGACCAGCGCGACCACTTCGAAATCATAGCGCTCCCAGCCGCGCTGCTTCGCCGCCTCGGCGAGCGCGGCCTGCTTGCCCGTTGCTTCCTTGAGCGACTTGACGTGCCCCCAGAACACCTCGGTCCGGCCGCCGCCGAGATGCGCGACGATCCGCCAGTAATGCGTGAAGGGCACCGCGGTCGGCCCGATCGTTTTCACATAGCCATCGGCCATGGTCGCGGTGAGAATGCGCTTCTTCTTCGCCATGCCCGGACGATAGCGCGCGCCCTTGGCGTTGGCACGCCGGCATCCCCACATAGCGGGCGAAACGGAGATCCCGCATGACCGACTATCGCAAGACTCCCGAGGCCGTCGCCGCGCTTTCCGCCGAGCAGTATCGCGTGACCCAGCAGAACGGCACCGAGCGCCCCGGCACCGGCGCGCTGCTGCACAACAAGGCGCCCGGCATCTATGTCGACATCGTCTCGGGCGAGCCGCTGTTCGCCTCGACCGACAAATATGAGTCCGGCTGCGGCTGGCCGAGCTTCACCCGGCCGATCGCGAACGTCGCCGAGCTGCGCGACACCAGCCATGGCATGATCCGCACCGAAGTGCGCTCCGCCCAGGGCGACAGCCATCTCGGCCATGTGTTCGACGACGGCCCGCATGATCGCGGCGGCCTGCGCTACTGCATCAACTCGGCCGCGCTGCGCTTCGTGCCGCGCGCGGAAATGACAGCCCAGGGCTATGGCGCCTGGCTCGACCAGGTCGAGGACCCCACCTGAACCCGCCGACTGTAAATTCATGTAAGCTATTGATTTAGCTGCATATTTGGTACTCATTTCGTCATCCCCGCCCAGGCGGGGATGACGGTTGAAGGAATATGAGTCCTCAACCAGCCCGCCGAGCGGGCGGGCCATTGCCCCCGCTCGACTCGGCGCGCGCCCATGGCACCGATCCGGACTGAAAATCCCCGCAGGTCCGCAACTTGCCGACTGTCGGGAGGCGATACCGCGCCACATTCTGTCGCAGTAATGCAACAGTTTGCATCAATCCGCAATTGGAAGCGGTTCCAATCATTTCAGCCCAATTGACAGAAGCCTTCACGATGATAGCGATAACATCAGGGAGGCATTTCGCTCACCCGAAATAAAAAGAAAGTCGCACTCCGCACGGAGCGCGCTGAAGGAGGGGTTATGACTATTCAAAGGCGCATGCCTATACTTGCGCGTTCCGTTTCCATATTCGCCGTCGCCGCCGGGCTCGCCATGCCCGGCCTTGCCCATGCGCAAGCCGACAACGCTGTCAGTTCGCAAGCCACGGAGAGCGGCCCGGAGGATGGCCAGGAAATCGTTGTTAGCGGTATCCGCGCCAGCCTGGAGCGCGCGATCGCGATCAAGCGCGAGGCGCCGGGCATCGTCGATGCGATTTCCGCGGAGGACATCGGCAAGTTCCCCGATACCAATCTGGCGGAATCGCTGCAGCGCATCCCCGGCGTGTCGATCAACCGCACCAATGGCGAAGGCTCGCAGGTCACGGTGCGCGGCTTCGGCCCGACCTACAACATGGTTACCCTGAACGGCCGCCAGCTCGCCACCTCGACCGTGTCGGTGGTCGGCGGCGACCAGAATGCCGATGGCGCGCAGGGCACCAGCCGCTCGTTCGACTTCTCCAACCTCGCCACCGAGGGCGTGCGCACGCTGGAAGTCTACAAGACCGGCCGCGCGGCCGTCCCCTCGGGCGGCATCGGCGCCACGATCAACATCGTCTCGCGCCGTCCGCTCGACGAGCGCAAGAGCGGCCTGGACGGCAGCATCGGCGCCAAGGCAGTGTACGACACCAGCGTCAACGACTGCCTCGATTGCGGTTCGAAGGTGACGCCCGAATTCTCCGGCGTGCTCAGCTGGAGCGATCCCGACCAGCGCTTCGGCGTCATGCTGTTCGGCAGCTATCAGAAGCGCAACTACACTTCGATCGCCGCGACGTCGAACGACTGGAACATCGTGTCCTACGACACTTTCCTGACCGGCGGCTTCGCCCGCTCGGGCGGCGCCTGCCCCGGCTCGACGCCCGGGCCGAACTGCACCGTGGTCAACAACGCGCCGTCGAACCCCAACCAGCTGGTCGCCATCCCGAACGACAGCCGCTACCATTATGCCGAAGGCACGCGCGAGCGCATCAACGGCCAGGCGGTGGTGCAGTTCAGGCCCACCGACGCGCTGACGATCACCGCGGACGCGCTCTATGCGCAGAACAAGCAGCGCGAGACCCGTTCGGACCTGTCCAACTGGTTCAGCCGCCCGTTCGACGTGGTGACCTTCGACGGCAACCCCACCGTCGCCACCGCCACCTATCTGCACGAGACGATCAACGGCCAGAAGGACGAGGGCTTCGAGGCCCAGTCGCGCGCGCAGAAGGGCAAGCTGGAGGATTACGGCCTCAACCTCGAATGGGAGCTGGCGAGCAACTTCTCGCTGAAGCTCGACGGCCATATCTCCACCTCGTCCAGCACGCCGGACAATGCCAATGGCAACTCGTCGACACTGGTCGGCATGGGCGCCAATGTCGTCGCCGCCCATTCGGTCGACTATTCGGGCGGCATTCCGCGCCAGGACATCACGTTCGGCGCCAGCGGCCCGCTCGACGTCAACGATGTCGGCTCGCAGGTCGGCCGCACTTTCCGCTCGACCCAGCGCCAGCGCGTGAAGGAGCTGCGCGCGGATTTCGGCTGGGACCTGGGCGGCGAAAGCCGTTTCGACTTCGGCGGCAATTACCGCACCACCGACATGCGGCAGACCTTCGTCGCCACCCAGCAGACGCTGGGCGACTGGGGCATCACCAATCCGGGCGACGTGCAGGCGCTGGCGCCGGGCGCGCTCCAGGCCTTCTGCCTCGAGTGCAAGTTCCACAAGTTCAATCCGGGCGGCGATCCGGAATCGCAGATCGCCTTTCGCGGCGTCGCTTCGGACCTCTATGCGATCCTCTCGCCCTATTATGCCAATCGCGGCAATGCGGTAGGCACCACCGGCCGGCAGGACAACCATGTCACGGAAGACATCTGGGCAGTCTATGGCCAGCTGACCTGGAAGGGCGAGCTGGGCGGCGCGCCGGCCCGCCTGGTCGCCGGCATCCGCTACGAGCATACCAAGTCGCACACCATTTCGCTCGAGGCGATCCCGGCCGGCATCGCCTGGGTGTCGGACAACGACTTCACCGTGTCGATCTCGAACCAGACGCAGTTCGTCAGCGACGGCGGCAACTACAGCAACCTGCTGCCCCAGGTCGATTTCCAGGTCGAGTTCGCCAAGAACCTGATCGGCCGCCTGTCGTACAGCAAGACGATCGCCCGGCCGAACTACAATAACCTCTACACCTCGACCACCGTCGGCGGCCCGCCGCGGCCGACCTTCAATGGCGGCATCCCCGGCGCGACCACCGGCAACGCCCGGTTGAAGGCGCTGGAATCGGACAATTTCGACGCCTCGCTGGAATGGTATTTCAAGCCGGACAGCTATGTGTCGATCGCCTTCTTCGACAAGCGCGTGCGCAACTTCATCGGCAATGGCCAGTTCAACTCGACGCTGTTCGGCCTCCGGGACCCCAGCTCGGGCGCGGCGGGCAGCCGCTCCGGCCAGGCCAGGACGGCGCTGGGCGGCCTGGGCGCCGATACCAGCGACGGCAATCTGTTCGTGATGTCCGCGCTGATCCAGGCAACCGGATCGGTCGCCGCCGCCACCGCGCAATTCGCCGCGCACTACAACGCCACCACACGCCAGCTCGACGACGATTATCTCAAGCTGATCAACAATACCTACGACCTGAACGGCATCGCCAGCGATCCGCTCTACCAGTTCCAGGTGACCCAGCCGATCAACAACAAGGACGCGGAGATCTACGGCGTCGAGCTTGCCGGCCAGTATTTCTTCGGGCGCACGGGCATCGGCATCGCGGCGGCCTATACGCTGGTGCGCGGCGATGTCGGGTTCAACCTGGGGGCCAGTCCGGCGGAGGACCAGTTCGCGCTGCTCGGCCTTTCGGACACGATCAGCGGCACGCTGATCTACGAGAAGCACGGCATCTCGGCCCGTGTGGCCTATAACTGGCGCGACCGGTTCCTTTCGGGAATCAACCGCCAGGGCTCGCGCAACCCCGAGTTCACCGCGCCGTTCGGCCAGCTCGATGCGTCGATCAGCTACGAGATCACGCCGCAGGTCGCGATCACGCTGGAGGGCATCAACCTCACCGAGACGGCGGTGCGGACCTATGCCCGCGACAAGAAGGAGCTCTGGTACGCGCAGGAACTCGACCGGCGCTTCCTGCTCGGCGCGCGCTTCAAGTTCTGAAGATCTCCCTCTCCCCGCTCGCGGGGAGAGGGCCGGGGAGAGGGGCATGGCGAGAGGGCATGCGCGCTCGCCAGACCCTTTTCCCGGTTTCGGCTTTGCCTCGCCCCTCTCCCCGCCCGCGGGGAGAGGGGGGTTTGGGGATCGCCGCCCCTTCTCTCCAAGTTGAGGCCCGGCGCGCTTTGCGCCATGCTCGCCTGCCCAGGCTGGATGGAGTTACGATGACCCGACCGGTCGCGCTCGACAATATCGCCCATGCGGATCTCCGCGTCGCGCTCCGCCACGGCGCCGCCCATGGCCATGCCGTGAACCAGGCGCTCCTCTTCCCCACCGAATTCGCCGAGGCGCAGCGCGACTTCCCCATTCTTTTCCGCCGCGAACCCGCCGAAGGGCTCCAGGCAGTCGCCCTGCTCGGGCTCGACCGTGACGAGAACCTGTTCCTCGAAGGCGATCGCTGGACGAGCAGCCATGTTCCGCTGAGCCTCCAGCGCGGTCCCTTCCTGATCGGGCTGACCGCGGACGACGCCGCGCCGGTGATCCAGATCGACCTCGACGATCCGCGCGTCGATGCCGAGGACGGCGAACCGCTCTTCCTGCCCCATGGCGGCCAGGCGCCCGTGCTCGATCATGTCGGCCGCCTGCTCGCGGCGATCCATGTCGGCATGGCCGATGCCGGGCCGATGTACGCCGCGTTCGACGCGCTCGGGCTGATCCAGCCGGTCACGCTCCAGCTGATGCTCGACGACGAGCGCCGCTATGCGATCTCCGACCACGAGGTCCTGGCCGCCGACCGGCTCGAGGCGCTCGGCCCGGCGGAGCTCGGTGGCCTCCACCGCGCCGGCCATCTCGGCGCCGCCTTCCTGCTCGCCACGTCGCTCGGCAACATGCCGCGGCTGATCGCCCGCAAGAACGCGCGAGACGCCGCATGAACGTGGCAGCGGCCGGCGCGGCCCGGGTCCGCGCGCTGGACGGCGTGGCGCCGGGCGCCATTCCCTATGCCGAATTGCTGGCGGGCCAGGCCCCGGTGATCCTGCGCGGAGTGGCGCGCGACTGGCCGCTGATCGCCATCGCCCGCGAGTCCGATGCGGCGGCGATCGCCTATCTCCAGGGCTTCGATGCCGGCCAGCCGGTGGTGGGCTTTGCCGGCCCGCCCGCGATCCAGGGCCGCTTCCATTATGATCCTGGCCTCACCGGCTTCAATTTCGCGGGCGCCCGTGTCGGCATGGCCGATTTCCTCGCACGGATCGGGGCAAGCCTCGACGCGCCCTGCCCCGAGAGCCTCTATATCGGCTCGGCCGATCTCGATCGCCATCTCCCCGGCTTCCGCGCCGCGAACGACTTGCCGCTCGACGATCCGATGTTCGCGCACGGCGTGCTCGCCAGCATCTGGATCGGCAACCGCACCACCGCGCATGCGCATCACGACATGTCGCACAACCTGGCAATCTGCGCGGCCGGGCACCGGCGCTTCACGCTGTTCCCGCCCGGCCAGATCGCCAATCTCTACCCCGGTCCGCTGGAGCCTACGCCCGGCGGCCAGGTGATCTCGATGGTCGACTTCGCCGATCCCGATCTCGAGCGCCATCCCCGCTTCCGCCAGGCCATGGCCGCGGCGCAGGTGGCGGAGCTGGAGCCCGGCGACCTGCTCTTCTACCCCGCGCTCTGGTGGCATCATGTCGAGGCGCTGGAGCGCTTCAATATCCTGGTCAATTACTGGTGGAACGAGGCGCCGGGCTTCCTCGATACGCCCCAGACCACGCTGCTCCACGCCCTGCTGAGCCTGCGCGACCGCTCGGACGCCGAGAAAGCCGGCTGGAAGGCCATGTTCGACTATTATGTCTTCGGCCCCGCCGGCCAGGCCGCGGCTCACCTGCCCGCGCACGCCCGGGGGCCGCTCGCGCCGATCGACGCGACCGGGGCACGGCGGCTGCGGGCGCAGCTGATCAACAAGCTCAATCGCTAGGGGAATGGGGATGGACCAGGCACCGATCCGGCGCGTCGTGATCGCGGGCGGCGGCACCGCGGGCTGGATCGCGGCGGCGGCGCTGGCCAAGCTGCTCGGGCCGCTGATCGAGATCACCCTGATCGAGAGCGACGAGATCGGCACCATCGGCGTCGGCGAGAGCACCATCCCCACCGCCCGCACCTTCCACCAGCTGCTCGGGATCGACGAGCGCGCCTTCCTGCGCGACACGCGCTCCACCTTCAAGCTCGGCATCGCATTCGAGAATTGGGCGCGGGAGGGCGATCGCTACATCCACAGCTTCGGCCAGATCGGCAGATCGACCTGGATGGGCGATTTCCACCATTTCTGGCTGGAGGCGCGCGCGGAAGGCTGGGGCGGCGATCTGGGCGATTATTGCCTGGAGCTGCAGGCGGCGCAGGCCGGCCGCTTCGCCATCCCCGAACAGGGGCACATCAACTATGCCTATCACCTCGATGCCGGGCTCTATGCGCGCTTCCTGCGCGATTTCGCCGAGCCGCTGGGCGTGCGCCGCGTCGAGGGCAGGATCGAGGCTGTCGAGCAGCATCCGGAGACCGGCTTCGTCACGGCGCTGCGCCTGGCTTCGGGCGCGCGGATCGAGGGCGATCTCTTCCTCGACTGCACGGGTTTCCGCGGCCTGCTGATCGAGCAGACGCTGCACGCAGGCTATGAGGAATGGGGCCATTGGCTCCCCACCGACAGCGCGATCGCGGTGCAGACCGCATCGACGGGCCCCGCGCTCCCCTATACCCGCGCCGCCGCCCACCGGGCCGGCTGGCAATGGCGCATCCCCCTCCAGCACCGCATCGGCAACGGGCTGGTCTATGCCAGCGACTTCCTCGACGACGACGGCGCCCATGCGCTGCTCGATGCCCGGATCGAAGGCGAACGGCTGATCGAGCCGCGCATCATCCGCTTCAAGGCCGGGCGGCGGCGCAAGCTGTGGGACCGGAACGTGATCGCGCTCGGCCTGGCGAGCGGGTTCGTCGAGCCGCTCGAATCGACGAGCATCCACCTGATCATGATCGCGATAACCCGCCTGGTGCAGCTCTTCCCCTTTGGCGGGATCGGCGATGGCGTGGCGGCGCGCTTCAACGCGCTCGGCCGCACCGAGATCGAACGGATCCGCGATTTCATCATCCTCCATTATCACCTGAACCAGCGCGCGGACGGCGGCTTCTGGGACCGGTGCCGGACGATGGCGATCCCCGACAGCCTGGCCGAGCGGATCGCCGCCTTTCGCGACGGCGCGATCGCGTGGCAGGCTTCGGACGATCTCTTCCGGGTCGACAGCTGGGTGCAGGTGATGCTTGGCCAGCGGCTGGTGCCGGCGCGCCATCATCACATGGGCCGGATGATCGTCGACGGCGAATTGCGGAGCGCGCTGGGCGAACTCAGGTCGGGCATCGCCGGCGCGGTGGCGCGGATGCCGGCGCACCAGCAATTCCTGGAACGCTACATCGCCGCCTGACGCCGTTATGCCGCCCCGCCCGTCCGACGCGCTCAGCGCCAGCCCAACGATGGCGCGACATGGGTGAGGAGCGCCTCCAGGACATGGGCGTTATAGTCCACTCCCAGCTGGTTCGGTACCGTCAGCAGCAGCGTATCCGCCTCGGCGATCGCCTCGTCCGCCCGTAGCTGCTCGATCAGCTTGTCCGGCTCGGCCGCATAGGAACGCCCGAATACCGCGCGCATATTGTCGATCTCGCCGATCTGGTCGCTGTCGTCGCCGCGGCCGAAATAGTCGCGATCCCGATCGTTCATCAACGCGAAGATCGAGCGCGACACCGAGACGCGCGGCTGCCAGCCATGCCCGGCTCGTTGCCATGCCTCGCGGTACAGCCGGATCTGCCGCGCCTGCTGGACATGGAAAGGCTCGCCGCTCTCGTCCGCCTTCAGGGTCGAGCTCTGCAGGTTCATGCCCTGCTGCGCGGCCCAGACCGCGGTCGCGTCGGACGCCGACCCCCACCAGATGCGCTTGCGGAGCCCCTCGGAATGCGGCTCGAGCCGGAGCAGGCCGGGCGGATTGGGGAACATCGGCCGGGGATTTGGCCGCGCAAAGCCCTCGCCCTTCAGCAAATCGAGAAAGACCTGGGCATGGCGGCGGCCCATATCGGCATCGCCTTCGCCCTCGGCCGGCGCATAGCCGAAATGACGCCAGCCCTCGACGACCTGCTCGGGCGATCCCCGGCTGATGCCGAGCTGCAATCGTCCGCCGCTGATCAGGTCGGCCGCGCCGGCATCCTCGGCCATGTAGAAGGGATTCTCATAGCGCATGTCGATGACGCCGGTACCGATCTCGATCCGGCTGGTCTTCGCGCCCACCGCTGAGAGCAGCGGAAAGGGCGAAGCCAGCTGCCGGGCGAAATGATGCACCCGGAAATAGGCCCCATCCGCACCGAGCTGCTCGGCCGCGACGGCGAGATCGATCGACTGGAGCAGCACGTCGGAGGCCGAGCGAGTCGCCGAATAGGGCGCGTTCGACCAATGTCCGAACGAGAGAAAGCCGATCTTCTTCATGCGAAATCCCCGATCTCCAATCCGGGGCCCGTGCCCGGATCACACGCACCGACATGGGCTTCGCGCGGAACGATCGCACCCCCGCCCCGGGGTCCGGAATGGAAACACAGGGTTTCCGGCCGCGAAGCCGGGGCCACACGCATCGAGAAAGGCCGGCCGGCCTGGGAAAGCCCGGCTAGCCATGGCCAGCCGATGGCGCGGGAATGGCGGGGCACGCCCGCTTCCCGTGCGGGCAGGTCTTGCCGCGGCGCCCGCCCCGCTACGGCATACGCGACGTCCGATCCGGATAAGACGGTCGCTCGGACCGGCAGCGGCTATGCAATGCGTCCCGGCTTGTGATCGGCCTGCCCCAACTGGATAGAAGCGGCTGCGGCGCGAAACGCCGGAACGACCCAATCGCGGAATCGGGCGACCTTGCGGCTGCGCCTCTGGTTTTCGGCATAGACGAACCAATAGGCGGTGCCTTCATCGGCCACCTGGGCGAAGGGACGCACGAGGAGGCCGCTCGCGAGCTCCGAGCGCCAGAGCATCGGGGTCATCAGCGCAAGACCATGCCCCGCGATCGCCGCCTGGCCTTCGCTTGCCTGCGAGTCCATGCGAATTCCGCCGCGCCTGGAATCGTTCATGTCCTCCATCCCGGCGCTCCGGAACCATATCGGCCACCATCGATCCTGCGGGCTGATCCGTTGCATCTCCCGCGCTTCCCGCGCGTCCAGCGGTAGAGTGCGCCCCGCGACTAGCGCCGGACTGCACATCGGAGTGAAAAACACCGTCGCCAGATGATCGGCCTTCAGGGCCGGCCAGTCCCCGCGGCCGGTTCGTATGGCGACATCGATGCGGGATTCCGCGAAGTCGATCACCGCGCTGCTGACTTCCAGCTCGATCTCGATATCCGGATGCGCGGCGTGAAAGGCTCCGATATTTCGCGCGAGCCAGTTGTTCGCGATGCTCGCGGTCGTGGCGATGCGCAGCACCGTTTCGCTCTCGCCGGTCAGTTCGTCGAACGCCATCTCTATCTCATCGAAAGCGGTCGCCAACCGCGCTGCGACGCGGGCACCGCCGGCAGTCAGTTCGGCGCGCCTTCCCCGCCGGAAGAAAAGCGGCTCGCCGACCCGCTCCTCGAGTATCTTGATCTGATAGCTGATGGCGGCCTGGGTCATCCCCAATTCCGCCGCCGCCGCCGTGAAGGTGCCGTTGCGCGCAACCGCTTCAAACGCTCGGACTGCAGGAAGCGGTGGTAGCCGTCGCATGCCGCTTGATAAAGCCTCTTGATAAGGCGAGTCGATCCTTTTGTTGGAAGCACTCGCCAAAGATCCGCATCTCCCTCCCACTCGCTTCAAAGCCAGGAGGCCGCCATGATCGACGAGATGTATGATCGCGCTTGGGTTGGACATCGCGAACGCTTCAGCCAGGACGCGCAGCTTCTGCTCCGGAAAGCCGGGGCGATGTTGAGGTCCATCCTCGAGCCCCGGCGACAGTCGGCGAAGGGAAGTTTCGCCGCCTCTATCGGTGAGCGGGAACGGGAAGTACCGGCGGCGGCGGACGAGGGCTTGGCGCAGCGGGTCCGAGCGTCGCGTCATCGGCACGGCGTTTCTGCGGATCCTTGAGGACCGGATAGGCTTTGTCGAGGCGCTTGGCGCGCCGCTCGGCTTCGTCCTTGTCGCCTGCGAAGATAAGAGTCGCGAGGGCGCCTGCACGTTCGTCCACACCTCGGGATAGCGACCGTTCGTTCATCCGGCGTGCGGCGCGCCCGGTGGGTGCCGGACGCGCCGTGGACATGGGCGATGCTGCTGTCCGGATGGACCGCCCGTGCCCTTTACTCCGCAGTCTTGTTGATCTCGCCCTTGCCCATGATCGAGATCAGGGCGTTGCCGGAGCCGGTGAAGTTTGCGGCGGGCAGCGTGGCGGTCCTATCCTTCACCTTGACCAGCACCTGCTCGATCCTACCACCCGCGGCGGCGCGGACCGACTGGACGGTGCCGATCAGCTTGCCCTTGGCATCGGTGACCGGCATGCCGGCCGAGACCGGGAAGGCGCCGCTGCCATTGGCCGCAGCCGATCCCGCCAGCGTGAGCGTGCCGTTGCCGAGGGAGCCCACGCCATTGGCGGCGCCCGTGGCGGCTGCCGAGACGCCATCGGTGCTCGGCACCGCATTGCGGGCCCGCGAGACAGTGTTGCCGGCGGTATCGCGGACGCGATCGGTTGCGGTGCCGGCCCGGTCTCGGACGTTCGAAACGGTTTCCCGAGTGCGGCCGAGCGCATTGCTCGCCGTGCCGCGCATCGCATCGGTGCCGATCAGTTGGGCATCGGCGCTGCCGCCCGCGCTTCCCGAGGCCGAGCCACTGCCGCCGATCGTGCGGTCACCGACATGCGAACTGTTCGCCGCGGTCGAATCGAGCGCGCTTTCGTTCGACGCCTTCACACGGCCCTTGCGGGCATCGACGCTCTTCTCCGAGTGCGAAGCGCCGCGCAGACTGCCGGTGGTGTCGCTGGCGGTCGGCAGGCGACGCGTCGAACCGTCGATCATGCTGCCGAGCGTGCCCGTGCCCGAACCGCCGATATTGCCGCCGAGGCCGCCGCCCAAGCCGCCACCGCCGCCGAGAATCTGCGCCGAAGCCGGAACCGCCGCGAGCGCGAGGGCGAGGAAAGCGCTGGTGCCGAGAAGCTTGATCATTTCCATTCTCCCAAAATCCATTGGCATTGGGAGAACGGTGGCCCGATCGCGTTTAATCCCGGCGCGCCGAAAAAATTCGGGATCGGTAACTTTCCAAAATGAAATCAGTTCATTGCACAGGCGTCCGACATGCCTCGCACAGCACCCCGCGGCCATAGAGCTTGTCCGTACCGCGCGATCCGGCGTCGCGCGCTTGGGCATCGACCTTGGCCATTGCCGCCCGCAGGCCCGCGGAATCCGGTGCCGGATAGAAGCGTGCGATCGTCGCTGCGACGAAGGGGGCGGCAAAGGAGGTGCCGCGCACGCGCATGGTGCGCCCACTCGCTCCCATCGCCAGCATGTCGGCACCGGGAGCGGCATAGTCGAGATGGCCCGCGCGCCCGGCCTCGATCAGCGCACGACCGCGTCCGTCGATGCCGGTCACCGCGACCACGCCGGCATAGGATGCCGGATAGGCTGGTGGCGCTGCCGGGCCGTTATTGCCGACCGCCGAAACGATCACCGTTCCGCGTGCCTGTGCTGCCGCGATCACCCGCCCGAGCACGGGATTGGGCGGACCGACCAGGCTGATCGTGACCACGCTCACCCGGTTCTGGACCATCCAGCCGATCGCCCGCGCGATGGCGGTTGCGTTGCCGCCGGCGGGATCGCTGCCATAGACATCGGCCGAAGCGATCCGCGCGCCGGGCAGGCCGCCGCGCACCAGGCCGGCACCCGCTATCAGCGAAGCGATGGCGGTCCCGTGATCATTGGCCCGCGGCGCGCCGGCAGCGAAGCCGGATGTGAGAGCGGCACCGGCCGCACCGCCGTCGATCACGCCGACCAGCGGCCCATTGCCAGCATTCACTGGAGCCGCATGCCCCGGGACCGCTCCGCTCGGCGCGTGGAGCTGATCGGCACTCACCTCATGCCCGCCAAGCTTGCGAAGCTCACGGATGGCTTGCCCCAGCGAGCGCCCGCGCGGCGCCGAGAGGCGCACGAAGCCGACGCCGAGCACCTCATCGCGTGCGATCACCGCATAGCCCTTGGCCGTAGCCCTCGCGATCAGCGCATCGTCTGGATCGTCGACGATCACTTCCCCAGCGCGCGCGGGAAAGCCCTCCGGGTCGAGCGCGATGTGGTCGGGATGTTCGCGAACCAGCTTGGCCGCGGCGGCGCGCCGGACATCCTCGAGCTGCCGCGCCACATTGCCGGTCACGCGTTCCAGGTCCTGCCCGATCTCGTTCAGCACCGGCCTTGCCGGCAGGGGTAGCGATGGCAGGGTCGGCGCGAGCTGGGCGCATGCGGGCTGCGCCGTCGCCAGCGAAATCAGCCCGGTCCAGTGCCATATGCCGCGCATTGCCGCGCCCTTCTTGCACAAAATGAAGATCATGTGGATTAAACGCCGCACGCCGTCCGTTTCATCCGCGGACAAGAGGAACTGGGTTTGGCGGCTTTCGAGGAGAACCTGCTGGCGCTGCTGCCGCGATTGCGGCGCTTCGCCCGCGCACTCGCCCGTGACGCCGCCGATGCCGACGATCTGTGTCAGGTGGCGCTGGAAAAGGCGCTGCTGGCACGCGCATCATGGCAGCCAGGCACACGGATGGACAGTTGGATGTACCGGATCATGCGCAACAGCTGGATCGACGTCACCCGCAGCCGCGCCCGCGCCGCGCAGACTTTCGTCGATGCCGATGCAGGGCTCGGTGTCGGCGCCGATGGTGGGGCCGAGGCGCGCGTGGCGCTCGGCGAGATCGACGTCGCGCTACACATGCTGCCCGATGAGCAGCGCGAGGCGGTGGCGCTCGTGTTGGTCGAGGGGCTGGCGTACAAGGAGGCAGCCGAGATCCTCGACGTGCCGATGGGCACACTGACTTCCCGGCTGGTGCGCGGGCGACAGGCGCTGATGGCGCGGTTGGGAGAAGCGGCATGAGCATCGATCCCGAGGTGCTGATGGCCTATGCCGATGGCGAACTGGGCCCGCTCGAGGCCAGGCGCGTGGAGCGCGCCATTGCCGAGGATCCGGCGCTCGGCGAGGAAGTCGCGCGCCACCGCGCGCTGCGTGCCCGGCTGAGCGGCCATTTCGCACCCGTGACGGAGGAGCCCGTTCCCGATCGGCTTGCCGCGATGCTGCGCAGCAACCTGGTCGAGCTTCCGGTACGCAAGCCCGTCGCGCGCATTGCCGCATGGATGCGCTTGGGGGGCGCGGCGGCGGCGTCGCTCGTGCTCGGACTCGCCATCGGGCATGGCCTGCGGGACAGGGGCGTCGTCCAAACCCGAAGCGACCAACTGTACGCCGCCGGTACTTTGGCCAGCGCGCTCGATGGCAAGCTCGCCGCGGACCAGGGCGCGACCCAGGTGCCCGTGACCTTCCGCGATGCCGGAGGCAGCTATTGCCGCGTCTTCATCTCGCGGGCCGTGGAGGGCATCGCATGTCATGACAGCCAAGGCTGGGCACTGCGCCAGACCCGTGCAGGTGGTGCCATGGCGAAGACCGACTATGTCCAGGCAGGCTCCACCGGCGCGGCCGTGATGGCGGCGGCGCAGGAGATGATGGCAGGCGCTCCGCTGGACGCCACGATGGAAGCCCGGGCGCGGGCTTCCGGGTGGAGATGAACGGCCGGGAGAATTGGAAAAGGGCTGGGTTGCGCCCATTTCCAGTCGCTCCGGTTGTCCCGCATCGAGCCGGCTTCAATCGATCGGTGTCGTGCGCAAGCGGACGGAGGCGCCCGGCGAGGCCGGGTACCTCCGTCAGCGGCATCAGCGGGCCGGCAGGCTCGCCGCCAGGCCGCTCACGAACTCGGCACCCGCCGGCACCTGCGCGGTCGATGCCTTGATCGAATCGCCGATCGGCTCGGCGCGGCCGCCAAGGCATTTGCCGAGGAAATTCTCGGCCACCGCATTGAAGGCGATATTGTTCTGGGGGCGGGCGAAACCATGGCCTTCGTCGGGGAACAGGACATAGGTCACCGGAATGTTCTTGGCGCGCATCGCCGCGACGATCTGGTCCGATTCCGCCTTGTTGACCCGCGGATCGTTGGCGCCCTGGCCGATCAGCAGCGGGCGGACGATCGCATCGGCCTTGTAGAGCGGTGAGGCCGCATCGAGGAGCTTGCGTCCCTCCTCGGTCGTCGGGTCTCCCATCCGCTTGTAGAATTGCTGCTTGCCGGCCTCCCAATAGGGCGGGATCGTCTTGAGCAGGGTCTGCAGATTGGACGGCCCGACGATATCGACGCCGCAGGCAAACGCAGTCGGAGTGAAGGTAACCCCGGCAAGGGTGGCATAGCCGCCGTATGAGCCGCCCATGATCGCGACCTTGTCCGGGGTGGTCACGCCCCGCGCCACCGCCCAGCCGACCGCATCGAGCAGGTCGTCGTGCATCTTGCGGCCCCATTGCAGGTTGCCGGCGGTTATGAAGTTCTTTCCGAAACCGGTCGAGCCGCGATAGTTGACCGACAGCACCGCATAGCCGCGATTGGCGAGCCATTGGTGATAGCTGTTGTACCCATATTCGTCGCGCGCCCAGGGGCCGCCATGGACGAACAATATCATCGGCACGGGCTTGTTCGGCTTGCCATCGCCATCCGGGTCGGTACCGGCCGGGAGCGTGAGGTAGGACACGAGCGTAAGCCCATCGCGCGCCTTGATCTCCTCCGGGTACATGGCGACGAGTGGCGCGCCCTCGAGCTGCGGCCGCGAGACGTAGAGCGTGCTCAGCTTCCTGGCCTTGCGATCGAACAGATAGGTGGTGCTCGGCGCGACGACCGGATCGACCGCGACGATCCAGCGATCATCGGCACGCGTGCGCGAGGCGACGATCGGCTCGCCCTTCAACTGCTTGCGCAGCCAGTCGAGATCGGCCCCGATCCCGGGATCGATCGCGGTCCATTCTTCCTTGAGATAGTCGATCGAATATGCCTGGACGCGGCCCGTCTCGGCATCGGCCATGACCCCGCCGATATCGGCCTTCGGACTCTCGGCGATCGTCGTCATCTTGCCGGTGGCGACGTCCTGCGCGAGCAGCGCCGCCGTGTCGCGCCCGCGCGAATCGGTCCAGTAGAGCGTCTTGCCGTCCGCGGTGAAGCCGGCGGGGCCGGTAGTCAGCGAATCATCGAGCCCGATCGTCACCAGCGGCGTTGCCTCGATCTTGTCGCCGGTCACGCGGAAATAGTCGCTGCCGCCGTCGTCGCGCTGCTTGCTCGCCATGCGCAGATTGAGCTGGTCGTCGGCCAGGAAGCCGGCATAGCCGTCATTCCGCATCACGAGCGTCAGCTTGCCGGTCTTGAGATCGAGGCTGTAGACATCGTGCCAGCGCGGATCGCGATTGTTGATGCCGAGCAGGATGCGGCCGGTGACGTGATTGCTGGTGCCGACCAGCTTGACACGGGTCTTCTCGAACGGCGTGAGCAGCCTGGGCTCGCCCCCGGCGGGCGCCACGCCGTAGAGCAGGAAATTCTCGTCGCCACCCTTGTCGTTGATGAACATGATCTGCGAGCTGTCGGGCGCCCAGAAATGACTGCGGATGGGGCGCGTCTTCTCGGCAGTGAGCGGGCGCGCCTGGCCAGGGTCGGATGCCGGCGCGACCCAGATGTTGAGCACGCCGTCGCGCGGGGCGATCCAGGATAGCCATTTGCCGTCGGGGCTGAGGCGCGCCTGCGTCTTGGTCGGATTGCCGAACAGGTCGTTGCGTTCGATCAGGCGCACTGCACCGGGATCGGTCTGCGGCGCCGCTGCGCCCCCTGTCCCGACAGCCAGCAACCCAAGTCCGACCAGGTGAAGCGTCCGCATTGCCGTTCTCCAAAGCGATGATGAAGCGGGATCAGCTTATGACTCGATACAACATGTCTCAAGGCGAGTGACCTGGGGCGCCCGGCAAGGCGCTTGTCAGACCTGTGGATTCCTGCATAAGGCAATTGCCTTATGATACAATGTATCATTCCTTGCAACTGGATGCCGCGGCCGGCGTTCGCAGCGACGAAGGAAGTCGACGTGAAATTGATCAGGCTGTCCGTTCTGTCGGTGACCTTGCTTGCCGGAGCCGTGGCGGTTCAGGCGCGATCGGAGGGGCAAGGCTATCTGGCACCGGGGGCGTTCGACGTCCTGGCGATATTGCCGCCGGCTCCGGTGAAGGGCGATGCCCGCTATGAAGCCGACCGCCGGATTTTCCGGGAGACGCGTGCGCTGGTCGGCACGCCGCGCTGGGATATGGCAACCGGCGACGTTCCGACCGGGCAAGCCGATCTGATGCGCGATTTCAGCTGCGCGCTAGGCGTGACGATCACGCCGGCGAATGCGCCACGCACCGAGGCGCTCGTGGCGCGTGCCCGGATCGATACCGGGCGCGGCACCAATGTCGCCAAGGATTTCTACAAGCGCAGGCGTCCGTTCTTGATCGACAGAGGTGCGATCTGCCAGCCCGCCAGGGAAGTGCTCGACAGCTATGACTATCCTTCCGGCCACACGACGCTGGGTTGGACATGGGCGATGCTGCTCGCCGAGCTGGCGCCCGATCGCGCGACCCAGCTTCTCGCGCGCGGCCGCGCTTATGGTGAAAGCCGGATCGTGTGCGGCGTGCACAATGCGAGTGCGGTCGAGGGCGGGAGGCTCTCGGCGACGGTGACGCTGGCCGCGCTCTCGTCCTCGCCTCAGTTCCAGACCGATTTCGCAGCGGCGCGGGCTGAGCTGGCCGCGCTGCGAGCCACCGGCCCCGCGCCCGATGCCGGGATGTGCGCGCGTGAGGCGTCGCTCGTCGCCGAACCGATTTTCGATCCGGCGAAGCGGCGCTGAGCGATGGCGAGCAAGCATCAGGCGGTGCGCACCGAGCCCGTCCGCGCCTGGCGAGGCGTCCAAGTCCACGCGCTCGACGCTATCCTGCGGGATGCCGTCGATCTCGCGATCTGGGAGCGTGCGCTGGCCGCCGGGCTGAGCGCGGCAATCGGGCAAGCTGACCTCAGCGGAGTCGAGTTTCTCCGCTTCGAAACGCCGGCGGATCGCGTGGCCGAGGAATTGTGCCTCGCATTTCTGGAGGCGGGCATCGAGGGCGATGGCTGGGCGCTTGCCGAGGATGCGCAGCTGCTGGCATGTGCCTTTGCCCGCAATCTCGGGATCGACGACGTTGCGATCCGGCTGGAGCATGTCACCGGGGACGCCTGCCGACGCTTCCATGCCGACTATGTCAGCGCGCGGCTGATCACCACCCAATCCCGGACGCTCAGCCTTCCCGCCAATAGCGGTCGTTTATGGGTTCACGACCATATCAACGTGGCCGTAGGTAGTGTCAAAGCGGCTCTGTCAAATGAACGTGGCCTGGGGCGGGATAGGGTGATAGCGCCGGGTTATGAGCCGCAAATCGAGGGCAAAACCGCCGAGCCCATTCCGACGCTTTCCCTCATCGCCCGAGATAATCCGGTTGGTGGTTCTGATGTACGTGCGGTTCTCGCTGTCGCTGCAGGCGGAACCCGATTGGGCGTCTCCAGCAGGAGTTATTCCGCAGATTGGCTTTAAGTACTTGATATTTGTCCACTCGCAACACGGGGTGCGCCGCGAAAACTTACTGGAAAATCAATGCGGAATGCCGGTTTTTGGTACCGTGTACCGAAGGTTCGAATCCTTCCGCCCCAGCCAAGGATCACATCCAGGCGGAATGACGGCCCGTGAACGGCCGTCATTCCGCCGAATCCCGGCTGTGTGCCGCAAGTCGTGCGGGCGCTGAATCGCTCAGGCGAGCCGTCATCGCGGCATGGGCTTACTGGGCGCAGGCACCGCTTCTGTCCGCAAGCGCGCGTCGGCGGTCGCGGCGGAATGCGCAATAGGATCGTGCGCATGCATTTTCGCCGCTGAGCGCATGAGTATTACTCGATTGCATGCCAAAGCGGCAGGTACTGCGAATTACACCATTTTGGTTCATTCCGTTTCTGGACCTATCTCATTCTCGAAAATAGCCTGCGCTTGATCGACAGGATTCGGGGCATTTCTCCGTCGCCTGATCGACATAGAAGGGCACAATTCTAGTAGCCCTCAAAGGGGGAGGGCATATGCGTCTTCGCTTGTTGGCGTGCACGAGCACGCTGGCCATAGGTTTCGCGTCGCCGCCGGCGCATGCGCAGGAAACCACGACCTATCAATATGATCAGCTCGGACGGCTGGTGCGGTCGTCGATCAGCGGCGGGCCGAACAGCGCGGTGACGACGGCGACCTGCTTCGATCCGGCCGGCAATCGCGCGCAATATTTCACCGGCACCGGGGCGCCGCCCGTCTGCGCCACGCCCACGCCCACGCCCACGCCTACCCCGACCCCGACACCTACGCCTACTCCCACGCCGACCCCGACGCCCACGCCAACCCCGACACCCACGCCCACACCGACGCCGACGCCGCCGGTCGCGGTGAATGACTCGACCTCGTTCGTCTGCTCGACGACGAAGACGGTGGACCTGTTGGCGAACGATTATGACCCGAACGGCAATGTTCCGCTGACCCTGGTCTCGATCAATCCATTCTCCGGATCGATCTATGCCTCGATCGTCAGCAGTACCTCGGTGACGTTCAGCGCGGCCTATACCGGCACGGCGAGCTTCACCTACACGATCGCCAACAGCCTGGGCGCGACGGCCACCGGCATCGTCACCGTCACCGCCACCGGCAACAACAACGCCTGCATCGGCGAGCCGCCCGTCTAGCGCGCTGCCCCGCCACCCCAAATTCCTGATGGAGACCAGAATGCATAGGCATGTTGCACGGCTTCTCACGGCCTCGGCGTTGTTCGGCGCGCTGCCCGCGACGGCCCAGATCGTCCCGCCCAAGATCTACTCGACCACCCCGACGGGCGTGAACCTTGCGGATTCGGCGTTCACCTACACCACGACCGACATCGCGATCGGGCCGCTCAAGCTCGAGCGCTTCTATATCGGCAGCTATCTGAACGATCCGAACGCGATGTTCTTCGGGAGGCATACCAGCACCAATTTCGACATCTATGTCACCAGGCGAGTGAAATCGGTCGGGCGCTATGTCTACAATGTCTATCTGGGGGCCAGCCAGGGCGGCATGTACGATGTCGGCTCGCCCAATCCGATCGAATCGAATCTCGATTCCCGGCGCGGCACGCTGGAGATCGTCAGCGGCAACCTCGTCTATACGGACGCGGCGGGCACGATCTACACCTTCACGGCATCGGTGCCCGCGCTGAGTGTCGGCGGCGGCGTGATGCCGTCCTCGCAGCGCATCGCCAGCATCACCTATCCCGACGGACGGGTGCAGAGCTTCTCCTACAATGCCAGCCGCCAGCTCAAGCTGGTGAGCGACAGCTCGGGCTATGCGATGGTGTTCGACTATGGCGCCAACGGAAGCATCTCGGCGGCGTGCGGGTTCAACCTGTCCAGAACCTATGTCACGGCCTCCAGCACCTGCAGCGGCGCCGCGCTGAAGACGAGCTACGGCTATAGCGGCGACAAGCTGACCGGTTTCACCGACGTGATGAACCAGACGACGACCTATGGCTGGAGCGACAGCATCACCTGCATCAAGCCGCCCGGCTATGCGAACTGCAAGATCACCAATATCTATCTGTATACCAACAAGATCGATCGCCAGATCCTGGCGGACGGAAGCGTGTGGACCTACGCGTCCAACGCCGAGCCCGGCGTCATCACCGACGACGGCCAGGCCATCGACAGCGACGGGCAGATCAACGGCGGCGTGATGGATCCGGACGGGAAGAGCTTCGGCGGCACCTTCACGCGGTCGAGCCCCTACAGCTTCACCGACGCGAACGGGCAGACGACGCAGTATCGCTACACCGGTGCCAGCGACTTCTTCTCGAACAACCCGCCGGGCGGCCCGCTGGCGGAGGGCAGCTTCCTCGTCGAAGTGACCTATCCCGAAGGCAACAAATATCTGGCCGAGTATAACGGCGCTTATCGCGCCCTCAGCAAGGAGACGCTGGTCGCGAAGCCGGGCTCCGGGCTGCCGGATCTGGTGAAGGGCTATCTCTTCGGCGTCGCGTCCTATCCCATCACGCGGCAGAATGTGGCCAAGCCCAACGGGATCATCGATCCCAACGGCAACCGGACCGACTTTACCTATGCCACGCATGGCGGCGTGACGAGCGAGATGCAGCCGGCGCCGGTTGCGGGCGCGGCGCGGCCGCTGAAGCTCTACACCTATGTGCAGGGCTATGCCTATGTGAAGAATTCCGGTGGCGCGCTGGTGGCGGCGGCGTCGCCGGTCTGGCTGCCGGCGACCGAGACGCTGTGCCAGACCTATGCGGGCAGTAGCACGGCGAGCTGCGATCCGGCGGCGCCGATCACCGTCACCAGCTATGAATATGGCGCGAGCGGCACGGCGGACAACCTGTTGATGCGTGGCATGGTGATGACCTCGAGCGGGGTCAGCTTGCGCACCTGCTTCGGCTATGACGAGTATGGCAACAAAATCTTCGAGACCAAGCCGCGCGCTGGTCTTGCGAGCTGTTCGTGAACCGGAAGCAGGGGGACATCGCCATGAAGAAGATTGTCGCTCGGCTGCTGGGCTCGGTCGCCTTGCTCGCCCCGCTCGCCGCGATGGCGCAGTCTGCTCCTTCGAACTTCACCAGTGCAGCGCGCTATGATCTGGCCCGCCGATTGGTGGGAACGATCGCGCCCGATCCGGACGGTGCCGGGCCGCTCCACCATCTGGCGGTGCGCAACACCTATGACTCCAATGGGCGGCTGACACTGGTCGAGAAGGGTGAACTGGTAACCTGGCAACCGGAAGGTACTGCGCCGGAGAACTGGTCCGGTTTCTCGGTGCAGCAGAAGATCGCCACCGATTATGACTTGCTCGACCGCAAGGTGAAGGAGACGGTGCTCGGCTGGAACGCGGCCACCAGCACCTGGGAAACCGGACAGGTCACACAGTATAGCTATGACAGCGTCGGCCGGCTGCAATGCACCGCGGTGCGGATGGACCCGGCGTTGTTCGGCAGCCTGCCGGCCAGCGCCTGCGCTCAGAGCAACCCGTCCAATCCGATCGACCGGATCACCAGGAATGTCTATGATCCGGCCGGCCAGCTGGTGCAGGCGCGCAAGGCCGTCGGATCCAGCCTCGAGCAGGCTTATGCAACGTACGGCTTCACGGCCAATGGTAAGCAGGAATATGTCGTCGACGCGAACGGCAACAAGGCGCGGTTGGTCTATGACGGCCATGACCGCCAGGTGCAGTGGCAATTCCCCTCGACGAGCGCTCCCACCACCTACAACCCCTCGACGCCGGCCAATGCCCTGGCGACTTCGGGCGCGGTCAACACCAATGACCGCGAGGAATATGGTTATGACCTCAACGGCAACCGCACCTCGCTGAGGAAGCGCGACGGGCGGGTATTCGGCTATACGTTCGACGCGCTCAACCGGATGACATCAAAGCTTGTGCCCACGGCGTGCGTGGCCGGTTATGCATGCACCAACGTACCAGCCTCAATGGCGCGCAACGTCTATTACAGCTACGATCTGCGTGGGTTACAGACGGCCGCGCGGTTCGACAGTCCGAGCGGCACCGACGCGGTGACGAACGGCTATGACGGGTTCGGGCGCCTAGCGTTGAGCACCACGAGTATGGGCGGGTCGAGCGTGGCTTTCGGCTATCTCTATGACGCCAACGGCAATCGGACGCGGATCACGCATCTCGATGGCAACTTCTTCACTTACGAGTATGACGGGCTAGATCGTCCGGTGGCAATTCGCGAGAATGGCGGCACCTCGGTCGCAACGATGAGTTGGGACGTGCAAGGGCGGCGTGCGGGTGAGGCACGAGGTGCTGTCGCCACCAGTTATAGCTATGATGCGGCGTCGCGTCTGAGTAGCCTAGGCGACGATCTGGCGGGCAGCGGTTATGACGTGATGACGACCCTTGGCTATAATCCGGCCAGTCAGATCACGACCAAAGCCCGGTCGAACAACAGCTATGCGTTCGGGGCCTATACCAGTACCAACCGCAGCTACGCGGTGAACGGGCTGAACCAATACTCCGCGGTCGGCAGCAACAACTATGGTTATGATTCCAACGGCAACCTGACCTCCGACGGCGGCATCGCCTTTACGTACGATGCCGAAAACCGGCTGGTTGTGTCGTCAACCGGTGCCAGTCTCACCTATGATCCGCTAGGGCGCCTTTATCAGACCTACAGCCCGTCGACAGGCGTCACGCGGTTCTATCATGACGGCGACCAGCTGACGATGGAACTGAGTGGCTCCGGCGCAATCCTGAGGCGCTATGTCCACGGCACTGGCGTGGACGATCCGCTGCTCTGGTACGAGGCATCGGGACTTACCATGCGGCGCAGCTTGCAGATCGATCACCAGGGATCGGTCGTGTCGGTGGCGGATGCTGACGGCAACGCGCTGTGGATCAACAGCTATGACGAATACGGCGTTCCTGCCAGCGGCAACCAGTACCGGCTCCAGTACACCGGCCAGGCGTGGATTCCCGAACTGGGTATGTACTACTACAAGGCGCGCATCTACGCGCCGATGCTCGGGCGCTTCATGCAGACCGACCCCATCGGATACGAAGATCAAGTCAATCTCTATGCTTACGTAGGGAATGACCCCATCCAAGGGAGGGATCCTAGTGGGCAATTCGGTCTGTTCGACCAATGCCCTGCGGGGAGTTCCTGCGCTAGCACCGACCCCGAAGCCTCGAATGCTGCTGCGGCCTCGTATGGGGCAAAGGGTAGGCCGTATTCATCAATAGACGTCTATGTATGGACGCCTACTGAATATGCAGATGACCCTATAAGGGATCAGGGGCATGTTATGACAACCATTGGTGGAACTACACAGGTTCTAACAAACCCTTGGCCTGAAGACGGCAACGGAAAGACAAACAACACTCCAAGCAATACCAAAACTATATCATTTTCTGCATCATTTAGGAGTATGAGGGCCTATGGCTGGAATGGTACTTCGAATAGCGAATACAAACTCACGAAGTATACCGTGAACTTTGACTCAAAACTGTCCGGCAAGCTTTCCGGAATAGCCCGCGAAGAGGCTGGGAAAACCTGGAGATTGTTGGCTTCTTGGGGAAGTGATACGACGAATTGCACGGAGGCCGCCCGTCGTTTGCTCACCGCCGCTGGCGTAAGAACGAGCTGGGCCTTCGCGCAACCATCGCCGACGACGTTAGAGCGCGACTTGCGCCACGCGGTCTACAGAACGACAATGAAAGGCAGGATGAATTGATAGCAGCCAAACGGCTTGGTCTCCATCGTGTGTCATGGTCGTTAAGCACAGGAGGTTGTGATGATAAATCTTCATCGAACCAAGATTATAATTATTGGATCAATTGCTGTCGTCGCTTACTGGTTTTTTGTTGTCGTTAATGCGATTGGTTTGAGATATATTCATTGCTCATCTTCGGTAGTTGAGTGTGCCAAGATTTCTGAGATGGCAATCAATCGCTCGAACAATTACTTAGTGCAATCTGGAATTATATTTATATCTGTGGTTGCGATTGCACTTATAGTGATTTTCTTGAGGCGGCGCTGACGTAGCTATCGATAATATCGAAATATTTCTCAGATTCTAAGCTAGAAATTGCTCGCGCCTGTTCATTAAGTCAGTTTCTAGCGACGGATCGAAGGAAGAGCGGGCCATAACGAGAGTTTATCCTTAGGAACTTCAACTGATCTATTGGGGCGGACATCATGTACCGTTCTCTGGGCATCGTCGGTTTTCTTCTGATAGGATGCAGCAATCAGCCTGGTGCGTGTGGGGAATCATTCTGTATTGACCACGCCGAGAAGAATCAGTTGAAGAAAATATATGAGATGGAGGACGGGTCTACCAGTTTTATCAAGGTAGAAAGAAGTTTTCGATTTATGAAGGAAATGCACCTCAGGTCGATATGCGTTTGGCCAGGGTTTTGGCCGATGACGGCAAGGGCATACGGTATGACTTGGCAGAGGAAAAGGACAAGACATCCGTAGTGATAAGTATTGCTATGGGAACTTGGCCGAGAAAGATTGGCGTCTGGCAGGATTGTCAACTTGGGCACTGCGATGTCTTGGGTGTTGCATCGAGAATCAAGATTAACTCCAGGGACCGCTAGCGCCTTCGCGGAGCAACGGTGCGGCCTACTGCATCTGATGTTGCCCTCGCCGAACCATCCACGTGGCGCGGCTAGATCGTTTCAGGTGTTACACCGACATCCTCCGGTATTTCCTGTCGCAACTTCGGTCCGCTCGCCAGCCTGCGCGGCGGGTTCGGGGAGTGATGGAGTGGTCGTTAACCAGAAGCGGACGAACACGGCGTCCGCTTCGACCGCGACTGTGAGATCCCTTTCGAGGCGCGCAATGCCCCGAGTGAGTTGGTCGAGCCGTTTGGCAATGGCGGCCTCTTGGCGTTCCGCTGCATCCGGGGAGACGATGGAGGGAATGCCCGCCTCGGCGACCATCGACAGAGACAGTCCGCGCCGGGCGGCATGCGCCGCCAGCGCATCCATGACCTCTGTTTCGAGATAGACCGAAAGCCGCTGCTTCTTTGTCTTGGGTCCTTTCGCCACACGCAGTTCTCCTAGAGTTCGATGCCGTCGTCAGGTTGGGTCTTCGGCCGCGGCCACCGGGTTCCGAGACCGCCCGCGATCATGGCGTCGGCGCGCTCCTGATTCATATGCGCGTCGTAGAGTTCGATCGTCGTGCGCGCGTCCCGGAAGCCGAGATGGGCCGAAAGGACGGCGACGCTTGCCAGCCTCCCGTCCGGGTCGGTTGTGCGCAAGGTCTGCCAGAGCGGCCCGTCATAGCGATCGATCGCCGGCATGTATTTCGGGCCGGCCCGCTTCGTCGCTGAACAGGACAGGATCAGCAAACGGCGGGGAGGGAGAGATCGATCCATCGGCCGGCCCTCCCGGTGACTTGGGGGGAGGCGCCGATACGCCGCACCATGACGGGATGGGTCTCGCCCGCCTGTGCCGGATAGCCGGATAGCCGGATAGCCGGAAGGTCAGGTCTTGCTTGGAGCCTTTTTTGCCCTTGGCGCACCCTTGGCCGCGCGACCTTTTGCGCCGAGTCCTATCTTGTGCGCCATCGCGCGACGCTGCTCCGAATAATTGGGCGCGACCATCGGATAGTCGGACTTTAGATTGTAGCGTTCACGATAGCTTTCCGGCGTCATGCCATGGGTGGCGAGGTGTCGGCGCAACGTCTTGTACGGCTTTCCGTCCACCATCGAGATGATGTGATCTTTCGATGCGAGCGACTTCTTGACGGATACGGCCGGCGGATATTCGACGGGAGCCGGCGACGGCTCCGGATCAGTATCCGGGGATGGCTTGTCGGCCGACAGTGCGGAGAGCGTCGCATGGGCGCGCAGATCGAGATGCGGCTGATCCGCCACGGCTTCTATCCGCGCGGCGGTGGCCGGATCGAGGTCGATATCGCGCCGGGCAAACTGGCGCCGATCGATTGCATCGAGCGCGGCGCGCTGCGCTCGGTGTCGGCAACTGCCCTATTTGCGGCGCTGGCGTACAACATTGCCGAGCGCGAGATCGCGACTGCGCGCAAGTTGCTGCTGGACTGGCCCGAGGACACGTTCGCCGTCCGCCAGCTTCCCGACGAGCAAGGCCCTGGCAATGTGCTGCTTCTCGAAGCGGCGTTCGAGCATGCGACCGAGATCGTCACGGGTTTCGGCAAGCTTGGCGTATCGGCGGAATCGCTGGCGAAGACCGCTGGGCAGCGCATGGCCGGGTTCCTCGCGTCCCATGCGTTCGCGGGCCCTTATCTGGCGGATCAGCTTTTGCTGCCCTTCGCCCTGGCGGGGGGCGGCAGCTTCACTACGGTGAAGCCAAGCCAGCACGCGCTTACCGCTCGCGACATTATCGAGCGCTTCACCGGCCAGCGCTGGGTGTTCCAACAGCAGCCGGGCGGATGCCATCTCGTGCGGTGAGCTCTCGATAGGCCGGACGGCGCGCGCAAACCGTAGGATCAGGCTGCCCGGTGCTGGCGCAATGCCAGGCCTTGATTTCGCCATTCCCAGCGGCCGCTTGCGCAGGTCGACTTCGCAAAACCGGCCAGTCCGCAAGCGGCCCAAATCCAGCCATCCACGGGCGGAGGTTTGAGCGGCGAGGATCGACCAGCCCTAATCGGCCACCAGGGGTTAGGCTCGCATGGCGCGGACTGACTGTGCTGTTTCTCCTTCCAAAATGATGGCCGCCGCTTCCGCGAAGTCGCTCACCTGATGGTTCGGGCCAACCTTTTCCTTGTCCAGGGTCCAGCGCGGGACGAAGTTGCCGGGAAAATAGATGGTTCTGAGACCTGCTTCCTTGGCCGGAGCTATGTCACGATCGAGTTGATCGCCCACCATGTAGGCGGTCGCTGGATCGCCGGTGAGGCGTACAATGCGCCGGAAAAGATCAGGGCGCTTCTTTCCTTCAATTACTCGAGTGAAATGTCCTGTCAGCCCAAGCTCAGCCGCTGTCTCCTCAACCCTGGCGCGCGCAGCTTCGGTCACGATGAGGACCGTGGCGTTCGCCTTCTCCAGCATCATCAAGCCCTCGACCACACCAGGCCGTAGCGCCGGCTGCTGTTTCAGCGCCGCGAAGAAGCGCTTTACCAACGCTACCTCATCGACACTCGCCAGCATTGAGGGGAGATGATTCGACCAGGCAGCGCGCGCGGCTACTTCACTCGGCTGTCCCTGCAGCGCGAAGACGAGCGCACGCACTAGAAGATGAGGGGGGTAACGTAACCCGTCATGATGTCGCGCTGCGATCGCTTGATCGCAAGCACGGATAAAACTCAATCGATCCGTAGTCGCTGCCTTCAGCCCAACTGCTGCTTCCACCTGTTCCAGGAGCGCTAGCTGCGCGCGCGCGAACACCTCATCGGTATCCCAGAGCGTGTTGTCGGCGTCGACAAATACGGTAATCGATCCCTCGATCTTAATCATGAGGAGCGCCCTCCTTGGCGTTGTGCTTGGGCGCGGCTGTGTTCTGAGCAGGGGGTAGCGGCTCGGTAGGGAGTTGTGGCGCGGCCTTGGCCGTCGGAGAATCCGATGGTGTCGCAGGCGGGGCTGGGGCTTCACCGACGGACGTAACGGGCTTCACCTCGATGGGCGCGCCCGAAGAATCAACATGTATAACTATCGGCTTCGCCGGTGGTGGCGTCACGGCTATCCCGACGATTACGAGGCTCACCAACCAAAGGAAGAGACAGGTTAGCGACATCGCAAGCAGTCGCTGTGCTGGATCAAGGAACCGGAGTTTGTCTGCGGCTTTGGCCGCGACAAGATAGGTCTCGCCAACGAGATCTCGGAAATAGGCTTGCTTAAGCGCATGATCAAGGACGGGATCGACCTTTTGCTCAGGGTCGGCATGCGGCGTGACAAAGGTCAGTGCCCAGGCCTTCGGCCGGACGCGCAGAATTCCTCGATAGAAAAGCCGCGAGCGAGGTAGGCTGTCGTCGCGCGACACTT
Source organism: Sphingomonas sp. CBMAI 2297 (assembly GCF_029870595.1). GTDB lineage: Bacteria > Pseudomonadota > Alphaproteobacteria > Sphingomonadales > Sphingomonadaceae > Sphingomonas. Next base: position 138,977 of record NZ_JAPDIR010000005.1, read on the forward strand.
CGCCGTCGTGGACATATTTGAAGCGGGTTCGGGTCGCGTGAAAGGTGATAAGGGCACCGAACACCGCGGAAAGCACGAAGGCTCCAAACAAGACGTAGCTCGCGCTGAGCACCACCTGGGAGCAGAGCGGCTGCGCTGCAAAGCTGGACCGAGGATAGGCATCGAGCATGCGGGCGAAGAGTACGCCCGAGAAGGCAGTCAGGAATGTCGTCACTGTCAGCAGGCGAGTAGCCTTCTGATCTTGATACTCCGTCTGATCCTTGACCTCGTCGAGGCTCTGGCGGGCGAGTTTGATCGCATCATCGAGCCGATCCTTGTCGATATCGTCCGTGGCCGGCAGATCTGTCCAATGCGCGGCTGCGTCGCCAAACTCCCGCGTCAATGCATCGGTGTCGAGCAGCTTCGGCTTCCCACCGTCCAACACCCGCGGGTAGTAGTCGATCTCATGACCTAGCAGAGCGTGATAAATTGCCTTGATAGGCGACAACGGCTTCCTGGCCTGGTCCTTCGCGGACACCTGCGCTTCGGCTTCCTGGTTGGTTTGCTCGGCCTCACTCACACTTGCCGCATAGCCGATTTGGCTTGGCGACGCGAGTACATATCGCGAACGCTGATCTAACCCCTGCCGACGTTTCGATTGATATGCGACTAGCCGCACTTCGCTCATGCAAGAATAATCTGGCGCACTAACTCATGCTTCCCGATTGACGCCTTGGAAAGTCTCGGCAAGTTGGTGCCGGAGGGGTTCAATGGCCGGCGGAATCAGTGCATCGACGGTCAAGTCGTGGTTCCAGTATCGCTGTGAACGCAAGACACGGTACGACATCATGGAGCCGGCCGAGCAGTCGGCAATCCCGCTCCTGTCCGATCAGCGGGAACAACTCTGGGCGCAGCTCGGCAACGCCTATGAGGATCGGATCGTCCTTTCGCTAGGGTCACCGGTGTTGCGGCCCTTTGCGGGCAAGAAGGTACTGACCGAAGAGCAGACGCGGGGATTCCTGACCGGCGCCAAGACCGAGCGGTATGCCTGGCAGATGAACCTGCGGCCCAAATCGGCGCCGCTGCTGCTCGCCGGTACGTCCCTTCAGGTCCGCCAGACCAAACCCGACCTGATCCGGGTCAATCGAAGCGGCGCACGGCCGGTGTTCAGCGTCATCGACATCAAGGCGACCCGCAAGGCTACCGCCTTTCACAAGACCCAGGTCGCCTTCTATGTCCGGTTGCTTGAGCTCGCGCTCAAGGAACTCGGCGTGGACGCCGAGATCGACGATCATGGCGAGGTGTGGCGCATCCCGGACAATGGCACCGCCGAGGGCGCCGACTATCAGACCGAGAGGTTCCTGCTCGCGCCCTATCTGCGCATGGTCGACAAATTCTGCCGCGAGCAGATCGGTGCGATCGCCTCGGTCCCCGTCGAGCCGGGCTGGGGCGGCGACAAGACCTTCTTCCATGTCTATTTCAAATGCGAGCAGTGCAACTATCTGCCGCATTGCGAGCGATCGATCGCGGCCGACCTGCCGCCCGAGCGGCGCGACGTGTCCGCGGTCGCGGGTGTATCGCACGAGGCGAAACGCGCTCTTCACGCAAATGGCGTTCGAACCGTCGCCGCACTCGCCAAGGCCGAAGGCATCGGCCAGCGCGATGGGGTTGGCTGGACGCTTCAGCGCCGAGCGGATCAGCTTCGCTTAAGGGCACGCGCACTGGTCGAAGCGCGCCCCTTGCGGTCCCGCGAAGAGCATAGCTTCCTTATGCCGCCTCGCGTGGACATCGCGATCCACCTCGTCGTCGATCACGATCCCGTGGACGACATGCTAACCTCGATTGGCCTCTTGGTCCGCAAAGGAGGTGTCGATCAGCCAGTGATCGAGGTTATCGAACGCGCCGATCGCGCCGGTGAGGCCGACGCGATGTGCCGGATATTCACCTTGCTGCTCGACGAACTCGGCGCGATCGATGCGCTCAATCGCGCCGCCCTGGACAGCGGCGCTCCGACATCGACCACGCACATCTTCTTCTATGAACCCGCCGAAGCGCAAAATCTGCAGCGGGCGATCGGGCGCCACCTAGACGATCCGCGTATCCGCGCCGGGCTCCTTCACATCGTCCGGATCTTCCCACCGGAAGATGTGGTGCCTGAGCCTGAGTTTCGCGGCGCGCACCATTTGCCCGCGACTGCCGTCCGCAATGTCGTCGAGCAACTCTACGCGCTTCCGGTTACGGTGTCCTACGACCTCCGCCAGGTATCGGCGGCTCTGGCCGATGCCGCGCTGATCGCAACGCCCTATCAGCCCGAGGCGGCCTTTGCCCGACCATTCTCCTCGCTGCTCTCGATCGAAGTGATCCGCGGTCTGCGCGAGGGGCGAGCAGACAGCCCGGACGCAATCGCGGTTGGCCGCGACGTTGCCGCACGGCTCGCGGCGCTATCGTCGATCGTTGACTGGCTGTTCGCGGCCGATGCAGCCGAGCGAGGAGCCGGAGCGAGTGGTCTGCAGCGCTTGAATAAGAAGCCCTTCATCTTCCATGCGAGCTTCGATCCGCTCGACGTCGTCGACCTCGATGTCTTGCGGGCAATGGAAGTCCTGGAAAGCCGAGCAGGACTGCTCGACGCGCTGATCGGGCTCGCGCAGCCGGCCTCGCAACGGCGTGACGCCGGACGGTGTATTGCGGGCATGAAGATGACTGCGAACAAGCGTCATGGGGGCCGGCAACGCATGACCTTCTATGTGCCGCCCGAGAGCCTGATGAGCGATATCACCGCCGGGGATCTCGGCTTGATACTCACCGACGATGATCCCGACATGCGCCTTGATCCCACCGCATGGGGCGATTGCGCGATTAATCTCTGGCGGCGTCGGCCGGATCGCCCCGAGCGCTTCCTGACGCTCGACATGTCTGCCGCGGCCTTCGACGGCCCGGTGTTTCAGCAAATGTTCAATCGCTCTGCCGATAAGTCGGTCTGGCATATTGATCGCAGCTTCACCGACATTAACGGCCCGCGCGCGGCTGCCTATATCGGCGCGCTGATCGGATCGACCCAGCCATGAGTGCAAGCGACGACGTTTTGGAGTTCCTACGGGACCTCCCGGCATTCGCGCGCGGCGCGGACGCGCCTGAGGTCTGGCTGGCGGCGCTCGAACAATTTGCCGAACCGATGTTGGCCGCGGCCGGAGACTTTCCACTGCGCGACGCCCAGGTCTCGGCATGGCGCGGACTCGCCAGCGAGCGCGCAGGCCTGATCCTCGGCCCGCCCGGAACCGGCAAGACGCATCTGCTGGCCTGGCTGATCCTTGGCTATGTGCTCGCGTGCCGGGCAGCCGGGAGGCCGTGTCGGGTGCTGGTCAGCGCCTTCACCCGCGCCGCGATTGGCAATCTGCTCGACAGCGTTGCCAAGCGCGTCTTGGCCCACGGTGTCGAACTCCCGCTCGTCTATATTGGGTCTGCGCCACCTGACGGCCTGGCTGGCGGTATTCTCCACATCGAGCGGACCGGGACAACTGGTCTGAAGGATGCGGTCGATCAGATCGCGGCGCCACATCTGGTGGTCGGCGCATCGGTCTGGACCATCTACAAGCTCCTCCAGAGTGGACGGCTTTCCGGCGCAAACGGAATGTTCGCGCCCGCCTTCGATCTCATCTGCATCGACGAAGCATCGCAAATGCCCCTCGGGCACGGCTTGATCACGCTTGGTGCGCTGGCGCCCGCGGGGCGGGTGGTGGTCGCTGGAGACAACAAGCAATTGCCGCCGATCCGCGTCTCGCGTGCAGTCGAGATCGAAGGGCGTAACCTCGGTGGATCGCTCTATGAATATCTCAAATCCGCTGCAGCGCGCGAGTTCGCGCTCGAAGAGACCTTTCGCCTCAACGCTCCGCTCACGCGTTTTCCCGAGGCCAATTTCTATCAGGGCAAGTTTCGCTCGACGGACGAGACCAAGGCCCGTCGTCTGCCGCTCGCGGAAGGTTGGGCATCAAACCTGAGCGAGTGGGAGCGCGTCGTCCTAGATCCCGACTGGCCCATCTGCGTCCTGGTGCATGAGGGGCCGAGCGCGGCGACACGGAGCCCGTTCGAAGCCGGCATCGTGTCGCGGCTGACGAAAGTGCTCCGCGCATCGATCCTCGGCGAATCAGGGACGGCGCCCTGTGACGCGCGGGAGTTCTGGCGCGAGCGTATGGCGGTGGTCAGTCCGCACCGTGCGCACAATCAGGAGATTGCAGCGCTCCTCGCGAACGATGGAGAAGTCCCGTTCGTTGAAACCGTCGATCGCATCCAGGGCAAGGAACGTGACTGCATCATCCTTTCCTACTGTGTCGCCGATCCAGAGTTCGCGCTGGCAGAAGCGGCCTTCATCTTCAGCCCAGAGCGGCTCAATGTCGCCACGACCCGTGCCCGCAGCAAACTGATCGTGCTGATCAGCCGCAAGCTCCTCGAAGCGACGCCGGCTGACCAAGAGACTCTTGATCAGGTAGAACTGATGCGCGAGTTCGTCGCCTCCTGCGCGCCTAAGGGCAAAATTGCCGTCCAGGACGCCGCGGGACGGACGGTCGGCATCGAAGTGATGGTCCGCGGATTCGACGAGACGCCGGTCCTTGCCGACCTGAAACCCGAACCCACCGCCACGCCGGTGGCCGCGATGACTTCCGCGCTTCAGGCGGTCTACGATGCCGTTGATCAACTGAGCCTGGGGAGCAGCTACAACAACGTCCCGCTCGGTCGCCTCCGGCAATATCTCGCGCGGGACGAACGCTCGGTGTTGACCGATCTTGTCTCGCTGCACCATCTAGGCTGGATCTCCCTCCAGCAACGCTCGGGTAATAACGGCCCCTGGTGGGCGGCCCAACCCTTCCCGCAGCCCCGCCGCGTGTTCACCCACGAGGATCCGGACTTCGCGCTACGGGTCGAAGAAGCGATCATCGGCGCGCGCAGCGGTCGCAAGGCGCCATATTACGACCGGGTCCGGGAACGCTTCGCCTGGATGACGAAGCAGGGAGACGACCAGCTTTTCCGCCACCTTCAGGATCTGGCGCAAACCGGTTTCATTCGTCTCCTCAGCGAGGGCGGGGGCATCCGGGTTGAGTTGGCCGAACGCCGCCGGCAAGCGGAAGCGCCTGACAGCGCTTCCCTTCCCGAACTTGGCGATGACGACTTCGTCGTCCTGAACGCGCTTGAGGCGATCGAAGCGGACCAGATCAATTTCGGCATTTTCGAGAGTTGGATCTCTCCGCAGCGGCTAGCAGATATACTCGAGCGGCCGCGCTCGGCAGTCGGCCTGTCGGTGGGACGGCTCGTGGCGCATGGTTATGCGATGCTCGCAGAGGACCAGCGACTGCGCAGTCGCATGGGCGAACTCGCTCGCGAACTGCGCTATGTGAAACAGCGCTTCCGTCCCGACGACGCCAGTGCCCGGCCGTATCTGGTGCGCAGCCTGAAGGTCGAGTTGCGCGACCGCAACAAACCGAACCGCGACGTAAAGCTAGCAGGCGTATTGGACGGCCTCCGCACTCGCTTCGCCGCAAAGCCGGAGGTTCTACGCGCGCTCGATGGCGTCGCTGCGATGCTGGCAGGACAATGGGGTGACGATCCGGAGATCGCAGGCTTTCAGCGACGCGCTTTCGACGAGATACTCACTGCCTGGCATGCTGATGGCGGGCCGCAGATCGTGATTTCGGCCGATACTGGTTCGGGCAAGACCGAAGCCGCTTGCTTACCGATGATCACCGCCGCGGCGGCAGACCGGCTGGCGGGAATACAGGGCACGCGCGCGGTCATCGCCTACCCGCGCGTGCGGCTCGCTGCGAACCAGGCACAGCGGCTCACCAAGTATCTGGCGGCCCTCAGCGCGATCGATGGGATGCCGTTGCTTACGATCGGGCTACAGGTCGCGGCCGTGCCGCGCCGGTTCGATCGCCTCCACGCCGACGATGTCGCGCGAGGTTGGCGGACCGCCGCGCCGGGCAAGTTGGATTTCCCCTTCTTCGGCTGTCCGGAATGTGAATCCCCGCTGCTCCTCGACATTGCCGCCGGCGAAGAAGGCGCGGATCGGCTCGACTGTCTCGGCTGCGGTTGGCGCTTCAACGGATGGGTCGGTTCCAAGGCCGGGTTGATGCAGACGCCGCCCGCCTTCTTCCTGCCGACGACAGACTCGCTCCACCAATGGATGCACAATCCCGACTACGGTCGCATCTTCGGGGATAGGCCCGGGTTCGCTGCCCCACGCGCTGTGCTAGCCGACGAAATTCATCTTTTCTCACACATTCACGGAGCCCAAGTCGGGCATGCGCTCCGCCGCCTTATCCACCGGGCGAAGGTTAATGCGGGCGGAGTAGTGCCGCTCGCAATTGGCATGAGCGCGACGCTCGGCGACCCCGCGATGGCCTGGGGCCGGTTGATCGGACGCGATGCCGTGACTGCGATCCGGCCCTATCCGACGGAAAGCGACACGAATCCGCGCGGCCGCGAATATTTCTTCTTCATCCAGCCGGAGATCGAGTCGCGCGGAAGCGACATCGCGGGCGCATCGACAACGATCCAGTCCGTGATGTGCTTGGCGCACGGTATGCGGCGCCGCACTGGCAAAGCGGGTGGCTACCGCTCGCTCGTCTTCCTCGATTCGATCGACAAGCTCCGACGCATGCACAGCGCTTTTGTCGATGCCGAAGAAGAGCAGAATCTGTTTGCACTTCGAACCGAACGCTATCCCGATGACCCGGTCACCGGGACCCCGAGGCGCGAATGCTGCGGCCAACCCCATGGCTGCGATCGGTTCGAAGATGGCGAATGCTGGTTCTTTGCCGCGACCGACAAATTTCAGGTCACCACCCACGGCGCGCTCCAACCAGGCTCTCCGCTGCAGGTGGCGAACCAACCGATTTCCTCCGCGACCGAAGGCAAGGTGGACGCGCTGATCAAGTCGAGCGACATCCTGTTCGCGACCTCATCGCTCGAAGTCGGGTTCGACGACCCCGACATGACGATGGTCTTTCAGCACTACGCCCCTCAGAACCTCGCCAGCTTCATCCAGCGCAAGGGGCGTGGCGGTCGAGGGATCGACGATCGCCCCATGACCGGCATCACATTGTCCCTCTATTCGCCCCGCGACAGCTGGTGGTTTGCTCATCCGCACGAGATGATCGAGCCTGCCGGCTTCGATGTGCCGATCAACCCGGAAAACCATTTCGTCGTACGCGGTCAGGTGCTCGCAGCGATGTTGGACGGCCTCGCCGCCTATGTGTCTCGCACCGGCGCGCCCGCGCTCGATTTCCGGGGTAAGCCAACGCAACCGGCTTGGGCGAGCGCCGAAGCTTCTGTGATGGACTTGTTTGGAGCGGATATCGCCGAGCGGCTCGACTTGGGCTCGCTGGCCGAGCTTTGGGAGAAGGCTGGCGCAAATCGGGCCGGCGCTGATCTCGACGAGCGCCGTCGCATCCCTGACCTGCGGGCGGCCCTGGATTGGGTGCCGCAGCTTTTGTTCGACACGATCAATTTGCCTGAACTTCATGTGCGAACCGGGAGTGCAAGCGAGGGCAAGCGCGAAGACATTATGCTGGGCCTCGCTGCCACGGCGCCAGGCAATGTCACACGCCGTTTTCACCCCACCGAAGCCTATTGGCTGCCGCCAGCCAATGGACGCGCGCCGTGGCTCGACACCAATGATTTTGCCGCCGCCGAACGTTGGCCCTATCAGGCGGGAGCGGAGGCGCTGCGTGCCGAACTTCCGATCGAGGGGCGCGAGCGGGTCGGTGATCGGCTCCTTCCGGAATTTGCCCGCCCGCGACAGATCAGTCTGGAAAAGCTCGGCTTCTTGGTGGGCGCCGATTGGCAGACGCGCTGGATCTGCGAGGTGACCGGTGAAGGGCCGGTCATTCGCCACTCGGAGGATCAGCAACTTCGCCCCCGCCGGATCTCGCACGAATCCCGCGGCGAGTTGCGCGGCTTCCCGATCGTCGCGGCAAAACCCGACAAGGGGCGGACGCTCGACTTAGCCGGGGCTGAGACCTGGCTGAAGAACCTCTCCACCTATGTCGGCGACGGCATGGGCCGTGCTAATTCGGGCCTCGCGGTCTTGAGACTATATTGGGGCGCCGATAGCGAGATCCGCGTCGAGGATCGCCGCGAAGATCCTGTGGTGTTCAGCCAGACCTTCACTGCGCCGGGGACTGACGACACGCTTCTTCACGGTTTCCACGTCTCGACCGAAGGCGTCCAATTCCGCCTCGACAGTGCGCGCCTGGATGCGTTCGTGGCGAACGAGCGGACGCGCCTCGCAAGCGCCCCGGCGGACCGGCGTTGGTTCATGAACCAATGGATGCGCCACTTGGTCGAGGCGCGGGCGCGGGCGATCGGTATGAATGGCTATGAGGCACAGCGCGGCGCCGAACTCTTCGCCGCGGCGGCCGGCGAGCCCGCGCTACGCAAGCGTCTCAATGGACTTTTGTCCTATTGGGACGCGGACGATCTCGCCGCCTTGTTCGAAGATACGCGGGCGACACTGCTCAGCCAGCATCCGCTGCTCAGCGTCCGGCGCGTCGAACGAGTGGCGGCAGCACTTGGCAGCTTTGCCTTCAGGGACATGTTCAAGGCCGTCCTTGCTGAAATGAAGGACGAGCAAGCCTTTGCAGGCTATCTGCGCACGTTGGTCCTACACAGCATCGCCCAACGCCTCAAACTCGGTTTCCTTCTGACCGGAGGCGGCGACGACCGGCGCATCGTCGCGCACGTCAAACTCCCCGTACAATTCGGCACGGACATTCCGGCGGAAAGCGCGGACGTGATCACGATCGCCGAACTTGGCGAATTGGGTGATGGAACGACCCGCGCGTTCGAAGCTAACCTAGCCAACTTCGCGCAGCTTCTGAGCGAAGGCTTCCTCACCCGATGCCCGGCCGCCGAAGACGACGCGCTCGCCGCTCGCTTCTTTGCTTCGCCCGACGAACACGTATCCTGGCGCGCCAAGGATCCGATGCGCCCCGATCACCTCGCCGAGATCGCTCATGCGCTCGGTCGCTCTGACGGGGTGCTGCCTGCCCCGATGATCCGGATCCTGTTTGGCCATGAAGAAATCGGCGCGAGCCAGTTCGCGCTTTACGATCTCGCCACCGAAATCGAACAGGTTGTCGCCGGTCTGTCTATGCGCGGCGGTCGGGAGCCGACCGCTTGGGAAGTGACAAGCGCTGCAGTCGCACAGGCAGAAGCAGGCGCAGGCGAACTCGGGCGCTTGCTCGACGCCTATCGCGGCGTGGATCACGCAAATCTTGATGACAGCCTGAGTCCCGAGATGCGGTTGGCGGACCAGGTTTACAGGCTCGCGGCACGCCAATGCGTCGATGGATGCCGCGCCTGCCTGCACCTGGAGAGCGACCTGATGACTGAATCACTTATGGCGAGTTCAGTTAGCCGGCGCTTGCTCGCGCGCTTCCTTGAGAAACCGGAGGCCTAGTCGATCGGCTGAACGGTGAACTGATCGAGGGCTGCCTGCTCGCCCAACCAGACGAGTACCTTGGGCGTAACCAGCGATAGCTTGATACTTCCCTTGGACACGAACCCGGTCAGGAACGCATCCACCTCGGGATCGCTCGCAAGCTTTGTGAGATCGTTGGTCAGTGCCTCGCGCGCCTCCTGCAGCGCCTTGAGCTTGTCCGGCAGCGATACTCCCGCGCTCGCCAGCCCCGAACTCATGAGCCACAACTGGCCAATCGCGTTCGCCACTTCGTCACGCCCAAGACGCCGCAACAGCTTCTCAAGCGCACTGAGCGGCAGGACATGGTCGCGCGTGTAAAGCTCGGTGAGCGCCAGCACCGAGCGGTGGAGCGAAGAAACGGCGGGTTCGAGCCTTCTCACATCGCGCACGACCGCCTCGAGATGCTCGGGCTCGCTCGCTGCCTCCATCGTCTCGCCAAGGTCGAGAACGGTTTCGGTCGCTTCTTTGATTTCCGCCGCGCGCTGGATCAGATAGCCGGGCAGCAGCGCATAGCTCTCGCCCAGTGCTTTTAGCCGTTCGATCCGCTGGGGCACGTCGGCGCTGGCGGTGACCGCCAGACTCAGCGCCTTGCCGAGATGTTGCTGACTGACGGCACCTTGGAGATAGGGCAACGCCGCCTCCAGACGCTCCAAGGGGTCGATGGTCCCGGTCATGACGCCCTCGCCGCTTTGAGATGCGTTGTTATCTCGTTCGCGGCAGCGATCAGGGCCGCACCTTGAGCATGAATCCCTTCGAGCCCTGCCACCGGCCCCGATTGCTCGACCGTCGCGCCCGCTGCCTCGGCAAGCAGACTGACGACCGCTTCACCAGCTGTGAAGGCAAAGAAGACTGTTTCGAGAAGCGCTGCCTGTGCCGTGACCAGCGACGCAAGAGTCTTTGCGGGCGATGCGGCTTCATCACCAAAATCTTCCGGGAATGCATCCTCCTCTTCTGTCGCCCCGAACGCACTGAGGGTCCTTTGGAGATCGCGGGCTCCGTCGGTCAGTGTCCCTTGGACGCCTTCATAGGCGGTCTTCCACTCGCGAACCCTGTCCGACGCCACGCCGGGCAGCGCCTTGCTCGCCGAAACCACGGCTTGGTCGACCCGCTCGCCGTGCGCGCGGAGCGAACGGCCACGAAGCAGGCTAAGGAGCCGGTCAGACCGGTCGGCCAACCGCCGCTGCTCGTCGTTCATCATCACCGGCAGCACTTCATGCGCATTTACGAGTTGCTCAGCGGCAGTCTCGATGATCTTTCGCGCTTCGGTATGCGTCAGCACTTTGGCGGGTATGTCGCTGAACTTGAGCGTGCGGATCAGCACCACCACAGCACCAGCCGCCACGCCCGAGGCGAGCCCGAACTCCTTGGAATCGCCTTGCGGCAAACTCAAACTCTCGCGCAGCAACGTGCGCAGCCCGGCATGTTGTTGCGCAGTCGCGCTCAGCAGAGTCTGCCACTTGGTCGTGCGCGAAGCTGGGGCGCTCTCAGCGATACCTTCGTCCTGCAACAGCACTCGCCATTGTTCGGCGGGGCTTGCTGTGGGTAGAACTGCGCCGCGCAACCAGGCGCGAACGAGCAGAATCTGGGCAGCGGCGACGGCGGGCCTCCACGGCGAGCCCCGTTTCGTCTCGCCGAGCACCTTGTCGATGTAGTCGCAGATGTGTCGCTTCAGATGCCGCAGCATCCTAGCCAGCCGTGCTTGACGGAACTCGATTTCGTCCGCGGTCGCGGTCGCATTGCCCTCGATCTCGGCATAGGCCTCGAGTCCGTCTTGAAGCCAGGCCTCAACGGGAAGAAGTAAGAGGTCGCGGCGCGCTGCCGCCGTTCCTTCGATCTTGAGCGTGGTGGCTTGGATCAACCTGCTCCAGATCCAGCCGTCATAGCCTGAGGTGCGTGGGTCTATCTGATCGGCAATTCGGAAAAGGGCGTCGTTCCACTCATTCGGATTCTGCAGCTTCCCGCCGTCCTTGCGCCACTGCTGGATGTTTGCCGGGTCGAGACGAAGCTTGGCCTGGCGTGTCGGCGTTGAGAGTGCCGATTTTGCACTTGCAGGCGGCGCCGGCGTCGGCGTCGCGGTTGTTGGCTCGGGAAGCGGTTGCGCTACGATCGGTTCAGGCTCGCGGGCATCGAGAGGTATCGATGACGCTGGCGCAGGTGGAGGCGGCGGCGGGGCCAGCTCCGGCTGGATCGCCGGCGCTTCGACAGGCACGACCACAGCGTCGCCCGGTTCGCCGCCTAACCACGGTAGCCGGAATGCTTCGAACACGGCTTGCGGAACGCCATGGAAAGCGAGATTGCCACCAGGCTCGAGCGTCGTCTGTAAATCCCCGGTCGCGCCCCAGAAGGTCATTGTTCGCCGGAGCCGCTCGCGTTCTGTCTCATCCTGGCTACGCGCTTGCAACAACCGGCCGAGCGCCCCCGAGGCGTAGCGCGTGCGTGGATCAAAGGCCCGTACTTCGATATTTGCGCCGGGATAGGCTCCAGCATCCAGTATCTCGGGCTGTCTGAGGCTCGGAGAAAGGATCGACTGGATCACGCCGCGCGGAGTCTTCCACGTCCGCCGCTGATCCTGCTCGTTCAGCGCGTTGAAGAAGCCATCGAGCGCCTTTGGCGTGAACGGGAAGAAGCCGATGCCGTCAATCTCACCAAAGACAGCATGGCACACCTCGACCCGCGAGCAGTCGAGACAGGGATTGGGCGGCGGGCGATCGGGCGCGATGCGTTGTGCTTCGCGCCACACCTTGAGGCTTTCCGGACCGGCGCGCGTCGCTGCGAGATAGCGGCTCACGAACCGCTGGCGATCCACAGAATCGCGCATCATCGCGACATCCTGGATGCCGTGCTCGCCTTCACCCAGGCTGATCTTGTGGGTGATGCGGTCCTGATAGTTGGTCCGCAGCGTGGTGTCATAATAATCGGGCGTGAGGCCCACCACCGAGACGAGGTCGCACTGATCGCGCGTATCTTCATTGTCGCTGCGCGTGTCGGCGTTGGTCGTCAGCACATCGATCAGGCTGTCGTCCAGACCTTCCCAACTGGTGATGTCCTCGAGCAGCAGCACAAGCCGCTCGCCGCGGGCGCGCAAGGCCCGGCGGACCTCGCGGAAAAGCTTCTTTAGACTGTCGGAGGTGACGCCGACCACATGCTGGATAGCATCATTCTTCCGACGATTGAGCGCATCGGCGAAGGCGACATGCTGCGGGATTTTCGAGCCCAGTTCACGAACCACCCGATCCGCATCCCAGCCCGCTTCGCGCGCTTCCTCGATATCGACTGATTCGCCAATGAGCGCGGCCCGCAGGCTCAACGTCTTCGAGGATTTCAGATCGTCGCGATTGACCAGTTCGATCAGGTCGTAAACATCGAACACATTGAACCGCGCGGACTCGGAATTACGCTCGCCGTCCTTACCCGAGATCAACCGCAGAATGCGACGGGGTGCACCCCATTGCTCCTCGACATTGTCGGGGCGGAGCATTTGTGCCGGGTGCCAACGCTCGCACCAGTCCTGATCGACCAGCGGCCGTTCATAATGGTCCGGCTTTAGCGCTTGCAGCAGGTTCGAGTGAAATGTCCGGACGCGACCTGCCTCGGCAACCTTCTGCTTCGTTCCCAGCCCGTCGAACAACTCCCTGAACTCGCTCGGCAACCGTTCGCGCAATTGCGCGAGCGCGCCCTCGAGGCTGCCGTCCGAGCGTTGCAGCAGCAGCGGCCGATCCGTCTTATTGTCCGGCCAGTTGACATAGAGCCAGCGGATCAAGTGCGATTTGCCCGAACCTGGTTCGCCTTCGACCACGCAGAAGGCGTGGTGAACACCGGGCGGCGTGAGCGCCTCCAGCACACCGCGTTCGTCGAGGGTTCGAATCTCGTCCGCGCGCGCTCCACTGACCGAAAAGCCTCGGATCGGTGAATGGGTAGCAAGAAAGACCGCCTCATTACCCTCGAGCGCTTCGACACGGAACACCGTGCCCGCCGACTCCGCGCTCCAGCACGCGCTGCCAGGCATGACCTCAAGCATCGAGGGCGCTCCCGTTGAGGATCACGGCGTTAAAGGCATGAATGTCGGCGAACGTATCGCTCGCCAACTTCGCCACCACCTGCGCATCGCCGCGCGGAGCGACGAGACGGATAACGCCGTCTTCGTGCAAGTCACGCAGCGCAGCACTCAGAAGCCGGGAAATCGAGGTGCCCGGAACGTGCCCCATTCGCTTTGCGGCCGCCAAAAACAGCGTGCCCTTGTCCAAATACGGCAAGGTTGACGCGACCCAGGCAAGCATGGCGTCCGGGACGATCGCTTCGTCGCGCGGCAGGTCGCTAGCCCGGAGCGCACGATGCAGGCGGTCGGTCACCGAGAGCAACGTCGTTCTGGGCGCGATCGACTGGTTGAGGCCGACAAACTCCACCCACCGCATCCAGGTGGCGTGCCGGGAGGTATTGTAACGCTGATCGGCGGTTTCAATCGCACGCGGTTTGAGCGATCGCGTGAACAGATCCGCGATCTGCGCGGCGGTCCGGTCGCTCAGCCATTGCCGGTTCGCGCGAAGCTCGGTCTCGACCACCGCGCAGGCGAATGCGTCGAGAATATCAGCATCCGACGACTGATCGGCCTGCGCTAGAAGCAGACTGTGCACCAGGTCAGCAAAACCGCTAATGTCCACGGGCAGCGACGGCACGGCCAACTCAACCGTATCTCTGCTGGTCTCGATGAGACCAAGCCCCGAGGCGGCCTGGAGCGCTTGGTTGACGAGGCCTCGGTCGTTCCGGTCTCGGGTGGCGTCGGTTAACCCGTCCCAGCGCGGCTTGAGCCATTGCTCGAGTTCGGACCGGGCAATCGTTCCGCCATGGGCGTCGACCACGGTCACGATCGCCCAGAGTCTCTCGGGTGTCCCCTGCGTTGCTGCCAGTAAGGCCACTAGTGAAGGCTCCCCTCAACGCGGTCTCGTGTCAGAGCCGAGAGCACAGCGATATCATAAGGCGCTGCGCGCGATGCGATCTGCGCCAGCGGCCGCCCTTCGAAGGTGAGGCCACGCGACCCTATAATGACCAGCGTTTGCGTGGGGAAACGGTTGATGAAAGCGCGACCGCGCTGCCACAGGCCCACGCCCATTTCATCATCCCGCGGCAGGAAAAGCGCTGTTGGCATATCCAGGGCCTCTAGCGCCGCATAACCGAACCATTCGTGATGCTCCGTCACCAGTCCGAGGCCCGAACCCTGGGCAAGTCTCTCCGCGCATGCAGGACCTTCGCCATCCGGTACGACATATTGGACGATACCCAGCCGGTCGAGCACCCCCACCGCGGTCGGAAGTTCGGCAGTGAGATCATCGCATTCGACAAAGGTCGTCCCGATGGCGAGTTGCGCCGACGCGGCACTCGTAATCCCCCAAATGTCCTTGCCGCCACTGCAATGCATGTTGCGCGGTGGACGCTGTCCTTTACGACGACAGGGGGGACACCGCCCGCAATCTGGCGTCTCAGCAAGCGGATCGACGAGGCGATAGACCTCGGCCAGCACGCAATCGGTCGCCGAGGGTGAGGCACGCATCACCTTCAGGAAGGCGCGAAACTCGTTCAGCGCCTCCGATTGCTCGTCATCGCGCAGCAGCCCCAGACGTTCCCATAATATGTCCTGCGCAGCCTCATCCGCAAAAAGTGCGTCGTCGAGGATCTCTGCTTCCCAGAAAGTTGCGTTGGCGCCACGCTCCTGGACCTGCGTGATTTTAAGCATGCCTGCGCGCTGCATCAGGTTGAGCAAACTCATGTTCCAGCGGCGATTATAGTCGCTGCTCTCGCCCTCAAGTTTCTCGTGCATCGCATCGATATCGAACTGCGCCAGCCTTTTGGCTCCAGACCAGTCAATCGCATGTTGCCGCTCGGCAAGCGCACGCATCTTGCGCCAGCGCAGCCGCGCCTTGTCGATCGTTAGCCACGACCCTGCCGCCATCCCGGCAGCCTGGCTCTCATCGTCCCGGATCTTCTCGCCGCCTTTGAATCGGTCGCCCGCCGGCTGCCGTGTCCAGACGCTGAGCGCGATTCCTTGATGGCCATCGCGCCCCGAGCGGCCAATCTCCTGGTAGTAGCGGGCGGGGCTTTCCGGGATTCCGACATGAAGAATCGTGCGAACATCGGCCTTATCGATCCCCATTCCAAATGCCGATGTCGCCACGATCAGATCGAGCGCGTCATCTGCCCAAGCGTCGATCACCGACTGGCGAAGCCGTGTGTCGCTGAGCGCGCCCGTGAACACCGCCAACCGCGCATAACCTCGCTTCCGCAACGTCGCTGCTAGCGTCTCGGCATGTTCGACCTGGTTGGTATAAATGATCGCCGGACGCGGCGCATGATCGATCAATCGGAGGAGTAGTTCATCTCGTTCGTCGTGCGACGTGACTGAGAGCGCCGCGAGATCGAACTCGTAGCGCGGGACGCCAGCATGCACCTCGAGCCACAGTCCGCCCTGATAGGCCTGGCGCAGCACGGCACGCGCGGCAGGTCCAAGCGTTGCCGACAACAGCATGGTGCGAAGTGCGGGATTGCGCCCTCGTAATTGCCCGACAAGCGCCGGCAGCCGCTGAAAATCGGGGCGGAAAGTTCGACCCCAACTCTCGATGATATGCGCTTCATCGACGACGAAGCCGCTGAGATGCGCGTTCACGCCAGGCGCCTTTTGATCAGGTGGGGTTGCCGCGTCCAGCAACGCTTCGCGCGCCGACGTGAAAGCGGTTTCCGGGGAGAGGATCAGCACGGGGACTTCGCCACGGCGAAACGCATCGAGCAGATCACGCCGCTCGTTTGCATCCAACTGGCCCGTTAGCGCACGGCTCTTCTCGAGGCCCGGGATTTCCTTGAGCGACCGTTCATGATCGAGCGCAAGCGCCACCGTCGGGGTGATCAGGGCGATGCAGGATCGACCTTGCGATGGCCAAAGACTCGGCGCCGCTTGGAAAAGTAGACTCTTCCCCGTGCCGGTCGGCATCGACACCATGAGTGTCGCGCCTGGAGGCATCGTCGCCACAGCCCGCAATGCAGCCTTTTGCGTCTCGCAGCGATATTCCTGGTGCTGCGACAAGCGCAGCAGCATCGCGTCGGGCGGCGAGGTGCGGTACGGGCGGCGCGGCGCGCTGTCGAGCGCGAGTGCCTCGGCAAAATCCGTGGGAAGGTCTGCTGGCCTTCCATCCAGTCGGACGATATTTCCGCTCAGCGAAAGGCCGAAGCGCGCCATTATCGCGCGCTCACGATCGTTCAATGTAAGATCGACGCTGGCAAGATCGAGGACATTGTCCGAGAGCCGCACCCACTCCCGCAATAGCGCAAGTCGATCGCCGGCTGCTTGAGCAGCAGAGAAGGTCTTGGCTGCACGCGCTATGCTGCGCGCCCGCCAATTTTCCGTGCTCTCAATTCCGTTAAGGTCCCCACCCATTAGAAGTGTTTTCGACTCAAGTGATCAGGATTTCAATCTGTACCCGCAAATTGTTCGTAACCATTGCGGCGCAAATCACAGGCCGGGCAATTGTCGCAACCATAACCCCATGGATGCAGCGCGTCATGGTCCCCCTTGTAGCAAGTATGGGTTCCCGTGCGGATGAGTTCGACAAGTGCTGAACCGCCTAGTTCTTCGGCCAGGCGCCAGGTTGCCGCCTTATCGAGCCACATCAGGGGCGTGTGGAGCACCGAGCGGTTGCCCATGCCAAGGTTGAGCGTGACCTGCAGCGATTTGAGCGTGTCGTCGCGGCAGTCGGGATAGCCCGAATAGTCGGTCTCGCACATGCCGCCGACCATGTGGCGGAGCTCACGCCGGTAGGCGAGCGCTGCAGCCAGGGTGAAGAACAGTAGATTGCGTCCGGGTACGAAGGTATTGGGAAGGCCATCCTCCCGCATCTTTATCTCGGCGGTGCTGGTCAGCGCCGTCTCGCTCACCTGACCGAGGACCGACAGGTCCAGCATATGGTCCGGGCCGAGGTGATCCGCCCAGTCGGGGCGCTGAGCGATCAGCTCCCGACGGAAGCTGTCCCGACATTCCAGCTCGATGCTATGACGCTGGCCATAGTCGAAGCCGACCGTCTCGACCCGCTCGAAGCGGTCGAGTGCCCAGGCAAGGCAGGTCGCCGAATCCTGCCCCCCCGAGAATAGGACTAGCGCACCCTCGCTCATGCGGTGACCTCCTCGCCCCAATAGACACAGGTCTCGCCGCTGGAATCGCGGTGGACCGCCACCTTGTACAGATTGGCGATGTTGGGGCGCAGACGGTCCCAGATCCAGCGGCTGAGATTCTCCATCGTCGCGGGACCGAGGTCGTTGATCTCATCGAGAAAGCGGTGGTCTAGCGCGTCGCGCGCATCTTCCATCGCACGCTGGAGCAGCCCGAGATCGATGATCATGCCGGTGGCAGGATCGGGGCGTCCGCGCACCGTGACCTCAGCGCGGTAGCTATGCCCATGGATGCGGCGGCTGGATTCGGTTTCGATCGACCGTTCGAGCGTGTGTGCGGCGTCGAAGCGGAACTGTTTGCTCAGTTCGAACATCAGCGGATCCCGATCATTTTGTGCGACTGGAGCGAGAGGCGCCAGCGCGGGTTTTCGGTACAAAATGCAATCGTTGCGGCCAGATTGGCGTCAGCATCGGCGGAGTCCATCGGCTGCAGAAAAAAGTGGTGGAAATCGAGGTGCTCGAAACGTGCCGGCTCCGCGTCGGCTTGGGGATAGACGAGCTTCAACTCATCGCCATGGGTCAGCACGATCTGGTTGTCCGCCTTGGGCGATACGCAAATCCAATCGATGCCGGCGGGTGCGGCTTGCGTGCCATTGGTCTCGACGCCGATTTCGAACCCGCGGCGGTGCAATGCGGCGACGAGCGCATCATCGACCTGAAGCAACGGCTCGCCGCCGGTCAGCACGACATAGCGCCGGTCCGTGCTCGCGCCCCATTCGGCAACGATCGCTTCCGTTAGGCTTTCGGCGCTGGCGAACCGGCCGCCGCCGGTTCCGTCCATGCCGACAAAGTCCGTATCGCAGAAGCTGCACTGCGCCGTCGCGCGGTCTCGCTCCAAGCCGGACCAGAGGTTGCAGCCGGTGAAACGGCAGAAGACGGCAGCGCGGCCGGCCTGCGCGCCTTCGCCTTGCAGCGTCTTGAAGACTTCTTTGACCGCGTAGCTCATGCGCTGGCAGCCCCTGCCTGCGGGGCTTCCGAGCCTTCCCGGGCACGGCGGCGCAGGTCGGACTTCACGATCCCCACCAGATAATGTTTGAGGAGCGCCACATCGTGGTTGAGATTCTGGAGGCTGTTCCAGCGCTTGATCTCGTCGCCAAACTCCCATTCGCCTGAGGTCCAGGCGGTGCGCCCGCGAAGGCATAGGAGACCTTCTTCGAAATCGTCGATCGAGCGCGCGTCCGACCGCTGCGCGAGAACTTCCATGACGTCACCAAGCGCCTGGATGCCAGCCCCGTGCAGCAAGCGGGACGTGGCGGGCTTATGACCGTGCCAGTCCAGCGGAAACACGCGCTTCACTGCATCGAAGAAGTTCGACACGAGCCTGACGCACTTATCCTCGCCTTTTGGCATGGCGATGAGCTCGCGCATCACACCGTTGGTAAGCGACTCCATCAACACCTTTTGGATGATCGTGTCGGCGATCTTTCCGTCCGGCATCGTATGCTGCTTGATATAGCCGTGGAGTGCGGTTTTCTCGGTGTTGAGCCGTGATGTGATTGCGGCGGCGGTCGATCGCCGGGCCATGCGCGGCGGCAGGTCGTCTACCGTCGGGAGCAGCTCATAGATCAAGGACTTAGGCAGGGGCTTGGTGTTGTTGATCAACACGAACTGGCGCCTGAGCTCGGCTTCGTCACGACAGATCAGCGCCGAGACGAACACCTCGAAATCACGGTCGAGCTCCGCGAGTGCCGAAAGCCGCTGCTGGCCATCGACGACGAGACCCGGTGCGCCATCGCTCACATCGATGGTCAGCATCGCTGTGCCGCCCCGCTCGGCGACGGTGACGCCGTCGATGAAGGCGACCACGATGGCATTGGGGAGGACGGCATTCGGCTTTTCGAGATAGTCGCGGATCTCGCGGATATGCGCTGCGACCTGAGGGCGCTGGAACCCGCTGAGCTCACCTTCCGCGTTGCGGCCGATCCGGTCGATCGTCGCAAAGCGCAGAATGTCGCCGGCCTTGGCCGCGAACGTGAAGAGCTGATGCTCAACGCTCTGCCGCGCACAAACGGCGAGGTAGGTCATCGGGTCGGTCAATTGCACGCTTCAAATCCAATCGTTCGATATGGTCGTGGTAGATGGCGAGGTTGTGGATGCCCCGCCGCTTGTTCCGGTTGCTGCCGCGGAAGATGATCACCTCGACACCGGCATTCGCGCAGATCGGACACCCGCATTGCTTCCAAGGCTTTTCGGTCAGGGTCTCTCGGTAGCGCTCCGCAAGACGCGCGATCGGGACACTGTCGGCGCAGTCAGCATAGGGCTTCTCTTCGACGAGCGGCGCGCTGTACGTGACGACCGCTTGCAGGACGTCCTCGATATCGGCTCCCCCGGCATCATAGGCCCTGAGCGCCGAGAGCGCGGCACTCTCCATCGTCACCAGATCCTCAGCACGGAACTGGCCTTTCTTAACCGCGCGTTGGAGCTTGGGGTTCTCAAGCGCCTGTGGGATGCGGATCGAGGTATAGTAGCGCAGCCCACCGCCCGTGCGAGGCAGGTAATAATTCTGCTTGGCATCCTTGAACGCGCGGATGAGCGGCGAGGTCGTGTCGAAGCTCGAAATGTCATAGCCGTGGAAGCTGTCGATATCCTCCGCTTTCGCAAAGCCGAGGATATGGATGCGAGTCTCTTGCGGAATCGCATCCCGGATCGCCTCAAGGCAAAGTTTGATTTCAGGCGACTTAAGCGGGACCATGCCGCCCAGTGCAAGATAGCCATAGCCCATCGCAACAAGGCGCCGTGCCGCCTCCGCCATGCTGTCGGGCGACCACCCCTGGACGACACCCATCGGCGTGAAGCTCGCATCCATCGCCAACGTCTCGCGGCGGAATGCGTCGGCATTTTCCAGCGTGATGTCGAAGCGCGCCTTGGCATCGTCGCTGCCACCACCCATGCCCTTGGCGCTTGGGTCGAAGTCGAAGATGATATGGTCGACGGAGGCGCCGTGCGTGAAGCCGCACTCGTCATAGAATTCGGCCATCTCCACCGCGCTGTACGGGGGGCGCTCTTCTTGCACATAAGTGAAGGCGCCGCAGTCGCCGAAGATGTCCAGGTCCTTGAATTGCGGCTTGTCGAGCCGCAGGAATTTGCGGGCGCCGACGAGATGGAAGCGGCGGGCCTGGCTCGACGTATATTTTCCTTTGACCCGGTGGTCGCCGATGATGCCGCGCGAAACCAGCACGCCGTCATAGGGCGCATAACCGAGGATTTCGTGCGGATAGGCATCGTCCCAATAGGGCTGCCGCTCCGCCGGGCTACGATCCGCGATAAAGTCGAAGGCGGGATCCACATAATCGAGGCTGTCGGCGAAGATGAACTTCATGGCTTCACCCGCGCCAGCTTGCGATCGATACGGCACAGATGCTCCGCGAGCCGCTGGATATCCTGCGGGCTCGATTGCACCTGGTTCCACTTAAGACCAAGTTCGTCCCATTCTCCACTGGTCCAGCGGCAATGCGGCGCCAATCGCTCGAGCGAGGTGCGGACTTCCGCCTCGGCATCGGCGGTACTGTCCGCGCGGACCATGATCTGGTCCATCAGCACGCCCATCGCGCGTATGCCTGCCGAGTGCGTCAGCCTGCTCTGCGTCGACTTCTTGCCCCAAGCGTCGGGGAAGGCGTCGCGAACCGCGCTCCAATAGGCAAATAGCGTCCGGTACATAGCATCGGTATCGACCTCTCCCCCGCCACGATATTGGGACAGCGCTCCCATCGACGATTTGAGGTTCTGACCGATCGCAGCACGCAGCGCAGAGTCGGTTATGAGCCCCGCGTTCACCGGATCCGACTTGCGCTTGAGCATTTTGTAGAAGGGCGAGTTGGGATCCTTGGCGAGTTCGTCTGTGAGGAGACTCGGCAACCGGCGTTCCTCAAGGTCCTGTGGCAGAAGCCCTCCGACCTTGGGGAGGAGCTCGTCGATCAGGCGCGCCGAAAGCGGCCGCGCCTTGTTTACGAGGATGAACTGCTCGCGGTGCGTCGCCAGGTCTGCGCTCAGAAATCCAACGACCGGCACAACGAGCGTGTCGTTCTTGGCCTGAGCCAACGCCAGCGAGCGTTGCTGCCCATCGACGATCCAGGCGGCGCGCTTGCCTTGCGACCGGACCGGAATAGTGATGACCCCACCATCGCTGATGTCCGAACACCCCTCGACGCCGCGCCCGCGCACCGCCCGGAAAACTACGTCAGAGGAAAAAGCGAGAATGATCGCATTGGGAAACAGCACGGGACCGGAATCGAGAAACTCGACGATCGAGCGGACATGGTTCTTGATCTCTGGCCGCTGAAAGCCTTCGAGCTCCTCGTTCGAGCGGCCGACCCGGTTGATGTCGGCGATGCGAGCCACATCGGCACCGCGCAGGAAGAAAGAATAGATCTCAACGCCGTTGCCCTGGCGGGTGCGGGTGGCGCGGACCCGCAATTTCTCCACGCCCGTCATGCGACATTATTCCGCTCTTCGCGCATGTCGCGAATGAGGGCGGCAAAGCGTCCCTGCTCGCATGCGATTCCGAGTTCGTCGCGAAGCAGCCTGAGCATCCGCGTCGATCGCCCGCCCATCGCCTCCCAGTGCGCCGCGAGTATTTCGCGCAGTTCCGCATCGCTTTTTCGGATTCCCGACGTTCGTATGGGACGCGTCCAGCCCGCAAGCGCGGCTTGAACTGCCGCCGTGTGCTGGGCGACCATGTGTCCTTCCTTACCGGGCAGGACCCGGGTGGCGAAATGCCGTAGGGCTCTGGATGCGAAATTCGATCGCGTCCCTCGATAGGGGCTATCGGGACCGTCGAGCCGATCGTCATAGGGCATTTGCAGATGCGCAAGCGCTGCCGGCGCTTGTGCGCCGCAGAACAGGCGAACCCGATCAAGCACCTGCTCCGGGAGTGACAAGAGATCCGCCTCGATCATATCGAGATAGGGCCTCGGCAGCGCGATCAGGCAAGGCCCATCCGTCGCCAGGATTGCGGTTTTCAGAGACTGAGCAAATGGTGAGCGACCCTGCAGCCAGCGCCACCAATGACTTGCGTCCGGATTATCGCCGAGCTTGGCGAGAATATCATCCTCGCCGGCGAGCACCGATGCCGCATAATTGGGAACCTCGGCATCCGCCGCTATCAATCCGAGCCCGGCGGAGACGATAAGGTGGGGATAACCTGAATCCTCAGCGGCACGCCTGCTTTCGGCATGGCTTCCGCCTTGATAGAGCCTCGCCGCAAGCGTGCGTTCCTGGTCCGCGCTAATCGCGGCGATCCATTGGCTACCTACGGCCTCGATCGGACCCGCGGGGATATCGGCCGCGCTGACCTGTGCATCGCCCATCTTCTTCTTGGTACAGGCCGTGATGAGAATGGGCATGACATAAACTGCAGCATGATCGAGCAATGCTATGTCATATACTCGATCAATCCTGCAATCCAGTCTGCATTTACCTCGCAAATGGGTGAATTTGCTCAGCCGCGCTTCGGCGCCTGAGATCCGTCTAGCTCGGCCAACAGTGCAGGGACGATCCTCAGCCTACGGCGGCGATGCTGCTCCAGCAGGGCGACCAAGCGTGCGCCATCGCCTTGCCCGAAATACAGGGCAAGCAAAGCGAACTCTTCCTTGGCATCGCTCAACACCTGCGCTTCGAGGCGCCGAAACGGCGCGAGGCGATCATTGAGCCGCTGAATCGCCCTGACATGTTCGGTGCTGCCAGTCACGCGGGCGATCTCGACAAACAGGTTGGCTGCCGCCGCGACCAAGTCCTCATCGGAAGAGAAGATGAGTGCCTCGGCAGCAGGTTCGGGGCGTTTGCGGCGCGCTGCAAGGAGGAGCAACTGCGCATTCCAGTTATAGAGGTCGCGAAGCGCGGTTTCACTAGGCAGCGGCACCCGAAAGCCATTGTGGTTGGGCGCCTCGACCAGCCGCTCACCGGTGAGACGATGCAGTGCGTCGCGAACGGGCGTTATGCTTGATGCAATCTGCTTGCCGATCAGCGCGGGCTCGATCGGGCTGCCGGGCGGCAGTTCGCCCTCGGCCAGCATGCGCTTGAGTTCGTGATAGACCCGTTCGAAGGTGGCGCCGGGGCTCATTGTGGCGTCAGCCGCGCTGCCCGGCGACATGCGCCTCGATCAGCGCCTGCTGGTCCGGGCGCAGCGCATCGATCGCGCCGATCGGGTGGTTGGGTATGTCGTGGAGCAGGATCGACGGGCATTGGCCTTCATAGTTGCCGAGGTTGGGCCGGTGCTGGCGGTAGCCGACCAGTGCCGCGAGCTCGGGCGGGAAGTGGCGCGCGACGTCGGGAGGATAGGTGAGCCACTGGTTTTCATAGGGCTTGAGCCAGCCCAGGCAGTAGCTGATGATCGCGCCGCGGCGGGTGGTGAAGCTGCGGTTGCCGCTCGCGCCGTGCAGCGTCGATCCGAGGAAGACGAGCGCGTCGCCGGGATCGAGCTCGAGCGCGATCGGCGCGGTGTCCGGGTTCGGCTCGAGCGCACTGGCGCCGTGGCTGTCGGGCCAGAGCAACGTCGTGCCGTTCATCTCGCGATAGGGGGTGAACGGCCACATGACGTTGACGAGATATTCGATCGTGCCGACGGGTCCCCGCCACATGTCCTGGTCGCGGTGCGGCAGCTGCGGCAGCGCGCCGGGGTGCAGCGCGATCGCCTGCGTCAGGTTGAGCTGGATGCAGTCGCACCAGGGGCTGAGGACCTGCTCGGCGATAGCGAGGATATCGGGATGCATGACCAGCTCTGCGGCATGGGGGCTTCGGGCGAGCAGCCGCCCGAAGCGCTTGGTGCGCTCGCCATAGAAACCGCCCTGGCAGAACGGGGTTTCGGTGAAGGCTTGAGCTAGGTCCTCGTCGAGCGCCTTGATCGTGGCATTGGGGAGAGCGTCGGGCAGGACGCAATAGCCCTGGTCGAGGAGCTGCCGCATCGGATCGGGCGCCGCCTGTGCGATTGGCTGGAGCTTCGTCGCCATCACGCTGCCTCCTGCTCGAGCTCGGCCGGGGCATGGATGCCATTGGCCGCGAGCAGCTTCGGCGTCTCGGGCGTGATCTCGATCCGAAGCGCGCCGAGCGTCATCCCGTCGATCGTGCGAGGCAGTCCCAGTGGCTCGGCGTGCCAGCCGAATGCGAGGATCTGGCCCAGCCATCCCTGCTCGGCGACTCCGGTATAGGTCGTGATGCCGTGTTCGAGCGCGTAATGCGCGAGCGCCGCGACCAGCGCGTCGCGCCAGCGTCGGCGCTCGGGCGCGCGCAAGTTCCGGTCGAGGCAGAAGCGGGTGATCTCCCAGGTGCTCGGGCCGGTGGGCGGCGCTGCGTCGCACAGCCCGGCGAACAGGTCGCCCAGGATGTGCGGGCGGGTCGTCGGCAGCAGCCGGGCCGACGCCAGGTGGTTCTGGTCGGTGTCGGCGAGGATCAGGTAGCGCGCATGGGGATCGTCATACTGGTCGATCTCGTAGCGGCCGGCGAGGACGGGTAGGTTCCAGCCAAGCAGGTCGACGAAGACGCGCTTCCTGGCTTCGAACATCGCGCGCATCACCGCGTCGCTGGCGGCGCTCTCGTCGTCGTGGGTGAACAGCATGGCCGGGCTCCCCTGGTCGTGGAGGCCCGATGCTGTGCCCGGTGGCCGGCGCTGGCCATTCCCCAGAAATGGGGAGTTTCAACGCCACAGCGCATCGGTGAAGGTAAGCGCCCCGTCATAGAGGGCGTGGATCGCGAGCTGGGTCCGGTTGGCGACGCCATACCGGCCCCGCGCCTCCTTCATGTACTGGATCGCCGTCTCATGTCCGATACCGAGGATCTGCGAGATCGCCCAGTCCGACTTGCCGCGCGCCGCCCAGTAGATGCAGTCGCGCTGGCGATCGCTGAGCCGCGGCCGGTCGAGATCGATCCGGCGCACGCCGGACAGTCGCCGCGCCGCCTCGAACGCCGCGGTGCCGACGAACTGCGCGAGCGGCAGCCATTCCACGCGGTAGCTTTTCCCATGGGCGGTCGCGAAGGAGCACGAGCCCTCCGACTCGCCCGGGATGTGCGCGGGCACCGTATAGCCGTCGGCGATTCCCGCGCGCCTCGATCGCGCGATAATCTCCTCGTCGCGCCGGCTCAGCTCGATGAGGTCGCGCAGCATCGTCCATGGGAAGCCGAGATTGCGCAGGTGGCTGGCCCGGTGCACCGGATCCGAGCGGCCGAGCCCCTCGGCATCGAAGAACGCCTCCCATTCTGCGGGATAGTTGTGGATGCGGATCGCCGGCTGCGGCGTCCGCGCGATATCGACATGATGCGCCAGCGCGAAATAGCGGAAGCCCATCTCGCGCGTGATCGCGTCCACATGGGCGCCGAGTTCGGCGATATCTACCGCGGTTTCGGCCGCAGTGGCGAATTGTTGTGCTGTCGCGAGTACCATGGGCAACGCCATACCGATGAAGGACGCGCCCCAAGCTGCTGCGTCCGTGACCGACACCTGCCCTGTCCGCGCCCGGCGCTTTCCCGTCGCCGCCGCGGTCGGATCGATAGGCGGTCGGGTCTAGTCCGATCTGGCCGGCAGGGCAAATCCGCGTGGCAGAAGCTGCAGCTAAGTCGCTTGGGCACAAGGCCATTACCCCGGTATGCCGGCGATGGGGCCGGCGCCTGACGGCCGTCCCGACTGGCGGGACAGCGCGCCTTACCGTGCGCTGGCGGGAATCGATCGTGCGGGGCTCGCCTGGGAGTGGCTGCGCCGCGATCCCGCCTATGCGGCGATCAGCGCGCGGCTGCGGCGCGTCGGCGTCGGCACGGCGCCGCATCTCGAGATGGAGGCGGACGCCCGGGCTTTCGGGCTGTGCTTTCGCCGAGGACGCCGGCCGGCCGGCGCCTGAGGCGCGCTTGTTGTGGCATGCCGATCTGGACCCGTTTGTGCTCCAGGTCCGCGCGGTGCCGAGTGCAGGCTCGGATCCCGATGCGATCGACCTCGCCCGCCTGATGCGCTGGGCGACGATCGTGCGCGGCGGCGGGCGCGAGCATGTCGCTCTCTCCGACGGCTGGCACCGCATCCGGATCGACGTGGTCGAAGGCACGCTGGTCGAGGAGGGACCGGCGCGGCTCGACTATCTGCTGTCGGGGCTGACCCGCGTCGATGCGCCGGTGCTGACCTTACGTCGCATGCTCGGCTTGTGGCGCACCGGCCGCTTCGCACGATTGCTCTATCCGCCCGAACCAGGTCTGCCGCGGCGACTGGAGACACTGCGTGTCGGCGATGCGATCGCGGCAGGCGCATCGTTCCGCGAGATGGCCGTTGCGCTCTACGGCGGGGACCTGGTCCGCTCCGAATGGAAGGGCCGGTCCGACTTTCTGATGTCGCGGGTTCGCCGGCGTGCGGCCGAGGCCCGGGCGATGGCGGCGGGAGGCTGGCGGGCGCTACTGGGCAGTTGAGCCCGGAAACCACGTCGCGCATCATGGCTAATGTCGAATTTGGGGGAACGCGATGGACTATTTTGAGCAGAAGCTAAGCTTCGTTGATGGCTGCGTCATGACTTACAGCAAAGCCACACGTCTGATGACAGAGGTATGGGAAGCGGAAATGGGCGCGCCGATGGGCAAACTCTCAGGTTCTCCGAAGGACCGGTTTCGCGAGGCGCTTCGCCATTTTGCGGACGCGATCCGCGGGCATTCTAGAACAGATCTTGGAGGTAAGCTGAAGAAGGCGGCACAGGATGACGCGGTACTCAAGTCCTTTATCGATGAGAGCCTGGAAGTTCCCGACGCGACACTGCCGCCAGATGTCGATGACGTACCGCCTTCGGTCTTCAAAGATGCGATATGGGCTGAAGTTTTCGACCTCGCAGTGGAAGAGCCGGTTGACGTAGATTTGGATGTCTTCCTTCGCCCGGTCGTCGCACGAATCGTAGCGGCGATGGGATGGAAGCGCCGCTTCAACGTCGGTGAGAACCGTCATTTTCCGCGTATGGTGCAGTGGCTGCGAGAGGTGCAGGAAGAATCGACATATGGCGAGGTTGCAGGCTTTCGACTGATGAACCGATCGGGATCGGGTCGCGTCGCAGCCTATCCAGCGGGCCCGTACGCACTGAAGGTGAGGATCGATGGCGCCTCGCTCTGACGCGGCAATTCCAGGCCTGTCGGTCAGGGTTCTACTGACCGGCTTTCCCGAGGATCTTCTCACGCTCGCGATGCTTTTTCCTGAAGGACGCCTGCCCGGCGTATATGTCACAACGCAGGTTATCGGGCGGAAGGATGGCCTGATGGACCGTGTATCCGACGCGTCGAATACCGAAACGGTGCTTGAAGGCCCGGGATGCTCGAGACTCGCGCATGTGCCGCACTTCGAGAGTGCGCGATGGACCGCGCTTGAGATCCTGGCGCCGCTGAATGGCTTCGCTTCCCTGGCGGATGCGAACTTCGTCCCGGTGCAACCCGTCAGTGCGTCGTTCGCTGAGGGCGGTACGACTGGCTTTATTGACCTCCGCCCATCAGTTCCTACACGCCGTCACCGGCTGATATCGGCGGATAGGGTACCGGAGCAGCGCGCGGCTATTCCTTCGCGCGTAGAACTCATGTCGTCAAATCCGCTCGCGGCCTACGCTGGCGCGGTCATTGCCGCGACGCCATCCTGGGCGGACTACTACAGGGTGCTCGAGGACATCGCGGGTGCCTGTGGCACGGACATCTCGAAGCTCCACCAGACCGGCCTCATCAGCCATGCACTCCAACGAGAGTTCACCAAAGCGGCCAATAATCGCATGAGCGGGCGTCACGGGGCTTCAGGCAGGAAGTTCGATGGAGACGAACGCGACCTGATGAATCTCCTCGAAGCAAGGGAAGTTGTTCGTCGCGTGGTATCCGGATGGATGGACAGCATCTGCGGCGGCTATCTGCCACGTGATCGTGTCGACGGGCCCGCACTTCGATTCGGGCTTGATAATCACGACTGACAATCGGCCGCAGTGGTTCGGCTGCGCAGATGCCCTTTGGCGCGCCTAGCTGGGTAGGCAAGACCAGTCGTCGAGCGATCCTGCAGCCGCTGCCGAGGTGAAGCCACTGAGCCCAGGATGCTTGAGGTTGGTCTTGGTGAGCCGCAGCGCTTCGGCCTGCGGCATGATGTAGAAGCGGTCCGCTGTTCGGTCGATGCCGTTTGGGCTCATGCCGAGCCGCACCAGCATATAGAATAGGCCGGGCGTCGGCTGCTTCGGCTTCACCATCCACGCGCCTGGCTTGCACTTGCCCTTTACGTCCACGATGAAGCTCGCGCCGCTCGGCGCCCGCACAACGAGGTCGGCGAGAGGCGCGTTCGGACCAAGGGTCAGGCTGACGGCATAGCCGCGCCGGGTCAGCTCGCCAGCTGCCAGAAAGACCGCGGCCCACTCCGCTTCGTTTCGCGTCATGGTCATTCGCCCTGGCTAAAGGGCACCCGTTGAGTTTGCGTGAAGCGCAACCGGACACGTCGGTGCGGCAGCCGGGCGCCTCGCGGGCGATGCACAGCGGAGCGCGGGACCTGCGGTGCGCACACTGCGGCTGGCAGGCAGCCACAGGGTTCGCGCCGATTTTGCCCGCGCTGCACACTTGCCTTGGACCGGGGGGCGCGGCGGCGGCTGGCGCACGGCTTGCGCGCGCACGCCGCCGCGCCTGCGGTGTCGGCAAGAGTGCGTCCTTTTTGTTTTGCATCGCGTCGCTGCGATCGCGCTCTACGGCGCTTCGCGCCGCCGGGCCGCGGCGCGTCCCGGCCTGGCGGTGACGATCGCTGGCGCTTGTTGATGCGGTCGGCGCGCTCGCGCGCCGGCGCTGCTGGGCCGGTCCCGGTCAGCGGGATGGCCGTCGCGCCCTTCTAGGCCCGCTCGGGCGGGGCGCAACCCGGGCGCTGGCCCGGGTCCTCCACTCGCGTTCCTGCCTGCGGTGCGCCCCGCCCCCTGGTCGCGGGCCTTTTCGGGCTTCCTCGCCGCCCACCCCGCTTTCCGGGGCCGGGTGCGGTTTTTTGGTGAGGAGGACAGGTCGTGGGCGAACGGGATGGGCATGGGAAACCGGGAGAGGGTGGCGGGCGCAGGGGCCTGCTCACTCCCGAGCTTCGCGCGGCGCTGCGCGAACAGGCGGGCAGCGATGCCGGGGACAAGCGTCCGCTGGTCAAGCTGTTCAACCCGATGGGCGCCGCGACATGGCTGGCGAGCGAGCTGGACGCGGACGGCGACACGCTGTTCGGGCTGGCCGATCTCGGTTTCGGCTGCCCGGAGCTCGGCTATTTTTCGCTGGGCGAGATCGAGGCGCTGCGCCTGCCCTTCGGGCTGGGTATCGAGCGCGACCTGCATTTTTCGACGACGGTGACGCTGTCCGACTGGGCGGCATGGGCGCGCAAGGCGGGGTCGATCCTCTGGGCTGAGACGCTGCTGCGCCGCGCGAGCGACACCGCCAGCGACCTGACGGACCGGTTTTCGTCCTCCGAGTGAGGGCGCGAAAGGCGCGCGGCGCGCCTTTCGCCGCATCCCGAAAACCGGTCCCGCGCACTTCTCACGATACACGGGGCCGGCGCTCACAAGGAGCAGGCACATGAAACTCCAATTCATCGAAATCGGCAAGCTCTATGTCGATAAGGCGAACATGCGCTTCGCCAAGCGCCCGCCCGATGTCTCCGACATCCTGCCGAGCGTGCGCAAGCGCGGCATCCTCCAGACCCTGATCGTCCGGCCCGGCGAGGAGGACCGGTTCGGCATCCTCGCCGGTTCCCGCCGCTTCCGCGCCGGGCAGATCATCGCCGGGGAGCGCATCGGCGAGGGCGAGGAGTCGCCCGAGCCGTTCCTCTTTCCCTGCGCGATCCTGGAGGAGGGCGACGATGCCGCCGCCGTCGAGGCGTCGCTGATCGAGAACATGGCGCGGCTCGACCCCGACGAAGTGACGCGCTGGGAAACCTTCGTCCGGCTGGTCAAGGAAGGCCAGTCGCCCGACGAGATCGCCGACACCTTCGCGCTGCCGGTGCTCGCCGTGCGGCGCACGCTCGCGCTCGGCAACCTGCTGCCGCGCATCCGCGACCTCTATCGTCGCGACAAGATCGATGCCGCGACGGTGCGCCACCTCACCCTTGCCAGCAAGGCGCGGCAGAAGGACTGGCTGGTGCTGTGGGATGCGCCCGACACCCACTGCCCGACCGGCTGGCAGCTGCGCGGCTGGCTGTTCGGAGGGCAGGCGATCTGCGCTTCCTATGCGCTGTTCGACGTCGATGCGAACGGGTTGGCGCTGGTCGCCGACCTGTTCAACGAGCAGCGTTACATCGGCGATGCCGACGCCTTCTGGGCCGCGCAGAATGCTGCGATCGAGGCCCGGCGCGTGGCCTATCTGGAGGCGGGCTGGACCGGCGTCGAGATCATCGGCCCGGCCGAGCAGTTCCAGCATTGGGAGCATGAGAAGACGCCCAAGCGCAAGGGCGGGCGCGTCTATATCGACGTGCGCGCGAGCGGCGAGGTCGTGTTCCACGAGGGCTATCTGACCGCCAAGGAAACCAAGCGCCTTGCGCGCGGCGAGGCGCCGCCGAGCGACCAGCCCAAGGCCGCGCGGCCCGAGATCACCGGGCCGATGCAGACCTATCTCGACCTGCATCGCCATGCCGCCGTGCGCGCGGCCCTGCTCTCGCGCCCCAAGGTCGCGCTCCGGCTGATGGTCGCGCATGTCATCGCCGGCTCGCATTTGTGGCGCGTCGATCCCGAGCCGCAACAGGCCCGCAACGATGCGACCGCCGAGTCGGTCGAGACCTGTCGCGGCGAGACGCAGTTCGACGCCAAGCGGCGGACGGTGCTCGCCGCGCTCGGCTTCGACCCCGAGACGCCGACCGTCTGCAAGGGGCGCGTCGAGGGCGGCGAGGGGGACCGCCTCACCGCGATCTTCTACGCGCTGCTCGACCTGCCCGACCGCGTGGTGATGGACGTCATCGCGGTGCTGATCGGCGAGACGCTCGCCGCCGGGAGCCCGGCGGTCGAGGCGGTCGGGACCGAGCTGGGCGTCGCCATGGCGAACTGGTGGCAGGCCGATGCCGCCTTTTTCGAGCTGGTCCGCGACAGGGAGGTGCTGACCTGCATCGTCGCCGAAGTGGCGGGCAACATCGTCGCCAACGCCAATACCGGCGAGAAGACCGCCACGCTCAGGAAGATCGTCACCGACCATCTCGGCGGTGTCGGCGGACGCGCCAAGGTCGAGCATTGGGTGCCGCGCTGGATGGCCTTCCCGCCCTCGGCCTACACCACACGCGGCGGCGTCGGCACGGTGGTTGCCCATATCAAGGCAGAGGCAGCACGGCCCGCGCCTGTCACCGAACCGGTGCCGGAGCCCCAGCCCGAGCCGCTGGCCGCCTGAAACCTTGCGGGGCGGCGCCGCCGCCCCGCCTTCAATGCGCCGCGCGCCGGATCACCTTCTTGGTCGCACCGCACAGCGAGCAGCTGTCGATCCTGCGCTCGAAGCCGCCCTGGCCGGCGAGCTCGCGGGTCTTGTGGTTGGCGTGCTGCCGGACACTGAGGCCGAGCCGCTCGGCAATGCAATCGTCGCACACCGGCTCCGGCGACAGCCGTCCGATCAGCGCCCGGACCTGGTCCAATACCGTAATGTCATCCCCCTCGAACCCGGCTTCATAGCCTGCACGGGCGCGTGGCGCAGCCGGACTGCGGCGAGCCGAACGGGCGCGGGACTCGCGTTTGTGGGTGGGCAAGCTTCCCCCTCGTATCCAACCGGCAGCCGCATGCGGCCTCTTTCACGATGGCCGTCTGGCACCGCGCGGCCTTGGCCAGCAACGGCGTCGCCGGCTTTCTTCCCCGGCTCGGCGCTTCGCCCCTGCGCCTTCCTCGCGAGGCAAGAAAGCCGGCTTTGGCCGCCCTTCGCTGTCGCTGCGGCCCGGCCCTGCGGGGCCGGGTGCATGCCGGCCGCTGGCGGTGCCGCCTCGACGCCATCGACGCCGCACTGGCGCGGCTTCGAGGGAACGAGGAGACTATCCATGGCCACCATCGGCAGCTTCACCCGCGACGATTCCGGCGTGTTCACCGGCACCATCCGAACCCTGACGCTCAACGTGAAGGCGAGCATCCGGCCCGCGACCAAGGACAATGACAAGGCGCCCGACTACCGGGTCATGAACTCGGGCAATGTCGAGTTCGGCGCCGGCTGGACCAAGACCTCGCGCGAGGACCGGCCCTATGTCTCGGTCAAGCTCGACGATCCGTCGCTGCCCGCGCCGATCTACGCGACTTTGGTCGAGGGCGAGCAGGGCATCCACAACCTGATCTGGTCGCGCTGAGCCCTCGCGTCCCGCGCCGCCCCGGCGCGGGACGCAGCCTTGCAGGGGGTGTCGAAATCGCACCTGCCGGTTTTCGACACTCTTCGCCGGGTGCCTCGCCCGCCATCCCCGGTGCCGTTCGAAGCACTCGAGGAGTTGCGGCATGGACGACGACGATATCGACCGGGCAAGCAGCGCCAGGCGCGGCTCGCCCTTTCTCAACACCGAGCAGGCGGCAGCCTATCTGGGCGTGTCGAGCCGATCGCTGAAGCGGCTGCGGGTACGCGGCGACGGTCCGGTGTTCCGCCGGCATTGCCGCTTCGTCCAATATCATATCGACGATCTCGACGCATGGAGCCGCGAGCATAGCGCGCGCGGGATCCGGCCATGAACAGGCGCCGCCCATCCGACGATGCGCCGCTGCTCGCCTGGGGCGAGGCGCGCCATGCCGGTCGCCAGCGCGAGCTCCGCCGGCTGCGCCTCGCCATCCTCGGCGGCGCCGCGCTGGTCCTGCTCACTGTCCCGCCCGTCTATGGCCCGGCCCCGCGACTGGTGTGGAACGCGAGCGCCAGCGCGCCGATCGGGCTCTACTGGGTGTGGCCGGGCGACGCGCCCGCGCGCGGCGAGATGGCGATCGCCTGGCCGCCGCCGCGCTGGCGATCGCTTGCCGCCGAGCGCCATTATCTCCCCGCCAACGTCCCGCTGGTGAAGCGCGTCGCCGCCGTGCGCGGCGACCTGGTCTGCGCGTCCGGGCCTCAGGTCTCGGTCAATGGCGTGCGCGTCGCGACCCGCATCGCGCACGACCCGAGCGGCCGCGCTTTGCCCTGGTGGCAGGGCTGCCGGCGGCTTTCGCCCCACGAATATTTGCTGCTGATGGATGCATCGGGCTCGTTCGACGGGCGCTATTTCGGAATCAGCGCGGGGCGCGACCTGGTCGGGCGGGCGAGGCTGATATGGCGGCGCTGAGCCTCGCGCTCGCCGGCGTGCTGGTCCTGGCCGATCCGGCCGGGACGTGGCGCTGGTCGGCGGAGATCGACGCGGCCGCGGCACGCTGCGGCGTGCCCGGGGACTGGATCGTGCGGGTGATGCAGGCCGAGAGCGGCGGTCGGACGATGCTCGGCGGGCGCCCGATCCGCAGCCCCAAGGGCGCGATCGGGCTGATGCAGCTGATGCCGGCGACCTGGGCGGAGCTTCGGCGCGAACTCGGCCTCGGCGACGATCCCGACCTGCCCGCCGACAATATCGTCGCGGGCGCCTGCTATCTCCGGCGCATGTACGACCGCTTCGGCTATCCCGGGCTGTTTGCGGCGTACAATGCCGGGCCCGCGCGGTACGCCGCCTGGCTTGCTGGCGAGGCGGGCTTGCCGGCGGAAACCACCGCCTATCTGCGCCGCGTGACCGGCGCTGTGCCGGTGCCGGCCGAGGTGGCGCCCTTGCCGCGGGAGCCGCTGTTCCTGGTTCGCCGGGAGGTGCCCGCACCGAACGCCACGGTCCCAGCGGCGAGGCAGGCATCGGCGATGTTCGTGCTCCGCCGCGAGGGGCCGTGACGTGGCGAGGGTGGGAAGGCTCGTCGTGAAGTCCCAGCATGACGGGCGGCAAAGCGACCCTCAAGGCCCATGGGTGCCCCCCAATTTGCTCCGCAAATCGGTTCCCCCCATGTCCGCTTCGCGGCGCCTCCGCTCACGCTCCGGCGGCCCTGACCGCCGCTTCGCCGTCCGTCTTCGGGACGCTGTCCTCGATGGTGAGGACCGCAAGCGGAGACTGATCATGGCACACTTGGTACCCATCTCGGACGCGGCCGATCGCGTGATGGCGGCACTGGTCTCGGGGCTCGAAATCGAGTTCGGACGGCAGGCGGCCGCGGCGCTGGCGGAGCGATTCCTCGATGCCGAGGAGGCCGATTTCCTTTGGGACGCACGGGCCGAGGAACGCTGGCTCGGCGGCTATCTGGGCGGCGAGGATGGCGACATCGAGCTCGACCGGGTGCGCATTCTCGGGCGGATCGACGGGCGCTGGTTCGTCGCGGTGATGCTCGTCGACGGTGATGGCGACGTCCATGGCATGCTCGGCAAGCGCAGTTTTGGACGCGCGGAGCAGGCGCGAAGGGCGTTCGCGGATGCGTGAAATCCGCCTCGGATCGGGCCGGGATGCGCTGTGGCACAGGCAGCGTGTCCCGGCTCTCTTTTTGCGCCTTGTGGAAGGCAGGCAGGAGAAGAAGGGAAAACAAGATAAAGGCAGTGTCTCGCGACCCTGCTCAAGTGACTGTCTGCACATCCTTTTTTCGGGAGACTTGCTCGCGGCGGTGCGAGACAGGCTTCGCAGGAATGGCGGAAATCCGCGCTTTCCTCCGCTTTTCCGCGAGACTCTGCGAGGCCGGCGGTGAGCGAGGACGAGTTCACGCCCAAGCTCGGCAAGCCGGGCGCCAGGGACGGCAAGCGCCTGGTCAAATATGGCGGGCGCGTGCTTGCCGCCGCTCGCCTTGCGGGCAGCAAGACCGGCGTACTGGCGCGGCGCTTCGACGGTAGCCGGATCGGCCGCGGCGCGAGCATCG
Organism: Sphingomonas sp. CBMAI 2297; assembly: GCF_029870595.1. Classification (GTDB taxonomy): domain Bacteria; phylum Pseudomonadota; class Alphaproteobacteria; order Sphingomonadales; family Sphingomonadaceae; genus Sphingomonas. The sequence goes on from NZ_JAPDIR010000005.1 coordinate 174,386, forward strand.
GCCGGCTGCTGTCGAGCCGCGACCGGTTCGCCGGTGCCCGGACGCGGCGGGCGATGGTCAAGGTGCGGCTGGTGCGGATGGCCGGCACCGGCCTCGCGGCGGCGCGCGCCCACCTGCGCTATATCCAGCGCGACGGAGTGACGCGCGAGGGCAATCCGGGCGAGCTCTACGGGCGCGATGTCGACACCGCCGACGGCAAGGCATTCCTCGATCGCTGTGCCGGCGACCGCCACCAGTTCCGCTTCATCGTCTCGGCCGAGGACGGCGCGGAATATCCCGACCTCAAGCCCTATGTCCGCCGGCTGATGGCGCAGGCCGAGCACGACCTCGGCACCCGCCTCGACTGGGTAGCCGTCGACCATTTCAACACCGACAATCCGCACACCCACATCATGCTGCGCGGCGTCGACGACCAGGGCCAGAACCTCGTCATTGCGCGGGAATATATCGCACACGGCCTGCGCGAACGTGCCGCCGAGCTCGCCACGCTCGACCTGGGGCCCCGCACAACCCAAGAGATCCAGGACCGCCTGCGCCATGATGTCGAGCAGGAGCGGCTGACCGCGATCGACCGCCGGCTCATTCGCCGGATGGATGCCGCCCGGATCACCAGCCCAGCGCACAACGATCCGTTCCAGCAGGCCGTCGCCACGGGGCGCCTGCGCAAGCTCGGCGCGATGGGGCTGGCCGAGGACTTGGGGAACGGGCGCTGGCGGCTCGCCGACGGGCTGGAGGATACGCTGCGCCGCATGGGCGAGCGCGGCGACATCGTCCGGCTGATGCAGCGCGAGCTGACGGCCCGCCGGCTCGAGCGGGCACAGGCCGACCGCGTCATCGAGGGGGAGCTGCGGGAGCCGGTCATCGGTCGCGTCCTCCGGCGCGGCTTCTCCGACGAGCATCGCGATCGCCATTATCTGATCGTCGACGGGATCGATGGACGCGCGCATTATCTCGACATCGGCCGCGCAACGGCGACCGAACCCACCCCGGAGGGCGCCATCGTCCGCGTGGCGCCGCGGACCGCCGAGGTCCGCGAGATCGATCGCACGATCGCCGCGGTGGCGGCGTCGCATGACGGACGATACTCGGTGGAGTTCCATCTAGAGCACGACTCGCAGGCCAGCCGGGCGTTCGCCGAAGCGCATGTCCGCCGCCTCGAGGCGATGCGGCGGGCGGGGTTCTCCGAAGGGCTGGCGGACGGGAGTTGGGCCGTCGCGAACGACCATGTCAAACGGGCCGCCGCCTATGAGGCGCGGCAGCTCCGCGACCGGCCCGTCGCGATCGAAACGCTGTCCGCGATCCCGCTCGACCGGTTGCCCGGCGCCGACGCCGCCACCTGGCTCGATCGCACACTGACCGGAGACGAGCTCGCCGTGGCACGCGATGCCGGGTTCGGGCGCGAGGTGCGGGGCGCGCTCGCTGCGCGCCGGCAATGGCTGGTCGAGCAGGGGCTTGCCGATGCCGACGACGTCCCCCGACTCCGACGAGGGGTGCTCGCCATGCTGCAGCGGCGCGAGCTGCTCCGCGTCGCGGACGCCTTGCGCGAGGAGTTGGGCAAGTCGTTCGTCGAGCCGGTCCAGGGCCAGAGGATCGAGGGTCAGCTGACGCGCCGGGTCGAGCTGGCGGGCGGGCGCTATGGGCTGGTCGAGCGCAGCCGCGAGTTCAGCCTGGTTCCGTGGCGGGCGGTGCTCGAGCGGCAATTGGGCAAGCCGATGACCGGCATCATGCGAACCGATGGCATTAACTGGCATCTGGGGCGAAGTCGTACCGGCCCCCAGATATCTTGATTACGCCCAATGGTCTGGCGGCGAGCGAAGAGAAGCGGCACATACACCGACACCGCACCATCAGGCGAACGTGCACCATGTCTGAATCCGAAACCAAGCCAGATCTCGGCCTTATGTTGTACGATAGTCTGCCTGAGGGGTTTGAGGCAGGGTTGCTCGAAGGATTGGCTGGCGACGGCTTGACGCTTCGAACCTTGCGGATTCCAGGGGGCCCATTCGCCGGGATTGAGCTTTACCTGCCGGCAGCCGCGATGCTGTTCATCGCCACGGGATATCTCAACGGCTTCCTGCAGAAGGCCGGAGAGGATCATTACGAACTGGTCAAACAGGCAGCCACAAAGCTGTGGAAGCGTGCGTCGTCGCTGCAGGTCACGAGGATCGGGTCCAAGGGCAAGGTGTCGGACACCGGCTTCTCACTGGCCTATGCGATCATGGGCGAAGTTGCCGGCGGCTTGCGCTTCAAGTTTATCGTTCGGACGACGATCGAAGAAACCGAGGCCGACGCCGGGGTCCGGGCATTTCTCGACCTTCTGCTGGCACTGCAAAGCGGCGAACTCAGCCAAGCAGACACCCAGGCGCTGCTTACCTATCAGCCGATCGGAGGCACCGTGCTGGTTACCTTTGATCCGCACGCGAAGCGCATCGTGCCGGTTAACGCCTTCGATCCGGAGGCAGCCCAGTCATGAAGGCCGTTCGCGCAGCGCTCTGGCCTTTGCGGGAGCGCGCCCAGCAAATGACTACGCCGGAAATGCTCGAACGGCTCGACGCCGATCTCGGGCCGCTGGGTTTGGTCAAGACAGGCGACTTGCTTCAACGCTGGCGTCTACCCGCGCTGCAACTGGCCCGCGCGGGGACGGCGCGGCAATGGCAGAAGCTGCTCGAGCAACATCCGCCCGAGCATCGCCATCTCGCGCTATATGCCGCGGCCGCCTGGATCACGCGGACCCTGGTGCTGGCCGAAGCGCTTGAACGATCGGATTTGGCGGAGCTTCCAAAAAGATGGGCGGCAGATCGGGCCCTTTCTCCGGTCGAAGAGGTCGAGGAGCACCGACTCTGGCTATGGCCTTTTGAGTCAGAACCACCCTGGCCGCTCTGGGAGGAGGAAGAGGAGGAGGATTGAGTGGGCCGCCGGCATCGCCGTAATCGACCCGCTGATCGATACGCCTCGACGCACACGTTCGCCGAAACGGCACCAAATAGGTACCCAGTGTCACCAGCGAGCGCCTGACGCGCGGATCGAGATCCAGCGACCCTTGAGGCCGAGCCCGGGACGCTGAGTCGTGCGGGCGGAGGCCCGCATGACACCGACGAAGCTCCTCCTTGGCCAGATGCTGGCGGTCGCCACGATCGTCGTCGCGGGCATCTGGTTCGCGACGCAATGGGCGGCGGCGTCGCTCGCCTATCAGCCCGAGCTCGGGACGCCCTGGTTCCGGCTCGGCGAAACGCCCGTCTACGCGCCTTGGTCGCTCTTCCCCTGGTGGTTCCATTTCGACGCCTATGCGCCGGTCGTCTTCGACGAGGCCGGCGCGATCGCCGCGGCGGGCGGCCTGCTGGGCTGCGGTGCGGCGGTGGCCGGCTCGGTCTGGCGGGCACGGCAGCAGCGCAACGTCACGACCTATGGGTCCGCGCGCTGGGCGGGCCCTCGCGATATCCGGGCCGCAGGGCTGGCGGGGGAGGCCGGCGTGTTCCTGGGCCGGGCTGGCTCCCGCTACCTGCGCCATGACGGGCCGGAGCATGTCATGGCGTTCGCGCCGACGCGCTCGGGCAAGGGCGTCGGTCTCGTCGTGCCGACCCTGCTCGGCTGGGCCGGCTCGACGGTCGTCCACGACATCAAGGGCGAGAACTGGCAGCTGACCGCCGGCTGGCGCGCGCGCTTCTCGCATTGCCTGCTCTTCAACCCGACAGACGCGCGCTCGGCGCGCTACAATCCGCTGCTCGAAGTGCGCCGCGGCGCCGACGAGGTCCGCGACGTCCAGAACATCGCCGACATCCTGGTCGATCCGGAAGGCGCGCTCGAACGGCGCAGCCATTGGGAGAAGACCAGCCATTCGCTGCTGGTCGGCGCGATCCTCCACATCCTCTACGCCGAGGAGGAGAAGACGCTCGCCCGGGTCGCGACCTTCCTGTCCGACCCCGAGCGCCCGTTCGTTGCCACGCTGCGCGCGATGATGGCGACCAATCACCTCGGGACCGACGAGACGCCGCTGGTGCATCCGGCCGTCGCCTCGGCCGCACGCGAGGTGCTCAACAAGTCCGACAACGAGCGCTCGGGCGTGCTGTCGACCGCGATGTCGTTCCTCGGTCTCTACCGCGACCCGACGGTCGCAGCGGTCACGGCCGCGTCCGACTGGCGCGTCGAGGACCTGGTCGCCGCACCGCATCCGGTGTCGCTCTACCTGGTCGTGCCGCCCTCGGACATCAGCCGCACCAAGCCGCTGATCCGTCTCGTGCTCAACCAGATCGGCCGGCGCCTGACCGAGCAGTTGTATGCCGCGGGCGCTCCGGGGCGCCACAGGCTGCTGATGATGCTGGACGAGTTCCCGGCGCTCGGCCGCCTCGACTTCTTCGAGACCAGCCTGGCCTTCCTCGCCGGCTATGGCGTCCGCGCCTTCCTGATCGCGCAGAGCCTGAACCAGATCGAGAAGGCTTACGGCGAGCACAACGCCATCCTCGACAACTGCCATGTCCGCGTCGCCTTTGCGACGAACGACGAGCGGACCGCGAAGCGCATCTCCGACGCGCTCGGCACCGCCACCGAGCAGCGCGCCATGCGCAACTATGCCGGCCACCGGCTGGCGCCCTGGCTCGCCCACGTCATGGTCAGCCGGCAGGAGACCGCGCGCGCACTGCTGACGCCCGGCGAGGTCATGCAGCTGCCGCCGACCGACGAGGTCGTGCTGGTTGCGGGCTATCCGCCGGTCCGCGCGCGGAAGCTGCGCTACTTCGAGGACGCGGAGTTCAAGGCGCGCGTGCTGCCGCCTCCCGCTCCCGGACGCGCCCAGGCGGCCGATCTGCCGCCGCACCGCGCGCATGACTGGCAGGACCGGGTCCGCCGGGTCGATGCGCGGCTCGCCGAGGCTGCGCCCGAAGACGAGGAGGAGGCCGGCGGCCTCGAGCAGGCGCGCCATCCCGCCCAGGAAATCGGCGCCGCCGCACCCGTCGATCTGGCGCCCGCCGACCCGCTCGGGCTGGGCGAGGACGAAGGCGACCCCGCCGCCGACAAGCGCGCGATGGACCAGGCCACGACCGGCACCGCGCGGCGCGCCTATGTGCTGGACATGGCCGACAAGCGGCCCGGCAATCTCGAGCTGGACTTCTGAGATGGCCGAGCGCGTCCGCCACCAGCTCTTCCTGCCGAAGCCGGTCAGCGACCGGCTCGAGACGCTTGCCGCAGCACCCGGCGCGACCAAGTCCGCCATCCTCGCCGATGCGGTGACCGCCTGGCTCAACCGCCGCGGCACCTCTGAACTCGAGGATCGCTTCGCGCTCCGCCTCGACCGGATGTCCAACGCGCTGGGCCGCATCGAGCGCGACGGCCATGTCGTGCTCGAGACGCTCGCGCTGTTCATCCGCTTCGAACTCTCGATCCAGGCACCGCTCGCCGAGAACGACGTGGCGGGCCGCGCGCTCGCGCGCGAGCGCTTCGAGGCGTTCGTGACGCAGGTCGGACGCGCCGTCGCGACCGGCAGGCGCACGCTCCTCCCCGGAGAGGAAGAGCGATGAGCGATATCCTCTCCTCCGATCGCCGCCGCGCGATGCTGCGCACGGCGATGGGCCCCGACATCGCCTCGGCGCTCGCCGATCCACTGGTGGTCGAGGTCATGGTCAATCCCGATGGGTCGCTGCGCCTCGACCGGCTCGGCGAAGGCCGGATCGACACGGGCGTCGTCTTGGAGGCATCGCAGGTCGAGCGGATCGTCCGGCTGGTCGCGAGCCACGCGCGCGCCGAGGTCCATGCCGGGCAGCCTATCATCTCGGCCGAGCTGCCCGCGCATCTCGATGGCCGGGCCGGCGAGCGTTTCGAAGGCGTGCTGCCACCGGTCTCGACGGGTCCCTGCTTCTCGATCCGCAAGCCTGCCCAGCGCCTCTACACGCTCGACGATTATGTCGCCGATGGGATCATGGCCGAGGCCATGGCGGATGCGCTGCGGGCGGCGGTCACCCAGCGGTTCAACATCCTTATCGCCGGCGGGACGAGCTCGGGCAAGACGACGCTCGCCAACGCGCTGCTTGCCGAGATGCGCTGGGTGGAGACGCGCGTCATCCTGATCGAGGACACGCGCGAGCTGCAAAGCCCGGCACCGGACACCGTTGCACTCCGCACCCGCCCGGGAATCGTGTCGATGACCGACTTGGTGCGCTCGACGCTCCGCCTCCGCCCGGACCGGATCATCGTCGGCGAGGTCCGCGGACCCGAGGCGCTCGACATGCTCAAGGCCTGGAACACCGGGCACCCCGGCGGGATTGCGACCGTCCACGCCAACTCGGCCGAGGCTGCGCTCTACCGCGTCGAACAGCTCGTCCAGGAAGCGGTCGTCACCGTACCCCGCCGCCTCGTCGCCGAGGCGATCGACCTCGTCGTCTTCATCGCCGGACGCGGTGCCCACCGCTCGGTCGACGCGATCGCGCGGGTCGTCGGCGTCGATCCCGACACCGGCGCCTACGCGCTCGCCCCCTTCTCCCTCCCCCACAATCAAGGAGCCTGACCATGAAGACCATTGCCTTGCCCACCAAGCCGCACCTGCTGGCCGGCGCCGCCCTTGCCGTTCTGGTCGCCGGCCAGGCCTGGGCCTCCGGAACCGGCATGCCGTGGGAGGAACCGCTCCAGCAGGTGCTGGAATCGGTCCAGGGCCCGGTCGCCAAGATCGTCGCGGTGATCATCATCATCGTGACCGGCCTGACGCTGGCGTTCGGCGAGACGGCCGGCGGCTTCCGCCGGCTCATCCAGATCGTCTTCGGCCTGAGCATCGCGTTCGCGGCCTCGAGCTTCTTCCTGTCCTTCTTCTCGTTCGGCGGCGGGGCGCTGCTGGCATGATCGGCGACGGCCAGCATCTCGACGGGTTCGAGGCGCCGCTCCACCGGTCGCTCGCCGAGCCGATCCTGCTCGGCGGCGCGCCGCGCGCCATCGCGATCGTCAACGGCACCGTCGCCGCCGCGCTGGGCCTCGGACTCCAGCAGTGGATCGCGGGCGTGCTGGTCTGGGCGGTCGGGCACACCATCGCGGTGTTCGCGGCGAAGCGCGACCCGGACTTCGCTCCGGTGCTCGCGCGCCACCTGCGGCAGCGGGGATATCTCGCATGCTGAACCTGCGCGAATATCGCAGCCGCGCCGACCGGCTGGCCGATCATCTGCCCTGGGCCGCGCTGGTCGCGCCCGGCGTGGTGCTCAACAAGGACGGCAGCTTCCAGCGCACGCTGCGCTTCCGCGGCCCCGACCTCGAATCGGCGACCGAGGCCGAACTGGTCTCCGCCTGCGCGCGCGCCAACAATGTGCTCAAGCGCTTCGGCTCGGGCTGGGCGCTGCACATCGAGGCCGAGCGTCGCGAGGCGCCGGGCTATCCGGCGAGCGACTTCCCGGACGCGGCGTCCTGGCTCGTCGACGAGGAGCGGCGCGCCTCGTTCGAGGCGGCGGGTACGCATTTCGAGAGCCGCTACCATCTCACCCTGACCTTCCTGCCGCCGCCCGACCAGGCGGACAGCGCCGGCCGCGCGCTGGTCGAGCGTGCCGATGCGCCGCAGGGCCGCGACTGGCACCAGGCGCTGGCCGGGTTCGTCGCGGAGACCGATCGCGCGCTCGACCTGTTCTCCGACTTCATGCCGGAGATGGCCGCGCTCGACGATGCGGAGACGCTCGCCTTCCTCCACGGCGCGATCTCGACCCGACGCCACGGCGTCCGCGTGCCCGAGACGCCGATGTATCTGGACGGTCTGCTCGCCGACACGCCGCTGATCGGCGGGCTCGAGCCGATGCTCGGGTCGTTGCACCTGCGCACGCTGACCATCCTCGGCTTCCCCGGCCTCAGCCGGCCCGGGATCCTCGACGCGCTCAACCATCAGGACTTCGGCTATCGCTGGGTCACGCGGTTCATCGCGCTCGACAAGACCGACGCGACTAGGGCGCTGACCCGGCTGCGCCGCCAATGGTTCAACAAGCGCAAGTCGGTCACCGCGATGCTGCGCGAGGTGATCTACAACCAGCCGGTCCAGCTGCTCGACAGCGACGCCGACAACAAGACCGCCGACGCCGATCTGGCACTCCAGGCACTGGGCGGCGACCATGTTGCCTTCGGCTACCTCACCACGACGATCACCGTCACCGACGAGGATCGCGCCCGTGTCGAGGACAAGGTCCGCGCGGTCGAGCGGATCGTCAACGGGCTCGGCTTCACCTGCATCCGCGAGGGGCTGAACGTGGTCGAGGCCTGGCTCTCGAGTCTGCCCGGGCAGGTCTATGCCAATGTCCGGCAGCCGCTCGTCCATACGCTCAACCTCGCGCACCTGATGCCGCTCTCGAGCGTTTGGGCCGGACCATCGCGCAACCGGCACCTCGACGGGCCTCCGCTCCTTCACGCCGAAACCAGCGGGTCGACCCCGTTCCGCCTGTCGACCCACGTCGGCGATGTCGGGCACATGATGATCGTCGGGCCGACGGGTGCCGGCAAGTCGGTCCTGCTCGCTCTGATCGCGCTCCAGTTCTGCCGCTATCCGGGCAGCCAGCTCTACCTCTTCGACATGGGCCGCTCGGCGCGGGCGGCGACGCTGGCAATGGGCGGTGCGCATCACGGCCTCGGGCTCGGCGGCGACGCCGGCGAGACGATCGCGTTCCAGCCGCTTGCCGGGATCGGCGACGCCGGAGAGCGCGCCTGGGCGGCCGAGTGGATCGCCGCGCTGCTCGCACACGAAAAGGTCGTGGTCACGCCGGAGGTGAAGGAAGCCGTCTGGTCGGCGCTGACCAGTCTGGCGAGCGCGCCGATCGAGGAACGGACGCTCACCGGCCTCTCGCTGCTGCTCCAGTCGATGGCGCTCCGCTCGGCACTCGCGCCCTATACGCTCGAAGGTCCGTTCGGCCGGCTGCTCGACGCGGCCGAGGATGATCTGCGCATGGCGGACGTCCAGTGCTTCGAGACCGAGGCGCTGATGGGTGCGGGCAGCGCGGTCGCGCCCGTCCTGACCTATCTCTTTCACCGGCTCGAGGCGCGGTTCACCGGACGCCCGACATTGCTGATCCTCGACGAGGCCTGGAAGTTCCTCGACCACCCGCTGTTCGCCGCGCGCATCCGCGAATGGCTGAAGACGCTGCGCAAGAAGAATGTCGCGGTGATCTTCGCGAGCCAGAGCCTCGCCGACATCGCCGACAGCGGCATCGCACCCGCCATCATCGAGAGTTGTCCGCAGCGCATCCTGCTTCCCAATGCCGCGGCGATCGAGCCGCAGGGACGCGCGGCCTATCAGCGGTTCGGTCTCAACGACCGCCAGATCGAGCTCGTCAGCCGCGCGACGCCCAAGCGGCACTATTACCTACAGTCTGCGGCCGGCAACCGTCTCTTCGAGCTGGGCCTCGGGCCCATCGCGCTCGCGCTGTGCGGCGCCTCCGATCCCGCCACCCAGGCGCGCATCGACGCGCTGCTCGCCGCGCACGGCCCGGCCGGATTCGCCGCGCGCTTCCTCGAAGACGCCGGGCTCGACTGGGCCGCGGCGCTGCTCGCCCAATTCCCCGATCCCCAAGCGAAGGAGTAGAAGTGATGCGTATCCTCACCCGCAAGAACCTGATCGCGACAGCGCTGGGCCTCGGCGCCCTGGGCTCGCTGACGATGGGTTTTGCCACCTCGGCGCACGCGCAGATCACGGTGTTCGACCCCAGCAACTACAGCCAGACCGTCCTGACCGCGGCGCGCACGCTCCAGCAGGTCAACAACCAGATCCAGTCGCTCCAGAACGAGGTGCAGATGCTGCTCCGGCTGGACAGGAACCTGAAGGGCATCGCCTTTCCACAGCTTCAGGCGCTGCTCGACAAGCTCGACGGTATCGACCGGCTGATGCAGCAGGCGCAGAGCGTCGGCTTCGAGATGGACCAGCTCGAGGCCAGGCTGAAGGTGCTCTATCCGCGCAGCTTCGATCCCGCCTCGACACGCGACCAGCGGCTGCAGGCTGCCCGGGCGCGCTACGATGCGAGTACCGATGCGCTGCGCCGGACGATGGCCGTCCAGAGCGGCATCGTGCAGCAGGCGCGCGAGGATGCCGAGGCGCTGGCCGAGATCGCGGCGCGCAGCCAAAGCGCGGAAGGCGCGCTCGCCGTCGGACAGGCAACCAACCAGCTGCTCGCGCTCACCGCCAAGCAGGGCATGGCTCTCCAGCAGATGATGGCCGCGCAGTTCCGCGCCGACGCGCTCGAGAAGCAGCGCCAGCTGACCGAGTCCGAGGCGTCGCGCGCCGCGACGCGCAGGTTCCTCGGAAGCGGCACTGCCTACACGCCCCGGCAATAGCGAGACCGGCCGCGGCGGCAACAGCCCCCGCCGCCGCGGTCGCAGCCCGCGGGGCCCGGCCACCCGCTCCCCCTGGCCGGGCCCCGCGGCACCCAGATCCAAGGAAGAACCCGTGAACGACCTCAACGTGATCGACCGGTTCATGGCCGACTTCATCCGCTACATCGATAGCGGGTTCGGCCTGCTCGGGCCCGATGTCGGCTTCCTGACATCCGTGCTGATCGGCATCGACATCACACTCGCCGGCCTGTTCTGGGCGATGGGCGGCGAGGACGACATGATCGGCCGCTTCCTCAAGAAGATCCTCTATATCGGCGTGTTCGCGCTGATCCTGAACCGCTTCTCCACGCTCGCCGACATCATCTTCCGCTCCTTCGCCCAGGCGGGCCTGACCGCCGGCGGGGGCACGCTCTCGGCCGACGACCTGCTTCGCCCGGGCCGCCTCGCGGGCACCGGGTTCCAGGCGGCCTGGCCACTGCTCGACCAGGCCAGCGACCTGCTCGGCTTCACGACCTTCTTCGAGAACTTCATGACGATCATGGTGCTCCTGATCGCCTGGGTGATCGTGATCGTCGCCTTCTTCATCCTCGCGGTGCAGATGTTCGTCTGCATTCTCGAGTTCAAGCTGACGACGCTCGCCGGGTTCATCCTCGTGCCGTTCGCGCTGTGGAACCGGACCAGCTTCCTTGCCGAGCACGTGCTCGGCAACGTCATCTCGTCGGGCATCAAGGTGATGGTGCTGGCGGTGATCGTCGGCATCGGCTCGGGCTTCTTCACCGAGTTCGCCTCGGCGCTCCAGGGCAAGGAGCCCGATATAGGCCAGGCGATGAGCCTCGTGCTCGCCAGCATCGCATTGTTCGGCCTCGGCATCTTCGGCCCGGGCATCGCCTCCGGCCTCGTCTCCGGCGCGCCGCAGCTCGGCGCCGGCTCGGCGGTCGCGACCACGGCGCTCGCGGCAGGCGGCTTCGCCGTCGCCGGCGGCGCGGGCATGGCTGCGGCGAAGGGCCTGGCCGGTGCCGGTCTCGGTGCAATCCGCGCCGGCACCTCGATGGGGTCGGCAGCCTCGACCGCGTACAAGCTCGGCCAGGAGACTTCCGGCTCGAAGTCGGTCGCGGCCGGCATGGGCGGTGTCGCGAGCGCCGCCCGCGGCGCGCTCGCGCAGCGCGTGGGCGGCGGGCTCGGGCTCCGCACTGCGGCGGCCGACGGCCAGCGCGCCGCCTGGAATGCCGGCGCGACGGGCGCGCAGGCGAACCCCGTGGATGCGCCGACTCCTGCGTCTTCCGCCATGCCGGGTTGGGCGCGCGACCTCCAGAACACGCAATCCCGCCGTCACCATCGCCAGACGGCGATCCATGCCCTCCAGGGCGCGGATCGCGGCGGCGGCGGCGCGACCCCCGACATCAAGGAGAAGGACTGATGCGCTTCAAACGTGCCGTCCAGCGCTACGGGCGCACGGACGAACCCGAGACACCATACCGCCGCGCGGGCCAGCTCTGGGACGAGCGGATCGGCTCCGCCCGGGCCCAGGCGAGCAACTGGCGGCTGATGGCGTTCGGCGGACTTGTGCTGACCACCGGGCTGTCGAGCGCACTCGTCTGGCAGTCGATGCAGAGCCGTGTCGTCCCCTATGTCGTCGCGGTCGACAGCCTCGGCCAGGCACAGGCAGTGTCTCCCGCTGCCGCCGAATACCGGCCGACCGATCCCCAGCTCGCCTGGTTCCTCGCGCGTTTCGTCACCGACATCCGGGGCCGGTCGCTCGACGCCGTGCTGATGCGGGAGAACTGGCTTCAGGCCTATGACTTCACGTCGAAGCGCGGCGCCATCTTCCTCGGCGAATATGCCCGCTCGGCGAACCCTTTCGCCGATGTCGGCGACAGGACCGTCTCGGTCCAGGTGACCAGCGTGGTCCGTGCGTCCGCGACGAGCTTCCAGGTGAAATGGGCCGAGCGCGCCTATGACCGCGGGAGCCTTGCGGCCACGTCGCGCTGGACCGCGATCGTCACCGTCCTGCTCAAGCCGCCGCGCGACGCCGAGACGCTGCGCAGGAACCCGCTCGGCCTCTATGTCGATGCGATCGACTGGAGCCGCGAGCTCGAGACCCCGGCCGACCATGCGCCGGCCACGGCGACGACGCCCGTGCCGGATCCCGGCGTGCCCAGCGGATCGCCGCTCGATCCCAGCCTCGGCCAGCCCTCCCACGCCCAACCGGAGAATCGCCCATGAACCGCACCCTGCTTGCGGCGAGCGCGCTCGTCGCTGTGCCCGCTTTCGCGCAGACCTCGCCACCCCAGCCGCCTCAGGCCGTCGCGGCGAGTCCGAGCCCGCCGTCGGTCGCGACCGCCATCGCGCCTTCCCCTTCGGTAGCGCGCCCCGTGGCCCCGCAGCGCCACAAACCGTCGCCGGCCGAGCTTCGGGTTCGCACCGCGAACGCGAAGGCGACCCAGGAGCCTGCGGCCCCGGCCTTCGTCAACGCCGTGCAGGTCTACCCCTATGGCGAGGGCGTCCTGTACCGCCTGTTCGCCGCGCCCGAGCGTGTCAGCGACATCGCCCTGCAGCCCGGAGAGGCGATCGTCTCGGTGGCGGCGGGCGACACGGCGCGCTGGACCGTCGGCGACACGACCAGCGGTGCCGGCGAGAGCAGGCGCGTCCATATCCTCGTAAAGCCTTTCGCCGCCGGGCTCTCGACCAACCTCGTCATCACCACCGACCGGCGCGCCTATCATCTGCAACTCGACAGTACGCCGGCCACCGCCATGGCCGCCTTGTCCTGGACCTATCCGCAGGACGAGATGATCGCGATCCGCCGCCAGCAGACGTCGGCGGAAGCGGCAAGGCCGGTCGCTTCGGGCCTCGCCGTCGAGCGGCTCGACTTCGGCTATGTCTTGACCGGCGACAAGCCGGCCTGGCGGCCGCTGCGCGCGTTCGACGACGGACGACAGACGTTCGTCGAGTTCCCGGCGAGCGTCGGCGTCGGCGAGGCGCCACCTCTGTTCGTCATTGGCGACAGGGGCGATGCGCAGCTCGTCAACTACCGGATGACCGGCCGCTTCTATGTGGTCGACCGGCTGTTCGACGCCGCCGAGCTTCGGCTGGGCACGAAGAAGCAGGCCGTGGTCCGCATCGTCCGGGTCGGCGCCGACCGAAGCCGGCGGCAGCGGAGGGCATCATGAGCGAGACCGCGCCCGATGCCGCGACCTTGCCCAAGGTCGATCCCGAGACGCTGGTGCTGCGCGGCCGCCCGAACCGGATCATCCGCTTCCGTCGCGGCGCGATCATCGCGATCGCGGCGCTGGGATCGGCGGCGATCGTCGGGGTCACCTGGGTCGCGCTCAAGCCCGCGACCTTCCGGATCGTCGCCGGTGCCGAGGACCAGAAGGACATCGCCAACCATGCGCCCGACGAGGCCCTCGCCGGCGCGCCGAAAAGCTATGGCGACGTGCCCAGGCTCGGGCCGCCGCTCCCCGGCGATCTCGGGCGTCCGATCCTGCGCCGGCAGGAGGCGCTTGGCGGATTGCCGCCCGCCGGCTCTTCGGACCAGGCTGCGCAGGCGGCCGAGACCGAACGCCAGCGGCTTCTCGCCGAGCGCAAGGCGGCCCGCGAGTCTGGGATCATGATGCAGCTTGGCGCCACCGAGCACCCAGCCGGTGCTGCTCAGGCTTCTGCTGCGCCGGCCGCCGTTCCGGGTCGAGAACAGCAACCGACAACGATCGCGGTCGATCCAGCGCGGGATCCGGGCAACCAGCAGCGCAAGGCCGACTTCCTCGCCGGCAAGGACGAGACCGCCGACGTCAACCCGCACGCACTGGTGGCGCAGGTCTCGCCGTACACCCTGAGCGCCGGCAGCATCATCGCCGCCAGCTTGATCACCGGTCTCAACTCGGACCTGCCCGGGCTCGTCACCGCGCAGGTGACCGAGAACGCCTATGACAGCGCCACCGGTCATATCCTGCTGGTTCCGCAGGGCGCCCGGCTAATCGGAAGCTACGACAGCGTCGTGGCCTATGGGCAAAGCCGGGCTCTGGTCGTCTGGCAGCGCATCGTCCTGCCGAACGGCAGCTCGATCCGGATCGACAATGTGCCCGCGACCGACATGGCCGGCTATGCCGGCCTTGCCGACAAGGTCGATGCCCATACCTGGCAGTTACTCAAGGGCGTGGCGCTGTCGACGCTGCTCGGCGTCGGCACCGAGCTGAGCCTGGGCGACAGCGAAAGCGACCTCGTCCGCGCGATCCGCGAATCCGCCCAGCAGGGCACGTCGCGCGCCGGCGACCAGATCGTCACCAAGAACCTCAACGTCCAGCCGACCATCAAGGTGCGACCCGGCTGGCCTCTCCGCGTCGTGGTGCACAAGGACATCGTCCTCGCGCCATGGCCGGGCCAGGAGCAATAAGATGCCTGACCTCAAGCTCGCGCAACTTCCCGACCGTACACCGGTCAAGCTCGGCGTCTCGGTGATGCCGGACCTGCACCAAGCGCTCAGCGACTATGCCGCGCTCTACGCCCAGGCCTATGGCCGGGAGGAGTCGGTCGCGGACCTCATCCCGGCGATGCTCTCCGCGTTTCTCGAGAGCGATCGCGCCTTCAGCAAGGGGAGGTCGAAATGAGCCGGCATGCTCTGGAGCCCAATGAAGCAACGCTGGAGCCGATCAGCGTGCGGATTTCCACCGCCGTCAGGATCACCGGCATCTGTCGCTCCACGATCTACGAACTCATCGGCGACGGGACGATAGAGACCGTGAAGATCGGGCGATCGACCTTCATCCTCTATCCGAGCCTGAAGCGCCTGTTCGAGCGGAGCTGACGATAAGGCCGGGCACCCGCTCCAACGTGGTGCCCGGCGCTATTGATCGCTATCGATCGGCGGAACTTGCGCATACAGATGCGCGGCCCGCCGCACGAAGGCGGCACGGTCGCGGCGCGCCTGTAGAACCCTTGGGGTTCGTTCCTGCCAGTCGGCTACGGCCGACACGAGTGCGCCGTTTCTGCCCAGGATCTCGTCCGCCAGCTTCACGACTACGAGATTCGGCGTAGCTTCCGGGCGGATGTCGAGCAGGTCGGCGAGCGCCTTTTCCTCACTACCGGCCCCGAGGCGCGAAGCCAGGATCGCAAGCGCGATCCCGGCAGACCTGCCCACGCCGTGATAGCAATGAACCAGCAGCGAGCCTGCTTCGTGCGCCTGCGCGAAGGCGAGTGCATCGATGACTTGCTGTCGTGTCGCCACGCGAATTCCGAGACTGTCGTCATCGACATCCTCGAATTGCAGCACCAAGTGCGCTGGCATCGGCTGCGCCGAAAAGCGCAGCCGATCCGGCAGGCGGCACCCCGGGTCCTCGAGGGTGATGACAGCGTCGTAGCGGCGCTTGTGCTTCCTGGCCTGAGCGAGGCTCGAGACCGCGAGGGTCCCTCGTTCGGGCGCTTTTATAGGTGTGGACATGCCTGCTCCAGGATCCAGTGCTGTAGTGGCCTTCGCATCGATTATTGCGATCGCGCACCGCGCCGGGCGAAGTCGACAGTCACTACCTTGCTGTCTCCGGTAGGCTTGGCACCATCGTCGCCCAGGCGAAGCTGGTCGAGATAGTCTGACCAATGTTGCATCATGCGCACGCGCTCCTCCCAATACTGGCCGCGCGCATAGGCGCGTCGCACGCCGTTATTCTCCATATGGGCGAGTTGACGCTCGATCGCGTCGGGGTTCCATAACCCCATCTCGTTGAGCAGCGTCGCGGCCATCGCACGGAAGCCGTGCGCGGTCATCTCGCTGCCGCTATAGCCCATCCGCCGGAGCGCGAAGGTGACGGTGTTCTCCGACATGGGGCGCTTCCAGGTATGGGAGGCCGGGAACACATAGGGGCTGTGGCCGGTCAGCGGACGGATCTCGTCGAGCAGGTCGAGCACCTGCCGCGACAGCGGCACCTGATGCGGCCAGCGCATCTTCATCTTCTCCGCCGGGATCGACCAGACCGCGCGATCCAGGTCGAACTCGCTCCATTCGGCTCGGCGCAGCTCTCCAGGGCGCACGAAGACGTGCGGCGTCATCCGCAGCGCGAGCTTGGTGATCGCGTATCCGGGGCAATCGTCGATGTCCCGGAGCAACTTGCCCACTTCCTTCGGCCGCGTGATCGCGGCGAAGTGCTTGGTCTTGGGAACGATGATCGCGCCGCGCAGGTCGCGGGCGACGTCGACCTTCGCGCGCCCGGTGGCGATCCCGTATCGAAAGACGCGGCTGATCACGCTGCGCATGCGGCGTGCGCTTTCATAGCGCCCCGTCGCCTCGATCTTGCGCAGGACCGCCAGTACTTCCTGCACCTCGATCTCGTGGAGCGGGAGGTGGCCGAGAAACGGATAGACCTTCTCCAGCAGCCAGCGCACCTTGCTGAGCGTCACCTCCGCGCGCTCCTCTCGCGTTATCTTGACGAACCACTCCTCGGCGACGCCCTTGAAGGTGATGTTCTCGTCGATCTGCGCGCGCAGCTTGCGACGCTGCTTCTCGACAAAGGGATCGATGCCATCGGCCACCATCTTTCGTGCGGAATCGCGCTTGTCGCGCGCCTCGGCGAGACTGACTTCCGGCCAGACGCCGAGCGCTAGCGCCCGTTGCTTGCCAAGGAATCGGTAGCTCAAGCGCCAGTATTTAGCGCCGTTGGGCATCACTAGGAGGTAGAGGGATCGGCCGTCGCCGAGCTTGTATGCCTTGGCCCGGGGCTGGGCGTTCCTGATCGCGAGTGCGGTAAGAGCCATGTTGGTATCTCCGTCCGAAAACGGGTGGATCCAGGGCCGAAATAGACCAACAAAAGCGTTGGTATCTCGGCGGACCCGCCCAAATCTCGTCGGAAAGATATTTGGAAAAAGGCTTTTTACCCAGCCACTTACGCGACGCTGATGGACGTCAATGGACCGGGAAAATGGTGCCCAGAAGAGGACTCGAACCTCCACGCCCTTGCGAGCGCCAGCACCTGAAGCTGGTGCGTCTACCAATTCCGCCATCTGGGCACGGGGTAGGCGAGCGCCTCTACGGGGCACCCAATCCGCTGTCAACCGCTCCAAAAACAATTTGTGATCAGATTGTCGCGCTCGGCGAAATGCGCGCTCGCCCGCTGGATCCGCCCGCGCCAACGCCCGCCGCGACCAAGCCCATGCGCACGCTATGCAGGCCGCCACCCGGCCGAACGCCCGTTCGCCAGGAAACTCTCGCCGATGTCGTGGAAAGCTATGGTGCCGCCTACAGGACTCGAACCTGTGACCCCCGCATTACGAATGCGATGCTCTACCAGCTGAGCTAAGGCGGCCAACCAAGGGGCGCGAAGCCCCGAAGGAGCGGCGCGCTTACCAGCATGTTTCCTAGCTGACAAGCGTTGCGAAAGCCTTGCCGCCGACAAGCCCGGAAAAGCGCCGCCTTTACGCGTCGTTTACCACACAGCGTGCACAAGCGGTTCCACGAATATGTGGGGCGACCGCCCCGAGTGGAGCATTTGGCATGGACATGGCGCGCGGCATCAACCACCCGCTCGACTCGAACCCCCAGGGCGAGGCGGCGGACGAGGCCGTAAACGACCGCGAGCTGGCGATCGGCACCGACGAGCGCCGCATGCACGTGCGCGCCTATAATCACTGGGTCTCGCTGCTCCGCGGCCGCGCCTATCCGTCGATCGAGGATCTCGATCCGGACAACATCATGGACTTCGGCGCGCACAGCGTGCTGCTCGATTTCTCCAAGGGCGTCGACGATCCCGCGATTCGCTTCCTCGGCCGCGCGCTGCGCGAGGAGACCGGGCTCGACACCTCGATCACCCATGTCGCCCAGGTGCCCAGCCGCTCGCTGCTGTCGCGCCTGACCGACCATTATCTCCAGATCATCGCCAATCGCGCCCCGATCGGCTTCGAGGCCGAGTTCGTCGGCACGCGCGGGCACAACACCCTCTATCGCGGCATCCTGATGCCCTTCTCGTCCGGCACGGATGCGGAAGAGGACAGGATCGACTTCATCTATGGCGTGATCAACTGGAAGGAACTGGTCGACGCCGAGACCCAGGCGAAGCTCGAGGCCGAGGTGGAGGAATCCCGCCGCACCGCACCGCGCAGCCTGGCCGCCGCGCCGGTCTGGGCCGACGGGCCGAGCGCCGGCTTCGACACGCCGGCCGCGCCCGCCGGGGAAGCCCCGGCCGCCGATTCGCCCGCCGCCGTCGCTTCGAGCCTGGCCGACAAGCTGCTGCTCGCCCGCGAATCGGCCGCCGCCGCCCGCGCTTCGGACACGCGCAGCCGCTCGGCGCTCTATCGCGCGCTCGCCCGCGCCTATGATTTCGCGCTCGCCGCCGATGACGATGCGGAGAGCTATGCCGCGCTGCTCGCCGATGCCGGGCTCACCGTCCAGGCGCGCGCGCCGATGACGCCCGCCGTCAAGCTCGTCTTCGGCGCCGACTATGACAAGACCCGCATCACGGAATTCGCCGCCGTGCTCGCCCATGCCCGGCGCGTCGCGGTGCCGCAGGGCGGGCTCGACGCCTTTCTCGATGCGGCCGAGGGCGGCATCAAGGGCGTGGTGAAGGCCGAGCGCGCCCATCGCCGCCCGGCACCCCGGCCCGATCGCTTCGCCCAGATCGCCGCCGAGCTGCGCAGCCGCCCGCCGCTCGCCCATGTCGACATCGCGCTCGACCTGCCCGCGGACAGCGAGTTCGTGGTGCTGCTCGCCCGCGCCGGCAAGCAGGGCCTGGATATCGTGGCGAGAGTCGAGGACAGTCCGCTCACCGAGCGCGCCGTCCGCAAGGCCGCGGCCTAAATACCTGGCCGAGGCCTTGTTCCCGCATTTCTGCACGGCGCGCCGGCCGGCTCGCGGAAGGTCACGAAGGCCATGCCGGCGGCGCGTTCCCCGAGCGGCCTATTTTCCCTAACTTCCCGGGAATGCCGCGCATCTCGCAACTTCCTTGCGCGAGCATGATCCTATCTTGCCAACGGGTCAAAGAGCGGCCGAGCCCCAGACCCGGCTGCGTCAGGCAAGCAGGCGAAATCCTACTTTGCAAGCGGCACCGCGTTGTCCGCCGCCAGGCCGGCATCGAATACGGACCCTGGGTTGAAAACCTGAACAAGCGTTTGAGATTACTTCCGTCATCCCCGCGCCCGCCGCCGCCGCGAAGGCGGGCGCCGCCATGTGTCCCGCCGACACTTTCGTTCGCTTCCGCAACAATGTCGGCAAATTTGTAATTTTCTTACGGAACGAGTCTTGAGCCGGTCACCGCGGAAGCGTAGGCGGTACTGCCATGAAAAGCATGATGACGTCGCTGACGCAGGCGTTCGAGGCGCGGTTGCTCGAAGGGGCACTGCCGGGAGAGTTGGAAGATTTCGGAGAGGCCGAGCGGGCCGAGGCGGCGAATTTCGTCGCGGAAGCCGCCGCAGTCCGCCTCCCCGATACCGCGAAGGTCGCGCTGGAGACCTTCCAGGGCGAGGAGAGCCGCCGGATGCGGCTCGCCGTCGTCAATGACGACATGCCCTTCCTCGTCGATTCCATCTCGGGCGCGATCGCGACCTACGACATTGCCGTCTTCCGCATCATCCACCCCGTCATCGCCGTGAAGCGCGACAAGGCCGGCAAGCTCGAATCGATCGGCGCCGGCAAGCGCGAATCGATGATCTACATCGAAATGGAGCGCGCCGACGCGCGCACCCGGCGCAGCCTGGTGGCCGAGCTGGAACGCACGCTCGCCCAGGTCCGCGACGCCGTGAACGACTGGCGCGCGCTGCAGAGCGCGATCGGCTCCGACGCGGCCACCGTGGGCTCGCGCGAGGGCGCCAAGCTGCTCCGCTGGTTCCAGGAAGGCGCGATGACGCTGCTCGGCCACGAGACCTGGCGCACCGACGGCAGCGTCTCGGACAAGCTCGGCCTCACCCGCTACGAGCTCGACACGCCGATCCTCGCCGAAGCCTCGCGCAAGGCGGCGGTCGACTATTTCAACAAGGGCGGCGAAGCGCCGCTGCTGCTCAAGTCCAACTCGATCTCGCCGGTCCATCGCCGCGTGCCGCTCGACATCGTGGCGGTGCCGATCCTCACCGGCAGCGAAGTGACCGGCCTGTCGATCCATGCCGGCCTGTGGACCAGCGCCGCGCTGTTCGCCAATCCGGACGAGGTGCCGGTGCTCCGGGCCCGGCTGGAAGGGCTGGAGCGCAAGTTCGGCTTCGATCCGAAGGGCCATACCGGCAAGGCGATGCAGCATGCGCTCACCGCGCTGCCGCACGACCTGACCACGGCGTTCGACGCCGATTCGCTGGAGCATCTCGTGCTCACCACGATGTCGGTCGCCGATCGCCCGCGCTCCAAGCTGGTGCTGGTGAAGAGCCTGCTCGGCCGCCACCTGTTCGCCTTTGTCTGGCTGCCGCGCGACGAAGTCACCACCACGCGCCGCGAGGCGGTGGGCGAGCTGCTCGCCGAAGCCGCCAACGCCAAGATCATCAACTGGTCGATCGCGCTCGAGGACGGCGAGGTCGCGCTGCTGCGCTACACGCTCGATCTGCGCGCAGGCGGCACGATGCCGGACGCCGAGGCGCTCGACAATCAGCTCGAGCGGATGATGCGCGGCTGGGTGCCCGCAGTGGAAGCCGCGTTGATGGAGGATACCGGGCCGACCGGCGCCACGCGCCTCGCGCTGCGCTATGCCCAGGCCTTCCCGCCGGCCTATCGCACCACCTCGACGCCCGAGGAAGCGGCGCGCGACATCCTGCATCTGGCCCGGCTCGACAATCCGGGCGATCGCTCGGTGCGGATCACGCCCATCGACGGCAAGGCCGGCGAGTATCGCGTGAAGCTCTATGCCCAGGGCGGCGCGCTGGCGCTGTCCGACGCGGTGCCCGCGTTCGAGAATTTCGGCTTCCGGGTGATCGAGGAAGTGCCGACCGCACTCACCGGCGGCGCTTTCGTCCATGATTTCGCGGTCTCGGCCACCGGGCTGAAGGGCGATGCCGCGGTGATCGAGGAAGCGCTCGCCGCCGTGCTCGAGGGCAATGCCGAGAATGACAGCTTCAACCGGCTGATCGTCGAGAGCGGCATGAAGCCGGCATCGGTGGTGCTGTTCCGCGCCTGGTTCCGCTATCTGCGCCAGACCGGCATGAACTATGGCATGGCGACGGTGGTCGACGCGCTGCGCCGCGCGCCGGGTGTCGCCAACGCGCTGATCGAGCGCTTCGATGCCGCGCACAACCCGGCCCGCGCCGGCGACGATGCGGCGATCGAAGCGGCCGCCGCCGCGATCGAGGCCGGGCTGGCCCAGGTCCAGGCGATCGACGACGATCGCATCCTGCGCACCATCCGCGGCGTCGTGCTCGCGACGCTGCGCACCAACGCCTATGCCCCCGCCGCCCGGGAGGCGCTGGCGTTCAAGCTCGATTCGGCCAAGGTGCCGGGCCTGCCCCAGCCGCTCCCCTGGCGCGAGATCTGGGTCTACAGCCCGCGGGTCGAGGGCATCCATCTGCGCGCCGGCCCGGTCGCGCGCGGCGGCCTGCGCTGGTCCGACCGGCGCGACGATTTCCGCACCGAGATCCTGGGCCTGATGAAGGCGCAGCGCGTGAAGAACGCAGTGATTGTGCCGACGGGCGCCAAGGGCGGCTTCTATCCCAAGCAGCTCCCCTCCCCCGCCACCGATCGCGACGCCTGGTTCGCGGAAGGGACCGAAAGCTACCGCATCTTCATCCGCACGCTGCTGTCGATCACCGACAACATCGTGTCGGGCGCGGTCGTCCATCCCGAGGGCGTGCGCATCCTCGACGGCGAGGATCCCTATTTCGTCGTCGCGGCCGACAAGGGCACCGCGACCTTCTCCGACGTCGCCAATGCGATCGCGACCGAGCGCAACTTCTGGCTGGGCGACGCCTTCGCCTCGGGCGGCTCGCACGGTTACGACCACAAGGCGATGGGCATCACCGCCAAGGGCGCCTGGGTCTCGGTCCGCCGCCACTTTCTGGAGATGGGCACCGACATCCAGTCCGAGCCCGTCACCGTGGCGGGCTGCGGCGACATGTCGGGCGACGTGTTCGGCAACGGCATGCTGCTGTCGAAGGCGATCAAGCTGGTCGCCGCCTTCGATCATCGCCACATCTTCCTCGATCCCGATCCCGATCCGGCGAAGAGCTGGGACGAGCGCGCCCGCATGTTCGCGCTGCCGCGCTCGAGCTGGGCGGACTATAATCCCGCGCTGATCTCCAAGGGCGGCGGCGTGTTCCCGCGCACCGAGAAGTCGATTCCGCTCAGCCCGGAGGTCCAGGCCCTGCTCGGGCTCGACGTGAAGGAGATCGACCCGACCTCGCTGATCTCGGCGATCCTCAAGGCCCGGGTCGGGCTGCTCTGGTTCGGCGGCATCGGCACCTACATCAAGGCCGCGTCCGAAAGTAACGGCGAGGTCGGCGATCCCGCCAACGACCGCCTGCGCGTCAATGCCGAGCAGCTGCGCTGCAAGGCGGTCGGCGAGGGCGCGAACCTGGGCGTCACCCAGGCGGCGCGCATCGCCTTCGCCTCGCAGGGCGGCCGCATCAACACCGACTTCATCGACAATTCGGCCGGCGTCGATTGCTCGGACAATGAGGTCAACATCAAGATCGCGCTCAACCGCGAGATGATCGAGGGCCGTCTGGCGTTCGAGGACCGCAACACGCTCCTCGCCGCGATGACCGACGACGTGTCGCACCTGGTGCTCGAGGACAACCGCCTGCAGACGCTCGCGCTCTCCTTCATGGAGAATGACGGCTATGTCGCCCTGCCTTCCTATGTCCGCGTCATCGAGATCCTCGAAGGCTCGGGCCGGCTCGACCGCGCGGTCGAGGGCCTCGGCAGCAACGAGGAGCTGCTCCGCCGCGCGCAGGACAAGAACGGCCTCACCCGGCCGGAACTGGCGGTGCTGCTCGCCTCGACCAAGCTCGCGCTGCAGGACGCGATCGAGCATACCGCACTCGGCCATGATCCGGCGCTGGAGAGCGATCTGCGCGACGCCTTCCCCAAGGCGATGCAGGCGAAATTCGGCAAGGCGATCGACGAGCATCGCCTGCGCGGCGAGATCGTCGCCACCAAGCTCGCCAACCGCGTGATCAACCGGCTGGGCGTGCTCCACCCCTTCGAGCTCGCGGAGGAGGAAGGCGCGGCCATGGCCGACATCGCCGCGATGTTCGTCGTCGCCGAGCGGCTCTTCTGCCTGCCCGCGCTGTGGGAAGCGGTGGAGACCGCAGCGATCTCGGAAGGCGCGCGCATCGCGCTGCTCGACGAGATGGCGGTGGCGGTGCGCGGCCAGGTCGCGGACCTGCTCCGCGTCTCCCCGCCGGGCGCCAGCCCCGCCGAAGTGATCGACCGGCTGAAGCCCGGCATCGACGCGCTCGACAAGGCCGCCAAGGGCCTGCTGCTCGACGAGGTCAAGGCGCAGTCCAGCCGCATCTCCACGCGCCTCGAGGCCGCCGGCGCGCCGAGCGAGCTGGTCGCCAAGGTGGTCAAGCTGTTCGAGCTGGACGGCGCGGTCGGCCTGGCCGATCTCGGCGTGCGCATGGGGCTGGAAGTGACGCCGCTCACCCGCGCCTTCACGTCGCTCGGCCAGACGCTTGGGCTCGACTGGGCCCAGTCGACCGCGGCGCGCATCACCACCGGCGATGTGTGGGAAAGGCTGCTGATCGCCGGCCTCGCCCGCGACTTCCAGCAGATCCGGCTCGACTTTCTGAGCCGTGGCCACGCCGCGGAGCCCCAGGCGGCGGTGGACTCCTGGCTTGCCGCCAACGCCCCCCGGGTCGAGCAGTTCACCGCCCTGGTCCGCCGCGCCCGCCAGGCGGCGGTGCCCAATGCCGCGATGCTCGCGCAGATCGCCGGCCAGGCACGCGTGCTCCTCGCCCGCTAAAGAAAAGCCCGGCCGGTCCGCCTTGGACCGGCCAGGCTTTCCTGCCCCGAGGATGTGGCCGCCTTCAGGCTTCGGAGTCGGCCCGCGCCGTCGATGGCGTGCTCCGCAGAATGAGGTACATGCCGCCAAGGCAGGCCGAAACCCCGACTACGCACACCACCGCCAGACCGATATAAAGTGCCGACATCCAGTCCTCCCAAGTCTTATCTGGCAGGAAGCTGCGTAATTTCTTGGAAGTCGGCAAGAAACATTCGTCGCTGCACCGCGGCACATCTTTGCTGCGCTTGCGAGAACTGGGCCCGCTGCTCTCCCCGAAGGACCAGGACGAATCGACATTCGGCTCCGTTCCTTCCCGGTGGCGAGGGACGGAAGTCGAATGTCGATTGGTCCCAGGCGCTCCCCACCCGATCCACCCCTGCATCAGGTTTGCAATTGCGAATCGTTCGCGTTACGGACCGGCATCGAATCGACCCGGAATCACGCACCCGAAATGCACGCCCCCACCGCCCAGGCAGAACAGGCCAAGGCCAAAGCGAAGCGCAGCCGCAAGAGCTTCTGGCTGAAGCAGCTTCATACCTGGCACTGGATGAGTTCGGCGATCAGCCTGATCGGGCTGCTGCTCTTCGCGATCACCGGCTTCACGCTCAACCATGCCGCGGATATCGAGGCAGCGCCGAAATCGGTCGAGCGCGCGGCGCAACTGCCCGCTGCCCTGCTCGCCCGGGTCAAGGCCGACGACCAGCCCGACAGCAAGAAGCCGATCCCCGCCGATGTCGCCAAATGGGTGCAGGACCAAGTGAAGATCGACGCGAGCGGAACGGCCGAATGGTCCGCCGGCGAGATCTATCTCGCCAGGCCGCGGCCCGGCGGCGACGCCTGGATCTCGATCGACCGCGACACCGGCGCGGTGACCAGCGAGATCAGCTCGCGCGGCTGGATCGCGTACCTCAACGACCTCCACAAGGGCCGCAACGCCGGCACCGCGTGGAAATGGTTCATCGACATCTTCGTGCTGGCCTGCATCGTCTTCACGCTCACGGGCCTGGTCCTTCTCTGGATGCACTCCAGGCATCGCAGAAGCACCTGGCCACTCGTCGCCGCCGGCCTTGTCATTCCCGCGCTCGTCGCGATTTTCCTGATCCACTAGGGAGCCATGCCCATGCACTATCGCATCACCGGCCTCACGCTCGCCGCGATCGGCGGGGCGGGCCTTCCCGCCGCCGCCGGCGCGCAGACGCTCGATCTGTCGATCGCCATTCCGCAGCTGAAGGTCGCCGAATATCACCGCCCCTATGTGGCGATCTGGCTGGAGAAGGAGGGCGCCGCGCCGCGCACGCTCCAGGTCTGGTATGATTTCGACGGGAACAGCAAGGAAGGCGCCGGCACCAAATGGCTGCGCGACATGCGCCAATGGTGGCGCGTGGTCGGCCGCGGCATGACCTTCCCGGCCGACGGCGTCACTGGTGCCACCCGCCCGGCGGGCAGCCACAAGGTCACGCTGGTGGGCGGGCGCGGCGGCATGCCCGCGCTCACGCCGGGCAATTACAAGCTGATGGTCGAGGCGGCCCGCGAAGTCGGCGGCCGCGAAGTCGTCACGGTGCCCTTCACCTGGAACGGCACCGCCGCGCGCGGCGCCACCAAGGGCACGAGCGAGCTCGGCGCCGTCACCGTTTCGATCAAGCGCTGATTTCAGGGGGAATAGAGCCATGGACTTCCGCAAGCCGCTTCTCGCCGCCGCCGCGATCGCCGCGATCGCCGCCCCGGCCGCCATCGCCCACCGCATGTGGATGCTGCCGTCGTCGACCACCGTCTCGGGCACCGACAACTGGGTGACCGTCGACGCCGCCGTGTCGAACGACCTGTTCTTCTTCGATCACCAGCCGCTGCGCGCCGTGCCCCTGGTCACCCAGCCCGACGGCAGCGAAGGCAAGGTCGAGAACCACAATGTCGGCAAGTTCCGCGCAACCTTCGACCTGCACCTGACGCAGCAGGGCACCTACAAGGTCGCCGTGGTCAACGAGGGCGTGTTCGGCAGCTATATGCTGAACGGCG
Organism: Sphingomonas sp. CBMAI 2297; assembly: GCF_029870595.1. GTDB lineage: Bacteria > Pseudomonadota > Alphaproteobacteria > Sphingomonadales > Sphingomonadaceae > Sphingomonas. The sequence goes on from NZ_JAPDIR010000005.1 coordinate 200,557, forward strand.
AGCGCAAGATGCTGCCGCGCGGCACCACCGCCGCGACGCTCGCCGCCGCGATCCCGGCCGGCGCGACCGATGTGCAGACCGCCGAGAATCTCAGCCGCAACGAGATCTTCATCACCCAGGGCGCGCCGACCAGCACGGTGTTCAAGACCAGCGGCCGAGGCATCGAGCTGGTGCCGATCACCCATCCGAACGATCTCGTCACCAATGAGCCCGCGAACTTCCAGTTCCTGAAGAACGGCAAGCCCGGCGCCGGCCTCACCGTCACCGTCATTCCGGGCGGCATCCGCTATCGCGACAATCTGAAGGAGCAGGTCCTCAAGACCGATGCCGAGGGCAAGGTCTCGATCAAATGGGGCACTCCGGGCATGTATTGGGTGATGGCCAATGAAGGCGGCGAACGCCCCGAAGGCCCGGGCGCCGGCGCGGCACCGGCCGGCCAGCAGACGACCCCGGCCGGTCCCGGCGGCGAGCGCCCCGCCGGCCCGCCCCGCGCCCGGGTGAGCTACGTCACCACGCTCGAAGTGCTGGCGCCATAGGGTAGCGACCCAATCACCAGACTCGTCATCTCCGCGACTCCCTTCGTCATCCCCGCGCAGGCGGGGATCCAGGGCCAAGGGCGGGTTGCGCGCAATCGAGTCCTGCGCGCTCCGGGGAGCGCCCGCTTGGTGGCCTCTTCGTTCCCGCGCCACCCTGGATCCCTGCCTGCGCGGGGATGACGGTTGAAGGAATATGAGGCCTTTACCGGGATGACGATCCGCGCATGACCGTCAGAATAGCCATTCCCCCCACACTCTCGCCCGCTGCGTTCCATCGCCGCCGGGCGGGAGCCGCGGTCCTCGCCTGCACCGGCGAGACGATGGGCACCGGCTGGTCGGCCCGGCTGGCCGCTCCGCCGGAAGGGATCGCGGCGAAGATCCAGGCCGAACTGGACCGGGTCGTGGCCGAGATGAGCCACTGGGCGCCGGACTCCGCGCTTTCCCGCTTCAACCGGAGCGCGCCCGGCCGCTGGCAGCCGCTGCCGGCCGGCTTCGCCCGCGTCCTCGCCGCCGCGCTCGAAATCGCGGAGAAGAGCGGCGGTGCCTTCGATCCGGCGATGGGTGCGCTGGTCGATCTCTGGGGCTTCGGCCCGCCCGGCCCGCGCGCCGGCTTGCCGAGCGACGAGGCGCTCGCCGCCGCCCGCGCCATTTCCGGCCGCGCGCATATCGAGCAGGATGATCGCCGTGCCCGTCGGCATGGCGAGGCTGCGCTCGATTTCTCCGGCATCGCCAAGGGGCATGGCGTCGACCGCGTCGCCGAAATGCTGCGCAGCATGGAGCTGCGCGACTTCCTGGTCGAAATAGGCGGCGAGCTGCGCGGCGAAGGCGTCAGGCCCGATGGCCAGCCCTGGTGGGTCGATCTGGAGCCCGTGCCCGGCAGCCGCCTGGCGCCGCTGCGCGCCGCGCTGCACGGCCTGTCGATCGCCACCTCGGGCGATTATCGCCGCAGCTTCGCGCATGGCGGCCGCGACTATGCCCATACCCTCGATCCGCGCACCGGCCGGCCGCTGGACAATGGCGTCGCCTCGGTCACGGTGCTGCACCCCAGTTGCATGCTGGCCGATGCCTGGGCGACGGCGCTCACGGTGCTGGGGCCGGCGGGAATGGCACTCGCCGAACGGGAGGGACTGGCGGCGCACATGGCGGTGCGGGCGGGCACGGGGTTCGTGGAGCACCTCTCCCCGGCGCTGCAGGCGATGCTCTAGGTTGAGAACCCAAACAAGGCTTTGATTTTCTACCGTCATCCCGGCCTTGAGCCGTGGTGACGAAGGAAGAATATGAGTCCTCAACCTGGTTGAGAACCAAAACAAGCCCTTGAAACCACACCCGTCATCCCCGCGAAGGCGGGGATCCAGGGTAATAAGGGACGATCGAAGCAATCACGCGGGTGCGTGCCGGAAACGGCAAGGCGAGCCGCGCCGTCCTTGCCCCTGGCCCTGGATCCCCGCCTTCGCGGGGATGACGGGTGAAGGGGGCGGTTGAAGGGATAGCGGGGATGACGCTGGAGAATATGAGCCCTCAAACCAGGGTCAATCGACATTCAGGCTATGGGAGTAGCTTGGCGGGCCGGACCAGCCTTCGGCTCAGGCATCGGCCCAGCGACGCAGGAGGTTGTGATAGACGCCGGTCAGCTCGATCACCGAGCGATCGTCGTTGCCGAGCGTCGCCGCCAGCCGCTGCACGGCCTGGTCCATCTCGAACAGGATGCGCCGGGCACCATCGTCGCGCACCATCGACTGGAGCCAGAAGAAGCTCGCCACCCGTGTGCCGCGCGTCACCGGCTCCACCCGGTGCAGGCTCGACGAGGGATAGAGGATCGCATGCCCCGCCGGCAGCTTGGCCGCCTGCTCGCCGAACTGCCCCTCGATCAGCAGCTCGCCGCCGTCATATGCACCGGGATCCTCGAGAAAGACGGTCATCGACAGATCGGAGCGGATGCGGAAATCGGTGCCGCGCTGGATGCGCACCGCATTGTCGACATGCGTGCCGAAGCGCTGCCCGCCGCCATAACGGTTGAACAACGGGGGAAAGACCTTGAGCGGTAGCGCCGCCGCCACGAACAGCGGCGAACGGCCCAGCGCATCGAGGAGGATCGCGCCGGCGCGACGATGCGCCTCGCCGCCTTCGGGCAGCTGCTCGTTCTGCTTGGCGAGCGCCGACTGCGCGCCCGAAGTCACATTGCCGTCCACCCAATCGGCCGCGTCGATCACGCGGCGGATCTCGGCCACCTCTTCCGGCGAAAGCAGTTCGGGAATGGCGATCAGCACAGCAATTCCTCCAGTTCGGGCCAGCGCGAGGCTTTCAGCCAGTCCCGCGCCTTTTGCGCGAAGGCCGGCGTGGCGCCCTCGCGGGTCCGCACGAGCCAGGTCCGCGCCTCGGCCACCCGGCCCGCATCCAGCAGCATCCGGGCATGATTGAACGCGCCGCGGAAATCGCCGCCCTCGGCCGCCTGCCGATAGAGATCCGCCGCCCTGGCCATGTCGCGCGCCACTACCCAGCCATCCTCGTGGAAGCTGCCGACATAGTTGATCGCCTTGGCATTGCCCATCGCCGCGGCCTTTTCGAACCAGGCGAGCGCCGCGGCCTTGTCCTCCGCCACGCCGGCGCCGAGCGCCAGTGCCGTCGCGTAATTGTACATGCCCCAGTCGAGCCCGCGCGCCGCGGCGACGCGGAAGCATTCGGCGGCCCGTGCCTTGTCGACCGGCGTGCCCCAGCCGAGATCATAGCAGCGCCCGACCATGTTGAGCGCCATCAGATGGCCCTGTGCCGCCGCCTTGTTGAACCAGGCGAAGCCCGCGCGCGGATCGCCGGCGTCGAGCAGCATCTGGCCGAGCACGGCCTGCGCCTCGGCCACGCCCTGCTCGGCGCCCGCCCGAACGAGCGCCGCCCGCACCTCCGGCGAACCGGAGAGGCGGGCGGCGATTTCGTCCGCGGAGAGGCTGTCCAGGTCTTCGCTCAGAACTTCACCCCCAGCGTGGCGAAGGCCGAGCGGCCCGGCGCGATCGACGCATAATGCGCCGTATAGGCCTGGGGGAAATAGACCTTGTCGGTCAGGTTCTGCACGTTGACGCTCACATCGAAATGCTCGTTGATCGTGTAGCCGATGCGCGCGTCGAAACGCCAATATTCGGGCACGGTCACGATGCGGACCTTGGTGGCCGGCGTGTAGGTGGTGACGCCCGCGGCATTCTGGGTGAAGCTGCGATTGTCGGAATAGCCGCCGAACACCCGGCTCATATAATAAGCGCCGCCGCCGATGCTGAGGCCCTTGATCGGCGTGGCGTTGGCCCACAGCGTGAAGCTGTCCCGCGCGGTCTGGGTCGCCTGGCGGCCGGTGTTGACCGAGGGCACGAGCATCGTCTTGGCCTGCTGGACGACGACGCCGCCCACCGTGACCGCCGCGGCGGTCAGCACGGTATAGCCGCCATCGACGATCTTCGGATCGAGATGGGTATAGCCGCCGAACACGTTCAGCCACTTGGTCAGGTTGCCGTTGAAGCTGAACTCGACGCCGCGGATGCGGCGCTTGCCGATGAACTGCACCGTATTGTCCGGCCCGGTCGCGCGGGCATTGTCGGTGTCGGTCTGGAAGGCGGCCAGGGTCAGCGAGAGCTGGTTGTCGAACAGCCCGGCCTTGGCGCCGACTTCGTAGCTCTTGGTCTTCTCGACCTTCAGGCTGTCGAGCAGTGCCAGGTTGGCGGCGGTGTTGGTGGTCGGCAGCGCGTTCGGCTCCTGCCCTTCACCGAGCAGGCTGTTGGGCGGCGTCGCCGCGGTTGCGTAGCTCGCATAGAGGCTGGTGTTCGCCGTCGGCTTGAAGACCAGGCCCGCCTGCCAGTTGAACAGCGTGTCGGTGCGCTCGAGCGGAGTCGTCTGGGTCGCGCCCGCGGCGAGCGCCGGCGTGATCTTCGACGTGAAGCGGTCGACCCGGGCGCCCAGGTTGAGGATCAGCGACGGGAGCAGCGTGATCGAGTCGAAGGCATAGGCCGAGAGGGTATGCGCGTCGTTCTGGGTCTCCGCGGTGGGCGCCCCCTTCACGATCGGCGTCGTCACATTGGTGGCGTCGCCGGTATAGTTCACCCAGGGATCGCTCGGGTTCGGGCTGAACAGGCTGGTGCAGTAGAAGCGGCCGATCGCGGCCGGCGTGCAGCGCGGGCTGATGCCCGAGCCGGTGGCGAGGACATAGGCGCCGCGGCGCGCCTTCTCCCAGCTGATCTCGAAGCCGGTCGCGACGCTGTGCTTGATCGCGCCGGTCTCGAAGGTGCCGAACAGGTCGGTCTGGTTGGTGAGCGATTCGGCATAGCCATAGCGCGTGTTGGCGCGCCGCCAGACCAGGCCGCCCGCCGTCGCCGGGGCCGCCGCGTTGGTGCCATAGACATTGCCCTGCTGATCGTCGGGCTGGGTGTAGATGTAGTTCTGCTCGTTATAGTTGTAGCGCGAGGTGTTGCGCAGGGTCACCGTGCCGAAGTCATGCTCGACCCGCACCGTGGCCTGGTGGGTGAAGGTGTCGCGGAAGTCGCGGCTCTTCAGGCCGTAGAAGGTGTCGCGGTCGACACGGCCGGTCACGCCGGCGATCGTCCGCACATTGCCGATGGCCGGCTCCGAATAGATCTCGCCGGTGCCCGGCGCATTGGCCAGCGTGTAGAGATAGGGGATGCCGCTGTCGGGCAGCTCATGGCTCTCGAGATAATAATAGGAGGCGGTCAGGCGCGTCGGCGTGCCGAGACCGATGGTGACCGACGGCGCGACGCCCCAGCGGCGCTGCCAGATCGCGTCGCGGCCGGCGACGTCCTGATCGTGCCACATCGCCGCGACGCGCACGCCGACGCTGCCGCCCAGATACTGGTTCACGTCGAGCGTGGCGTGCTTGTAGTCCGCGGTGCCGACGCTGCCGGTCGCGCGGATGAAGCTGGTCTGCTGCGGCACCTTGGTGATGATGTTGATCGAGCCGCCGGCGCTGCCGCGACCGCCCAGCGTCGAATCCGAGCCGCGGATCACCTGGACCTGCTCGATCGCGAAGGTGTCGCGGGTCTGCGCCGCGGTGTCGCGCACGCCGTCGACAAAGGTCGAGCCCTGGCTGTCGAAGCCGCGGATGAAGGGGCGATCGCCGATCGGGTTGCCGCCTTCCGCGGCGCCGAAGGTGATGCCCGGCACGGTGCGCAGCGCATCGGCCAGCGTCGTCGAGCCGGTCTGGTCGATCACGTCCTTCGGCAGGATCACCACCGAGCGCGGGGTATTCTGGACGGAAGCGGTAGCCTTTGGCCCCTGCAGCTCGGCGCGGCCGCCGGTGACGACGATCTGCTCGCGGTCCTCGGCGCTGCGGTCCTGGCCGTCCTTGTCCGCGTCGGCGGGCACCGGCCCATTGCCGTCGGCGGCATGCGCGGCCGGAGCGGTGGCGATGAAGCCGACACAGGCAAGCGCAAGGAACGAAGCGCCCGAACGCGCGGTGGAAACACGACTCACAATTGATCCCCCTGAACAGGTTATTTCGAGGCGAGCTATTGCGAGGCGTTCTCAGAGTCAATGCTAATGCGAGCGGTTCGCATCTTTGTCGCAAATTTGTTGCGGAACGGCGTCATGATGGGGGGCCGTCAGCCGCGCGGATGGCCGAGCAGCCAGGTGCGGATCGCGCTGGCGAGGTTCGGCGGATCCTCGCCGCCGATCCGGGCATGGTCGATCGCCGCGATCAGCGCGTTGAGCGGCAGGGCGCGCTCGGCCGCCACCTGTTCGAGCGCTTCCCAGAAGAGCGGCTCGAGGCTGATCGAGGTCTGGTGCCCGGCAATGGTGACGGAGCGCTTGACCGGCCCGTGAAAGCCGCCCGGGGGCGGATCGACGTTCATTCCGTATCGAAGAGCGCCGCCAGCTGCTCGACCATGGTGCCGGCAAGCTGCTCGGCGTCCATGATCGTCACTGCGCGGCCGTAATAGCGAGTCACGTCATGGCCGATGCCGATCGCGACCAGCTCGACCGGCGAGCGCGCCTCGATCCAGCCGATGACCTGGCGCAGGTGGCGCTCCAGATAGGAGCCCGAATTCACCGAGAGCGTCGAATCGTCGACCGGCGCGCCGTCCGAGATCACCATCAGGATCTTGCGGTCCTCGGGCCGGCCGATCAGCCGCTGGTGCGCCCAGAGCAGCGCCTCGCCGTCGATATTCTCCTTGAGCAGCCCCTCGCGCATCATCAGCCCGAGCGACTTCTTCGCGCGGCGCCAGGGCTCGTCGGCCTGTTTGTAGATGATGTGGCGCACGTCGTTGAGGCGGCCGGGCTGGGCCGGGCGGCCATCGGCCAGCCATTTCTCGCGGCTCTGCCCCCCTTTCCAGGCGCGGGTGGTGAAGCCGAGGATCTCGGTCTTCACGCCGACGCGCTCCAGCGTGCGCGCCAGGATATCGGCGCTGATCGCCGCGATCGAGATCGGCCGCCCGCGCATCGAGCCCGAATTGTCGATCAGCAGCGTCACCACCGTGTCCTTGAACTCGGTGTCCTTCTCCGCCTTGTAGGAGAGCGACTGCATGGGATTGATCACCACGCGCGCCAGCCGCGCCGCGTCGAGCAGGCCTTCTTCCTGGTCGAAGTCCCAGCTGCGGTTCTGCTGCGCCATCAGCCGGCGCTGGAGCCGGTTGGCGAGCTTGGTCACCGCCCCCTGGAGATGGACCAGCTGCTGATCGAGATAGGAGCGGAGGCGATCCAGCTCCTCGGTGTCGCACAGCTCGGTCGCGGCGATCACCTCGTCGAACTGAGTGGCGTAGGCGCGATATTCGAACTGGGGCGGCAGGTCGCTCCACGGGCGGTTGGGCCGCACGGGCAGCATGCCCTCGTCCCCTTCGTCGCCGGGCTCGCCATCGCCATCCTCCATCGCGTCGGACTGCTGCTGCTCGCCTTCCTCGCCCGTATCGGACTCGCGCTGCTCGCCGCGCGCCTCGGCCTGGCCCTCGCCCTGGCTCGTCTCGCTCTCGCCTTCCTCCTCGCCGGGCTGCTCCTCTTCCTCGGTGCCCTCGTCCTCGCCGCCGCCCTCGTCCGCCTCGTCGGGCAACAGGTCGCCTTCGGTGAGCTCCAGGTCGTGGAGCAGCTTCGACGTGAGCGAGGCAAAGGCACGCTGGTCGTCGATCGCCAGCGCCAGCGCATCGAGATCGGCGCCGGCGCGCGCCTCGATCCAGTCGCGGATCAGCGCCATGCCGAGCGCCGCCGCGCCCGGCGATTCGCGCCCGGTCAGCCGCTCGCGCACCATCAGCCCCAACGCGGTGGAGAGCGGCACTTCCTCGCGGTTGCGCGCCCGGGTGATCGGATCGGCCCGCAATTTCAGCTCGAGCGCATGTTCGAGATTGGCGGCGATGCCGGCATAGCCGCGCGAGCCCAGCGCCTCGACCCGCGCCGTCTCGACCGCGTCGAACACCGCGCGGGCAACCGGCTCGCGCGGCGCGCCCTTCATATGCAGCGCATTGTCATGGTGGCGCATGCGCAGCGCGAAGCTGTCGGCAAAGCCGCGCGCCTCGGCCACTTCCGCGGCCGGCAGCATGCGCGACGGCGTCGGCACCTTGAGCTGGCGCCCGTCCTGGCGCGGCGCCTCGCCGGTGAAGCTCAGCTCCACCTCGCGCTCGCCCGACAGCGCGCGCGCGGCGCCGCCCAGCACATTGCGGAACCTGTCGAGCGGAGAGTCGGCGGCCATGCTTCCGCTTTGGGAAGCTTGGCCGCGCGATGCAAGCCTCGGCTAGATATAGATGTAGATGTATCGCACCTGGATCGAGATCGGACGGAACAGGGTCGGGCGGAAGTTGCGCTCGATCGTGAAGCGCGCATTCCCCTCGGCGTCGACCCCGTCGACCCGCACGATCGCGCCCATCACGTTGTTGAAGAACACCGGATAGGGGATCTTCCTGGGATTGGTCTGCAGATACGGCACCTGGCGCTGCAATGGCCCGCCGGTACCGTTATACAGCACATAGTCGAAGCTCCGCTTCTTGCCGTCCTCATAGACTTCGAGCTCGAGCTGCACCTTGTTGCTCTCGGGCGTGTACTTCCGATAGCGCAGCCGCAGATACTGGCCGGCGTCGCGCGGCACCAGATATTCGGTCTTGTACGCCACCGCATCGATCGGGATCGCCTTTTGCAGCGCCTGGTCCTTGGCGCCGGCGAGGAAGACCTGGTCGAGCTTGCCGTCCTTGTCGCCATCGATGAAGCAGAAGCGGACGATCGGCATGAACTTGGAGCCCAGCCCCCCGAGCAGCGCCGCGCCCAGCCCCGAACGGCCGCGCTGGTCGCGTCCGCAGAAATAGAGCCCCTTGCCGCCTACCTTGGCCTGAGTCGCTTCGGGCGCGACCACGGCGGTCAGTTCCTCGCCGGCGGCGATCTCGTCGGTGAACTTGTCGATCGAGACCTTCACCGGCGCGAGCAGCGTGAGCTTCTGCGACTGCTTGACGGTGGCGCGCATCAGTTCCTCGCCCGGCTTCAGCGTGAACGCCTTGCCGATCTCCACCGCCGAATCGGGCCACATCGTGTCGGGCAGCGGAAACACCGCCATGTTGCCCCCGCCGGCCGGTGCCGCGGCCACGAGCATCGGCACGCTCGCCAGCATGGCGAGCCCCTGCGATTTCCGGATCATCATTCCCCCATTTCCGCGCGGCCCGCCGCGCTTCCCCGGGCCGAGCTTGCCCGGACCCGAGGGCCAAGGCAATCGCGGATCGATCCCGATTGCCTTGGCCGCGCCCGCGCTTCATGGTTCCCGGCAAGGGGGATCGAATGAAGCTTCTCGAACGGATCGGCCTCGGGCGGATGAGCCATGGGGAATATAGCGCCAACCTCAACGGCCTCGGCATCTTCTTCGGCGCGGTGCTCGGCTTCGTGATGGCGAGCACCGAAACGCTGGGCACCCGGGACTATACGATTGTCCTTGTCGGCACGGCATCGATGGTGATCACCATCCTCTATGTCTCGTCGAGCAAGCAGCGGCTCGCCTATGCGCTGCTCGCCGCGGCGGGAGTCGCGCTCATGCCCCTCTCGCTCAGGATCCTGCTCACGCCGGGCGCGCAGCTGCCGGTCCAGCTCCAGCCCACGCTGGCGGTCTGGCTGGCCATGACCGTGGCGATCGAGTTCGCGCCGCGCGAGACGGAACGGAAGGGCTAGGGTCGGGCTTCGATCAGCAAGCCGCGTCACCCCCGCCCGCGCGGGGATGACGAAGTAAGGGCCGGCGCTCGTGGCGGGCCCATATTCCCTACATCGCGCGCGCCGCGGCCATCCCAAAGGTCACGAAGTACGCGCCCCGCGCGGGGTTCTCACCGGGCGCATCTTCCCTGTTCTTTCGAGAATGCCGCGCATCCCGCAACATCCCTGCGCGAGTGCGATCCTATCTTTCCGCCAGCTTCAAGAAGCGGTCGGACCAAGGCGCCGGCTGCGTGAGCCCAGCAGGCGCAATCCTACATTGCAAGGGGCGGCCGGCAGCCGGGACGGCGCCCCGGTGCCGCCGCCCCGCTCAGGCCTTGCCCACCACGCTCTCGGGCAGGTCCTTGCCGAACACGCGCTGATAATATTCGGCCACCTGCGCGCGCTCCGCCTCGTCGCACTTGTTGAGGAACGACAGGCGGAAGGCGAAGCCGACATCCTTGAAGATCTCGGCATTCTGCGCCCAGGTGATCACGGTGCGCGGGGACATCACGGTGGAAATGTCGCCGGCGACGAAGCCCTTGCGGGTCAGGTCGGCCACGCGGACCATGTTCTCGACCAGCTCCTTGCCGCCCGGCTTGTCGAAATCACCGGACTTGGCCAGCACGATCTGCGCCTCGACCGCGGCGGGCAGATAGTTGAGCGTCACCACGATGTTCCAGCGGTCCATCTGGCCCTGGTTGATCTGCTGGGTGCCGTGATAGAGGCCGCTGGTGTCGCCCAGGCCCACGGTGTTCGCGGTGGCGAACAGGCGGAAATAGGGATTGGGGCGGATCACGCGGTTCTGGTCGAGCAGGGTCAGCTTGCCCTCGGTCTCCAGCACGCGCTGGATCACGAACATCACGTCCGGCCGGCCTGCATCATATTCGTCGAACACGAGCGCGGTCGGGGTCTGCAGCGCCCAGGGGAGCAGGCCCTCGCGGAACTCGGTGATCTGCTGGCCGTCCTTGAGCACGATCGCGTCGCGGCCGATCAGGTCGATCCGGCTGATGTGCGCGTCCAGGTTGATGCGGATGCAGGGCCAGTTGAGCCGCGCCGCCACCTGCTCGATATGCGTGGACTTGCCGGTGCCGTGATAGCCCTGGACCATCACGCGGCGATTGTGCGCGAAGCCCGCCAGGATCGCGAGCGTCGTATCCGGATCGAAGACATAGGCGGGATCGAGATCGGGCACGCGCTCGTCGGCCTCGCTGAACGCCGGCACTTCCAGGTCGCTGTCGATCCCGAACAGGTCGCGCGCCTTCACCATCTTGTCGGGCGCGTCGAGGATCGTGGTGCTCCGGCTGTCGGGCTGGGTGTTGGGGATATCGGCCATGTCTTCGGATCCTTCCGTCGCCTGAGCGACTAGAAGCTCCCGTGCCGCACTGCAACGGGCTTCGCGCAAAACGCGCGAGCGTCGCCTTCCGCCGCAAGCCCTTTCCTCGAATCGGCTTTCATGGGATCATGACGCCACAGTAACGGGCGCGCGCATCTACCGATCCTTTTCTCTGGGGAAGACAATGAACGGGAAGCTGTTGTTCCTGGCGCTGCTCGCGCCGCTCGCCGGTTGCGATTGGGGTCAGCAGCCTCCCCCGCCCCCGCGGCGCCCGCCGCCGCCGGTGGTCCGCCCCGTCGATCGCGGGCCGAACTGGCTCGATCCCGTTCCCTATTGCGAAGGCGCGCTGCGGCGCGGCGAATGGCTGGTCTGCGACAACAAGAACCTCAACTGGCTGCACCGCACGCTCGCCGGCCAATGGGCGGAGGAGCGCCAGGGCGCCGACCGCCAGCGGCTCTGGGTCCAGCGCCAGCAGCTCCAGGCGTTGCTCAGCGAGCGCGACGCCTGCCAGACGGCGGAATGCGTCGCCACTGCCTATCGCCGCTATCTCAAGGCGCCGCCGCGCGAGACGCGGCCGCCGGAATGGCGCCCCGCCCCGTCGCCGCGGCCGATCCATTACCGCCCGCGCGAGAAGCGCTGGAACTGGCGTGACAACGGCCCGAGCTGCGCTTCGAAGATCGGCTGGCAGAAGGCGGCGCTGCTCGCGCGCCAATGCACGGTCGTCAACCCGGACGGCCAGTGCGGGCCGCAGCGGGGCTGCGAGACGCTCAAGACGATGATCCTCGACGGCTGCTGGGACATGGGCGATCGCCGCCCGGGCTTCTGCAACCGGACCTAGGACGCGCCGGCACCGGATGCCGCACGGCCGATTCGGGCCGGCGGCGGGGGCACGGAAGTTTATGCTACGAGGGGCCGGTTCTCCTTTCCCGCATGATTGCCGATGGCGGACGCGATCGCTGCGGGAGAGGAAGCCGGCCCGCATCCGCCAGCACGGAGCGGGCGAAATCCTATATCGCAACTCCGCTGCCGTCCCGGCGAAAGCCGGAATCTCCGGCGATGACGGGGGAAGGAGCCGCACGAGATCCCGGCTTTCGCCGGGACGGCGGATTCGGGCGGTCGGCGCTCTAGTCGTTCTCGAACCGCGGCAGGCCGAACAGGTCGACGAAGCGCTGGGCCAGCGCGACATCGCCGGTGACCGCCACCCGCCCCTCGCGGATCGACTCGGTGAGCGGCAACGGGCCGTAGAAGGTCGCGGCGAGCGGAGTCGGCACGCCTTCGAAGATCACATCCGCGCCGGCGGGGTCGCCGCGCTCGATCGCCAGCCCGCCATCGACGATCGTCGCGCGGAAAGGTTCGCCGCCGATGCGGAAGCCGAGATCGATCGCAAGCGCCCGCGCGCCCTCGCGATTCATCATCGTCTTCAGCGAAAGCATGAAGGCGCCGTTGCTGAGCGGCAACGTGACGTCGTGCGCGGGCGAGCCCGCCGCCCAGCGGCTGAGCGCGAAGATCGGTTCCTCCAGCGCGGCGCCCCAGCGGGTCAGTTCATACACCTGGGCATTGACCGGCGAGGGGAGCTGCCGGCGGCGCAGGATGCCGCCCTTCTCCAGCCCCTCGAGCCGCTGGGTCAGGATATTGGCGCTGAGCCCCTCCAGCGCGCCGCGGATCTCGCCGAAACGGCGCGGCCCCAGCAGCAGCTCGCGAACAATCAGCAGCGACCAGCGTTCTCCGATCAGGTCCATCGCAAGCGCCGTTCCGCACGCGTCCTGATACCAGCGGCGTGCCTTTGCGAAATCCGAGTTAGTTATTTTTTGTGACTCCATAGTTGCTTTTAATAACCGAGTCGGGCATCAGGATCAAGAAAGCGATTCGCTGGCCACCCGAAGTGGAGGTTTAGTCCAATGACCTTGGTTCCCGCCGCAGAGCTGGCCGCGCGTGAGACGGCGCGCTGGCCGGGCGAGTCCCCCGAATATCGCGCGGCGCGCACCGCGCTGCTCGCCGAGGAGATCGCGCTGCGCCGTCACCTGGAGAGCGTGGCCGCGCAGCGTCGGGCGCTGCCGCCGGGCCCGGCGGTGACCGGGGACTATGCGTTCCAGGGCGAGCATGGCCCGGCCCGCCTCGCGGACCTGTTCGGCACGCACGACACGCTGGTCGTCTATACCTATATGTTCGGCCCGCAGCGCGAGCGGCCCTGCCCGATGTGCACCTCGCTGCTCTCGGCCTGGGACGGCGAGGCGCCCGACATCCTCCAGCGCACCGGCCTGGCCGTGATCGCGCGCTCGCCGATCGCGAAGCTTACGGCGTTCAAGGCCGAGCGCGGCTGGCAGCATCTGCCGCTCTATTCGGACGAGGACCAGGCGTTCAGCCGCGACTATGGCGCGATCGCCCCCGATGGCTCCGACATTCCGCAGCTGCTGGTCTTCACCCGGCGCGACGGCACGCCCCGCCTGTTCTGGGCGGGGGAGATGGGCCCGGACAGCGCCGATCCCGGCCAGGACCCGCGCGGCGCGCCCGACCTGATGCCGCTCTGGACCATCCTCGATTCCACGCCCGAGGGCCGCGGGACCGACTGGTATCCCTCCCTCACCTACTGAACCAGATCCCCAGGAGAGAAAACATGCCCCAGATGATCTTCGTCAACCTGCCCGTGGCCGATGTCACCCGGTCCACCGCCTTTTACGAGGCGATCGGCTGCACCAAGGACGCCCGCTTCAGCAACGAACAGGCCTCGGCGATGCAGCTCAGCGACACGATCGTGTTCATGATCCTGTCGCGGGACTTCTTCAAAACCTTCACGCCGAAGCCGATCGCCGATGCGCATGCGGTGACCGAGGCGCTGATCTGCATCTCGCGCGACAGCCGCGAGGCGGTGGACGCGATCGTCGAGGCGGCGGGCAGGGCCGGCGGCAAGGCGGACATCCGCGAGAAGCAGGACATGGGCTTCATGTACGGCCGCAGCTTCGAGGATCCGGACGGCCATATCTTCGAGCCGATGTTCATGGATCTCGAGGCCGCGATGGCCGCCTTCCCCGACGGCCCCGCCCATGAGCCGGCCTGAGCGGGCGCGAACGCGGGAGGCGCGGCATGAAGCGTGACCTTGCAATCGGCTGGGCACTGAGCGGCCTGGTCATCCTGTTCCTGGCGATGGACGCCGGCGGCAAGCTGATCGCGCCGGCGGCGATGATCGCCTACAGCCCGCCGCTCGGCATCCCGCCGGACGTGGGCCTCTATCGCGAGCTCGGGCTGATCCTCGCGCTCGGCACCATCCTCTATGCGGTGCCGCGCACCGCGGTGCTCGGCGCGATCCTGCTTACCGGCTATCTGGGCGGCGCGGTCGCGATGCACTTCCGGGTGGGCAGCCCGTTGTTCAGCCACACCTTGTTCGGCGTCTATCTGGGCGTGATCGCCTGGGGCGGACTGTGGTTCCGCGACCCGCGCGTGCGCGCGCTGATCCCGATCGCCGGCTGATTCCGAAAGTCCGAAGGAGAGGACCGATGGCAGACAAGATCACTACCGTCCTGTGGTTCGATCATGTGGCCGAGGAGGCCGCCAACTTCTACGTCTCGCTGCTGCCCGACAGCCATGTCGGCAGGGTCTTCCGCGCGCCGGGCGACAATCCCAGCGGCAAGGAAGGCGCGGCGCTGGTCGTCGAGTTCACTCTGGCCGGGCGCAGCTATGCCGGGCTGAACGGCGGCCCGAACTTCAAGCCGAACGAGAGCGTCTCGTTCCAGATCCTCACCGAGGACCAGGAAGAGACCGATCGGCTGTGGAACGCGATCGTGGGCAATGGCGGCACGGAAAGTATGTGCGGCTGGTGTAAGGACAAATGGGGCTTCAACTGGCAGATTACGCCGCGCCGGCTGATCGAGCTCAACTTCGGCGACGATCCCGCAAGCGCGAAGCGGGCGTTCGAGGCGATGATGACGATGAAGAAGATCGACATCGCGGCGATCGAAGCCGCCGCGCGCGGCTGAGGAGGATGTCATGTCCATCGAGATCACCGGCTTCAACTGGGTGCCCGATTTCGCCCGCGGCTATGTCCGCGACCTGCGGCCGCGCTGGGCCTGCGAGGAGATCGGCCTGCCCTATGCCATGCGGCTGATCAGCCCGGTCCCGCCCAGGCCGGCCGCCTATTTCGAGGAGCAGCCCTGGGGCCAGGTGCCGGTGCTGCACGATGGCGAGGTCCGGCTGTTCGAGAGCGGCGCGATCCTGCTGCACCTGGCGGAACGGGACACGCGGCTGCTGTCGCGCGATCCGCAGCAGCGGGCGACGAGCATCGCCTGGCTGTTCGCGGCGCTCAACAGCGTCGAGCCCGGACTGTTCGAGCTGGGCAACGTCACGCTGTTCTCGAAGGACGCGGAATGGGCGAAGCTGCGCCTGCCGAGCCTGATCGAGGACATGGGCAAGCGGCTGGATCGGCTCGCCGATGCGCTGGGCGAGCGGGAATGGCTGGGCGACGGCTTCAGCGTTGCCGACATCGCGATGGTGACGGTGCTGCGCAACGCCGACGGCAGCCCGCTGATCACCTCGCGCCCCACCCTGGCCGCCTATGTCGAGCGCGGCATGGCCCGGCCCGCATTCCAGCGCGCGATGGCCGCGCAGCTCGCGGATTTCCAGCCCGCGCCGGTCGCGGCCTGACGAAGCAAGACGGAAGAGGAGAGTGAAAATGGCTTATATCGACGGTTTCGTCGCGCCGGCGCGCGACCGGGAATCCTATCTGGCGATGGCCAGGAAGGCTGCCCCGATCTTCATCGAACATGGCGCGCTGCGCGTGGTGGAAGGCTTCGGCCATGACGTGCCGCGCGGCAAGGTCACCGATTTCTACATGGCGGTGAAGGCTGAGGAGAGCGAGACGCCGGTCTTCTCCTGGATCGAATGGCCCGACAAGGCGACGCGCGATTCGGGCTGGGAGAAGATGATGGCCGACGAGCGGATGAAGCCGGACGGCGACATGCCGTTCGACGGCCAGCGCATGTTCTGGGGCGGCTTCGAGGCGATCGTGGACACGGGAGCAGGCAAATGAACGCGCATGGAAGCTTCATCTGGTACGAGCTGGTGACCAAGGACGCGGCCAAGGCCAAGGCGTTCTACGATTCGGTCTGCGGCTGGAACATCGATGCCGAGCCCGCCCCGGGCGGCATGGACTATCGCATGATCAACGCGGCCGACGGCCAGGCCGGCGGCGTGATGCAGCTCAACGCCGACATGATCGCCGGCGGCGCCCGGCCGGTTTGGCTCGGCTATCTCGGGGTCGATGACGTCGATGCGTCGGTCGCCGCCGTGGTCGCGGCCGGCGGGCAGGTGCATCTTCCCGCCTTCGACATTCCCGATGTCGGCCGGCTGGCGATGGTCACCGATCCGCAGGGCGTGCCCTTCTACGTGATGCGCGGCGCCTCGCCGCACACCAGCACCGCCTATCAGCGGATGGGCCTCGGCCATGTCGCCTGGAACGAGCTGCTCGCGCCCGACGACGACGCCGCGCTCGCCTTTTACGAAAAGCTGTTCGCCATCACCAAGGTGGGCGGCATGCCGATGGGCGAGATGGGCGAGTACAGCTTCATCGCCAATGGCGACAGCAAGGGCGAGGCGGTCGGCGCGATCATGCGCGCGCAGCCCGGCACCCCTCCGGGCTGGCGCTTCTATGTCCGCGTGCCCGACATCACCGACGCGATCGCCAGGGTCGAGGTCGGCGGCGGCAAGGTGGTATGGGGCCCCGAGCAGGTGCCCGGCGGCGAATGGGTGATCAGCATCGTCGACCCCGAGGGCGTGGCCTGCGGCTTCGTATCGCCCGGCAAGAGCTGAGCCGCGATGACCGTCACCATCACGGCCTTCGACCGGTCGCCCGATGGCGGCAAGGGGCTGGCGCGCGACACCCGGGTGCGCTGGGCGCTCGAGGAGGCGGGCCAGCCCTATGCGGTCCGGCTCGTCTCCTTCGCGGCGATGAAGGCCCCGGCGCACCTGGCGCTGCATCCCTTCGGCCAGATCCCCACCTATGAGGAAGGCGGCCTCGTCCTGTTCGAGACCGGGGCGATCGTCCTCCATATCGCCGGGCGGCATGCCGGCCTGCTGCCCGGCGATGCCGATGCCCGGGCGCGCGCGATCGCCTGGATGTTCGCCGCGGTGAACACGGTGGAGCCGCCGATCCTCGAGCTCTCGACCGCCCTGTTCCAGGAAGGCAAACAGCCCTGGGCCCAGGACCGCCTGCCGCTGGTCAAGGATCGCATCCGCGCGCGGCTGCGCCAGCTATCCGACCGTCTCGGCGACGCCGAATGGCTCGACGGCGCGTTCAGCGCGGGCGACCTGATGATGATCTCCGTGCTGCTCCGCTGCCGCCCATCGGGCCTGCTCGACGAACATCCGAACCTCGCCGCCTATGTGGCCCGCGGCGAGGAGCGCCCGGCCTATCGGCGGGCCTTCGCGGACCAGCTGGCGGTGAACACGCGCCCGGCGGACTAGGCGAGGCGGCATTCGGGGTCCTGGCGGTTCCCCGGCGAAGGCCGGGGCCCAGTATCCGCGCACATAGTCAGGCTGGCCCGCCTCTCGATCGACGTTGCGACAGGGCCCCGGCCTTCGCCGGGGAACCGCCAGAAAGGCTGCAGATATCGAACCTAGGCAAAGGCGGGCGAGCCCCTGAGCGTCTGATAGGCTTCGATCACGCGCTGGAGGCGGCCTTCATGGCTGCGGTCGCCGCCGTTGCGGTCCGGGTGGAACTTGCGGACCAGCTCGGAATAGCGCTTGCGCAGCGCCGTGCGGTCGGCATCGATCGCCAGGTCGAGCACGTTGAGCGCCTCGCGGTCCTTGCCAGAGAGCGGCTTGCCGTCCTTGCGCTCCGCCCGGTCCTTCATGCGTTCCTGGAAGCGCGCGCCGATCGCATCGAGCGGATCCGCGAAATCCGCCCAGCGCGGCGGCCGGTCGGCCCCGCCCGCGCCCGAAAAGGCGCGCGTCTCGCGCTCCCAGCCGGCATAGGGGCGCTGGGCGTCATGGATCTCGTCGGGCGTCATGCCCTGGAAGAAATTATAGCCCGAGTTGAACGCGCGAACATGATCGAGGCACAGCCAGCGATATTCGCCCGGCCCGTCATAGCCGCCGCGCGCATGGCCCGCCGGCGCACGGAACTCGCCCGGCTCGGTGCAGCCCGGTTCGGCGCACAGCCGCCCCTGCGCCTCCACCCGGCCGTGGAAACGGGCATTCGGCCGGTCCTTCCTGTGCTGGCCCTCGGCCACGCTACCTCCCTTGCGCAAACCGCCTATATAGGCGCGATGACCGACATCGCCACCGGCGGACTCGCCGACATCATCGCCGCCCGTCTCACCGCCGCGCTCGCCCCGGCGCATCTCGAGGTGATCAACGACAGCCATCACCACGCCGGCCATCTGGGCGACGACGGCACCGGCGAATCGCACTGGACCGTGGTGGTGGAGAGCGCCGCCTTCCAGGGCCTGTCGCGCGTCCAGCGCCAGCGCCTGATCAACACCGCGCTGGCCGACCTGCTCGTCGCGCGCATCCACGCACTGGCGATCCGGGCTCGCGCCCCGGAAGAGTGAGCCGGTGCCGCGCGCCGGCACCGCAGGATCGGAAATCCTGCCTTTCCAAAGCGTGGCTGTCCGCCGGCGGGCCGCCGGGCTATGCCGCTCTTCAAGGAGAGCATCATGACCGACGACCTGTTCCTCCAGACCATCACCCCCACCACCCATGACCTGGGCGGCTTCAAGGTCCACCGCACCCTGCCCTCCCGGCCGCGGACGATGGTGGGGCCGTTCATCTTCTTCGACCAGATGGGCCCGGCGCGGCTGGACGTCGGCACCGGCATCGACGTGCGCCCGCACCCGCACATCAACCTCGCCACGGTCACCTATCTCTATGCCGGCGCGATCGACCATCGCGACTCGCTCGGCACCTTCGCCACGATCGAGCCGGGCGCGGTGAACCTGATGACCGCCGGGCGCGGCATCGTCCATTCCGAACGCTCGTCCAGCGCCGAGCGCGCGAAGGGCCCGGAGCTGTCGGGCATCCAGACCTGGCTCGCCCTGCCCGAGGCAAACGAGGAAATGGCCCCGGCTTTCGAGCATGTCGGCGCCGGCGAGCTGCCGCTCGTCGAGGCGCCCGGCGCGCGCTGCCGGGTGATCATGGGCGAGCTGTGGGGCGCCAGGGCGCCGACCACCACCTATGCCCAGACCATCTATGCCGACATCGCGCTCGATGCTGGCGGCGCGGTGCCGATCGACCCGTCCGCCGACGAGCGCGCCCTCTATCTCGCCTATGGCGATGCCAGCATCGACGGGATCGAGATGGAAGTCTCCACGCTCTACATCCTGCGCCCCGGCATCACCGCGATGCTGCGCTCCACCGGCGGCGCGCGCGTGATGCTGTGCGGCGGCGAGGACTTCGCCACGCCGCGCCACGTCTGGTGGAACTTCGTCTCCTCCAGCCGCGACCGGATCAACCAGGCCAAGGAAGACTGGAAGGCGGGCAACTTTCCCAAGGTGCCGGGCGACGACAAGGAGTTCATCCCGATCCCGGAAGTGCCCAAGACGGTGAGCTATCCCTAGGACGCGGCTCAGCATCTGCCGGCGCAAGCGGCGCTACCCGACCATGAACGAGGCGCTGGACGCGATCCGCGCCTCGGGACTGGCGCTGCGCCCCTATCGCTGCGACCGCTGCTTCCACTATCACCTGACCAGCCGCACCAGGGGCAAGCGCGCGGTGCGGCCCGGATCGTCGCCATCATCGACGCGCGCGGGCGAGGATGATGGTTGAGGATGCGCGCGCGCCGGCCTAACCTGCGGCACCAGAGACAGGCGGGAAAGGCGACATGGCCGATTTCGAACTCCAGCGGATCCCCCTTCCCACCGGCGTGACGCTGAACGTCGCCGTCGCGGGCGATCCCGCCGCCCCGCCGCTGCTGCTGCTCCACGGTTTCCCCGAATCGCACCGCACCTGGCGCCACCAGATCCCGGCGCTGGCCCGCGACCATTATGTCATCGCGCCCGACCAGCGCGGCTTCGGCCATTCCGCGCGCCCCGAAGGCGTGGCGAACTATACGCCCGACAGGCCCGTGGCGGACCTGCTCGCGCTGGCCGACTATTTCGGGCTCGCCCCCTTCACCCTGGCAGGGCACGACTGGGGCGGCGCCATCGCCTGGATGGCCGCGCTGCAGAACCCGCAGCGCATCGCCCGGCTGATCATCGTCAACGCCCCCCACCCGCTCGTCTTCCAGCGCAGCCTGTTCGACGATCCGGCGCAGCGCGAGGCCAGCCAGTACATCACCGCCTTCCGCAACCGCGATTTCGAGCAGTTCGTCGCGCGGATCGGGCTGGAGAATTTCTTCGACACGACCTTCGCCAAGCATGCGGATCCGGCGCTGCTCGCGCCCGAAAAGCCCGCCTATCTGGCCGAATGGAGCCAGCCCGGCGCGATGACCGCGATGCTGAACTGGTATCGTGCCAGCACCATCCAGGTGCCCGCCCCAGGCGATACGCCGGAGCGGCCGCCCTGGCTCGACGCGCCCTTCCCGCCGCTCACCCAGCCGACCCTGGTGATCTGGGGGATGCAAGACACCGCGCTGCTGCCCGTCCAGCTCGACGGGCTCGATGCGCTGGTATCGAGCCTCACCACGGTGCGCATCGCGGATGCCGGCCATTTCGTGCCGTGGCAGAAGCCCGACGCAGTGACCGGGGCGATGCGGGACTGGCTCGCCGCGCGGCAGGGCTGAGCGCCGGAAGTTTCCGAAGTTTACGCTACGGGGGGCCGATTCTCCCCACCGGCACAGTGTCGATCGACCGCATCGCCGATCGGCGTAAAACCAATATGGTTCACTGTATGTAGATTCTTGCACCCGCTCGGCTCAGCAGGGAAAATCCTACTTTGCAAGCGGCCTCCCCAGTCCGTCACCCCGGCCTTGTGCCGGGGTCCACGGTGCCTCAAGTACAGCGCCAGGAGCCTCTTGCTTCCGGCCAGCTTCCCGGTGGACCCCGGCACAAGGCCGGGGTGACGAAGGAAGATGCCAGTCCCCCAACCTAGCGCGCCCGGCGCATCCCCGGCGTCTTGGCGACCGAAGGATCGTCCAGCAGCCGGCGATATTCGGCGCTCTCCATGCCGAGCAGCGCGATCCGGCCCTCGCCGTCGTGATGCACGCCCCAGCCGAACTGCTTCACCAGTGGCGAGGCGCGCAGGCATGCCTGGGGCCTGGCGAAGAAATCCTCGCGGCTCTTGTCCCCGCCCCGCGCGCGATGGGCGGCATGGAGCAGGTCGTCGCTGGTCATCGCATAGGGCCTGGCGAGCAGCGCATGCTGCACCGCCGCCACCGTGCCGGGCTTTTCCGGCACCGTCCCCGCCGAGACCGGGCTGTCCGGCGACGCGGTGATCAACGTGTCGCGATAATTGGTCGACTTCGTCACAGGCGCACCGCGGCCGCGGCATCGAGGAGAATGCCCTGCTCGCTGCTGCGCTCCGCGCCGGGGCGGACCCATGCCGCATGGGCATGCGCGGTGGCGACCACCACGCGCGGCCCGCCATCGGGCCAGGTCCGCACGCTCACCACCTGTTCGCCGAGCGCGCGATCGGGCTCCATCGCCACCCAGGCGAGCGGCCGTTCAGGCGTGGCCGCCGCACCCGCCGTCTCCATCGCGGCGCGGATGCGCGCGGTGCTCGCATCCGGGACATATTGCCAGACCACCGAGTGCATCAGCACCCGCGTGACGCCCGCTGCCTGCGGCTCGGCCAGGCGCGCCTCCACCCAGTCGGCCGCATCGGCGCGCGTCAGGTCCACGCCGCCCGCGCGCACCATCGCGATCGCCTTGCGCAGCCGCTCCAGCCGCATCGGCGTCTCGGCCCAGACATAGGCGGAGAGCCGCGCCGCCACCGCCGGATCGGTGACGTCGAGCGGCGCCACGTCGCAGCCCCGCGTCGAGACGATCTCGAGCGGCGGCAGCGCGGGCGGATCGCCGAGCCAGGCGGGTGCGATCGTGACGGGCGCATCGGCCGGCCCGAGCAGCGCGCCGCCCAGATCGAAACGATAGCGGTCGATCAGCAGGTTGAGCCCGCCGCTCGATCCGATCTCCAATATCTCCAGCTTCGGGCCATGGCGCCGCGCGACTTCGATCAGCCCGACGATCAGCGCGCCGGAGCGGCCCGGCTCGTTGGTCTGGGGCGGTCCGTCGAGCCAGGGGAGCAGGGCGGCGTCGTGGCGCGCCAGCACCCGGTTGAGCGCCGCCTGCAGCGCTTCGCCCGCCAGCCTGCCCGCGAACGCCTCCGCCAGTTCCGCGTCGCTGCCCGCCAGTACCAGCGCGTGCAGCCCGCCGACCAGCCGCAGCGGCAGCGCGTCGCGAGTCGGCTCGCCCGGCCAGTCGAGCACGCGGCGGCCGGTCTCGCTGCCGCGGGTCAGCCCGTCGGCGATCGCGACGCAGATGCCCGCATAGATGGGCGCGTCCATCTTGCGGCAATAGAATTCCTGGATCCGAAACGCGCCGCGGTTATTCTCTTCACTGGCCATAAGAATTACCTCCGCGGCGCGTCTGTTGCGCCCATGGGGTGCCCCTAGTAAAGCCCCGCCTTCGATGACCGAACCGCTGATCCTCGCCGTCCCCAAGGGCCGCATCCTCGACGAGGCGCTGCCGCTGCTCGCCCGTGTCGGCATCGTGCCCGAGCCGGACTTCGCCGACGAGGGCTCGCGCGCGCTCCGCTTCCGGACCAACACGCCCGCGATCGACCTGATCCGCGTGCGGGCGTTCGACGTCGCCACCTTCGTCGCGCATGGTGCCGCGCAGCTCGGCATCGTCGGCTCGGACGTGCTCGCCGAGTTCGACTATTCGGAACTCTATGCCCCGGTGGACCTGGGGATCGGCCATTGCCGCATCTCGGTCGCCGAGCCGGCCGACCTGGCGGAGCGCGACGATCCGCGCGGCTGGAGCCATGTCCGCGTCGCCACCAAATATCCGCACATCACCCGCGCCCATTTCGAGGCGCGCGGCGTGCAGGCGGAGTGCGTCAAGCTCAACGGCGCGATGGAGCTGGCGCCCGTGCTGGGGCTGGCGCCGCGCATCGTCGACCTCGTCTCCTCGGGCCGCACGCTCAAGGAGAACGGGCTGGTCGAAGTGGAAGTGATCGCCGAGGTGAGCAGCCGGCTGATCGTCAACCGCGCCGCCTTCAAGACGCGCGCGACCGAAGTGGTGCCGCTGGTCGACGGGTTCCGCCGGGCGGTGGCCCAATGATCCGGCTGGACGCCGGCGATGCGGGCTTCGCCCGGGCGTTCACCGATCTGGTCGATGCACGGCGCGAGGCCGATGAAGACGTCGCGCGCGACGTCGCCGCGATCGTCGCCCGGGTCCGGGCCGAGGGCGATGCGGCGCTCAGGGACCTCACCCGGCGCTTCGACCGGTTCGACCTCGACGCCCAGGGCTGGAAGCTCGACCGCGCCGACTGCCTCGCCGCCTGGGAGGGGCTCTCCCCCGAGCTGCGCGATGCGCTGGAGCTCGCCGCCGAGCGCATCGCCGCCTATCATGCGAAGCAGAAGCCCGAGGATCGCGACGAGATCGACGCGCAGGGCATCAGGCTGGGCGCGCGCTGGCGGGCGGTGGACGCGGCGGGCGTCTATGTGCCCGGCGGCCGGGCCGCCTATCCCAGCTCGGTGCTGATGAACGCGCTGCCGGCCAAGGCGGCGGGCGTCGGCCGGCTGGTGATGGTGACGCCGACGCCGGACGGCGACGTGAATCCGCTCGTCCTCGCCGCCGCGCACCTGGCCGGTGTCGACGAGATCTGGCGCGTCGGCGGCGCCCAGGCGATCGCCGCGCTCGCTTATGGCACCGACAGGATCGCGCCGGTCGACGTGATCACCGGACCGGGCAATGCCTGGGTGGCCGAGGCCAAGCGCCAGCTCTACGGCGTGGTCGGCATCGACATGGTCGCCGGGCCGAGCGAGATCGTAGTGGTCGCCGACGGCGGGAACAATGCCGACTGGATCGCCGCCGACCTGCTCAGCCAGGCCGAGCACGACCCGACCAGCCAGTCGATCCTGTTCACCGACGATGCGGCGTTCGCCGACAAGGTGGCCGAAGCGGTGGCGCGCGCGCTGGCCGCGCTCGCCACCGAGAAGACCGCGCGGGCGAGCTGGGAAGCGAACGGCGCGATCATCCTGGTGCCCGATCTGGTCAGCGCGATGCCGCTGGTCGATCGCCTGGCGCCCGAGCATCTCGAGCTTGCCTGCGACGATGCCGAGCGGCTGTTCGACATGGTCCGCCATGCCGGCTCCGTCTTCATCGGCCGCTACACGCCCGAGGCGGTGGGCGATTATGTCGCGGGCCCGAATCATGTCCTCCCCACCGGCCGCCGGGCGCGCTTCGCCTCGGGCTTGTCGGTGCTCGACTTCATGAAGCGCACCAGCTTCCTGTCGCTCGACCGCGACGGGCTGGCCGCGATCGGCCCGGCGGCGGTGGCGCTCGCCCATGCCGAGGGGCTGCCGGCGCATGCCGAGTCCGTCGCCATTCGCCTGAGGAGCAGTTGATGCGCGCACCCGATCTGGACGAGGATGGCTGGTGCCTCGAAAGCGGGCTTGAGCGCCACCTGCTCCATCCCGAGAGTTTCGAAATCCCCGACGAGGCGACGCGCGCCGGCCTGCTGCCTGGCGACTTCGCCAAGCTGATCTTCGTGATCGCGGTCGAGGAGGATGACGAACCGATCGTCGAGCGGATGTGGGTGGTGGTGCGCGAGGCCGCGGACGGCACCTATTTCGGGCTGCTCGATAACGAGCCCGAGATCGACGAGAATGACGAGTTCTGGCTGGGTACCGAAGTGCCGTTCGGGCCGGAGCATGTGATCGAGGTGCAGGCGGGCAATGCCGAGAGCCGCGACTATGCCGCGCGGGCGCCGCTCAGGGCCTGGCCGCGCGGCTGAAGGGAATTGGCCAGGCGGCCTTGCGGCGGTCCGATTTCAGCAGGCGATCGAGATGCCGGGCGTTCTCGTCATCGACCGAGGTCCTGTAGTGACTCGGATCGCCGAACAGGAAGAGCCGCACGCGTTCGCCGACCCGGTTGAAGCTGAGGTCACAGGCACCGCTGTCGCCATGGACATAGACGAAGCTTTCGGCGCTTCCCTTGAGCACTTCCTGCACGCGAATCCTGGCAGGCACGCCGCCATCCTCGCCCGCCGCCACCACTTCCCCATCGAGGATGAGGCTGGCATCGGCGATGATCTGCTTCGCTTTGGCACGGCGTTCGGCATAGGTCGGTTCGTGGTCGATGACGATCGAGCAGGCATGCGCCGCGGGAGCCCCCGAAATGGCGGCGAGGAAACCGAGCAGTGCAACACGCTTTGCCATATCGGCCGAACATACCTATGGGGCGCAGCATGCCAAGCCATCAAGCAAAGTCCCGTTCCAAGGCGCGCGCCGCCGCGCGCCTCGCCGCCGTGCAGGCGCTGTACCAGCACGAGATGGAAGCGACCTCGATTCCGGCGCTGCTCCACGAGTTCCACAATCATCGCCTGGGCGCGACGATCGAGGACGTGGAATATGCCGAGGCCGACATCGCCTTTTTCGACGACATCGTGGTCGGCGTGAGCGAGCGCCGCGACGAGATCGACCGGATGATCGCCACCAAGCTGACCGCCGACTGGAGCCTCGACCGGCTCGACAAGCCGATGCGCCAGATCCTGCGCGCCGGCACCTATGAGCTGATGGCGCGCAAGGACGTGCCCGTCGGCGCGGCGATCAGCGAGTATCTCGACGTCACCGACGCCTTTTACGACCGTCGCGAAAAGGGCTTCGTCAACGGCATCCTCGATGCCGTGGCGAAGGAAGTCCGGGGTTGAACCTGATCCTCCCCCGCGGGGGGAGGGGGACCGCCGCGAAGCGGTGGTGGAGGGGGATCGCCCCGAACGAACCGCCTGCGGCATGCCCCTTCCACCAGCTTCGCTGGCATCCCTCCCCCTGCGAGGGAGGATTTGAGCAGTGAACGAAGCCGAGTTCATCGCGGCCCTGCGCACCCTCCCCCTCCATCCGGGCGCCGAGGGCCTGCGCGACGACACCGCGACGCTGGCGATCGGCGGCGAGACGCTGATCCTCACCCATGACGCCATTGCCGAGGGCGTGCATTACCGCGCCGGCACCGATCCGTTCGACATCGCCTGGAAGCTGGTCGCGGTGAACCTGTCCGACCTGGCCGCCAAGGGCGCCGAGCCGCTGGGCGTGCTGATCGGCGCCGTGCTGGTGGAGGGGGCGGAACGCTTCGTCGAAGGATTGCGCGCGATCCTCACCGAATATGCCGTGCCGCTGCTCGGCGGCGACACCATCTCGGTCAGCCCCGCCACCTTCGGCTGCACCGCGATCGGCCGCGCCGGCGCCACCGTGCCGCGCCGCGACGGCGGGCGGGCAGGCGACGCGCTATGGGTGACCGGCACGATCGGCGCGGCGATGCTGGGCTTCGAGGCGGGCGACGGCGCCGCCTATCTCCGCCCGCGCCCGCGCCTCGCCGAGGGCCGTGCCCTGGCGCCGCATGTCCATGCGATGATGGACGTGTCGGACGGCCTCCTCCTCGACGCTGCCCGCCTGGCCGAGGCGAGCGGCTGCACCGCCGGGATCGCGCGCGCGGCCCTGCCCGTCGCCCCGGGCGCCGATCCGCTGCGCGCCGCGACCTGGGGCGACGATTACGAGCTGCTGTTCGCCGCGCCCGCCGATTTCGCGCCGCCCGTGCCGGCCACGCGGATCGGCACGCTGACGGAACGGGGAAGCGCCTCCCTGCTGCTCGACGGCGCGGCGCCCGATTGCGCGCTCGGCTACCAGCATCGCTGAGCGGCTTGCGCTACGGGCAACCGCTCGATAGCCTCCCCATACCGGGCCTTTTAAACCGGCACACAGACCGGCGCGGCTCGATATCCAATAGGGGAAGGGCTTGAACGCATGACGATTGTGTACATCGCCATAGCCTGCGGCGTGCTCGCAGTGCTCTATGGCTTGTTGACCAGCCAGCAGGTGCTGAAGGCGCCGGCGGGCAACGAGAAGATGCAGAGCATCGCCGCTGCCATCCAGGAAGGCGCCAAGGCCTATCTCGGCCGGCAATATATGACGATCGCCGTGGTGGGCGTGATCGTCGCCATCGTCCTGTTCTTCACGCTGGGGACGCTTTCGACGATCGGCTTCCTCGTCGGCGCCGTGCTTTCGGGCGTGGCGGGATTCGTGGGCATGAACATCTCGGTGCGCGCGAATGTCCGCACCGCGGAAGCGGCACGGACCTCGCTCCAGGGCGGCCTCACCCTCGCCTTCCGCTCGGGCGCGATCACCGGCATGCTGGTGGCGGGCCTGGGCCTGCTCGCGATCGCCGTGCTGTTCTGGTATCTGGTCGGCCCGTCCGGGCTCGCGCCCAACAGCCGCAAGGTGATCGAGGCGCTGACCGCCCTCGCCTTCGGCGCCTCGCTGATCTCGATCTTCGCGCGCCTGGGCGGCGGCATCTTCACCAAGGCCGCCGATGTGGGTGCCGACCTGGTCGGCAAGGTCGAGGCCGGCATTCCCGAGGACGATCCCCGCAACCCGGCTGTGATCGCGGACAATGTCGGCGACAATGTCGGCGACTGCGCCGGCATGGCCGCCGACCTGTTCGAAACCTATGTCGTGACGCTCGGCCTCACCATGGTCTCGATCGCGCTGCTGGTGAAGAATCTGTCGGACGAACTGCTGCTCAAGCTGATGTCGCTGCCGCTGATCGTCGGCGGCGTGTGCATCATCACGTCGATCATCGGCACCTATATGGTCCGCCTGGGCAAGAGCCAGTCGATCATGGGCGCGCTCTACAAGGGCTTCTGGACCACCGCGATCCTCTCGGTCCCGGCGATCTGGTTCGTCACCCAATATACGCTGGGCGACATGAACGCGGCGATCGGCGGCCTCTCCATCGATCCCAGCACCTTCCTCGAGCCGAGCGACCATGTGACCGCCGAGGCGGCGCAGGGCCTGATCGCGGGTCCGCAATTCACCGGCTGGAGCCTGTTCATCTGCATGATGATCGGCCTGGCCGTCACCGGCCTGCTGGTGTGGATCACCGAATATTACACCGGGACCCAGTATCGCCCGGTCAAGTCGATCGCCAAGGCTTCGGTGACGGGCCATGGCACCAACGTGATCCAGGGCCTGGCGATCAGCCTGGAATCCACCGCGCTGCCGACGCTCGTCATCGTCGTCGCGGTGATCGCCGCCTATCAGATCGCCGGCATCATCGGCGTGGCCTTCGCCGCGACTTCGCTGCTGGCGCTGGCCGGCATGGTCGTCGCGCTCGACGCCTATGGCCCGGTGACCGACAATGCCGGCGGCATCGCCGAGATGGCGGGGCTGGAGGATGAGGTCCGCCACAAGACCGACGCGCTCGACGCGGTGGGCAACACCACCAAGGCCGTGACCAAGGGCTATGCGATCGGATCGGCCGCGCTCGCCGCGCTGGTGCTGTTCGGCGCCTATACCACCGACCTCAAGGAGTTCTTCCCGGACGTGCCGGTGGATTTCTCCCTGAGCAATCCATACGTGATCGTCGGCCTGCTGCTCGGCGCCCTGCTGCCCTATCTGTTCGGCGCCTTCGGCATGACCGCCGTCGGCCGCGCGGCGGGTTCGGTGGTCGAGGACGTCCGCCAGCAATTCGCGCAGGACAAGGGCATCATGGCCGGCACCAGCCGCCCCAATTATGCCCGCACGGTGGACATCGTCACCAAGGCGGCGATCAAGGAGATGATCGTGCCGTCGCTGCTGCCGGTGCTGAGCCCGATCGCGATCTACTTCATCATCACCGCGGTCGCCGGCCAGTCCCAGGGCTTCGCGGCGGTGGGCGCGATGCTGCTCGGCGTGATCGTCTCGGGCCTGTTCGTCGCCATCTCGATGACTTCGGGCGGCGGCGCGTGGGACAATGCCAAGAAATATATCGAGGACGGCAATTATGGCGGCAAGGGATCGGAAGCGCACAAGGCGGCCGTGACCGGCGACACCGTGGGCGATCCCTACAAGGACACCGCGGGCCCGGCCGTGAACCCGATGATCAAGATCACCAACATCGTGGCGCTGCTGCTGCTCGCCGCGCTGGCCGGCCACGCCGCGGGCTGATCTTCACCCAAGGCTGAAAAGCGGAAGGCCGCCGGAGCGATCCGGCGGCCTTCTTCGCATCCGGGCGAATGCGATCCGTTATTTCGGCTTCCCGCCGCCCGGCTTGCCGCTGGGGCGCGTCAGCGGCGCCAGCAGGTCGGCGTCCGACGCCTCGGGCGCCTTTGCCGGAGCCGCCTCCTTGCCCGCCCCCTTGGGCTCCACCGTCAGCGGCGCCAGCAGATCGTCGTCCGATGCCTCCGGCGCCTTTGCCGGAGCCGCTTCCTTGCCCGCCCCCTTGGGCTCCACCGTCAGCGGCGCCAGCAGATCGTCGTCCGATGCCTCCGGCAGCTTATACTTCTTGTGAATCTCGTCTTCCTCGCGCTGCGACTGCTCCTTGAGCGGCCTCTCCATTTGCGAGCACGCCTTCCCCGCGTCCTCGAGCGCGGTCGTCTTCTTCCCCGTCAGCGCGGCCTGGGCGAACTTATCGAACGCGGCTTGCCGCATCTTCTCGCACTGTTCCTCGATCTTCTCGAACTTGGGCTTGTAGCGCGCCTCCAGCACGCGCATCGCGCCGAGATAGCCCGGCGCGAAGCCTTCCTCCAGATTGCGCTCGATCCATTTGTTCAGGCGATCCGTCGCATTTTTGAGGTTGCGCTTCGCCGCCTCCAGCCGCTTCAGCGGATTCGACCCCGGCTCCTTCCCGAGCGAAGTCGCGAGCTCCCCATATTTCTGCGCGAACCGATCCTGCGCGCGCTGTGCCGCCTCCAGTTCACGAAAGGCGTCCTCGAGCTGCGCGTGCAGCATGTCGCCTTCCTGGTTGATCATGATCATGGTTTCCTGCGTCGCCTCGGCCGCGGCGACGGACCTGTCCGTAACCGACACGGCCTCGGCCGCGGCGGCGGGATTGGTCTCGATGGTGCGGCTATAGACCGCGAAGCCCAGCGCCCGGCTGGCATTGGCATATTCGTTGAGCGCCAGCGCATCGGCCCGGGTCTGTCCCCCGGTCGAGACACGCATCTGCGCCAGCCGCTGTGAGCGCGGCGTGGGCGGGAACAGCTCTTCCAATGTCCTGGGCCGCGCCGCCGCGCCGGCGGCCGGTGCCCCCGATTCCTCGACGATCGCCTTGCCGTGGCGGCGCATCAGCGCCTCCATCTGCGTCACCAACTTCAGGCATTCGGCCGGATTGCTGGTGACCACTTCCTCGGCCATGAGCGAATTGTCGGAAAGCGCGTCGTGCACCTGATAGGGCGTGCCGGCGGGCATGTCGCGGGCATTGTCGTTGGCGCGGTCGAGCCGGTCGCGGCACTGGGCCCGCGCATCGGCGGCACTGAAGGCGGCCAGCACGCACAGCGCCGAGCCCAGCAGAAACGAAGGACGCATTTTCCCGACTCCCGAATGATCGGCAGCGGGAGATACAGCCCGTCCCCGCGCCGCAAATCGAGCGGCGACAAAGCCCGCGCATCCGTCGATCAAACCGGCCGGAACTGGCAAAAACCCGCGCAATCCCCATATCGGACCAAGGCACCCGCCTTTGTCGGGTTCTCCGCCTTCCCTTTTCTCCTTGCGCACTGTAAAGGCACCGCCACTTTTAGCGCGCGCACCCATGAGGTAATTTTTGGCCAAAGAAGAACTGCTTGAAATGCGGGGCCAGGTCGTTGAGCTTCTGCCCAACGCCATGTTCCGCGTCCGGCTCGAAAATGATCACGAGATCCTGGGCCACACCGCCGGCAAGATGCGCAAGAACCGCATCCGCGTGCTGGTCGGCGACGAAGTGCTCGTCGAGCTCACGCCCTACGACCTGACCAAGGGCCGTATCACCTATCGCTTCAAGTAAGCGGGCGGCGCCCTTGCGGCTCGTCCTCGCTTCCACTTCGCCGCGCCGGCTCGATCTGCTCAGGCGGATCGGGGCCGAACCCGCGCGCGTCGCCGCGCCCGATGTCGACGAGGATGTCCGCGCCGGCGAGACGCCGCGCGCCTATGTGCTGCGCGTCGCGATCGCCAAGGCGCATGCCGTGCCCCGCGCCGCGGACGAGATCGTGCTCGCGGGCGACACCACCATCGCGGTCGGCCGCCGCATCCTCGCCAAGCCCGAGGACGAGGCGGATCTGCGCCGCATGCTCGCCCTGCTCTCGGGCCGGCGCCACCATTGCCTGTCCGCCGTCTGCCTGATCGGCGCCGACGGCAAGGCACGCACCCGCATCTCCGACACCATCGTCGCCTTCAAGCGGCTGAGCCAGGCCGAGATCGACTGGTACGTCGCCTGCGGGGAGGGCATGGGCAAGGCGGGCGGCTATGCCATCCAGGGCAAGGCCGAGGCCTTTGTCCGCTATCTCGCCGGCAGCCATTCGGGCGTGGTCGGCCTGCCGGTCTTCGAGACGCGCGCGCTGCTGGAGAGCGCCGGATACAGCCTTGGCTGAGTGGCTCTACGAGGCCGGGATCGGCGAGAACCGCGCCGCGCTCGTCTCACGCGGCGGCATCTGGAAGGCGCGGATCGAGCTGGAGGGGACCTATCCGCGCGCCGGCGCGGTGCTCGAGGCCCGGCTGGTCGACAAGGCGGCCAAGCTGATCGCGCTCGACGGCGGCGGCGAGGCGCTGTGCGACCATGTGCCCCAGGCGATCACCCAGGGAGCGAAGCTGCGGGTGAAGATCGTGCGCGAGGCGATCCCGGAGCCCGGCCGGGCCAAGCTGCCCAAGGCGGTGCCGAGCGACGAGGAGTTGTGCGCCGGCCCCACCCTGCTCGAACGCATCACCGCCACCGGCCTTCCCGTCCGCATGCTGCGTGCCCACGCGCCGGACGCGCTGGAGGAAGCCGGCTGGTCCGAAGTGCTCGAGGAAGCGCTTACCGGCGAGATCGCCTTTCCGGGCGGGGCGCTGCGCCTCTCGCCCACGCCGGCGATGGCGCTGTTCGACGTCGACGGCTCCGGCCCGATCGAGCCGCTGGCGGTCGCCGCCGCGCACGCGGTGGCGCGAGCGATCGAGCGGCACGGCATCGCCGGCTCGATCGGCATCGACTTCCCTACGCTCAGCGGCAAGGGCGCGCGCAACGCGGTAGCCGAGGCGATCGACGCCGCCCTGCCCCAGCCTTTCGAGCGCACCGCGGTGAACGGCTTCGGCTTCCTCCAGATCGTCCGGCGGCGCACCCGGCCCTCGCTGCCCGAACTGCTGCGCGCCGACCCGGTCGGCGCGGCGGCGCGGGCGGAGCTTCGGCGAGTCGAACGGCTTCCCCCGCCGCCGCCGACTACCCATATGGTGACCAGGAACATCGCCCGCCGCCTCGCCCAGCAACCCGGCTGGACGGCGGAGCTGGCACGGCGGATCGGCGGCGTGACCGCATTCACGTCCGCCGGCGATTGAACCGGCGCGAAGGAGCAAGATGGCGAAGAGCGACACCTGCCCCGTCTGCGGGCAGCCGACCGATATCGAGAACAAGCCTTTCTGCGGCCGCGGCTGCAGGGACCGCGACCTGCTGCAATGGCTGGGCGAGGGCTATCGCATTCCCGGCGAGCGCGTGGACCCCCATGCGCATTCGGGGGTGGACAGCACCGATTCGCACGACTAAGAGGCCCGCTCCCCGGCATTCGCCGGGCATGCCCGGGTAGCTCAGTTGGTAGAGCATGCGACTGAAAATCGCAGTGTCGGCGGTTCGACTCCGTCCCCGGGCACCACTTCTCAAGCAGCTTGAGCGCAGACGGTAACGAGCCGATCGTACGCGCTTGCCCAGCCCATGGGGTCGGTTCGCGCCGGCACACCTCGCCGGCCCGCTCCACGCGATCCTTCGGGACGAGCCGGGCGCCCATTGCCCCGGGCGCGTGCCACGGCACCGACCCATTCATTGCCTATCCCGCCGCACCCGTCGCGACGGCGCGCATCAGGGCGCCGGCGGCCGCGCGCCCGACGCATTTGTATAGGGAGGAAGCGACGTCGAGCGATCGGTCCCTTCTGACCATGGCGAGCCAGGGGTTGGCCTCCCGGGGCGCACGCCCCATGCAGCGCGCGATCGGCCTCGCGCCCGCATCCGTAACCAGCATGAAATTCACTATCTGGGCATCGCCTTTCTCTTCATGCTCCAGCTTCAGATATGGCCCGCCGGCGGCCATATCGGCCTTGGCGACGATGCTATGCATCACGCATTCCCGGGCGCGGTCGGCACCGCGACGCCCGCTCGCGAGCACGGCATTGCAGGAGGGCGTGTCCATGAGGCTGATTTCCTCCATGTACGCGTCGTAGGATTCCCCCGGGATGGAGGCGAGCAGGCCGGGGTCGGTGATCCGCGCATTCAACACGCGGCTGGCGTATTTCCGCGGCAGAAGATCAAATGCGACATTGACGGCACCATAATCCACCACCCAGGTTCGAGGCAGTTCCGCGGCAAGCTGCCGATCGACGACAAGGGGCTGCAACGTCGCCATCTCAGCCTTTGGCCCCCGTAGCCAGTGATAGGTGATCGCGCCCGCCAAGATCCCGCCGAGGATTAGTGCGGCGCCAGGAATGTCGACCCTCCGCTGACGCTTGTATCTTGCTGCGACGCGCAAGGAACCAAGGAGCAACAGCGCCAGAAAAATGGCCGCCAATATGAATGGCAGCGCCATCATCAGGATCAGAACCGCGAAGGCCAGAAAATAATATACGATTTCCATCGGGAATCTCCTGACCGGGCCGGCGCCGGTGCGGTTTCGTCAATTTCTCTTCGAGGCGGTCGAACAAAGGCGGCGGTCATCCGGGCGCGAAGCGGATATGCGCGCGCCCGGATCTGCCGGTGCCCGTGGGACGTCAGGACGCCGCCAGATTCCCCATCGTCACATAGTCGAGCTTGCCGGTTCCAAGGACAGGCAGGGCATCCAGGATGCGGATGTCGCGCGGGATCGCGAGTTCGGCGACGCCATTCGCGCGCGCCCAGCCTTGCAGCTCGCTGGCCCGCGCGTCCTTCCGGGTCGTGAACAGCACGAGCTGCTCGCCCTTGCGCGGGTCCGCGCGGCTCACGACGGCGTGGTCCGCCTCCGGCCAGACGGCGGCGGCATAGCCTTCCACCGCCGGCAGCGAGACCATCTCGCCACCGATCTTGGCGAAGCGTTTGGCGCGCCCGCGAATGGTGACAAATCCCGCCTCGTCGATCGTGACGATGTCGCCACTGTCATGCCACCCGTCCTCCGGGGGCTGGATCACGCCCGGCTGGTCGGCCTTCATATAGCCGGCCATGATATTGGGGCCCCGGATCGAGAGCTTGCCGCCCGCATCGATCCCCGGCACCGGATCGACCCGCGCCTCGATCCCCGGCAGCAGCTGGCCCACGCTCCCGGCACGGAAATGCATCGGCGTGTTGACCGCGATCACCGGCGCCGCCTCGGTCGCGCCATAGCCTTCGAGGATGCGCAATCCGAATTTCTCGCTCCACACCTTGCGCGTTTCGTCGCGCACGCGCTCGGCGCCGGCGAAGATGTAGCGCAGCGAATAGAAGTCATAGCCATGCGCCAGCCGCGCATAGCCCGAGAGGAACGTGTCGGTGCCGAACAGGATCGTCGCATTGGCGTCATAGGCGAGCGCCGGGACGATCCGATAGTGCAGCGGATTGGGATAGAGCAGGGTGCGGATGCCGTTGAGGATCGGCAGCAGCGTTCCGCCCGTCAGGCCGAAGCTGTGAAACATCGGCAGCGCGTTCAGCACCAGGTCCGATGAGTTGAAGTCGATCCGCGCCGCCAGCTGCGCGCAATTCGCGAGCAAATTGCGATGGGTGAGCACCACGCCCTTGGGCAGGCCCTCCGATCCGCTGGTGAACAGGATCACCGCCGCGTCGCCGGGCGACACCCCCCGGCGGCGATGCAGCCGTCCGGCGAGACGGGTGGCGACGAGCGCGCGCAGCCTGGCGCCGGTGCCGATCTCCCTCGCGATGTCCTCGAGGTACAGGATCGTGCGGCCGTCCGCCTCAAGGCCCTCGACCACTGCCTCCAGCCTGGCCTGCTGGACGAAGGCGCGCGCGGTCACGATCGTCCGCACCTGCGCAGCGAGGCATGCCGCCTTCAGGTTGGCGAGCCCCGCCGTATAGTTGAGCATCGCCGGCACGCGGCCGATCGCCTGCAACGCGAAGAAGCTCGCGACCGTCCCGTTGACGTTGGGGAGCATCAGCCCCACGGCCTCGCCCTGCGCGCTGCGCCGCTCCAGCATGCGGCCAAGCGCCAGGCTGCCGGTGATCAGCCGCTTGAGCCCCAGCGGCTCGCGCTTGATATCCTCGACCACCAGCATGTTGCCGCCATGCACGTCCTTGGCGTCGATCAGCGCCTGGAACAGCGTGCGATCGATATCCGAGGTCGCGAAGATCATGGTGCTCATCTCTTCGTAGAGACGGCGCCCGGCGATCGCCCGGCGTGCCCGCGCGGTCATCTCGCCCTCGATCGCGAAGCGCCGCGGCGGCAGGATCGTCAGCTCGATCTTCGGGAAGCTGCGCAGGCGGACCTTGCCGCGCAGGTGCGAAAAGCGCGAGAATTGCGCGCCGTCGATCCGCACCGGAATGATCGGCGCATCGGCCTTGTCGGCGACCATGCCCGGCCCGTCGAAGATCTTCATCAGCGCGCCGGTGACGGTGATGCGCCCTTCGGGGAAGATCACCAGCGTATTGCCCTCCTTCACCGCGCGGACCATCGCCTTGGCCGACATCGGGTTGGTCGGATCGACCGGGAAGGCGCGAAACAGCTTGAGCGCGGGCTGGATCCACCAGCGCTTGGTGATCGCGGTGTTCACGGCGAACACCGGCTTGCCGGGCAGGAAGACCGCGAGCAACAGCCCGTCGAGCCAGGAAACATGGTTGACCACCACCACCGCGCGCTCGCCCGGTCGCGGCATGTTCTCGCCGCCATGAACCTCGATGCGGTAGACCAGCTTCAGGATCGTGCGGATCGAATGCTTGAGCACCGTGTCCGGCAGCAACAGGCACGAGATCAGCGCGACCGCCAGGGTCGCGAAGCCCATCGTGCCGATGATCCCGGGGATCGAGACGCCGGCCGCGAGCAGGGCGGTGGCGACCGCGACCACCGCGACCATCACCGCCGCATTGACGATGTTGTTCGCGGCGATGGTCCGCGAGCGTTCCTCGGGCGAGCTCTTGGTCTGCAGGATCGCATAGAGCGGCACGATGAACATGCCCCCGGCGATCGCCATGCCGGTCAGGTCGAGCAGGATGCGCCAGCTGCCCGGCGTCGCGACGAACCGCGCGATATCGGCATGCGGCGTCACCACCACGAAGCCGCGCGTCGCCCACCACAGGTCGAGCATGAACACGGCCATCGCGAGCGCGGAGATCGGCACGTAGCGCGCCGATACCTCACCGCGCAGCAGCCGGTTGACCAGCATCGATCCGAGCGCGATCGCGACCGAGAAGACGATCAGGAACAGAGTCACGACTTCCGCGCGCCCGCCGAGATTGCCGGAGACGAGCGGAAGGAACTCCGAAACCAGCACGGCGCCGATCGCGAAGAACCAGCTGATGCCCAGGATCGACAGCCAGACCGCCTTGTTCTCACGCCCGGCCCGCAGCACCTGCCAGGTGCTGACGAACGGATTGCGCGTGATCGCGACCTTTCCGATCGGCGGCGCCGCGGGGATCAGCAGGCTCACCGCGAAGCCCAGCACCGCGAGGCCGGTTGCGATCAGGCCGGCTTCCCATGCCGGCACAAGGCCGGCGAGCAGCTGGCCGCCGAGGATCGCCAGGAAGGTGCCGGCCTCGATCAGGCCGGTGCCGCCCATGATCTCCTGCTCGCGCAGATGCTGCGGCATGATCGAATATTTGACCGGGCCGAAGATGGTCGAATGCAGGCCCATGCAGAACAGCGCCACCAGCAGCAGCGGGATCGACTGGAACCACAGGCCCAGAAGCCCCAGCCCCATGAAGGCGACTTCGGCGACCTTCACCGCCCGCATCAGCCATGCCTTGTCCCAGGTATCGGCGAGTTCGCCCGCGAGCGCGGAGAACAGGAAATAGGGCAGGATGAAGATGCCGGTCGCGACCGTTGCCAGCATTGCCGACTGTTCGGGTGCATTGGCGAAGATCGTGAAGTTCGCGAGGAACAGCATCGCATATCTGAGGACGTTGTCGTTGAACGCGCCCAGGAACTGGACGACGAACAGCGGGCCGAAGCGCCGCTTGGCGAGCAGCGAGAAATCGGGTGCGGACACGGCTTTGTTTCCCCTGGATCTGTTATGCGATGACGGCGGCTTGGCGGCGACCCCCGAGCGGGCTCGGGAAGCCGAGGAACAGCTTGGGCTGCATGGCGACAACTCCGTTTCGATTCCGTTCCAATGCCCGGCGAATCACCGGGCCGCGACTGGATGTCATGGAATTGAACATCGATCAATTAAATAATTAGACAGTGATCAATTATCCACTTATATGCCCTTCGTGGCGCGCAGATCCGATCATACGCGAGAGGAGTTGCAGGAGCTGATCCTTGCAGAGGGCCAGCGGCTGCTCGCCGAGGTCGGCTATTCCGGCTTCTCCGCGCGCGAGGTGGCGAAGCGGATCGGATATTCGATCGGCACGATCCACAATGTCTTCGGCGGTCATGACGCGCTGCTCACGGCGCTGAACAGCCAGACGTTCGTCTTGTGGGCACGGGCTCTGGGCGAGAAGCTTGCCGTCGCCGGACCGGACCGGATCGCCGCGCTGGTCGAGGGCTATTTCGACTTCGCGGAAGACAATCCCAATCTGTGGATGGCGATCTATGACCATCGCCTGCCCGCGGGCATGGAGATTCCCGAGCAATATCGCGTTCTCCGCGCCGGCCTGACCGACATCGTCGAGCGTGAGGTGGCGACGGCGCTTCCGGGCAAACCGCTTCCGGAAATCGAAGCGCTGACGCGATCGCTGGTCGCGACCGTGCACGGGCACTGCGCCTTCGCCCTCACGGGAACCTTCCGCCTCCTCGGCGTGGACGATCCGCGCGGGGCGGCCCTTGCGAGAGTGACGGAAATCCTGGCCAGCAACGAACGGGCATGACCGGCACGGCCGCTGGATGCGTCCAGTTGCCCGCGCACCGTCAGCAGCTTGCGCGCTCGGCGGCGTCGAAGATCCGAAGATTGCCGGCCGCATTTCGGCAGCGAGGGCGCAATCCCGTCGTCATGCTCGCGCGATCGATGCGTGAATCGGCAGCAGCGCCGCACCCAGTGCCGAGCCGGCGCCGCCGAGCCGGGAGATTTCGATGTCGTAGCGCGCCTTCTCGCTCTCCGCGATATGGTCGCCCCATTTGATCGCCCGGCGGTTCAGCCGATCGGCAAGTCCGTGCATGATCGCGGACGGCAACGGACTCATCAGCCGGATCGCGCCCGGATCGAACCAGGCAAGCGCCGAGTTGATTGCCTGGAGGAGCTGATCGGCGGCCCGTTCCAGCCAATGATCGATCGTCGCCTCATATCCCGGGATCGCCTCCGCGAAATCGGCCAGCGATCCGACCTTGCATCCCGCCGCCTGCAGCGTGGCGATGAGGTCGAGCGTCGTCGGGCGCGGCTGGTTGCCCGGGTAGAACATGCCGATCTCGCCGGCGCTGCCCGTTTCGCCGCGCATCAGCCGGCCTTCATGGACGATCCCCGCTCCAACGCCGTGCCCCAGCAGGATCACCACCGCCGTGGTGCAGCGCCGGATCAGCCCGCCCAGATAATATTCGGCGAGCGCCGCCGCCGTGGCGTCATTCTCGATCCAGATCGGCAGCCGGAGCGCTTCCTCGAAGATCGTGCGCAGCGGCGCGTCCTTCCAGCCGGGCAGGTTGCGAACCACGTGCCAGCGATTGCCGTCGCGCGACAGGGCCGGGCCGGGCACGCTGAAGCCGACGCCGTACAGACGGCTGCCCAGCAGGCGGTGCTCGATCGCCAGATCGTGGATGCGGCGATCGACATGGCGGGCGAAACCATGCGGGTCGATGGGCTCGATCTTCTCGGAAGTGAGCGACACCACGCCCCCGGCATAATCGACCAGCGCGATTTCCAGAAGGCCCGCATAGATCGCCAGCCCCACGGCATAGCCCCCGGCCGGAGAAATCCGCAGCGGCACCGTCGGGCGGCCCCGCCCCGCCAGCGCCTCGGCCGGCAATTCCTCGATCAGGGCCTGCCCGATCAGCGCCTTGGTCAGCTTGGAGATGGCACCGTTGCTGATCTGCAGCGTCTCCGCCAGGGCAGACCGCGATTGCGGGCCGCGCGTGCGCAGCTGCCAGAGCAGCCGCTTCTCCTCCTCGAGCAGCGTGACCGGTGGATGCCTCATCGCCCAGGGCGAATAGCAGCCCGGCTCAAAGTTCGCGATTAATTTTCCCAGAAATAAATAAATCTGTCATCCGCGCCGCGCATCGGCGCCGCGAGTTCACAAGAATCTCGGGGGAACGATCCGATGAAGAAGCACAATCTCGCCGCCGGCTGCGCGGTGCTCGCGCTCGGCATGCTGGCCGCGCCGGCCTTCGCGCAGACCGCCGACACGCCCGCCGCCGACTCGGCACAGGCCGCCGACGAGGCGAGCGCGGACATCATCGTCACCGGCTCGGCACGCGCGCAGCGCCGCTTCGACGTCTCCTATGCGGTCAACTCGCTCAGCCAGGCGGACGTCCAGAAGATCGCGCCGAAGAGCTTCGCCGATCTGCTCGGCACCGTTCCCGGCATCCAGGTCGAGGCGACCGGCGGCGAAGTGCAGAACATCACCCGCGTGCGCGGCATCCCGACCGATCGCGGCTATCTGATCTTCCAGCAGGACGGGCTGCCGCTCTACCACGAGATCGACGGCGTCTTCTTCAACTCCGGCGAAGGCATGAACCGCTACGACCTGATGACCGAGCGGGTCGAGATCGTGCGCGGCGGCCCGGCGCCGATCTATGCCAGCAGCGCGGCGGCGATCGCCAACAACATCACCGTGTCGGGCGGCCCCCAGGCGCGCGGCAAGGCACAGATCACGCTGGGCGATACCGGCCTCTACCGGCTCGACGCGATGCAGTCCGGCCCGATCAGCGACAACACCTATTTCGCGATCGGCGGCTTCCTGCGCCAGCATGACGGCTATCGCTATGCCGGCTTCCCCAGCGACAAGGGCGGGCAGATCCGCGCCAACCTGAAGCGCCAGCTGACCAACGGCTATGTCAAGATCTCGGCCGAATATGTGAACGACCACAACGTCTTCTACCTGCCGATCCCGACCAACGACCCGCGCAACCCGGCGGTCTCGCTGAATCCCTATATCGATTATTTCACCGGCACGATGAACTCGCCGTCGCTGCGCAACGTCAGCATCAAGTATCGCGACGGCGCCGGGACGCTGCAGAGCATGCAGCGCGACCTCTCCAGCGGCCGCCACATGCGCTTCTTCAACGCGGCGGTCGATTACGAGGCCGATTTCAGCGGCTGGCAGGTCTCCGCCAAGGTCGGCGGGACCAAGGGCGAGTCGAGCTTCGATGCGTTCTATTCCACCACCAACCCGGCGGACGCGACCAGCTTCGCCGCCGGCTATCTGGCCGCCGCGCGTACCGCCTTCGGGCCGAATGTGGCCCGGCTCGGCTATGCGTTCGCCGGCACCAACGGCGCGACGGTCTACGATCCCTCGACTGCCTCGGGCCTGGTCATGTCCGGCCAGTATCGCGCTTCGGAATCGGACTTCTACTCGGTGCAGGGCGACCTGAGCGTCACTCGCAAGTTCGAGACCGGCATCGGCACCCATGACGTGCGCGTCGGCCTGTACGGCGCGTTCTACGGCAACACGTTGCTCCAGGCCTATGAGGACATGCTGATCGAAGTGCGCAGCCAGCCGCGCACGCTCGACCTGCTCGCCTATTCATCGACCGGCGCGGTGCTGGGCTCGGTCACCCAGAACGGCGTGCTGCGCTACACGACCACGCTCAACAAGGGCAAAGGCGATGCGCAGATGATCGCCTTCTATGCGAACGACACCTGGGACATCACCCGCGGCCTGCGCGTCGATGCCGGCATCCGCACCGAGCGCTACGGCTACAGGGGCATCGCCCTGCCGACCACGCAGGTGAATCTCGGCGACGCGACCACGCTGGCCGACGACACCACCCGCGCCTTCACGGGCCAGGTGCTCGACCAGCGCCTCAGCCCCAAGGCGACCAACTGGACCGTCGGCGTCAGCTACGACCTGGACGGCCATCTCGGCGCCTATGGCCGCATCTCGAACCTGGAAGTGCCGCCGCAGCTGGGCGTGGTGACCGGCATCAACGCGACCATCATCAAGACCAAGGCGCGCCAATAT
The DNA here is from genome assembly GCF_029870595.1 of Sphingomonas sp. CBMAI 2297. Lineage (GTDB taxonomy): Bacteria > Pseudomonadota > Alphaproteobacteria > Sphingomonadales > Sphingomonadaceae > Sphingomonas. The sequence goes on from NZ_JAPDIR010000005.1 coordinate 241,827, forward strand.
GAAGTCGGCCTGAAGGCGAGCTTCGGCCCGAACTATCTCTATGCGACCGGCTTCTACACCAAGTTCAACCCGTTCAACGCCTCGTTCGCGGCGTTCAACCCGCTGACCGGCCGCAACGACCAGACGCTGCCGTTCATCGGCGAGGCCTCGGTCAAGGGCGTCGAAGTGGACGGCCGGATCGCGCCGGTCCGCTGGTTCTCGCTCGACGGGTCCGTGACCTGGCAGAACCCGAAATACGCCAATCTCCAGAACACCTCGGGCGCCGATCCGAGCGCGGTAAACGGCAAGCAGATCATTCGCGAGGCCAAGTTCTTCGGCAATCTGCGGCCGAGCTTCGACTTCGATCTGGGCGAGCAGAAGCTCTCGATCTTCGGGCGCTTCGAATGGGTCGGCCGACGCTATGTCGACCTGTTCAACCGCACGGCGATGCCGGGCTACCAGACGACCGGCGCGGGCGCGTCGCTCGATTGGGGCGCCTGGCGCTTCCAGGTGGTCGGCGACAATCTGTTCAACGCCCATGGCCTGACCGAGGGCAACACGCGTACCGACCAGTTCGCCGGCCAGGGCTCCAGCCAGGCGATCTATGGTCGCCCGCTGTTCGGCCGGAACTTCCGCTTCATCGTCAGCCGCAGCTGGTGATGCGCGCCATGCTCTCCGCCGCCGCGCTCGCGGTGACGGTGCTCGCCGCCCCGGCTTCGGCCGGGGCGGTGGACGACGGGGTGATGGCGGCACTGTCCGCGCGGCTCTTCCCATTGCTCGATGCGGCCGGGCGCGATCCGGCGGTGCTCGAGCGGATCGCCCGGGCGCCCGGCATGGAAAGCGTGCTGCGCGCCCGGCAGGAGCGCCGCGCCGCATGCGGCACCGATCTCGCCTGTCGCGCGCAGGCGCTGCTCTGGAGCGATCGCGAAGCGGATGCGGTGCGCCGCGCCGTTGCACAGGCGCAGGGCCTTCCCGCCGCGGACGATGGCCCCGCCGCGCAGGTAGATCGCGAGATCGCGGGCATCAACATGATCGTGGGGACCTATGCGCTGGGGGCGACCCCCACCACGGCGATCGATGGTCCGGGCACCGTCTCGCCCCAGGATCACCGGGCGCGCCTCCAGGCCGCCGACTGGATCGCCGAGACGCCCCGCGCCGGATCGGCACAGCGGCTCGATCCCAGCATCGACTATGCGCTCGCGCTGCTCGACATGAGCGACCGCACCGATGCGATCGGCCATGAACCGCTGACCGGCGGCGCCAACGCCGCGGCGCTGGCGCGGGCGAAGGCGCTCGACTGGCGCCGCTATCGCTATAGCGCGATGATCGTCACCGGCGTCGGGCCCGAGATCGAGGGCGAGAAGCTCAGCCCGTTCGGCAAATATCATCTGCGCCTCGCCGCGCGCCGTTTCGCCCAGGGCGACATCGCCTTCATCCTGGTCACCGGCGGCCGGGCGCACCCGCGCGCAACGCCTTTCACCGAGGCCGACGAGATGCGCAAGGCGCTGATCGAGCGCTACGGCGTCCCCGCGGAAGCGATCCTCATCGAGCCCTATGCCCGCCACACCACCACCAACCTGCGCAACGCCGGCCGGCTGCTCGCGCGGATCGGCGCGCCGCCGGAAGCGGAGACGGTGATCGTCTGCAATCCCCTGCAGAGCGCCTATATCGAAAGCGCCAGGTTCACCGAGCGCAACGCCGCCGAGCTCGGCTATCAGCCCGGCAAGGTCGTGCGCCGGGTGTCGCCGAACGAACTGGTGTTCCGCCCGTATCGGACGTCCGAGCGCGTCGATCCGCGCGATCCCCTCGATCCGTGAAAGGAACCGTCATGCGCCGCCTCGCCCTGGCCGCCGCTCTCACGCTGTGCCCCACCCTCGCCCATGCCTGGGGCGGCACGGGACATGCGGTGATCGACCGCGCGGCGATTCAGGCGATACTCGATGGCGGCCCGGTCTTTCTGCGCCGCCATGTCGACTATATCTCGGCCTCCGCCGCCCTGCCGGACGGCTGGCGCGGGGACGCGGAAGGCTTTTCGAAGATCGAGGAAGACCCGAACCATGGCTGGTTCCGCGAGCAGTTCGCCTTTCTGAAACCGATCCCGCGATCACGCTATGAATTCATCCTCGCGCTCTACAAGCGCTATGAGAGGATCAAGCGGAGCGATCCGGCCACCGCCGCGCGCACCAATGTCCGCTGGACCGGCACGCTGCCCTATGCGGCGATGGAAGCCTATGAGCGGCTGATCGTCTGCATGCGTGCGATCCGCGCGGCGCAGGCGAGCGGCGGCGACGCATCGATTCCCGAGCAGCATTGCGCGTTCCAGGCGATCCGGCTCGGCCATTATATCGGTGACGGCGCGCAGCCGCTGCACATCTCGGTGCATTCGGACGGCTGGCTGGGCCCCAATCCGAACGACTATACCCGCGACCGCAGCATCCATGGGCGGTTCGAGAGCCGCTTCGTCGACGGCATCGGGCTCACCGCCGCGGACATCCTGCCCCGAATCGGCGCGCCGGCGCATCTCCATGGCGACATGTTCGACGCGGTGCTCGCCTTTCTCGATCAGTCGGGCGATCGGGTGGAGACGGTCTACCGGCTCGAGAAGCGCGACGGCTTCGGCAACATGGCCGACAAGGACGTCCGCGCCCTGGTCTACGAGCGCACCGCCGCGGGCGCGGCGATGCTGCGCGACATGCTCTGCCGCGCCTGGGCGGAAAGCGCGGCGCCGCCCGCCAGGGTGACGCCCTCGCCACTCGATTCCTCCAATCCCCGGTTCAATCCCGAGACCGGTTCCGCCCCGGCCTGACGCCGCCCCAGCGCGCGCAGCAGCCGCGCATGGCGGCCATGGTCGAGCGTGAAGCGCCCGAGCAGCAGCATCGCCAGCAGCGCGCCGGCAAGCGGCACGCCCAGGCCGAGGCCGAGCATGCCGAGGCGCACCCCGGCTGGCTGGATTGCGCCGGGGACGTAGCCGAGCGCGTTCAGCACCCAGCCGATCATGGCTGTCGACGCGGCGCCGCTGGCCTTCACCAGAACCAGGTAGAAGGCGAACAGCCCCGTCTCGAACCGCCGGCCATGCCGCCATTCGACGACGTCGATCGCGTCTGCAAGCAGGCCCCAGGGCAGCATGAACACGCTCGCAAAGCCGAAGCCGATCAGCGCCGCGCCGGCCACCTGCCCCGCCGGCCAGGCCAGGCACAGGGCGAAGCAGAGCAGGCCCAGCGCACTCACCGCATGCCCCGCACCGAGCAGGCGGCTCTTGCTGAATCGGTGGGTCAGCGCGGTCCAGGCGAGCACGCCGCCGAACTGCCCCGCCGTCAGCGCGGCAAGCAGCAGGGGGACCGCGCGCGGTCGATCGACGACATAGGTTCCCAGATACATCAGCATCCGGCCGAAACACGGCATGGCGAAGCCGGTGAGCAGGGCCAGCGCGCCCATCGCCAGCACCATCGGGTCGCGCAGCGGAACGGCGACGCGATCGCCGCGCAGCGCGGAGGCCGTGCCGCTTTCGCCGCGCCCGCCCGAAGCCCAGGCGCACAGCAACATGGTCAGCGCAAAGACCAGGCCGGCACCGATCCCGGTGAATGCCAGCGCGCCGAAATGCACGGTCCGTCCCGCTTGCTGCACCAGCGGCGTGAGCGTTGCGGCGATGACCAATGCGCTCGCGGTGCTGAAGAACAGCCGGTAGCCGGAGACGCGCCCGCGCGCCCGGCTGTCGCGGCTGACCTGCGCCATCAGCGCATTGTGCGGCACGTCGACCACCGCATAGGCGCCGCGGAAAATCAGGATCGCCGCCGCAAGCATCCAGGCGCGATGCAGGCACAGAGCCGGCATTGCGTAGATCAGCCCGAAGGCCGCCCCGCAAGGCAGCGCGGCCAGGGCAAGGGTCCAGCGATAGCCCCGCCCCGCCGCCCGCCAATGGAGGACGAGCCGGGCCGCGAGCAGATCGAACACCAGATCGCCCAGCACCGCGAACAGCATCAGTCCCGCCGCCCGGGCGCCGTTCAGCCCCAGCACGTCGGTCAGCAGGAACAGGATCGTCAGATCCGCCCCGCCGAACACCAGGGCCTTGCCGAAATTGCCGGACGAATAGGCGAGCATCCGTCTCTCTGTGGCAATGTTCGCGATCGGCGGCGTCTTTCCTATGCGAGGTGGCGGCGAGCCCGATGCTGCACCTGTCGTCGCCCGTACGGCCCGATCATTTCAGATTGGCGACAGCACCGAAATGCCGGCGGGCTTCGTCCGCGGATGGACGAACGCATGCAGCTTTCGATGAAAGCGCCTAGATATTTCGGCACGGCCTGGTTCCGCCACGGTATCCGCAAAGTTCCCGATGGAGGAACCGCCACGCGCGGAGCCGTCGAATTTGTCCATCAGCCCATTGGCAAGTATCGTTCCTAACGTCAGTATTGCACCTCGAATCAAGGGGGTGGATCTTTGCTGGTCAAGTCATTCGCGTTCCGGTCGCTGCGCATCGGGTTGGCCGCGGTCACGGCCCTTCCGATGGCGGCCCTTGCCCAGGATCTGGGTTCCGACCCCGCGGGCTCGGGCGTGATCGTCGGCGCGGTGCATTGGATCGAGGGCACGCTGCTCGGCACGGTGGCAACCGTCGTGGCGGTGATCGCGGTTGCCGCGGTCGGGCTGATGATGCTCACCGGCCGGATCAACTGGCGCTATGGCGCCACCGTCATTCTCGGCTGCTTCATCCTGTTCGGCGCCGCGAGCATCGTCGCGGGCATCCAGGCGAGCGCCCAGCTGGGACAATAGCATGAACGGACTGGAGCGTGACCCGCTGTTCGTGGCCCTCACTCGCCCGCAGATGTTCGCGGGCGTCACCTATAGCTATTTCGTCGCCAATGCGATCGTGGCGACCGAGCTGTTCCTGATCTTCAAATCGGCCTGGGCGCTGGTCGCGGCGCTCGTCGTGCACCTGATCGGCGTGCTCGCCTGCCTGCGTGAGCCGCGCTTCTTCGATCTGTGGCTGGCGCGGATGAGCCGCTGCCCGCGCGTCCGCAACCACAAGATCTGGCAATGCAACTCCTACCGGCCCTGACGCGCGATCCCAAGGTCGTCGCGCGCGAAGCACCCGCCGGACGGCATCTGCCCTATGCGCGCCATGTCGACGATCACACCGTCGAGACGCGCGACGGCATGCTGCTCCAGGTCGTCCATCTGCGCGGCCTGCTCTTCGAGACGGCGGACACCGAGGAGCTGAACTATCGCAAGCGGCTGCGCGACGCGATGCTGCAGTCGATCGGCTCCTCGCGCTTCGCCGTCTATTATCATGTGGTGCGCCGCGCGATCGAGCCCGAGCTCGAAGCCACGTTCCCCGATGCCTTCTCGGCCCGGCTCGACGCGGCCTGGCGCGCGCGGCTGGCGGAGCGCCGGCTCTATACCAACGACCTGTTCCTCACCCTGATCCGCCGCCCGCTCCAGGGCCGGATGGGCCTCCTCGATCGCCTGCGCGGCAGCCCGGCAGCGGCCAATAGCGCGCATGATCTGCGCGCGCTCGACACCGCCCGCGAGGCATTGACCGCCGCGCTCGGCAGCTACGAGCCGCGGCTGCTCTCGGTCTACCCGACGCCGCAGGGCAATTGCTCGGAGCCGCTCGAATTCCTGTCCTCGCTCTACAATGGCGAGGTTCGGCCCGTGCTGCTGCCGATGCAGGATGCCGGCGCCTATCTGCCCTATCGCCGGATCAGCTTCGGCCAGGAGGCGATCGAGCTCGGCGCCGCCGGCCCCAGTCCGCGCAGCTTCGCGGCGATCGTCTCGATCAAGGACTATCCGGGCCAATCGGCGCCGGGCATGCTCGACGAGCTGCTTCGCCTGCCCTTCGAGATCACGATCGCGCAGAGCTTCGGCTTCGTCGAGCGCCAGGCGGCGCTGTCGCGGATGAACCTGGCGCTCCGGCGGATGCGCTCGGCCGAGGACGAGGCGGTCAGCCTGCGCGCCGACCTGTCCAGCGCCAAGGACGACGTCGCCGCGGGGCGCGCCGGCTTTGGCGAGCACCACATGACGATCGCGATCCGCGGGCAGACGCTGGCGGAAGTCGATCGGGGCGTGGCCGAGGTGCAGGCGACGCTGGCCGATCTCGGCATCATCGCGGTGCGCGAGGAGATCGCGCTCGAACCCGCCTTCTGGGCCCAGTTTCCCGGGAACTTCAAGTATATCGCCCGGCGCGGGCTGATCTCCACCGCCAATTTCGCCGGCTTCGCCAACGGCCACAACCTGCCCCAGGGCAAGGCGGCGGGAAACCATTGGGGCGATGCGGTGACTCTGCTCGAGACCACCGCCGCGGGCCCCTATCACTTCAATTTCCACCATGGCGATCTCGGCAACTTCACCGTGATCGGCCCCTCGGGCTCGGGCAAGACGGTGGTGCTCAACTTCCTGCTCGCGCAGAGCCGCAAGTTCGAGCCCCGCATCATCTTCTTCGACAAGGATCGCGGCGCGGAGCCCTTTCTGCGCGCGATCGGCGGGCGCTACGACCTGCTGCGCCCCGGCGCGCCCTCGGGCCTCAATCCGCTGCAGATGGAGGACGATCCGGCCAACCGCCAGTTCCTGATCGACTGGGTGGCGCTGCTGGCCGGCGGCGCGGACATCGACGAGCTCGCCCAGATCAAGGACGCGATCGACGCCAATTTCGGCCAGCCGCGCGAGCAGCGCCGGCTGCGCCACCTGGTCGAGCTGTTCCGGGGCAGCCACCGCCCGCACGGCGCCGACCTGTGGGCGCGGCTGCGCGCCTGGTGGGGCGGCGGCGAACGGGCCTGGCTGTTCGACAATGCCGAGGACCGGACCGACCTGACCGCCCAGACGGTCGGCTTCGACATGACCCAGATCCTCGACGATCCGGCAGTCCGCACGCCCGCCATGATGTATCTTTTCCACCGCGTGGAGGAACGGCTGGACGGCACGCCGGCGATCATCGTGGTCGACGAGGGCTGGAAGGCGCTCGACGACGATGTGTTCGTCCGCCGGATCAAGGACTGGGAGAAGACGATCCGCAAGCGCAACGGCATCGTCGGCTTCGCGACCCAGAGCGCGCAGGATGCGCTGGAGAGCCGCATCGCGAGCGCGATCATCGAACAGGCGGCGACCCAGATCTTCATGGCCAACCCCAAGGCGCGCGCCAGCGACTATATGGAGGGCTTCGGGCTCACCGCGCACGAATATGAGCTGGTCCGCACCTTGCCCGACAATGCGCACTGCTTCCTGATCAAGCATGGCAACGAGAGCGTCGTCGCGCGGCTCAACCTTGGCGGCGAGCGCGAGCTGCTCACCATCCTATCCGGCCGCGAGCGCACGGTGCGGCTGCTCGACCAGATCCGCGCCGAGCATGGCGAGGATCCGGCACAGTGGCTGCCTCGCCTGCTGGAGGTGGCATGAACACCTGCCCCGGCATCGCGGACGGCGCCTATCTGCAGAGCGTCCTGACCTTTGTCGACTGCCAGGCGCAGACGATCGGCGCCGCGGGCTATGCGGCGGCGGCGGCACCGGGCTCGCCGCTCTCGCTGCTGCTCACCGGGCTCGTCACCCTGTTCGTGGCGTTCTACGGCTATCGCCTGCTGTTCGGCGACACGCCCAATGTCCGCGAAGGCGTGCTCGCGCTGGTGAAGATCGGCATCGTGCTCGCGCTCGCCACGAGCTGGGGCGCCTATCGCACCCTGGCCTATGACGTGACGATGCACGGCCCGGCCGAGCTCGCCGCGAGTGCCGGCGCGCCCGCGGGAATACCGGGGGCGACGGGCGGGCTGGTCGAGCGGCTGCAACAGGTGGACGATGCCCTGATCGCGCTCAACGCGCTGGGAACCGGCCCGAACAGCGCCGCTACCCGGACGCGAACCGATACCAATGGCCAGCCCGTCACCACCACCGAGGCGAATCCGGAACCCGCCAGCATCGTCGGCCCCTTCGCGCTCGGCACCGCGCGGGTCACCTTCCTCACCGCGACGATCGCCGCCTATGCCTCGGTGCGGCTGGTTGCCGGCCTGCTGCTCGCGCTCGGGCCGCTCTTCATCGCGCTGCTGCTGTTCGAGGGCACCCGCAGCCTGTTCGAGGGCTGGGTGCGCGGGCTGGTGGCCGCGATCCTCGGCGCGGTGGCGGTGACGGTCCTGCTCGGCGTCGAGCTGGCGCTGCTCGAGCCCTGGCTCGCAACCCTGCTCTCCCGCCGCCAGGCCGGCTTGCCGATCGGCGGCGCGACCAGCGAGCTGCTCGTCACGGCGCTCGCCTTCGGGCTGGCGATGGTGGCGGGGCTGGGCATGGCGGCGCGCATCGCCATCGCCTTCCGGCTCGGCACGCTCTGGCGCCGCCTTGCCGAGCGCGTCGCCACGATCTCCACCAATACCGAACGGACGCAATCCCCCATGCCGCTCCCGGCACGGCAGCCGCCGGCCGAGCACCAGTCTCGCGCCGCCGCCGTGGCGGAAGCCGTCGCGCGCATCCAGCGCCAGGAAGCGGTACTCGCCGGCGCTGCCGCCGGAGCCTCGCGCGTTCCGGGCGCCGGCACCGGCCTGCGCGACACGCCCGCGCCCGCGCCGACCCCGCTCGGCCAGACTCATCGCCGGACCCGCAACCGGGTCTCGGCCAGCGCAACACGACGGGACCGTCAGTCATGAAGAATGAGGCGCGCGAGGCGCTGGACGCCTATTATCGCGAGGCGGGAAGCTGGGCCGAGGATGGCCGCGAGGCGCTGCGCGGCTCGCGGCGCACCGCGTGGATCGTCGCCGGCGTGGCCTGCACGATCGCCCTGATGGAAGCCGCGGCGCTGCTCGCGCTCACGCCGCTCAAGACCGTCGAGCCCTATACGCTGCTGGTCGACAAGCAGACCGGCTATGTCCAGGCGCTGAAGCCGCTCGACGCGCAGCAGGTGAGCGCCAATGCCGCGCTCACCCAATCCTTCCTGGTCCAATATGTCATCGCGCGCGAAAGCTTCGACGCGACTTCGCTCCAAGCCAGCTATCGCAAGGTCTCGCTCTGGTCCGAAGGCGCGGCGCGCACCGCCTATGTCGCCGGCATGCAGGCCTCGAACCCCGACAGCCCGCTGGCGCGCCTGCCGCGCACGAGCCTGGTGGAGACGCGAGTGAAGAGCGTGTCGCCGATCGGCAGGAACGCCGCGCTCGTCCGGTTCGAGACGGTGCAGCGCGACGCCAACGGCGCGGTGCAGGCGCCGCGCGCCTGGGTGTCGGTGATCCGCTATCGCTATTCGGGCGAGCCGATGAGCCTCGAGGACCGGTTCGTGAATCCGCTGGGCTTCGAAGTAACGCAATATCAGCGCAATGCGGAGGCGCTGCCGGCAGCGGAGCCAAGCGCCGCGCCGTCCCCCGCGCCCACGCCCGTGCCCGGCGCGGCCGCGCCGGTGCCGCAGGCGCCGCCGCGCCCCGCGCCGACGCCAGAGGTGGAATTGTGACGCGGGCAGCCATCCTCGCCTTTCTGCTGCTTTCCCCCTGCCTGGCCGCCGCGCAGGTCCGCCCGGTACCGGGCACGGGCAATCCGCATATCCAGTCGGTCGATTACCGCCCCGATCAGGTGGTGTGGCTTGAGGCCGCGCCCGGCTATCAGGTGACGATCGAGCTGGCGCCGGACGAGCGGGTGGAGAATGTCGCGCTGGGAGACAGCGGCGCATGGCAGGTCACCGCCAATCGCCGCGGCGACCGGCTGTTCGTCAAGCCGATCCGGACCGGCGTCTCGACCAACATGCTGGTGGTGACCGACTCGCGCCGCTATAATTTCGAGCTGTCGTCGCTTGCCGAGGCCGGCCCCGCCACGGCCTGGTCGATCAAGTTCCGCTATCCGGCGCTGCTTTCCGATCAGGCGCCCGGCGCGGCGGGGCCGGAAAAGGTGGTCGGCCGCTACAAGGTGCGCGGCAGCCCCGAACTTCGCCCCAGCGGGATTCACGACGACGGCATCCACACCTATGTCGAATGGCCGGAAGATCGGCCGCTTCCCGCCATCTATGCGGTGAATGGCCGCGGCAGGGAGACGCTGATCAACGGCATGATGCGCGATGGACGGATAGTGATCGACAGCATTCAGGACAGGCTGGTGTTCCGCATCGACAATGGCAGCGCGGAAGCCGTGCGCGTGGTGGACCGGCGATGAGCGACCCCGCCGCCCCGCCTCCGCCCCCGAGCGGCGATCCGCGCCCCGCCGCCGAAGCCGGCATGCTGCCCGTGGTCGCCCGGCCGCGATCCGGCCCGCCGGCCTGGACGCTGCTGCTGGTCGCGGTCGGCATCGGGCTCGTGCTGTTTGCCGTTCTGGACGCGCGCCGTCGTTCGCTGAGCGCTCCCGCGATCCGGCCTCGTCCCGCCGATGCGCTGTCGACGCCGTCGCAGATCGCGCCGCTCTACGTGCCGCCGGTCCCGGTGCCGCAGCCGCCGCCCCTGCCGGCGCCGTTTCCCAGCCCCACGCCGACGCCCATGCCGCGGATCCTGCCGCCGCCGGCCCCGGCCTATACTCCGCAACCGACCTATGTGCCGCAACCGTCGCCGCCGCCGGCCCAGCCGGCCCGGGTCGCCGCCGAGCCGACGCTGGTGATCGACACGACCGGTGCCGAGCGGCCGCAGGCGCAGGGCGAAGGCAATGCCGCGCCCGCCGCCGCCGGCCCGCTCGCGAAGAACTCGGTCGCCGGCGCGCGCACCGCCGCCGGCGTGCTCTCCAACAAGGCGACGACGGTGCCCCAGGGCACGCTGATCCCCGCGGTGCTCGAAACCGCGCTGGATTCGACCAGCCCGGGCCTGGCGCGCGCGCTCGTCTCGCGCGATATCCGCGGCTTCGACGGCACGCGCGTGCTCATCCCGCGCGGCAGCCGGCTGATCGGCGAATATGGCACGGACACCGAATCCGGCCAGAAGCGGATGCTCGTCAACTGGATCCGCCTGATCCGCCCGGACGGCGCCACCATCGCGATCGGCTCGCCGGCCAGCGATCCGCTCGGCCAGGGCGGCATTCGCGCCAGGGTCAACTCGCATTTCTTCGAGCGCTTCGCCGGCGCGATCCTGCAGTCCGCCCTCGATATCGGCGTCAACCTCGCCGCCCGCGCGGCGGACAGCCCGGTGATCGTGGCCCTGCCCGGCACGCTGGGCGGCGCCGCCCGCCCCGTCACCCCGACCCAGATCAAGCCGACGCTCAAGGTCAAGGCCGCGACCAGCATCTCGGTCTTCGTCGCGCGCGATCTGGACTTCACGAGCGTCGAAGCCCGATGAACGCGCCCGCCGCCGCGAACGACACCCGGGTCTATCTGAAGGCCTATCTCGCGCCGCTCGCCGAAGTCCTGGCCCGGCCCGACGTGACCGACATCTATGTCAACCGCCCCGGCGAGATCTGGGCGGAGACGCTCGGCGGCGCGGTGGAGCGGTATCCGGCGCCGAATCTCGACGCCGCCACGCTCGACCGGCTCGCCCGCCAGATCGCCGCGCTCTCGCATCAGGGGATCAGCCGCGAGCACCCGCTGCTCTCCGCCAGCCTGCCCGACGGCTCGCGCGTGCAGGTCGCGGCGCCGCCGGCCACGCGCGGCCCCATGGCGCTCGCCATCCGCAAGCACATCTCGTCGGATCTCCGCCTGGACGACTATGTCGCGGCCGGCGCCTTCGCCGCGACCAGCCGATCCACCGCGCCCGGCAAGTCGCAGGTCGACAGGCAACTGGCGGAGCTGCTCGAGGCGGGCGACATCGCGGGCATGCTCGCCACCGCCGTGAAGGCCCGCAAGAACATCCTCGTCTCCGGCGGCACCTCGACCGGCAAGACCACTTTCCTCAACGCGCTGATCCGCGAGATCCCGGCCGAGGAGCGGCTGATCCTGATCGAGGACACGCCCGAGCTCCACCAGCATCACGCCAACCTGGTCGGCCTGCTGGCGGTGCGCGGCGCGCTGGGCGAAGCGCGGGTCACGGCGACCGACCTGCTCGCCGCGTCGCTCCGCATGCGCCCCGACCGCATCATCCTGGGCGAGCTGCGCGGCGAGGAAGCCTATACCTTCCTGCGCGCGATCAACACGGGGCATCCCGGCTCGATGACTTCGGTCCATGCCGATTCCGCCGAGCGCGCGATCGAGCAGATCGTGCTGCTGGTGCTGCAGGCCGGCACCCAGCTCAGCCGCGACGATGTGCGCCATTATGTGCGCAGCACGGTCGACGTCTATGTCCAGCTCGCCCGCACCGGCGGGCAGCGGCGCGTCGCGGAGGTGCTGCTCGCATGACGATGCCCGCCCTCGCCTATGCGATCGCGCCCTCGCTGGCCGATCCCGCGGGATCGAGCCCGTTCGTGGCGGCGATCGGCTGGATCGAGGGCGTCGCCCTCGGCACGGTCGCGACCAGCATCGCGCTGATCGCCGTGGCCAGCATCGGCTTCCTGATGCTCGGCGGCCGCCTGCCAGTACGCCGCGGCGCCACCGTCATCGCGGGCTGCTTCGTCCTGTTCGGCGCGCCGGTGATCGCCGCCGGGCTGCTGGGATCGCTGCAATCCGGGAGCAATGTTCCCGAGCGCGCAGCGCCCCCGCCATCGCCGCTCGCCGCCGCCATACCCAAGCCGACGCCGCTGCCGTCGCCGGCGCAAAGCTACGACCCCTATGCCGGAGCGGCGGTCCCGCAGCGATAGGCCGCGAGGCTCGCCGGGCCGGCGCGGAGCCGCTCGCGCGGCCCCGCGCGCGCCTCATGCCGCGTCGCGCCGCGGCTGCCCGAACCGGGCATAGAGCGCGGGCAGCACGAACAGGGTGAGCAAGGTCGCCGAGATCAGCCCGCCGATCACCACCGTCGCCAGCGGCTTCTGCACCTCCGCGCCCGCGCCATGGCCGAGCGCCATCGGCACGAAGCCGAGGCTGGCCACCAATGCGGTCATCACCACCGGGCGCAGGCGCTGCATCGCGCCTGCCCTGGCCGCCTCCGCCCGCGCCACGCCGGCGCGGACCAGGTCCTGGATCGAGGAGACCATCACCAGCCCGTTGAGGACCGCGATGCCCGACAAGGCGATGAAGCCGACCGCCGCCGAGATCGAGAAGTCCATGCCCCGCAGGTATAGCGCGAGCACGCCGCCCACCAGCGCGAGCGGCACGCCGGTGAAGACGATGGCCGCATCGCGCGCCGAGCCGAGCGCGCCGTAGAGCAGCAACAGGATCAGCGCGAAACAGGCGGGAATCACCAGCGCCAGCCGATCGCGCGCCGAGGCGAGATTCTCGAACTGGCCACCCCATAGGAGATAGCTGCCGGCAGGCAGCCGCACCTCGCGCTCGATCGCCGCCCGCGCATCGGCGACCACGCCGCCGACGTCGCGCCCGCGCACATTGGCCTGGACGACGACGCGCCGCTTGCCGTTCTCGCGGCTGATCTGGTTGGGACCGTCGACCACGCGGATCTCCGCGACGCTGGCGAGCGGGACGAAGGCGCCGCCCGCAACGGGCAGCTGCAGCCGGGCCAGCGCATCGAAATCGGCGCGCTGCGCCTCCGAGAGCCGCAGCACCACCGGGAAGCGGCGATCGCCCTCGAAGATCATGCCAGCCTCGCGCCCGCCCAGCGTGGCGGCGATCAGGTCCTGCACATCCTGCGCGGTGACGCCCAGCCGGGCCATCGCGTCGCGGTTCACCCGGATGTCGAGCATCGGCAGGCCGCTGGTCTGCTCGACCTTCACATCCGCCGCACCCGGAGTGGCTCGCAGGATTCCCGCGATCCGGTTCGCGGTGGCGTTCATCGCGGAAAAGTCGTCTCCGAACACCTTCACCGCGATGTCGCCGCGCACGCCCGCGATCAGCTCGTTGAAGCGCATCTGGATCGGCTGGGTGATCTCATAGACATTGCCCGGCAGCTTCGCGAGCTGCCCTTCGATCCGCGCGACCAGCGCTTCCTTGGCCAGGCCGGGATCGGGCCATTCGGCCCGCGGCTTCAGGATCACGAACATGTCGGTGGCGTTGGGCGGCATCGGATCCGAGGCGAGCTCGGCGGTGCCGGTCTTGGAGAAGACGAACTTCACTTCGGGCTGCTTCGCCATCAGCCGCTCGAGCGGCACCTGCATCGCCTGGCTCTGCTGGACCGAAGTGGCGGGGATGCGCAGCGCCTGGATCAGCAGGTCCCCCTCGTCAAGCTGCGGCAGGAACACCTGGCCCAGCGCCAGAAAGGCGAGCGCCGCCGCGCCCAGGCTCGCCACCGCCGCGCCGATCGTGACGGGCGGCCGCCGCATCGCGCGGTCCAGGCCCGGCTCGTAGCGCCGGCGCAGCCAGCCGATGATGCGCCCCTCCTTCTCTTCCACCCGCTTCGACAGCCAGATCGCGATCGCGGCGGGCACGAAGGTCAGCGACAGGACGAAGGCGCAGGCGAGCGCGAGGATCACCGTCACCGCCATCGGCACGAAGGTCTTGCCCTCGACGCCGCTCAGCGTGAGCAGCGGCACATAGACGAGCATGATGATCGCCTGGCCATAGACGGAAGGCCGGATCATCTCGCGCGCCGCGGCGGAGACCGTCTCCAGCCGCTCGGCCCGGTCGAGCGACCGGCCCGCTTCGTGCTGGCGCTCGGCGAGGCGGCGCAGCGCGTTCTCGACGATGATCACCGCGCCGTCGACGATCAGCCCGAAATCGAGCGCCCCCAGGCTCATCAGATTGGCCGACACACCCATGCGCAGCATGCCGAAACCGGTGAGCAGCATCGTGACCGGGATCACCGCCGCCGCGATCAGCGCCGCGCGGAAATTGCCGAGCAGCAGGAACAGCACGACGATGACGAGCAGCGCGCCCTCGCTCAGATTGCGCGCCACCGTCCGGATCGTCGAATTGACCAGCGCGGTGCGGTCGAGCACCGGCTGGACCACCACGTCGGGCGGCAGCGAGGCGTTGATCGACTGGAGCCGCTCCGCCACCGCCGTCGCCACGGTGCGGCTGTTCTCGCCGATCCGCATGATCGCGGTGCCGACCACCACTTCGGTGCCGTTCTCCGACGCCGATCCCATGCGCACCGCCTGCCCGGTCCGCACCGTCGCGACCTGGTCGAGCGTGATCGGCACGCCCGCGCGCGTGGCGATCACGATGCGCGACAGCTCGGCCGGGCCCCGGACCAGCGCGTCGGCGCGCACCGCCAGCCCCTCGCCATTGCGGTCGACGAAGCCGCCGCCGCTGCTGGTGTTGTTGCGCTCGATCGCCGTGGCGAGATCGGTGAGCGTCAGGCCGAGCGCCGCCAGCTTCGCCACATCGGGAATGACCAGGATCTGCCGGGCATAGCCGCCGATCGAATCGATGCCCGCCAGGCCCGGCACGTTCTTGAGCAGCGGCGTGACGATCCAGTCCTGCGCGGTGCGCAGATAGGTCGCCTTGTCGGTCTCGCTCACCAGCCGTTCGCCCTCCGGGGTGATATAGCTGCCGTCGGGCTGCATCCCGGGCTCGCCGGGCTGGTGCTTGTCGTCGGGCCGGTGATCGAGCCGGACCGTCCACATATAGACTTCGCCGAGGCCGGTGGCGATCGGCCCCAGCTCGGGATCGGCGCCGTCGGGCAGGCCCTCGCGCACGCCGGCCAGCCGCTCGTTCACCTGGGCGCGGGCGAAATAGATGTCGGTCGCGTCCGCGAACACCGCCGTCACCTGGGCGAAGCCGTTGCGGCTGAGCGAGCGGGTATATTCAAGGCCGGGAATGCCGGCGAGCGCGGTCTCGATCGGAAAGGCGACCTGCTTCTCGACCAGCTCGGTCGAGAGCGCGGGCGCGCGCACGTTGATCTGGACCTGGTTGTTGGTGATGTCCGGCACCGCATCGATGGGGAGGCGGTACAGGGCGGCGCCGCCGATCACGGCGGCGATGGCGGTGAGCAGGAGGACAAGCCAGCGCTTGTCGACCGCCCAGTTGACGATGCGGGCGATCATGGCTCAGTCCTCATGGCTCGCTTCGCCCTTGCCGAGCTCGGCCTTGAGCGTGAAGGTGTTGGTGGCGGCGACCTGCTCGCCGCCCGCCAGGCCGGAGAGGATCGCGACCATCGCGCCGTCGCGCGCGCCCAGCGTCACCGGCTGGGTGCGGAAGCCCTGCGGCGTCCGCACGAACAGCACCGGCCGGTTCTCCACGGTCTGCACCGCGGTGGCCGGCACCATCAGCGGCGCGTCGCTCGCCCCGGCGACTTCGATCCGCGCCTGCACCGGCTCGCCCGCGCGCCACTGGCCGCCGCGATTGTCGAGATCGGCGAGCACGCGGACGAGGCGCGTCTGCGGGTCGAGCGCCGGCGCCACGAAGCGCACCCGCGCCATGGCGGTGCGCCCCGCCGCGGTCATTTCGACCGGGTTGCCGGGCCGCACCCGCGCGGCATCGCCGGCCGCGATCGACAGGGCGACGGTCAACCGCTCGAGCGCCGCGATCCGGAACAGCTCCGTCTCCGCCGCATCGGCGGTGAACATCTGGCCGGGCACGGCGCTGCGCGCGACGACGCGGCCGGCGATCGGCGCGGTGATCACGATCCGGTTGAGGCTGCCGCCGCGCACGCCCGAGGCCGCCACCTGCTGGCGCGCCAGCCGCACATCGGTCTCCGCCTGGTCGGCGGCGGCGCGCGAGATCTCGACTTCGCGCAGCGGACGGAAGCCGCGCGCATAGAGCGCCTCGTCGCGCGCCAGCGTCTTGCGGGCGAGCTCTAGCCGGGTCCGCGCCTTTTCCACTTCGGCCTGGAGGCCGGCGGCCTGGCGGCTCTCGATCACCGCCAGCGTCTCGCCCCGGCGGACGGCATCGCCCAGGTTGCGGACGAGCGCGATCACCCGCCCCTCGAGCGGCGCGGCGACCACCCGGGTGGCGTCCGGATCGCTCTCGAGCAGCGCCGGCGCCTCGATCGCCGCGCCGGTGCCGCCCCGGCCGGGCCGGATCAGCGTGATGTTGGCCGCCGCGATCTGTTCGGCGGTGAGAGTCGCGGTGCCTTCGGCATGCGTCTCGGCGGTCTTGTTTTCCGGCTGGGGCGCGGGCGCGCCGCAGCCGGCAATGAGCGTCGCGACGCCAAGCGCCGCTGCGATTCGATACATGAACTTGAACTCCTGACAGGGACAGACGCGCCCCGAGGGGCGCCCAGGCCGGTGTCAGGCGATCGGTGGTCTGAGCGGCGTGTCGGCGACGCGCGCGGCCAGCTCGGCGCTGGGCATGCGCCAGGCCAGGGGGGCGCCGCCATGGGCAAGCGGCGCCGCCGGCGCCTTCACCGGCGCGGCGAGGTCGTGCCCGTGGCAGGTCGAATGGTGATGCGGATAATTCTTGTCGGGATCGGCCGGCACTTCATCGGCGTCGCCGGGCGCGTGCCAGCCCTCGATCTCGATCGTGGTGAGGTGCCGCTCCGGCGCCTCGGTCGCGTGCGCGACCGTCGTCAGGCTGGTGATCACCAGCATCAGACAGGCGATGAAGGGCAGCAACAGGCGCATCACGGCGTCCCTATCACATCCGCGAGCATGTGTAAGCGCCCGATGACGGGCCCGGTTGGGGGACTCATGCGGCAAGCACCGTCATTCCCGCGCTCTCCTCCGTCATCCCTTGTTCTCTTCCGTCATCCCCGCCTGCGCGGGGATGACGGGTTTGCTGATGGATGATGCCGGGGTTTGCCGATTGTGATGCCGGGGTTTGCTGACTGGATCTTGCGCCTAATGCGCCGCGCCCGCCCCCACCGCGCGGCGCGGGCGCGGGGTCAGCCAGATGATCATCGCCGCGCCGACGAAGACGAAGGCGGAGAGCAGGAAGATGTGGCTAGTCGCCAGCGCGAACGCTTCCTTGTCGACCAGCTGCGCGATCGCGAGCCGCGCCTGGTCGAGCGAGAAGCCCTGCGCCGCCATCGCATCGACGGTGCCGTCGCTGTTCAGCCGCGCGGCGATCTCGCTGCGGGCGACGCGCGCGCTGTCGTCCCAGGCGGTGGTCGAGACCGACGTGCCGATCGCGCCCGCCATCGTCCGCAGGAACGCCATCACGCCCGCCGCCGATGCCGTCTCCTCCGGCCGCACCGAACCCAGCGCCAGCGTGGTCAGCGGAATGAAGAAGAACGGCATGCCGATGCCCTGGAGCATCTGCGGGAAGGCCAGGCTCCAGAAATCGGCCTGGCTGTTCCAATGGACCCGCAGCAGCGAGGTGAAGCCGAGCCAGAGGATGCCGAAGCACACCAGCGCCCGCGGATCGACCTTGCTCGTCAGCTTGGCGACGATCGGCGACATGATCACCGCCGCCACGCCGGTGAAGGCCGTGGCATAGCCGGCATAGGTCGCGGTATAGCCCATGCTCGTCTGCAGCCATTGCGGGATGATCACCGCCGAGGAGAAGAAGGTCCCGAAGGCCAGGGCCAGCGACAGCACCGCCACGGTGAAGCCCCGGTGCCGGAACACGCGCAGATCGACGATCGGCTGGTCCTCGGTGCCTTCCCAGGCGAGGAAGACCATGAAGCCGATCAGCGCGGTCACGCCGAGCATCACGATCGTGCGGTCGTTGAACCAGTCATGCTCGCGGCCGAGATCGAGCATGATCTGCAGCGCGCCGATCCACAGCAGCATCAGCATCAGCCCGACCCGGTCGACGCGCAGCTTGCTCGTCGGCGTCTCGACCTTGGAGAGCAGCCGCATGCCGCCGAACGCGCACAGGGCGGCGACGGGGATGTTGATGAAGAAGATCCAGTGCCACGACCAGCTGTCCGAGATCGTGCCGCCCAGGATCGGGCCCAGGATCGGCGCGACGACGGTGGTCATCGACCAGACGCCCATCGCCTGGGCGCGCTGCTCCGGCTTGAAGATGCGCATCAGCAGCGTCTGCGACAGCGGCATCAGCGGGCCGCCGCACAGCCCCTGGCCGACGCGGCAGGCGACGAGCATGCCGAGCGAGGTCGACAGGCCGCACAGCACCGAGAAGACGCCGAAGCCGATCATCCCGAAGGTGAAGGTGCGCACCGTGCCGAAGCGCCCGGCGAGCCAGCCGGTCAGCGGCACGCACACGGCCTCCGCCACGGCATAGGAAGTTATGATCCACGTCCCCTGGCTACCCGAGATGCCGAGGCTGCCCGAGATGTGCGGGACCGAGACGTTGGCGATGGTGGTGTCCAGCACCACCATGAAGTTGGTCAGCGCGAGCACCACGCCCGCGAGGATCAGCGGCACCCCGGTCAGGGGCGCCGCCGTCTCGGTCTTGCCGTTCATCGCAGCCGTCCTCAGTTCTTCGAGACGTCGATCTCGGCGTCCATGGAAAGGCCGACCCGGAGCGGGTGCTCGGCAAGCTCCCTGGGGTCGAGCGCGACGCGCACCGGCAGGCGCTGGACCACCTTGATCCAGTTGCCCGTGGCGTTCTGCGCCGGGATCAGCGCGAAGGACGAGCCGGTGCCGCCCGACAGGCCGACGACCCTGCCGTGATATTCGACGCCGCCGCCATAAAGGTCGGACTTGAGCGTCACCGGCTGGCCGACCTTCACGCGGGTCAGCTGGCCTTCCTTGAAATTGGCGTCGACATAGAGCTGGCCGATGGGAACGACCAGCATCAGCTGCGCGCCCGGGGCGACGCGCTGGCCGACCTGGACGTTGCGGCGCGTCACCACGCCGTCGATCGGCGCGCGGATCACGGTGCGATCGAGATCGAGCCGCGCCTGCGCCACCCTGGCCTGGGCGGAGAGCACTTCCGGCGCCGAATTGGCGGTGGTGCCGCTGATCAGCGCATTGTTCGCCGCAAGCTCGCCGCTGGCCGCGCCGCGGGTCGAATTCGCCTGGGCCACGCCGGCCCGCGCCAGCTCGAGATTGGCCCTGGCCGAGGAGAAGGCATTGGTCGCCGAAGTGAGCTCCTCGCCCGACACCGCGCCATTGGGGGCGAGACGCTGGCGCCGGGCGAGGTCCACCCGCGCCTTCTCGTAATCCGCCTCGGCGGCGACGAGCTGGGCACGGGCTCGGGAAATATCGGCGCCCCGGGCCTGGACCTGCGCGGCGAGCGCCGCGCTGGTGGCCGAGGTCTGGCCGTACTGGCGGCGGGCCTTGGCCAGGTCCGCCTCGGCCTGGGCGAGCGCGATCCGCGCGTCGCTGTCGTCGAGCCGGACGAGCACGTCGCCCCTCTTCACCGCCTGGGTATCGGACACCGCGACGCCGGCCACCTGCGCGGCGATCATCGGCGTGACGCTGGCGGTATCGGCGCCGACATAGGCATTGTCGGTGCTGATATAATGGCTGCCGACCAGCACGTACCAGCCGCCATAGCCGATGCCGGCGATCAGCACCGCGCCGGCGATGCCGGTGAGCAGCCGCCGGCGCAGGCTGGGCTTGGCGGGCGCCGCGTCGGCGTTCGCGACATGGATCTGGGGTTCGGCGTCAGCCATGGGTCGAGTCCTTGGTTGCGGCGGCGGCCGCGGTGTCGGTGGAAAAGCCCCCGCCCAGCGCGCGGACCAGCTGGACGTCGAGCGTGAACGCCCGCGCCTCGAGATCGGCGACGATCTGGCGGTTCTGCAGCACGCCCTGCTCGGCGGTCAGCACGTCGAGAAAGGTCGACAGGCCGCCCTCGTAGCGCTGGCGGGCAATCCCATAGGCGGCCTCGGAATCGGCGAGCGCCTGGCGGCTCTCCGAAAGCCGGGTGACCAGGGCGTGCTTGCTCGTCACCGCATCGGCGACTTCGCGATAGGCGGTGGTCACGGTCGCATCATAGGTCGCGACCGCTTCGTCATAGCCGGCGCGGGCGCCCTTATACTGGCCGGCCAGCTGCCCGCCCCGGAAGATCGGCAGGCTGATCGCCGGGCCGACCGAGCCATAGGTCGATCCGCTCTTGAACAGATTGTCGAGCCCGAAGGCCTGGAAGCCGATCAGCGCGCTGAGGTTGATCGAAGGGTAGAAATCGGCGCGCGCCACCTTGATGCGGCTCGCGGCGGCCTCCACCCGGGCGCGGGCGGCGGCGATGTCCGGGCGGCGGCCGATCAGGTCGGTGGTGACGCCCGCCGGGAGCCCGTGCGCGCCGGCCGGGCCGCCCGGCAATGCGATGGTCAGCCCACGGTCCGGCCCCTTGCCCAGCAGCGCGGCGAGGCGGTTGCGGGTGAGCCCGATCGCCTCGTCGGTGGCCGCCAGGTCGGCGCGGGCGGCGGGCACCGCGGCATCGGCCTGTTTCAGCTCGGCGCGGGTATCGAGCCCGTTGGTCACCCGGTCGCTCACCAGCTTCTGCGTCTGGGTGCGCAGCTCCAGCGCCTGGGCCTGGACGCCGCGCTGCGAGGCCAGGCGCGCGAGATCGGCATAGGCGCCGGCGATGTTGGTCGAGAGTACGAGCCGCGACTGCTCCAGCTCGATCCGCGCCGCCTCCGCATCCGAAGTGGCGGCGGCGAGCGAGGCGCGGTTCTTGCCCCACAGGTCGAGATCGAAGCTCAGATTCGCCGCGACCTGGCCGCTGTCGTTCCAGCCCTTGGGCACGAAGGCGGCGGGAATACCGTTATTGTAGCTCTGCTTGCCCTCGGTCGCGCCCGCCTGGACGCCCACGGACGGCAGCAGCGCCGCGCCCGCCTGCTGGGCATAGGCCTGGGCCGAGCGCAGGCGCGCGGCGGCGGCGGCGAGATCGGGCGAGCCGGCCAGCCCTTCGGCGATCAGCCCGCTCAGCTGCGCGTCGCCATAGGCGCTCCACCAATCATTGGCGGGCCAGTTCGCCGCATCCGCCCGGGCGGCCAGCGACTGGTCGGCGGCATAGCCGGCCGCCGCGCGCACTTCGGGACGGGCGCCGAGCTGCGGCACCGGCGCGCATGCGGAAAGCAGCGCGGTCCCGGCAGTCGCGACGAGCAGCAACGGACGAAGGGAGAATCGGATCATCATTTAAATACCGTACTGTCGGGTACGGCGCGGCAGATGGGCGCGGGCCGCCATCTTGTCAACCCGTAATCGTACCCTATAGTACGGTTATGGAGAAAATCATGGAAAGGCCGTCCGGCAAGCGCGAGGCGCGCAAGGAGGAACGCCGCGAGGCGATCCTGGCGATCGCCAAGCGCGTGTTCCTCGACCAGGGCTATTCCGGCGCGTCGATGTCGGCGATCTCGGCGGAGCTTGGCGGCTCCAAGGGGACGCTGTGGAGCTATTTCCCGTCGAAGGAAGAGCTGTTCGCCGCGGTGCTCGACGATGCGACCAAGGAATATCGCGGCCAGCTGGCCGATGTGCTCAAGCCGGGCGAGGACGTGCGCGCCGCCGTGCTGCAATTCTGCCGGGGCTTCATCGCCAAGATCTCGTCGCCCGACGGGTTGCGGCTGCACCGGCTGATCGCCTCGGAAGTCAGCCGCTTCCCCGAGATCGGCGACATCTTCTATCGCCGCGCGCCCATGCCCACCCAGCAGTTGCTCGCCGCCTTTCTCGAGCGCGCGATGGATGCGGGGACGCTCCGCCGCGCCGACCCGCTGTTCGCGGCGCGCGTGCTCGCCTCGCTCTGCCTCGGCGTGCAGCAGCGCATGATCTGGGGACAGGAGCTGTCACCGGCCGAACGCGACCACGAAGCCACGCAGATGGCCGAAGTGTTCCTGCGCGCCTTCGCGCCCGTCTAAAGCGGCACCCCGTCGAGCGCCACGGCCTCCACGCCGATGCAGCGGCGCATCTTCTCCGCCACGATCCGGCCCAGCGGCCCGGCCAGGCCATCGAGCTCCAGCCGCACGGTCATGCGCTCGGGCGTCACGCGCACCTCCATGGCCGGCGCCGCGAGATCATGCTGCGCGGCCAGGCCGACCAGGCGGCACAGCAGGGCGGCACTCGCCTCGCCCATGATGTCGAACCGCATGGCCGGGCTCAGGCAGCCTCGCGCACCGACGCCGCCGACGCCGCGACGATCCGCGCGCGGGCAAGCGCGTCGGCGGCACGATGCGGCGCCAGCCCCTCGCGGGCGGCATGGGCGAGCACCGCGCCGAGCCGCAGGCCGGTCGCATGGACGCGCGCCGCCACTTCATCGGCGCTCCAGCCGAGATATTCGCCGGCCACGCTGATGATCCCGCCCGCGTTCACGACATAGTCGGGCGCGTAGAGGATGCCGCGATCGGCGAGCCGGTCGCCATCCTCGGGCGTGGCGAGCACATTGTTCGCCGCGCCGCAGACGATGCGCGCGCGCAGGCGCGCCACGGCGTCGCCATCGAGCACCCCGCCCAGCGCGCAGGGCGCGAAGATCGCGCAGCGGGCATCGAGGATGCTGTCGCGGCCCATGATCTCCGCATCGTAGCGGCAGGCGATGTCGGCGGCGACGCCGGGGCGCGGCTCGGCGACGATCAGCCGCGCCCCCGCCGCATGGAGCATCCCGCACAGCGCCGACCCGACACTGCCGAGCCCCTGCACCGCGACGCGCACCCCGCGCAGGTCGCTGCCCAGCTGGCGCCGGGCCGCCTCCTCCATCGCCAGGAACACGCCGCGCGCCGTCCAGGGCGAGGGATCGCCGCCCGGCCTGCCGCCCCGGGGCGGCAGGCCGGCGACATGGCGGGTCTGGCCACGCACCGCTTCCATGTCGGCCACGCAGGTGCCGACATCCTCGGCCGTGACATAGGCACCCTCGAGCCGCGCCACCGCCCGGCCGAACGCCGCGAACAGCCGGCGCCGGTCGAAATCGCCGGCCGGCAGGTTCAGCACCGCCTTGCCGCCGCCCAGGGGTAGATCGGCCATCGCGTTCTTGAAGGTCATGCCCTCGGCCAGCCGCATCGCATCGCCGACCATCGCCGCATGGCTGCCATAGCGCCACAGCCGGCACCCGCCCGCGGCGGCGCCGCGCCGGGTGGAGTGGAGCACGATCACGCCGTCCAGCCCGCTTTCCATGTCGCGCAGCACGTGCACGCTCTCCGGCGGGGTGGCGGTAACTTGCGGGGCATCGACCATGAAAGCGCTCCTGAAATCCAGGGATGACTCTTCCACGGTTTCGCGGGATAAACTGGCCTTGTTCACGCGCCATCGCCGAACATCGGCACGATCTGACCCGAAAATGCCGAAAAGGAGAATGGATTTGCCCGCCGATCTCGACCCCTTCGAGCGCAGGATCCTGCAAGTGCTCCAGGAAGACGCGTCGCTGCCCACCGCCCGGCTCGGCGAGATGGTGGGCCTGTCGAGCTCGCCCTGCTGGCGCCGCGTCGACCGGCTGGAGAAGGAAGGAATCATCACTCGCCGCGTCGCGCTGGTCGATCGGCAGAAGATCGGGCTCAACGCGCACATCTTCGCGCAGATCAAGCTGAACGCGCACGGCCGCGCCAATCTCGACGAGTTCGCCGCGGCGATCCGCTCCTTTCCCGAAGTGCTGGAGGCCTATGTGCTGATGGGGGTGTTCGACTTCATGCTGCGCATCGTCGCCGCCGATATCGAGGCCTATGAGCGCTTCTTCTTTTCCAAGCTCTCCAAGCTGCCCGGCGTGCAGGAGATCAACTCCACCGTCGCGCTCTCGCAAGTGAAGGCAACGACGGCATTGCCGATTCCCTAGGTTGAGGACTCCTATTCTTCCTTCGTCACCCCGGCCTTGAGCCGGGGCCCCGCTATCTCGCCAGCACAGGAAGAAGCGGGATCCCGGCTCAAGGCCGGGATGACGGTGAAAGATCACATACTTGTTTGGGTTCTCAACCTAGGGTCAAAACCCAATCAGCAAACTCCGTCATCCCCGCGCAGGCGGGGAACCAGGGCCAAGGGCAAGGACGGCGAGGCTCGCCTTGCCGTTTCCGGCGAGCACCGGCGTGATCGCTTCGATCGTCCCTTCCTGCCCTGGATCCCCGCCTGCGCGGGGAGGACGGGCTTTGCTGATTGAGTCGTGACCCTGGCCGGCCGGCGCGCATTTTCGGTTGCCGCTCCGCCGGCGCCTGTGCCACCCATTCGCTTCGAGCATGTCATCGCTTTCCAAATCGTCGCCGATACCGGGCGCCAGCGGCACGGAGACCGGCCGGAACGGGCGGCCGCCGACGATCGATGACGTGGCGGCGCTCGCCGGCGTCGGCCGGGCCACCGTGTCGCGCGCGCTCAACGACCAGGCGCATGTGAGCGACAAGATGCGCGACCGGGTGATGCGCGCGGTCGAGGCGCTCGACTATCGAGTCAATCCGCAGGCGCGCAATCTCGCCAGCCGGGCGAGCAACACGGTCACGCTGATCAACTGCAACGCGCGCGACGCGCCGCCCAATTCCTATTATTTCGCCGCGATCGAGCTGGGCGCATTGCGCGCGGCCGCGGCGGCGGGGTTCGAGCTCTCGACCTTCAACATCCATATCGAGGACGACAATCGCGACGACCGGCTGATCGAGCTGTTCGCCTCGGGCCGCAGCACCGGGCTGATCCTGTCGCCGCCGCTCTCAGCCGATGTCGAGCTCGCCCGCCGGCTGATCGCCCAGGGCTGCCCGGTGGTCTGCATCTCGCCCAGCGACGAAGTGCGCGCGCTGCTGCCCGGGGTGGGGTTCGACGAGGCGGCGGCCGGCTATGAGATCGCCCATCACGTCGTCGCCGCCGGCCATCGCCGCTTCGGCTATATGCTGGGGATCGAAGGCCATCTCGCCGCCGAGACGCGCTTCGCCGGCTTTCTGCGCGCCCTCGCCGAAGCGGGGCTGGACGAAGGCGCGGTGACCGCGCTGCGCGGCGACTTCAGCTTCCGCTCCGGCGTGGAGCTCGCCGAGGCGCTGCTGGCCGGCCCCGACCGTCCCACCGCGATCGTCTGCGCCAATGACGACATGGCGGTCGGCGCGATGTTCGCCGCGCACCGGATGCACCTGGTCATGCCGGGCGACCTCTCGGTGGTCGGCTTCGACGATGCGCCGGTCGCCGCCTATATCTGGCCGCCGCTCACCACCATCCACCAGCCGATTCGCCGCATCGCCGCGCGCGCGGTGGAGCGCCTGGTCGAGACGCTGCTGCGCGGCCAGGGCACCGGCACGCCGGGCTTCGACGCGATCGATCATCACCTCGTGCTGCGCGAATCGGTCGCGCCGCCGCGCGGCTGAAACGCCTCGGATCCAGCCCCTTCGTAAGCGTTTTCTGTAACGCGTTGACAATTTCGCGCGACGCGATGATACCAATTGGAAGCGCTTCCAGTTTTCTCGGGGCGCGCGATGGGGACAGAGACGGTCGATAACGGCCGCTTGCTATGAGAGGGGAAGAGGCAATGGCGGAGCGTCCGCATGCGCGCGCTATGAAGCGCGCCAAGGGCAATCTCGGACTCACGATTTCGACGCTGGCTCTGGCGACAACGTTGCCAGCCCAGGCCTGGGCGCAGGACGGCGCCACGCGGGCCAGGGAGGACCGGGCGCAGGACCAGGTGCCGGCCGAGGAAAGCACCATCGTCGTGACCGGCCTGCGCGCCGGCCTGCAGAATTCGATCAACATCAAGCGCGACCAGGCCTCGATCGTCGAGGCGGTGTCGGCCGAGGACATCGGCAAGCTGCCCGACGTCTCGATCGCCGAATCGATCGCCCGCCTGCCCGGCCTCGCCGCCCAGCGCGTCAACGGCCGCGCCCAGGTGATCTCGATCCGCGGCCTCGCGCCCGACTTCACCACCACGCTGCTCAACGGGCGGCAACAGGCCAGCTCGGGCGACAATCGCGCCGTCGAGTTCGACCAGTATCCGGCGGAGCTGCTGTCAAGCGTCGTGGTGTACAAGACGCCGGACGCCGCCATCGCCGGCATGGGCCTGTCGGGCAGCGCGGACCTGCGCACGGTGCGTCCGCTCGCCTATGGCAAGCGCGCGATCGCGATGAACCTGCGCGGCGAGCTCGACGCCGATGGCGGCCGCAATGCCGACATCTCCAAATGGGGCTGGCGCGGCACGCTCAGCTATATCGACCAGAATGCCGCTGGCACGCTCGGCTGGTCGCTCGGCTATGCGCATCTCGATTCGCCCAGCCATGTCGATCACTACAAGGCCTATGGCTATGAGGCGTTCGGCGGCATCTGCCAGCCGACGGTCGCCAATCCGTGCAGCCCCAACACCGTCACGCCCGATTCCGCCGACAACGCGCTGCAGCTCAACGGCCAGGAAGCCTGGGCGACCAGCCGCCGCAACCAGCGCGACGGCGTGATGGGCACGCTCGAATGGAAGCCGAGCGACAGCGTCCACAGCGTGCTCGACGTCTATTATTCGCGCTTCAAGCAGAAGGAAGTGATCCGCGGCGCGCAGTGGTTCTCCAACGGCTGGGCGGACAATGCGACCTTCTCCAATATCGGCACCACCCAGCTGGGCGGCTCCGCGATTGGCACCTCGGGCCGCATCACCAACGCCGTTCCGATCCTGCGCAACGACTATAACGAGCGCAAGGACGAGCTGTTCTCGGCCGGGCTCAACAACGAATTCCAGCTCGACGAGCGCACCCGCTTCGTCGCCGACCTGAGCTATTCGACCAACAAGCGCGACGAGACCTATATCGAGACCTATGGCGGCTATGGCGTGGGCCCGTTCCAGACCCGCACCATGGACAATTACGACTTCTCGTTCCCGATCGACGGCGCCTTTCCGCATTATGGCTTCGGCCTGGACTATGCGAATGCCAGCCAGGTCTCGCTCGGCGATCGCGCGCCCTGGGGCGGCTGGGGCCATGACGGCCTGATGAAGTCGCCGCACGTCAAGGAAGAGCTGGGCGCCGTCGACTTCATGCTGAGCCGGGAGATCGGCGGGTTCCTCCGGAACATCGAGCTCGGCGTGAACTACACACAGCGCAACAAGCGCAAGACCGTCGACGAGCTCGACCTCAACCTGAAGAACGGGCGCGCACAGGTGCCGGTCGGCTCGCAATATCTGCTCGACCCGACCTCGCTCGACTTTGTGGGCTTCGGCAACGTGATCGCCTGGAACGTGCCTGCGGCGCTCGACACCTATTACAACAAGACCCCGCTGGAGGACGCCAACCACTTCGACAAGGCGTGGAAGATCAAGGAAGACGTCATCACCTGGAAGGCGAAGGCGAACATCGAATGGGGCCGGCTGCGCGGCAATGTCGGCGTGCAGGTGGTGGAGCAGTTCCAGTCGTCGTCGGGCCTGCGGATCAACCAGACGCTGACTCCGATCGCGCTGTCGCAGGTGTTCGTGACCGCGCATTATACCGACGTGCTGCCCAGCGCGAACCTGATCTACGATCTGGGCGGCGGCCACCGCATCCGCCTGGCCGCGTCCAAGGTGCTGGCGCGCCCGCGCATGGACGACATGCGCGCGAACTTCACGCCGAGCTTCAACACCAATCCGTGCGGCGGCAGCCCGCCCTGCGCGCCGGGCAGCACGGTCTTCCCCTGGTCGGCGACCGGCGGCAACCCGAACCTCCAGCCGTGGCGCGCCAAGGCGCTGGACGTCGCCTATGAATGGTACATCGGCAAGGCGACCTATGTCAGCGTCGCCGGCTTCTACAAATGGCTCGACAATTATATCTACAATCGCAACTTCGCGATCGACTTCTCGGGCCTGCCGATCCCGACCAACCAGATCCCGGGCAATGTCAACATCAGCTCGTTCGGGCAGGTGACGATGCCGGCCAACGGGCCGGGCGGCAATCTGAAGGGCATCGAGGTCAGCGGCGCGATCGAGATCGGCCGCATCATCCCGGCGCTGGACGGCTTCGGATTCACCGGCAGCTATTCCTATACGGAATCCGATCTCAACCCCACCGACGGCAACGACGTGGTGCGCATCCCGGGCCTGTCCGGCACCGTGTACAACGTCACCGGCTATTTCGAGAAATGGGGCTTCCAGGCGCGGGCGAGCTATCGCTTCCGTTCGGCCTTCAAGGGCGAGACGGTGCAGCTGTTCACCAATCGCGGGTACACCGAGATCCTGGCGGACCGGCAGCTCGACGCCCAGATCGGCTATACCTTCCCGGACAATTCGGCGCTGAAGGGCCTGGGCGTGCTGCTCCAGGTCAGCAACCTGACCGACTCGCCCTATCGCACCCGGCTGGGCCTGGACACGGGCGGCACCCACACCAGCGACGGCACGCCGCTGCCCGAGACCTATGAGAAATATGGCCGCCAGTTCCTGCTGGGGTTCAACTACCGCTTCTGATTTCCTCCCCCCGGGTCGACCCTCCGGGCGTTCGAGGGGAGGTGCACGGCAATGCCGGCGCCTCCCCTTTTTTATCCTCGCGGCCCGCGTGCCGCCCCTTGCGGATGAGTAACAAGATGAAAGCGCTGCGATCCGGGCTCTGGCTGATCCTTCCCCTGCTGGCGAGCTGTGCCGGCACCGGCACCGGGGGCGACCTGCTCTGGCATGGCCAGGACTGGCCGGCGCTCCGCTCCCCCACCGCGCCCGACGCGGCGATGGAGGCGCGGATCGCCGGCATCGTGCGCGGCATGACGCTCGAGCAGAAGATCGGCCAGATGACCCAGGCGGACATCCGCTCGATCACCCCGGACGAGGTGCGGCGCCATTATATCGGCTCGGTCCTCAATGGCGGCGGCGCCTGGCCGGGGATGAAGAAGGACGCAGCCGTAACCGACTGGACCGCGCTGTCCGACGCCTATTACCGCGCCTCGATGGCGACCGACATGGCGGTGCGGGTGCCGGTGATCTGGGGCACCGACGCGGTGCACGGGCACGGCAATGTCGCGGGGGCGACGCTGTTCCCGCACAATATCGGCCTGGGCGCCGCGCGCGATCCCGCGCTGGTCGAGCGGATCGGCCGCGCCACCGCTCGCCAGGTGCGCGCGACCGGCATCTCCTGGGTGTTCGCGCCGACCCTGGCGGTGGGCGAGAACCGCCGCTGGGGCCGCACCTATGAAAGCTATTCGAGCGATCCGGCGATCGTCGCCGCCTATTCGCGCGCCATGGTCCATGGGCTGCAGGGCGGCCTGACCGGCGACGGCGACGTGGTGGCCACCGCCAAGCATTTCCTGGGCGATGGCGGCACGTTCGACGGCATCGACCAGGGCGAGAACCGCGCCGCCCGCACCCACATGATCCAGGTGCACGGCGCCGGCTATTATCCCGCGCTCGCAGCCGGCGTGCAGACGGTGATGGTCTCGTACAGCAGCTGGAACGACAGCGCCGCCGGCCAGGACCATGGCAAGATGCACGGCAGCCGCGAACTGCTGACCGACGTGCTCAAGGACCGGCTGGGCTTTGACGGGCTGATCGTGTCCGACTGGAACGGCATCCAGCAGGTGCCGGGCTGCACCAAGGATCATTGCCCCCAGGCCGTCAATGCCGGGATCGACATGATCATGGTGCCCGACGACTGGAAGGCGTTCATCGCCAATACCGTGGCGGACGTGCGCGAGGGCCGCATCGCCATGGCGCGGATCGACGACGCGGTGACTCGCATCCTGCGCGTCAAGCTGCGCGCCGGGCTGTTCGAGCGCAACCCGAACGGCGGCGCCTTCGCCGGCAAGGCCGATGCGCTCGCCGCGCGCGAGCTGGGGCGCGAGGCGGTGCGCAAGTCGGTGGTGCTGCTCAAGAACCAGGGCGTGCTGCCGCTGGCGGCGGGCAAGCGCGTGCTGGTGGTGGGCGCCAGCGCGGACAGCCTGTCCAACCAGACCGGCGGCTGGTCGCTCACCTGGCAGGGGACCGAGAACCGCAATGCCGACTTCAAGGGCGGCACCACGCTGCTCGCCGCGCTGCGCGACGCGCTGGGCACCGCGGACGTGACCTTCTCGCAAGACGGCAAGGACGTCGATCCGGGCAAGTTCGACGCGGTGGTCGCGGTGATCGGGGAGACGCCCTATGCCGAATATAATGGCGATGTCCGCGCGCCCAGGCCGGCGGCGCACAGCGCCCTCCACCCGGACGATCTCGCAGTGCTGCGGCGCGTCTCGGGCAAGGGCGTGCCGGTGGTGTCGGTGCTCTATTCCGGGCGCCCGGCCTATGCGAACGACCTGATCAACCTGTCCGATGCCTTTGTCGCCGCGTTCCTGCCCGGCACCGAGGGCGAGGGCCTGGCCGATCTGCTCGTCGGCCGGCGCCACGACTTTTCGGCGCGCCTCTCCTTCGCCTGGCCGGGCTCGGCCTGCTCCACCGGCGAGGGGCCGGGCAATGTGGTGCAGTTCGCGCGGGGATATGGGCTCAGCTATGCGAAGCCGGGCCGGACCGGCGCGCTGCCGGAGCCGGCGGTGCCGGCCGCCTGCTAGCCTCCCCCTCGTCACCCTGACCTTGTTTCGGGGTCCGGCGTGCCGCGAAGGATATCGCCCGTGGCGCGCCGGATGCCGAAACAAGTTCAGCATGACGAAGGGAATTGAGGCTGGCAGGGTGAAGAAGGAAACGGGGAGGCAAGGGGCGCGACATGCAGCAGATCAAGCGCATCCTGATCGTGGGCGGCGGCACGGCGGGCTGGATGACCGCCGCGCTGCTCGGCAAGCTCTTCCAGGGGCTGTACGAGATCACGCTGATCGAGAGCGAGGAGATCGGCACGGTCGGCGTGGGCGAAGCGACGATCCCGGCGATCAAGAAATATAACGAGCTGCTCGAGCTCGACGAGAACGACTTCATCCGCCGCACCCAGGGCAGCTTCAAGCTCGGCATCGAGTTCGTCGACTGGGCGCACAAGGGCGATGCCTATTTCCACTCGTTCGGCGTGATCGGCCAGGACCTGGGCTGGCTGCGCTGCCACCAATATTGGCTGAAGATGCGCGCCCAGGGCCGCGCCGCGGACTTCTCCGCCTATTCGATCAACAGCGCGGCTGCCCGCGCCAACAAGTTCATGCGCGCCGATCCCAAGATGGCCGAGAGCCCGATCGGCCATATCGCCCATGCCTTCCAGTTCGATGCCGGCCTCTATGCCAGGTTCCTGCGCGCCTATGCCGAGGCGCGCGGCGTGCGGCGGCGCGAGGGCAAGGTTGTGGACGTCGCGCTGGGCGGAACCGACGGGTTCGTCCAGTCGGTCACCCTGGAGGATGGCGAGACCATCGCCGCCGACCTGTTCATCGATTGCTCGGGCTTCCGTGGGCTGATCATCGAGCAGGCGATGAAGACCGGCTATGAGGACTGGACGCACTGGCTGCCCTGCGACCGCGCGATCGCCGTGCCCTGTGCCCGCACCGAGCCGTTCACTCCCTATACCCGCGCCACCGCGCGCACCGCCGGCTGGCAGTGGCGCATCCCACTCCAGCACCGCACCGGCAACGGCCATGTCTATTCGAGCGCGCACATCTCCGACGAGGAGGCCGAAGCCCAGCTGCTCGCCAATCTCGACGGCGCCCAGCTCGCGGACACCAACAAGCTCCGCTTCACCACCGGCAAGCGAAAGCGGATCTGGAACCGGAACTGCGTCGCGCTCGGCCTCGCCTCGGGCTTTCTCGAGCCGCTCGAATCGACCAGCATCCACCTGATCCAGGCCATGGTGATCCGCCTGGTCCGGCTGCTCCCCGATCGCGGCTTCGATCCCGCGACGATCGCCGAGTTCAACCGCCAGGCCGATTTCGAATATGCGCGCATCCGCGACTTCATCATCCTCCACTACAAGGCAACCAGCCGCGACGACACCGCCTTCTGGCGCCAGTGCCGCGACATGGAAGTGCCCGACACGCTCCAGCGCAAGATCGACCTGTTCGCCGCGAACGGCCGCGTCTTCCGCGAGGACGACGAGCTGTTCACCGAGGAAAGCTGGATCCAGGTGTTCCTGGGCCAGGGCGTGATCCCGCGCGGCTATGATCCGCTGGTCGACATCAAGCCCGAGGCACAGGTCGAGGAGTATCTCGGCAACATTCAGCGCGTGATCGCCCGGTGCGTGGACCTGATGCCGGACCATGCCGAATTCGTGGCCAAGACATGCGCGGCCTAGGGTCAATCGACATTCAGGCTAAGGGCGTGGCTTGGCGAGCCGGAACACTTCGAACCAACTTTCTTCGTCACCCTGAACTTGTTTCAGGGTCCAAGGTGCCACCAGCGATATCGCCGGCGGAGAATTGGATGCTAAAACGAGGTCAGGGTGACGGAAGAGAGAGAGGCTTGATGGCGCGCAATCCGCCCTTGGCCCTGGATCCCCGCCTGCGCGGGGATGACGAAATGAATTGGGATGACGAAGAAAACCCAAGCCCCGATCGAGTTTTGACCCTAGCGCCCCAGCCTTTTTCGCAGCCCGTCGAACAGCATCGCGCGCATCTGGGCGATCGCCTGGGGCGAGGTGGCGCCGAACACGCCGCGCGCCTCGGGCGGCAGGTGCGCGCCGGGGTCGCCGTCCGTCAGGAAGACATAGCGATCGAACATCGCCCGCCAGGCGCGGCGCTGGTCGGACGGCAGGCTCCTGAGGCTCACGAACCCGTGCATCATCGCCTCCCAGGGCGAGGCGTCCGGCACCGGGTCCCACCAATAATTCACCAGCACGTTGAACCGGTCGAGCGCCTCGACATGGTGATACCATTGATAGGGGATGTAGATCGCGTCGCCCGGATCGAGCTCGGCGACCAGCGCCGCCGCCATCGCCGTGGCGAAGCGCGGATAGCGCGCGTGATCGGGCGCGGTCAGATGGACCATGCTCACCTGCACGCCGGCCGGCGTCGGATCGAACGGGCCCATATAGAGATTGCCCACCTGCTCGGGCGCGAACAGCGTGAAGCGGCGGCGGCCGGCGCCGACCACCGCGATATTCTCGGTCGGATCGTGATGGATCGCCACCTTGGCGGCATTGCCGATCCACAGGCGCGGCGCCACGCCGGGGACGAGCGCCATCGGATTGGCCTCGGCAAAGCCTGGCATCAGCTGCGGCGCGGGCAGGCCCTGCAGCGCCAGCGCCTCGGGACGCTCCGCCTCGGCCTGTTCGCCGAGCCGGTCGAGAAAGCGCGCGAACGGCGCTTCCTCACGGGTGAAATTGCGCGAGCCGATCGTCGCGCCATAATGCATCCGCCCCTCGATCTCGGGCGGTGCGCGCATGAAATGGACCGTGCCGGGCAGCGCCATGGCGCGGAGATAGCCAGCGGCATCGGCGGCGCGGACGAACTGCCAGTCCGCCGCCAGCCCCTTCATCACCACGGGCTCCCCGGCCGCGCGGATTTCCTGGAAGATCGCGGGCGTGACGCCGTGCCGGCTGCGAATGGGGTTCATGGCCGCGACGCTAACAGCCTGACTGCCCGATGAGGAGAGACATGATGCGCATCCTGCCCGCCCTCGCCCTGCTGGCCGCCACCGCCGCCGCGCCCGCTCCCGCGCCGGCCCCGCAGGTGGAGGTCTGGCTCACCCTGCCCGACAAGTCGGCGCTGCTGGCGAAGCAGCCCGCGCTTCCGCTCCGGCGCGGCGCCGGCGGGACGATCACGGTCGATCCCGGCAAGCGCTACCAGAAGATGGTCGGCTTCGGCGCGGCGATCACCGATGCCTCGGCCTGGCTGATCCAGCATCGGCTCGATCCCCGCCAGCGCGGCGCGCTGCTCCGCGAGCTGTTCGGCAGCGAGGGCCTGGGCTTCGCCTTCACCCGCCTCACCATCGGCGCGTCGGACTTCTCGCGCACCCATTACAGCTATGACGACCGGGCCAGGGGCGAGACCGACCCGGCGCTCGCGCATTTCTCGATCGCGCCCGCCCGGGAAGACGTGCTCCCCACTGCCCGCGCCGCCCGCGCGATCAATCCCCGGCTCGCGGTGATGATCTCGCCCTGGAGCGCGCCGGGCTGGATGAAGTCGACCGACTCGCTGGTGAAGGGCACGCTGCGCGCGGAAGCCTATGCGCCCTTCGCCCGCTATCTCGGCAGGACCGTCCAGGCCTTTGCCGCCGAGATCGGCCCGATCGACTATCTGAGCATCCAGAACGAGCCCGATTTCGAGCCGGAAAACTATCCCGGCATGCGCCTTTCCGCCGCGCAGCGCGCCCGGATCATCGGCGACCATGTCGGCCCTGAATTCGCGCGGATGGGGCTGAAGACCGGGATCCTCGACTGGGACCATAATTGGGACAAGCCCGAGCACCCGCTCGGCGTGCTCGCCGATCCCGCCGCCAGCCGTTACGTCACGGGCGTGGCCTGGCATTGCTATGGCGGCGACGTTTCGGCGCAGACCAAGGTGCGCGATGCCTTCCCGGACAAGGACGTGTTCTTCACCGAATGCTCGGGCGGCGACTGGTCGGGGCCCTGGGCGGACAGCTGGAGCTGGACGCTGCGCACGCTGGTGATGGGCGCGCCGCGCAACTGGGCGCGCGGCGTGCTGATGTGGAACCTCGCGCTCGACGAGAATCATGGCCCCCATCTCGGCGGCTGCAACGATTGCCGCGGCGTGGTGACGATCGACGGCAAGACGGGCGCGATCACGCGCAACCCCGAATATTATGCGCTGGGCCAGGCCTCGCGCTTCGTCCGTCCCGGCGCCTGGCGGATCGACGCGACCAGCACGCCGGGCGGGATCGAGACGGTCGCCTATGCCAATCCCGACGGCAGCCGCGTGCTGATCGCGTTCAACGCCGCCGCGACGGCGCGGGACCTGGACGTGACGGCGGAGGGCAGCCGCTTCGCCTATCGCCTCGCCCCGCACGGCGCCGCGACCTTCCGCTGGCGAAAGCCGCGTTGAGCGAACCCGCCGCCCCGACGCGCTTCGCCTTTGCGAGCGTGACGGCCCTGTTCTTCGGCTGGGGCTTTGTCTGCGCGAACAACGATCCGCTGATCGCGGCGGCGCGGCGAGTGTTCGCGCTGGGCTATACCGAGGCGCTGCTCACCCAGATCGCTTCGTT
Source organism: Sphingomonas sp. CBMAI 2297 (assembly GCF_029870595.1). GTDB lineage: Bacteria > Pseudomonadota > Alphaproteobacteria > Sphingomonadales > Sphingomonadaceae > Sphingomonas. The sequence continues at coordinate 277,246 of NZ_JAPDIR010000005.1, forward strand.
CGCCGCCTTCTTCCTGCTGTCGCTCCCTGCCGCCGCCATGCTCGCCAGGCTCGGCGCGATGCGGACGATATTGGCCGGGCTGGCCGTGATGGCGGGCGGCTGCCTGGTGATGCAGGCCATGGGCCGGCTGGCCGATTTCGCGGTGGTGCTCGCCGCGATCTTCGTGCTGGCGAGCGGCGTGACCATCCTCCAGGTCGCCGCCAATCCGCTCGCCGCCGCGCTGGGGCCGCCCGAGCGCAGCCATTACCGGCTCACCCTCGCCCATTCGTTCAACGCGCTCGGCGTGGTCTGCGGCGTGCATTTCGGCGCGCGCTTCGTGCTGGCGGACGCAGTGTTCCATTCGCCCGAGCCGATCCGCTCGGCGGCCGGGCGCGCCGCGGGCATCGTGGCGATGATGCAGGCCTATCTGGTGATGGCGCTGCTGGTCGCCGGCCTCGCCGTGCTGGCCTTCGCCGCGCGCCGCGCGATCGCCGCCGCCACGATGCCGGAGCCGCCCGCCGCCGGCGGCGCGTTCGCCGCGCTGCGCTCACGCTGGGCGCTGCGCGGCGCGCTCGGCATCGCCCTGTATGTCGGTGCCGAGGTGACGATCGGCAGCACGCTGATCCTCTATCTCTCCCAGGCCCACACGCTTGGCCTGCCGCTCGACGTGGCGGGCGCCTGGGTCGCCAATCTCTATTGGGGCGGCGCGCTGCTCGGGCGCTTCGCCGGCAGCTGGCTGCTGCGCTTCGTGCCCGCCCCGCGCCTGCTGCTGCTGGCGGGGCTCGCCGCCGCCGCGCTCTGCCTCACCTCGCTGGTGCTGCCGGGAGGGCCCGGCGCCTGGTGCCTGCTCGCGGTGGGGCTGTGCAATTCGATCATGTTCCCGACCATCTTCGCGCTCACGCTCGAGCGCTCGGGCACGCCCGTAGCGGCGACCTCGGGGCTGCTCGTCCTCGCGGTCGGCCCCGGCGCGGCGCTGCCCCTGATCGCCGGCGGCATCGCCGACACGGCCGGGCTGGGCTGGGCCTTTGCGGTGCCCGCCCTCGCCTATCTCTACATCGCGGGCTTCGCCTGGAAGGCGCGGCGCGGGCCTATTTCTTCGGGGTGACCCAGACGGAGACCGGCACCACCACCTTGCCCGGTGCCGGCTTGCCGATATCGACGCGATCGATCGCGACCAGCTCGCCGCTTTCGAGTGTGAACGAGGCCCAGGGCTTGGGCATGCGGCCGAAGCTCATCTTCTGGATCGGCTGGCCGGTGGTCGAATTCATGACGGTGGCAATGACTGGCATTTGCCGGCGGATAGCCAGCCGCCGCGATTCCTGTCCAGCGCGGAATCGATCAGCGGCCGAGCAGGACGATCCAGTCGGTCGGCTGGCGCCCGGTGCGCTCGGCGAGCTTCGCCGCGAAGTCGCGATAGCCGGGGGCCAGCAACCGGGCGAGCGCATAGGTGTTCACCGCATTGCCCGGATCCCAGGGGTGCGGCGCATATTCCTTCTGCCCCGCCGCGGCCCGGTCGCGATCGAACTGGATCCGCGAATGGACGAACTCGACATGGGTCTTCTCGCCCGTGGCATAGGGCTCCAGCCAGGCAAGCGCGCCGGCCAGGCTCGAACCCGAGGGGCTCTTCCAGCCATACCAGTCCTCGCCATGCGCGCGGGCGGCGAGCGCCGCCATCAGCAGCGGGTCGAGGTCATAGGTGACATAGTGCAGCGCGTCCCGCTCGTGGAAGTCGAACACCGATCCGTCGGCCTGGATGTTCGTGCCCACCTGCTTGCGGAACGCCGCGCGCGCCCGCGCGATCAGCGTCGCGTCGCCGGTCTGGAACGCGGCCATGGTCGCCAGCTTGACGCGGTGGCTCTGCCAGTTGGTTTCGGCGTTCTTCGGGCCGGCATCCATCGCGTCGAGATAGCCCGCCGCCATCCTGCGCCAGAAGCCATCCAGCTTGCCGCGCAGCGCGGGCGGCAGGTCGGCCTCGGTCAGGTCGGTGGCGAGCAGCAGCGTATCGAACCCGGTCTCGTCGATCGGGTTGAACGACATCCGATAGACGTCCGCCCAATTCGCCAGATAGCGCGCCGCCTGGTCGAGATAGCGCCGCTCGCCGGTCAACCGCCAGGCGAGCGCCAGGGCGAGGACGATCCCCTGGTCCTGCTTGGCCTTCAGGCTGATCTCGCGGATGCCCTTGCCCGGCAGCGTCCCCTCGGTGTGGAGCTGCGGGATGGCGCCCGGCGGACGCTCCAGCGCCGCGTCCGCCCGGCCGCGTATCTGGCGGGCGACGGGATCGTCCGGCGCCACTGCCCTGGCGAAGCCGGCGCCGAGGATCGCATGGTCCTGAGCGAAGGCGGGAAGGCCGCCGAACGCCAGCAGGACGGCCGCGCTGGAGAGAAGCAGTTTCATCGGGCGGCCTTTCGAAAAGGGTGCGGAGCGGCGGGAGATCGGCCGCTCCGCACGAGCGCTAGAAGTTGCTGCGGATCGTCAGCGTATAGGTCCGGCCGTCATAGTCGATGCGGCGGGGCAGCATCGGATCATTCTCATATTCCGAGCGGGTCGCGTTCGTCAGGTTGAACGCGTCGACCGAGATCGAGAAGTTCTTCATGATGTTGAGCGAGGCGGAGGCATCGAGCTGGCTGCGCGCCTTCACGGTGCGGGCGTCGCCGACGAAGCTGTTGCCCGCCGCCAGGTCGTATTTGCCGCGATGGTTGAACACCACGCGCACGCCGAACAGCTTGGTCTCGTAATAGCCGATCAGGTTGATGTTGTGCTTGGCGACGCTGGGCAGGGTGATCGGATTGCCCTGCGCGTCCTTCCCGTCGATATCGGTATAGGTGTAGTTCGCCGCGCCGCCGAGATATTTCAGGAAGCCCGGCAGGAAATCGAGGTTCTGCTGCACCGAGACCTCGACGCCGCGCACCCGCATCGGCTTCTGGTTGGTGACGCCGCTCGCCTGCACGCGCGCGCCCGGATTGCTGCCCACGATGTTGCAGTTGGTGCCGTCGTCCTGCAGCGCGCCCAGGCCGAAATCGATGCCGTTGTAGATGCCGTTGGCGGGGCACAGCACGCGGCGATCGGTGATCGGGCCGACATAGCCCTGAATGTCCTTCTGGTAGACCGCGATCGCGAAGGCACCGCCGGGGCGGTTGTACCATTCGAGCGACAGGTCATAGCTGTCGGAAGTATAGGGGCTCAGGTTCGTCGCGCCGATGATGACATTATAGGTCGGCGTGCCGAGCACCGCCGGATCGGGGATCTGCATCGTCGTCGTCGGCACGTTGTCGCGCGGCTGCGGGCGGACATAGGTCTGGTAATAGGCGCCGCGGAACACGAGGTTCTTGGCCAGGTCCGCCGCGAACATCGCCGAGGGCAGCCAATAGTCGTAGCTCTGCTTGTAGGTCCGCGTGCTCATGCTGTGGTTGATCGGCAGCGGCAGTAGCGAAAGCCCGGCCAGGCAGTTGCGGCAGTCCAGCGCGTCGATCTTCTGCGTCGTCGCCTCGTAGCGCACGCCGGCGTTGCCGCGGACATGGATGCCGAACAGATCGCCGTCGAACTTGGCCATGGCATAGGCCGACATCACCTTCTTGGTGTTGGTGAAGTTGTTGTTCCAGTAATTGGGGTCCCAGTAATTGTTCACCAGCCCATAGGGGGTGAGGAACACGCCATATTGCTGGCCCATGGCGAACTGGGGCGGCAGGCCGTTGGCATATTGCGAGGGGCGCGTCGTCAGCACCACCGGCGTGATCGCGCCGAGCACCTGGTTCACGTCCATGCTGCGCCAGTTGCTGGTATAGCCGCCCGCGGTGCCGCCGAAAAAGTCGTTCACATAGGGGTTGGCCAGCGACATCGCCGGCGTGACATTGGCGGTGACCGCGCCGATCGAGGTGTTGCGCGAGCCGATCGAGGTATATTCGTTGTTCTCGTAGCGCATGCCGACCTGGAAGCCGGAGAGGAAGCTGCCGGCGAAGCTGCGCTCGATATCGAGCTGCACCGCGTCGAGCGCGTTCCACGACTGGCCGTTGGTGCCGGTGACGCCGAAGCGATCACCCAGCGTCGCCGCGGCCACGCCGGGCATCTGCGCGCCCGCCTGGGTCGCCTGGTTCGCCGGCGAGGCGAGCGGATAGCCGCCTGTCGGGATGTGCGAGGCGTTGGGAGTGTTCAGGACGAACACCGCGTTCTGCAGGCTGGTGCCGCCGGTGTAGACCGATGCGGTGATGCCGTTCAGCCCCGCCGAACCCAGGTTGCGATAGGGATTCTGGATGATGTCCAGCTCGATCTGGTTGGCGAGCACCTGCGCGCGCGAGATCGTGCCCTGCGCCGTCACTCGCCACTGATCGTCCTTGAACTCGATCGTCGGGTTGATCGCCCAGGTCTTCTGCTTGGCCGGCTCCGAGCGGATCGAGTCGTAGGTCTGCAGATTCTCGGCGGTGAACTGGTTGATATAGGCGCGGGGGCCCGTCGGCGTCTGGACGACATAGGGCGTGCCCAGGCTGGTGAAATGCGCCACCGCCGAAGTGGCCGACAGCGCGCCGGTGCCGTTATTGCCCGCCGACGTGTCGATATAGAGCAGGTGGTTGGTGCCCTGGTCGAGGTTGCGCTCGGTATAGAAGCCGGTCGCGCCGAACTTGAGCGTGTCGGTCGCCTGCCATTCATAGCCGCCGGCGCCGGTGAGCAGATGGCCCTTGTTGAGGCGGACGAACTGGCGGACCTGGGTGGGATAATAGACCCCGCCCGGATATTGCGCCATCAGCGCCTGATAGGTGGGGTTGGACGCCGGCACCGCCTGGTTGCCGACCTGGATCGAACCGAGCTTGTTCGCCCAGCTGTTCACCGACATCGAGTCGCGGCGGAACTTCTCGTCCTTCCAGGCGACCACGCCGAACACCGCGAAATTGTCGGTGATGTGCGCGTTATAGCCGGCCGAGAAGGCCGGGCTGCCCAGGTCGCCGAGATCATTATACTCGTACGAGGCCTTGACCCACCCACCCTGCTTGCGGCCGAGCGCCGGCGCGATCTTCAGGTCGACATTGCCCGAAAGCCCGCCCGCCAGATTCGCCGCCGAGGGCGACTTGATCACCGTGATCGACGAGAAGATGTCCGAATTGAACGCGCCGAGCGGCGTGGACGAGGTATTGGTCGCGCTGCCCAGGATCGGATCGGCGAAGCCGCCGCCGTTCAGCGTGGTGCGCGCGAACGAACCCGGCAGGCCGCGTAGCGAGATCGTGGCGTTGCGCGAATCCGCCTCGCGGTTGATCTGCACCCCGGGGATCCGCTGGATCGCCTCGCCGACGTTCAGGTCCGGGAAGCGGCCAAGGCCGTCGGACGAGATCGAATCGGTGATCTGATCGGACTCGCGCTTGATGTTGAGCGCATCGGCATAGGCCCGGCGAAACCCGGTGACCACGATCTGGTCCGCGGGCCTGGGCTCCTCGGCCTGCGGCGCGCTCGCCTGGCTGTCGGTATCGGTGTTCTGGGCGAACGCAGGCGTCGCCATCAGGACGGCGCAGATCGCCGTGCCAGCAAATAGAGCAGTCCGTCGCATGACTCTCCCTCCCCCTCTGTGCCCCGGCTTGTCTCGTCGCCAGTCGTGCTGGCCACCGGTGTCAGGCCAATAAGGCCGATGCGCGCGTGACTGTCAATAGAATGGTCAGGCCACATTGTATTATTGGTCGGGCAATGCAGCGGATGGAGGGCGCGCGCCAGGCTGAGAACCCAGACAAGCCTTTGAGATTATTTCCGTCATCCCCGGCTGCACGGGGATGACGGGTGAAGGGGGCGGTTGAAGGGATAGCGGGGAGGACGCTGGAGAATATGAGTCCTCAACCTAGCGGGCTGTGTCCAGCCACGCTTTCGAGGTAGAGAGCAATGTTCCCCCGCGTTCCGGCGCAGGCGGGAAACAGCCGCGCCCCCGCGCACCGGAAGGTACGCGGGGTCGCGGGGGCGGGGGTCGGCAGTTCAGCCCTGGGGAGACTGCTGCCAACCTCCGCCAAGCGCGAGGAACAGGGTGACCGTAGCGTCGGAGAAGCTCGACTCGGCCTGGGCCAGGCTCAGCTCGTTCGTGGCGAGCGAACGCTCGGCATCGAGCACGGTCTGGAAGGGTTCGGCGCCGGCGCGGTAGCGCAGCCGCGCGATGCGGGCCGCTTCCGCACTCTGGTCGCGGCCGCGCCGCAGCGCCTCGACGCGCTGGCCCTGCGCCACATAATTGGCCAGCGCCGTCTCGGTATCCTGCAGCGCGGTCAGCCAAGTGCCGTCGAACGTGGCGAGCGCGGCGTCCGCTCCCGCCTCGGCCTGGGCGATGCGCGCGCGGGCGACGCTCATGTTCGGGAAGCTGAACGACAGCATCGGACCGATGCTGAAGCGGAAGCTCGAGCTGTTGAACATATCCTTGGGCGCCAGCGCCGTCGAACCGATCGAGCCGCCGATCGAGATGTTCGGATAGAGGTCCGCGGTGGCGACGCCGATCCGCGCCGAGGCGGCGGCAAGCCGGCGCTCGGCGGCGCGGACATCGGCGCGGCGGGCGAGCAGCGTCGCGCCATTGCCGACCGGGATGGCCTGCTTCACCACCGGCACCGTCTCGCAGCTCGCCACATCGGCCGGCGCGTCCGCCGGCGGCTTGCCGGTGAGCACCGCGAGGCGGAACAGCGCGGCCTTGCGCTGCGCCTCATAGACCGGGACCTGGGCACGGGTCTGCTCCAGCAGGGCCGCGCCCTGGCTGGTCTCGAGCCCGGTGCCGCGCCCGCCCGCCTCGAGCCGGCGCGTCAGGTCGAACGTGTCTTCCTGGAGCTTGAGCGTCTGCGAAGCGACCTTGAGCTGCTCGCCCGCGGCGCAGGCATCCGAATAGGCGCGGATCGTCTCGGCCACCACCGTGACGCGGGACAGGTCATAGGCGGCCTGGCTCGCCCCCAGATCGGCACGGCCGGCCTGGATCGCGCGGGTGATCTTGCCGAACAGATCGACCTGATAGCTCAGGTCGAGCCCGACATCATAGGTATCGCCTTCGAACGAGGAGCCGGGGATGCCCAGCGACGCGCCCGGCACGCGGGCATGCGTCGCCTTCGACGTGACGCTGGTGGTCGGCAGCCGCTGGGCCCGCGTCTCGCGCAGGCTCGCCCGCGCCTGGCGCAGGTTCGCCGCGGCGACGCGCAGATCGGTATTGGCCGCCAGCGCCTCGCCGACCAGCCGGTCGATCACCGGCGTGTCGTACAGCTTCCACCAGTCCGCCGGCGGCTCGTCGGCGACGAAGCCCGGCGCCTTTGCCTGGCTCAGGTCGCCCTGGGCGGGCGCCTTGGGCGCCGGCGAGACATAATTGGGGCCGACCACGCAGCCCGAGAGCGTCAGGCCGGCGGCGATCAGGGCAAGGGTCCGCTTCATTGCGCTTCTCCCGTCGCGGCGGCAGGCGTTTCCGGTGCCGTCGGCATGGGCCCGTGATGCGCCACCTTGCCGCCGCCCAGCTTGCGCAGCAGCACGTAGAAGATCGGCGTGAAGATCAGGCCGAAGATGGTGACGCCGACCATGCCGAACGCCACCGCGGTGCCGAGCGACTGGCGCATCTCCTGGCCCGGGCCGCTGGCGATCGCCAGCGGGATCACGCCGAAGATGAACGCGAACGACGTCATCAGGATCGGACGGAGGCGCGAGCGGGCGGCGTGGACCGCGGCGTCGAACCGGTTCATGCCCTCTTCCTCGCCCTGCTTGGCGAACTCGACGATCAGGATCGCGTTCTTGGCGGCAAGCGCGATCAGCACCACCAGGCCGACCTGGGTGAGGATGTTGTTGTCCATCCCCCGCAGGTTCACGCCGAGCAGCGCGGCCAGGATGCACATCGGCACGATCAGGATCACCGCGAGCGGCAGCGTCAGCGCTTCATACTGGGCAGCCAGCACGAGGAAGACGAATACCACGGCGAGCACGAAGATCAGTGCCGACGAGCTGCCGGCCGCCTTTTGCTGATAGGCGAGGCCGGTCCATTCATAGCCATAGCCCTGGGGCAGCACCTTGCTCGCCATCGCCTCCATCGCCGCGAGCGCGTCGCCCGAGGAGACGCCCGGCGCGGCGGCGCCCTGCAGCTCCACCGCGGGCAGCAGGTTGTAGCGCACCACGCGCGACGAGCCGGAGTCGCGATGGAAGCTCGCCACCGCCGAGATCGGCACCATCTGGCCGCTCGACGAGCGCACCTGCAGGCGGCCGATGTCGCTGATATCGTCGCGCGAGGTCGGCTCCGCCTGCGCGGTCACGCGGAAGGTGCGGCCGAGCAGGTTGAAGTCGTTGACATAGGTCGAGCCGATATAGGTGCCGATCGCGTCGAACACCTGTTGCGGCTGCACGCCGAGGATCTGCGCCTTGTCGCGGTCGACATCGGCGCGGATGCGCGGATTGGCGGTGTTGAACAACGAAAAGACCTGGGTGACCTTCGGCTCCTGCATCGCCGCGCCCATCATCGCCCCGGTCGCGCCCTCGAGCCCGCGCCAGCCGCCATTGGCCGCGCGATCCTCGATCATCATCACGAAGCCCGAGCCGTTGCCGAGGCCCTGCACCGCGGGCGGCGAGATCATGAAGATGTTGGCGCCGCTGATCTGCCCGGCGATCGCGCCGGTGAGCTGGCCGGCCAGCGCCTCCGCGCTCTGCTGCTTGCCGCGCTGCGACCAGTCCTTCAGCTTGATGAAGAACACGCCCGCGTTCGACGCCTGGCTGAAGCTCGCGCCGTCCAGGCCGGCGAATGCCGCGCCGTCGATCACGCCGTCGGTCTTGGCGGCGATGGCATAGGCCTTGTCGACGACTTCGCTGGTGCGCTCGAGCGACGAGCCCGGCGGCAGCTGGACGACGCCGATCAGGAAGCCCTGGTCCTGTTCGGGGATGAAGCCCGTCGGCGTGGCGGTGAGGCGCCAGCCGGTGAGCGCGAGCAGCCCCGCATAGATGAGCATCATGATCAGGCCCATGCGGATCAGCCGGCCAGTGACACGGCCATAGCGGTCCGACAGCCAGTTGAAGCCCTCGTTGAACTTCTCCGCGCCCAGCTTGACCGGCCGCATCCAGCGCGGGCCGCTATCGGCGTCGATATGCTGGTGCGGCTTGAGCAGCAGCGCGGCGAGCGCCGGCGACAGCGTGAGCGAGACGAGCAGCGAGATCGCCGAGGCCGCGGCGATCGTCACCGCGAACTGGCGGTAGAAGATGCCGGGGATGCCGCCGACCATTGCCGTCGGGATGAACACCGAGACCAGCACCAGGCCGATCGCGACCAGCGCGCCGGACACTTCCTTCATCGTCAGGTGCGCGGCATCGCGTGGCGACTTGCCTTCGCGGATGTGCTTCTCCACTGCCTCGACCACGACGATCGCGTCGTCGACCACGATGCCCACGGCGAGCACCAGCGCGAACAGCGACAGCGAGTTGATCGAATAGCCGAGCGCGAGCTGCACCGCGAAGGTGCCGACCAGCGCGATCGGGATGGCGACGATCGGGATCACCGCCGCGCGCCAGGTCTGGAGGAAGATCACCACGACCACGACGACGAGGACCACCGCTTCGAGCAGCGTGTGCTGCACGGCCTCCACCGACGCCGAGACATATTCGGTCGGGTTGTAGGGGATGGTGTATTGAAGGCCCTGCGGGAAGTCCTTCTTGAGCGTCTCCATCTCCTTCAGCACCAGGTCCGCCGCGTTGAGCGAATTGGCGCCCGGCTGCTGGACGATGGCGAGCGCGATACCGCGCCGGCCGCCGAACGAGCCGCGGATCGAATAGTCCTGGCTGCCCAGCTCGATCCGCGCGACGTCGCCCAGCTTGGTGAGCGCGGCGCCGGTCGGATCGGACTTCACGGTGATGTTGGAGAATTGCTCGACCGTGGCGAGGCGGCCGCGCACGTCCACCGGCACCTCGAACGACGGATTGTCCTTGCCCGTCGGCGCCGAGCCGAGCGCGCCGCCCGCGGTCTGGATATTCTGCGCCTGCAGCGCCGCGACGATCTCGCCCGAAGTCAGGTTGCGTGCCGCCGCCTTGTCCGGATCGATCCAGACGCGCATCGAGTAATTGCCGCCACCGAAGACCTGCACCGTGCCCACGCCCTCCAGGCGCAGCAGCCGGTCGCGGATCACCGTATTGGCGTAATTGCCCATGTAATCGACGTCGAGGCTGTTGTCGGGCGAGGTAAGCGCCACGATCATCAGGAAGCCCGATTCCTGCTTGTTCACCGTCACGCCGATCTGGCGCACCTGGTCCGGCAGGCGCGGCACGGCCAGGTTGACGCGGTTCTGCACCAGCACCTGGGCGGCGTTGAGATCGGTACCCGGCTTGAAGGTGACCGTGACGGTCGCCTGGCCCTGGGTGGAGGACGAGCTCATGTAGAGCATGCCCTCGACGCCGTTGATCTCCTGCTCGAGCGGCGTCGACACCGTCTCGGCGATCGTCTCCGGCGAGGCGCCGGCATAGAAGGCGCTCACCGCGATCGTGGGCGGCGCGATCTCCGGATATTGCGACAGCGCCAGCAGCGGATAGCAGAAGGCGCCGATCAGGGTGATGAACACCGAGATCACCGCCGCGAAGATCGGCCGCTCGATGAAGAAGCTGGAGAAGCCGCTGCGCGCGGGCGCGTCGGGCTGGGGAGCCTGGGGTTCGCTCATGGCCCTATCCTCAGCGGTTGCCGGCGGGCAGCGCGGTGCCGGCCGGCTGATCGGACGGCGGCGCGGCGGCGGGGGCCGGCGCTTCCGTGATCTTGCCCGGCTGCGGCGTGACCTTCACGCCCGGGCGCGCGCGCTGGGTGCCGTCGATGATCACCCGATCATCCTTGGTCAGGCCCGAGCGGATCACGCGCAGATTGCCGCGCAGCGGGCCGGTCTGCACCGGGCGCGCCGTCACCGTGTTGCTCTTGTCGACGACGAACACGATCTGGCGCGCGGCATCGGCCATCACCGCCGTGTCCGGCACCAGCAGCGCCGGATAGGGCTTCGACGCCTCGAGCCGGGCCGAGCCGAACATGCCGGGCTTCAGGAAGCCGCCGGGATTGGCGATGATCGCGCGGGCGCGGATCGTGCCGGCGCCGGCATCGAGCGCGTTGTCGACGAAGTCGAGCGTGCCCGTATGGGTATAGTCGTTCTCGTCCGAGAGCTTGACCTTGATCGCCGTGCCGTTCTGGGCGCCGGTGCCCTGGCGCTGATATTTCAGCAGCAGCGCTTCCGATCCCTGGAAGACGAAGTGCAGCGGATCGACCGAGACGATCGTGGTCAGCACCGTCTGGTCGGCGGTGACCGAATTGCCGACATCGACCTTGCGCTCCGAGATGCGACCGCTCAGCGGCGCGACGACGCGCGTGAAGCCCAGGTCGAGCTGGCGCGCCCGCAGATTGGCCTCCGCGGCGGCGACCTGCGCGGCGCCCGAGCGCAGCGCGGCGCGGCGCTGCTCCAGCTCCTCCTGGCTGGCGGCGCGCTGGGCGACCAGCGCCTCCGAGCGGGCATATTCGGTCTGCGCATTGGCGAGCGTGGCCTTGGCCTGGGCGACTTGCGCCGCCGCCTGGGCGACGGCGGCCTGGGCCGGACGCGCATCGATGGTGAAGAGCAGCTGGCCCTTGCGGACGAACTGGCCGTCCTTGAACCAGATGCCCTGCAGATAGCCCGAGGCGCGCGGGCGCACCTCGACCGTCTGGATCGCCTCGAAGCGGCCGACGAACTCGTCCCAGTCGACCACGTCCTGCACCAGCGGCGCCGAGACGGTGACGGGGGGCGGGCCCTGCTGCGGCATCTGCGGTCCGCCGCCGCCGCAACCGGCGAGAGCGAGCGCGGCCACAAGAGCCGGGATAAGCAGCTGACGGTTCTTCGAATGCATGTTCGATCCCTAAATCCGTGCCCCTGGCCGGACATCCTCCGCGGTGCCGTTACTGGAAACGAACGACTTCCGATTTGGCACCCGCTAAGCGCGTTCAGGGAACTTGTCAACGACTGTAGACATATGTCCACAATGGTTGACTACCCGTCTGTTAGCGATAAAAAGGCGCCCATGATCCCGCCCGTCCAGGCCCTGCCGCGGTCGCGCAACGCGGCCGCGACGCGCGAGGCGATCCTCGCCTCGGCCCGGAAGCACTTCGCGCGCGAGAACTACGAGAATGTCGGCCTGCGCGAGATCGCGGGCGATGCCGGCGTCGATCCCGCGCTGGTCAGCCGCTATTTCGGCAGCAAGGAAGCCCTGTTCCGCGAGACGCTGCGCGACGACGACAAGGACTTCATGGAAGGCGCCACCCGCGAGACGCTGGCCGCGCATTTCGCCCGGCTCTTCCTCGACGACGGCGGCACGCCGCAGGACGAGCGCGACCTCCATATCGACCAGATCCTGATCCTGCTGCATTCGATCGGATCGCCCAAGGCCGGCGAGATCATCCGCGAGACGATCGACACCGACATCCTGGAGCCGATCGCGCGCGTGCTTGGCGGCCAGGATACCGAGATGCGCGCCGCCATGGCCTTTGCCGTGCTGATGGGCATGGGCATCATGCATAACACGCTCGCCATCGATCCGGACATGTGCACCGCCGAGGAGACCGAGCGCTTCGAGAAGCGCCTGACGCGCATCTTCGCCGCCGCGCTGGAGCCGATGGACGACTGACATGGGGACCCAGCCGGTCCGCAAGATCATCCATGTCGACATGGACGCCTTTTACGCATCGGTGGAGCAGCGCGACGATCCGGCGCTGCGGGGCAAGCCGGTCGCCGTCGGCTATGCCGCGGCGCGGGGCGTGGTGGCGGCGGCAAGCTACGAGGCGCGCCGGTTCGGCGTGCGCTCCGCCCTGCCCTCGGTCACCGCGATGCGGCGCTGCCCGGAACTGATCTTCGTCAAGCCGCGCTTCGACGTCTATCGCGCCGTCTCGAAGCAGATCCATGCGATCTTCGCCGACTATACGCCGGTCATCCAGCCGCTCTCGCTCGACGAGGCCTATCTCGACGTCACCGCGAACCTGCGCGGGATCGAGACGGCCTGGGCCACCGCCAAGGAGATCCGCGCCCGCATCCTGGCGGAGACCGGCCTCACCGCCTCGGCCGGCGTCTCGTACAACAAGTTCCTCGCCAAGCTCGCCTCGGACCAGCGCAAGCCCAACGGCCAGTTCGCGGTGACGCCCGAGATGGGGCCGGCCTGGGTGGAGACGCTGCCGGTCGCGCGCTTCCACGGAGTGGGGCCGGTGACCGCGAGGAAGATGCATGCGCTCGGCATCGAGACCGGCGCGGATCTGCGCGGCAAGTCGCTGGAATTCCTCCGCGCGCATTTCGGCAGCGCGGCCGAATGGTATCACGCGATCTCGCGCGGCGAGGACGACCGGCCGGTGCATGTCGACCTGCCGCGCAAGTCCTCGGGCTCGGAGACCACTTTCGACCGCGACCTGGTGGAGAATGCCGAGATCGAGGCCGGCGTGCTCGAGATGGCCGAGGACGTCTGGGCCTGGTGCGAGAAGGCGCAGGAATTCGGCCGCACCGTCACCGTGAAGGTGAAATATGGCGACTTCCAGATCATCACCCGCAGCCGCAGCCTCGGCGCCGGGCTGGTCGACCGCCGCGAGACGCTCCGCGACATGAGCCTCGCCCTGATCCGCTCGGTGCTGCCCACGCCCAAGGGGGTAAGGCTGGTCGGCGTGACGGTCTCGAACTTCGAGGAGCGGCTGGGCGAGGAGTTGCCGTTCTGAGTATGACGTTGGAATGACGCGCCCGATCATCCTTCTCCTGACCCCCTTGCTCCTGGCGGGGTGCGGCTCTCTATCCGATGGCAAGCTCGGGGAAGGCTGCAAGGTGGCGGAGGCCTATGCGCGGCAGTTCCTGAAGGAAGCGACGGGACCAATCGCAGTGGCGCACGGCCCCAAGGGCCTGATGCTCCCCGGGCGCGCCGACCTCGAGGCAATCGTTCGCGAGCATCCCGAATTCGTCGGCAGGCAGGATCTTCGCCTGGCATATGCGCAGGGCGACGTTCGGAGATTGAGCCCGGTCACGAGCTGCCCGAATCTGCGCGCGTTTCTGGATGGCGCCGGCATCCTGCACGACGACGCCCGGATCGACCGGCTGGCCAATCCGGGAACGATGGATCGCTATCCCTTCGGCGTCCTCACCATGTCCATGCCGGTGATCGACCGGGATGGCCGAACCGCCGCCATGACGATCAGCGATCAATACGGAGCGCTGGCGGGAGGCACGGCCCTGGTCACCCTGGAAAAGAGTCGTGACGGCGCCTGGATCGTGAAGCGGACCGATACACTGAGCATCAGCTAGCGCATCGCCCCGCCGCATGGCGACCGACCGGGCCGCGAATTGCCGTTCCGGCGGCAGATGATACGCTCGATCCATGCTCGACCGCACCTTCTTCGAGCGCGACGCCGTGACGGTCGCGCGGGACCTGATCGGAGTGGAGGTGCTCATCGACGGCGGCGGCGGCCCGATCGTCGAGACCGAGGCCTATGACGTGCGCGACCCCGCCTCGCACAGCTTCGGCGGGCCGACCCGGCGCAACGCGGTGCTCTTCGGGCCGCCCGGCCATGCGTACATCTACCGGATCTACGGGCTGCACTGGTGCATGAACTTCGTGTGCGCACCGATCAGCGCGGTGCTGATCCGCGCGATCGAGCCGCGCCAGGGGCTCGCGGCGATGGCACGGCGGCGCGGCACCGGTGATCCGCGGCAGCTCTGCTCGGGGCCGGGCAAGCTCTGCCAGGCACTGGCGGTCGACCGCGCGCTGGACGGGGCTCCACTCGATGCGCCGCCGTTCGAACTGCGGCCGGCGGACGCCCCGCGTGCCGTCGCGGTCGGGCCGCGGATCGGGATAACCAGGGCAATCGATACGCCATGGCGGTTCGGCGAGGCGAATTCGCGCTTCCTCAGCAAGCCGTTCGCGCGGTGATGACCGGCGATCCGGTCCCCGTGTCCGATGCCGCGCAGGTCCGCGCGCTGCTGATCGATGCGGCGCGCGCGCACCGCGCGGTCAGCTATTCGGAACTGCTCGCCCTGCTCGGCCATCGCTTCACCCGCCCGCTGATGCGCGCGCTGTGCAAGACGCTCGATGCGATCGACGATGCCGCAGCACGGGACGGCGAACCCGAACTCGCCGTGCTGGTCGTACGCGAAGCCGATGCCATGCCGGGGCAAGGCTGGTGGGTGAGCCCGCGCGGGTCGCTCGCAGCCTATGGCGGGCCGTGGAAGGGAGCGGCGGCACGGGCGCTGGTCGACAAGCTCCAGCGCGAGGCCTTTGACTATTGGTCGAAGAGCTAGCCCCCCGGCCGATACGCCCGCACCACATGCCCCTTCAGATCCTCCGGGTAGAAATAGACCGGCCGCAAATCGCCCGCCGCATAGCGCCCGGCCTGGTCGGTGAAATGCGGGGAGTCCGGGTGCCCGCTCTCGCCGCCCGCAGTCACTGCCCAGGCCTTCACCTTCGGCCCGAACTCCACCGTCGCGACGAAGCTGTTGCCGCTCGTGCCGTAATAGCGCTTCGTCCCCGGCCAGCGCTTCGCGCCGAACGAAGCGAGCGAGCCCCATTGCGCCGAGGGGAAGGGCACCGGGATGCTCGGCTTCGCATCGTCGAACTTCTGGACGATCGCGCCGTCATTGCGCTGGAACCGGTTGATCTCGCCCCAGGGCACGCGCCAGCCACCGAAATCCTGAGTGAGCCGATCCACCGCCGCGGCCAGCGCGTCGATCCGCTGCGCATCGGTGGCGCGCGTCGCCATCCAGTCCCACACCGAGATGCCCGTATCCCTGGCCGGCTGGGCCCCGGGCGCCCAGAGCGCTTCGCCCCAGAACACCGCCAGCGAGGTCGCGGTCGATCCCGCTCCCCAGCGCCGGTCCCAGCCCTTGAGCAGCGCCACCGGCTCGGCGAGCCTGGCCTTGCGCGCGTCGCCGTCCGGCAGCTTCTCCCAGGCGGCGACCAGCCCGGGCAGCAGCCGGTCGAACGCGGGCAGGAAGCTGTCATAGGCCGCCTCGCGCAGCGTCTCCGGCGTGAAGTCCGCCCGCGCGTTCAGCACCCGCAGCGCATGGGCGCCGCGCGGATTCTCGCCGGCCTGGTCGAAATAGCGCGGATAGTCCGCCGCCCTGGGGCTGTCCGCGCCCGCCGCCGTCCAGGGCCAGTTGTTCACGTTGAAGGCCCAGCCATTTTTCGGGTTCACGGCCTGGGGCAGGCTGGCGAGGCCGTGCAGCCCCTTCCAGTCGGTCGCCGGATCGCTGCCGTCCACCGGCTTGCGATAGTCGAAGCGATCGTCGCGCACCGGCATGAACTGCGGCATCAGGAACGCGATCTCGCCCCTGGAATCCGCGAACAGCGTGTTGTTGGAGCTGTTGGCCTTGAGCTCGGCCACCTTCATGAAGCCGGCATAGTCGGTGGCCTTGGTGCGCAGGAAGCTCTGCTGCAGCGCCGCCACCGGCTTGTTCATCAGCGCCACCGCGATCCACTTGCCGCTGTCCGTCATGCGGACGATCGGGCCGTGATGGGTGGCATAGGTCCGGAAGCTGCGCTGCGCCTGCCCTCCGTCCGCCGTGCGATAGGACAGCGTGACTCGCTTCACCGTCACCGGCCGCGTCTCGGCGCCATAGCGATAGCCCAGGACCGTGCCCGGCACGTTGCTGACGATGTCTTCCGCGAACTCGTCGACATTGTCGACGCCGCTCGACGTGTGCATCCAGCCCGCCTTGGCGTTGAACCCCTGGTAGATGAAGAACTGGCCCCAGGTGGCGGCGCCATAGGCGTTCAGCCCCTCGCCGCTCGTCACCTGCTGCTCGGAGCGGAAGAAGAAGCTGGTGTGCGGGTTGATCAGCAGCAGCGCATGGCCGTTCCTGGTATGGCTCGGCGCGATCGCCATGCCGTTCGAGCCCTTGGGCTCCTTGAACACCAGCCCCTTCTCCGCCTCGGTCATCGCGACTCGCTGCTTGCCGTAGAACGCCTCGAGCTGGCTCAAGGCCACCCGCTCGATATCGCCGCCGATGCTGCCTTCCGAAAAGCTCAGCGCCATCCACGGCTCGAAGCGAGTGAGCACGCGCGGCTTCACCTGCGGATGGGTGGCGAGATAATGGTTGAGCCCGTCCGCCCAGGCCTGCATCAGCTTGCGCAGCCAGGCCGGGCTCGCGGCATAGTCCGCCTTCAACGCTTCCGGATCGACGAACAGCCGCTGGCGCAGGTCCTGCCAGATCGCACCCTCGCCTTCCGCTTCGGCAAGCCGGCCCAGGCTCACCAGATAATTGGTCTCGATCCGGTTGAAGTCGTCCTCGGCCTGGGCATAGATCATGCCGAACACCGCATCGGCATCGGTCTTGCCCCGGATGTGCGCCACGCCCCAATCGTCGCGCGTGATCGTCACCCGCGCCGCTTCCGCCTTCCAGCGGGCGGCAGCGGTCTGGGCATGGGCCCCGGAAACGAACGAAGCGGAGGCGAGCAGCGCGGCGGCGAGCGGGAGGCGAGTCATGCCCGCCACCTTAAGCGCAGTTCGGCTCAGTCCGGAATCGTTTCGATGCCGACGATCTCGATCGCCTGCGCGCGCCCGCCGAAATCCACCCTCTCGCCTTCCTCGGCGCCGATCAGCGCCTGGGCGAGCGGCGCCTGGAAGGAGAGCCGGTCCGCCGCCGGATCGGCCTCGTCATGGCCGACCAGGTCGATCGCCCGCTCCTTGCCGTTCAGGCGGATCCGCACACGCGATCCGATGCCGGCCACGCCCTGCTCCGGCGCGGGCGCGACCTGCGCGGTGGTGCGGCGGGTGTTCCAATAGCGCAGCTCGCGCTTCAGCGCCTCGCGCGCTTCGTCGTTGCGCTCCGCCGAAACCGCCGCTTCCAGCGCGGCCGCCTTCGCCTCGATCAGCGCGAGCCCGCGCGCCGTGACCAGATTGGGCCCCGGCGGCAGCGGCAGCTCGAACTTCGGTTCCTTATGTTCCTCGTCGCTCTCGCGGCGGAAGGCGACGCTCATGCCTGGGGCAACTCCTCGATGCTCGACGAGACCTTCCAGAGATCGAGGCTGCCATCGGTCGCATGGGCATCGATCTCCGCCAGCTCTTCCGCGCTGAAATCGAGATTGTTGACGGCGTCGAGCGAATTGTCGAGCTGCTCCACCGTGCGCGCGCCGACCAGCGCGGAAGTGACGCGGGCGTCGCGCAGCACCCAGGCGATCGCCATCTGCGCCAGCGTCTGGCCACGCCGCCGGGCAATCGCATGGAGCGCGCGGATGCGGGCGATATTGTCGTCCGAGAGCAGCCGCTGGTTCAGCGAGCCGCCTTTGGCCGCGCGGGCATCCTCGGGGACTCCATTGAGATATTTGTTGCTCAACATGCCCTGGGCGAGCGGCGAGAAGGCGATGCAGCCGGTGCCGAGCGCGCCCAGCGTGTCGAGCAGTTCGCCCTCGATCCAGCGGTTCAGCATCGAATAGCTCGGCTGGTGGATCAGCAGCGGCACCTTGTGCTCGGCCAGGATCGCGGCGGCCTGGCGCGTCAGCTCGGGCGAATAGCTGGAGATGCCGACATAGAGCGCCTTGCCCTGGCGGTGGAGCTGGGCGAGCGCGCCCATCGTCTCCTCGAGCGGCGTCTTCGGATCGACGCGGTGCGAATAGAAGATGTCGACATAGTCGAGCCCCATCCGCTTCAGGCTCTGGTCGCACGAGGCGATGAGGTATTTCCGCGATCCGCCGACATCGCCATAGGGCCCGGGCCACATGTCCCAGCCCGCCTTGGTCGAGACGATCAGCTCGTCGCGGTGGCCGGCGAAGTCGCTCGCCAGCACCCGGCCGAAATTCTCCTCGGCCGAGCCATAGGGCGGGCCGTAATTGTTCGCGAGATCGAAATGGGTGACGCCCCGGTCGAACGCGCGGCGCAGCATCGCGCGGCCGGTCTCGAACACATCCGTCCCACCGAAATTCTGCCAGAGGCCCAGGCTGATCGCCGGCAGGTCGAGCCCCGAACGGCCGCAACGGCGATAGGGCATGCGCCCGTCATAGCGCGCGGGATCGGCGGCATAGGGCTGGGGATGGGGCATGGAAATCCTCTTCCGACTGCGTTGTCAGCCGTCCCTATGCCCGCCGGGTCAGACCGTAAAGCTCTCCCCACAGCCGCAGCTGCCCTTGGCATTGGGGTTCTGGAAGACGAAGCCGGCGGTGAAATCGTCTTCCTGCCAGTCCATCGTCGAGCCGATCAGATAGAGGACCGAGCCGCCATCGACATAGAAGGTCCCGCCGGGCGTCTCGATCTTCTCGTCGAACGGCTTGGCCTCGGTGACATAGTCGACCGAATAGGCCAGCCCCGAGCAGCCGCGGCGCGGCGTCGAGAGCCTGACGCCGACCGCGCCCTCGGGCGCCTTGGCCATCAGATCGGCGATGCGCCGCTCGGCGGCCGGAGTCAGGATCAGCGCGGCGGGGCGCTGGCGGGTGGCGGCGGTGGTCATCACAGCATCCCCAGTTCGAGCTTGGCCTCGTCGCTCATCTTCTGCGGATCCCAGGGCGGATCCCAGACGAGATTGACTTCGGCGTGGCCGATCCCCGGCACCGAGCCGACGCGCAACTCGACTTCGCCGGGCATCGATTCCGCCACCGGGCAGTGCGGGGTGGTCAGCGTCATCTGCACCGCGGCATGGCCGTCGGCGGTGATGTCGACGCCGTAGATCAGGCCAAGATCATAGATGTTCACCGGGATCTCGGGATCGTAGATCTCCTTGAGCGCGGCGATCACCGCCTCATAGAGTTCGCCGCCCGGCTCGGTGCCCGCCAGCGCCTGCGGCTTTTGCGACAGGAAGCCCGAAAGATAGTCGCGCTTGCGCTCGAACGTCTCGGCGACGCTCCCGGCCACGTTCGCCGATGCTTCGGTGGACGCATCGAACACGCCCGCCGATGTTTCGGTGGACGCATCGAACGCATCCTCGACGCGCGCCTTGGGCGGCGGCGCCACGGCGTCCACTTCCTCGACTGCGATCTTGCGCTCCTGGTTCACCCGAAGATCCTCGTCACGCGTTCAATACCCTTCACCAGCGCGGCGATGTCGTCCGCGCCATTATAGGCTCCAAAGCTCGCCCGCGCGGTGGCCGGCACGCCCAGCGCGTCCATCAGCGGCTGCGCGCAATGGTGCCCGGCGCGGATCGCGACATTGCCTTCGTCCAATATGGTGGCGACGTCGTGCGGATGCACCCCCTCCACCGCGAAGCTGACGATGCCGGCGCTGTCCTCGGGGCCGAACAGCCTGACCGAATTGAGCTGCGACAGCGCCGCGCGCGCCTGGCGCACCAGAGCGGCCTCATGCGCATGGATGCGCTCCAGCCCGATGCCGGCCACATAGTCGATCGCCGCATGCAGCCCGACCACGCCGACGATATGCGGCGTCCCCGCCTCGAACCGGCCCGGCGGCGGGGCATAGGTCGTCTTCGCGAAGGTCACCCGGTCGATCATCGAGCCGCCGCCCTGATAGGGCGGCATCGCGTCGAGCAGCTCGTAGCGGCCCCAGAGCACGCCGATGCCGGTGGGGCCATAGAGCTTGTGGCCCGACATCACATAGAAGTCGCAGCCGATCTCGCCGACATCGACGGGCATGCGCGGCACCGCCTGGCAGCCGTCGAGCAGAATCTTCGCGCCGACTCCATGGGCCAGCGCGGTCGCGCGCTTGGCGTCGAGCACCGATCCGAGCACGTTCGAGACATGCGCCAGCGCGACCAGCTTGTGCCGCTCGGTGAGCATCGCCGCCATCGCGTCCAGGTCGATGCGCTGGTCCGGCGTCAGCGGCACCACGTCGATCTCGGCGCCCACGCGCTCGGCGACCATCTGCCAGGGCACGATGTTCGAATGATGCTCGAGCGTGGACAGCAGGATGCGGTCGCCCGCCTTGAGCCGGGTGCCGGCCCAGCATTGCGCGACCAGGTTGATCCCCTCGGTCGCGCCGCGGACGAACACGATCTCGTTCTCCGCCCCGCCCAGGAATTCCGCCACCCGCCGGCGCGCCGCCTCATAGGCGAGCGTCATGTCGGCCGAGCGCTGGTACACGCCGCGATGCACGGTGGCATAGGTCTCGCCATAAGCCCTGGCGATCGCGTCGAGCACCGGCCGCGGCTTCTGCGACGTCGCCGCCGTGTCGAGATAATGCCAGCCGGCCGGGATCGCCGGGAAATCGGCGAGCAGGTCGAGGGGGCGGGTGTCGGCGGTTACGGTCATAGCGCGGTATCCAGCCAGCGATCCGCATCCGCCGCGAACGCCTCGCGCACCGCATCCTCGCCGATCCGGGCGAGCGCGTCCGCCACGAAGGCGCGGGTGAGCAGCGCCTTGGCACGGCCCGCGTCGATGCCGCGGCTCTGCAGATAGAAGAGGGCCATCCTGTCGAGCTCGCCCACCGTCGCGCCGTGCGCGCACTTCACGTCGTCGGCGAAGATCTCGAGCTCGGGCTTCAGGTTCACCGTCGCCGAGCGCTGGAGCAGCAGGCCGCGCAGCGACTGCTCGCCATCGGTCTGCTGCGCGCCGCGCGCCACTTCGACGCGCGCCGCCAGGCTGGCCGCCGACTTGTCCGCCGCCACCGCGCGCCACAGCTGGCGGGAGGTGCCCTCGACGGCCTCGTGCCGCACCGCGACCGCGGCTTCCTGCCGCTGGCTGCCGGACGTGAGCAATGCCCCGCCCATCTCGGCGAACCCGCCCTTGCCGTTCACCAGCAGCGTCCCGTCGATCCGGCTGCCCATGCCGCCGGCGCCGAGGAACACCGAGACCAGGCTCGCCGCCTCGCCCACTTCGGCCTCTTCGCGCAACGAGACGAAGCCCGCCTCCTGGAGCAGTCGCACCGAGCGCATCAACCGCGCGCCCCGCTCGAGGCAGAGCGTGGTCAGCCGGTTCGCCCAGCCGCTGCCGGCATAGGTCTCGATCACGCTCGCCACCGCATCCTCGGCCAGCATCAGCCGCGCCGGCACATGGCTTTCGCCGCCGGTGCCGACATGGACGATCTGGATCGCCGTCGCCGCATGCTCGCTGCCGAGATGCAGCGACCAGCCCTCGCCATCGGTGAGGCTGCCGAGCGGATGGTCGGTGGTGGCCAGCTGCTGCGTCACCTGCACCGGGCCGGGCCGGGAATGCGCGGGCTCGAAACGCCCGTCGACGAACAACAGCCTGGGCCCTTCGATATCGAGGAACAGGCCGGCGGGATCGATCCCGGCATCGCCGCGCGGCATTTCGGCCGCCGCCTTGAGCGTCGCCATGTCGGCCCAGCGCCATTCCTCCTGGCGCGGCGTGGGCAGCTCGAGCAGCGTGTTCACTGGCTCGCCCTCCAGCCGCGCTTGAAGTCCGCAAGCAGCGCGGGCTTGCGCTTGTCGATACAGGCCTTCACCGCCGCGGAATCGCGCGCGCCCTTGCGGACGCACTGAGTCGCGGCGCGGCAGAGCTGCTCGTCGAGCCTGGCATAGCCGCTCGACGCGCTGAGCGCGCAGCCGAGCTTGCCGCCGGCACCCTGGCTGACGGTCGCGGAGATCGCCGCGAGCCGGCGCCCGACTACTTCGATGTTCAGCTCGTCCTGCGGCGCAGGCGCGGTCTGCAGCACGAGGAGCAGAGGCAGGATCATGCGGCCACCGCTCCATAGCCTTCGCGCTCCAGCGCGAGCGCCAGCTCGGGCCCGCCCGAGCGGACGATGCGGCCATCGGCAAGGACATGGACGAAGTCCGGCCGCACATAGTCGAGCAGCCGCTGATAATGGGTGATCAGCAGCACGGCCTTGTCGGGCGCGCGCATGATGCGGTTGATCCCCTCGCCCACTGCCTTGAGCGCGTCGATGTCGAGGCCGCTGTCGGTCTCGTCGAGGATCGCGAGCTTGGGGCCGATGATGCCCATCTGCACCATCTCGTTGCGCTTCTTCTCGCCGCCCGAGAAGCCGACATTGACCGGCCGCTTGAGCATTTCCACGTCCATGCCCAGCGCTTCCGCCTGGGCCCTGGCGAGCTTGAGGAACTCGCCGCCGGAAAGCGGCGCCTCGCCCCGCGCCCGGCGCTGGCTGTTCAGCGCCTCGCGCACGAATTGCAGGTTGGAGATGCCCGGGATCTCGACCGGATATTGGAAGCCGAGGAACAGGCCCGCCGCGGCGCGCTCATGCGGATCGAGTTCGAGCAGGTCCTGCCCGTCGAACGTCACGCCGCCGCCGGTCGCGTCATAGCCCGGCCGGCCGCCCAGCACATAGCCGAGCGTCGACTTGCCGGCACCGTTCGGGCCCATGATCGCATGGACCTCGCCGGCATTCACTTCGAGGCTCAGGCCCTTCAGGATTTCCTTGCCGTCGATTTCGGCACGGAGGTCGGTGATCTTCAACATCGCTTCGTTCATTCCTCGGGCGGCTCAGGGCCGCTTTTCTGATTTGTCGGCATCGTCGCGCTGCTGCGCGTTGCCCGTGGTGAAGCGCACCACCGGGCCGTCCGACGCCGGGTTCGTCGGCGGCGCGATCGGCTTGACGCGCTGGCGCTCGGTCTCGCGGCTGTCCTCGCCATTGCCGATGGGCCCGACCAGATCGGCGGAGAGCATCGGCTTGGGCTGCACCAGCTTGGGCAGTTCGAAGACTCCCGGCTTGCTTACCCCCGGCGCCGCCGGCGACCTGGGCGCGCCGATCGCCGCGGCCTGTTCGAGTATGCTCAGCTCGCGGCAATCGGTCACTTCGTCGGCGGTCCTGGCATAGCAGACCGGCGTCGCCTCGCACGCGGTGGTGTCGCGCCGCTGGCTGCCGCTCGAGATCATCACCCGGCAGTTGCGCAGCCGCCCGTCCGCGCCCTTGTCGAACAGCATCGTGGTGCGCCCGAAGGTGGCGCGCACGACGATGTTGGCCTCGTCCTCGGCCGGCGCGGCCACGGCCTGCGCGGCGGGGACGTCCTGGGCGAAAAGGAGGAGGGCGGCGGCGAGGATCATCGCGTCCATCCGAACAGAAGCGCGGCGAGAACCAGGACCATCGGCAATCCGGCGCCGAGCAGGAACTGATGATAGCCGCCCGGATTCTCGTCCCTGGTGATCAGCGCACCCCAATGCCAGGCGCGCCCGGTCTTCAGCGACCAGGCCATCAGCCCTCCGCAGAACGACGCGAAGATCAGCAGGGGAATCGCGGACATCAGCCGACGCTGCCCTCGAGGCTGATCCCCAGCAGCTTCTGCGCCTCCACCGCGAATTCCATCGGCAGCTGCTGCAGCACTTCCTTGGCGAAGCCGTTGACGATCAGCGCCACCGCGGCCTCCTGGTCCAGCCCGCGCTGCATCGCGTAGAACATCTGGTCCTCGCTGATCTTCGAGGTGGTCGCCTCATGCTCGATCTGCGCGCTGGGGTTCTTCACTTCGATGTACGGCACGGTGTGCGCGCCGCACTGGTCGCCGAGCAACAGGCTGTCGCACTGGGTGAAGTTGCGGACATTCTCCGCCGCCGCGTTCACCAGCACCCGCCCGCGATACGTGTTGTTCGACTTGCCGGCCGAGATACCCTTGGAGACGATCGTCGAGCGCGTGTTCTTGCCGATGTGTAGCATCTTGGTGCCGGTATCGGCCTGCTGGCGGCCATTGGTGACCGCCACCGAATAGAATTCGCCCACCGAGCCGTCGCCCTGCAGGATGCAGCTGGGATATTTCCAGGTGATCGCGCTGCCGGTCTCGACCTGGGTCCAGCTCACCTTCGAATTGGTGCCGGCGCACAGCGCGCGCTTGGTCACGAAGTTGAAGATGCCGCCGACGCCGTTCTCGTCGCCCGGATACCAGTTCTGGACGGTCGAATATTTGATCTCGGCATCGTCGAGCGCGACCAGCTCGACCACGGCGGCGTGGAGCTGGTTCTCGTCGCGCATCGGCGCGGTGCAACCCTCGAGGTACGAGACATACGCGCCCTTGTCGGCGACGATCAGCGTGCGCTCGAACTGGCCGGTATTCTCGGCGTTGATGCGGAAATAGGTGCTGAGCTCCATCGGGCAGCGCACGCCCTCCGGAATGTAGACGAAGGTGCCGTCCGAAAAGACCGCCGAATTGAGCGCCGAATAGAAATTGTCGCGCACCGGCACGACCTTGCCGAGCCACTTCCGCACCAGCTCGGGATATTCGCGGATCGCCTCCGAGATCGACAGGAAGATCACGCCCGCCGCCTTCAGCTCCTCACGGAAAGTGGTCGCGACCGAGACGCTGTCGAACACCGCGTCCACCGCCACCTTGCGCGCGCCCTCGACTCCGGCGAGCACCTTCTGCTCCTCGATCGGGATGCCGAGCTTCTCATAGGTCCGCCGGATCTCGGGATCGAGATCGTCGAGGCTGTTGATCGTCTTCTTCTGCTTGGGCTCGGCGTAATAATAGGCGTCCTGATAGTCGATGTGCGGGATCGCCAGCTTCGCCCATTCCGGCAGCGTCATTTCCTGCCACATGCGGAACGCCTTCAGCCGCCAGTCGAGCATCCATTCGGGCTCGCCCTTCTTGGCCGAGATGTAGCGGACGGTGTCCTCGCTCAATCCCTTGGGCGCGAACTCCTGCTCCACGTCCGAGGCGAAGCCCCATTCATATTTCTTGTTGGCGGCCGCCAATGCTTCCGCGTTCTTCGTAGCCATGCTTACACCTGCTCCCCGGCCAGCGCCGGGGCCCGGGCCTGGTCGGCCGGATGCTGCGCCACGGCCTCGGCCGGAGCGCTGGAAAGTTGGGCGAGGGAAATGCCCGCGAGCGCGCCCTTTACAGCACCGTTCACGACATTCCAGTGCGGCTTCACCTTGCAGCTCTCCTGCACGCAGCAATCCTGCTTGCCGGCGTCCACGCAGCTGGTGAGGGCGATCGGCCCCTCCACCGCCTCGACGATATCGGCCAGCGTGATCGCCGCGGGCGGCCGCGCCAGGCGGAAGCCGCCGCCGGTGCCGCGCGCGCTCTCGATCAGGCCGGCGGCGGAAAGCTTGCTCACCAGCTTCTGCACGGTGGGCAGCGGCAGCGCGGTCTCCTCGGCGAGCAGCGTCGCGTTGAGCCGGCACGACCCGCCGCAATGGCGCGCCGCGGCGGACATCATCACGACCGCATAGTCGGCAAGGCTAGAAAGACGCACGCACTTCCCTTGCTGGCCCGCATGCGCAACGGCGCGGCGGACTCAATCGGACAAAAATGTTCCGATTGCGCAAATGGGCTCAGCGGCGCCGAAGGTCAACCGATTCGGGGATCACGTCGGGCAGGAAGTGGAAGGTTTCGTTGTCGAGCGTCACCGCCAGCACCGGATCGATGCCCGCGCGCAGCGACGTGGGCGTATGGCCGGTAAAGTGCCGGATCTCGTTGATCAGGTGCGACTGGTCGGAGAAGGGCTCGACCACATCGTCCACCGATGCGCCCTGATAGATGCGCATCGCCGCGCCGATCGCGCGGAACTTGCGCTTCAGATGGGCGGGCGAGCCGGCGAAATAATCCTTGCACAGCCGCTGCACCTGGCGCTCGCCGATGTTCGAGCTGCGGCGGATGCGCGCATAGAGGTCGTCGATCGTCGGATCGGTGGTCGCCGCCCATTCGCGCACCGCGCGCAGGAAGATCAGGTGCGCCGGCGGCACCGGCTTCACTTCGTGCTGGCGCATCGTGAGCAGCGGCTCGATCGCGCCGATCATCTCCTCCAGCGTCTCCATCCGGTGGAGCCGGTGCCAGAGCAGCCCGGCCTGCTCGCAGAACAGCTTCTCGCCGTCGACGATATGATCGGCGACCTTGTGGGCCGGCACGCCGATCAGCGCCTTCCAGCCGATCGCGCGCAGCGACACGCCGAAACAGTGGAAAGGCCCACGGATCTTGTAGGTGGCCGCGGCGGTGCCCGGGCCGTTGACCATCACCCGCCGGGTCTTCTCGACATGGCCGTCGGGGAACAGGACCTCGCCCTCGCCCTTGATGACGAAGCGGAGCTGGCCGAGATCGACGCGCTCGATCCCCTCGATGTCCTTCGCGTCGTGCCGGTAGAGATAATAGGACTCGACGTGCGGGAGCAGCGCGCCTTCCGCCTTGCGGAATTCGATCTGCGGCCGCGGATCGCGGTCATTCTCGGCGGCCGGTTGGGCCGGTTTCATCCTGGTTGCGCCCCGCATTTATGCCCTGTCGATCCGAGACTCCTGCCTGCCCGGATTCCTTATTTTCTGAAGCAAATATACCGCGCGGTCGCGGAATAGAAAAGTGGCCCGGTCGGCCGAGGCCAGACCGGGCCAAAAGGAAAGGGTTCCCCCATTGAGCGGAAACCCCTCGGGTCGCAGTTTCCACCTAGCCGAGCCGGGCGCGACGGTATTGGAAGGAATCGACATACGCAGCTTTACGGAGGGAAAAAGCGATGCGAAGGCCATTTGCCATGGCCTATCCACTCCGCTCCGCGCTGTTCGCGCTCGACGCCGAAAGGGCGCACCGCGCCGCCATCCGCGCGCTCGCGCTCTGGGGATCGCTCGGCACGGTTTTTAGATCCGAAATGGTGGAAACGCCCGTCCAATTGGGAGGATTGACCTTTCCCAATCGACTCGGCCTGGCCGCCGGGCTCGACAAGGATGCCGAGGCGATACCCGGCCTGTTCGGCCTGGGCTTCGGCGCGGTCGAGGTCGGCACGCTCACGCCCCGCCCCCAGGGCGGCAACCCGCGGCCCCGCCTGTTCCGCCTGCCCGAGGACGAGGCGGTGATCAACCGCATGGGCTTCAACAATGGCGGGATCGACGCGGCGCTGGCGCGCATCGCCCGGCTGGGGCCGCGCCGGGGCATGCTCGGCATCAATGTCGGCGCGAACAAGGACAGCGCGGACCGCGTCGCGGATTACGCGCTCGGCGTCGGCAAGGCGGCGGCGCATGCCGATTACGTCACGATCAACGTCAGCTCGCCCAACACGCCCGGCCTGCGCGACCTCCAGTCCCGCCCGGCACTCGACGAGCTGCTCGCCGCCAGCGATGCGGCGCGCGGGCGGACGCCCCTGTTCCTCAAGGTCGCGCCCGATCTCGACCGTGCCGGCCTGGAAGGGGCGATCCGGGCGGCGCTCGACAACCGGATCGACGCGCTGATCGTCTCGAACACCACTATTTCGCGCCCGCCGCTCCGCTCGGCCCATGCCGGCGAGACGGGCGGCCTGTCGGGCAAGCCGCTCGCCCCGCTCGCCCGGCAGAAGCTGGCCGAGGCGGCGGAGATCGCCGCGGGCGCGCTGCCGCTGATCTCGGCGGGCGGGATCGACGGCCCGGACGAAGCGCGGCGCCGCATCGATGCCGGCGCCACGCTCGTCCAGCTCTATTCCGCGCTGGTGTTCAAGGGACCGGGCCTGCCCCGCGCCATCGCCCGGGCGTTGGCCTAGCCCGCAAGCTTGCGCAGCCGCAGCGCGAGCGCGACATAGGCCGCGCCCCCCAAGATCGCGAGCCAGGCGATCAGCCAGACCAGGCCGATGGCGCCGGCGACCGGCCAGGCGAGGATCGCCACGCCGAAGCCGATCGAGACCAGCCCGGCGAGGATCAGGAAGAGCTCGCCCTCGATCTCCTTGCGCAGCGCGATCGCGCCTGCCGCCTCCATCGCGCCGGTGACGATCGCCCAGGCGGCGATCAGCAGCAGCAGCACCTGCACGGTGATGCCCGGCCAGATGATGGTGAGCAGGCCGGCGGCGATTCCCGCGAGCCCGGTGAGCGCCAGCCACCAGCGCGGCGTGTCGCCGCTGCGCATGCCCGACAGGGACGCGGCCAGCGCGAACGCGCCGTCGACCAGCGCATAGGCGCCCCAGACCAGCGCCAGGGTGAGCAGCGCCAGGCCCGGCCACAGCAGCGCGAGGATGCCGAAGGCGATGCCGACGATGCCGCGCAGCAGGAACAGCCACCAGCGCTTGCCGAGCGCGCGCAGCAGCGAGGGGGATGTTGCGAATGTCGAGCCGTCCGTCATGCTAGCCCTCCTTCGGAAGCGCGCGCCCGTCCGCCGCGGCCGGGCACCGGCGCTTCGCCGTCCGCCAGATTGCGCCCGGTTATACCCTTGCGCAATCATCCGATCGCCTGCCGCCCGACGTAGCGTCTTTGCGCTCCGGCCAAAGCCCGCTACGGCTTGCCGGATGAAGAAGCTGTTCCTGCTGCTCGCCCTTCTCGCCGCTCCCGCCGCGGCTTCCGCCCAGGGCGTGGTGAGCGCCGCCGATCCCCGCGCCGCGGCGGCGGGCACCGAGATCCTCAATGCCGGCGGCAGCGCCACGGACGCGGCGATCGCGACGATGCTCGCGCTGAACGTCGTCGAGCCGCAGAGCGCCGGCATCGGCGGCGGCGCCTTCTTCCTCCAATATGACGTGAAGACCGGCAAGATCGCGACGGTCGACGGGCGCGAGGCGGCGCCGATGGCGGCGAACGACCATTGGTTCTACGGCGCCGACGGCCAGCCGCTCAGCCATATGGCGGCGGTGCCGGGCGGGCGCAGCGTCGGCGTGCCGGGCACGCTGCGCGCCATGGCCAAGGCGCATGCCCGCGCCGGCAAGCTGCCCTGGGCCCGGCTGTTCGCCCCGGCGATCCGGCTGGCGCGCGACGGCTTCGACGTCTCGCCCCGGCTCGCCAACGCGCTGCGCAACTATGCGCCGCACGTCGATGCCGGCGTCCGCGCGATCTATTACCAGGCCGATGGCAAGCCGCTGGCCGCCGGCGCGCGCGCGACCAACCCGCAACAGGCCGCGCTGCTGGAGCGCGTCGCGAAGTTCGGCCCCGACAGCTTCTATGTCGGCCCGCAGGCGGAGAAGCTGGTCGCGACGGTGAACGGCGCGGCGCGCAACCCGTCGAAGATGACCGTCGGCGACCTTGCCGCCTATGACGCCAAGGAGCGGCCGGTGCTGTGCGGCAGCTACCGCGCCTACAAGGTCTGCTCGATGGGCCCGCCTTCCTCGGGCGGCGTCACCGTGATGATGATCCTCGCCCAGCTCGAGCGCTTCGACATGGCGAAGCTCGGCAAGGACAATCCCGTCGCCTGGCACCTGTTCGCCGAAAGCTCGCGCCTCGCCTATGCCGATCGCGACCTCTATGTCGGCGATCCCGACTATGTGCAGGTGCCGATCGCCGGCCTGCTCGACCGCGACTATCTCGCCGGCCGCTCGGCGCTGATCAGCCCGGACGGCAGCATGGCCGAAGTGAAGGCCGGCACGCCCCCGGGCGCGCCCAAGCGCATCGCGGTGAAGCCGCAGGAAGTGCCGGGCACCACGTCGCTCTCGGTGGTCGACGGGGCCGGCAACGTCGCCCAGGTGACCACCACGATCGAAGGCGCGTTCGGCTCGGGCCTGTCGGTGGACGGCGTGATGCTCAACAACGAGCTCACCGATTTCGACATCGTGCCCGAGAAGGACGGCTATCTCGTCGCCAACCGGGTGGAGGGCGGCAAGCGCCCGCGCAGCTCGATGGCGCCGACGATCGTCTACGGCCCGGACGGCAAGGTCCGCATCGCGATCGGCGCGGCCGGCGGCTCGACGATCATCGCCCAGGTCGCCAAGGCGCTGGTCGGCGTGATCGACTGGAAGCTCTCCGCCCAGGACGCGATCGGCCTCGGCCTGCTCTATGCGCCCGGCAAGATGGCGATCGCCGAGAAGGGCACCCAGCTCGATGCGATGGTCCCGGCGCTCCAGGCGCTGGGCGAGAAGGTGCAATCGGGCCCGCTCGGGCTCAAGATGAACGCGGTCGAGCGGGTCGGGGGCCGCTGGACCGGCGGTGCCGATCCGCGCAGCGAAGGCGTCGTGATGGACCAACAGGGCCATATGACCGTTATTCAGCGCGTGGGCGCGCAGCCGAACCGGCCGTCGGAATGAAGTCGGGGGAAGCGGGACGCTCCGGACAAGGGGCGCCCGTAATGGGGAGAGGGAATGCGTAGGCTCGAACGGTTCGACAATCTGGTCCAGATGTTCTTCGCGCGGGCGAAGGAAAAGGGCGACGCGCCCTTCCTGTGGCACAAGGACGAAGGAGAATGGCGGCCGACCAGCTGGGCCGATGCGGCCCGCCAGGTGGCGAGCCTGGCCGCGGCGCTGACCGCGCTCGGCCTGAAGCGCGGCGACCGGGTGATGCTCGTCTCGGAGAATCGCCCGGAATTCTGCATCAGCGACCTGGCGATCATGGCCGCGGGCTGCGTGACCGTGCCGACCTACACCACCAACACCGAGCGCGACCACCAGCACATCATCGAGAATTCGGGCGCCTGCGCGATCATCGTCTCGAACACCAAGCTGGCCAAGGCACTGCTTCCCGCCGCGATCCGCGCTTCCTCGGCCCGGATGGTGATCGGCATCGAGGAATTGCGCGTCGCCCAGCAGGGCAGCCTGGAATTCCATGACTGGCGCGCGCTGGTCGCGAAGCACGACACCGATCCGCGCGGCCTGTCCTGCACCTTCCGCCGCGAGGACCTGGCCTGCATCATCTACACCAGCGGCACGGGCGGCTCCCCGCGCGGCGTGATGCAGCATCACGGCGCGATCCTGCACAATGTCGAGGCGTGCTGCGCGCTGATCAGCGAGGATTTCGGCTGGGAGGACGAGGTGTTCCTCTCCTTCCTGCCGCTTTCCCACGCCTATGAGCATACCGGCGGCCAGCATTTCCCGATCGGGCTCGGCGCGCAGATCTATTATGCCGAGGGGCTGGAGAAGCTCGCCTCGAACATCGAGGAGGTGCGCCCCACGATCATGGTCGTCGTGCCGCGCCTGTTCGAGGTGCTGCGCACCCGCATCGTCAAGCAGGTGGAGAAGCAGGGCAGCTTCGCCAATTTCCTGCTCGACAAGGCCGTCGCGATCGGCGGGCGCAAGGCGGCGGGCGGCGGCCGCCTGTCCGACCTGCCGATGAACCTGTTCCTCGGCGCCACGCTCAAGCCCAAGCTCTCCAAGAAGTTCGGCGGCCGGATCAAGGCGATGGTCTCGGGCGGCGCGCCGCTCAATCCCGAGGTCGGCATCTTCTTCCAGAGCCTGGGCCTCACTTTCCTCCAGGGCTATGGCCAGACCGAGGCGGCACCGGTGATCTCGTGCAACCGGCCCAAGGCGGGGCTCAAGATGGACACGGTCGGCCCGCCGCTCGAGGGGGTGGAGGTCCGCATCGCCGACGATGGCGAGATATTGGTGCGCGGCGAGCTCGTGATGCACGGCTATTGGCGCAACGAGGAAGAGACGAAGCGGGTCCTGCGGGACGGCTGGCTCTATACCGGCGACATCGGCCATATCGACGAGAAGGGCCGGATCAAGATCACCGATCGCAAGAAGGACATCATCGTCAACGACAAGGGCGACAATGTCGCGCCGCAGAAGGTGGAGGGCATGCTGACTCTCCAGCCCGAGATCGTCCAGGCGATGATCGCCGGCGACCGCAAGCCCTATATGAGCGCGGTGATCGTCCCCGATCCGGAATGGACCGCCGAATGGTGCGCCCGGACCGCGACCAAGTGCGACTTCAGGGAACTGGCCCATGACCCCGACTACAAGGCGGCGCTGGGCGCGGCGGTGGAGCGGGTGAACAAGGACCTGTCGGTGATCGAGCGCGTCCGCAAGTTCCTGGTCGCCGACGAGCCCTTCACGATCGAGAACGAGCAGCTGACGCCCAGCCTCAAGATCCGCCGGCACATATTGAAGGCCGTCTATGGCGAGCGGCTGGACGCGCTGTACCGGAACTAGGGTCACGACCCGATCAGCAGACACCGTCGTCCCCGCCATTCTCCACCGTCATCCCCGCGCAGGCGGGGATGACGGGGTTTGCCGATTGAATCGTGACCCCAGGCCCAGCCATCCCACGCCCCGCCGTCATCCCGGCTTTGGCCGGGATGACGATATGAGAAAGGCCGGGGCTTCCACCCCGGCCTTTCGCGTTTCGGGCATGAAGCCGGAGCCTTACTTCTTCTCCGGCACCACCTTGAGCGTCCAGTCCCTGTCCGGGCGGAGATACTTCATCGCCAGCCCCTGCACGTCCTGCGGCGTCACCCGCGAATAGTCCGCGGCCAGCGTGTCGACGGCGGCGATCCGCGCGGGATCATAGGTGCCGCCCTCGACCAGGCGCATCCAGAACATGTTGCCCGAGGACATGCGCAGGATCTGCTGCTTCAGCGGAGTGAGCGCGCGGTTGAGCTCGTCCGCGTCGATCGGCTTGGCCACCAGGTCGGCGGCGATCTTGCGCGACAGCTCGAAGAAGAAGTCGACCTTGTCGGGCGGCACCATGCCGAGCGCCATGATCTTGCCGCCCGCCGGCAGGCCCTGCGGCCACTGGCTCGCCACCTGGGGCGAATAGCTCACGCCCGCCTGGCTGCGCAGCTGGTCGAGCAGCCGGTCGCGGAACACCGCGGCGAGCACCTCGAGCTTGCGGCTCTCGGTGATGCCGCCATTCTCGGTGCCGCCGCCGGTCGGCCAGGCGATCACCGCCGCCGCCTGGTTGGGCTGGCCCTTGTGGAGCAGCGTCACCGGCGTGGCGACATGCGCGGGGAACTCCACCGGCGCGAGCGGCGCCTTGCTCGCCACGCGCGGCTTCAGCGCGCCGAAGGTGGCGCCCACGGCCTTCACCGTGGCCTCGGCGTCCATGTCGCCGAACACCTCGACTTCGATCGGCCCCGTCGCCAGCAGCGGCTCCCAGAACTTGCGGAAGCTCTCCGGCGTGGTCTCGCGGATCGTCGCCTCGGCCGGCACGCCCCAACGCGGATCGCCATTGTGGAGCAGCCGCTCCAGGTCGCGATTCAGCACCGCGTCGGGCGAGGCCGATAGGCCGGCATAGCCCGACAGGATGCCCGCCTTGGCGCGCAGCACCGGATTGGGATCCCAGCCCGGGGCGGCAAGCTTGGTCGCCAGCAGCTTGAGCTGGTCGGGCAGGTCGTCCTTGGTCGTCTGCCCCTTCAGGACGAAGGCGTCGTCGTCGACGTCGAAATCGGCGCCGATCTGGCGGCGGCCGGTCAGGGCGTCGAGCTCCTCCTGGCCATATTTGCCGATGCCGCTGGCGACGAGCGCCGGCTCGCCGGCCCAGGCCGGAGTCTGGCCCTGGTTCGGCAGGCCCGAGAGCCCGCGGCCGAAGCGGACGTTGACATAGACCTTGCCGGTCTCCGACGGGTCCTGGCGGATCAGCAGCGTCACCCCGTTCGCAAAGGCGAGCTTCTCGATGCCGGTGCCCGGCAGGATCTGCTCGCGGCTCGCCACCTTGCCGGGCACGCCGAGCTTGGGCAGCGCGGCGAAGCTGACATTGCCGACCAGCTTGCGCTTGCCGCTCGCCGCGACATTGGCCTCGAGCGCGGAAGCCACCTTGGTGGTGATCGCCGGATCGGGCGTGTGCAGGTTGACGATCGCGCGCGTCGCCGTGCCCTCGAACACTTTCTTCGACGACGCCAGCACCGTGGCGGGGGTGAACATCTTGGCCGTAACCGCGCCCTTGAAGATCGCGTAGGAGAATTCGGGCGTCGTCACCGTCTCGTTGATGTCGACCGCCTCGGCAAGGTCGTCGGCCAGCTTGGCCCCGGCCTCGACCGGCGCGGTGTTGATCCGCTGCTTCATCGACGATTCGATCTCGGCGACCTCGCGGTCGATCTCGGCCTGGCTCGGCGGCGCGGCCTGGGCGTCGGCGATCACGGCGCGCACGTCGCGCAGCGCCGCTTCCCAATCGTCGCCGATGGGAAGCACCTGCACGGTGGTGATGTTCGCCGATCGGCCGATGTCGCTCAGATCGGCTCCGGCGGCGATGAAGGTGCCGCCCGAGCGCGCGCGCGTCTCCAGCCGGCGATTGATGATGCGGATCGCGACCAGGTCGATCATCCGCTTCTGGTTGAAGATCACCGTATCGCCGTCGACCGTCCAGGGACGCACGATCGCCATGGTGGTGAGCACCGGCAGCGCCGGCTCGACGATGCTGGCGGCGACCGGCCTGCCCTCGACGGGCTTGCCGAAATCGGGCGTCGGCACCGCCGGGCCGGTGCCCTTCCAGTCCGAGAAATGCTTGACGATCATCTGCTCGAGCAGCGCCGGGTCGACATCGCCGATCGCGATGACGGTGGCGCGCTCGGGGCGATACCAGCGGTCGTGGAATGTCTGCACGCTCGCCGGCGTGGCGGCGACGAGCGTCTCGACCGTGCCGATCGGCTCGCGCTGCGACAGCGGCTGGCCGGCGAACATCAGGTCGAGCATCGCGTCCTGCAGCCGCACCTGCGGCCCGGGCTGCTCGCGCTGCTCGGCGAGCACCACCGGCCGTTCCGAATCGAGGATCTGCTGGGTGATCTGCGGGCCGGACATCATGCCGGCCAGGATCTTGAAGCTCTCGTCCAGCCCGGCCGGGGAAGCCATGGGCAGGTCGAGCTTGTAGGTGGTGGCGGTGAAAGTGGTGCTGGCGTTCGAATCGGAGCCGAAGGTCACGCCCAGGCGCTGCCAGACCCGCTTCGATTCGCCGTCCGGCACGTGCACCGAGCCGCGGAACGAGAGATGTTCCAGAAGGTGCGCGAAGCCTCGCTCGCTGTCGCGCTCCATCAGCGAGCCGACATCCATGCGCACCCGGACCGAGACCTGGCCCGGCGGCACGCCGTTCTTGCGCACGGCATAGCGCACCCCATTGGGAAGGCGCCCGAATTTCCACGCATCGTCATGGACGAGATCGCTCTTCTCGTAGAGCCAGGGGTCCTTGGCGGTCTGGACCGGCCGCCCCACCGTCTGCGTGTCGGGCACGTTCGGGGGATTGGTCGATACCTGGGCCTGGGCCGGCAGGGCCGGCGCGAGCGTGGCGAAAGCGAGGAGCGCGAGAGGCGCACGCAGGAAGAAGTGCATAGACCGTCCATCTAGGGGCGAAGCGCCGGCCATGCCAGCGCGAACCTTTCCGCCAGATGTACATGCGGGACATGAAGCGGCCCCCGCGCGCCTCGGCAGGGCCATGTTTTCGACCCATCCACAGGCTAATCGAAGCGGTGCGGGCGAGTCCCGCGGTCGAAAAGGCAGCGTAACCAGCAAGGTCAGGTGCAGTGAAGGTCGAGCCGAGCGCGCGGGGCAGCGCAATGTGGCGGGACGCGGGCGAAGTCGAGGCCGCCGAAGCACGGGAAATGATTCCCGATCTCACGGTCATGTCGGGTGCCAGCATGCCCGATGCGCCGCTGCGCGCCGATCGCGACCGGCCTTTCCTGATCAAATATGGCAAGCATCTGCGCGGAGTCTTCGACCGCTTCATCGCCCGCTTCTCGCTTGTCCCGAACGACCCGGTGCTCGACGTGCGCGACTTCGCCTGGACCGAGGCGCTGCGCGCCAACTGGCAGGCGATCCGCGCCGAGGCGATCGCCGCCGCGCTCGCGCCGCATCTGGCGCCCTCGCTCTCCGTCATCTCGCCCGATCACCGCGCGATCGCGCCGGTGAACAAGTGGCGCAGCTATTTCCTCTACGGCTATGGCTATTTCGTGCGGGAGAATCTCGATCGCTGCCCGGAGACGGCCCGGCTGGTCGAGGCGATCCCGGGCCTCAACAGCGCCTTCTTCTCGATCCTCGCCCCCGGCACGCACATCCCGGCGCATCGCGGCGTCACCAAGGGGCTGATCACCTGCCATCTCGGCCTGATCGTGCCGCGCGACGGCGATGCGCGCATGCGCGTCGGCGATCGCATCCTGCGCTGGGCGGAGGGCGAGACGCTGGTGTTCGACGACACCTATGACCATGAGGTCTGGAACGACACGAGCGGCACCCGCGTCGTGCTGCTCGTCCAGTTCCGCCGGCCGCTGCGCCAGCCGGGCAGGTGGTTCGTCGACCGGTTCCTCGCCTGGATCCGCGGCTCGGCCTTCGTGCAGGACGCGCGGGCGAACGTGACGCGCTGGAATGCGGCGGCGCGGGCGCTCGACGATTGATTTGCGCGCCGCGCGGGGCCACATGGCGCGGAAGAAGGAGCTGCCGCATATGGCCACCGACCGCGCCAAGGCCTGGACCGAATTCCGCCGGATGATCGCCTGGATCGCGCTGGTGGCGGTGCTGATGGTGGCCGGCGCGCTCTGGTATCTCTCGCTCTACGACGCGCTCTATCCCTCGGCGGTGCTCGCCACCATCGGCGGCGTGTTCCTTTCCACGCTGCTCGGCTGCGGCCTGTTCGCCGCCGCCTTCTTCAGCGACAAGAGCGGCCACGACCAGAGCGTGACCGACGCGACCACGCATGACGCGGACGCATGAGTGACGCCGGTTGGGTAACGGAAACCTTTCGTTTCCCCCTTCCAGCTTGATCCCCGCCGTCCGAGCGCCCAAATGGCGCACATGCTGATCGAGACCGAAGCCACGCCCAATCCGGCGACGCTCAAATTCCTTCCGGGCCGCACCGTGATGGAAGCGGGCACCCGCGACTTCGCCAGCCCGGAAGAGGCCGAGGCCTCGCCGCTCGCACAGGCCCTGTTCGGCCTGGGCGACGTGACCGGCGTGTTCTTCGGCCGCGACTTCATCTCGGTGACGATCGCCCCCGGCGCCGAATGGCGCGACGCCAAGCCCGACATACTCGGCATCCTGCTCGATCATTTCGTGGCGAACATGCCGCTGTTCCACGCCGCCGCCGCCGGCTTCAGCGTGCCGGCCGAGAGCCAGGATTTCGGCGACAATCCCGAGGATGCGGAGATCGTCGCGCAGATCAAGGAGCTGATCGAGACGCGCGTGCGCCCCGCCGTCGCCAATGACGGCGGCGACATCGTC
This sequence comes from Sphingomonas sp. CBMAI 2297, assembly GCF_029870595.1. GTDB lineage: Bacteria > Pseudomonadota > Alphaproteobacteria > Sphingomonadales > Sphingomonadaceae > Sphingomonas. The sequence goes on from NZ_JAPDIR010000005.1 coordinate 314,695, forward strand.
TATCGCGGCTTCGATGCCGGCAAGGTCTATCTCCAGATGCAGGGCGCCTGCTCGGGCTGCCCCAGCTCGACCGCCACGCTCAAGAACGGCATCGAGCAGCTGCTCAAATATTACGTCCCCGAAGTCACCGAAGTCCGGGCGGTTTGAGATCTTCGGCGCCGACCCGGCACCGGACTCGACACCAGCCGAAAACGAAAGGACCGATACCCATGGCCCAACCGCTCGATGACGCGGCGCTGGACACGATCTTCCGTGCCGCCCGCACCTATAACGGCTATACCGATGCCCCGGTAACCCAGGCCGATATCCGCGGCATCTACGACCTGCTCAAGATGGGCCCGACCTCGGCCAACAACCAGGCCGCGCGCTTCGTGTGGCTGACCACACCCGAGGCCAGGGAAAAGCTCGCGCAGCTGTCGAGCAGCACCAATGCCGACAAGATCCGCAAGGCGCCGGCCGCGGTGATCATCGGCATGGACCTGGCGTTCAACGAGCAGCTGCCCTGGCTCTTCCCGCACGCGCCGACCGCCAAGGACTGGTTCCCCACCGAGGAAGCCCGCTACACCACGGCCTTCCGCAACTCGTCGCTCCAGGGCGCGTACCTGCTGATCGCGGCCCGCGCGCTCGGCTTCGACACGGGCCCGATGTCGGGTTTCGACAACGCGAAGGTTGACGAAGCCTTTTTTGCGGACCAGCCCAATGTGAAGTCCAACTTCATCTCGACCCTGGGACATGGCGACCCCTCCACCATCTTCGATCGACTCCCGCGTCCTGAATTCGAGCAGTTCAATCGCGTCCTCTGATCTGACTCTCGTCATCGAGACCGCGACCGCGGCCTGCTCGGTCGCGCTGCTCGACGGGGCGACCGTGATCGCCGCGGCCCATGAAGTCGTGGGCCGCGGCCATGCCGAGCGGCTGGTGCCGATGATCGCCGCGCTGCCGGGCCAGGGCCGGGCGGCGCGCATCCTCGTCGATGTCGGCCCCGGCAGCTTCACCGGGGTGCGCGTCGGCCTTGCCGCGGCGCTCGGCCTGTCGATCGGCTGGGGCGCGACAGTGCACGGCTATTCGTCGCTCGCGCTCGTCGCCGCATCGGGCTTCGCCGCCGATCCGGCCGCCGCCAGCCTTGCCGTGGTGCTCGAAGGCGGGCACGGTGAGGTGTTCATGCAAGCCTTCCACGCCCAGCCGCTGCGGGAAGACGGGCCGTTCCGCTCGCTCGCCCCCGCCGCCGCCCTCGCCACGCTCGCGGGGCGGCCGGCCCTTGGCAGCGGCGTCCGCCACCTCGCCGCGCTGGCGGAGGGGCTGGACCTGCGCGAGACGCTGCCCGCCGCCGCCGACGTCCGGCTGCTCCCGGCGGATTGCACTGCCCTGCCCGC
>NZ_JAPDIR010000006.1:0-33263 GCF_029870595.1 Sphingomonas sp. CBMAI 2297
GACAGCCCCCGTCCGGCCCGCCCAGGTCTCCGGCACCAGCGAGGCGCCGGGCGTGATCCAGGACGAAGGCCCGGCGGAAATCATCGTCACCGCGCAGAAGCGCGAGGAATCGATCCGCAACGTGCCGATCGCGGTCTCCGCCTTCTCGGCCCAGGCGCTGGACGACAAGAAGATCGAAGGCGGCTCCGAGCTGCTGCGCGCGGTGCCGAACGTCACCTTCTCGAAAAGCAACTTCAGCATGTACAATTTCTCGATCCGCGGGATCGGGACCAAGGCGGTTTCGGCATCGAGCGATCCGGCCGTCGCGGTGAGCTTCAACAACACGCCGCTGGTGCGCAACCGGCTGTTCGAATCCGAATTCTTCGATCTCGCCCGCGTCGAGGTGCTGCGCGGGCCCCAGGGCACGCTCTATGGCCGCAACGCGACCGCCGGCGTGGTCAATGTGATCCCCGCGATGCCCGACAATGACCCCGCCGCCGAGCTCAAGCTCGAGGGCGGGAACTATGGCACGATGCGGGCGTCGGGCATGGTCAACATGCCGCTCGGCGAAACGCTCGGCATCCGCGTGGCCGGCGCCTGGACCAGCCGGGAAGGCTTCGACTACAACACATTCACCAACCGCCACGTCAACGGCCGCAACCTGTGGTCGACGCGCGCGATCGTTCAGTGGAAGCCGAGCGACGATTTCCGCGCCAGCCTGATCTGGCAGCATTTCAACGAGGACGACGACCGCGCGCGCACCGGCAAGCAGCTGTGCACCCGCGATCCGGGCCCGGCCAAGGTCGGCGCCGTCACCGTGTCCAGCCCGCAATTGCGCGGCAAGCTCAGCCAGGGATGCCTGCCGGGCTCGATCTACGACGATGCCGCCTATGGCGTGCCCAATGCGTACAGCCTCGTCTATCTCGAGGTGCCGGCCATGATCAGCTATGGCCAGCAGCGCAATCCCGCGCGCCCCGACGGGCGCGGCGGCCCCATCGTCAACGCGCTGCTGCCCATCGATCCCTATGGCGGCGTGACTCAGTCGCGCAACCTGCGCGAGATCTCGACAAGCTATGATCCGGTCTTCCGCGCAAGGAACGACGTGATCCAGCTCAACCTGGAGTTCCAGCCGTCGGACGGGCTGCAGCTGATATCGCAGACCGCCTATTCCCGTGACCGGTTCTACTCGTCCCAGGACTATAACCGGTTCGTCAGCAACCCGATATTCAGCGATTCCTCCCAGGTGCTCCTCGACACGCTGGGGAGGTCGATCGACACCTCCAACCTGCCCACGCCCGGCGGCATCTATTGCGATCCCCAGCTGGGCTGCTCGAACCGGATGATCTCGGCCGACATCAGCAAGTCGCGCAACAGCCAATGGTCGCAGGAATTCCGCCTGCAATCGAGCTTCAGCGGCCCGCTGAACTTCAATGTCGGCGTCAATTACCTGAATTTCCAATCCAAGGACGATTATTACGTCTTCAACAACATGTTCACCTTCATCGCCGACTGGTGGTACAGCATCGGCGGCACCCCGCGCGCCCGCACGCTGCTCCCCTGCGGGCTCGGCTATGAAGGGCGGGAATGCCCCTATGTCGATCGCAACCCGATCGGCAGCCTGAACAACCAGGGCCATAATTATTTCCTCAGCCAGAACGGCGTGCGGATCAAGAGCTGGGCCGGCTTTGGCGAGCTATACTGGAAGTTCGCCCCCAGCCTGAAGCTGACCATGGGCCTGCGATATACGCGGGACGAGAAGATCTCGACCCAGATTCCCAGCCAGCTGCTGCTGGGCGGCGGCATCGACAATCCGTTCGGCCCGGCGCTGATCGGAGACATCACCGGCGGGCGCGTGAACAGCGGCTATCCGGCGCTGCCCGATATCCGGCAGAAATGGGGCGAGTTCACCGGCCGGGCCGTGCTCGACTGGAAGCCGGACCTTGGCTTCACCGACGATACGCTGGTCTATCTGTCGGCATCGCGCGGCTACAAGGGCGGCGGCACCAATCCGCCCCGCGTCGATTTCAACCCGGCGATCGTGCAGTACCAGTTCCTGCCGCAGACCTTCAAGCCGGAGTTCGTCAACGCCTTCGAGATCGGCACGAAGAACAGCTTCGACAATCGCCGGCTGACTTTCAATGCCACCGGCTTCTTCTACGACTACAAGAACTACCAGATCTCGCAGATCGTCGATCGCATCGCCTATAACGAGAATTTCGGCGCCACGAGCATGGGCCTGGAGTTCGAGGCGGCCTGGCGCCCGTCGCGCGCCTTTCGCGTCGACGGCAATTTCGGCCTGCTCAAGACGCGGCTGAAGCGGGGTTCGGAATCGATCGACGTGATGAACCGGACGCAAGGCAATCCGGACTGGATGGTGCTGCGCCCGTGGATTCAGGTTCCGTCAAACTGCATCGCGCCCACGGTCTTCGTGGAACGGGCGCTGACGCTCGGCAACACCGGCGCTCTCGCCTCGCTCTGCCCGGGCGCGACCCGGGTCGGCACCTATAACCCGGCGGTCGCCAGCAAGTTTCCCTATTACAGCGTGCTGGGGTTCACCTATGACGCATTCGCGCCGTACAATCCCAACACGGTCGGCCTGAACATCAATCAGGGCGGCAGCGGCGCGCCCAATGGCGGGCGCGGCTTCGCGGCCGATCTGACCGGCAACGAGCTCCCGAATTCGCCGCGTTGGACCGCGAATATCGGGGCACAATATACTTTCTTCCTGGGCGGCGGCGATTGGGAACTCACGTTCCGTGGCGACTATTATCGCCAGGCAAAAAGCTATGCCCGCATTTACAACACCGAATATGACCGGCTTCGCGCCTGGGATAACGTCAATATTGCCGTGACGCTTACCCGGCCTGAGTCGGATTTGACTTTCCAGCTCTACGTGAAGAACTTGCTCAACAAATCACCTATCACCGATTTCTTTACAAACTCGGATGACACCGGCTTGACGACAAATGTCTTCACGCTGGATCCGCGTCTTATCGGATTCAACATCAGCAAAAGATTCTGATTTTTAAATAAAAAGTAACATTGATTCATGTTGATTCATAAAAATACATAATGTATGTATGATTCGCGCAATAATAAATGCGCATAAGTTCACAAAAAGAGGAGATGGATCATGAAGGCAATTGCAAAATTTGTCGCCCTCGCGCTTGCCACTTTTGGCGCGCAGATGATCTCTACGTCTGCCATGGCGCAGGTTACTCCGCCGCCCAGCAAGACCTATTCGGGAATTGTCGATGTCGAGAAGGGTCTGGCGTTCAAGTGCCGCCTGAACATGGTCGTGGACGCCAGCACGAGCACGGTCACCGTCTCGCTGACCCCGCCGTCGCCGCCGACGCCCTCGGCCTGCTCGCTGCTGAGCTTCGTGGGCAACCCCTATAGCTACACCTTCAACCCCGCCAACGGCGATTTCAAGGTGCTGGGCGTGTTCGTCAACACGATCACCGCGGGCGATTGCTCGGGCGACATCACGGCGACCTGGGACGACGTCGCTCAGGAATTCCTGGTCGACACCTTCCTGCCGGCCGCGACCGCGGGCCCGAACTGCACCGTCGCGGGTATCGCTTCCTAACCCGAAGGAACTTCGACGTTCCGCATCAGACGTCGAGGAGCCAACTGGCGGGCGCACGAATCGTGCGCCCGCTTCCTTTTCCGAAAATCCCGCCGCCGTGGCGGCACTGAGCCCCGGGATATGGCCTTTCGAAGCGATGACACTTGAAAGACGCGGAATGCCATGCGGTAAGGGTAGGCATTGGGTAAGGGCACCGGATCTCCGATGACTGCGGCTCGCTTCGCGCTGTTGCTTTCCGCCGCCCTGCCCCTGTCGCCCTGCCCCGCGGCCCGGGCCCAGGGCACCGGCGCGGCAACCGGAACGACGGCGGAAGGACAGGATTCCGCACCCGCGGCCAAGGCCCAGGCGAGCAACGAGATCGTCGTCACCGCCAAGCGCTATGGCGAAGCCAGGGTCGCCGCCGAAACCGAGTTCAACGAGGACGAGATCGCCAGCCAGGGCGCCGACAGCATCGGCATGCTGCTCGATCGCCTCGCGCCCTTCATCGACCCCTCGGGGGAACAGCCCGTCATCCTCATCAACGGGCGCCCGGCCGAGGGCGACCGCTCGATCCTGTCCTATCCCGCCGAGGCGCTCAACCGCCTCGAGATCCTGAAGCCCGAAGCCTCCGCGCAATATGGCTATCCGCCGGGCCGGCGGGTCGTGAACCTGGCGTTGAAGAAGCAGTTCGCCAGCCTCACCGCCGATACGGCCTTCTCGGCGGCGACGCGCGGCGGGCAATATGCCGGCGAACTGTCCGCCGGAAGAGTGGCGATCAACGGCCCGGTCCGCTGGAACGCGCAGGCGCGCGTCGCGCTCGACGGCGCGCTGCTGAAGAGCGCCCGCAACATCCCGCCCGGCGAGGGCGCGTTCGACGGCATCGGCTTCGTCACCGGCCCGGGCGGCCTGGAGATCGACCCCGCGCTCAGCCTGTTGGCGGGACGGCCCGTTACCATCGCCGCGCTCCCGGGCGGGACATTGTCCCAGCCGCCTGCCCTGGCGGATTTCGCCGCGACCGCGGGCACCACCCATCCCGTCGATCCCAACGACTTCGAGACGCTGCAGCCGTCGCGGCGCACCCTGGCCTTCGCCGCGGGCATGACCCGGCCGGTCGGCGACTTCTCCGTATCGCTGAGCGTCAATGCCAACAGCACCACCACCGAGGGGCTGCGCGGGCTCCCGATGCTTTCCGCCGTCCTTCCCGCCACCAGCCCCTGGTCGCCCTTTTCCCGCGATATCATCCTGACCCGTCCCTTCGCGGGCGCGCGGCCGCTGCGCAGCGACACCAGCGCGAGCGCGCTGGGCGTGACGCTGGCGGCGTCGGGCAGGGTCGGCGGCTGGGAAACCACCTTGTCCGCCGCCTATTCCCGTACCGCGAGCAACAGCCTGCTCGAGCGCGGAGCCGATGCGGCGAAAGTGCAAGCGCTGATCGATGCCGGCGATCCGGCGTTCAATCCCCTTGGTCCGCTGAGCGGCGATCTCCTGCTGGCCAGCCGCAACCGCACGCGCGGAGAGAATCTGGAGGCCCGGGCCACCGCCGGCAAGGCGATCCTGAACCTGCCGGCCGGGCCGTTGACCCTGAACTTCGCGGCCACGGCCAGCCGCGCCGTCACCACCAGCACGGGAAGCGGAGACCTTGCCCAATCCGCCGCGACGCGCGCATTGGCGAGCGGGGCGATCGGGATCGGCGTGCCCCTGTCGCGAAAGGGGCACGGGCCGCTCGGCGACCTTTCGATCGACCTGAACGCGGGCGGCCAGGTGCAATCGGGCAGCGGGCTGCAGAACCGGTTCAGCGGCGGCGTTACCTGGTCCCCCGTTCCCATTCTTCAGTTCCGCGGGTCGCTGGAACATAGCGAAACCGCGCCTTCCTTCGATCAGCTCGACGGCGCGATCATCTCCAGCGTCAATCGGGTCTTCGATTATGCCCGGCAGGAAACCGTCGACGCCATCTGGATCACCGGCGGCAATCCCCGCCTCGGCCGCGGAAGCCAGGAAAGCCGCTCGCTGGCGATGCAGCTGCGCCCCTTTGGCGATCAGAGGCTGACGCTGAACCTGGGCTATCGGGAACAGGTCACAACGGGCGGCGTCGTTCCCTTTCCCGAATTGACCCCCGCCATCGAAGCGGCATTTCCGGAACGCGTGACGCGCGACCCGGCGGGGCGGCTGATCGCGGTCGATGCGCGCCCCATCAATCTCGAACGGAGCACCGATGCGGACCTGAGATCCGGGATCGCCCTGCGCCTGCCGGCGCCGCGCCGGCCCGGTGCCGGCACGCCATCGCCGAAGCTGCGCGGCGATCCGCTGCAGTTCAGCGCATCGATCAATCATCGCTGGCGGCTCCGGAACGAAGTGCTGACGCGGTCCGGCATTCCGGCGATCGATCAGCTCGGCGATGAGGGCAGCCAATCCCGCCATTCGCTGTCGCTCCAGCTCACGGCGGGCAAACGGGGCATCGGTGCCAGCCTCAACGGGACCTGGAGCAGCCCGACCCATTTGCGGAACCGTGGCGTGCCGGGGGGAACGGGCGCCCTGGATATCAAGCCGGCGACCGTCTTCAACCTGTCGTTCTTCGCCGAGCCGGAGCATCTCTGGCGGCAACCCGATCGGCCCCGCTGGATGAAGAATGTGCGGCTCTCGGTCGATATCCGCAATCTCTTCAGGGGCTATCGCCAGGTCACCCGCCCCGACGGCACCGTGCCGCCCAATTATAGCCGCGACGAAGTCGATCCATTGGGTCGCACGATACGCCTGACCCTTCGCAAGCGCTTCTAGATTGCGAATTCACAGGAGTCCCCAGCCTGGGATCGAGGCCCAATCAAGACCTTGATTTATTTCGCTATTCCTGTACCTTCCCTCGTCGTTCCTGCCTTCTCCCACGCCATCCCCGCCGCTCCCTTCGTCATCCCGGCGACGGCGGGGATGACGGGGTTTGCCGATTGAAGCTCAGCCCTGGCGCCGAGACATCACCGCCTGGCCGAGCGTTCGGCGCCCAGGCGCGTGATCAGGATGGCCGCGCGCTTGGCCTGGCGCCGGATGCTCGCGAGATCGACGGTCTCGCCCGGCGCATGATCGCCGGTGCTGTAGGTGCCGAGGCCGGCCAGGCTGTCGACGTCATGGGCGACGAACGAGATGTCCCCGGCGCCGCGCTTGAGCGGGTCGAGCGGCGCCATCTCGGCCAGGCCGAGGTCGCGGTTGACGCCGTTGAGCGCCGCCAGCAGCGCCTTGTTGCCCGTGGTCGGCGCCATTGCCGGATAGCCTTCGCCGAATTCGATCCTGGCATCGGTGCCCGGCGCATGCGCCGCCACGATCGTCTCCATCCTCGCCCGGACCCGCGCGGTCTGCTCGACGCTCAGCGTACGGAAATCGCCGGTCGCGACGGCGGTGGCGGCGATGATGTTGGTCTTGCCGCTGGCCTTGGCGTTGCCGCTCTCGTCGATCGCGGCGCTGGCGCCGCCGGCGATCACCCCGGCGTTGAAGGTGAGGTTGGGCTCGGGCAGCTCCTTGCGGAAGGCCGCGAGGATGCGGGCCAGCTCGTTGATCGCGCCGTCGCCGAAGTCCGGACCGAAGATCAGCGAGCTATGGCCGGTCCTGCCGGTCGCGGTGATCCGCCAGTCGGTGACCGAGCGGCGCGCGATCGAGCCCATGTCCTTGCCGCCGTCGATCACCAGCCCCTCGAAATCGAGCGCGACATCGGCGCGCTTGCCCGCGGCGATCAGATCGGCGCGCGCGATGCTGTGCGGGCTGCCGGCATCCTCCTCGTCGCCGGTGAGCACGATCTCGATATTCGCGTCCCTGAGCGTGCCCGCCGCCTGCATCGCCCGCAGCGCCGCGATCATCACGACCATGCCGCCCTTGTCGTCCCCCGCGCCCGGGCCCTCGGCCTTGTCGCCGGCGCGGACGAACTTCTGAAAGGGCGAGCCCGGCTCGAACACCGTGTCGAGATGGCCGATCAGCAGGATGCGCTTGCCGCCCGACTTGCCGCGATGGACCGCGATCAGATGGCCGGCGCGCTGGACGGCGTCCATCGGCTTCCAGCTGACGGCGAAGCCGAGCGGCTCGAGCTCGGCGCGCATCATCTCGCCGACCTTCGCCACCCCTTGCAGGTTCAGCGTGCCGCTGTTCTGGTCGACCAGCCGGGCGAGCAGCGCCACCGATCGCTCGAACTCGGCATCGACCGTGCGCTCGATCGCCTTTTCGGGCTTCGACAGCCCCTGCGCGGCGGCGGGCGCGCCCGCCAGCAGCGCGGCGGCGAGCAGCGTCGTCCCGGCCCCGCGCATCACAGCTTGGCTCCGCCCATCTTGTAGGTCAGCTGCATGTAGAAGCTGCGCCCCACCCCGTCGAACCACGAGATGTCGTAATAGGGATAGGCGCCATAGGTACGATCCTTGATCGGGTTCTGGTCGAACAGATTGTTGATCGTGCCCGACAGGCGGAAGCGCTCGGTGATGTTGTACTGGGCCGACAGGTTGAAGAGGTAGCTCGCCTTGATGAAGGCCTTCTCGTCGTAATTGGGCAGCTTGCCCAGGCGCTGCCCGGTCAGCGTGGTCGAGAATTTGCCGAGGTCCCAGCTGAGGCTCGCCGTGCCCTTGTCGCGCGGGATGTCGTAGCCGCTGTCATAGGTCAGCTTGTCGATCACCGGATCGCCCGGATATTGGCGGATCGTGTGGTTGAGCACATAGGTGTAGCTCGCCGCGAGCGCGAAGGTGCCGATCCCGGCCGTGGGAATGCGCAGGTGCGCGGCGAAATCGATGCCGTCCGTCGTCTCCTGCGCCACGTTGATCGGATTGATGTAGACGCCCTGGAGCTGGCCATCGAGCGCGCCGCCGACATAGCGCTGCACCCGCGCCTTGGCGTCGAGGCAGGTCGGCGAGTTGCCGTCGATCGCGCTGCCCGCCGCGGTCCGGCCGATGCGGCAATCGGCCTCGTCGCGCAGGACGCTGTCGATGTTCATGTCGAGCACCTGGTTCTTCATCGCGACCCGGAAATAATCGACCGACACGTCGAAGCGCCGCGACGGCTGCCACACCATGCCGGCATTGAGCGAAGTCGAGGTCTCCGGCCGCAACCGCCGGTTGCCCGAGCGATGCGAGACGATGCCCTGATCGGCATAGCTGCAATCGGGGATGCCGACGCCCGGCTCCAGCGTGCGGCACAGATAATAGTCCGTGCCCGAGGGATGGGTGTTGCCCGGCCCGCGAAAGACATAGTTGAGATCGGGCGCGCGGAAGCCGGTGCCATAGGCGCCGCGGATCATGAGCGACTTGGTCGGCCGCACCACCGCGCCGAGATTGTAGGTGAACTTGCCGAAGCCGTTGCCGGCGAAGCTGTAATGGTCGTAGCGCGCCGCCGCATCGAGCTCGAGGAACGAGAAGGCCGGGATGCGCAGCTCGCCGCCAGCGCCCCAATGCTGGCGCGTCCCCTTCCCGTCCGAATCGACCAGCCCGACATAATATTGAGTCAGCGCGAGCGGATCGGGCTTCAGGTCATAGCCCTGGTTCCCCACCTCGGCGCTGACCGCGAAGCCGACCGGGCCGCCAGGCAGGCGGAACAGCTCGGTATTGTTCACCGTGGCGGCGACATTGTTGACCCAGGATTTGGGCCGGTAGATCGAATCGGCGGTGATCGAGCGATACTCGGCCGGCGTCAGCGGCGTGTAGAGCCGCGTCGGATTGGCGTTGAACTGGGCATAGCCCGAATTGGGATCGACACCGACCTGCGGGCCGAGGAAGAAAGCGTTGGCCTTGGAGATCACCACCTGGGGGAACGACACGCGCGAGCTGTATTCGGCGTGGTTTAGGCTGAACTCATAGTTCCACGTGCCGCTGAAGCTGCCCTTGATGCCCGGCGTGACATTGTAGCTGAACGAGCGGTTGCGGGTCATGCCCACGTCGAACCCGCCCATCTCCTCGGGCGTGAACTGGCGCGTCCAGTTGTCGAGCTGGTCGCCGCTGTCGGTATCGCCGGGCGCCAGGTAATTGGGATTGTAGAAGGTGCCCTCCTCGTTCCCGTCCGGCGCGACATAGGACCAGGACAGCACGTCGCGGAACAGCTTGAGGTGGGAATAGCTGGCCTGGAAATCGAGGAACAGCTCGGCACGATCGCTCAGCGTATAGCCCATGGTGCCGAAGCCGCTGGCCGATTGCCGCTTCGAGATCATCGTGCCGTAGGCGACCGACGCGTTGCTGCCGCAGAAATAGCCGTCGCCCGAAATGGTGTCGCGCCGCGGCCGCGCGGCATAATAGGTGGTGCCGCGGTTGAGCGACGACAGCCGGTCGCACGTCGCCTTGCCGGGGTTGATGTAATAGAGATATTCGTCGGCGCGCAGGAAGGTGCGGCGGGCCAGCGGCGCCCCGGTGGGATCGTCGGCGGTCGAATCCTGCAGCTTGCGCTGATATTGCCATAGCGGCCGCTGGTCGAGCAGCTCGAGGCCGACCACGCCGTGGAAGCCGCCCGTGTCCCAGCCGGTGGTGAGGCTCAGCCGCTGCGACGATCCCCCGCCATGCTCGGTCGCCCCGTAGCGATAGTCGATGCGCGTGCCGTCGGGCTTGGACTTGAGCTGGAAGTTGACCACGCCCGAGATCGCGTCGGAACCATAGATCGCCGAGGCGCTGCCGCTGAGGATCTCGACGCGCTCGATCAGCCCGACCGGAATGTTCGAGATATCGGTGAAGTTGCCATTGCCTTTGAAAGGCAGCGGAAAATCGGCGATGCGGCGGCCATTGACCAGCACCAGCGTGTGGTTGGGGCCGAGCCCGCGCAGGTCGACCTGCTGCGCGCCGGGCGTGAAGTCCGCGCCCGAGAAGCTCTGCTGGCTCTGCGTCTCGCCGCCATTCTGGGTGATCGCGCGCAGCACGTCGGGCACGCTCTGATAGCCGCTGCGCAGGATGTCCTCGGCGGTGATCGTCGTCACCGGTGCCGGGCCCTCGCCCTGGATGCGCGGGATGCGCGAGCCGAGCACGGTGATCTGGCCCTCGCCCTCGCTCGCTTCCTGGCCCGTCGCCGGCACGGACTGCTCGCCCGACGCCGCCTGCGCCAGCGCCGCGACCGGGAGCGCGACCATGCTGGTCCCCGCCAGCGCCACCGCCACGAACTTCATGTATCGCATATATCGACCCCCTGATGCGTTTGTGACATATTGATAACGAGAGCGATCAAAATGAAACAATAAAAATGCAGTTTGGCTATGCCATACGAACGAATTGCAAAGGACTATGGCCGTGAAGACACTATTGCGCCTTGCCCTGGTGCGCCTTGCCCTGGCCGTGCTGGCCGTGCTGCCCCTGCTCGCGCCGGCGGCGGCATCGGCCCGGCCGGGGGAAAGCTACAGCTATTACGCAATCGGCAATCTTGCCGCCGCGCGGAGCGGCCCGACCGCCCCGGCGCTGATGCTCGTCGGCGGCGGGGACTGGGATTATGGCGCCTTTCGCTGGTTCGCCGAGCGGGCCGGGCACGGCCATATCGTCGTGCTGCGCGCCTCGGGCGAGGGCCAGGCGGGTGAGGAAATCTACAGCCAGGTCGGCGGCGTGGCCTCGGTCCAGACCATCGTCTTCCACAGCCGGGCGGCGGCGACCGACGCGCGCGTGCTCGACATACTGGCCCGTGCCGACGGGATCTTCATCGCGGGCGGCGACCAGGCCAATTACGTCCGCTACTGGAAGGACACGCCGGTCGCCCGCGCGCTCGACGCGCATGTCCGCCAGGGGCGGCCGATCGGGGGCACCAGCGCGGGGCTCGCGATCCTGGGCGGCACCGCCTATGGCGCGATGGACGGCGGCAGCATCGACAGCCCCGCCGCGCTCGCCGATCCCGGCGGGCCGGCGGTGACGCTGGTCACCGGCTTCCTCCACATGCCGCGCCTCGCCCATATCGTCACCGACACGCATTTCGCCAAGCGCGACCGGCTCGGCCGGCTCGTGGCGTTCGTCGCCAAGGCGCGGCTGCGCGATCCGCGGGCGATCGGGCTCGGCGTGGACGAAGGCGCGGCGCTCTGCGTCGAGGCGGACGGCAGCGCGAAGCTCCACGCCCCGCCGGGCGGCCATGCCTGGCTGGTCCAGCCGCGCGGGACGGCGCGCCTGCGCCCGGGCAGGCCGCTGGACTGGGAAGGCGTGCGGATCACCGGCATCGCGCCCGATGGCGGGATCGACCTGGGCACGCTCCGCGTCACCCGCCCTGCCTTTGGCGGCGTCGCGCGCGTCGCCGGCGGCAGGCTGATCGGGGCACCGGGGCCGAAATGACGCTGCGCTCCGAAGAGATCGATCCCCAGATCCTCGCGCTGCTGCGCGAGGATGCCCGGCGCAACGTCTCCGAACTGGCCGCGGTGCTGGGGGTTTCCCGCACCGCGATCTACAGCAGCATCGAGCGGCTCGAACGGCAGGGCACGATCGTCGGATACACGGTGCGCCTGGGCGAGGACTATGACCGCAGCCTCATCCGCGCCCATGTGATGGTCAAGCTCTACCCCAAGGCCACCCAGGCGACGATCGACCAGCTGATGACGATGCCGGCGGTGGCGGGGCTCTATGCGATCTCCGGCGAGTATGACCTGATCGCCGTGGTCGAGGCGCCACACGTCAACCGCCTGAACGACCTGCTCGACGCCATCGGCGCGATGGAGGGCGTGGAGCGCACCACGTCCTCGGTCATTTTGGCGACCAAGCTCCAGCGCTGACGGCCGCTCAGCGCTCGCGCGATTCCACCGCGACCGCGCCCGGATTGGCGATGAGGTCGCGGATCGCAGCCGTATCCCCCTGGTTGACCATACCGTAGACGCGCACCGACGCGGCACGCGGATCGGTCAGCACCAGGCGGTCCTTCGCATAGCGATTCACTTCCTCGATGACCTCGCTCAGCGGCTCGCCCCGGAAGACCAGCCGCCCGCGTGTCCAGGCGACGGCGCTGTCGGCGTCGATATCCGCCGCCTGCCGGATGAAGCCCGTGTCGCCGCCCGTGCCCTTGGCGATGCCGAACGACAGGCGCTCGCCCTTGTGCGCCAGCTTCTCGATGGGTTCCGCGGTGCCCGGCCGCCCGGGCTCGGACAGGGCGACGCGCACCACCCCCTCGACCACGGTCACCTTCGCTTCGCGCTTGCCCACGCTCACGTCGAACATCGTGCCGACGGCCACGACCTCGCCGTGCCGGGTCTCGACGACGAAGGGCCGGCGCTTGTCATGCGCGACCTTGAACAGCGCCTCGCCGGCCACCAGCCGCAGCCGGCGCTCGCGCGGCGCATAGGCGACGTCGACTCGGCTGTCCGCCGCCAGGGTCACCACCGATCCGTCGCTGAACGCGATCCGGCGGCGCTCGGCATGGCCGGTCGCGACGCTCTGCACCGTCTCGCGCGCGGGCCGGGGCTGCGACAGCCACAGGGTGCCGCCGACCACCGCCAGCGCGGCGATCCCCGCCGCCACCCGGCCCAGCCAGGCGGGGCGCTGCCGCACCGGCGCCGCGCCCGGGCGCTCGAACTCGCCCAGCCAGTTCCAGAAGGCCGCGGCCTCCGCCCGGTCCGCCGGATGGAGATCGCCGTCCCGCCCGTCCAGGAAAGCCTCGAACACCGCGGGCGCGCGCTTGCCGAGATTGCGTTCGCTCATGCCCCGCGCTCCATCAGATGCGCGAGCCGGTCGTAGAGATGCGCGACCGCGTGATTGAGGTGCTTCTGCACCATGCGCGGGGAGATGCCGAGCTCGCGGGCGATCTCGCCGGTGCCGCGCTCGTCGAAGCGGCGCATCACGAACACTTCGCGGCATCGGGGCGACAGCTCGTCCAGCGCGGCCTCGAGCGCGGTCTGGAGATCGGCGACGCGGCGCCGGTCCTCCTGCGCGGGCCGTACCGGCGGGTGGATCTCGGGGCCGAGCGGCACGACCGGCAGCACCCGGCGATGGCGATCGGCGATCAGATTGGCGGCGATGCGGAAGAGATAGGCCTGGGGCTCATCGACGGTCCGCTCGCGCGCGCTCGCGACGAGCCGCGCACAGGCTTCCTGCACCAGGTCCTCGACTTCGGACGCATCGTCGATCCGGCGGGCGACGAACGCGCGCAGCGCCGCGCGATAGGCGTCGAACGCGCCGTCGTCCGCCTCCGCCGCCTGCATTTCTGGTCGTCCGGCGGCCAAGCCCGCATCTCCCTGTCGCGCACCAGCGCATATTCCTCCTGCCATGACGCGCGGTTGCGGCAAAGGCGAACCTTGCAAGGACGCAACACCCGAAAAAAATTTGGTCCACTTTGGTTCGCGTGTGGGGAGCCCCAGCGTCATAAACCATGATTGCCGCGTCCAGGCATCGATTCAGGGGGGTCGATAACCATGAACACACGCCAACTGCTTCTCGCTACCGTTGCCGCCTTCGTCGCCGTTCCCGCCGCCGCGCAGGCACGCGAGGCCGTGCGCCACGAAATCCATTTCTCGGGCGGAACCCTCGACAGCGCGCTGATGCAGGTCGCCCAGCAGACCGGCGTCCAGCTGGTCTTCACCGATCCGGCGATCGCCCGGATCAAGGCGCCCCGGCTCGAAGGGCGCTACACCATCCGCGACGCGCTCGAGCTGCTGCTCGCCAACAGCCGCTACACTTATCGCTTCACCGGCCCGAACAGCGTGCGCGTGATGCCGCGAGGCGAGGCCCAGCCGACGCCCCGCCCGGTCGCGCTCTACCAGGACAGCCCCGCTCCCGCGCCGACCGGCGACCAGCAGGCTGCGGCCGAGACCGCCAGCGTCGAGCAGGCCGTGAACGGCGACGAGGCGCCGCCGCCCGAGATCGTCGTGGTCGGCTCGCAGATCCGCGGCAGCAAGGTGACCGCCGCGCTGCCCGTCACCGTGGTCGACGAGGCCCAGATCGGCGCCACCGGCGCGACCTCGGGCGACGAGCTGTTCCGCTCGATCCCGCAGCTCGGCGATGTGAGCTTCAACAGCTCCTATCTGCCGAACAGCTCCAACTCGGCGCGCGGCGATGTCGGCTCGATCAACCTGCGCAACCTCGGCGTCGGCAACACGCTGGTGCTGCTCAACGGCCGCCGCGTGGTCAATCACCCGACCAGCCGCGCCGACGACAATCTGGTGCCGGTGCTGACGGTCAACACCAACGCCATCCCCGTCTTCGGGCTGGAGCGCATGGAAGTGCTGCGCGACGGCGCCGCCGCGATCTATGGCTCCGACGCGGTGGCCGGCGTGGTCAACACCGTGCTCAAGACCGATTATCAGGGCGTGGAGCTGGAGGGCCAGGTCGGCTGGGGCGAAGGTTCGCACCTGTTCGAGACCAACACCCATCTGCTCGCCGGCCGCAACCTCGGCGATCGCGGCAACATCACGCTGTTCGCCAGCTATGACAAGCGCGACGGCGTGCTCGCGAGCGACTTCGACTATACCCGCTCGAACGACAACCGCCCGCTCTTCGTCGGCACTCGCTTCGAAGGGGCGACCTCGCTCGACGGCCGCTCGACGATCACGCCCTGGGGCTCGTTCCAGACGGTGGGCAATGTGGTGGTCCGCCAGGGCACGACCGCGCTGACCAACACCTCGGGCCAGTTCCACATCCAGCCGACCAGCTTCACCGGCTGCCCGGCCGGCGGCGCCGGCATCATCGGCGGCACCAACTGCGTCGCCACCGGCACCAGCTCGACGGCGGGCATCCGCGAGCTGCGCTTCGACGCGCCGCTCGCCTTCAACACCAACGTCACGCCCAATATCCGCCGCATCAACCTGTTCCTGAACGGCCATTACGAGCTGGGCGGCGGCGTGGAGCTGTTCGGCGAGGCCGGCTATTACAACGGCCAGAGCAACAGCATCCAGGCATCGACCGGCACTCTGTCCTCGGGCCCGCTGACGATCGCCGCCAATGCCTATTACAACCCGTTCGGCCCGGTCGGCAGCCCGAACCGCCTGCCCGGCATCAACGCCGCCGCGACCGGCCAGGCGATCACGCTGTCGAGCTACAATTTCGCCGATGTCGGCCCCAATCATGTCAACGTGCTCAACACCCAGTATCGCCTGCTCGGCGGCCTGCGGTTCAAGGCGCTCGGCTTGGAATGGGAAAGCGCCGCGCTCTATTCGGAAGCGCGGGTGCGCGACACCTCCGACGGCATCAGCCAGACTTTGCTCCAGCGCCAGATCAACCTGACCACGCCGGACGCCTATAACCCGTTCAACGGCAGCGGCCTTACCCCGCCGAGCGGCGCCGACAACACGCCGAGCAGCCTCGCCGCGATCAACGCGATCCGGATCAAGACCACGCGCGTCAGCACCTCGACGCTGGCGATGTGGGACATCAAGGGCTCGACGACCGACCTGATCCGCCTGCCCGGCGGCAATGTCGGCCTCGCGATCGGTGGCGAGGTGCGCCGCGAGACCCAGCGCGACGATCGCGATCCGCGCGTCGACGGGACGATCCAGTTCACCGATTCGATCACCGGCGCGGTCAACGGATCGGACCTGGTCGGCACCAGCCCCTCGCCCGACACCAGCGGCCGCCGCACCGTCGCCGCGGCCTATCTCGAGCTGGCGGTGCCGGTGGTCTCGCCGGACATGCACATCCCGCTGGTCCGCAACATCGAGCTCCAGCTCGCAGGCCGCTTCGAACATTATTCGGACGTCGGCTCGGTCGCCAAGCCGAAGATCGCCGCCGCCTGGGACATCGTGCGCGGCCTGCGCCTGCGCGGCTCCTATGCCGAGGGCTTCAAGGCACCGAACCTCGAGCAGATCAACGCGACGATGGTCACCCGCTCGAACACCCGCACCGACTGGGTCCGCTGCGAGGCGCAGTTGCGCACCGCCGCGATCTCCAGCTTCGCCAATTGCTCGCAGGGCTTCGCCACCACCGCGCGGCGCTCGGGCAATCCCGACCTGAAGCCGGAACAGTCCAAGACCTGGACCGTCGGCATGGTGCTCGAGCCGCACTTCCTCGATGCCACGGTCGGCCGGATGACCTTCACCGCCGATTACTGGCATGTGAGCCAGAAGGGCATTGTCGGCCTGTTCGGCGAGGGCAACGCGCTGATCAACGACTATTTGCTGCGCGTGCAGGGATCGAGCGACCCCAATGTCATCCGCGCCGCGCCGACGGCGGAGGACACCGCGCTGTTCGCCGGCTCGGGCCTGGCGCCGGTCGGCCGCGTGCTCTACGTCAACGACAAGTACGTCAACCTGCTGCCGCAGGAAGCCGCGGGCATCGATCTCGGCTTCAACTGGCGCCTGCCCGATTTCGGCGCGGGCCGGATCAGCCTGAACGCGAACGCCGCCTATCTCGACAAGTTCTTCCTCGAGCCTTCGCCGCCGATCCAGAACCTGATCGCCGCGCGCGCCGCGGGAACGATCAACGCGGGCACCAACATCGCCGATGCGGGCGACCTCGTCCGCCAGAACGGCAAGCCGCGCTGGAAGGTCACCGGCTCGATCACCTGGGAGAAGGGGCCGTTCCAGATCGGCGGCTTCACCCAATATACCAGCGACGTCCTCGATACGAACCTGCTCGATTCGGCCGGTGCCGCCTGGCTGATCGAGGACCGGATGACCTTCAACCTCTATGGCCAGGTCACGGTCGGCAAGCGCGACAATGGCGGCCGCTACCGTCTGCGCATCGGCGTGCGCAACCTCACCAACGAGTCGCCGCCGCTCAGCTCGAACGGCTTCCTGGGCTCGCTCTACACCCCCTATGGCCGCTACTGGTACGCCAACATGCGGGCGAGCTTCTGATGCGGATCGCGCTCGCCCTGGCGCTGGCGTCGCTCGCGGCACCGGCCTTCGCCCAGGAAGCACCGGAGGCGCCCGCTACGCAGCGCGTCTCCGGTGGCGACATCGTCGCCTATGACCAGATCCACAAGCCCGCGATCGGGCGCGGAGGCATGGTCGTGAGCCAGAACAGGATCGCGGCGGAAGTAGGCGCCGCGATCCTCCGCAAGGGCGGCAACGCGGTCGACGCCGCGATCGCCACCGCCTTTGCGCTGGCGGTGACGCTGCCGCGCGCCGGCAATGTCGGCGGCGGCGGCTATATGCTGATCCACATGGCGGCGAAGGACGGCAAGCCCGCCCGGACGATCGCGATCGATTATTACGGCCAGGCCTCGCGCAACACGACGCCGGACCTGCTGCTCGGCGCCAACGGCAGGATGGATCCCGCCAAGAGCTACTCGATGAAGGGCGTCGCCATCCCCGGCACGGTCGCCGGCCTGTGGGAAGCGCACAAGCGCTTCGGCGCGCTGCCCTGGGGCACGCTGATCGCGCCCGCCATCGCCATGGCGCGGGACGGCGTGATCCTGTCGGACGACGAAGCCCAGGCCAATGCCGAGCAGAAGAAGGCGATGCACGACGATCCCGCCGCGCTCGCCGTCTTCTTCAAGCCGGACGGCAGCGCCTATGCCCCCGGCGAGCGCTGGAAGCAGCCCGACCTCGCGGCGACACTGCAGGTCATCGCCGCCAGCGGCCGCGACGGCTTCTACACCGGCGCCATCGCCCAGAAGATCGCGGCGGGCATGAAGGCCGGCGGCGGCGTGATCGACGCGAAGGACCTGGCCGATTACCAGCCGGTGATCTCCGAGCCGATCTGGTCGAGCTACCGGGGCATGCCGATCGCCTATATGCCGCCCACCGCCTCGGGCGTGAGCGTCGCCGAGGCGATGAACATCCTCGAGCGCTTCCCGGTGCGCGAGCAGCGCTGGGGCAGCGTCGCCAATCTCCACCTGCTGGCCGAGACGCTGAAGATCGTCTGGTCGGACCGCCGGCTGGTCGGCGGCGGGCCGGACTGGCGGACCCCGGCAAAGGGTCTCGCCAGCAAGGAATATGCGGCCGAGCGCGCGAAACTGATCCGCGCCGATGGTTCGCTCGACGCCAAGACCCTGCCCGACGGCAATCCCTATCCGTTCGAAAGCAAGGACACGACGCATTTCTCGGTCGTGGACGCGGCGGGCAACGCGGTGAGCAACACCTATACCCTCTCCGCCTCCTATGGCGCGCATGTCGTGGCGCCGGGCACGGGCATCCTGCTCAACAACTCGCTCGGCAACCTCGCCTGGGGCCGTCGCGGCGAGGAATGGAAGGCCACCCAGCCGGTCCCCGGCAAGCGCGTCGGCTCGACGATCACGCCGATGATCGTGTTCAAGAACGACAGGCCCTGGCTGGTCACCGGCACGCCCGGCGGCGGCTATATCATCGCGACGATGGTGCAGATGCTCTCCAACGTGATCGACCACCGCCTGAACGTCGCCGAGGCCGCCGAGCGCCCGCGGATCAACCAGTCGGGCGGCGACGGTCCGCTCGAGCTGGAAGAGGGTTTCTCGCCGGACATCATTCCCCTGCTCGAGGCGAAGGGGCACAAGGTGCGCGCGTCGAACACCATGGGCTCGGTCCAGTCGATCATGGTCGAGGGCGACAGGTTCCTGGGATCGGCGGACACGCGCCGGCCCGATGCCGCGGCCATCGGCGCCAAATAGAACATAGGAGAGTGCACGAGATGACGATCAAGACCGCGCTGCTGCTCGCCGCCGCGCTCGCGCCCCTGTCCGCCCATGCGCAGGGCGTGCCCGAGGCGCAGCGCAGCGCCATGCTCGCCGCCATCGACAAGCATGCGCCCGAGCTGGAGAGCACCGCCAAGACGATCTGGGGCTGGTCCGAAGTCGGCTATCAGGAGAACAAGTCCTCCGCGCTGCTCCAGGCGCGGCTGAAAAAGGCCGGCTTCGCCGTCACCCCCGGCGTCGCCGGCATGCCGACGGCCTTCGTCGCCAGCTTCAAGCAGGGCTCGGGCCCGGTCATCGGCATCCTCGCCGAATATGACGCCCTGCCCGGCCTCGCCCAGACCACCGCGCCGACCAAGACGGCGATCCCCGGCAAGGCGGCCGGCCATGGCTGCGGCCATAATCTGTTCGGCGCGGCGAGCGTCGAGGCGGCCATCGCGATCAGGGAATGGATGATCGCCAACAAGGTGCAGGGCGAGCTGCGCGTCTATGGCTCGCCCGCCGAGGAAGGCGGCTCGGGCAAGGTCTATCTCGTCCGCGCCGGCCTGTTCGACGATGTCTCGGCGGTGCTCCACTGGCATCCGGGCGACGCCAACGGCGTCTCGACCGGCAAGAGCATGGCCAATATCTCCGGCAAGTTCCGCTTCCACGGTATCAGCGCCCATGCGGCGGCATCGCCCGACAAGGGGCGCTCGGCGCTCGACGGCGTCGAGGTGATGGACGTCGCGGTGAACTTCATGCGCGAGCACATCCCGTCCTCGACGCGCATCCACAACATCATCACCGCGGGCGGCGAAGCGCCGAACGTCGTGCCTGATTTCGCCGAGAGCTATTATTATGTCCGCAACGTCGATCCCGCGATCGTGCGCGACGTGTGGGCCCGCGTGGTGAAGGCGGCCGAGGGCTCGGCAATGGCAACGGGCACCACGGTCGACAACGAGATCACCGGCGGCGTCTATTCGATGCTCGCGAGCGAGACCCTCGCCAAGGTGATGACCCGCAACCTCGACGCGGTGGGCGGCGAGCAGTGGACGCCGCAGGAGATCGCCTGGGCGACCGAGCTGCAGAAGACGCTGCCGACGCAAAAGCCGCTGGATTCGGTGCGGCAGACCAGCTCGCGCGAGCGCGGCCCGGACGGCGGCGGCTCGACCGACGTGTCCGACATCAGCTGGACGGTGCCGACGATCGGCCTCAACGCCGCCACCTGGGTTCCCGGCACGCCCGCGCACAGCTGGCAAGCCGTGGCGGCATCGGGCTCGTCGATCGGGATCAAGGGCGCGGCAGTCGCGGCCAAGACGCTCGCGCTGACGGCGGCGGACCTGTTCCTGAGCCCCGAGACGCTGGCGGCGGCGAAGGCCGAGCTCGACAAGGCGCGTGGCCCGGCGTTCCGTTATGACGCGCTGCTGGGCAAGCGGGCACCCGCGCTCGACTATCGCAAGCCCACCCCCGCCTGGGAAGGCACGGCGAAATCGAACTGACCCGATGACCGGCCGGGGGTGAAGGCATCGCCTGGGTTGGGCCCTATATTCCCTCGACCGTCATCCCCGCCACCCCTTCAACCGTCATCCCCACGCAGGCGGGGATGACGAGAGCGGGAATATGAGTCCGCAACCTAGGGTGGAACCCATAAACGACCGCTTTCGGTATATCGGATTAATCGGCCGATCTTGGGTGGCTAGCTGCCATTGCCAGCCATGATTGCTCGTAACTCGCTCAAGCCTGCGAGTAGACGCTGCCGCTTACTGATCACCATCAGCGTTCGAGCATGACGCCTACTGACATTCTCGACTGATAATCGCACGCCGCTTCTCCAAAGCAGCAAGCTGCTCACCTAGGTACGCGCGCTCTCTATCCAATTCGGTCGTGTGATGACGTCCGTTCCGGCTGAACGTTCTCGTTTGTCCTCGGATAAAGGATTGGCGTTCGTCGACCAAGCGGAGGGCAAGTCGGCAATCCTTAGCATCGCGCGCGCGGACTAGGGCGCGGACGAATACTCCTTCGGATCGGAGCTGCTCGACAGTTTGCGCGTGCGATCTTTCCGCGCTGAGCCCCAGCACGACGGCGCACGCTAGGAAGATCGGCTGCTTCACGTCGTGTCTTTCTAGTGCCTAGGTTCCGGCGATTTCGTCCGCCGCCGATGCAATCGATCGACCGTTGGTGACACTCTTTCTGAACCTCCGCAATTGGGGGCGTTTGCCGACAGGCCGCTTTTGTGAGTCTACGACCTAAGCGGCGGCGCTTACCCTGCGACGGGTGCCGAGCAGATCGGCATAGCTGGCGACCACATTGTCCAGGATCTCGGACCAGCGATAGCCCCGCGCCTCGGCATGGGCCGCCGCCGCCATCGCGAAGCGGAGGTCCGGGCGCTCGACGAGCTGCGCCACGGCATCGGCAAGACGGCCCGCCTCGGGCGCCGTCAGCAGGCCGGACCTGCCGGAAGCGATGAGCGCGCGGGCGCTGCCCGCATCGGCGCTGACGACCGCGAGGCCGGAAGCCATCGCCTCCAGGTTCACATTGCCAAAGGCCTCGGTCATGCTCGGATTGATCAGGATGTCGGCGCTCGCCACCGCGCGGCCCAGCGCGGGACCGTCGAGATGGCCGGCGAAGACCGCTTCGGGCAGCAGGGCCCGGAACCGCGCCTCGGCCGGCCCCGCGCCGACGATCAGCGGGCGGAGCGGATAGCCGCGATCGCGCAGCGCCTGGATGGTATCGGCAAAGGTGGCTATCCCCTTCTCGATGACCAGCCGCCCGAAGAAGATCGGCACGATCTCGTCGTCGCGATATCCCAGGCCGCGCCGCCAGTTCAGGTCGCGCAATGCCGGCGAGAAGGCCGCGGGATCGACGCCACGGCCCCAGATGGCGATGTCCTCGCCCGGCACGCCCATCGCCACCAGGCTCTCGGCCGAGGCGGCGTTCGGTGCCAGGACGCGATCGCTCGCGCGATAGAAGCGCTGCAGCCGGCGCTCGCCCCAGCGCCGCAGGACGCCCAGGCCATAATAGTCGAAATAGGTCTCGAACCGGGTGTGCAGGCTGGCCACCACCGGCACGCCGAGCCGGCGCGCCAGCTTCTGCGCGCCAGTGCCGAGCAGGTCGGGCGCGGACACGTGCACGATGTTCGGCGCGAAGCGCTCTACATCCGCGCGCACCGACGCCGGCAGGCCGAGCGCCACCCGGAACTCGCTGCGCCCGGGAATCGGCACCGACGGGACCGACACGAGATCCCCCGCGGGCGCGAAGGCCGGATCGGCGATCGTCGGCGAATAGACCCGCACGGCGGCGCCGCGCGCGAGCAGGTGATCGACGAGCCGGTTGAGCGCGCGATTGGCGCCGTCGCGCACGCAGTTATAGTTGCCCGAGAAGAGCGCGATCCGCATGCCGGCGGCGGGCATGGCGTCATTGGCAGGGCGCGTCGCGCCCGGCTCGCACGCGGCCGAATCGGACGGCCCCATCGAGCGGACCAGGGCAGGACGCCCGCCCCGCGAGGCGGGCGGGCCGGCGCTGCTAGGGTTGACCAGTGACATCTTCATCTTGGACAGTCAGATAACATGGATCGCCCGCGGAACGATGACGTTCCCCCGGGCGGCCCCATATTCCTTACGGCAGATGAATGACGACTGACACGGCACGCCGATTCTGGGCGTGCGAGGCTTCGTCGGAGCCCAGCGCCTCGGGCCGTTCCTTGCCATAGGAAATGGTCGTGATCCGGTTCGGCGCGATTCCCTGCAGCGCCAGGAAGTCGGCCGCCGCCCGCGCGCGGCGATCGCCCAGCGCCAGATTATACTCGCGGGTGCCGCGCTCGTCGGCATGGCCCTCGACCAGGAAGCCCACGCGCGGATGCTGGCGCAGCCACTGCGCCTGGCGCGTCAGCGTAGCGCGCGCTTCGGGGGAGAGGCTGAAGGCATCGAAGGTGAAGAAGACGCGATCGCTGCCCGCGCTGGCCACCAGATCCGCCTGCAGCCGCGCCAGCGCCGGATCCTCGCCATTCTCGACATAGGGCTCGCCACCGCCAACCGTGCTGGATCCGTCCGCCGCGTTGCCGGGGTGCGCTCGCTTGGCGCAGCCGCCAAGGGCCACCGCACCCATCATCACCGCCAGCACGAATTCCCTACGCATAACTTCTCCAAGAAATGTTTCGGAAACATCCCTAGAGAAGCTTGGCCCGCGGGCGTTACTATAGGTTTTTTATGCATGGACCGGGATCGGCCGCCGCCATAGGCATTCGGCGAGAGCGCGCTATTGCACCCCCTCATGCAAGCCTCCCCCCAAGAGAGGCGCGCGTTCCCACCGCGGCGGCGGGCACATTGGGCTCCCGGCCCCGGCCCGCCGCCCGGACCAACCCCTCGCGGGTATCAGGAGCTCGATGACGACCGGACGACCAAATCCCCTCATCGGCTTCCTGACGGCACGGCTGCATCTCGATCGCGCCGGCCTGTTCCGCACCGCGATCGTCCTCACCCTGTCCGTGATAGCGGCGTTCGCCGTCCATCCGCTCGGCGAAGTCGCCGCGGCGCTGGTGTTCGTGCTCGGCATCACGGTTGCCGGCGCGCTGAGCGGCCTCGCCTCGGCGCTGATCGCCGCGCTCGCCGCCTTTCTGATCTACAATTTCTACCTGACCGAGCCGGCCCTCACCTTCCGGATCGTCACGGGCGGCGATCTCGCGCCGCTCGTCGTGTTCAACCTGTGCGCCCTGGTTTCCGGCGTGCTCGCCGGGCAGCTGAAGGACCATGCCCAGGCTGCCCGATCGAGCAATCTCCAGCTCAACAGCCTGCTGGCGCTGAGCCAGGAACTCCAGTCCGCGGCCCGCCCCGCCGATGTCGTCGTCACCGTCGAGCGGGCGGTGCACCGGATCCTGGGCGCGCGGGCGACGCTGTTCCGGGTCGATGACGAAGGGCTGCGCTGCCTCTCGCCAATGCCCTGCGCGGCGAGCTGGCACGATTTCGCGGACGGGGTCGCGCACCAGCCCCAACCTCCCGCGGACAGCCCGCTGATCGGCCGGCGCCTCGAACTCGCCAATGCGCCGCTCACCGTGCTCGTGCTCGAGCCGCTGCGGCCGGGAAAGATCAAGCCGGCCTTCATCGACGCGGTCGCCAACATGGTCGCCCTGGCGCTCGAGCGCGCCGCGCTGTCCGAACAGATCACCGAGCGCAGCGCCGTCGCCCGGGCCGAGAAGCTGAAGAGCGCGCTGCTCGCCTCGGTCAGCCATGATTTCCGCACGCCGCTCACCGCGATCAGCGCGTCGGCGTCGAGCCTGATCGCCTATGGCGAGAAGCTCGACGCGGAAACCTCCGCGCGCCTGCTGCGCGGCGTGGTCGACGAGTGCGAGCGCCTCAATCGCTACACGGCCAATCTGCTCGAGATGAGCCGGATGGAAGCGGGCGGCATCGCCCAGCCGCTCCAGATCCTGGGCGCCGCCGAAATGGCCGGCGCGGCGCTGCACCGGATCCGGCCCCGCGCGGGCGGGCGGCAAGTGACGCTGCACGCGCCGGACCCCGACCTGCCGGTCGCCGCCAATCCCGCTCTTTTCGAGCTGGTGCTGCTCAACATCCTCGACAATGCGATCCTCTACAGCGACGAGGGCGCCCGAGTGGAAATCGCCATCTCCGCCGAGGACGGTGCCTGCCGGATCGACATAGCGGACAGCGGCCAGGGCATACCGGAGCACGCGCTCCAGCGGGTGTTCGAGCGTTTCTACCGCGCCGGCAGGCCCGACGCGACCGGACGCGGCAGCGGCCTGGGGCTGGCGATCGCCAAGGGGTTCGTGGAGGCGCTGGGCGGCACCATCCACGCGACCATTCCTGGGCTGGACGACCGCGGCACCCGCATCATCATCCGACTTCCGCTCGCCGAGGCAATGCAAGCATGACCAATATCCTCCTCGTCGATGACGAGCCCGCGCTGATCGCGGTGCTCGAACCGGTGCTCGGCGCCGAAGGCTATAGCGTCGCCGTCGCCTCGGGCGGCGTCCCGGCGCTGCGCATGGCCGAGGACATCAAGCCCGAAGTGGTACTGCTCGACCTCGGCCTGCCCGATATCGACGGCAAGGACGTCATCCGCGCCCTGCGCGCGACGAGCGAGGTGCCGATCATCGTCATCTCCGCCCGCCATCAGGAAGCCGAGAAGATCGCCGCGCTCGATCACGGCGCCGACGACTATGTGAACAAGCCGTTCGAGATCGGCGAGCTGATGGCCCGCATCCGCGCGGCGATCCGGCGCAGTTCCAGCCTGAAGAACACGCCCGCCACCTATCGCAGCGGCCCGCTGGAGATCGATTTCCAGGCGCGCCGCGTGTCGCTGGGGGGCGATGTGGTGAAGCTGTCGCCGAAGGAATATGACCTGCTGCGGACGCTGGCGCTCAGCGCCGGCCAGGTGGTGACGCACAAGCGGCTGCTCGCCGTGGGCTGGGGCAGCGATACCGCCGACAGCCAGTATCTGCGCGTCTATATCGGCCTGCTCCGCCAGAAGATCGAGGAGGATCCGAGCGATCCACGGCTGCTCGCGACCGAGCCCGGAGTCGGCTATCGGCTCGCCAGCGCGAGCTGAATTCCCGCCCCATCTCCGGCGCGCGCCGGTACAAGCAACCTAGCCGCGGGGCCGCCGGGCCGCGCAGAACGAGGCAGAGCCGTGGAAACCGTTTCGATCATCCTGTTCCTCCTGCTCGCCGTCGTCGTCAGCGGCGCGGTCGCGCGCATGCTGCCGTTCGGCGTGCCGACCCCGCTGGTGCAGATCGTGCTGGGCGCAGCGATCGGCCTGTCCACCTCGCACCGCGTCGAGCTCGATCCCGAGCTGTTCATGTTCCTGTTCCTGCCGCCGCTGCTGTTCTTCGACGGCTGGCGCATCCCCAAGGACGAGCTGTTCAAGGACCTCTCCACCGTGGTCGAGCTGGCGCTCGGGCTGGTGCTGCTGACCGTGATCGGCATGGGGCTGCTGATCAACTGGATGATCCCCGCCATGCCGCTGGCGGTGGCCTTCGCGCTCGCGGCGGTGATCTCGCCCACCGATCCGATCGCCGTGTCGGCGATCGCCGCGCGCGTGCCCATCCCGAAGCGCATGATGCACATCCTCGAAGGCGAATCGCTGCTCAACGACGCCTCGGGCCTGGTCTGCCTGCGCTTCGCCGTCGCCGCCGCGCTGACGGGCAGCTTCTCCGCGGGCCAGGCGGCGCTGACTTTCCTCTGGGTGGCGGGCGCCGGGCTGGCGATCGGCGTGCTGGTCACGCTCGCCGCCTCGCGCGCCAAGGCCTGGGTCACCCGGCGCTGGGGCGAGGACACCGGCTCGCAGATCCTCGTCAGCCTGCTGATCCCGTTCGGCTCCTATCTGCTCGCCGAGCATCTCCACGCATCGGGCATCCTGGCCGCCGTGGCGGCGGGCGTGACCATGACCTTCGCCGAAATCTCGCGCCAGGCGATGGCGGTCACCCGCATGCGCCGGAACTCGGTGTGGGACACGCTCCAGTTCACCCTCAACGGCGTGATCTTCGTGCTGCTGGGCGAGCAGCTGCCCGGCATCGTCGCGGGCGCCAAGCAGACCGTGCTGCTGACCGGCCATGCCTCGCCCTGGTGGCTGGCGGTCTATGTCGTGGCGATCGTCGCCGGGCTGGCGGCACTGCGCTTCGCCTGGGTGTGGACCTCGTTGCGGCTGACCATCCTGCGCAAGCGCGAGGGCAGCGAAACGATGCGGAGCCCCAATTGGCGGCTGGTCGCGGCGACCTCGTTCGCGGGCGTGCGCGGCGCGATAACCCTGGCCGGCGTGCTCACCCTGCCGCTGATGCTGCGGGACGGCACGCCCTTCCCCGCCCGCGACCTGGCGATCTTCCTCGCGGCCGGCGTGATCATCGTGTCGCTGGTCATCGCCAGCATCGCGCTGCCGATCCTGCTCAAGGGGCTGATCCTGCCCCCCGAGCCGTCCCGCCAGGCGGAGGAGGATTCCGCACGCGTCGCCACCGCCGAGGCCGCCATCCGCGCGGTCGAGCGGCACCAGCACGCGCTCGGCGAGGCGCATGGCGATCCCGATCTCTATGCGGCGGCAGGCGCGCGCGTCATGGGCTTCTATCGCGAGCGCATCGAGGGCCTGGGCGACGGCATGGCGGGCGAAGCACGCGCGCAGGAAAGGCTGGCAAGCGAGCTCAGGCTCGTCGGCATCCAGGCCGAGCGCGCGCGATTGCTGGAACTCGGCCGGGCGCGCGCGATCGGCAGCGAGACCGCCCGCAAGCTGACCCGCGAACTCGATCTCGCCGAGACACGGCATCGCGGCTGAAGACGAAATCTTCCACCGGCCAAGAAATATCGCCGGCTCCGGCGCGGAACCACCGTGCCCATCGGACACGCCCGCGTTCCGGTGGCCAAAAGGCCGGTGAAAAGCGCCACAGCCATGGCCAGGATTCCATCAGCACTCAGGTTCCGGTGACTGCCCGTAAAACAATCGGCGCCGAGCGATAGTCTCGTCGTCAAATAGATCGATTGATTCCGATTTCGGAAGCATTGCATCGAAATCGCCCTCTTGAGGTTTGAGCGATTTACCGGACCTTCTAACAACGTTTCGCAGGTTACTAAATTTAAACTAAATACTTGCGCAAATGTTAACCAGTCGGCTCCGGCGAAGTTGCGTGGATTTCTCTGGGAGGAGACTGTCATGCGTGCCGATGTGATCGATAAATCGACGGGTAATATTGTCCATGTTCCCGGGGACTCCATCGATCTATCCAGCCCCAGTGTGGTTCGGCTCGACATCGACCGGTCGCAGATCACCAGCCTGGAGCGGCAAGGCAACGACCTGATCGTGCATCTCGCCAATGGTGAGACGATCCGCGTCTCCAATTTCTATGTCCAGACAAACGGGGCGGCGAGCGATCTCGTCGTTCGCGAAGGCGATCACCTCTGGCTGGCGAATACGGCGGCGTCGGGACCGGCGCGCTTCGCGGCGCTGCACGGGATCGACGATCTCCTGATCGGAGCCGGGGCGGAGGCCGCGGCCGGCGGCGGAGGCGGCGCGCTGCTTCCGGTATTGCTCGGGGGCGTCGCCGTGGCCGGCGGCGCCGCGGCACTGGCGGGCGGCGGCGGCGGCTCGAGCCGTGGCGGCGGTTCCACCGCCACCGTGGACACCACTCCGCCCAGCGCCCCCACCGCGACGGTGAGCGGCAATGGCGCCAGCGTGACCGGCACGGGCGAGGCGGGTGCCACCGTGCAGGTGCGCGACCCCTCGGGCACGCTGCTCGGCAGCGGCACGGTGGGCAGCAACGGCAGCTACACGGTGACGCTCACCCAGCCCCAGAACAATGGCCAGACGGTCACCGTCACCCAGACCGATCCGGCCGGCAATGTCTCGCCCTCCACCACGGCGCATGCGCCCGACACCACCCCGCCGGCGGCGCCCACTGGCGCGATCAATCCCAACGGGACGATCGTCACCGGCACCGGCGAGCCCGGGGCGACCGTGACCGTACGCAACGGCAGCGACGCCGTGATCGGCACCGCCGTCGTCAACGCGCAGGGCAGCTATACCGTGACCCTGACCACGCCGCAGAACAATGGCGGCACGATCACCGTCGCGCAGACCGATCCGGCGGGCAACGGATCGAACCCCATCAATCTCGCGGCGCCCGACATCACGCCGCCCAGCGCGCCCACCGCGATAATGGACCCGCACACCTTCACCGTCTCGGGAAGCGCCGAGCCCGGCGCGACGGTGACGGTGACGGATGCCGACGGCCGGCCGCTGGGAGGCACCGTCGCCAATGCGGATGGCGGCTATTCGATATCACTGCCGCCCGCCGTGTTCGACGGCGAGCCGGTGACCGTGGTGCAGACCGATCCGGCCGGCAACCATTCGCCGCCCACCATCGTCACGGCGCCCGATCTCTCGCCCCCCGCCGCGCCGACGGCCAGCGTCACGCCGGACGGCACCTCCGTCACCGGCACCGGCGAGCCCGGCGCGACCGTCACCGTGCGCGACCCCGATACCGGCACGACGGTGGGTACCGCGGTCGTCGGCGCGAACGGCACCTACACGGTGCCGCTGGCCCCGGGCGTGTCGGACGGCGGCACGCTGACGGTCACCCAGACGGATCCCAGCGGCAATGTCTCGCCCCCCACGAGCGTGACGACGCCGGACGTCGTCGCCCCAGCGGCGCCCACCGCGACGATCGCGGCGGACGGCACGTCGGTCACCGGCACCGGTGAGCCTGGCGCCACCGTCACCATCACGGGTGCGGGCGGCGTGACCGTCGGCACGGCGGTGGTCACGGGCAATGGCAGCTATTTCGTCCCGCTCGCCCCGCCCCAGGCCAATGGCGGGACGCTGACGGTCGGGCAGACCGATGGCGCCGGCAACCATTCGCCGACCGTGAACCTGACCGCGCCGGACATCACCCCGCCCGCCGCGCCGGTGGCCAGCGTGTCGGCGGATGGCACGGCAGTGACCGGCACCGGCGAGCCGGGCGCGACGGTGACCGTCCATGACGCCGCCGGCAATCCGCTCGGCACCGCCCTGGTCGCCGCCAATGGCAGTTTCAGCGTCACCCTCACCACGCCCCAGGCCAATGGCCAGCTGCTGGAGGTCTCCCAGAGCGATCCGGCGGGCAATGTCTCGCCCGAAACAGCCGTGCACGCGCCCGACATCACTGCGCCAATCGGCCTGACGGCAGCGATCGGCGGCGGCGGCACGGTCGTGACCGGCAGCGGCGAGGCGGGCGCCACCGTCACCGTCCGCGATCCCTCGGGCACGGCGATCGGCACGGCGGTGGTCGCCGCCGATGGTAGCTACAGCGTCACCCTCACCACCCCGCAGACCAATGGCCAGTTGCTCCAGGTCACTCAGGCCGACGCCGCCCATAATGTCTCCACGCCGGTAACCGTCACCGCGCCCGACCTCACCGCTCCCGCCGCGCCGGTGGCCAGCGTGTCGGCGGACGGCACGGCGGTGACCGGCACGGGCGAGCCCGGCGCGACGGTGACCGTGCACGATGTCGCCGGCAATCCGCTCGGCACGGCGGTGGTCGCCGCCGATGGCAGCTTCAGCGTTACCCTCACCACGCCCCAGGCCAATGGCCAACTGCTGGAGGTCTCCCAGACCGATCCGGCGGGCAATGTCTCGCCCGAAACGGCCGTGCACGCGCCCGACATCACCGCGCCGCTTGGCCTGACGGCAGCGATCGGCGGCGGCGGCACGGTCGTCACCGGCAGCGGCGAGCCCGGCGCGACCGTAACGGTACGCGATCCCGGCGGCACGGTGATCGGCACCGCGACCGTGGCTGCGAATGGCAGCTATAGCGCAACGCTCACCACTCCGCAGACCAACGGCCAGCTGCTCCAGGTCACCCAGGCGGACGCCGCCCATAATGTCTCCACCCCGGTAACCGTCACCGCGCCCGACCTCACCGCTCCCGCCGCGCCGGTGGCCAGCGTGTCGGCGGACGGCACGGCAGTGACCGGCACCGGCGAGCCGGGCGCGACGGTGACCGTCCATGACGCCGCCGGCAATCCGCTCGGCACGGCAGTGGTCGCCGCCAATGGCAGCTTCAGCGTCACCCTCACCACGCCGCAGGCCAATGGCCAGCTGCTCGAGGTCTCCCAGACCGATCCGGCAGGCAATGTCTCGCCCGAAACGGCCGTGCACGCGCCCGACATCACCGCGCCGATCGGCCTCACCGCGGCAGTGAACGGCATCGGCACGGTGGTGAGCGGCAACGGCGAGGCGGGCGCCACCGTCACCGTCCGCGATCCCTCGGGCATGGCGATCGGCACGGCGGTGGTCGCCGCGAACGGCAGCTACAGCGTCACCCTCACCACTCCGCAGACCAACGGCCAGCTGCTCCAGGTCACCCAGGCCGATCCGGCAGGCAATGCCTCCACGCCGGTACCGGCCACCGCGCCCGACCTGACTCCGCCCGCCTTGCCCACCGCCACGATCTCGCCCGACGGCACAACGGTTACCGGCACCGGCGAGGCCGGCGCGACCCTGACCGTGCGGGGGCCGTCCGGCACGGTGCTCGGCACCACGACCGTGGCCGCCGACGGCAGCTATTCGGTCACGCTGTCCGTTCCCCAGACCAATGGCGAAGTGCTGACCGTCCGCCAGACCGATCCGGCGGGCAACCCCTCGCCCGACCTGCATGCGACGGCGCCGGACATCACCGCGCCGACCGGGCTCACCGCCACGGTCAATGGCAATGGCACGATCGTCACCGGCACCGGCGAGGCTGGCGCGACGGTGATCGTCCACGATCCCTCCGGCGCTGCGATCGGCACCGCCGTGGTCGCCGCCAATGGCGCCTATGCGGTGATCCTGACCACGCCCCAGGCCAATGGCCAGCTGCTCGAAGTCACCCAGACCGACACCGCCGGCAATCTTTCGGCTCCGACCCCGGCACTGGCGCCGGACATCACGCCGCCCGCCGCCCCGGTTCTCGCGATCAGCGCCGACGGCACCACCGCGACGGGAACGGGCGAGCCGGGCGCGACGGTCACGGTCACCAGCGCCTCCGGCGCCGTCCTCGGCACCGGACCGGTCGCGGCCGACGGTCACTTCTCGATCACGCTCACCACGCCCCAGGCCAATGGCGGCACGGTCAGCGCCACCCAGGCCGATGCGGCGGGCAATGTCTCGCCTCCCGGCACGGCCAATGCGCCGGACATCACGCCTCCCGCGGCCCCGGTCGCCACTCTCGATGCCACCGGCGCGGTCGTCTCGGGCACGGGGGAGCCGGGAGCCACGGTCGTGGTACGCGACCCTTTCTCGACGGTGATCGGGACAGCGACGGTGAGCGCGGCGGGAACCTTCTCGGTCGTCCTCTCCACCCCGCAGATCGACAGCCAGGTGCTGAGCGTGACGCAGACGGATGCGGCGGGGAATGCCTCCCCGGCCTTGTCGCTTACCGCACCCGATCTCACCGCGCCGCCCGCACCTGTCGGGACGGTCGCGGCGGATGGCGCCTCGATAACCGGCACGGGCGAAGCGGGGGCGACCCTGGTCGTCACCGATCCGACTGGCCTGCACATCGGGACCGTCGTCGTAGCTTCGGATGGCACCTTCACCACCACGCTCGTCCCGCCACAGACTAACGGGCAGTTGCTCGGCCTCGTCCAGACGGACGCCGCCGGCAATGCCTCGCCCCAGGGGAGTGCGGTCGCCCCCGACCTCGTCCCGAACGATTCCCCTGGGGCACCCACCGCGACAGTGGCGGCCGATGGCGCGACCGTGTTCGGCACGGGCCAGGCCGGCGCCACGGTGAGCGTGACCGGCCCCAACGGCGCCGTGATCGGCACCGCGACCGTCACGCCCGGCGGCACCTATGTGGTGATACTCACCACGCCCCAGCTGAACGGCGAGACGCTGCACGTCACCCAGGCCGATGCGGAAGGGGACGTTTCGCCGCCGGCCACGGCAATCGCGCCCGACCTGACTCCGCCGGCTGCGCCGGTAGCGGCGATCGATGCGACCGGCACGATCGTCACCGGCACCGGCGAACCGGGCGCCACGGTGCGCGTCGCCGATGCGAGCGGCACCGTGCTCGGCACGGCAACCGTCGGCGCCAATGGCAACTATACCGTCGTGCTCGGCACGCCGCAGACCAACGGCCAGGCGCTGTCCGTCACCCAGGCGGACGCCGCCGCGAACGTCTCGCCCGCCGTGCCGATCACGGCGCCGGACACGACGCCCCCCGCCGCGCCCACCGCCACCGTGTCGGCGGACGGCGCCACCGTCACCGGCACCGGCGAGCCCGGCGCCACCGTCACGATCACCAATGCCGCGGGCACCCCGATCGGCACCGCCACCGTCGCGCCCGGCGGCACCTACAGCGCCACACTCGCGACGCCGCAGACCAATGGCGAGACGCTGACGGCGATCCAGCGGGACCCGGCGGGCAACGCCTCGCCCTCGGTCACGGCGACCGCGCCCGACACCACGCCGCCGGCCGCTCCGGCCGCCACGGTCGATGCGACCGGCACGCTCGTGACCGGCACCGGCGAGCCTGGCGCAACGGTGACGGTGCGGGACGCGGGCGGCGTGCCGCTCGGCACCGCCCTGGTCGCCGCCAATGGCAGCTATGTCGTCACGCTTTCCACCGCGCAGCTCAACGGCCAGCATTTGCAGGTCACCCAGGCTGACCCGGCAGGTAACGTCTCGCCCGCGACGCCGGCGACGGCCCCCGACATCACCCCGCCGCTCGCGCCCACCGGCACCGTCTCCGCCGACGGCACCGCCGTCACCGGCACCGGCGAGCCCGGCGCGACCGTGCACATCCTCAACGCCGCCGGCACCGAGATCGGCACCGCCACCGTCGCCGGCAACG
>NZ_JAPDIR010000006.1:33361-267660 GCF_029870595.1 Sphingomonas sp. CBMAI 2297
ACCACGGAGGGCAATGGCCAGACGCTCCACGTCACCCAGGCCGATGCCGCGGGCAATGTCTCGCCGGCCACCTCGGCGCTGGCGCCCGACTTCACGCCGCCCGCCGCCCCCGTCGCGGCGGTGAACGCCAATGGCACCGCCGTTACCGGCACTGGCGAGCCCGGTGCGACCGTGCACATATACAACGGCGCCGGCACCGAGATCGGCACCGCCACCGTCGCCGGCAACGGCAGCTACACCGCCACGCTCACCACGCCCCAGGCCAATGGCGAGACGGTGACCGTCACCCAGAGCGATCCGGCCGGTAACCTCTCCCCCGCCACGGTGGCGATCGCGCCCGACATTACTCCGCCCGCGCCGCCCGCCGGGCTGGCGATCAATGGCGCTGGCACCGTGGTCACCGGCACGGGTGAAGCAGGCGCCTCCGTCGAGGTGCGCGATACGGGAGGCACGCTGCTCGGCACCGGCACGGTCGCCGCGAACGGCAGCTTCTCCGTCTCGCTGAACGATCCCCAGACCGCGGGCGAGACGCTCAGCGTCACGCTGCGCGATCATGCCGGAAACCTCTCCGGCGCGGTTCCCCTCATCGCGCCGTTCGACATCGAGGCGTTCAACAACACCGCCAACGCTTCGATCGATCTCGTGCCCGTCACGACCAACGAGAATCTCGGCACGGCCAACTATCTCGCCCTGGTCTCGCTCGGCCTGCTCAATCTCGATGCGCAGGTGCTGGCGACCCCCAATGTCCAGTTCACCGTCGCCGCCGGCAATTCGCTTGCCGCGAGCTTCACCTATGACGCGACGCTCGCGATCGGCGTGCTGAGCGGCTACAGCGTGGTGGTCCAGCGCTTCGACGGGACCAATTGGGTCGCGGTGAGCGGCACCGGCAACAGCTCGCTGCTCCAGCTCTCGCTGCTCAACGGCAATCTCGTCGCGACCGACACGCTCGGCCCGGGCGAGTATCGCGCCTTCGTCACTTTCGATGGCGCCGCCGGCGTGGGGCTGCTCGGCGGCCTCGCGGTCACGGGCGTCAACAGCGACTATACCCATGTCGGCGCGGTGCAGCCGAGCACGGCCGCGGGCAATGTAATCACCGATCCGGGCCCCGGTGGCGCGGTCGATATCGTCAGCCCGCAGACCGTCGTGCAGAGCGTCACCGTGAACGGCGTCACCACCGCGGTGGCCGCCGGCGGCACCTCGATCCACGGCGACTGGGGCACGCTCGTCATCAATCCCAATGGCAGCTACACCTACACGCCCGATGCCAATGCCGCCGCGATCGGCCATGTCGACACCTTCACCTATACGCTGGTCAATCCGACCAGCGGCGAGCTGGAGAGCGCGACGCTGGCCGTGACGATCGGCAGCCCGGACATCACCGGCGCGCCACTGGCCGTCGACGATGCGGCGATCGCCACCGCGACCTTCGAGCATGTCGTCACCACCATTCCGGCGGCGATCGACTCGAGCTTCGCCACGCCCACGGCGCTGATCATCACCGGCGCGCAGACCGGCTCGGTGCACGACAGCTTCACGGTAGGCGCGAACAGCACCGCCGACGTGACGCTCTCGGCGATCCAGTCGAGCGGGCTAAGCGTGCTGCCCACCTACACGATCACGGTCACCAATTCGCAGGGCACCGTGGTCGGCACGGTTACCCAGACCTCGGTCGCCAATCTCGGGCTCGGCACCGGCGTCGCGCTGGTGCTGCACGACCTGCCGTCCGGCACCTACAACTACACCGTGTCGAGCACGAACATATTGGGCACCGGCTATGGCACGAACGTCTATGTCGGCGAGACGGTGACCCATCTCGACCAGTACAGCCTCACCGGCACCACGGCGATATCCGGCGAGCTGCTCGCCAACGACACGCTGGGCACGGACTTCCCGGTGGTGCGCGTCCAGACGGGCGGCAACTTCGTCCAGGTGGGCGATACGCCGCTGACCATCACCGGCGCCTATGGCACGCTGACCGTCACCGATACCGGCCACTACACCTACCAGCCGAGCGCTTCGCTGACCTATTCGGGCACCGATCCGGTCGATAGCTTCACCTATCAGCTGGTCCAGCCCAATGGCACCGTCGCGACGGCGCATCTCGACGTGACCGTCGACATCAACAACGGCGTCACGCCCTCGGCGGCGATGGTGGTCGAGTCGACTTCGCTGGCGGATACCGTGCCGCTCGCGATGTTCTCGGCCGAGACCGTGGCGGCGCCGACCGCGCCGGCAACGGATCACGCGCCGATCGCATACAGCCTGAACGACAATCAGGGCAGCGTCGAGGATCTGCTCGGCCAGTTCCTCCATGACCGCCAGGCCGCGTCCGATGCCTCCGGCCCGCCCGCGGCCGCCAGCCCCGCGCCCGCCGCGCCGGACATCGCCGCCGCTCCAGCGCCCGACGATCCGCTACATTATCTCGTCACGCCAAGCGACCTGGAGCAGGATCGCCACCAGCTGACCCATATGGTGTGAGAAATCACTCCGAACTCGGAGTCGATTTCCAAAAATCATCCATGATTTCAAAAGGGTGATTAACCTACACCATAAGACGACACGCAATGCGGACAGGGAGGCTGTCGCTTGGGAAAAGGGTTGCGACGGGGCCGGCGCGGCGGTCCGATCGGTATCATCGCGATCGGATCGCTGGCGGCCTTCCTGGCCGGCACCGGATACGCGCAGGACAGCGCCGGGCTCTCGCTCGAGGCAGCGGTCCGACAGGCCGTGGCATGGCATCCGAACGTCGTCGCCGCCGCGGCCACGCTCGATGCGCGCGACGCGGATGTCGATGTCGCGCGGACCGGCTATCTGCCCCAGGTGAGCGCGGGCATCGGCACCGGCTACGACAATCGCCTCGGCTCGAACTGGCGCCCGCGTCCCCAGGTCTCCGCCTCGCAGATGCTCTATGATTTCGGCAAGGTCCGCAGCGCGGTGGATTATGCGCAGGCGGGCACCCGGGTCGGCCGTGCCGATCTGCTGCTCGCGATCGACGGGCTCATCCACGACACCGGCTATGCGATCGTCGAGCTGCAGCGCAACGCGGCGCTCCGCGACATCGCCGAGGAGCAGCTGGCCCGGATCCGCGAGATCAGCGGGCTGGTCGCCGATCGGGTCGCCAAGGGCGCGTCGACGCGCTCGGACGGGCTTCAGGCGGAATCGCGCGTCGCCGCGGCCAAGGCGACACTGGCGCAGATCGATGCCGAGCAGCGTCGCTGGACCAGCAATCTCGCCTTTCTGCTCGGCGAGGAACGGGCCAAGGCGTCGGTCAGCGCCGACATGCCCGACTGGCTGATGCGCAGCTGCGCCACCGGCCTGGCGGACTGGAATGCGGTGCCGGCCGTGATGCGCGCCGACGCCCAGCGCGAGCAGGCCGCGGCCCAGCTTCGCCGCAGCCGCGCCGATCGCTTGCCCACCGTGTCGCTGGCCGGCGACGCGGCGGCGGATATCGGGTCGCCCTTCTCCGATCGCAGCGCCTACAGCTTCGGGCTCAGCGTCTCGAGCAACATATTCGGCGGCAACGCCACCCGCGCCCGCGTCCGCAGCGCGGACTATTCGCTGGCCGCCGCCGACGCCGCCTCGCGCCAGGCGCGCAACGAAGCGAGCCAGCGGCTCGCCGAGGCCCGGCAGCAGATCGGCAGCCTTACCCGGCTGCTCGACACGCTCAACCTGCGCGAGGCGGACATGGCGGAGACCGGGCAACTCTACCGCGCGCAATATCTCGAAATGGGCACGCGAACGCTGGTCGACCTGCTCAATGCCGAACAGGAACTGCACCAGGCGCGGTTCGATGCGGTCAATACCGAGCATGACCTGCGCCGGCTCCAGCTCGACTGCCTCTATTATTCGGGCCGCTCGCGCGATGCGTTCGGCCTGACCGGCACGCGCCTGCGGGGAGTTACGCTGTGAGCGCGGCATCGGCCGAGACCTGGCTCGACATTCTCTGCCAGGCCGCGCGCCACTATCGCCTGCCCGTCTCCGAGCAGCGCGCTCGCCTGGCGGGGCTCTGGGACATCGCTTCCCCCGAGCAGAATCGCGTGCGCGCGCTCGCTCGCCCCCTGGGCCTGGCTCTTCGCTTCGCCGACCCCGCCGCCATACGGCTGACGAGTTGGCGCCTGCCGGTGATCGCCTGCCTCGCCGATGGCGAGCTTGCCCTGATCACCGCGCTGGACGGCGACGGCGAGGCGATGTTCACCGTCGCCGGCGAGAGCGACATGCCCGCGCGCCGTCCGCTCGCCGAACTGCTCGCCGCCGCCACTCTGGTCGTCGTGCCCCGCCCCGCCCGCTCCGCCGCCGATGCCCGGGTCGACACCTATATCCGGCCCTATGAGGAGCATTGGCTTCGCCGCATCCTGCTCCAGGACGCCCGCGCCTATGGCCATGTCGCGGTCGCCTCGATCGTGACCAACCTGCTCGGGCTCGCCGGCATCCTGTTCTCGATGCAGGTCTATGACCGCGTCATTCCGGCCCAGTCGATGCCGACGCTCGTCATCCTGTTCCTCGGCGTGCTGCTGGCGATCGCCTTCGACTTCCTGCTGCGCAAGCTGCGCGTGGCGATCACCGACGTGCTGGGCAAGCGGGCCGATCTGAGGCTCTCCGATCTGGTCTTCGGCCATGCGCTGCGCGTCCGCAACCGGGAACGGCCGACTTCCACCGGCACCTTCATCTCCCAGTTGCGCGACCTCGACCAGGTCCGCGACATGCTGACCTCGACCACCGTCTCCGCGGTGGCCGACCTGCCCTTCTTCCTGCTCTTCCTCGCCATCCTGGCCTTTATCGGCGGGGTGCTGGCGCTGGTGCCCCTCGCCGCGGTGATATTGCTGCTCGTGCCCAGCCTGCTCGCGCAGCGGCGCCTGCGCGTCCTCGCCACCGAATCGATGCGGGAAAGCTCGCTGCGCAACGCACTGCTGGTCGAGGCGGTGCAGGGGATAGAGGACATCAAGGCGCTGCAGGCGGAGGAGCGCTTCCAGCGCCAGTGGAATCACTACAACAGTGTCGCCGGCGAGGCCCAGCTTCGCCTGCGCGGCCTCACCGCCAGCCTCTCCACCTGGTCGCAGAGCGTGCAGAATGGCGTCTATGCCGCGGTGATCTTCGTCGGCGCGCCCATGGTGATCGCCGGCGACATCACTACCGGCACGCTCGTCGCCACCTCCATGCTCGCCTCGCGCATGATCGCGCCGATGGCCCAGGTCTCCGGCCTGCTCGGCCGCTGGCAGCATGCCAAGCTGGCGACGCAGAGCCTCAACCAGATAATGGGGCTGCCCACGGACAGCCCCGACGCCGAGCACCGCATTCCCCTCCCCGCGGTCACCGGCAGCTTCGCGCTGCGCTCGGCGGTATTTTCCTATGCGGATCCCAATGCGCCGCCCGCGCTGACCGTGCCGAACCTCGAGATCGCCGCCGGCGAGAAAGTGGCGCTGCTCGGCCGCAACGGCGCCGGCAAGTCGACCTTGCTGCAGGGCCTGTCGGGCATGCTCCAGCCGGTTTCCGGCGAAGTCCTGCTCGACGATCTGGCGCTGCACCAGATCGACCCCGCCGATGTGCGCCGGGACGTCTGCCTGCTCACCCAGAACAGCCGGCTCTTCCACGGCACGCTGCGCGAGAACCTGACGATGGGGGCGCCGCATGCCGGCAATGCCGAGATACTGGCGGCTCTCGAAATGGTCTGCGCGCAGGATTTCGTGCGGCGGCTCCGCGACGGGCTCGAGCATGTCGTGCTCGAAGGCGGGCTGGGTCTCTCGGGCGGGCAGGTCCAGTCGCTGCTCCTCGCCCGCCTGCTGCTCCGGCGCCCCATGGTGGCGCTGCTCGACGAGCCCACCGCGGCAATGGACGAGCTGGCCGAGCGCCACTTCATCACGAGCTTCCGCGAATGGAGCCGGCAGCGCACCGTCGTCGTGGCGACCCACCGCATGCGCGTGCTCGAGCTTGTCGACCGGGTGATCGTCATCGACCATGGCAGAGTGGTCCTCGACCAGCCCAGGGAAGCCGCGCTTGCCGCGATGCGCGGCGCCGCCACCAGGACCCAGGCGGCATGAGCGCGGCGTTCAGCGCCGACGACCGGCTGTTCGACGAAGAGGGTCGCGGCCGGCTGCGCGATGCGACGCGCATGCTGTGGGTACTGGCGGCGATGGTCGTCACCTTCCTGGCCTGGGCCTGGCTCGCCAGGCTCGACGAAGTGGCGACCGGCACCGGCAAGGTGGTGCCGACCAGCCATGAGCAGATACTCCAGTCGCTGGAAGGCGGCATCCTCGCCAAGCTGCACGTGCACCAGGACGATATCGTCAAGCCCGGCCAGGTTCTCGCCCAGCTCGATCCCACCCTGGCAGGCTCGACGGTGGAAGAAAGCGCCGCCAAATATCGCGCCGCGCTCGCCGCCCAGGCGCGACTCCAGGCCGAAGTGGACGACACCCCGATACGGTTCTCCAGGGAACTCGACGGCTATCCCGCGCTCAAGGCCGAGCAGCAGCGGCTCTACGACACGCGCCGCCGCAGCCTGGCCGGCTCGACCAGCCTGATCGACGAATCGCTGGCACTGATCAACCGCGAGGTCGGCATCGGCGAATCGCTGATCGCCACCGGCGCGGCGAGCAATGTCGAGGTGCTGCGGCTCAAGCGCCAGCGCGCCGACCTCGATCTCAAGAAAGCCGATCTGCGCTCGCAATATCTGGTCGAGGCCCGGCAGGACCTCGCAAAGGTGAGCGAGGAAGTCGAGGCGCTCGCCCCGGTGGTGCGGGGCCGGTCGGACACGCTGCAGCGGCTCACCTTGCGCTCGCCCGTGCGCGGCGTGGTCAAGAATATCGAAGTGTCGACGATCGGCGGCGTCGTGCCGCCCAACGGCAAGGTGATGGAAATCGTCCCGCTCGACGACCGGCTGCTCATCGAGGCGCGCATCTCGCCCCGCGACATCGCGTTCATCCGGCCCGGCCAGCGCGCCAGCGTGAAGATCACCGCCTATGACTATTCGATCTTCGGCGGGCTCGAGGGCGAGGTCAGCAGCATCTCACCCGACACGATCCGCGACGAAGTGAACCCCGACATCTATTATTACCGCGTATTCGTCCGCACCCGCTCGGACGCCCTGGTCAACAAGGCGGGCCGACGCTTTCCGATCGTACCCGGGATGATCGCCACCGCCGACATCCACACGGGAAGCAAAACAATACTCCAATACCTCTTGAAACCACTGAACCGCGCCCAAGAAGCCCTTCGAGAACGTTAAATCATATAATACGTAAATTGCGCTATCATTTTGATTTACGCGATTTTGACAATTCGATTTTACTATGATTTATTTATAAGGAAGGATATGATCTATTATATGAGTAGCGTCATTCCTTCATAAGTTCGGGTAGTATAGTGGCGAATAGCGTAATCACCTGGGACAGATCCCTGCTCGACCTCGCGCGCCAGTTGCAACACATGCGCGCGAAGGCGGCAAAACTTTTCCCGCGCGACGTCTTCCGCGATTCCGCATGGGACATGGTGCTCGAGCTGTTCATCGCCGGGCAGGAGAACCGGGTCATCTGCGTGAAGGAGCTCATTTTCGTCTCGGGCGAGACGTCGACGAGCGCGCTGCGCCGGATCGATCGCCTCGAGGCGGCCGGGCTGCTCAACCGTTCCCACGATCCCGACGATCACCGGCGGATGGCGGTGACGCTGACCAGCAAGGGCGACGAGGCCATGCGCGCCATGCTGCACAGCCTCTTCCCCCATGACGGCTCCTCCATCCCGGAGAGACGCGCCCGCGGTTCCGAGCGCCCCGCCGAGATGCCTTCCTCCTTCGAATCGTCGACCGGCCTGTTCTGAAGCCGGCCGCCCCGGCATCGCGGCCCTAGGAAGGATCGTCGAGGCTGAAACGGTCCGCCGCCTCGTCATAGGCGAAGACCTCGGCATAGCGGCCCCATTGGATCACCGATTTCAGCGTCTGCTCGGCATATTCCTCGGACATGAAATCCTCGATCTCGTCGCGAAAGCGGCTCGCCGGCGCCTCGTGGCTGGCCCGGTCGTCGAGGATGCGGCGAATGTGTCCGGCAAGCGGCACATGGCGCAGCAGATGCTGGGCGAAGAGCTGCTTGCGCGCATCCACCTCGGCATCGACATAGCGCCGCGCCGCCGGCAGCAGCCTCAGGTCGCCGTCGCCCAGCTCGGCGAAGCGCAGCAGCTGCAGCACTTCCGCGATCGGGAACAGCTCGTCCGCCTCATATTGCAGCTCGCTGGCCAGGTCCGACAGCGGCGCGCTGCCGAGATAGGGCTCGGCCGCCACCGCCTCCATCAACCCGGCGAGCGTGTTGGTCGAGACACGCGGCAGCGCCATGCCGATGCCGGTGCCCGGGAACACGCCCTCGCGCGCATGCTCCGCCTCGGTCCGCACGGTCATCCTGGCATAGATCTCGTCGACCAGCGCCTGAAACGCCGGGTCCTGCCGGTTCCGCGGCTGCGGCAGCGTCACGCCGATCTCGGTGACCACGCGCCCGGGATTGGACGAGAAGACGAGGATGCGATCGCACATCAGCACCGCTTCCTCGATATTGTGCGTGACGATCAGGATCGACTTGATCGGCATCCGCCCCTCCGACCACAGGTCGAGCAGGTCGGTGCGCAGCGTCTCGGCGGTGAGCACGTCGAGCGCCGAGAAGGGCTCGTCCATCAGCAGGATGTCCGGATCGACCACCAGCGCGCGCGCCAGGCCGACGCGCTGGCGCATGCCGCCCGACAATTCCTTCGGATAGGCGCTCTCGAAGCCGTCCAGGCCGATCAGGTCGATCGCCTTGAGGGCACGCCGGCGCCGCTCCTCGGCGGCGACGCCCTGCGCCTCGAGCCCCACCTCGACATTCTGGAGCACGGTGAGCCAGGGGAACAGCGCGAAGGTCTGGAAGACCATCGAGACGCGCGTATCGGCATGCGCGAAGCGCACTTCGCCCGAAGTCGGCTGGATCAGTCCCGCGATCGAACGCAGCAGCGTCGACTTGCCCGAGCCGGAGCGGCCGAGCAGGCCGACGATCTCGCCCTCGCCCAGGGTCAGGTGGACATCGTCGAGCACGAGCAGGCCGGCGCCGCCCGATTTGCCATAGACATGGCGGACGTCGCGGACCTCGACCAGCGGCGGGGTTTCAGTGAGCGTGTTCATGACGATACTCCCGATGCTCAATCGAGGCGAAGACGGCGCTCGGCATACCGGTACATCGGCCGCCACAGCATGCGGTTAAAGGCGATGACGAAGATGCTCATCACCGCGATGCCAAGGGCGACGCGCGGATAGTCGCCCGCCTGGGTGGCTTTGGCGATGAACGCCCCCAGCCCCGCGGCCTCGAGATGCCTGTCGCCCCAACTCACCGACTCGGCGACGATGCTGGCGTTCCACGAGCCGCCCGAGGCGGTGAGCGCGCCGGTCACATAATATGGGAAGATCGCGGGGATCGCGACCCGGCGCCACCATTGCCAGCCGCGGATGCCGAACATCGCCGAGGCTTCCTTCATGTCCGTCGGGATCGCGCTCGCGCCCGCGATGACGTTGAACAGGATATACCATTGGGTGCCGAGCACCATCAGCGGCGACAGCCAGATGTTCGGATCGAGATGGAGGCCGAGAATGGCGATCACCGCGAAGGGAAACATCACGTTCGCCGGAAAGGCCGCCAGGAACTGCGCCACCGGCTGCAGCCGCTCGGCCCAGACGGGCCTGAGGCCGATCCACACCCCGATCGGCACCCAGATCAGGCTCGCGATCGCGATCAGCAGCGCCACCCGCGCCAGGGTAAGCAGGCCGAGCCCGAAGACGGTGACGCCGTCCTGCCATGTGAGGCTGTGCGCGATATACCGGGCGAGCGTCCAGGCCGCCGCCAGGGTGACGAGGGCGACCAGCGCGATCCATAGCCCGTCCAGCACCCGGCCCGCGGCGGGCGCGA
The DNA here is from genome assembly GCF_029870595.1 of Sphingomonas sp. CBMAI 2297. Classification (GTDB taxonomy): domain Bacteria; phylum Pseudomonadota; class Alphaproteobacteria; order Sphingomonadales; family Sphingomonadaceae; genus Sphingomonas. The sequence goes on from NZ_JAPDIR010000006.1 coordinate 43,267, forward strand.
TGCGCGGCGGCGGCAGCGCCGGCGCGCGCGGCAACGGAATGTTGCCCAGCCAGCGCAGCGGCGCGGCGAGCGCCGTGCCGAGCCGGCCCAGCCAGCGGGTGCGGCGGAGGAGATCGTAGAGCCAGGAACGCGGCTGCTGCTGCGAGGCGGTCTGCTCGAAGCGGAACTTGTCGGCCCAGGCGACGATCGGACGGAAGACGAGCTGGTCATAGAGCAGGATGACGACCGCCATCGCCCCCACCGCCATGCCGATCGCGCCGAAATCCTCGCGATCGATCGCAACCGCGAGCCAGGATCCGATGCCGGGCAGCGTGATGGTGGTGTTCCCCACCGTGATCGCCTCGGACGCGACGACGAAGAACCAGGCTCCCGACATCGACATCATCATGTTCCAGACGAGCGCCGGCAGCGCGAAGGGCAGTTCGAGCCGGACGAAACGCCGCCATGCCGAGAAGCCGAACTGGCGCGAGACCTCGTCCAGGTCGCCGGGCACGGTGCGCAGCGACTGATAGAAGCTGAACGCCATGTTCCAGGCCTGGGCAGTGAAGATCGCGAAGATCGCCGCGCATTCCGCGCCCAGCTGGCTGCCGGGAAACAGCCCCAGGAACAGCGTGACGGTGAAGGTGAGGAAGCCCAGCACCGGCACCGACTGGAGGATGTCGAGGGCGGGCACGATGATGAGCCCCGCCTTGCGGCTCTTGGCGGCGAGCGTGGCGGCGACGAAGGTGAACAGCAGGGACGCGCCGAGCGCGGCGAACATGCGCAACGTGGTGCGCAGCGCATATTCGGGCAGCATCGCCGGGTCGAGCACCACCGGCGCGCCGCGCAACTCGGCCAGCGGCGCACCCATCTCGCCGGCGCCGTGGAACACGAGCACCGCACCTGCCGCGAGCAGGATGAAAACGATCAGATCCGCCCAGGATGGCGCTCCGCCCGCGCGCACCCAGCGCGCCAACGGGCGTCCGCCCCTGGCATCTTCGAAAATGAAGACCATAGGCTCACCTCATGACCGGCCGTCTCGGCCGCCACGGGCGAGCGCTACGAACTAGGCCCGGCCGGGCGCCCTCGACGGCGCGTTAGATCGACTACTGTCGCTCGGCATTTGCTAGCGTTCCTCGAATAGCCTCGGCCCCGCGGAAGCGGGGAAAGGCGTGGCGGGCGGATACCAAGCCGGGATCGGGCCCGCCAGTAGGGAATTGTGCGGCGCACCGAAGCAAATGGATAGCCGGTATATACCTTGGTATATCGAAATCGCCCGCCGGCCCTATTCCGGGGGCGGGAACAGCCGGTCATGGATGCGCACCAGATCGGGCACCGATTGCGCGTGCATCTTGCGCATGACCTGGCCCCGGCGCACCTTGACGGTGATCTCGCGCACCCCAAGCTCCGCCGCGATCTGCTTGTTGAGCAGCCCGCGCGCGACCAGCTCCATCACTTCCCGCTCCCCGGGCGTGAGCGTGCGATGGAGCGCGCGCAGATGCGCCAGGCCGGCCGCCTCGCGGCGCCGGACCCGATCCCTGGCGATTCCCTCGTTGATGGCGTCGAGCAGCGCCTGCTCGTCGAACGGCTTGGCCAGGAACTCGATCGCGCCGGCCTTCATCGCGCGCGCGGTCATCGCGATATCGCCATGGCCGGTGACGAAGATCACGGGCAGCCCGATGCCGAGATCCTTCATCTGGCGCTGGAAATCGAGGCCGCTCTGCCCGGGCATGCGAACATCGAGCACGAGGCAGCCGGGCGCTTCGGACAGGCTGTGCGCGAGAAACGCCTGCGTGGAGGAGAACGCCCGGCACGCGATGCCGACGGACGCGAGCAGATCCTCGAGGCCCGCGCGGACCGAGGCATCGTCGTCGACGATGTAGACGATCGGCAGCGCGCCGTCATCGGCCGGGACAGTCGCTTCGATCGTCATCGCCTCGCTCCCGAGATTGGCAGGCTCACGCGGAAAATGGCGCCGGAAGGCGCGTTCGCCACGGCCCAGATACGCCCGCCATGCGCCTCGACGATAGCCCGGCTGATCGTCAGGCCGATGCCGGTGCCCCCTTCCCGGGTGGTCCAGAACGCCTCGAACAGACGCTCCTGCGCGCCCGCCGCGAAGCCGATGCCGGAGTCCGCGACCGCGAGGATCACCGACTGTTCCTCGCGCGCGGTGGCGATCGCGATCCGCCGCCCGGCTTCCGGCACGCACGCCATCGCCTCGATCGCGTTGAGCAGAAGGTTGCCGATAACCTGGTGCAGCTGCACCCGGTCGGCCAGCACGGCCGGCAGCGCCTCGGCCAGCGCCAGCTCCAGGCCGATGCCGTTGCGCTCCAGCTCGCCCCGCGCCAGCTGGAGCGCTTCGTCGACGACCGCGTTGAGATCCACCCGTTCGCGCCTGGGCGCCTCGTGCCGGGCAAGGCTCCGCACGCGCTGGATCACCATGCCGGCGCGGTTGGCATCGCGCAGCGCCCGTTCCGCCGAGGCGCGCGCCCGTTCGAGATTGGGGGGATCCTGGCCCAGCCACCGGAGGCAGGCATTGGCGCTGCTCGCGATCCCGGCCAGCGGCTGGTTGACCTCATGCGCGATCGAAGCGGTGAGCTCGCCGAGACTGGTCACGCGCGCGAGCCTGACGAGCTGCGCCCGCGCCGCATGCGCCGCGGCTTCGGCGGCCACCACGCGGAGCGCGAGCCAGGCGGTGACGCCGATCGCGGCGGTGCTGATCGCCAGGTTGACGATGCCGGCCTCGCGCGCGCCGCCGACCGTCAGCGTGGAGCTGGCCAAGGTGAGCAGGATGCACAGCCCCGCGAGCGCGATGACGTTGCGGCGGGGAAAGCGGCCGACCGCCAGCAGGATGATGGCGATGTAGAAGACCGCCGCGGCGATCTCGAGGTCGGTGACCGTGTCGGCGATGAAAATGCCGGCCATGAGCGCCGCGATCGCCGCCGCCTGCAGCCATGATTTCCATTGCATGGGGAACCCACCCGTTTCGAACATGCCCGCATATATGCCCGATATGCCGGGGCATCGACACCGGCGCCCGGCAAGCGCCGCCGATCGCGGCGATGCCTTGAAGCGCCGCGAATCGCGGCAATGCTTTGACAAGCAATGGCTGATATTGTCCGCCCCGAGAGGTTTCGCATGGATTGGCCCGCGATCCGGAGTTTCATCATTCGCCACCGTTTCGCCATTCGCGACCTGGGGCTGGTGCTGGCAGCGGTAGCGGCGCTCGCTTATTGCGCGTTCGCCTTCGATCTGTTCGAGAACGAAGACGGCCTCACCGTCCACAAGGCCGAGATCGAGCTCGACGAGGCGCTGCTGCTGGGCGTGGTGCTGGCGCTGGGCCTGCTGCTCTTCGGCGCGCGCCAGTATCTGCGCCAGAAACGCGAGATGGCCCGCCGCCTCTCCGCGGAGGGGGAAGTCCGCAAGCTCGCCTATCAGGACGTGCTGACCGGCCTGCCCAACCGGCGCCGGTTCGACGACGCGCTTGCCGCGGCCCTGGGCGCCCCGCCGCGGGCCGGCGCGTCGCACGCCGTGCTCCTGCTCGACCTCAACGGCTTCAAGGCCATCAACGACGTCCACGGACATGCGGCCGGCGACGAGCTGCTGATCGTTGTCGCCCAGCGCCTGCTCGGCGCGATTCGCGACGGCGACCTGGTCGCGCGCTTCGGGGGGGACGAATTCGCGATCCTGGCCACCCATCTCGCCGATCCCGAGGTCGCGACCACCATCGCGCTGCGCGTGATCGATGCGCTCGACACCCCCGTCCACGCGGCGGGCGCCACGCATCGCGTCGGCGCCGGCATCGGGATCGCGCTGCTCCCGGCCGACGCCACGAGCATCGAGGAAGCGATGCGCAAGGCCGATGTCGCGCTCTACCGCGCCAAGGCCGAGCGGCGCTCGGCGCTCCGCTTCTTCGAGCCGCAGATGGACGTGCGCATCCGCGAGCGCGCCGCGATGGAGGCGGCGCTGCGCCGGGCGCTCGACGAGGAGCGGATCGACATCGTCTACCGGCCGACCTTCGACCTCCGCACGCGCGGGGTGGTCGGGTTCGAGGCGGCGCCGCGCTGGATCGATCCCGAGCATGGCGAGATCCCGATCGAGCGGTTCCTGGCGATCGCCGACGAGGTCGGCCTCATCCACGCGCTGGGCGAACGCGTGCTCCGCCTGGCCTGCGCCGCCGCGCGCTCCTGGCCCGCCCACATAACGCTTTCGGTCGACATCCATGCGAGCCAGCTGAGGGACAATCTCCTCGGCGCGCGAATCATGCGCATCCTGGGCGAGGCGGGCATCGCGCCCGCCCGCCTCGAGGTCGACGTGACCGAAAGCGCGTTCGTCGCCGACCTGGACAATGCGCGCTCGGTGCTCGGCAACCTCAGGGCGTCGGGCGTGCGCATCGCGCTCGACAATTTCGGCACCGGCTATTCGAGCCTCTATCACCTGCGCAGCTTCCGGCTGGACAAGGTGAAGATCGACCGCAGCTTCGTGCAGGCGATGACGCGCGAGCGCGAAAGCGCCGGGATCGTGCAGGCGCTGGTCGGCCTCGGCCACGGCCTGGGGCTCACCATCGCCGCGGAAGGCATCGAAGCGAGCGACCAGGAAGGCGCGCTGCTGGGCACCGGGTGCGAACAGGGTCAGGGCGACCTGCTCGGCCCGCCCCTCGACGCGGCGGCGGCGGCGGCATTGTTCGAGCACAGGGCCACGGGAAGCACGCCACAGGGGTGAGCGCTTCGATCCGGGAGGACCGCGCCCCGGCATTCGGGGTATCCCCCGGAACCGGATCGGTTGTGAATAGTGGCGGAGAGGGAGGGATTCGAACCCTCGTTACGGTCTCCCGTAAACCGCATTTCGAGTGCGGCGCATTCGACCACTCTGCCACCTCTCCGCGAGGCGATTGTGCGCGGAAGCATTCCACGTCGGTCGCTGTGAGCGGGGGCCCCTAGCGCAGCGTTTCGGATACTGCAAGCGCATCCTTGTACCTGCGCGCAGAGATATTAGATTAAAGGCATGACTCAGACCCCCGGCGCCCCGATTCCCTATGAACCCGGAATTCCGATGCCGCCGGTCGCCACCGCCCGCTTCGCCATCGGCGAGGTGGTGCGTCACCGGCAGTTCGAGTTCCGCGGCGTGATCTTCGACGTCGACCCCGTCTTCGCCAACAGCGACGAATGGTATGAGGCAATTCCCGAGGACGTGCGCCCGCGCAAGGACCAGCCCTTCTACCATCTGCTCGCCGAGAACGACGAATCGAGCTATGTCGCCTATGTCAGCCAGCAGAATCTGGTGGCCGACGATAGCGAGGAGCCGGTCGATCATCCCGCGATCAACGGGCTTTTCGACGGCTATGCGGCCGGACGCTACACCTTGAAGCGCACGCACCGGCATTAACTGCCCGTTTCGGGTAGTTACCGGTTGACTTCTGGTCGAGCCTACCTTAGCTGCGCCCTTCCTCCTGCCGGGGTGCAACCTTGGCGGGCACAAGCATTTGAACCAGAGAAGAGACCGATGTTCGCTATCGTGCGCACGGGCGGCAAGCAGTATCGCGTTGCCGCGGGAGACAAGATCGTGGTCGAGAAGCTCGACGGCGAGGCCGGTTCGACGGTCACGCTGGGCGACGTGCTGCTCGCCGGCGAAGGTGGCGAGCTGAAGTCCACCGAGGGCCTCACCGTCTCGGCCGAGATCGTCGCGCAGGCGAAGGGCGAGAAGGTCATCGTCTTCAAGAAGCGCCGCCGGCACAATTATCGTCGCCGCAACGGCCACCGCCAGAACCACACCATCCTGAAGATCACCGCCATCGGTGCGCAGGAAGAGAAGAAGAAGGCCGCGCCGAAGGCGAAGAAGGCCGCTGCTGCCGAGGGCGAGACCCCGGCCGCGGAAGCGTAAGCAGAATACGAGGAGTATAGACCATGGCACATAAGAAGGCAGGCGGCTCTTCGCGTAACGGTCGTGATTCGGCCGGCCGTCGTCTCGGCGTGAAGAAGTTCGGTGGCGAGCTCGCGGTCGCGGGCAACATCCTCGTGCGTCAGCGCGGCACCAAATTCTATCCGGGCGTGAACGTGGGCATGGGCAAGGACCATACCCTTTTCGCGCTCGTGGACGGCCGCGTGTCGTTCAAGGAAGGCAAGCTTGGCCGCAAGTTCTGTTCGGTAGACATGATTGCGGAGGCTGCCGAGTAACATCGGGCAACCGACCGGGTTGTCCACCAGGACGACCCGGGTTCGACGAACGAACCAGCTGAAAAGGGAGACGGGTCGCCCCGGCTCCCTTTTTTATTTCCTCCCTGACACCACGGCGCAACAACCTCGTCACACTAGCGTGGCGTGGGGCGTCGCAGGACCAAGGAGATGGTCATGTTCGTGCGAACGCAAAGACTGACATTACGGCCCGGCTGGCCCGAGGATGCCGCCGCCCTGGCCCAGGCGATCGGGCATGAGAGCGTGGTGCGCAACCTCGCTTTGCCGCCCTGGCCCTATCCGATCGAGGCGGCCGAAACGTTTCTCGCCGGCTTCGGCAACCCGGCCGAACCCAAGTTCCTGATGTTCGAGCATCGGGGCGGCGTGACGCGCCTGATCGGCGGCATGGCGGTGGGCGCGTGGAAGGACGAGCCCAACGAGCTCGGCTATTGGCTGACCCCGGACGCCTGGGGCCATGGTTTCGCGACCGAGGCGGGGCGCGCCGTGCTGCAGGCGGCGCGGGCGCGCGGCGTCCGCCGCATCACCGCGGGCCACTTCATCGACAATCCCGCCTCGGGCCGGGTGTTGCGCAAGCTGGGTTTCCGCCCGACGAGCCAGCTCGTCACCATGTATTCGCGCGGCCGCGGCTGCGACGTGGCAAGTGCCCGGTACGAAATCGACCTTTCCGAGGGCGATTGCGGCGGCGACGCGGACGATCGAATGGCGGCATGATCGACCCTCCCCGGGCCCGTCTCGGGGAGGATCGCTTGATGTCTGTGCTTTCCCCCTTGGAAATCATGGCCTAAGCCGGGGGTTTCTGGGGACGACACCGCACAAGATGACCGCCGCACCACGCAAACGCCTTTCTCCCGAAGAATCCCGCGACGCCGCGCTGGAGGCGGCGCGCGCGCTGCTGCTGGAGGCCGGACCCCAGGCCGTGACGCTGAAGGCGGTCGCCGCGCGGATCGGGCGCACCCATGCCAATCTGCTGCACCATTTCGGCTCGGCCGCCGGGCTGCAAAAGGCCCTCGCCGCCAATATCGCCTGTGGCGTCACCAGCAAGATCAGCGCCGCCGTGATGCGCGCCCGCGCCGGCGACCATGACGATCACGAAGTGGTGAACCTCACCTTCGACGCGTTCGACAAGGGCGGTGCCGGCGCGCTCGCCAGCTGGATGATCCTGACCGGCAATCAGGATGCGCTGGACCCGATCCTGGAAGCCATACACGGGCTGATGGACGAGCTTGCCGAAGGGCATGACGACAAGGCGCATTCGCTGCGCGAGGAGACGCTCCAGCTGGTCCTCATGGCGGTTGGCGATGCGCTGCTCGGCGCCCCGATGGCGCGGGCGCTGGGCCTGCCGCGCGACAAGGCCCGCCAGATGGCGGTCGCGCAGCTCTCGCGCACCATGGCCGAGCATCATGGCGACGTGGAGAAGCCGCAATGATCCTGTTCTCGCTGGCATTGACCGTGCTCGCCCTGCCGGACAAGACCTGCAATCTCTCGGCGCAATGGGGCACAAAGCTGCCCAGGAAGAGCGCCGATGCCTATGCCGTGCGCGACAATGGCGGCGAGGCGCTATGGGGCTTCATCCGCGCCAGCGACACCGCGCTCGAGGATTTCGCCAGCGGTGCCGGCCGCGAGACGCCGCACCGGCCGATCATCCTCTATGCGGCCGACACCGATTGCGCGGTGGTCGAGCGCTATGCCGCGATCATCGAGGCCGCCGCAAATTGCGCGCCGGACTGGTGCGTGGTGAGCTATCGCCCCGCCCCGCCACTGGCGAGCCCGCCCAGGGCCATTCCGTCCAACTAGGCTGAGGACTCATATTCTTGCTTCGTCACCCCGGCCTTGAGCCGGGGTCCCGCTATCTCGCCAGCACAGGAAGAAGCGGGATCCCGGCTCAAGGCCAGGATGACGGTGAAAGATCAGATACTTGTTTGGGTTCTCAACCTAGGCTGAGAACCCAAACAAGCCCTTGAAACTCCACCCGTCATCCCCGCACAGGCGGGGATCCAGGGTAGTTCGGGATGATCGAAGCAATCACGCGCATATCTGCCGGCACCGGCAAAGCGAGCCTCGCGCCCCTTGCCCTTGGCCGTGGATCCCCGCCTGCGCGGGGATGACGAGGAAGGGATAGCGGGGACGACGGAAATGGGTGGCGCTAGCTATATAAAACAACGGCTTAAATAGTTTCCCACCCTAGCCCGTCCTTGCTCCGCCGCGGCGCGCCTCCTGCCCCATCGCCTCGGTCACCGCGGCGGCAAGGCCGGCGATGGTGAACGGCTTGCGCAGCACGGTGCGCCCCTTGAAGATCGCCGCATCCGCCTCGCCGGCAAAGCCGGTGACGAAGAGCACCGCGACTCCTTCGATCCGATCGCCCAGCGCGGCGATCATCTCGGGACCGGTCCGGCCGGGCATCAGCACGTCGGACACGATCAGATCGAGCGACGGCAAGGCCGCGATCGCCGCGGGCACCGCCAGCGGATCGTCGCAGCCGGTCGCACGATGGCCAAGCTCTCCCAGCGCCCCCAGCGTCGCGGCGAGCACGCGCGGATCATCTTCCACCACCAGGATGTCGAGTGCCCGCCCGCCAATATCCGAAGCATTCTCGGCGATGGGAGCCGCTGCGGGAGCCGCGCCTTCCCCGACATGGCGCGGCAGGTACAGCATCACCTGCGTGCCCTTGCCCGGCGCCGTGTCGATCCCGATCTCGCCCCCCGACTGGCGAACAAAGCCGAAGATCTGGCTGAGGCCCAGCCCCGTGCCCTTGCCCACCGGCTTGGTGGTGAAGAAGGGCTCGAACACGCGCTCCAGCACTTCGGGCGTCATCCCCATGCCGGTATCGCCCACTTCGATCGTGACATAATCGCCCGCGGCGCACTCGCCGACTTCGTTCTCGGTGAGGGTGATGCCGCCGGTGACGAAGCTCAGCGTCCCCTGCCCCTCCATCGCATCGCGCGCATTGACGGCGAGATTGAGCAGCGCGTTCTCGAGCTGGTGGCGGTCCACCCAGATCCGCCAGCCCATGCCCGCATCGTCCGTCTCCACCGCGATGCCGTCGCCCAGGGTGCGATCGAGCAGCTCCGTCATGCCGTCGATCAGCGCCCCCGCCTCCACCGCTTCGGGCAGCAGCGGCTCCGCCCGCGAGAAGGCGAGCAGCCGGCGGGTGAGCGCGGCGGCGCGATTCGCGCCTTCCATCGCATTCTCGATATGTTTCTGCGCATCGGGCCCGCCAGTGTGGAGGTGACGCTTGGCAAGCTCGAGCCCGCCGAGAACCACGGCGAGCATGTTGTTGAAATCGTGCGCGATCCCGCCGGTGAGCTGGCCGACCGCTTCCATTTTCTGCGCCTGGCGAAGCTGCTCCTGCGCGGCCTCGCGCTCGCTTGCCTCGGTGCGCAGCTGCTCGGTGGCCTCGGCCACCGCTTCCTGCAGCTCGGCGGCGCGCTCGCGCTCGGCATCGGCCATGGCATCGGCAACCGCGCGCTCGCCCTGCGCCTCGATCGCCATCCAGCCCAGGAGCACCGCGCCGAGCACGATCAGGATGCCGAAGCCGGTGAGCAGCCGCGAGGCGAAGCCCGAATTGGCGAGCAGGTCCGCGGCCGCCTTGCTGCGGCCGTGGAGCGTGACTCGCTCCGAATCGACCACTTCGTTGAGCACTTGCTCCAGTTCGCTGCGCGCGGGGCTCGAGCGGACCTGGTAATAGCTGCCCCAGGCATCGCTGTGCCGCTTATAGGCCGAATAGAGGGCCGTGGTGGCCAGTTCCTTCCCGCGCGCGTCGAACGCCCGCTTCAGGCGGATCATCCGCGCGCGCTGATCGCCGCTGCCGGCGGTGAGCTGCTGGAGCCGCGTGAGCTGCTCGGTCGCCCGGTCCCATTGCGCGCCATATTGCTGGCCGAGCTTGCGATCCGCGCTGACGACATAGCGGCCCAGCGCGGCCTCTGCCCCGGCGATCGCGCCGGAAAGCTGGTTGGCGCGCATGATCACGTCGAAGGTATGCTGCTGGCGCGCGATCGCGCGATCGCGCTCCGCATCGGTGCGCTGCTGGATGACCGCCACCGCCGCAAGCACGGCGATGCCAAGCAGCGCGAGCGCGCCGAGCAGCATGAACCGCCAGTTCGTCGCCCGGACAGCACGCTCCAGGGCGTTGTTGATCTCACTCATTACGGGCTCGATTTTAGTCGAGCCGACAGGCGCTGAAAAGCGCCCTCAGCCGATGACCCCCACTGCCTGGCCCGCGGCCCGGAACAGGCCCAGCACGCGCTCGATCTGCTCGGCCGAATGCTCGGCGCACAGCGAGCAGCGCAGCAGATAGGTGCCGGCCGGAGTCGCGGGCGGGCGGGCCATGTTGACGTAGACGCCGCCGTCGAGCAGCGCCTGCCACATCATCACCGCCTGTTCCTGATCCTCCAGGATCACCGCGATGATCGCGCTGTCCGGCGCCTCGGTGCCGAGCCGGAAGCCCATCGCCTTGAGGCCGCCGTGCAGCGCGCGGGCATTCTCCCACAGATGCGCGCGCTTGTTGTGGGCGTGCATCAGCTTGCGGATCGACATTGCCGCGGTCGCCACCACCGAGGGCGGCAGCGAAGCGGTGAAGATATAGGGGCGGCAGGCCAGGCGGATCGCCTCGAACTTGGGATGGTCCGAGATGCAGAAGCCGCCGACGGTGCCGACCGACTTGGAGAAGGTGCCGACGACGAAATCGACCTGGCCCTCGAGCCCCTGGTCCTCATAGACGCCGCGCCCGTTGGGGCCGAAAAAGCCCATCGAATGCGCCTCGTCCGACAGGACCATGCAGCCATGCTTCTTGGCGACGGCGACCATTTCCTTCAGCGGCGCGATGTCGCCGAGCATCGAATAGACGCCCTCGAGCACCACCAGCTTGCCGGCCTCCCTGGGCAGGCGGCCCAGGCGCTTGTCGAGATCCTCCACGTCATTGTGGCGGAAGCGGACGATCTCGGCATTGCCCTGCTTGCAGCCGTCATAGATCGAGGCGTGGCTGTCGGCGTCGAGGATGACATACTCGCCCTTCCCCACCAGCGTGGAGATCATGCCGAGATTGGCCATATAGCCGGTCGAGAAGACGATCGCGCCCGAGACGCCGTAGAATTCGCGCAGCGCCTGCTCGACTTCCATGTGATCGCGGAAGGTGCCGTTGAGCATGCGGCTGCCATTGGTGCCGGAGCCGAACTTGTCGAGCGCGTCCTTGCCGGCCTGGATCACGTCCGGGTCGAAGGTCATGCCCATGTAATTATAGGTGCCGAGCAGGATCGTGTCCTTGCCCTTGATCACCGCCTCGGTGGGCGACTTCACCTGCTCCATCACGATCGCGAAGGGATCGGTGACGCCGCTGTCGAGCAGCGCCTGGCGCTCGGCGATCAGGCCGTCGAACTTCGACATCAGGTCCCGCTCGGGCGGGATCGTGGCGGGGTTTGCGGCCAGCGCGTCGGCGGTGTTCAGGCTGTCGGTCACGTGCCCGTCAGCCCTTGAGCTTCTGCACCGCGTCGACCAGCTGGCCGACATTCTCGATCTCCGCCTGCATGTTCATCGTGATGATGATGTCGAACTCGTCCTCGATCGCGGCGACGAAATCCATCACGGTGAGGCTGTCCCATTCGAGGTCACCGGCGAAGGTGGTTGCATCGGTGAGGGCGACGCCCTTCTTGTTGAAGGGCTCGATCTGGGCTGTGACGGTCTCGAAGACGGTGGCGCGGTCGGTCATGGGGTCCCTCTAGTGGTATCGACAGGCAGTGCCAAGCGATTGCGGCGGAAACGGGCCGCTGGGAGGGCGCGGGCGGCGCGCAAGTTTACGAAACATACGCTGCGCGGCCCCGATTCCCCGCCCCGTGAAGCCGCCCGGGCCTCGGCGATGGCGGGGAGAGGCGGGCGGCATCCATCGGCGCAGGGGAAGACGATATCCGACATTGCGAGCGCGTGAGGGTATGGGTCAGTTCGTGACTCGCTTGATTGCGCAGGCCCGGCGGGGATCGGCGACGGTAAGGTCGCAGTTGATCTCGAGCCTCCGGGGGTAAGAGGAGCCGGCCCAGGTCGCGCCGCCGACGAGTTGGTTGCCGCCCTCCTGCATCCGGAGGATCTGAATGCTCTGGCGGCGCGGCGCTTCCTTGCGGAACTCGTAGCGGGCGTGCGGCATGACGCAGAGTTGGCCCGCAGTGGCGCAGCCGCCGATGCGCTGGCCAGGCAGCAACGAATGGCGGATCACGAAAGGATCCCGGCCCTGCTGGTCATAGATGAGCAACAAATAGGGCGCCTTGGCTTGCCTCACCTTCAACGCAACGACGATATCCGGCATCACCGGCTTCCACAGCAACCATGCCGACATCGCACCCGCCACGCCGATCAGCAACCCCGCAACGGCGATCATCACCATTTCGCGCTTCACGTGCATCTGTCCCCCCTGTTGCCGAGCCCGTCCTAATCGACGGACATGACAAGCCAAACGCGGGATTTGAGGCGCGCCGCATTCCCCGCTAGAGGCCCGGGATGCTTCGCCTGTCCGGACTATATCTGCCGCTCGACCATGCGCCCGAGGCCCTGCCCGAAGCGATCGCCAGGCGGCTGGGCATCGAGCCCGCCGAGCTCAAGCGCCATACCCTTTATCGCCGCGGCAACGACGCGCGCCGGCGCAACGCGATCCAGCTGGTCTATACCGTCGATGTCGAGCTGGCCGACGAAGCGGCGGTGCTCGCGCGCTTCCCGGACGACAAGGACCTGCGCCCCACCCCGGACATGGCATATCGCTTCCCGGTGACGGCGCCGAGCGGCTGGGACGGCCTGCGCCCCGTGGTGATCGGCGCGGGACCGTGCGGCCTGTTCGCCGGGCTGATCCTGGCGCAGATGGGCTTCCGGCCGATCATCCTCGATCGCGGCAAGGTGGTGCGCCAGCGCACCAAGGATACCTGGGGCCTGTGGCGCCGCGCCGAACTGAACCCGGACAGCAATGTGCAGTTCGGCGAAGGCGGCGCCGGCACCTTCTCCGACGGCAAGCTCTATTGCCGGGTGAAGGACCCGCGCTTCCTGGGCCGCAAGGTGCTGGAGGAGTTCGTCAAGGCCGGCGCGCCCGACGACATATTGTGGGAGGCGCATCCGCATATCGGCACCTTCCGCCTCGTCACCATGGTCGAGAGCATGCGGGCCACGATCGAGGCGCTGGGCGGCGAATATCGCTGGGAGACGCGAGTCGACGATCTCGAGCTCGAGCGCACGCCGGACGGGAACCAGCGGATGCGCGGGCTGCACCTGCATGACGGCAGCTTTCTCGAGGCCGACCATGTCGTGCTCGCGGTGGGGCACAGCGCCCGGCCGACCTTCGAGATGCTCCACCGGCGCGGCGTGCATGTCGAGGCCAAGCCCTTCGCGATCGGCGTGCGGATCGAGCATCCGCAGAGCTGGATCGACCGGGCGCGCTTCGGCAAGTGCGCCGGGCATCCGGACCTGGGCGCGGCGGCCTATAGCCTGGTCCATCACTGCGCGAACGGGCGCAGCGTCTACAGCTTCTGCATGTGCCCGGGCGGGCGCGTGGTCGCGGCGACCAGCGAGGAGGGCCGCGTCGTCACCAACGGGATGAGCCAATATTCGCGCGCGGAGTTCAATGCGAACTCCGGGCTCGTCGTGGCGATCGATCCCGCGCGCGACTATCCGGACGGGCCGCTGGCGGGGATCGCGCTGCAGCGGCATTGGGAAGACCTGGCCTATGTCGCCGGGGGCTCCAACTATCACGCGCCGGGACAGCGCGTGGGCGACCTGCTCGCGGGCCGGGCTTCCACCGCGCTGGGCGAAGTCATCCCCTCCTACAAGCCGGGCGTGAAGATGACCGACCTGTCCGAATGCCTGCCCGGCTTCGCGATCGAGGCGTTCCGCGAGGCGCTGCCGGTGTTCGGCCGCCAGATCGCCAATTACGACCATCCCGACGCGGTGATGACCGGGGTGGAGACGCGCACCTCCTCGCCGGTGCGGATCACGCGCGGCAAGGATCACCAGAGCCTGAACGTGGCGCGGCTGTTCCCGGCGGGCGAAGGCGCGGGTTATGCGGGCGGCATCCTCTCGGCGGCGATCGACGGGATCAAGACCGCCGAGGCGGTGGCACGCAGCATGACGGGGCTTGCCGGCTGAATCCTGACCCTAGGCAGGCACCGGCTGTGCCGGGGGCCGCCGATGCGCGGCCAGGCAGGAGATCACGCTCGCCACCACCAGCACAAAGGCCAGCATCTCCGGCAGCGTCGGGCCGCGATGCTCCCAGGCAAAGGCATAGAGCAGGGCGAACAGCGTCTCGAAAGTGATCATCTGCCCGGCCAGGGTGAGCGGCAGCAGGCGGCTCATCTTGTTCCACAGCGCATTGCCGACGATCGAGGCGAAGATCGCCACTCCGGCCGAGACCGCGACGAACAGCGCCCAATCCCCCGCTCCATGGCTCCGCACGCCGAGCAGCAGCGCCAGCGGGACCAGCGCCAGGCTCTGGGCGCCGGTGACGATGCCGATCAACAGGCTCCAGTCGTGCGACGAGATCGCCTTCACCCGGCCGAGCATATGGTTGTTGCCCACGGCATAGGCGCTCCAGGACGCCAGCGCGCCGATCGCGCAGACCAGCCCGGCGAGCTGCGCGGCGACGGGACGGGCCGAAGGCAGGAACAGCGCCTGCCAGCCGATGCAGACCGCGCCGCCCACGCAGAGCAGCAACGACGGCGCGAGCCGGGCGAGCGGCACGGCGTCGCGGGCGCGGCTGCCCGCGATGGTGACGACGACGGGAAGGAAGCCGATCACCAGCGCGGTGATCGCGGCGCCGCCAAGCTGCACGGCGCCGGCGAGCAGCAGATAGTAGAAGGTGTTGCCGGCCAGCGCGAGCAGCGCCAGCGCGCGCCACTCGCCTGCCCCGAGCTGCCCGGCAAGCCCGCGCCAGCGCGGGGCGA
Organism: Sphingomonas sp. CBMAI 2297; assembly: GCF_029870595.1. Classification (GTDB taxonomy): domain Bacteria; phylum Pseudomonadota; class Alphaproteobacteria; order Sphingomonadales; family Sphingomonadaceae; genus Sphingomonas. The sequence continues at coordinate 58,340 of NZ_JAPDIR010000006.1, forward strand.
TCAGCGCGGCGGAGATCAGGCCATAGGCAAGATAGCGGCCGATGGTCAGCTCGAGCGGCCCGAAGGCGCGCGCGAGCTCGGGCGCGAGGAACACCAGCCCCCAGAACGCGCCGGCGGCCGCGCCGCACATCACGCCCAGCACCATCGATCCGCGTTCGCCCGACATGTCCTTTTCCCTTCGTGGCGAGAAATATCATCGCACCGATGGGCCGTGTGCTCTTGATTGGCCGGCGGAATGCAACAAAAACTCGCACCATGGCCAGCGAACAGGGCAAATCCGCGCGGATACTCGACAGCTTCGATCGGGCGATCCTGCGAATCGTGCAGGCGGACAACAAGCTGCCGCAGCGGCGGATCGCCGAGGCGGTGAACCTCTCCGCGGCGGCGGTGCAGCGGCGGATCGCCGCGATGGAGGCGGCCGGCGTCATCGCGCGCAACGTGGCGATCGTCGATCCCGATGCGGTGCCGCTCACCATCACTTCCATCGTCGAGGTGCAGCTGATCGACGAGCGCACGCCTACGGTAGAACGGGCCCGGCAGCTGTTCCTCGCCACGCCCGAGGTGCAGCAATGCTATTACGTCACCGGCGGCGTGAGCTTCATGCTGGTGATCGTCACGTCAGACATGCGCGCCTATTCGGCGCTGACCCGCCGGCTGTTCGCCGAGAACGACTGCATCGCCAGCTATCGCTCGCTGATCGCGCTCGACCGAGTGAAGACCGATACGAGCATCGTCATTCCCTAGGTTGAAAACCCAAGCAAGGATTTGATTTTCCAACGTCATCCCGGCCTTGAGCCGGGATCCCGCTTCTTCCTGTGCTCGCGAGACGGCGGGACCCCGGCTCAAGGCGGGGTGACGAAGCAAGAATATGAGTCCTCAACCTGGTTGAGAACCAGAACAAGCCCTTGAAACCACACCCGTCATCCCCGCGAAGGCGGGGATCCAGGGTAGCGCAGGACAGTGATGCCACCAGGTGAGCCTCTTTCCGGAGCGCGCGGGACTCGACTGCCCGCAACCCGCCCTTGGCCCTGGATCCCCGCCTGCGCGGGGATGACGAAGGGAGTCGCGGAGATGGTCAAAAGAAATCAAAGCCTTGATCGAGCCTTGCCCCTAGAGCAGCCCCTGCCCGCGATACCAGGCGGCGGTCGCGGCTAGGCCGGCGGCAGTCTCCACCTGCGGCGTCCACAGATTGGCGGGCGGCCGCCGCGCCGGATCGATCACCCAGTCCTGATGGCAGAAATAGGCGACGCGGTCCGGCGTGAGCTTGGCATTCCCGCCGCGCACCAGCCGATCGAGATGCGCGCCGGCCAGGAGCAGCGGCTGGGGGAGCGCGAAGGAAACGACGCGCTTGCCGAGCGCCGCGCCGATCGCCTGGGCGAACTGCTTGTGGCTCCAGCCATGCTCGGTGCCGTCGTCCGCGTCGAGGATCTGGTTGCAGCCGTCGGTGGCGGCGAGCGCGAGGAGGAGGCGGCCGAGGTCGCTCACTTCGAGCAGCGAGATGCGCCCGCCGCGCGGCATCAGCGCCAGCCCCTTGCTGGCCAGCTTGAACAGCTCGAGCATCTCGAGGTCGCCGGGGCCGTAGATGGCGGGCGGCCGGACGATGGCCCAGTCGAGGCCCGAGGCCATGACCAGCCGGTCGCCCTCGGCCTTGGACCAGCCATAGGTGGAGAGCTCCGGCTCGCGCGCGGCGAGCGAGGAGACATGGACGAAGCGGCGCACGCCCTTCGCCTCGGCGGCCGCCAGCATGTTGCGCACGCCGTCGATGTTGCCGGCGGCGAAGCCCGCGCGGTCGGGCGCGTTGACCACGCCGGCAACGTGGATGACGGCATCGGCGCCTTCGCACAGTTCGGCGAGCGCCTGCGCATTGCCCAGGTCGCCCTGGATCCAGGCGATATGCGCATGCCCGGCCTGCGGACGGCGCGTGAGGGCGCGGACCTGGTGGCCGGCTTCGAGCGCGAGGGCGATCAGGCGGGTGCCGACAAAGCCGGTGCCGCCGGTAAGGGCGATGGTGGTCACAGCAGCGCCATATGGCTCCGGTGCACCAGTGTCGAGCGCGGGGCATAGCCGAGCAGCTCGGCCTGCTCCTCGTTGCGGCGGCCGAGGATGCGGGCAGCGTCCTCGCTGGGATATTCGGCCAGGCCGCGCGCGAGCGGCCTGCCGTCCGGCCCGGCGATCACGACCAGGTCGCCGCGCGTGAAATCGCCATCGATCCGGGTGGCGCCCGCGGCGAGCAGGCTGCGGCCCTGCCCCAGCGCCCTGGCCGCGCCGGCATCGACATGGATGGTGCCGTGCGCGGTGATGCCGCCGGCCAGCCAGGCCTTGCGCGCCGGGGCCGTCTTCTCCGCCACGAACAGCGTGTGCTTCGCCTCCGACCCCAGCGGTCGCTCGATCCGGCCCGAGGCGATCGCGAGATGGGCGCCGGCGGCGTTGGCGATGCGCGCCGCCGCGATCTTCGAGACCATGCCGCCCGAGCCCATGCCGGAGGCGGAGCCCCTGTCGGCCATGCCCTCGACCGCGCCGTCGATCCGCTCGACACGGGGGATGTGCACCGCGCCGGGCAGCGCGGGGTTGCGGTCGTAGAGCCCGTCGACGTCGGAAAGCAGCACCACCCCGCCCGCCCCGGCGGCCTGGGCCACGCGCGCGGCGAGCCGGTCATTGTCGCCAAAGCGAATCTCTTCGGTGGCGACGCTGTCATTCTCGTTGAGCACGGGGACGACGCCCAGGCCGAGCAGGCGATCGAGCGTGGCGGCGGCGTTGAGATAGCGGCGACGGTCCTCCAGGTCGCCCAGCGTGACCAGCATCTGCGCCGCGACAAGCCCGTTGGCGGCGAGCACATCGGCCCAGACGCGGCTCAGCTCGATCTGGCCGGTGGCGGCGGCGGCCTGCGCATCCTCGAGGCTGGCCCGGCCGCCCCTGGCGAGCTTGAGGCGCCGCGCCCCCAGCGCGATCGCGCCGGAAGAGACCACCGCGACCTGCTGCCCCGCGCCGGCACGCGCCGCGATGTCGGCGGCGATGCCCTCCAGCCAGGCACGGCGGACGCCGCCGTCCGGATCGACGAGCAGGGCCGAGCCGATCTTGACGACGATGCGCGGGCAGGAGGCGGGCGGGAACAGCGACATGGCCGCCGCTATATGGTCCCCCGCCCCGCCTAGCCAGACAGGAACGCTTGGGCGCGCCGTCGCGCGGCTATTCCTCGGTCCTGAGCAGCACCGCCTCGCCGATCATCAGGAACAGCAGGAACGGTGCCCACGCCGCCAGGAAGGGCGGATAGGCGCCGAGATTGCCCATCGCGAGCGCGAAATTGTCGGCGACGAAATAAAGGAAGCCGAGCGCCATGCCGATCACCGCCCGGACGAACAGCTTGCCCGAGCGCGCGATGCCGAAAGCCGAGACGGCGCCCAGCAACGGCATCAGGATCGCCGAGAGCGGCCCCGCCAGCTTGTGCCACAGCGCGCCTTCGAGCGCCTCGGTCTGGCGGCCGGCCACCTTGAGGTCGCCGATCGCCTGGTAGAGCGCGCCGAACGCCAGGGAATCGGCATCGACATGCGCGAGGGTGAACTGGTCGGGCCGGATGTTGTGGCCGATCACCAGGCTGCCGACCTTGGTCTTCTGGCCGGTGGCGACGATGAAGCGCTCGGCATTGTCGACCCGCCAGGCATCGCCGGCGCGCACCGCGTGCGGCGCGGTGAGGATGCTGATCAGCGAGCGGTTCTGCCGCTCATATACGGTGACGCCGTAGAGCTGCGCCGCGTTGCCGCGCCCGCGGACCTGCTGCACCTGGATCAGGTTGTTGTCGCCCTTCACCCACACATTGGCGCGATCGCCGCGATCGATGGGCAGCGGTGCATAGGACACCTTCTTCCACTGCTCGAGCGTCGCGGTGGCGCGCGATACGATGCGATCGTTGAAGGTGAAGGAAATGGCCGCCACGGCGATCCCGGTGAGCAGCAGCGGCGCGAGCACCTGGTGCGCCGACAGGCCCGAGGCCTTCATTGCGATCACTTCGCTGTTCTGATTGAGCTGGGACAGCGTCAGGATCGAGCCCAGCAGCACCGAATAGGGCAGGAAGGTCGAGGCGATCTGCGGCACGCGCAGGCTGACGTACCGCCAGATCTCCGCATCGCCATTGCCCGCATATGCGAGGATCGCGCCGCTCTCCGTCAGCAGGTCGAGCGACTGGAGGATGAGCACCAGCGCGCCGAGAATGGCGAAGGTGCGCGTCAGGAACATGCGCGCCATGTAGAGCGACATGGTCCGCGACGGGAAGAAATTGGCCCAGGTCATGCCGCGGCTTCTTCCTCTCGGCGGAGCCGGCGGCGGCGGCCCGGCAAGCGGCGCGTGATCGCCTTGACCATCTTGGAGAAAGCCTTTTCGAGTCCGCCGATCGGCTGGCCGCCCGGCACATAGGCGATCTGATAGTACATCCAGATCACCAGCCCCGCGAACAGCATGAACGGCCCCCAGAGCGCGATCAGCGGATCGACCCGGCCGAGCTCGCCGATCGACTGCCCATATTCGTTGACCTTGTGATAGGTCACGATCATCACGATCGAGAGGAACACGCCCAGCGCCGAGGTGGATCGCTTGGGCGGCACGCCCAGCGCCACGGCGAGGAACGGCAGCAGGAACATCGACGCGACTTCCGCCAGGCGGAAGTGGAAGGCCGAGCGGCTGCCCTCGCGATCCTCGTCGCTCGCCTGCGGATTGCGGCCGATCACGGCGAGCTCGGGCAGGGTCCGCTCGATATTCTTGCCGCCACGGGTCCGGAACTGCTCGTATTTGGGCAGCGGGATCGGCAGGTTATGCGTGGTGAAGGTCAGCACCCGCGGCTCGGGCGAGTTCCGGTCGTGATGGACGAGCGTGCCGTTCTGCAGGCGGAAGATGATCACGTCCGGATCGTCCGAGCGCAGGAACTGGCCGCTCTGCGCCGTGACCGCCACCGGCGTGCCGTCCTTGGTCATCATCTGGACGAAGATGCCCGAGAGCCGGCGGCCCTCGTCCTTGCTCTCCTCGATGCGCATCGTCATCTTCGCGCCGAAGCTGGTGAACTCGCCCACCTTGATCGAGGCGCCGAGCGCGCCCGAGCGCAACTCGAAGCGCAGCTGCTCGTAATTGTAGCGCGACCAGGGCTGGATGAAGCCGACAATGGCCAGGTTCAGCGCCGCCAGCGCGATCGCGAACATGAAAGGCACCTTGAGCAGGCGCGTATAGCTCATCCCCACCGCGCGCAGCACGTCGAGCTCGGACGACGTGGCGAGGCGACGAAAGGCGAGCAGGCAGCCCAGCATCAGCCCGATCGGAATGCCGAGCCCCAGATATTCGGGAAGCAGATTGGCGAGCATCCGCCAGACGACGCTGACCGGCCCCCCCTCGGTCGCGACGAACTCGAACAGGCGAAGCATGCGGTCGAGCACCAGCAGCATCGCCGATATGAGCAATGTCGAGATCAGGGGCACCGCGATCAGCCGCGCCATGTACCGATCGATCGAGTTCATCTGCGCGCGACGGTTGCCTTGGTTTCTTCTCGCCGGCGCGTCCGGCGCCGCCTCAATGAACCAAGAGCCTATACTCCGGGTTCCGGGCAGCGCCAGCAGGAAAGTTGCGCGTCAATAGTGCAGGCGGGAATTCCGCGGCGTCACATCGGCCCCCTTGGGATCCAGCCGCTCCCGATCGGGATCGACCATCGGCATCGCGGCCACCGCCTGTGCCCGGTGCTGGCGCGCCTGTTCGTTGTGGCGCTGCACCTCGGCATAGCCCGGGCTGGCCTCCATCTCGCGCTCGAAATCGAGGAGCCGTTTGGCCGAACCGATCACCTTGCCCTTCTCGATCAGGACGATGAATTCATCGATCAGGCGCTCGAGTCCCTTGCGGACACGCGGGTCATATTGGGCCAGCGCGGCCCTGCCCTTGAAATCGGCGTCGAACGACAGCCGGGTCTTGCGGCCGTCCTCGAGCGGCGCGAAGCGCAGCTTCAGGTGAATGGCCTCGGCGCCGTTCTGGCTCACGCGATAATCGATCTCCTTCGAATCGATGCTGGTCACCTTCGGCCAGCTCATCCCCTTGCCGGGCGCGGCGCTTTCCGGACCATAGCCGATCCAGCTGTCCTTCGCGCCGTTGAGCGTCAGGTCGAAGCTGCGCCAGGTGTCGTGCGGCGTGGCATTCACCGTCCGCACGATCTCATTATTGTGAGTCGACACCACATAATAGCCGCCGCCACCCAGCAGCGCGCAGCCGATCAACGCCGTCCGAATCATTGCCCCGTGCCCCCAGATGTTGCCGGGGCGATTGTCCCGCATCGCCGTAAATAGTCCCTCACCATGGGGTGACGGATTTGCGACACTCGCCTATGGCGCTGCGATGCATTTCCTCGATCAGGCAAAGATCTTCGTCCGCTCCGGCTCGGGCGGCCCCGGTGCCGTGAGCTTCCGGCGCGAGAAGTTCATCGAATATGGCGGCCCGGACGGCGGCAATGGCGGCAAGGGCGGCGACATCGTCTTCGAAGCCGTCGCCGGCCTCAACACGCTCATCGACTTCCGCTACACGCAGCATTTCCGGGCGCCGCGCGGTCAGGGCGGCTCGGGCTCGAACCGCACGGGCGCGGGCGGCGACGATCTGGTGGTCAAGGTGCCGATCGGCACCCAGGTGCTCGCCGACGACGAGGAGCGCACGCTGCTGCTGGACCTCACCGAAGAGGGCCAGCGCGTCATCTTCCTGCGCGGCGGCGATGGCGGGCGCGGCAATGCCAGCTACAAGACCTCGACCAACCGCGCGCCGCGCCAGCACGGCACCGGCTGGCCGAACGAGGAAGCCTGGGTGTGGCTGCGCCTCAAGCTCCTCGCCGATGCGGGGCTGGTCGGGCTGCCCAATGCCGGCAAGTCGACCTTCATCAACCAGGTGACCAACGCCCAGGCCAAGGTGGGCGCCTATGCCTTCACCACCACGCGCCCGCAGCTGGGCGTGGTGCGGCACAAGGAGCGCGAATTCGTCGTCGCCGACATTCCCGGCCTGATCGAGGGCGCGGCGGAAGGCGCCGGCATCGGCGACCGCTTCCTGGGGCATATCGAGCGCTGCCGCGTGCTGCTCCACCTGATCGACGCCAACGACACCGACGTGGCCGAGAGCTATCGCGTGGTGCGTGGCGAGCTGGAAGCCTATGGCGCCGGCCTGGCCGACAAGCCGGTGGTGGTGGCGCTCAACAAGATCGACACGCTCGACGACGAGCTGATCGCCGCGCTCTCCGCCGAGCTGGAAGAGGCGAGCGGCGGCGCGGTGATCCCGATCTCCGGCGCAAGCGGCGTCGGCGTCGACTGGGTGCTCGACAAGCTGCTCGAGGAGATCGGCACCGACCATGGCAAGGTGAGCGACGACGACGAAGGCGAGGAGGCGATCGAATGGTCGCCGATCTGAGGGGCTCCAGATAACCTTCGTCGCCCATGGCAGATCGAACAAAAAGGCCGGGCATCGCTGCCCGGCCTTTTCTGTTTCAGCGCATCCGCCGGTTCAGCGGGCGCCCATGGTGCTGGCGGCAAGGCGGTGCATCAGTCCGCGCAGCGTGGGATAATTGGCCTTGTGATAGGCCGAGGCTTCCTCGAGCGCGTCCGACAGGCGGCGATGCGCCTCGTTCAGCGCGTGATAGGGCAGGCTCGGCAGCAGATGGTGCAGCGCGTGATAGCGCAGGCCGATCGGCGCCCAGAGATAGGCGAAGAAGCCCGGCGTCGGCACGTTGACGCTGTCCAGATACTGGGCGGTCACGGTGAGCGGCTCGCCGTCATTCTCCCAGAGATGCGCCACCAGCGTGCGGACCTGGTTGATTACGGCCACGCCCGCGATCACCGCGAGATAGATGCCGAAGTCGCGCAGCGGGATCACGCCCGTCGCGACCAGAGCGAGCAGCGCGATCGAGAAGATGCTGGCGCCCAGCTCCTGCCAGAACCACTGGGTCCTGAGCTCGCCCTCGGGCTCGCGGCGCTCGAAGGCCGGGTTGATCTTGAGGCCCGAATATTTGGCGACGACGACGCGGCGCAGCTTCGGGAACACCGCCGAAAGCGGCGCGAGCACGGCGAAGCGGATCAGCATCGCGACCGGCATCAGCACCGCGGCGAGCAGGAACACCGGCAGCGTCCAGGGCTTCATCAGCGCGAGCGGCAGATATTCGGGATCCTCGACCGTGCCGTAGCGGGTGCGCGCGTGGTGAAGATTGTGCACGCCTTCATAGGTGAAGCTCGGCACCAGGATCGGGATGCCGACCAGCAGGTTCCAGCCGAGCCGGAAATTGGGGAGCAGCGCGTGCTTCACATGCGTCAGCTCGTGGATGAACAGGCTGGCGCGATAAAGGGCGAGCACCGCCACCGCGCCGGCGAGCACCGCCAGCAGCGCCGAGGGGGCGAGGATGGTCGCGGCGAGCGCGGCATAGCCGATGCCGGCGGAAAGCAGCATGTCGGTCCAGTAGATGCGCGGATTGGGCGCATGGAGGTCGCGCGTGAGCTCGGCCGCGGCGCGCAGCATCGCGCGATCGTCGGGCACGCCGGAAAGCTTGATACGCGCGCTGGCCGGCGCCGCCGCCGGCGCGTCGTCCTGAACCTTGAGGGCAAGCGATTTCGTCATGATGTCCGCCATTGGCCTCAGATAGTGGCTTTATGGTGGCATTCCAGCGGTTGGGACGCGCCCTGCCCGCCGCAATTGCCGCGCTTGACACTGGCCCCGTGGCGAAGGACTGCATTGCGCTGAATCAAACCAACAGAAGGGCTTTTCCCTTGCCCAGCGGCCCCCTCAGCATCCGTCCCGTCTCGTCCAAGCGCGACATCAAGCAGTTCATCGAGATCGCCTATCGCCTGAATGGCGACGACCCGAACTGGGTCGCCCCGCTGCGCGACGAGGTGGCCGGGACGATCAGCCCGAAGAAGAATGGCTGGTTCAGCCATGCCGAGGCGCAGCTCTTCCTCGCCGAGCGCGACGGCGAGCCGGTCGGCCGCATCTCGGCGCACATCGATTTCCTGGCGCTCGAAATGCCGCCCGAGCAGGGCTTCGGCCCCGGCACCGGCTTCTGGGGCATGTTCGAGGCCGCGGACCAGAATGCCGCCAAGGCGCTGATCAACGCAGCCGAGGACTGGCTGCGCGGCAAGGGCATGACGCGGGCGCTCGGCCCGGTCAGCCTGTCGATCTGGGAGGAGCCCGGCCTGCTGGTGAAGGGGCACGACCACTCCCCCACCGTGCTGATGGGCCATCACCCGGCGAAATATCAGGGCTGGATCGAGGCGGCCGGCTACACGGAAGCCAAGAAGCTGCTCACCTATGAGCTCGACGTGAGCAAGCGCTTCCCGCCGCTGGTCAACCGCATCGTCGAGAATGGCGAGAAGAACCCGCGGATCCGCATCCGCAAGGTCAACAAGGCGAAGTTCGCCGAGGAAGCCGCGATCATCCTCGCGATCCTGAACGATGCATGGTCGGACAATTGGGGCTTCATCCCGCTGACCCAGCCCGAGATCGACGATGTCGGCAAGAAGCTGAAGCCGCTGGTGTTCGAGGATCTCATCATGATCGCCGAACTGGACGGCGAGCCGGTGGCGTTCATGGTCACCCTGCCCGACTTCAACGAGGTATTGAAGCCGCTCAAGGGCTCGCTCCTGCCCTTTGGCTGGGCCAAGCTGCTGCTGTGGCTCCGGCGGCCCAAGGCGCGCACGATGCGCGTGCCGCTGATGGGCGTGGTGAAGCGGCTGCAGGCTTCCCGCATGGCGAGCCAGCTCGCCTTCATGATGATCGAATATATCCGCCGCGCGGCCGTGGCCAATTACGGGGCGAGCCGCGGCGAGATCGGCTGGATCCTGGACGACAACCAGGGGATGAACGCGATCGCCGATGCGATCGATTCCTGGGTGAATCGCGAATATGCGATCTACCAGAAGCCGCTCTGAGGGCGGCATGGGCGGCAAGCCGGCCCGCTCCCGAGGGTACGGGGGAGCGGGCCGGTGCCGGCCGGAACCGGCCAGAGGAGGTCGCGCCGCGACGGCACGGTTGCACTAATCCGTCGCAGGCGCCCTCCCGGGGCCTCAACGTTGCTTCATCACCTCGAGGGGATCGACGCCGAGATCGAGCCACTCGCTGCGGGTGCGGCAATCGCGCTTGAGAATGCGCGAGCCGGTCGCCTCGGTGTCGATGCAGTATTTGCGGGTGTCGGCCTTCGCCGCCCGGGTCGGCGACTGTTCCTGCTCCTGCTTTGCCTTCGCCGGATCATTGCCGGCGGCGGCAGCGGGGGAGACGGCGCCGGCCGCGAAGGCGGCGCCCGCCAGCATGACGGCGGCGGCGGAGAAGATGGACTTGCGGGTCATTGCGGGAATTCCTCGATGCTTGGGGGGCTTGCCGGCGAAGGGCGCTGCGCGGTGAGAGCGCGGCCCGTCCGCCGGAGAGCGGTGGAGCGGTCTGCTCAGTTCTTCTGGACTTCCTTGATCGGATCGATGCCGGTGCGGGCGATCCACTCGGCACGGGTGTGGCACTCGCGCTTGGGCATCAGCGTGCCGGTCGACGTCCCCTGGACGCAGTAACGCTTCTGCATCGCCGGGTCCGACTGGTCGTCGGCCTTCTTGGCCTCCTTGGCCTCCTTGGCCGGATCATTGGCGCGGGCGAGCGCCGGCGACACGGCGCCGGCGACCAGCGTGACGGTGGCGGCAATCGCCAGGAAAGCGGACTGGATGGGCTTGCTGTTCATATCCTCAACTCCTCTACTTGCAGACATGACAGGCGCTCCTTCCCGCCTGTGCCCCATGCATCGCAATCCGCGTGCCAAGTTTGAGAGTTACGCAAGTTCAATGACTTAGCAGATTATGACAGCGTGGTGACGTGCCATAACACAGCAATACACACCAGATTTTGGGATTTACCGAAGACGCCCGTCCGGAAGCGGACACCGGCCTTGTTCGGAAACGGCCAGTCCCGGGGCATGGCTCGGTCGGCGAACATCGCCACCCCCATTTGCACGCGGCGGGCGAGGAAAATCCAGCTGAGGAAGGAAGGCGCCTATCCCCTTGGGGCCAGGAGTGCCCGATAGCCGTCATCCCCGCCAAAAGCGGGGGTCCATTTCCGATCTTTCACCGTCATCCGGCCTTGCGCCGGGATCCCGCTTCTTCCTGTGCTGGCGAGATAGCAGCGCCCCGACTCAAGGCCGGGGTGACGAAGGAAGAATATGAGTCCTCAACCTAGCGGAGGCTGACCCAGCAGGGCGCGTGATCGCTGGCCTTCTCGCGGCCGCGATATTCCTTGTCGACGCCGGCACCCAGGAATCGATCGGCCGCGATCGGGCTCAGCAGCAGATGATCGATGCGAAAGCCCGCATCGCGCTGCCAGGCGCCGGCCTGATAATCCCAGAAGGTCCAGATGCCGCCCCCCGGGAAGCGGGTGCGCAGCGAGTCGGTCCAGCCCTGGGCCAGCAGCGCGCGGTAGCGCTCCCGGCTCTCGGGCTGCATCAGCGCATCGGTCGCCATGGCGCGAACCGAGAAGGTGTCGTCGTCATTGGGGATGACGTTATAGTCGCCGGCCAGCACCACCGGCCGCTCCTCGGCGAGCAGCGCCCGCGCGCGATCGGCAAGGCGCTCCATCCATTTCAGCTTGTAGTCGAACTTGGGGCCGGGCTGCGGATTGCCATTGGGCAGGTAGATGGACGCGACGATGAGATCGCCGATCTCGGCTTCGATATAGCGGCTGTGCACATCCTCGGGATCGCCGGCCAGCCCGCGCTGGCGCTCCACGGGCTGCTGGCCCCTGGCCAGCACCGCAACGCCGTTGAACCCCTTCTGCCCATGCCACACGGCGCCATAGCCCGCCGCTTCGATCTCTCTGACCGGCAGCGTCTCGTCGGCGCCCTTCAGCTCCTGGAGGCAGACCACGTCCGGCTGCTGCTCGGCGAGATACTCCAGCAGGCGCTCCATGCGCGCCTTGATGCCGTTGACATTATAAGTGACGATCTTGGGCAAAGGGGGCCTTCCGCTCAGACCGAGAAGCTGGTGCCGCAACCACAGCCCGACGCTGCGTTGGGATTCTGCACGGTGAAATGTGCACCGCCGAGATTGTCGACGAAATCGACATGCGCGCCACGCACGAGATCCAGGCTGATCGAATCGACGACCAGCCGGACCCCGTCCAGCTCCGCGACCTCGTCATCGCCCGCCACGGCATCCGCGAAACCGAATTTATACTGGAAGCCCGAGCAACCCCCACCCTCTACCGAGAGGCGCAGGATCGCGGGCTTGCCCTGCTTGGCCGCAATCGCCGCGACGCGCGCGGCAGCAGCGGGAGTCAGGCCGATTTCGGGCTGGGTCAGCGTAGCCATGGCGTGGAGATAGTGGCCCGGACGCCGCGAGGCAATGCGCCAGGCCGCGTCGGCGGACAGGCGGCGTCGCTGCCAATACTCATTCCTTCCCCCGGCATCCCCGCGAAAGCGGGGGCGACGAAATGCGGGCCGGATCTTCAGACAGATCCGCGATCCATGGGCGTTCCCCGCCTAACGCTCTTCCCAGGCGAAATCGTAGAAGACGCGGAAGCGGTTGCCATCCGGATCCGCGGCGAAGAATTCATAGAGCTTCCAGGGCTCGGCCCGGGGCGGACCATCGATGGCGACACCCCGTTCCGACCATTCGGCATGGAGCGTATCGACTTCCGCCCGACCGTTCAGATTGAGCCACAGGACCAGGGGCGGAGCATTGCCGAGATGCGCGCGATACGCGGTGTTGCTCAGGAACATCCGGCTCGCCCCCCGCGACACGCCGGCAAGACCGAGCGCCTCGTCCGACCAGTCGATCGTGAAGGCCAGGCGCGTGCGGTACCAGTCCAGCGCGGCGGCGAGATCGGAAACCGGAATCTCCGGGCAGGCAGCAGGGAAACTCATCGGCCGCCGGCTTCTCGATGGGCGCGCGCGCCTGGAGCCGACAACGATAGGAGCAGGAATTCCGGCCGGCGCATATGCTCCCCCGATAGCGATCCTGCCTTCAGCCTAGACGCAAACCCGCGCCCCGTCCAAGCCCGTTCGATCCGCGAACGATTAGCATTAGCGGCGGAGGCACATAGGAAAGGGGGCCGCCTACACGGGCAGCCCCTCTCCTCTCCTGACTCTGAAAGCCGGTGTTACTTGCTGGTGGCCGGACCGCCGACGCCGCCCGCCACGCGGTCCTGCACCGAAGCGAGATACTCGCCGGTCTGCAGGAACGGGATCGGGTTCACCGCCTTGCCGTCGACGCGCACTTCATAATGGAGGTGGCTGCCGGTCGAACGGCCGGTCGAGCCCATCAGGCCGATCAGCTGGCCGCGCTTCACGCGGGTATTGTCGGCGACGAGGATCTTCGAGAGATGGCCGTAGCGGGTCTCGATGCCGCGGCCATGGTTGATCTGGACGAGATTGCCATAGCCGCCCTGCCGGCCGGCATGGCTGATGACGCCATCGGCCGTCGCATAGATCGGCGTGCCGAGCGCGCCTGGAATATCGACGCCGGCGTGCATCGCGGCGGTGCCGCGGAACGGATCCGAGCGGACCCCGTAATTCGAAGTGAAGGTGAGCTTGTCGACCGGCTGCATCGACGGGATCGAAATCACCGTCTGCTCGAGCATGTCGAGCTTCTTCCAAGTGACGAACAGTGCGCGGAACTGGGCGTCGGCCGCCTCGGCTGAGGCGTCGCTGCCGCTCGCATTGTCGTTGTCGATCGGCTCATAGGGGCCGCCCATCGCTGGCACCTTCACATAGCGCTCGGGCGAAAGGCCGAGGCGGCGAAGCTCGCCCGCGGTCTGCTGATACCGGGCCTCGCCGGCGGCGCGGGCCTTGCCGGCCAGCGCGATCTGGCGCGCCTCGACCCGCTTGAGCGGGGCGAGGACTTCGTTGGCGACGGCGCTGGTGCGCTGCGAGGCGCCCGGCAGCGGCTGCTCGATCACCTTGCGATCGCCCTTGCCGGTGAGCGTCGCGCTGATCAGCGCCTGGTGCTGCTCGACGCGCGCGGCCTGGAGGCGCGCGGCCTCCTTGGCGGCGGTGACATCGGCCTGCATCTTCTCGACCTGCTCGCGCATCTGGGCGACCTGCGCCTCCGGCGAAGCGGGGGTACCGGTCACGCCGCTGATCGCGATCGCGCCCACCGCGGCCTGGGCTACGCCATAGGCCGAGAACAGCACGGTGACGGTGGCGACGCCGGCGAGCAGCGCCTGGGTGCGCCCGGCGACGCTGAAACGCTTCAGGTCGCGGCCGTCATGGAAAATAAAATCGCGGGTAGTGAAAAAAGCACGGAACCGCTGAGCTGCGGTAGCGGTTCTGGTGTTCGACGCCTTAGCCATGATTCCCCGGCAGTTTCATGGAAGCCAGCACCGAAACGCGACCCGGCCGCCGTACTTCGAATTATCCCGTGTCGCAGGAAGCAGCCCCTCCGCCTCTGGACGATGGCTTGTGGCCCGAGGAATCAGTCCACGGCAAGAGGTTGGTAATAATCGCGGGACAAACCGGCTGAGTCGCGCGCCGAGTCGTTGAACGGAGGCTTAAGCAAGCCGCGGAAATGTCGGGTCACCAGCGCCTGCCAGGCCGTTTCGGGGACGAAACCCTTTTCGCGGCAGGCTGATTCGAACCAGCGGGTTCCGGCGCGGACATGCCGCACCTCGTCGTTCAGAATGCGTGTGAGAATGCGCGCCGTAACCGCATCATCCGCCGCCAGAAATCGCTCGATCGTGGCGGGCGTCACATCGAGCCCGCGCGCCTCCAGCACCATCGGCACCACCGCCAGCCGGGCAAGCGGATCATGCGCAGTCTCGGCCGCCGCGTCCCACAATCCGTCATGCGCGGGCATCGCGCCATACTGGCTGCCCAGCTTCCGCAGCCGCCGGTCGAGCAGGGCGAAATGCATCGCCTCGTCGGCGCCGACCTGCATCCAGTCATCGGTGAAGCCGCGCGGAAACTGCCCGCCAAAGCGCCCCGCCGCATCGAAGGCAAGGTCGATCGCGGCGAATTCGATATGCGCAAGCGCATGGATCAGCGCGATCCGCCCGCGCTCGGAGCCGCCCTTGCCGCGCTTGGGCATGCGGTTGGGCGGCAGCAGCTCCGGCCTGTCGGGGCGCGCGGGGCGATCGGGCATCGCCACGTCGAACGCAAAGGCCAGCCGTCCCAGCCGCCAGTCGCGCGCGGCGGCGCGGGCCGCCTTTACCTTGTCGGCCGGCGCCGCCGCGGCGAGCACCGCGCGACAGGCCTCGGCAACGCTTCTCACCGCGCCTGCATTTCCTTGATCGATTCGAGGACGTCCACCGCATGGCCGGGCACGCGCACGCGGCGCCAGGCGCGGAACAGCCTGCCCTCATCGTCGAACAGGAAGGTCGAGCGATCGATGCCCATATAGCGCTTGCCGTAGAGCTGCTTCTCCACCCAGACGCCGAACGCCTCCATCGCCTTGCCCTCGGTATCGGTCGCGAGCGGCACGGTTAGGTCGTATTTGTTGATGAACTTCTGGTGCTTGATCGGCGGATCCTTGGAAACGCCGAGCACCTCGGCACCGAGCGCCGCGAATTCCGGCAGCAATGCCGAGAAATCCTGCGCCTCGCGCGTGCAGCCCGACGTGTCGTCCTTGGGATAGAAATAGAGGACAAAGGGCTTCCCCACTTTGTCCGCGAGCGCGATCCCCTCTCCCTCGGTTCCGTCGAGATCGACCGCGGGGATCTTGTCGCCTTCCTCGATAGCCATCGTCTTCTCCTCAGGCAGGGCCTCGCACCGCCGCCCAGCAATCGCGAACCTCCTGCCGGGTCCGGTCGAGCTGCGCAACCACCTCGTCCCAGCTGCCGAGCTCGAGCGCGCGGGCGATCAGCGCCTGGGTGGCGAAGCCCGGCGGCTGCGCGTCGGGCGCGACCAGCCGCATGGTGACGAGCAGCCGGGTGAGGAAATCATGCGCCGGGCGCATGGCGGCGGGGAGCAGCCCCTGCTCCGCCAGCTGGTCAATCGCCGCCCCCAGCCTCGGCTCGAAGCCGGCATGGTGGACGAGCTGGGTCACATGCACCGCGAACTCCAGGTCGACGAGCCCGCCATCGAGCAGCTTGGCGTCGAGCGGTCCCTTGGGCGGCTTGTGCGCCGCCATGTCGGCCCGCATCCTGACGGCCTCGGCCCGGATGTCGCGCTCCGGCCGCGCGCCCCGGAGCACCGTGTCGATGATCGCCTGGACCCTGGCGCGCGCCGATGGCGAGCCGAAGACCGGGCGGGCACGGGTGAGCGCCATATGCTCCCAGGTCCAGGCATCCTGGCGCTGATATTTCTCGAAGCCGTCGAGCGACACGACCAGCGGCCCCTGCGCACCCGAGGGGCGCAGCCGGGTGTCGACTTCGTAGAGCGGCCCGGCGGGCGTCGGCACCGAGAGCGCGGCGGTGACGCGCTGGCCGAGCCGGTTGTAGTACATCACCGCGCCGAGCGGCTTGGCGCCGTCGCTCTCCGCCGCATAATCGCCGGTGAAGAGGTAGACGAGGTCGAGATCCGAGGCATGGGTGAGCGCCTGCCCGCCCATCCGGCCCAGCGCGAGGATCACCAGCTCGCTATCGGGCACCACGCCGTGATTGCGTGAGAATTCGCTGACCGTCGCGCTGGCCAATGTCTCGATCGCCGCCTCGGCGACCCGGGCATAGCCCGTCGAGACCTCCAGCGGATCGCTCGCCCCGGCGACGATCTGGGCGCCGAGCGCGAAGCGCTTCTCGTTGACGAAGCGCCGGACGAACTCGAGCTGGAACTGATAGTCCGAGCCCGGCTCCCAGCGGCGCATGCCGGCGGCGAGCGTCTCGATATCGGGAACCGGCGCTAGCGCGGTCGCGTCGATCAGCCCGTCGAGCAGTTCGGCGCGCCGCCCCAGCTGCTCGGCCAGCGTGGGCGCCAGCGCCAGGATCGCGCCGAGCAGCTGGGCGAGCCCGGGCTGTGCTTCGAGCAGGCGGAAGAAGTTGATCGCGCTGGGCAGGCGCGAGAGCATCGCATCGAAGCGGGTGATCGCGTGCACCGTGTCCGGCGCGCGGGAGAACGCGTCGATCAGGCCGGGCAATACCGATTCCAGCGCTTCCCGGGCGGCCGGGGTGCGGAGCGCCGGATAAGTGCCGGCCCGCCAGCCCTGGACGATCCGCGCGGCGCCGTCCGGCCGCTCGAACCCCGCCGCGCCGAGCTTCGCCTCGAGCGGCAGGCTCTCGTTCGGCAGCCGCTGCTCCTCCTCGCCCGCCAGGCTGTCATAGATCGCGCCGACGCGCGTGACCTGCGGCCGGAGCAGATCGGTGAGCACCGCGCCATCCGCCAGCCCGTGCAGCCGGGCGACATTGTCGAGGGAGTCGGGGTTCTCCGGCAACTGATGGGTCTGGCGATCGTCGACCATCTGCAGCCGATGCTCGATCGTGCGCAGCGCGACATAGGCCCGGGTGAGGTCCCGCGCCTCGTCGGACTCGATCCGCCCCGCCTCCGCCAGCGCGGCGAGCGCGTCGCGGGTGGCGGGCGCACGCAGCGAGGGTTCGCGGCCGCCATGGATGAGCTGGTGGATCTGGGCGAAGAACTCGACCTCGCGGATGCCGCCCCGCCCCCGCTTCAGGTCATAGCCGGGGCCGAACGCCTGGGCCTGCGAATAATGATCGCGGATGCGGCGGCTGATGTCGCGGATCTCGCGGATCGTCCCATAGTCGAGCGCGCGGCGCCATACGAACGGACGGATCGCGTCGAGGAAATAGCCGCCGAGCGCCAGGTCGCCGGCACAGGCCCGGGCGCGGATAAAGGCCGCGCGCTCCCAGGGCAGCGCCTGGCTTTCATAATAGGAGATCGCCGCCTCGACCGGCAGCACGATCGGCGTCACTTCGGGCGAGGGGCGCAGCCGCAGGTCGACGCGCAGCACATAGCCGTCGCCGTCGCGCGCCTGGAGCAGCTCGACCACGCGGCGGCCGATCCGCACCGCCGCTTCCTGCACGTCCTCGCGCGGGCGGCAGGGCAGCGTCTCGGGATCGAAGAGCAGGATCGGATCGATGTCCGACGAATAGTTCAGCTCGCGGCTGCCCTGCTTGCCAAGCGCGATCGCGGCGAATCCGCGCGGCTCGGCATCGGGCGTGCGCTCGAGGATCGCCGCGCGAATCGCACGGTCCAGCGCATCATCGGCGAAATCGGTGAGGAGGTGCGTGACCCGCGTGAGATCGAACCGGCCCGAAAGATCGCCTAGGGCGACGAGGAGCGCGAGCCGGCGGCGCTCGATGCGCAGCCGCGCCCCCTCGCCCATTTCGCCCGCGATCGCCCGCGCGGCCGCACGGGGATCCGCAAGGGCGGCGTCGAGATCGGCGACCAGCGCCGCCTCGCGCGTGAGCAGATTGTCGAGGAAGGGCGCATGGGCCCGAGCACGTGCGACGGCGTCGGCGAGATCGGCGGGCAAAGGGGTTTCAGTCACGGAATCAGTCACCTGCGAAACGGTGCATTGCAAAAAGTCAAGCAACAAAACGAGAATTGAATTGTTCTAGCAACATGAACCAGACGACTTCAGCCCCGGCCAGCGAAGCCCGGCAGCCCGCATATCGGGTCGAAGCGCCGCGCGCCAGCGATGCGATCGGCCTGGCGCTGCGCGACGCCTATGCGCGGGACACGGGGCTGCCGGACGACATGGCGGCGATGCTTCGCCTGCTCAACCGGCCCCGCTGAACCTCGAGCTTTCCCGGCATGGAAAAGGCCGCGCTCCTTCGGGGAACGCGGCCTGAATTTTGCGTGGGCCCGGCCTATTTAGGCGAGAGATCGCCGCGATCGCGGCTGAGATCCTCCACTTCGCCCATGATCGTGTCGAGCGCCGTCTTGCCTTCGGCGGTGCCCGGTTCCAGCCGCCGCGAAGGCAGCTGCCCTTCGCTGAGCAGATGTTCGAGCGCGACCCGCCCACGCGCGACGCGGCTCTTGATCGTGCCGACGGCGACCTGGCAGATCTCGGCCGCCTCCTCATAGGCGAAGCCCCCCGCCCCGACCAGGATCAGCGCCTCGCGCTGCGGCTGGGGAAGGTGGAGCAGCGCGCGCTGCATGTCCGAGAGCTCGACATGCCGGTCCTGGCTGGCGGGCGCGGCGAGCAGCCGGTCGGCGACCAGATCGTCCCATTCGCCCTTGAAGCGCGCGCGGCGCATCTGGCTGAGATACAGGTTGCGCAGGATGATGAAGGTCCAGGCGCGCATGTTGGTGCCGGCCTGGAAGCGCTTGCGCGCCGCCCAGGCCTTGAGCAGCGTCTCCTGCACCAGATCGTCGGCCAGGTCGCGGCTGCCCGAAAGCGAGCGGCCAAAGGCGCGCAGATGCGGGATGACCATCGCGAGCTGTTTCTTGAACTCGGGGTCGGAGAGCGAGACATGCTCCTGCGGCGCCTCGGTCCCCTTGTCCTCGGGCTGTTCGGACTGACTCATTCGATCCCGCTTTTTTGCGTGGGCCGCGTGGAAGCGGCCTGTTCCAGAGATAGGCTTGGTGGCCGCGATTGCCAGCATATTCATGCCGTGCGCGGTCAGAAGAGAAGGATCACGGCGAACGCGACGATGACCAGCACCAGGCCATAGCCCAGTACGTAGCGCGTCATATGCGGCGTAGCGCCGGCGCGGGCCCGTTCGCTGTCGATATGGATGGATTCGTCATTCTCAGCCATGCCATCTACAACCCGCGAAGACCGTTTTGGGTCCGTATCATGTGGAACCCGCGCCGGATTTTTCGCGAATGGTTCAGGCCGGGACGGTCGCCTGGTCGAAGAACAGCGCCTGGCTGATCGTCGTCTTCACGGTTTCCCGCTGGAACGGCTTGGTGATCAGGAAGGTCGGCTCGGGCCGCTCGCCGGTGAGCAGCCGCTCCGGGAAGGCAGTGATGAAGATCACCGGCACCGAGAATTCGGCAAGGATGTCCTTCACCGCGTCGATGCCCGAGCTGTCGTCGGCGAGCTGGATGTCGGCCAGGACCAGCCCGGGCCGGTCCTCCATCGCCAGCGCGACCGCTTCGTCGCGCGTGACGGCGACGCCGGTCACCTCATGGCCCAGATCGCGCACGATCTGCTCCAGATCCATCGCGATGAGCGGCTCGTCCTCGATGATCATCACCCGCGTGCGCGTCTGGCGCTCGATCTCGGCCACGGCTTCACCCACCAGCTTCTGCACCTGTCCCGCATCCTCCTCGATCAGATAGCCGGCATCCTCGATGCTGAAGCCCTCGACGGTGGTGAGCAGCAGCGCCTGGCGCGACAATGGGGTGAGGCGCGCGAGCCGCTTGCGGGCGATCGCCTCATTCTCGTTGGCGGCATCGGCGACGACATCCTCTTCCTCGAGATGCGTCGACTGCCAGATCGCCTGGAAGGTGCGGTACAGGCCCAGCCGGGGATCGACTTCGCGGGGGAACTGGTCCGGCGCCGCGACGATCGCCTCGAGCGCCGCGCGCACATAGCGATCGCCATCGGCCTGGCTGCCGGTGAGCGCGCGCGCATAGCGACGAAGCAACGGAAGGTGCGGCGCGAGTTGCTGTCCAAGCGACATGGTCGAACTATTCTCCTACGAGTGCGGAACGGATTGTTTCATCCCCGTTCCGAGCTATTGCAATCCTCATTTCGTGCCACCCGAAGGAGCCCCTCCCCGGATATTGCATCGCCTGTGGAACAAACGAGGCGCTATTTGGTTTCATGGCAGATGCTGCGTAATGTTGCCGCTCAGCCGCCGGCCCCATGCGACCGGTGGCTTTCGTTCAATTCCGGAAGTTGCATCCGGAACAGGTCGCTTTTAGTCCGGGCCGTGGGTAACGCTACGGCGCAGGGGGGAATTGGTGCGTTCCGCGGATGAGAAAATGAAAAAGCCGCCCAAATCCGATGGCGGGAAGGAAACCGGTCGCCCCGGTCGCAATGTCGGCGTGGCGCTGCGCCAGGCCTATGACGAGGCGCTGGGCGAAGCCGTTCCCGACGATCTGCTCGACCTGCTGAAGAAGCTCGACTAGTCCGGAGTCCATGGACATCGCAGACGAAGAACCGCGCGCCAGGATCCGTCCGGCCGCGGCGCTGGTGCAATTGCCCACCGGCGCCAAGGTCTTCCTCTACCTGATTCTCTGCCTGCTGCCGCTGGCATTGATCGCCCTGTTCACCACGCTGCAGAGCACGCGAAACGCGGATACCGAAGCCCGCGCCCGGCTGGGCGCCGCCGCCGGCGAAAGCTCGGGCGTGCTGCGCGACATCCTGGTCAACCATGTGAGCCAGCTCGCCGACGCGCTGGCCGCGCTGGAAGCCAATCCGCACGACGTTCCGGCCTGCACCCGTCTGGCGGGCACCTTCGCCACCACGGCGGGCGCGCGTTTCTCGATCGCCGACGGCGAGGGCCGCGTCATCTGCGGCCAGCGCTTCCGCGCGGAGGACAGGGCCAGGCTCCAGCACCGCCAGGTGCGGACCACGCTGGAGGCGGACGGCATGACGCTGCGCATCGGCGGCAGGACGGGCAGCACCGCGACCGCCTTCTATTCGAAGACCACGCTCGCCGCGCTGATCCAGCCGAGCGGCTTCGTTCCCGAATATGGCGCCGCGCTGATGCAGAATGGCGAGCGGCTGGTGCTGCGCAGGCTGGAAGGCGCGGGGCCGCTCGACCGCCGCGAGATCATTCCCAGCAATCTGGGCATCGACGGGCTCGAGCTCGAAATGTCGATGCTGGGCACGCCGATCACTTCGCCGATGATCATCAACACGGTGGTGCTGGTGCTGATGTGGCTCGCCGCCGCGGGCATCAGCTGGTTCGTCGTCGACATCCTCCTGATCCGGCCGCTGCGCCGCCTGCGCGCGAGCGTCGGCGCCTACAAGCCGGGCGAGGTGATCGACATCAAGCGCTTCGGCGACATGCCCGCCGCGGAGATCCGCGAGCTGGGCGACACGTTCCGCGACATCAGCCGCACCGTGAAGGAGCATGAGGCCGACCTGGCCGAGGGGCTGGTGCGCCAGACCAAGCTGACCCGCGAGGTCCATCACCGGGTGAAGAACAATCTCCAGGTGATCGCCAGCCTGATCAACTTCCACGCGCGCAGCGCCCGGAGCGAGGAAGCGAGCGAGGCCTATGCCTCGATCCAGCGGCGGGTGGACGCGCTCGCGGTGGTCCATCGCCACCATTATGCCGAACTGGAGGAGAATCGCGGGCTCGACCTCCGCTCGGTGATCGGCGAGCTCGCCGCCAATATCCGCGCCACCGCTCCGGAGCGCGCCCAGGGACTGGGCGTGACGCTCGACATTTCGCCGGTGCTGGTCAACCAGGACGTGGCGATCGCCGTCGCCTTCCTGCTCACCGAGATCGTCGAGCTGGCGATGAACTGCAATCCGGCCGCGCAGATCCGCATCTCGATCAAGCCGATCGACGATGATGCGCACCGGGCGCTCCTGCGCGTCACCTCGCCTGCCCTGGTGGAGAGCCCCGCGCTCGAGACGCTGGTGGAGAATCGCTATGGCCGCGTGATCGGCGGCCTTGCCCGGCAATTGCGCACCAAGCTGCACCACGACCCGCTCAGCGGCGCTTATGAAGCCGCCATCGCGATCACCGGACGCCCCTGAGCAATAACCTGGATAAAAAAAGTTCGAAAAAAATCGGGGGGCGTGGAACCCGGGATCGCATGGACCGTTCTGCTCTTCGGATAGTGACCTTTTGCCCCCCCGCTCTCGCTATCCAAGACATGGGCCCGGAAGCGTCAACCCTCCCCCCCCCGGTGACGCTTCCGGGCCTAAAAATTTTGGGGCCCTTGCACTTTCCCTAGCGTTGACAAGCACTTGTCGTACAAACGGAACGTTTGCGCGAGCTTGGGCATTGGTCCGATGATCCCGATGGGATCCGGTATCCTGGAGAGTGAGTATGCGTAAGATCATCGCCTGCGCCGCGCTTGCCGGCGCGATGCTGGTCTCGGCCTGCAACACGATCGAAGGCATGGGCCGGGACGTGTCCTCGGCCGGCGACACGGTCGCCAAGACCGCGAACGACGCCAAATAGGCCGGGCGGAAAGCAAAGCCCCTCCCGCACGCGCGGGAAGGGCTTTTTCGCGTCAGGCCTCGGCGGCCTCCGTCTCGGCCTCGTCCTTGTCGTCCGTCGCCGCCGGGCGACGGCGGCGAGTGAACCAGATCGCCGCCAGCGACAGGAAATAGAGCCCGACCAGCGGAATCGCGAGCAGCAGCTGCGAGCCGACGTCCGGCGGCGTCAGCACCGCGGCGATCGCGAAGGCGGCGACCACGGCATAGCGCCAGGCGCCCTTGAGCTGCTCATAGGTGACGATTCCCGCCCGCTCGAGCAGCATCAGCAGCACCGGCAGCAGGAAGGTGATGCCGAAGGCGAAGAGGAACTGCATCACGAAATCGAGATATTTCTCGGCATCGGGCATCGCGACCTGCTTGACGCCGCTGGTGCCGAGCTCGCCCTGATAGCCGAGCAGGAAATGCAGCGCCGTGGGGATGGCGATGAAATAGGCGAGCGCGGCGCCGGCGATGAACAGCACCGGCGTCGCCAGCAGGAAGGGCAGCAACGCCTTCTTCTCCTGCCGGTAGAGCCCGGGCGCGACGAACTGCCAGAGCTGTGTCGCGATCACCGGGAAGGACAGCATCATCGCCGAGAAGAAGGCGACCTTGAGCTGGACGAAGAACGCCCCGAATATCTGCGTGAAGATCACCTGGTCCTGCCCCGCCACCGCGAGCGGATGGACGAGGAAACCGTAGATTTCCTTCGAGAAATAGAAGGAGGCGAAGAACGTCACCACCAGCGCCGCCACGCAGTAGAGCAGGCGGCGGCGCAGTTCGATCAGATGCTCGAGCAGGGGCTGCTGGGTATCGTCGATGTCCCTCATTCCGCCGCCTCGGCAGGCGGCGCGGCCTTTTTGCGGGTGCGCGGCTTGGCCGCCGGCTCGGCCGAAGCCGCGGCAGCCTTGCGCGCGCGCGGCTTGGGCGCGGGCCTGGCGGCGGGCTCGGCCACCGGCTCGGCGGCGACAGCGGCCGGCTTGCGCGCCCGCTTCGGCGTGGGCGCCTGCGCGGACACGCCCGGCGTCTCGCCCAGGATCGCGGGCTGCTCGACCATCACGGGCGCCGCGTCCTCGCCGACAGCATGCACCTCCGCCTCGGGCGCGGGAAGCGCCGCGGGCGGATGCTCCGACATGATGCGCGCATTCTCGGCCGCCCATTGCTTCTCGAGCTCGGCAAGCTCCGCCTCGCGGACCATGCTGTCGAACCCGGAGCGGAACTGGCGCGCGACGGCGCGCGCCTTGCCGAACCATTTGCCCACGAAGCGCATCGCCTTGGGCAGATCCTTGGGCCCGATCACGATCAGCGCCACAATGGCGACGACCACGAATTCAGGCGCGTTGAAATCAAGCATCGATCAAATCGCCAGAAGCGGCCCCCGGCGCCCTGAGCCGGGAGCGGCGCGGAAGTTCAGAGCTTCTCTTCGCGCGCGGGCTCGGCCTCGCGCTGCACGGTCGGCTCCGGGGCCGCCTTGCCTTCGATGCGGGTCGCCGGCTTGTCCTCGTCCTCCTCGGACATGCCCTTCTTGAACTGCTTGATGCCCTTGGCGACGTCGCCCATCATGTTCGAGAAGCGACCGCCGCCGAGCAGGAGGATCGCAATCAAGCCCAGCACGAGCCAGTGCCAGATGCTGCCCATACCCATAACAAATCTCCTTGATTCAATCTCTATCTAAGCCTCGCGCGCAGCAGCGGCAATGGCCAACGCGGGAGCGCCCTATTCGTCGTCTGTGACAGTTTCGCTTTCGGGCGCCTCGGCCCCGTCGCTTTCGCCCAGCGCCTCCATGGCGAGATCGACCGGATCGAGCAGGCCGGCGGCCTTGAGGTCGTCGATTCCCGGCAGGTCGCGGCGGCTGGAAAGGCCGAAATGGGTGAGGAAGCCGCCCGTGGTGGCATACATCAGCGGCCGCCCGGGCACTTCGCGGCGGCCGGCCGGGCGCACCCAGCCCGCTTCCATCAGCACGTCGATCGTGCCCTTGGATATCTGCACGCCGCGGATCGCCTCGATCTCGGCGCGCGTCACCGGCTCGTGATAGGCGATGATCGCCAGCGTCTCGATACCCGCGCGGCTGAGCTTGCGGCTTTCCTCCCGGTCGCGGCGCAGCAGGTGCGCCAGATCGGCGGCGGTCTGGAAGTGCCAGCGATCGCCGCGGCGGACCAGCTCGATCCCGCGCCCCGCATACAGCGCCTCCAGCGCTGCCAGCGCGCCGCGCAGGTCGATCTCCGCGCCGACATGCGCGCGGATCTCGTCCAGCGTCATCGGGGACTCGGAAGCGAACAGCACGGCCTCCACCGCGCGCGAAGCCGCGTCTTCGGGCGTCATCCGGCCGCCTTGAGATAGAGCGGCGCGAAGGCCGATTTCTGCCGCAGCTCCACCCGGCCCTGCTTGGCCAGCTCCAGCGCGGCGACGAAGGACGAGGCGAGCGCCGACTTGGCATAGGGCCCGGCCGCGCCTTCGGGCAGGAAGGACTGGAGCGTGCTCCATTCGATCCGCGTGCCGATCAGGGCCGAGACGCGCTCGATCGCCGCCTCCAGCGTCATCACGTCGCGGTGCGCGACGACGTGCATCACCGGCCGGGTGCGCGCGCTGATCCGGCCATAGGCGGCGATCAGGTCGTAGATCTCGGCCTCCCAGCGCGCCTTGCGCAGCACGCGGAGCCCCTCGGGCGCACCGCGGAAGAAATTGTCGCGCCCGGTGCGGTCGCGCGCCATCAGCCGCGCGCCGGCGTCCCGCATCGCGTTGAGCCGCTCGAGGCGCAGCTGCAGGCGCAGCGCCAGCTCCTCGGGGCTCGGCGTCTCCTCGGGATTGCGCGGGAGCAGCAGCGCCGACTTGAGATAGGCCAGCCAGGCAGCCATCACGAGATAGTCGGCGGCCAGCTCGAGCTTCAGCTCGCGCGCCTGGTTCACGAAATCGAGATATTGCTCGACGAGCTGGAGGATCGATATCTGCCGCAGGTCCACCTTCTGGTTGCGCGCGAGCGCGAGCAGCAGGTCGAGCGGCCCTTCCCAGCCGTCGATGTCGATCTTCAGGGTGTCGGGTGTCTCGACGTCCATGGCAGGAGTTAAGCAGGTCGGAGGGGTGGTGTCATCAACTCCCTCTCTCCGCTTGCGGGGAGAGGGAGAAGTTACGCCAGCGCCAGCAACGCGTCGCGCCTGGCGACCAACTCCGCGAAGTCCGCATCAGGCTCGTCCGCGCCCGTCGTCGCCATCGCGCGGTCAAGCCGCTCGATGCATGCGGGCGTCGCGTCGGGCAGCAGGGCGGAGATCTCGATCATCTCCTCCATCCGCGCCCAGCAGTCGAGCACCACGTCGCAGCCCGCCGCCAGCGCCTGCGTCGCCTTTTCGCCCGGCGTGCCGGAGAGCGCCTTCATGTCGATGTCGTCGGTCATCAACAGGCCGTCAAAGCCGATGCGATCGCGGATGATCTCGCCGATCACCCGGGGCGAGAGCGTGGCGGGGCGCTCGGCGTCCCAGGCTTCGAACACCACATGGCAGGTCATGCCCATCGGCGCATGCCGGAGCGCGTGGAACGGCGCGATGTCCTGTTCCAGCGCCGCCGCGTCGACCCGGACGCGCGGCAGCTCGAGATGGCTGTCGACCAGCGCGCGGCCATGGCCCGGCATGTGCTTGACCACGCCGACCACGCCGCCCCGGCGCAACCCCTCCACACAGGCCTGTCCCAGTGCCGCGACCCGCATCGGCTCGCCGCCAAAGGCGCGGTCGCCGATCGCCTGAGTCACCTCGGGCGTGACGACGTCGAGCAGCGGCGCGCAATCGACGGTGACTCCCACATCGGCCAGCATCATGCCCAGCGCATGGTAATTGGCGCGTGCCGCCTCGATCGCGGAGACCGGCGCGACGTCGTAGAGCCGGCCGAACACCTCGCCCGCCGGGAAGGCCGGCCATTCGGGCGGCACCATCCGGCTGACGCGGCCGCCTTCCTGGTCGATCAGGATCGGCAGATCGGCCCGGCCGCTCAATTCGCGCAGGCTCTCGGTGAGCGCGCGCATCTGATCGCGGCTCTCGCAATTGCGCTTGAACAGGATGTAGCCGAGCGGATCGGCGTCACGGAAGAAATCGCGCTCCTCGGCCGTGAGCGACAGGCCGGATACACCGAAGATTACAGGCTTCATGCCTGCGGTCTTAGCCGAGCGGAAGGCGCCGGATAAGCCCCTCCCCCGATATCGGCCATGCCCGTGCGGCATGGCTTGCCGTCAGCCGGCCCGGCGGATCAGCGCACGCACCGGCCATCCCGCCACGCACCGCCCGCATCGAGGCAGCGATCCCGCGCAATGAACGGGCCCGCCCATGTCACGGCCACCCCAAAGCCCATCGCCAGGACGGCCAGCACGATCGCAAGGTTGCGGCGGCCGGCCATCAATTCGCCACGTAGCAGCTCTCGCCCGCCACCTTGAGCTTGCCGCACAGCTCCCTCGCCTGACCGTTCGAACCCGCATTGACGCGCAGGCGGAACACCGACTTGCCATCCTTCTCGCCGCGCTCGACCGACTTGCCGAGCGGCGCCAGATAGGAAAAGCGCTTCGATAGGCGCGCCCAGGCGGCATTGGCGCCGCCCTCGTCCGGAAAGGCGCCGAGCTGGATCAGCGCGCCCGAGCCCCCGGCCTGCGGGGCGATCACCGGCACGCGCCTGGGCTGGGCCTCCGCCGCGGCGGCGCTCGACGGGATCGCGACCTTGGCATTCTTCTCGCCCGTCAGCGACGGCGCCTTCTCCGCCACCTTCTTGCCATCCACCGGCGCCTCGGGCAGCGCGCTGGTGTCGATGCTCGAATTGCCGCTGTCGCCCTGGCTGGTGGCGAAGACGGTGTCTCCCTCGCCATCCACCTTCATCCCGCCCGGCTCGTCGGGCTTGACCTTGTAATCGCCTTCCGGCGCCGCGATCAGCTCGCCATTGCCGGACAGGCTCTTCTGCTTCTGGTACCAGTAATAGCCGAACGCCCCCGCGCCGAGCACCGCCAGGAGCAGGACGACGAGCAGCAGGAGGCGGCCGAAGGAAGGCCCCTCGCGATAATCATCCTCCACCGTCTCCAGCCAGGGAAGGCGATCGTCATCGCCGAATCCGGCCTCCCCCCCACGCATGTTCATTCCTCACATCTCCTGGACAGCCTCGACGCCCATGATGCGGAGGCCGTTACGTACAATCTGCCCAATCGAACGCGCCAAATAAAGCCGTGCACATGTCAACGCCGGCTGGTCGGGAATCAGGAAGCGGCGGCTCGCATCGTCCTTGCCCAGGTTCCACAGGCTATGGAGCTCAGCCGCCAAATCATAGAGATAAAAGGCAATTCGATGCGGCTCACGCGCCGATGCCGCTGCCTCGACGATCCGCGGGAACTGCGCGGCGGCCTGAACCAGCCGCAGCTCCTGTGTATCAAGCAGAGACAGATCCGCATCGGCACAGGCGATCCCCGCCTCCGCGGTGCGCCGCTGGAGCGACGCGACACGGGCGTGCGCATATTGGACGTAGAAGACCGGATTGTCCTTCGACGCCTCGACCACCTTAGCGAAATCGAAGTCCATCTGGGCGTCCGCCTTGCGGGTCAGCATGGTGAAGCGGACCACATCCTTGCCCACTTCGTTCACCACATCGGCGAGCGTGACGAAGTTGCCGGCGCGCTTCGACATCTTCACCGGCTCGCCGTCGCGCAGCAGCCGGACCATCTGGACCAGCTTGACGTCGAACTTGGTCTCGCCGCCGGTCAGCGCCTGCACCGCGGCGACGATGCGCTTGACGGTGCCCGCATGATCGGCGCCCCAGATGTCGATCAGCTGGTCGGCCGACTGCGCCTTCTGGAAGTGATAGGCGAGATCGGCGCCGAAATAGGTCCAGGCGCCGTTCGACTTCTTGATCGGGCGATCCTGATCATCCCCGAATTGCGTCGAGCGGAACAGCGGCAGCTCGACCGGCTCCCAATCTTCCGGCGTCTCGCCCTTGGGCGCTTCGAGCACGCCGTCATAGACGAAGCCGCGCTCGCGCAGCCACGCCTCGGCCTGCTCGGGCTTGCCGACGGCCTGCAGCTCGGCCTCGGACGAGAACAGGTCGTGATGGATGCCGAGCAACGCCAGATCGGCACGGATCATGTCCATCATCGCGGCGACGGCGGTCTTGCGGAAGAGCACGAGCCATTCGCTCTCCGGCGCGCCGACATATTTGTCGCCGAACTCCGCCGCGAGCTTCGCGCCGACCGGCTTCAGATATTCGCCCGGATAGAGCCCCTCGGGAATCTCGATCGTCTCGCCCAGCGCTTCCCGGTAGCGAAGGTGCGCCGAGCGGGCGAGCACGTCGACCTGGCCGCCCGCGTCGTTGACATAATATTCGCGGATCACCTTGTGCCCGGCGAATTCGAGCAGCGAGGCGAGCGCATCGCCCACCACCGCGCCCCGGCAATGGCCCATGTGCATCGGGCCGGTCGGGTTGGCCGAGACATATTCGACGTTCACGGTCGTGCCCGCGCCCACGGCGGAGCGGCCATAATCGTCGCCGGCATCGAGGATCGCCACCAGCTCGCCGCGCCAAGTCGCGTCGGTGAGCGTCAGGTTGATGAAGCCAGGGCCCGCGACGGAGACCGAGGCGACTTCGTCCAGCTTTTCCAGCTCCGCGCCGATCTTCTCGGCCAGCGCGCGCGGATTGGTCCCAGCCGGCTTGGCGAGCACCATCGCGGCGTTGGTAGCCAGGTCCCCGTGCGAGGGGTCGCGCGGCGGCTCGACGGTGACCGCACGTCGCTCCAGCCCCGCAGGCAGGTCACCGGCGAGGACGAGCGCATCCAGGGCAAGGTTCAGATGCGCGGCGAAGCGTGCGTAGAGCGTCATTCACGGTTCCAGTGGTTGCGGAAGCGCGCGCCTTAGCGGATGCGGCCGAAACTGCACAGCCCCCGGCCGAACTTCGCCATCCGGGCGTCATGGCGTGGCGCGTGTTGACGGACCTTGCCGCGACCCGCCAAATGGGTTGCTTTGCCGGAACCGGCGATCGGAAGGGACACAAGACAAGGTGGCGGAGGCAGCTGCGGGCAGGAAACGTCGGACACAGGCGGAGCGTACCGCGGAAACGCGGGAGGCACTGCTCGATGCCGCGATCCGGCTGCTCTATCGCAAGGGCTATGCCGGCACCTCGACCGAGGCGATCGCCGAAGAGGCCGGCGTCACCCGCGGCGCGCTGCATCACCATTTCGGCACGCGCGTGCAGCTGATGGCCGATGTGATCGGCAGAGTCTACGAGCGCGAGAAGCGCGCCTATGAACGGATCGCGGCCGATACCGGCCGCGGCGCGCGCCTCGCCGACTGGCCGGAAATGCTCTGGGAGGTGTTGAGCCGCCCCTCCGGGCTCGCCGTGCTCGAGATACTCCAGGCGTCGCGCAGCGATCCCGAACTGGCCGCGCTCGTCGCGCCGATGCAGGCGAGAGTGGAGCAGATGTCGCTCGAGACGATCAAGCAGCAGTTCGGCAGCGGCGAGGATAGCGAGATGCTCGCCGGAATCCGCCTGTTCGTCTGGGCCGTGCGCGGCCTGTCGATCGCGCAGGTCCTTGCCCCGGACCCCGCGGACATGCGGCGCTCGGTCGATTTCCTGCGCCTGCTGGTCGAAGGCGCAACGAACGCGGGCGTCATCGACTCCCGCGGGCGCCCGATCGTCCCGCCGGCCGGCTGACCGATCAGGGAACCGGCTGCCCTTCCCGGCAGACCGCGGCGATATTGCCGAAGTCCTTCGTCCCGTCATCGGTTGCGAGCATCTTGAGATGCCCGAGCCAAACGAACCGCCGGAACACCGGATCCCGCGCGGTCCGCTTCTCGCCACAGGCGATCTGCGGCGCGTCCCGCCGGACGACGACATCGCGCAGCTCGGCGCGCGGATCCTCCATCGACGCCAGGATCGCGGTTTCCACTGCCGGCCGCGGCTGCGGCGCCGGCGCAGCGGATTCGGCGATGGGCGCCGGCACCGGTTCGGCTTCGACCGGATGCACCACGACCGCACCGGCATCGGCTGCGACGGGAGCGCTCCGTGGCCAGGCGAAGAAGGCGATGCCCGCCGCCACGACCAGAATCGCGATGATGCCGTAGGTACGAACCATGTTCCTGCTTTCCGTGGATAAGGGTTGGCCGCGCGCCGCCCGGACCGCGGCGCGCGACCAGAAGCTCAGAGCCGGAAGCTCAAGGGATGTTGGAGATCCGCCCGGTCCAGGCGTTCGCGGTGAAGAACTCGCCGGTCCCGTTCTTGAACGCGGCGCCAGCGACGGCATCGCCCTTCAGCTGCCAGGCGAGCCAGGCGGTCGGGAAGCCGAGATAGCCATAGACCCCGTTCGCGCAGGCCTTGAGAAAGCCGAGCGCGCCGCAGCCCGGCGTGCCGGTGACGTCATTGTGGTTGGCGCCCTTCAGCAGGCCCTTGGCCTTGAGCATCGTGCCCGGCGTGGCGTTGTAATAGGCCGTCTGCGAGTTGAGCTGGGTGCCGCCGCTCTGCGTGTCCGGCGCGATCAGGCTGTCCGCCGTGCCGCTCACATAGAAGATCGATCCCGAGCCACCGGTCAGCGTCGGCGTGAGCAGGCAATTGTCGGCCGGATTGCACCAATTCTGGTTCGGCAGCTCGAACGTCACCGTGGTGGTGATCACGCCGCTCGAGTGGAACATCGCATTGGCGGCGCCCGAAGCGCCCTGCGAATGGCCCGCCGCCCCGACATGGGCGAAATCGACGCGGTGATAGAAGGGGCTGGACGGGTTCGCTTCCTCGGCCCGCATATAGGCCAGCGAATCCAGCACGGTGTTGCCATAGCCGGTCTGCTGGTCGCGCGTGGCCACGACGATGAAGCCCCAGCTGGCGAGGTGCTTCAGCCAGTTGGTGTAATTGTCCGGCGTGGAGCCGGTGCCATTGGCCCATACCACCAGCGGCAGGCGGGTGTTCAGCGACGCGATGTTCGACGGATAGAAGACATCGCACTGATTGCCCTTGGAATCACAGGCCGCGGCGGAGCGGGTCGTGGTCGTCGCATAGCTGCCATTGGCATAATATTGCGTCTCCACCGGGCCGGTCGGCGCGTTGGGAACGGACTGGGCGCACGCCGGCAGGGCGGCGGCCAGAGCGATACTGGAAACCAATGTGGTGAAAATCGCCCGAGATATTGTCTTCATCTGCCTCTCCTTGCGCTTATCGATTTTCTCCTTCGAACCGTATCGGTGACCTCGAATCAATCGAGGCCGGCCGAGCGGTTCGGCCGCGCGGAGTGGCGAGCGGGAAGTCCGGCTGGTTGTCGTGCACGCCGCACCGCGCCCATCGGGCAATCGATGCGCAACTGTTCCTCCCCGATCGCCGGTCTTCGCCGGTAACGGCAGCCTAGGCGCACATTTACATGCAATCAAGAACGTATGTAAATTACGGAAGCACGCCCCGGGCGTGCGGGCGACCGCTCTATTCGGCTATGGCCGCGCGCGGCTTGGCCGGATTGACGCCGTTGAGCAGCATCGCCGCGAAGGGGACGCGCGTGACGATCAGGCGATGCACCAGATAGGAGAGCCAGCCCGACAATCCCACGAGCAGCAGATAGGAGACATAGGGATTGAGCCGCAGCGGATCGAGCAACGGGTCGAGCGCGAGGATGATCGGAAAATGCACCATGTAGATGGTGAAGGCCGCGTCCGATATCCGCCGGAACAGCGGCGGCGTTCCGCGCATCGCGATCGCCGACCGCAGGATCAGCACGGTGACCGCCGGCGGACACAGGCAGGAGGTCACCACGTTCAGCAGGCTGGCCGGCCCGTCGAAAAGGCTCTTCCCGCCCCCCGGCAGCAGCCGCGAGGCCAGGCAGAGCGCGAACACCATCGCCAGCACCGTGAAGGCGGGGCCGGTGCGCGCGGTCATGTGGCGGAACAATGCCGGCGAACCCGCCAGGATCACGCCGAACGCGTAGAGCGGCGCATAGCCCAGTATCTGATGGGCCGCCCAGACCGGCTCGGCGAGCATGCCGGCCATGCTCGCCAGCCGCGCGACGAGCAGGACGCTCATTGCCGCCACCACGCCCACGGCCAGGATGATCAGCGTCACCGAGGGGCGATCGCGCTCCACCCATCGATCGATGCGAGCGAAGATCGCATGCGCCCGGTCCGCACGGAAGAGCCAGAAGGTGATCGGAGCATAGGCCAGCAGGTCGACCAGGAACCAGAAATGCCACCAGCCGAGTTCCGGCAACGCCGGCATCATGGTGCCGAACGCATGCCAGCTCGCACAGGCGCTCATCAACGGGGCCAGCACGAACAGCCCGAAGAGCATCGGGATGCCGATCTGGAAGCTGCGGCGCGCCAGCCAGGGATCGGCCCCGCGCTTGGCGATGGCGAGCAGGCTGAGCAGCCCGGCAACCGCGAAGAAAGTGCCCATGCGGAAATTGGAGGAGGTCTTGGCGATCAGCACGAAGACGGGCCGGTCGATCTCCTGCACGGTCGTGGCGTGCAGGAAGATCCCGGCAAGCATCAGCAGCGCGCGCCAGTTGTCCAAACCGGCAATCCGCTCGCCTCGCAAATTCGCCCCCTGAGCAACTACGGGTGCAGTTGACTGGGGCTTAATCTAGATCAAATTGCTTAATCAGCCGTTCCTTGCAGCGTCGAAACGGTATGAATTCTGCCGTAACCTTCCCGGCATCTACCACGATTCACGCTCCCCTCTGGGGGACTTCAGAATGGCATCGTTGCAGGACGCGCTGCGGCAGGTTCTCGTCCAGAGCGCGGCGCAGCGCGATCGTCCAGCGCCGATAGCCTTCGTCGTTCAGGTGCAGGCCGTCCTCATTATAGAAGGGCCCCGGCCGCCCGTTCAGAAGCAGCAGCGGCACGATATCGACATAGGTGACGTCCGGTCGCTGCCCGGCGATCGTCCGCGCGACCAGATTATAGCGGTCCTGCTGGTCGCGCCGGTCCCAGCGGGTGGGGCTGGGCTTCAGCGAGATGACGAATACCGGCGTCTGGCCGAACAGGCGCGACTTGATGGCAAGGAACTCGCGCAGGTCCGCCACGGTCTCGTCCACCGAACGGCCGAAGGCGAGATCATTGTCGCCGGCATAATAGACGATCGCCTGGGGAGCACGCTTGGCCTGATCATGCGCGATGTGGAGGTTGATCTCCGCCATGGTCGCGCCGCCCATGCCGCGATTCTGCGCGATCCAGGGCTTGAGATCGTCCTGGAGGGAGGACCAGCGGCTCATCGTCGAGCTGCCGACGAACCACAGCACGCACGCACCCTCGCGATTGGAGGCGCCGGGCAGGGGCTGGCGCGCCAGGACCCATTGCCACCCGCCGAAGATCGCCGTGAACACGGCAAGCGCAAGGGCGCATTTGCCGAGCGTGGCAAGCGCGATGCCGAGCGGAGTTGACGGTCCAGGTGACGACGGCACGTTCGGTCCTCAACGCTTGATCGGCCCATATTGCGGCACGAAGGTTAAAGCCGGGTTTTCCGGTAGGGTCGCAATATCAAGACTTTATCCGACCGCTCACCGTCATGGGAGCAATGATCCCGGATGTCGGACCGACGCCTCACGCCGCCCGGCCGCGGCGTGCCGGGAATTCGCGCTGCACCATGCGACCGCCGAACTGCAGCGCGTGCTGGAGAAACAGCAGGTGGAGCTGGGTGCGCTCCTCGCCCGGATCGGGATGCGGCTTGCCGCTGGACCCCGGGCGGCGATGCTCGCGATAGCGGTCGAGCAGCATTTCGAACTCGCGATCGGAGAGCAGCCACACCGACAGCTGGCCGCGCGTCGAGACGACATCCTGGAACATGACCTTGTCGCTCGCCTCGAGCAGCTCGATCGCGTTGCGGCGGTGCGCGCGGTTGCGCCAGAAGCTCCAGTTGCGGACCACGGCCCGCTTCTCGCGCATCTCCAGGATCAACTGCTCGGTGAGGCGATCATAGGCTAGGCGCTTCTCCACCGCCCGTTGAGCGAGAATTTGGGCGCTGCGCTCCGCGCTGTCGGCGACCCGCTCGCACATGAAGACTCCCCCGATTTGCGGGCCGAAATCATGCTCGTCGACGAGCACCGGCATCGCGCGGGGCAAGCCGTGGCGGGCAAGCGCATCGGCAACGCCTTGATGGACCCGCAGATAGAGCCACCACAGGGCGATGACGAAACCGGCATAGTCGCGCGGCAATGCGCCGCTCGGAACGGTATGCCGATCCGGATAGGCGCGGATCGCACCGTCGAGCAGCACGAGGCCGCGGCATTCGAGCGGCGTCTCGATCTCGGCGAAGCAGCCCTGCCAGGGCGTGGGATAGCCTTTGCAGGCGTCCAGCAGCGTCTCGCGGCTGGCGGTGGAAAAGGCAAAGCTGTCATCGTCATAGAGCGAGACTTCGAAGCCCGGCCCCTCGCCTTCCCAATGGCCGGTCAGATCGATGCCCAGTGCGGTACAGCGACTGCCCTTGCGGTCCATCGCAAGGATATCGGCATGAACGCGTTCCCAGCCGACGATCTCGACGCCCTCGCGCACGCTTGCACGGCAGAGCGGGGCGAATGCCGAGGGATGCTCCTCCAGCAGCGCGGAGAGCTCGGCTTCGAGCGCGGCGAAATCCGGCGCGCGGATCAATCCCGCAAAATAGCGGTCGAGCGCGCGCCTGCCCGTACCAGTCGAGAGAATCTGTTCCAGTTCGGTCATGCCGCCCGCGCCTCGCTGCCGGAAATCCGGGCGAGCGATAGCGCGGATGGCTTAATGCCCGGTTGTCAGGCGCGGACCAGATCCCGGAGCGGTTGGGCCGCCTGCACGTCGGGGAACAGCTTTCGCACCGTGGCCTGGGGGCTGAGATCGAAATGCGCCGAGAGCGTCGAGCCGATCACCGCATCGAGCCCGGTAGTGGGCTTGAGGTCGCGATTCTCGTAGAGCGCCGCGTCGGCGAGGCCCGGCCAGTCGGCGACCACACGCCCGCCGTTCACCGCGCCCCCCATCAGCATCGCGACCGATCCGGTGCCGTGATCGGTTCCCTGCGTGCCGTTGACCTTCACCGTGCGTCCGAACTCGGTGGCGACGAGCACCACCGTGTTGCTCCACAACGGCCCCAGCCCCTTCTGCAGCGCGCCGATCATCTGGTCGAGCCCGTTGAGCTGGCCCGCCAACCGCCCGCGCTGGCCGGCATGCGTGTCCCAGCCGCCGGTCTCGATCATCGCGATCCGCGAGCCGTTCTCGGCCGACAGCATCTTGGCGGCGAGATCGCCCGTGGCCGCCGCGTTGCGGCCATTGTCCGATGCGAGATCGCTGGTGAGCATCTTGGTCGCGGTCGCCTGTTCCCAGATGCCATGGAGCTGGGCGTCGCCCTGATACATCTGGGTGACGCGCGTCAGCAGGTCGTCCGAGGCGTCGGGCAGTGCCGAAGGGGCGTAGCTCGCCACTTCCACCGGCCCGCGCAGCGCCAGCGGCACCGTCGCGGCAAGCGCGATCGCCTTGTCGTCGGCGGGCAGCAGGGTGAGCAGCCGGTTCAGCCAGCCGTCCTTGAGCTGATAGGCCGAGGTGCCACCGGTCTCCAGCACGTTCTGCCCGTCGAAGTGCGAGCGGTCGCGATAGGGCGAGGCGACGGCATGCAGAAACAACGCCTGCTTGGCGCCGTAAAGGCCATGGACGTTCTTGAGCGCCGGATGGAGCGCGAACATCGAGTCGAGCTTCGGTGCCGAGGCGAAGTCCTCGGCGAGCTGGCCGCGCTGGCTCGCATAGGCGGGATCGCCCACCGGCGCGACGGTATGCAGTCCGTCGGCGGCACCGCGCTGGATGATGAAGACGAAGCGCCGCTCGGTCGCCGCGCGGGCAAAGGCCATGCGGGCGCCGAAGGTGGATGCGAAGACGGCCGAGGCGCCAAGGGCGACGAAGCGGCGGCGGGAAAATGCGGTCATCGGGCTTACCTCCGCATGAATTCGGGCGAGACGAGCATCAGGGCGAGGCCCTGGCCCGGGCTTTCGGCGCGCGCGATCGACTGGGCGGTGCCGGTGCTCAGCGTGCCGGGGAAGAGCTGGGCGGCGCGCTGCCGCGCATCGATCGTGTCGCGGGCGCGCTGCGCCATGCGCTCGGCCGCCTCGACTCGCCGCATCACCGCATCGGGCCCGGCCCAGGCCCCGGCGACATCGTCCCAGCCCGCCGGCGAGCCCGGCTTCCAGGTCGGCTGGCCGAGCTGGCCCAGCAGCCCGTTGACGGCATTGCCCTGCACCTGCTGCGTGCCGAGCGCACGCAGCGCCGAGATCGACCATTCCCAGGGCGACTTGAACTTGGCCGGCTGGGGCGCCCAGCATTCGGGCGACGCGATCAATGTGCGATAGACGGTCGGCAGGTCGCCGCCCGAGCTCAGGAACGCCTTTTCCAGCCGCGCGACCAGCGGCGCGGGCGGATCGTCGCTGGCGAAATGCCGGGCCAGCTTGGTCGCGATATGCTTCGCGGTCGCCGGATGGGTGGCGAGATGGTCGAGCACCGCGGCTGCCTGCCGCTCGCCTTCCTGCGCCCATTGCCGGCCCAGGATCGTGCGGGTGCCCGGCTCGTGCAGCCGCGGAGCGAAGACGAAGCTGCCGGGCTCGCCATCGGCGGTGCCGGCATAGCGCGCGCCGGCGCCGCGGCCGAGCCCCGCCACGGTGAAGCCGGTCATCGCCCGGGCAAACTCGGTCACGTCCGCCTGGGTGTAGACGCTGCGCACGCCCAGCGTGTGGAGCTCCATGATCTCGCGCGCCAGATTCTCGTTGAGCCCGGCGCGCCGCTGGGCCTGGCGGCGGGCGGCGAGCTGGCCGGCGGGGCTGTTCGGGCCGATCGACACGGCCTGATCGAGATAGAGCAGCATCGCCGGATGGCGCTCGACCGCGTTGAGCATGTCGCCGAACCTGCCCATCACATGCGGGCGGATCGCCTCGAACTCCATCGTGCCCGCCAGCCCGACCAGTTCGAGCTTGTCGGCCGAGACGGCGAAATGGTTCGCCCAGAAATGCACGAGCCGCTCGGCGAAGGGCGTGGGCGAGGTGATCGCGCTCAACGCGCGGGCGGAAACCATGCCGACATAGATTTGCTGCTGCTGGCGCCGCGCTTCGCGCCGGGCCATCATTGCCGCGTCCTCGCCCTGATAGAGCGGCTTCGCGCTCGGCTGCATGCCCGGCTGCATCGCCGGCGCCGCGGATTGCATGTCCTGCATCGCCCCGCCTTCCGCCATGGGCGGCTGCGCGCCTGCGGGTCTCGCCGGCATGGCGGGCGGCTGCTGCGGTTGCCGGTCGCGCGGTCCCTCGGCCTGGCGGATCTGCCGCTGGCGCTCGTAGAAATCCGCGAGGTCACTCGCCACTCGAGTGCTGGGCACCTGCGCCGCGATCATCTGCGGGCGCGGATCGAAGCCAGCGATCTGCCCGGCGAGCCATTTGCGGGGATCGGCCCCGGTATCCTCGCCCGGCCTGGCACCGAGACCGAAGCGGTTGAGCGCAATACTGGCGTCCGACATGCGACTCCCCTGTCCGTTATGTGTCCGGACTACGCGCCAAATGTCGCAGAAGTTTGCCACACTTTCGGTTCGACGCGGCGCTTCGTCA
Organism: Sphingomonas sp. CBMAI 2297; assembly: GCF_029870595.1. Taxonomy (GTDB): domain Bacteria; phylum Pseudomonadota; class Alphaproteobacteria; order Sphingomonadales; family Sphingomonadaceae; genus Sphingomonas. The sequence continues at coordinate 96,803 of NZ_JAPDIR010000006.1, forward strand.
TTTTCCTCGCATGCATTTCCTGCAACCGGCGCCGGCCACCTTTGCGATTGCCGATTTTGCTGCGCCGCAACAAAGATCGACGCAATAACAGAACAAACCGGATGCCGGTCTGGCTCCTGATCCATCAAGGAGAAAGATCGTGTCGAAGTTTCTTTTCGCGGCTGCCGCCGCCGTCCTGACCTTTACCGCCCCCATGGCGATCGCGAGCGAGCGTAGCTTCACCCATGAGGGCGTGACCTATACCTATTCGATCACCACCAGGGACAAGGCCCAGATCCTCGAGGGCCGCACGAGCCAGGGCGGCGAATTCCGCCTGAACGTGAAGAATGGCTGGGTCGAGGGCTATGTGAACGATACCCGCGTCTCGTTCCGCGCGCCCAGGGAGAAGGCGCCGGCGCAGATCGCCGCGCGCTGAACCTGTCCGGAGCAGCGTGGGGCCGGGGCGGCGACGCTCCGGCTCCACGCCGCGTCAGAACCCCTCGGGCAAGTCGATCGTGCCGACCAGTTCCTTGTAGCGCGCGACGGCATAGCGATCGGTCATGCCGGCGATGAAGTCGGCGATATGCCGGCTGCGGGCGGGTTCGCCGGCGGGCAGCGACTCGGTCCATTGCGCCGGCATCAGCGACGGATCGGCGCGATATACGTCGAACAGGCCCGCCACCACCGTGCCCGCCGCTTCCGCCGCGGCGAGCTGGCTCGGATGGTGATAGAGATTGGCGTACATGAAGCGCTTGAGGCCGCGTTCGGCTTCGCGCATTCCATCCGAGAAGTGCGCGAGCACCTGGCCAGCGGCGCGGACGTCCGCCACCGTTTCCACGCCGCTCTCGGCAATGCGGCGCTGCGTGGCACCGATGAGATCGTTGACCATCGCGCCGATCTGGGCACGGATCAGCTCGCTGAGCAGGCGCCGGCGCTCGCAGCCGGGGAACTTCACCTCCACCTCGCGCCAGCCCTGGGCGATCATCGGCACTTCGAACAGCTGATCGAGCTGGAGCAGCCCCGCCCGGAGCCCGTCATCGATGTCGTGATTGTCATAGGCGATGTCGTCCGCGATCGCCGCGACCTGGGCCTCGAGCGAGGGCCAGCTCGCAAGCTCCAGCGGGAACGCGGCGTCCGCCTCGGCCAGCGCCCATTCGGGATGGTCGATCGGGCCATTGTGCTTGGCGAGGCCCTCCAGCGTGTCCCAGGTTAGATTCAGCCCATCCCAGGCCGGATAGGGGCGCTCGATCACGGTCAGCGTGCGGAGCGTGTTGCCGTTATGGTCGAACCCGCCCTGCCCGGCCAGCGCCGCGCTCAGCGCCTTTTCCCCGGCATGGCCGAAGGGCGGATGGCCAATGTCATGCGCCAGGCAGAGCGCCTCGGTCAGGTCCTCGTTGAGCCCCAGCGTGCGCGCGATCGCCCGGCCGATCTGCGCGACTTCCAGGCTGTGGGTGAGCCGTACCCGGAAATGATCGCCATCGGGCGCCATGAACACCTGGGTCTTGTGACGCAGGCGCCGGAAGCTGATCGAGTGGATGATCCGGTCCCGATCGCGCTGAAAGGCATCGCGCGGCCCCCGCGCGGTACCGCCGGGCTCGGGATGGAGGCGGCCACGGCTGGCTTCGGGCGTGGAGGCCCAGGGAGAGATCGCTTTCACTGGGCGGCTCCTATCAGCCCAATCCCGACCCGTCATCCCACCCTCTTGCGACACCCGCGCGAAAGCGGGGCCATCTCCGGCGATGGCAGCACAAACCGCCGGTGCGGATTGGGCTAGTCCGGGAGATGGATCCTCGCTTACGCGGGGATGACGGCTTGGATCCTTGGCGAAGCGCTACGGCGCCAGCTTGGTCACCTTCTGCCCGGCCTCGCTGGTGAAGACGAAGCCGGAGACGCCCGCCTTGCCCAGCGTGTTGACGAACGCCTGCGCCTCCGCGCTGGTCTTGAACGGGCCGGCGAGCACACGGTTGGTTGCGCGCAACGGCGTCGTCCACGCGCTCTTGCCCTTCATCGCCGCGGGCGCCTTCGCGACCACGCCCTTCCAGGCCTTGGCGAGCGAATCCTCATTGGCGCCGCCCGCCACCTGCACCCAGATGCGACTGGGATCGGTCTTCGCCGGATCGGGCTTCTTGGGCTCCGGCTTCTTCGCCGTCGCCTTGGGATCGGGCTTGCCTTTCTTCGCTTCCTCGGGCGCCGGCTTGGCCTTTGGATCGGGCTTGGCCTTTGGATCGGGCTTGGCCTCCGCCGGTTCGGGCTTCGGCTTGGCCGCGACCGGTTCCGGTTTCGGCCTGGACGGGGCGGCAGGCCTGGCTTCGGGGACGTGCACCGGTGCCGGAGCCGCCACCTCCACCGGCTCGGTCGGCGTCGCGGTGACCGCGGCGAGCTCGTCGGCGGGGATCGTGATGCCGCCGACGATCGCGGCAAGCACCGAATCCTCCTGCCCTACCCTGGCCGGGCCCGGGGGCGTCGGCTCGGGCTTCGGCGCGGGGCGCACGGGCTGCACCACCGGCTCGGCACGGGCCGGCGTGGCGGGCGCCGGAGCCGGCTCCGCGCGCATGGAAATGGGCGCGGCGACCGAAGCCAGGCGCACGGGCACGGGCACGGGCGCTGGCGCCGGCGTGGGAGCCGGGCGCACCGGAGCGGGCGCCGGCCGCACGGGGACCGGCGCCGGACGCTCGGTCGCTTCCGCCGGTTCCTCCTCGCGTTTCGGCGCCGGGATGGGCTGCACGATCGGCGTGGGCGGCGGCACGAAGCGCGGCGGCGGCGGGAGGCTGTCGTCGGCCGCTGGCTGCGGCACCGGCGCCGCGGCCGGCCGCACCGCGGCAACGGCAGCGAGCTTCTCGTCACGCTCGCGATCCCGGCGCGAGCGGCGGTCGCTTCCCTTCGGTGCCGGCGCGGGTGCGGTTACCGGCGCGGCCGCCGCCAGCTGCACCGGCCGCACCGCCGGCACGTAGCGCGGCAGCTCCGGTGCCAGTCGCGCATCGGCGAGCCGCGCCTGGCTGGGCGAAAGCTCGCCGAAATGCACCGCGAAGGCGCGGTCGGCGGGCCCCAGATCGGCAAGACGGCGGAAAAAGGGCGACAACGCCTGGCCCATGGTGCCCGGCATCATGCTGGAGGCGATCTTCTCCGCTCCCGTCGTGTCGCCGTTCATCGCCAGGATGAAGGCCCGCGCCCGCCAGGCGGCGCGATCGCTGCGGCGGAGCAACGGGTCGAGCGCGCGCATCGCCTCGTCCTTGTCGCCCGTGATGCCGAGCGAAAGAGCATATCGACGGAGCGTCTCGGCATCGTCGCGGTTGCTTGACAGGGCGAGCTTATAGTCACGCTGGGCAAGGCTCGGCTGGCCGAGCAGATCATAGGCGAAGGCGCGATCGCCGGCATATTCGCGCGGATCCAGCCCACGCGCCTCGGCGGCCTGGAACAGCCGGAGCGCCTCGCCAGGGCGTTCCAGGCGCACCAGCACCATCGCGCGGCCCGCCGAAATGCGCGGATCGCCAGGGCTGAGCGTCTCCGCGCGCTGGAAGAAGGCAAGCGCCGCCGAAGTGTCTCCCAGCCGCGCGCTGGTCATCCCCGCATCGAGCAGCGTGCGCAGGTCGCGCGGATCGCTGGCGAGCATGCGGATATCATTGGCCAGCCGGTCCGCATCGGGATTGGGCTGGGCTACGACTTCGGTCTGGGCAAGGGCGGGCGCCGCCTGGGCCGCGACCAGCGCGAGTGCCGCAGCACCGATGAAGCGAATCCGGTCCATATTCCCGCCAGCTTGCACCGTGTTGCGCTGAACCGCCGATTACGGCGCCGGCGCGGCTCGCCAAAGCGAGGCCGGCCGGCGACGAATGGCCTATTGGTTGTTCTGGCTGCGCAGGAAGCGCGGAATGTCGAGCGGATCCTTGTCGTCGTCATCGTCCGACTTGGAGGCGCCGCGCGACGCCATCGCCATGCGCTCGAACAGCGTGCCGCCGCTCTTCTTCGGCTTCTCGGCCGGGATCGAGGGCGCGGCTTCTTCTTCGTCGCCGCCGGTCAGCCAGCGGCGGCGCGTGGTCGGCGCGGGCGCCGGCTCGTCAACAGGCGCGCGCGGCGCTTCGGGCACCAGGCTCTCGGCGCCGAGCACCAGCTCGTCCTCGTCGCTGTCCTTGCCGTCGTCGACCCAGCTCGCCTGCACCGGCGCGGCCGGCTGCGGCTCGGGCTCATAGGCCTGGGGAATCGGCGGGGAGAGCGGTGCCGGCTCGGCGGCCACTTCCGGAGTATAGGCCTGAGGCACCGGCGGTTCGAGCGGCGCTTCCTCGGCCACCGGCTCGACCGGAGCCGGGGCCGGCTCGGCGGCCGCGGTGCGCCGCGGTGTGGAGAAGGAGAAGACGCGCGGCTGCTCGGCGGCACGCGGCGCGGCCATCGGCTGCGCATCGGCGTCGATCCCGGTCGCGACGACCGAGACGCGGATCTTGCCCTCGAGCTCCGGATTGAAGGCCGAGCCCCAGATGATGTTCGCGTCCGGATCGACCAGCTCGCGGATATGGTTCGCCGCCTCGTCGACTTCGAGCAGGCGCATGTCCTCGCCGCCGGTGATCGAGACGATCACGCCCTTGGCGCCGTTCATGCTCACGCCGTCGAGCAGCGGGTTGGCGATCGCCTTCTGCGCGGCGATGAGCGCGCGGTCGTCGCCCTCGGCCTCGCCGGTGCCCATCATCGCCTTGCCCATCTCCTGCATCACCGAGCGGACGTCGGCGAAGTCGAGGTTGATGAGGCCGGGCATGACCATCAGGTCGGTGATGCCGCGCACGCCCTGCTGCAGCACCTCGTCGGCCATCTCGAACGCTTCCTTGAAGGTCGTGTTCGCATTGGCGATCAGGAACAGATTCTGGTTCGGAATGACGATGAGGGTGTCGACGTACTTCTGCAGTTCGTTGATGCCCGCTTCGGCCGAAGCCGCACGGCGCTTGCCCTCGAAGGCGAACGGCCGGGTGACCACGCCCACCGTCAGGATGCCCATGTCGCGCGCGGCCTTGGCGATGACGGGGGCCGCACCGGTGCCGGTGCCGCCGCCCATGCCGGCGGCGATGAACACCATGTGTGCGCCCTCGAGCGCCTTCTGGACGTTGTCGATCGTCTCCTCGGCGGCGGCGCGGCCGATCTCGGGCCGCGAGCCCGCGCCCAGGCCCTGGGTGATCTTGGCGCCGAGCTGGATGCGATGGCCGGCGCTCGACTGCTTGAGCGCCTGCGCATCGGTGTTGGCGACGATGAAGTCGACGCCCTGCACATCCGCGCGGATCATGTTCGCGATCGCGTTGCCGCCCGCGCCGCCCACACCGACGACGGTGATCTTCGGGGTCAGCTCGTCCACATCGGGCGGAAGGAAATCGATACTCATCGCCTTGGTCTCCCTGCGCCCGGGTGGCTGTCACAGGCGCGTAATCTGGCCCCCGTTCTGCACGAACGCAGAGGGCGACTCTAGAGGGAACGCGAAGTTACCAACGCATTTCTTCTAATAATTTGCCCGGAATGCCGCGATCAGCCGCTGGATCAGGGCTCCGGGGTTCGTCCTGGTCACCATCTGGTGGTTCGGCTCGAGCGCGCGCAGGTCGATCGGATTGGCCGCGGCGAAGCGCGCCAGGCCCGCCAAAGTGGCGAATGCGGGGCCCGCATGCGCCTCGGGCAGTGCCACCAGCCCCTTGGGCCGGCCGACGCGCACCGCGCTGCCGAGGAACTGCTGGGCATAGTCCGCCACGCCCTTCAGCTCGGCGCCACCGCCGGTGAGGACGATCTGGCGGCCGGCCGGATCCTCGAACGAAAGCTTCTTCAGCTCCTTCTGGATCTCCCCCATCAGCCGCTCCAGCCGCTTGCGGATGATCGCGTTGAGCTGCGCCTTGGTGATGCGCGGCCCCTCGGTGCCGTCGTCCGGGATCGCCGGCACCACGTCGATCATCTCGTGATTGTCACGCGGAGACAGGTTCGCCGAGCCATGGAAGCACTTGGTCCGCTCCGCCCAGGCGCGCGCGGTGCCGAAGGACGAGGCGATGTCGTCGGTGATGTCGGCCGAGCCCATGGGGATCGAGGCGAGGCCGGAAAGCACGCCCTGCGAGAAGACGCTGACATTGGTCACGCCCGCGCCGATCTCGACCAGCGCGACGCCCAGCTCGCGCTCCTCGTCGGTCAGGCAGGCCAGCCCGGTGGCAACCGGCGCGGCGATGATCGAGCGGACTTCCAGATGCGCCGAGCGGACGCAGTGATCCAGGTTGCGCACCGGCGCGCCATCGGTGGCGACGACATGGATGTCGACGCCCAGGCGCTCCGCATGGAGCCCGAGCGGGCGCCGCACGCCGGCCAGCCCATCGACGGTGTAGCGGGTCGGCTGGGCGTGGAGCACCATCTTGCCCTGCGGATCGATCGCGTCGCGGCCGGCGCGGAGCAGCTCGTCCACGTCATTCTGCTCGATGCGGTGGCCGCCCAGGTCGGATTCCAGCCGGACGATGTCGGAGATCAGCCCGCCGGCGGAGAAGCTCACCCAAACGTCCTCGATATTCTGCCCGGCGATGCGCTCGGCCTGCTCCACCGCCTCGCGGATCGCCAGTTCCGTCGCGTGCATGTCGGCGACATAGCCGCGCTTGACGCCGCGGCTCTCGCGCTGGCCGGTGCCGAGCACCACCAGCGAGCCGTCATCCGCCTTTTGCGCGATCAGCGCCGAGACCTTGGACGAACCCACGTCCAGCGCCGTGATCAGTCCTTCCGGTGCAGCCTTCGCCATTTGCCCCTCATTCCAAAAAACGCTCAACTCCCGATTCAGCTTATGAATCAGTATTTTCCCCGGATGGCAACTCCGGTGTTCATCATAACCCGGTCGCTGCCGGCGCGCCGATCGCCGCCGGGCGCCGGATCACGAGATTATCCGGATCGCGCATGTCGAACCCCAGATTGCCGCGGCCGAGCAAGCGATAGGCGCCGTCCTTCTCGGCGAAGGTCTTCAGCGCGTCCCTGGCTTCCTTCTCGCCCTCGGGCAGCTGCAGCTTCTCGCCGGTGTCGAAGATGATGTCCCAGCGCCGGTTGCCCACCCAGGTCGCCGCGCGGACGAGCGGCTTCAGCGCGGGAGCGCTGTCCATCAGGTCGCGGCGTGCCGGCTCCTGGGCATTGGCCCCGTCCCCGATCAACAACGGCAGATCGGGCATCGCCTCGCGCGAGACCGGCTCCAGCGGCACGCCCGTGGGATCGATCAGCATCAGCTGGCCATGGTTCTGCCAGATCGCCGCGGGCTCGCGCTCGACGATGTCGATCAGCAGCTTGTCGGGCAGGCGACGGGAGACGCGCGCATCCTTTATCCAGGGATAGGCGAGCAGCCGGGTGCGCACATCGGCCAGGTCGACCAGCGGCATGGCGCGCGCATTCTGGTCGAGCACCTGCTGGTACACGGTCATGCGGTTCATCCGCTTGAGCCCGTTGATCTGGATCGTGTCGACGCGCAGCCCCGCCTCGCCCACCGCCTGGGCCGCGCCCACGCCGATCACCTGCGGCACCCCGAACCAGGTCGCGACCGTGATCAGCCCGACCGAGAACAGCGCGACGATGCCCCAGGTGGCGATGCGCGTGAGCGTCGCCTGGCTGAACGGCAGCGCGGCCAGCGCCTGGTCCATCAGCCCCGGCTGCTTCTTGCGCGCGACCTGCTTGCGCTTCTGCGCCGGCTTCCCGCCGCGCCGGGTGGCCGCTCGCCTGGCGGGGGGCCGGCTCATCCCGCGCAGCCTCCGCCCATCGCCTCGTCGACGATGCGCTGGCACAGCTGCGGATAGGAGATGCCGAGATGCCGCGCCTGTTCGGGCACCAGGCTGAGCGGCGTCATGCCGGGCTGGGTGTTCACTTCGAGCAGGAACAGGCCCTCGACACCTTGGCTGTCGTCCCAGCGGAAATCGGAGCGCGACGTGCCCTTGCAGCCCAGCAGCCTGTGCGCCTCGAGCGCGATGCGCCGGCACGCCTCGGCGATCTCGTCGGGGATCTGCGCCGGATAGACATGCTCGGTCAGCCCGTCGGTATATTTGGCGTCGTAATCGTAGAAGCCGCTCTTCGGCTTCAATTCGGTCACGCCCAGCGCCTCGCCCGCCAGCACCGCGGTGGTCAGCTCGCGGCCGCGGATGAAGGGCTCGGCGAGCAGTTCGTCGAACTCCTGCCACGGGCCGATCGCGTCGGCCGAGATCGGATTGCCGTAATTGCCTTCCTTGGTGACGATGGCGACGCCCACCGACGAGCCTTCGTTGACCGGCTTGAGCACATAGGGGCGCGGCAGCGGATCGGCCTGGTGCAGTTCCTCGGTCTTCACCATCCGTCCGCCGGGCATCGGGATGCCGTGCGGCACCAGCGCCTGCTTGGTCAGCTGCTTGTCGATCGCGATCACCGAGGCGACCAGGCCGGAATGGGTGTATTTCACGCCCATCAGGTCGAGCATGCCCTGCACCGTGCCGTCCTCCCCCGGCGTGCCGTGCAGCGCGTTGAACACCACGTCCGGCCGCGCCTCGGCGATCCTCAGCGCGACGTCGCGGTCCATGTCGATGCGCGTCACCCGGTGGCCCAGGCTCTCCAGCGCCTCCGCAATGCCCGCGCCGGACATCAGCGAGACCTCGCGCTCGGCCGACCAGCCACCCATCAGAACCGCGATGTGGAGGGGGGTCACGAATTCATGCTCCGTTCGTAAAGTGCCGGCTGAAGATCGCGCACATCCTGGCTGCAATCTTCGTCCCAGGGAAAGAGTCCGTCCACCGCGCCCGGCCAGACAAGCTGCACGGCGCAATCCAGGGCGCGGCCGGTGCGACGTTCCTCGTACCAGATCGCCGAGTTGAAATATTCGCGAACGATGCGGCTCGGATCGATCGTCCTGGCGATCACCCGATGCCCTTGCAACAATCCTTCGATTTCCGCTCCGTCAGCAAGTGCCAGACCCTCGCGGCACATGCGGAGCAGATCGTTCACCATCGCCCCGCAAAGCGGGCCGGGCAGGCCCAGCACGATCACCTCGGGCTGGCGCACCGTCTCGAGGAAGCCGGTCGAATAGCTGAAGGGCGGCTCCCATTCCTCGTCATCCTCAGAGGCGACGGAAGTGATGTGGCAGCCATGATCGCGCACGTTCGCGATGATCTTGCGCTCATAATCGGTGAGGCGGCGCAGCTTGTCGAAGATCATTCCGCCACCCCCACACGCTGGATTTCCCATTCCAGCTCGATGCCCGACTGCGCCTTGACCCTGGCGCGGACTTCCTCGCCCAGCGCTTCGATGTCGGCCGAGGAAGCATTGCCCAGATTGAGCAGGAAATTGCAGTGTTTTTCGCTGACCTGCGCATCGCCGCGCACAAGGCCGCGGCAGCCGGCCGCATCGATCAGCGCCCAGGCCTTGCCGCCGTCCGGATTCTTGAAGGTCGAGCCGCCAGTCCGCGACCTAAGTGGCTGGGAAGCCTCGCGTTCCGCCGCGATCCTGTCCATCTCGGCACCGATCTCGGCCTTGTCGCCGGGCGTGCCCTCGAACAGCGCCTCGACCACCACGGCTCCCGCGGGCAGCTCCGAATGGCGATAGGTATAGCCCAGTTTCGCCGCCGGCCAGGTCTCGACCGTCCCGTTTCGAGTCACGAGAGTCAGCTCGACCAGGACATCGCTGGCATCGCGGCCATAGGCTCCGGCGTTCATCCGCACCGCGCCGCCGACCGTGCCCGGAATCCCCCGCAGGAACTCCAGCCCGGCAATACCGGCGTCGCGCGCGGCACTCGCCACCGTGATCCCCATCGCCGCCCCGCCGGCGCGCACACGCCAAGAACCTTCCTCGGCGCCCGGCTCGATCGAAACCCTGGCCATCGCCTTGGGCAGCCGCACCACCACCCCCGGCACGCCGCCGTCCCGCACGATCAGGTTCGAGCCGACGCCCACCGGCAGCACCGGCACCTCCGGATCCAGCGCCGCCACGAACGCCGCCAGGCTCTCTACGTCATCGGGACGCACCAGCCATTCGGCCGGCCCGCCGGTGCGGAACCAGATGAAGTCGGCAAGGCTGCCCCGGTGCTGGACCGTCCCGCGCAGCGGTGGCAGCGCGGTGCAGACCGGGCTCACTTCCATCCCCACATGCTCGACCATTGCTTCCACGCCGCCAGATTGGCCTCGGCCGCCCTCTGCCCCGCCTGCTGCAGCTTGATCACGTCGCGCCCGGCATCGAGCATCTTCCGCGCTGCATCCATCTGTGCCTGCTGCGCCTTGATCAGGTCGCGCTGCATCTCGATGCCCAGGGTCAGCCAGTCCTTCATGCGACTGCCTTCGCTTCCTCGATCGCGCCCGCCAGGTTCGCCGCCCATTTCGTGATGTCGCCCGCGCCGAGGCAGATGACCATGTCCCGGGGCTGGATCACTCCGGCGAGCGCGCGCGCCAGCGCGTCCTCGCCCTCGATCGACGCCACCGCGCGATGCCCGCGCCGCTGGATGTTCTCGACCAGCGCCTCCGCGCTCACGCCCTCGAGCGGCAGCTCGCCCGCCGCATAGACCGGCGTGACATAGACCATGTCGGCATCGTTGAAGGCCTGGGCGAACTCGTCCATCAGGTTCTTCAGGCGCGTGAAGCGATGCGGCTGGACGACGGCGATCACCCTGCCCTCGGCGCTCTCCCGCGCCGCCGCCAGCACCGCGCGGATCTCGACCGGGTGATGGCCGTAATCGTCGATGATCGTGGTGCCGCCGGTCTCGCCAACCTTGGTGAAGCGCCGCTTGACCCCGCCGAACTTGGCGAAGCCCTGCTGGATCGTCGCATCCAGAATGCCCAGCTCCAGCGCCACGCCGATCGCGGCGAGCGCGTTCTGGACATTGTGGCGGCCCGGCATCGGCAGCTCGATGCCCTCGATCGAGCGGGTGGTGCCGTCGCGGTGGCGGATGATCGCCTCGAAGCGGTTGCCGCCATGATGCGGCACCACATTGACGCCGCGCACATCCGCGCTGGCGGCAAAGCCATAGGTCACGATCCGGCGATCGCGCACGCGCGGGATGATCGCCTGCACCTCGGGATGATCCAGGCACAGCAGCGCCGCGCCATAGAAGGGCACGTTCTCGACGAACTCGACGAACGCGTCCTTCACCGCATCGAACGAGCCGTAATGGTCGAGATGCTCGGGATCGATGTTGGTGACGATGGCATAGGTGCCGTCGAGCCGCAGGAAGCTGCCGTCGCTCTCATCGGCCTCGACCACCATCCACTCGCTGTCGCCGAGGCGCGCGTTCGAGCCATATTGGTTGATGATGCCGCCGTTGATCACGGTCGGATCCACCCCGCCCGCATCGAGCAGCGCCGCGACCATCGAGGTGGTCGTGGTCTTGCCGTGCGTGCCGGCCACCGCGACGGTGGATTTCAGCCGCATCAGCTCGGCGAGCATCTCGGCACGCCGCACCACGGGGATGCGGCGCTGATAGGCCGCCTCGACCTCGGGATTGGTGCGCACAATCGCGGTGGAGACCACGACCACCGCCGCATCGCCCAGATTCTCGGCGTCATGGCCGATGGTGACGGGGATGCCGCGGCTGCGCAGGCCCTGCACGACATAGCCTTCGGCCACGTCCGAACCCTGCACCTTGTAGCCGAGATTGTGCATCACCTCGGCGATGCCGGACATGCCGATGCCGCCGATGCCGACGAAATGGATGATGCCGATGTCGGTTGCGACGCCCTTCATGCGCCAAACTCACTCATGCGAACGCTGGCCTTCCCTGCATTGCGGCGCGGCGGATGCCGATCGGGGCTTCCGGCGCGTGGATGGATTCGACGAGATCGGCGAGATCGCGCGTGGCGTTGGGACGGCCCACGCTGCGCGCGCGCGCCGCGGCGTTCTCGAGCCCAACCGTGTCGAGCCCGAGCTTCTGGATCTGCTTGGCCAGCTCCGCCGCGGTGAAGGCGCGCTGCTGGATCGTCCGCGCGCCGCCGGCCGCGGTGATCTCGCGCGCATTGGCGGTCTGGTGGTCGTCGGTGGCGCTGGGCAGCGGCACGAGAATCGCCGGCCGGCCGGCCGCGGTGAGCTCGGCGATGGTCGAGGCGCCCGCGCGCGCGATCACGATGTGCGACCAGGCCAGCACATCGGCCATGTCGGTGATATAGGTGGAGACATCGGCCGGAATGCCATGGTTCTGATACTTCGCCCGCACCGTCTCGATATCCTCGACGCGTGCTTGGTGCGTCACCTGCAGGCGGCGGCGGAAATGCACCGGGAGCAGCGCCAGCCCGTCGGGCACCACCTGGCTCAGCACGGTCGCGCCCTGGCTACCGCCGGTGACGAGCACGCGGAAGATGCCGTCCTCCTCCAGCAGCGGATAGGGGCGGTTGCGCAGGTTCAGCACCGCCTCGCGCACCGGGTTGCCGACGAGATGGGCCTTGGCCTGCCAGCCGGGCTTCAGCCGGTCGACCTGGTCATAGGAAGTGGCGATGGCGTCGACCCGGCCCGCGACGAAGCGGTTGACCCGGCCGAGCACGGCATTCTGCTCGTGGATCACCGTCGGCACGCCGGCGCGGAAGGCCGCGAGCAATGCCGGCAGCGCCGGATAGCCGCCGAACCCGATCACCGCGGCGGGCTGGATCTCCTTGTAGAGCCGCAGCGCCATCGCGCGGCCCGCCATGATCTTGCCGGCCGCGCGGACATAGCCGAGCGGGCCGCCGCCCAGCCGCCCCGCCGGGAGGACATGCGTCTCCACCCCTTCGAACAGGCCCGGGAAGCGAACGCCGCGATCGTCGCTCACCAGCGCGACATGATGGCCCCGTTCGGTCAGCTCCGCCGCCAGCGCGGCCGCAGGCACCATGTGCCCGCCGGTGCCGCCGGCGGCGAGAACATAGCTTCGGGACTGAGTCATGCGTTGGTGCTCCAGCGGCCGGTATAGGGCGAGCGCTTCAAATACGGGTTTCGCCGCGTGAAGGCGAGCAGCAACCCATAGCCGATCGCCAGCGCGATCATCGACGATCCGCCATAGGAAATGAAGGGCAGCGTCATGCCCTTGGACGGGGCGATGCCGGTGTTCACCGCCATGTTGATCAGCGACTGCACGCCGAACTGCGCGGCGAGGCCGGCGGCGGCGAGCAGGCGGAAGGCGTCCTCCTCGTCCAGCAGCTTCATCAGCACGCGGATCACGATAGCGAGATAGAGCGTGACGATCACCGCGCAGGCGATCAGCCCGAACTCCTCGCCGATCACCGAGAAGATATAGTCGGTATGCCCCTCGGGCAGCTTGAACTTCATCATGCCGTTGCCCGGCCCGCGCCCCAGCAGGCCGCCGGCGGTGAGCGTCTCGTGCGCCATCTCCACCTGATAGCGCTCGGCGAGCGCGGCATCCTTGGTGGGGAACAGGAAATTGTCGATGCGGGTGCGGGCGGTGCCGTAGAACAGATAGGCCGCGATCACGCCCGCCACCGCCGTGCCGAACAGGCCGGCGATCGCCGCGGGCGAGATGCCCGAGATCATCAGCAGGATGATCCATACGCTGCCGAACACGATCGTCTGGCCGAAATCGGGCTGGAGCATCAGCAGCACGCCGATCAGCGCGGTGAGCGCGCCGGTGACGAACAGCACCGGCAGCTGCGGATCCTTGGCGCGGAAGCTGAGCATCCAGGCGGTCGAGACGATGAACAGCGGCTTGAGGAACTCGGAGGGCTGGAATTCCGCGAGCCCGACTCCGATCCAGCGCTTGGCGCCGTTCACCTCATGCCCGATCACCGGCACCAGCGCGAGGCAGATCAGGAATATCCCCGCCCCGATCAGCGCCAGCCGGCGTGCCACCGTGACCGGCAGCATCGAGACCGCGATCAGCACCGGCACGCTGATGCACACCCAGATCAGCTGGCGCCAGAAATAATACATCGGCGCCATGATGTGGGTGGCGTCGGAATAGCGGCGCGCGGTAGCGGGCGAGGCGGCGGCCACCGCGACCAGCCCGATCGCGATCAGCAGCAGTGCCAGCGTGAGCAGCACCCGATCGACTTCCCAGAACCACATGCCGGCACGCGTCTTGCTCGCACGGCCGAGCTGTTGCTGGACGCGGCGGCGAACCTCGCTTCCAGCTTCCGGCACCTCGACGGTTTCGTTCATCCCAGCGCCTCCACCGCGTCGCGGAAGGCCTGGCCCCGGGCTTCGTAATCCGTGAACTGGTCGAACGAGGCACAGGCGGGGGACAGCAGCACCGTCTCCCCTTCCTTCGCCCGCGCCGCCGCGCTCTGCACCGCGGCTTCGAGCGTGCCCGATCGCTCGACCGGCATCTCGCCTTCGAGCAGCCGGGCGAACATCTCGCCCGCCTCGCCGATCGTATAGGCCCGCACCACATGGGGAAAGCCCGGGCGACAGGCATCGAGATCCTTCGCCTTGGCCTTGCCGCCCAGGATCCAGTGGATCTTCGGATACGCGGAGAGCGCCGGAGCGGCGGAGTCCGCGTTGGTCGCCTTGCTGTCGTTGACGAACAGCACGCCGCGGCGCGTGGCGACCCGCTCCATCCGGTGCGGCAGGCCGGGGAAAGTCTCCAGCCCCTTGTCTATCGCATCCTGCGCAATGCCGAGCGCCTTGCACGCGGCAATCGCGGCGAGCGCGTTCTGGGCATTGTGCAGACCCTGCAGCGCGGGCCAGCGCGACTGGTCGAGGCAGGCGCCGGGAGCGATCCTGACGAGATCCTCGCTCCGGCCCGATGCGGCGATCTGGCGCGCGATCTCCGCCGAAGGCGCATCGCCGATGCCGATCACGGCGGCGTGTCCGGGCGCCTGCATCGCGAACAGCCGGGCCTTGGACGCGGCATAAGCCTCGAACCCGGCATAGCGGTCGAGATGATCGGGCGTGAGGTTGAGCAGCACCGCGACGTCGCAATCGAGGCTTTGGGTCAGGTCGATCTGGTAGCTGGAGAGCTCCAGCACATAGACGCCGCCCTCGGGCAGCGGGTCCTGCCCCAGGATCGGCAGCCCGATATTGCCGCCGAGCCGCGCCGGGATGTCGGCGGTGTCGACGATGTGGTGGATCAGCGCCGTGGTGGTCGACTTGCCGTTGGTGCCGGTAATGCCGATCACGCGATGCGCGGGCATCTCGGCACGCGCTTCCGCGAACAGCTCGATATCGCCGATGACGGGCACGCCGGCAGCAGCGGCCCTGGTGGCGATGGGATGGGTATTGAGCGGCACGCCGGGGGACACGATTACGGCCGTGAGGCCGGTCAAGTCGATCTCGACGGGATCGGCAAGGGTCAGGGATAGGGGCACATGCGATGCGCCATCGGTGGCCCCCTCTCCCCGGCCCTCTCCGCGCGAGCGGAGAGAGGGAGAAAGCGCGTCACGCGCCTTCTCGTTGGCGTCCCACGCCACGACTTCGGCACCCGCGGCCATCAGCGCGCGCACGGTCGCCACGCCCGAGCGCGCGAGCCCGAGCACCGCATAGCGTTTGCCGCGCCAGGCCGTGCTCGTGATCACCGCAGCTTGAGCGTCGCCAGCCCCGCCAGCGCCAGCACGAACGCGATGATCCAGAAGCGGATCACCACCGTCGGCTCCGACCAGCCGAGCTGCTCGAAATGGTGGTGGATCGGCGCCATCTTGAAGATGCGCTTGCCGGTGCGCTTGAAGAAGAACACCTGGATGATGACGCTCAGCGCCTCCATCACGAACAGGCCGCCGATGATGCCGAGCACCAGCTCATGGTGCGTGGTGACGGCGATGGTGCCGAGCGCGCCACCGAGCGCGAGGCTGCCGGTATCGCCCATGAACACGGCCGCCGGGGGCGCGTTGAACCACAGAAAGGCGAGCCCCGCCCCCACCATCGCGCCGCAGAAGATCGCCAGGTCGCCCGCGCCCGGCACGTGCGGGATGCCCAGATAGATCGCATAGATCTTGTTGCCGGCCAGATAGGCGATCAGCATGAAGGCCATGCTGGCGATCACCACCGGCATGGTCGCCAGCCCGTCCAGCCCGTCGGTGAGGTTCACCGCATTGCCGAACGCCACGATCACGAAGGCGGCGAAGGCGATGTAGAACCAGCCGATGTCCGGATGGATCCAGCTGAAGAAGGGCACGTAGAGCTGGGTGCCGTTCTGCGAGCAGATGATCCAGGCGGCGACGCCCGCGATCAGGAACTCGCCCAGCAGCCGCACCTTGCCCGATACGCCCGCGGTCTTCTGCTTCCGCACCTTGTCATAGTCGTCGAGGAAGCCGATCATCCCGAAGCCGAAGGTGACGAACATGCAGGCCCAGACATAGGGGTTGCGCAGGTCCATCCACAGCAGCAGCGAGAGCATCAGGCTGGTCAGGATCATCAGCCCGCCCATCGTCGGCGTGCCGCGCTTGGCAAGGTGGCTCTGCGGCCCGTCGTCGCGGATCGGCTGCCCCTTGCCCTGGCGGATGCGCAGCCAGCCGATGAACCGCGGCCCGATCACCAGCCCGATCAGCAACGCCGTCGCCACCGCGCCGCCGGTGCGGAAGGAGAGATAGCGGAAGAGGTTGAAGACGCCGGGAAAGCCCAGCAGATCCGCAATCCAGTACAACATCAGGCAGGTGCCCTTTCCGCCAATGCCGCGACCACCGACCCAAGCCGCACGCCGTTCGACCCTTTTATGAGAACCGCGTCCCCCGCCTGGAGCATGTCGTCGAGCCTGCCCAGCGCGGTCACCGCGTCGGGCACATGGACGAAATCGACGCGCCCCTCAAGCGCCTCTGCGAGCGGAAGCATCGCTTCGCCGACGAGAATGGCATAATCGACGCCCGCCGCCTCGATCGGGCCCGAAAGCTCGGCATGGAAGGCGGCCGAATGCACGCCGAGTTCGCGCATCTCGCCGAGCACCGCCAGCTTGCGGCCCTGCTCGTGCGCCAGCACTTCCAGCGTCGCGCGCATCGAGGCGGGATTGGCGTTGTAACTCTCGTCGATCACCAGCGCCTCGCCGCCGGCCGCCGGCACCATGAGCCGCGCCCCACGCCCCGCCAGCCCGCCCAGCTCGGCGAGCGCGAGGCCCGCCAGCTCGAGATCGCCGCCCACGGCGTCGACGGCCGCGAGGATCGCCATCGCGTTCGACACCCAGTGCGCGCCCGGCTGGGACAAGGTGAAGCTCAGCTCGCGCTGGCCGAAACGGGCCGTCACGAAAGTGGCGCCGGTGCGCGTGCGCATCGTCTCGACGGCGCGATAGTCGGCACCCTCCTTCAGGCCGAAGGTGACGATCTTCCCGGCATAGGGCCTCGCGGCTTCGATCAGCCGGTCGCGGTGCGGGCTGTCGAACGGGACGATCGCGGCGCCGCCCGGCTCCAGCCCCTGGAAGATCTCGCCCTTGGCGTCGGCGATCGCCTCCTCGCTCGCGAAGAAGCCCAGATGCGCCGGGGCGACGGTGGTGACGATCGCGACGTGCGGGCGCACCAGCCGGGTGAGCGCGGCCAGCTCGCCGGCATGGTTCATGCCCATCTCGAACACGCCATAGCGTGCCGTGCGCGGCATGCGCGCCAGGCTGAGCGGCACGCCGGTATGGTTGTTATAGCTCTTGACCGAGCGGTGCGCCTCGCCGGGCGCATTGCGATCGAGCGCTGCGAACAGCGCTTCCTTGGTGCCGGTCTTCCCGGCCGAGCCGGTGACGCCGATCACCTGGCCCCGCATCCGCCCGCGCGCCGCCGCGCCCAGCGCATCGAGTGCCGCGATCGTGTCCGCCACGGCCACATGCGGGTGCGGCGTGGGTTCGGAAACCAGCGCGCCGGCCGCGCCCTGCGCGAATGCCTGGTCGAGATAGCGATGGCCGTCGGTGGCCTCGCCCTTCAGCGCAAGAAACAGGTCGCCCTGTCCCACTTCGCGGGAATCGAAGGTCACGCCCGAAGCCTCGAACGCGGCCGAGGCGGTGCCGCCGGTCGCCGCGGCGATCTCGTCTGCGGTCCACAGTCTCACGCCGCGCACTCCCGCGCCACGGCGACGTCGTCGAAGGGCAGCACCATGTCGCCGACGATCTGGCCCTGTTCATGGCCCTTGCCGGCGACGAGCACGATATCCTCGCTTCCGGCCATGTCGATCGCCGCGCGGATCGCCTCGCGCCGGCCGCCGATCTCGATCGCCTCGGGCGCGCCTTCCAGCACCTGGGCGCGGATCGCCGCCGGATCCTCGGAGCGCGGATTGTCGTCGGTCACGATCACCACGTCCGCGCCGGCCGCCGCGGCCTGACCCATCGGCGCGCGCTTGCCGGTGTCGCGGTCGCCGCCCGCGCCGAACACGATGATCAGCCGCCCCCCGGTATGCGGCTTGAGCGCCGCGATCGCCGCCTCCAGCGCGTCCGGCGTGTGCGCATAGTCGACATAGACCGGCGCGCCGAGCTTGGTGATCACCGCCCGCTCCAGGCGCCCGCGCACCGGCTGCAACCGGCTGAGATCGCTCAGCGTCTGGACGATGTCGCCGCCGGTCGCGATCACCAGCCCCGCCGCGACCAGCGCATTGGCGGCCTGATAGGCGCCGATCAGCGGCAGGTTCACCCGATAGGTCTCGCCGCCCGCCTCGATCGTCAGCCCCTGGCCGAGCAGCGTCGGATCGCGCGCGACCAGCTTGAGCGTTTCGCCATGCTCGCCCACGGTGACGAGCCGGTTGCCGCGCATCCGCGCCAGTTCCTCGACTCGCGGGCTGTGCGGATCGTCCGCCCACACCACCGCCACCCCGTCCGGATCCAGCACATCGGCGAACAGGCGCAGCTTGGCGTGGAAATAGGCGGCCATGTCGCCATGATAGTCGAGATGGTCGCGGCTGAGATTGGTGAACGCTGCCGCGCGCACCGGCAGGCCTTCGGTGCGATATTGCGACAGGCCGTGCGACGACGCCTCGAACGCGACATGGCTCACGCCCTCGCGCGCCAGCCCGGCGACATTGGAGAGGAACGTGACGATATCGGGCGTGGTCAGCCCGGTGCTCACGGTATCGTCGGCGGTAGTGACGCCGAGCGTGCCGATCGAGGCGGCGTGGAACCCGCGCATCCGCCACAGCTGGCGCGTCATCTCCACGGTGGATGTCTTGCCGTTGGTGCCCGTCACCGCCACCGCAGTCGCCGGGAAGGGCGCGAAGAACCGTGCCGCCAGCCGGGCGAATTTCTCGCGCGGGTTCTCGTCGGCGATGTGCACCGCGCCCTCGACCCTGGCCCCCGGCCGCGCGACGATGGCGACGGCACCGGCCTTCACGGCGTCGGGAATGAAATCCTCGCCATTGAAGCGCGCGCCTTCGAACGCGCCGAATATGGTGCCGGGCGCCACCTTGCGGTGGTCGATGGCAAATCCGGTGACGACGGCGTCCCCCCCGCCTTCCGTCAGCGCGCCCAGTTTCATTCGGGATCCTTCTTGTCGGCGTTCGGCCCTGCCCAGATCAGCGGCAGCAGCTCGCGCTCGTCGATGTCGCGATTGGCATCGGGCACCACGCCGAGCAGCGAGCCGGTGCGGCTCACCACCCGCGCGACCACGGGCGCCACCGTCCAGGCGGCGGTCGTGCGATAGACGCCGATCGAGGGGTTGGCTTTGGGCGAATCGAGCATGGCGATCATCACATAGCGCGGTGCGTCGATGGGGAAAGCCGCTGCGAAGGTCGAAACGTTGCGATGCTTGTCGTAACCACCTTCGCTCGCCGCCTCGGCGGTGCCGGTCTTGCCGGCGATGCGGAAGCCGGCCGCCTCGCCCTTGCGGCCGGTGCCCTTGAGCACGATCAGGCGGAGCAGCTGGCGCATCCGGTCGCTCGTCGCCTGCTGGAGCACGCGCTTGCCCTCGGGCGGGCGTGCGGGATCGACCTTGCGCAGCGTCGCGGGGCGCAGGATTCCGCCATTGACCATCGCGGCATAGGCAGTGGCGAGGTGCAGCGGCGTCACCGCGATGCCATGGCCATAGGCCGTGGTCATCACCGTGATCCGCCCCCAGCTCGACGGCCAGAGCGGCTTGGCGCTGGCATCGAGCTCGATCTCGGGCTTCCGGTCGAAGCCGAAGCGGCGGAAGATCTCCTGCATCTTCTCCGCGCCCAGTTCGTCGGCGATGCGCGCGGTGGCGATGTTGGAGGAATAGATCAGCGTCTCGGGGATGTTGAGCCAGCGAAACTGCTCGTCGCCCGGATCGTCATGGATCTTGAAGCGCCCCACCTGCAACGGCACGGTCGCGTCGAAGCGGCGCGACATCGAAGTGATCGTGCCGGTGTCGATCGCGGCGGCGACGGCGATCGGCTTGAAGGTCGATCCCAGCTCATAGACGCTCTGCGTCACGTTGTTGCGCGGCGGCGGGCCGGCGATCGCATTGGGATTGAAGGCGGGCAGCGAAGTCATCGCGATCACTTCGCCGGTCTGCACGTCGAGGATCACGCCCGCGGCGCCGCGCGCCTGAAGCTGCGTCATCGCCGTGCCCAGTTCGTTCTCCAGCGCCGCCTGTACCCGCAGGTCGAGCGACAGCGCCACCGGCTCGCCGCGGCGGGCGGGATCGCTGAGCTGCGCGTCGAGCACCCGCTCCATGCCGTAGCGGCCATGGCCGGTGCTATCGATATAGCCGAGCACGTGCGCGGCCAGCGTCGACTGCGGATAGAGCCGGTCGTTCTCGCGCTGGAACTCGATCGCCGGCTGGCCCAGCGCATTCACCGCGCCCACCAGCTCCGGCATGGCCCGGCGCTTCAGATAGGCGAAGCTGCCTCCGGACTTGAGCAGCGCGAAATAGCGCTCGGCGCTCTGATCGGGGATCAACTCGGCCAGCCGGTGCGCCAGCTCGGCCTTGTCGCCGATCACCTGGTTGGGATGAATGGCGATCGTCCAGGAATCGATCGAGCGGGCGAGCGGCGCGCCGCGCCGGTCGGTGATGTCGCCGCGCGGCGGCACCAGGGTGGTGGCGATGTCGCGCGCGGTCGCCGGCTCCGCCCACAGCGCGAGCAGCGCCAGCTTGCCGATCACCACCAGCATGCCGAACCCGAACAGGATCGACAGGATCATCAGCCGCACCTGGGCGGTGGCGACAAGCGCCTGACGGGCATCGCCCGTACGGCCCTTGCGGGCCGGCGGGGCGACGACGACGATCAACGGAGCGCCAGCTTCTCGCGCTGCGCCAGCTTCTTCAGATCATCGATGGTCGAGGTGCTGAGCACGCCCTTGTCCACCATCGCCACCGCGTGCCTGTCGGCCTTCTTCATGAGGTCGTGAAGTTCCCTGTCCTGCTGCGCCACGCTCTTGCCCGACGGCGCCGGGGCGGAGCCCGGCTGGGGCGCCGGGGCCGCCTGCACCGGCGCTGCCGCCGCCGTCGCCACTGCTGCGACGGAGTGAGCCGCCGGCGCGCCGGCCGGAACGATCAGCGAAGCATTCTGGATCTGCGCGGGCTGGTCGAGGCTGGCCAGCGCCGTCTCGCTCGCCAGATACTGGCCAGGCGCCGGCGCGGCAAGCGCCAGCACATCGCCGTTCCAGCGCTCGATCTGGGCCAGGTTGGCACGCGTCTGGAACTCGGTCTCCAGCCCGCGAATATCCTTCCGCGCCTGCAGGATCGCGCCCTTCATCGCGTTGAGCTTGGCCTGCTCGGCCGCGCCGTGCGAATTGACCATGTAGCACGCCGGCGCCACCACAACGGCGCAGAGGAGCCACCCCAGTCCCTTGAAGCTTTGAACCGCCATCTCACGCTACTCCTTCACTGGGCCACGGCGCCGCCGCGGTCCGCCGCGCCACGCGCAGCGTCGCCGAACGGGCACGCGGATTACGGGCAACCTCGTCATCGCCCGGCCGCACGGCCTTGGCGGGAGGCTCGAAACTGGGCTCGGCGCGCGGGCCGATCGCCGGGCGGTGGCGCGAGCCGGCGGGCTCGCTGCCGCTGCGCTCGCGCAGGAAGCGCTTCACCAGGCGATCCTCCAGGCTGTGGAAAGTCACTACCGCCAGCCGGCCGCCGGGCTTGAGCACCCGCTCGGCCGCGGCCAGCCCTTCGGCCAGCTCGTCGAGCTCGCGATTGATGAAGATGCGCACTGCCTGGAACGTCCGGGTCGAGGGGTCCTTCTTGTCATGCGGCTTGTGGCCGAGCGCGCGGCGGACGACATTGGCGAGATCGGTGGTCGTCTCGAGCGGCCGGGCGCGCACGATCGCGCTCGCGACGCGGCGGGCGCGCGGCTCCTCGCCATATTGATAGAGTATATCGGCGATCTCGCTCTCGTCGGCCGAGTTGAGCCATTCCGCCGCGGTCATCCCCTCGCCCGCCATGCGCATGTCGAGTGGCCCCTCCTGCTGGAAGGAGAAGCCGCGCTCGGCCTGGTCGAGCTGCATCGACGAGACGCCGATGTCCATCGTCACGCCGTCGACGGGCACCAGGCCGCGGCGCGCGAGCTCGCCCTCCAGCTGGCTGAACGGCGCTTCGATCAGGATCAGCCGGCCATCCGCATGGGAGACGAGAGTTTGGCCGCCCTCGATCGCACGGGGGTCGCGATCGAAGGCGGCCACCTCGGCACCCCGCTCGAGGATGGCGTTGGTGTAGCCGCCGGCACCGAACGTGCAGTCGACATGGCGCTCGCCGGGCACAGGGGCGAGGCCGTCGACCACTTCGTCGAGCAGCACGGGGATATGCGGCTGGGTCGGGGAGCTCACAGCGTCACTCCCTTGGCCTGGCACAGATATTCGCAGATCTCGCGCAGCATGGGATCCGCCTGCGCGTCGTTCATCAGGCGCTCCGGCGCCCAGATGTCGAAGGTCTCGCCGCTGCCGTAGAACAGCGCCCATTTCTGGATGCCCGCCTTCATGCGGAAGAAGGGCGGGATCACGAAGCGGCCGCTATCGTCGTACGGCGCCTTCTCGACCTGGCCGAAGGCGCGGCGCTTGGCCCGGTAATCGGCCTCCTCGCCGCGATCGGCGGCCTGCTGCTCCTTGCGGTCGATCCGCTCGTACTTCTCCTTGGACCAGGAGAGGTCGTGCGCCGACAGGCACGGATCATAGGGGTGCAGGCCCACGACGATCTGGCGGATGTCGGAATTGCGCTCGGCGGCGTTGCGCAGGTCGGCGGGGATGGCGACGCGGCCCTTCTGGTCCACCGCCTGGAGCGCAAATCCCTCGAAGAGCTCCCTGTCCACCACGCCAATACCCCAATGGGCACAGCTTTCCCGTCTCCGGAATCAGCCCCCACGGCCGGGCCCGGCGCTTAAAATGACGGTGAAAAGGGTGTGCCCCCTTTAAGCATCTCGTTTTACCAACAAGCGCTCGGGGATACAACGGGAGAATTGGGGATAGGGCGGGAATTTGCCCCACCAAGCCCCAATTCCAGGCCATGTTTTACTTAGAATCGGCTTTTGTTCTTCTTTTGTTTCATAAACACCTCCGTAAATGAACCCAATCGCTACGGATAATTCCGGAAAGTGGGGCGCCATCCCGCCCGATCCCGGGAAATCGCCAAGTGCCGCAAATTACTCGCTTTTCCTGCTCCGCGCCTAGCAGGCCCCCATTCGCCCGGCCAGCACCGGCGCCTGCAAGAAATCGCAGAAATCCCGCGAGTCGCCGTGAAAACCGGCGCGCGCAATCAGTTTCCTCGGGATTCAAGGTGTTTCGGGCAGGGCTTGCAAGGAAATTGTGGATAGCTGAGCCGCCCATGCCCGCTTCGTCACCGCGGGGCGAAGAATCCAGGTGATGTCCATGCGCCGGTGGGGCCAAATCCCCGGGCCGCACGGGCATCGGAAATCAGCGTGCCTCGCCGTTCTGCTGGGCTTCCTGCTGCCGGCGCGCGATCGCGGCGGCGTCGACCTTTTCGGTCGAGGTGGTGCTGGGCGCGGCGCCCAGCTCGGCGAGCGGCTCTTCCTTGGTCTTTTCGCCAAGCGAGTTGCCCGGGGCAGTCATGTTGGCAACGACGGCCGAGTTGGAAGCGCCGACCGCGGAGACCGGCATGTCGTTCGCACGCCACGCGACGACCGCGCTCGCCAGCACGATCAGCACCGTAACCACGGCGAGCCCCGTCAGACCAACGTAGATACGTTGCATCGTCTGGGCAGTATCAGGCGAACCCACGCTCATATCTGTTGCATAAATGTAACGCCGAACTGCCCCGTTGCCAAGATGGGGCGTTCACTCCCGTGCGAGCCACTCCGGGACCGGCAATCCCTTGGATGCGAGCCATTCCGCATTGTAGAGCGTTGATAGATAACGAAAACCAGTGTCGCACAGGATTGTCGCTACTCGCTTGCCCGGTCCCAGCTCGCGCGCCAGCCGCACCGCGCCGGCCACGTTGATTCCCGAGGACAGGCCCAGGCAGAGCCCCTCTTCCTTGAGCAGCCGCTCGACCCATTCCAGCCCCTCCTCGTCGGAGATGCGGAACTGCGCGTCGATCGGCGCGCCCTCGAGATTGCCGGTGATCCGCCCCTGGCCGATCCCCTCGGCGACCGAGCTGCCCTCAGCCTTCAGCTCGCCGCATGCATAATAGCTGTAGAGCGCCGCGCCGTGCGGGTCGCTGAGCGCGATGCGGACATTCTCGTCCCGCGCCTTGAGCCCCAGCCCCACGCCCGCAATCGTGCCGCCGGTGCCCGCCGCGCAGGTGAACCCGTCGATCCGCCCGTCCATCTGCGCCCAGATCTCTTCGGCGGTGCCGACGATATGGGCCTTGCGGTTGGCGGTATTGTCGAACTGGTTGGCCCAGATCGCGTTGGGCGTCTCCTCGGCGATCCGCCGGGACGTGTGGACGAAATGCCCCGGGTTCGAATAGGGCGCCGCCGGCACCAGCACCAGCTCGGCGCCGAGCGCGCGCAACGTGTCCATCTTCTCGCGGCTCTGCGTCTCGGGCATCACGATGATCGTGCGATAGCCCTTGGCGTTGGCGACCAGCGCCAGGCCGATGCCGGTATTGCCCGCCGTCCCCTCGACGATGCAGCCGCCGGGCCCGATCAGGCCGCGCTCCTCAGCATCCTTGACGATGAACAGCGCCGCCCGGTCCTTCACCGACGCGCCGGGATTCGCGAACTCGCACTTGCCGTAGATCTCGCAGCCCGTGGCTTCGCTCGGCCCCTTCAGGCGCACCAGGGGCGTGTTGCCGATCAGTGCCAGCGTATCGGATGTCGAATGCATGGCCGCTAGATGGAGCGCTTTCCGCCGCGCCGCAAGCAAGCGCTGGCAGGGCGCGGCGAAGCCGGGCTTTCCGCCTTTACGGAACCCTTATGCCCGCGCCCCAAAATCCGTCTCGAAGCTTAACGGGCAAGCCCCCTATCTCTCGCTTCGTTCCACTCGGGGAGTGCATATGGTTTCCCATTCCGAACATGTCCTGCGCGTCGGCCAGGACAGCCAGGGCCACTGGGTCGTGCAGGAAGAAGGCGGGCTGCTCGAAGGCCTGTTCCGTTCGCGCGAGGCGGCGGTTCGCTTCGCGCTGTCCGAATGCCGGGCCTTTCCCGGCGCGCGCATGGTGCTCGCCACCGCGCCGCTCCGCTCGATCCTGTCGCACTGATGTCCGGCCATGACCGCGCATCTCGCGCGCACGCTCGCCCCGATCGCGCCGCTCCGCCTGCCGTGCGGCGAGGCGCCTCACCCCATCGCCGGATTTCGGGATCCCTGTCACTGAGGATCCGGCCCACCAGCCAGGAGAAGGATCGATGATCGCCACGCAATTCTCGCTCGGCGGCCTGTTGCGCCGCGCCGGCCTGTCGACCGAGCCGGAGGGACCGCGGCGCGGCCCCTGCGACGCGCGCATCGCCCGCGCGCTCGCCGAGTTCCGCAACCATGGCCACCGCGCGGTGCGCATGCTCGATCTCGACTGCGCCGATGGCGGCCGCCTGCTCCGCGCCGCCGCGAAGGCCCGCGAGTTCGGCTTCGTCGCGATCGAGGGGCGCGGCGTATCGCTGTGGACCGCCGGCATCCGCCACGCCCGCTGGCAGGCCGAGGTCCAGGCGCACCCGTCCACCAGCCTCGCCTTCGAGATCGCCGAGCCGATCGCCGCGCTCGCCGCGGAGCATGACGGCGCCGCCGACCTGATCTTCCTGTCGGAACCGATGCCCTATCCCTGCAGCCCCCTCGGCGCGGCGCTCGCCCGGCTGGGCGGCCGGGTGCTCGCCAACGGCTAGCGCCCGGCGCCTAGGCGGGCACGCCCGCCCGCTGGAGATGCATGTCCAGCCGGCCAGCGAACCACAGGAAGAACATCCGATAGTCCGAGACCAGCGACCAGAGCGGATAGGTGAAGGTCGCCGGCCGGTTCTTCTCGACGCCGAAATGCGCGGCCCAGGCAAAGCCATAGCCCGCCAGCGGGATCGCCGCGAACCACCACAGTCCGGCGCCGCCCAGCGCCAGCAACAGGAACCAGAGCGTCAGGATCGTGCCCACATAATGGAGCGCCCGCGTGCTCGGCTTCGCATGCTCGCGAAGATAGAAGGGCCAGAAGTCGCGATAGGTGGTGATGGTGCCTGCCATTGCGAGAGGCTAACGCCGCTTGATGGATCCACGCAAGCACAGCTTTCCGCCGGTGGTCGATGCCCAGGTCCGCCTGCTCGTCCTCGGCTCGCTCCCGGGCGAGCGCTCGCTCGCCGAGCAGCGCTATTATGCCCATCCGCAGAACCAGTTCTGGCGCCTGGTCTCGCCCGCCGCCGGCCGAGATCTTGCCGCGCTCGACTATCCGGCACGCCTCGCCGCCCTGCTCGATGCGCATATCGGCCTGTGGGACGTGGTCGCCAGCGCGCGGCGCACCGGCAGCACCGATGCGGCACTGCGCGACGTCGAGGGACATGACATCGCCGCCCTCGCCGCGACCCTGCCCGATCTGCGCGCGATCGCCTTCAACGGCGGCACCGCCTTCCGGACCGGCGCGCGGCAATTGGGCAACGCAACCCGGCGCTACGCAACCATCGCCCTGCCCTCGTCGAGCCCTCTCCACACCATCGGCTTCGAGAAGAAGCTGCCGCAATGGGAGGCGCTGCGCGCCCTGCTCGAATAATCCTATCGAAACGCTGTGAATTTTCCACTTGCCGACTTCGCCACAATCATGCCACATTTACGGCAAGATTGAGGCAATATTCGGGCAAGGAGAGAATGCATGCGTGCCAGTTTCCTGATTTCCGTCGCCATTCCGGCCGTCCTCCTGGCCGGCTGCAACAGCCAGCAGGGCAGTTCGACCAGCTACCAGTCCGCCCCGCAGGAGATGGTGGAAGCCGACCAGGCCGCGGCGCCCGAAAATGCGGAGCGCTATGCGCGGAACGATGTGGCCGCGGTCCGCGCGGTCGCGCAGGAGCCGGTCTCCACCTTCGCGGTCGATGTCGATACCGCCGCCTATGCCAATGTCCGGCGCTTCCTCACCCAGGGCCAGCTGCCGCCGAAGGACGCCGTTCGCGCCGAGGAGCTGATCAACTATTTCCGCTATGACTATCCCCTGCCCCAGGATCGGTCCGCGCCGTTCAGCATCACCACCGATGTCGCGCAGACGCCGTGGAACCCCGAGACGCGGCTGCTGCGCATCGGCCTGCGCGGCTATGATCTGAGCCGCGCCCAGCGTCCGCCGGCCAATCTCGTCTTCCTCGTCGATGTCTCGGGATCGATGGACGAGCCGGACAAGCTGCCGCTGGTGAAGCGCGCGCTCGGCATGGTCGCCGACAATATGAAGGCCGGCGATCACGTCTCGATCGTCGTCTATGCCGGAGCGGCCGGCGTGGTGCTCGAGCCGACCTCCAGCCCCGCCGCGGTCCGGGCGGCACTGACCGATCTCAGCGCGGGCGGCTCCACGGCGGGCGGCGAAGGGATCGCGCTCGCCTATGCGATGGCGCGGCGGAACTTCCGCGAGGATGGGGTCAATCGCGTGATCCTCGCCAGCGACGGCGATTTCAACGTGGGCGTCACCGACCAGACCCAGCTCGAGCAGCTGATCGAGAAGAACCGCGACGACGGCATCACGCTCACCGTGCTCGGCTTCGGCCAGGGCAATCTCAACGATGCGATGATGGAGTCGATCGCCGACAAGGGGAATGGCAACTATGCCTATGTCGACGGGATCGACGAGGCGCGGAAAGTGCTCGATACCGAGCTGGCCTCCACTCTCTTCACCATCGCGAAGGACGTGAAGGTCCAGGTGGAGTTCAACCCGGCGGCGGTGAGCCAGTATCGCCTGATCGGCTATGAGAATCGCGCGCTGCGCGAACAGGATTTCCAGAATGACAAGGTGGATGCGGGCGATATCGGCGCGGGGCACCAGGTGACCGCGATCTACGAGATCGTTCCCGCCGGCGCCAAGGGCTGGCTGCCCGATCGCCATTTCGCCGCCAATCGCCGACCGGAGGGCGCGGGCGGCGGCACGGCGAGCGGCGAACTCGCCCAGGTCCGGTTGCGCTACAAGCTGCCCGAGGGCGGCGCCTCGCGCCTGATCACCCGGCCGATCGACGCCGGCCAGCTGCGGAACGCGCCGATGCCGCGCGGCGACCTGGCCTTTGCGGTGGCGGTGGCGGGCTTCGCGCAGAAGCTGCGCGGCGACGACCTGCTCGGCGACTGGGGCTATGCCGACGTGAAGCGCCTCGCCGGCACGCAATGGGGCTTCAGCCAACAGGCCTGGTGGCGGAGCGAGTTCCTGCGCCTGGTCGATCGCGCGGACGCCCAGACGCGCACCGCTTCGGCGGAGCACCGCGGGGAAGACCGGGCACTCTAGTCCCCTGCATCCGGCGGCGATCCAGGGCGCCGCCGGCCGCCGCGGCCCGGCCTTTCATCCCCTGAAGGCCGGGCCGCGGCTCCCGTTCACTTCATATGAGCAAGTCGTCATCCACGCCATCTCCCCCGCCCTCCCCGTGCAGGCAGGGATCCAGAGTAGTACGGGATGATCGAAGCAATCACGCGCGTGCTTGCCGGAAACGGCAACCCGAGCCTCGCGCGCCTTGCCCTTGGCTCCTGATCCTCGCCTGCGCGAGGATGACGGGGTTTGCCGATTGCGCGGCGTCCCTAGCGCCGGTTCCCCGCCGCATCGTCCGCCACGGCCGCATTGTCGGCGACATTCCCTCCGGCCACCGCCGGTTGCGAGTTCAATCCGTCCGCCGGCCGCGCGCCCGCGCAACCATGGAGCTGCTTGTCGCCGATGCGGATATCGGCAGTGAGCGGCCGCTCGATCGCGGGATCGCCACCTTCGATGCAACGTGCATCGCTGAAGCTGATCGTCACGGGCGCGCCGGCGACGTCCTTGGTGGTCCACACCGCCTTGCCGCCACCGACCTGCGGCGAGACCGGATAGAATTGCGTCACGCTGCCCTCGGCCCCCCGCCCGGCGAAGCGCGTGAGCGTGATCGATCCCGGCGCGACCTCCAGCGACCAGGTCAGCGCGTTGTCGGTGGCGCGCAACGGCTGGTCGAGCGGCACTTCGCCCAGCCGCGGCCCGGCCGGGCTGGGCCTGGCCGCTGGCGCTTCGGTCTTCTCGCTCGATCCGCAGCCCGCGAGCGCGAGCAACGCGACAATGGCGAATGCGCGCATTTACCATCCTCCCTTGGCCGCGACCCTGCACGGGCCACGCACACCGGGTCAAGCCACGGGCCTCGCCCGGAGTTCCCGGTTCCGGCTGTTACACGAGATGATGTTCCTGTATTGTTCCAATCCATGCCTGACGCGAGTCGCCTTGCCGCTGCCCTTTCGCCGCCCTCGCCGCCGCTCCAGGAGAGCGAAACCGCCCCCCCGTTCCGTAAACCTTGTAAACTTCCGGCGCCGATCCTCGCCTTCCCGCCCCGGCCGCTGCGCTGGCTCTATCTCGATCTCAATTCCTATTTCGCCAGCGTCGAGCAGCAGCTGAACCCCGATCTGCGCGGCCATCCGGTGATCGTCGCGCCGGTGGACAGCGACACCACCGTCGCCATCGCCGCCTCGGTCGAGGCGAAGCGGTACGGCATCTCCACCGGCACCCCGGTCTGGGAAGCCAGGCGCCTGTGCCGGGACCTGCGGATCACCCCTGCCCGGCACGAGAAATATGTCGAGTTCCACGAGGCCGTGCTGGCCGAGATCTGGCGGCACGTTCCCGTCACCCATGTGTGCTCGATCGACGAGGTCGCCTGCCGGCTGCTCGACAACGAGAATGATCCGGCCGCCGCGGTGGCGCTCGCGCATCGGATCAAGGCGGGCATCCGCAGGCATGTCGGCGAATGTCTCACCAGCTCGGTGGGCATCGCGCCGAACCGGCTGCTGGCCAAGCTCGCCTCGGACATGCAGAAGCCCGATGGCCTGGTGGTGCTGACGGCGGACAGGCTTCCCCAATGTCTCTATCCGCTGCGGCTGCGCGACATCGCGGGCATCGGCGCCAAGATGGAGAAGCGGCTGGCGCAGGACGGCATTCTCGACATCCGGCAATATTGCGAGCGCCGCCCGCGCGACGCGGGCAATGCCTGGGGCGGCGTCAATGGCGACCGGCTCTGGTATCTGCTCCACGGTGTCGAGCTGCCCGACAAGCCGACGCAGAGCCGCACGATTGGACACAGCCATGTGCTCAGCCCGCAGAAGCGCGGGCTCGAGCCCACCCGGCTCACCGCCCGCCGCCTCGCGCTCAAGGCGGCCAGCCGCCTGCGCCGCAAGGGCTATCGCGCCCGGCTATTGGTGCTCCATGGCAAGTTCGAGGACGACAAGTCCGGCTGGCGCGCATCGATCCGCCTGCCGGACACGCAGGACAGCTTTGTCATCCTCCATGCGCTCGACCAGCTCTTCCCCCGCCTGGCCGAAGCGGGGCGCCGCCGGCCCGGCGGCTTCCGGCTGCGCATGGTGGGCGTGACGCTCTGCGAAATCGCGGCGGTGGAGGGCGAGCAGGGCTCGCTGTTCGCCGCGCTCGATCCGGACGATCCGCTGGCCCGCGAGACGCGCACGCTCGCGCTCAGCCGCGCGATGGACCGGATTAACCATAGATTCGGCCGCAACGCCGTTTCGGTCGGCCCGTTGCACGGCGGCAGAATCGACCGGGTGGGGACAAAGATCGCTTTCGGACGTATTCCGGAAATGAGCGAATTCCATGAATGACATCGGTGTCCGTCATCGGATCGTAATATTCCTGACGTGATACCGCACCGCACAATTGGAATGTAACTCTATAACACGAATCGCTTGACGATTCTTGCATGGTGAACGAAAGCTCCTGCCCGCTATGAAGAAAGCCCCCTTTTTTGCCGCCGCCGCCGTGCTCCTGTCGCTCGCGGCCTGTGAGAACAAGCCCGAGGAAGTCACGGGTACCGCTCCCGACCCCCAGGCCGAAGCGCTGAAGAACGCCCCGAAGGTCGAACTGCCGCCGTCGATCGCTTCCTCGGTCTCGATGCGCTGCAAGGACAACACCGTCGTGTTCGCCGACTTCTACAAGGGCGACAAGCAGGTCCTGATCAAGGAGGCCAAGGACGGCCCGGGCAAGATGCTCAAGGCGCCGGAAGCCGGCCAGCCCTTCGTCGCCGAGGGCGGCTACAAGGTCACCGGCACCGCCAAGAACGCCACGATCGAGATTCCGGGCAAGGGCTCGCGCGCCTGCCACGCCTGATCGCGGCACCCAGCGTTTTCATCCAGGGGTCGGCGGGCATTCCCGCCGGCCCTTTTTCATGCGAGGCTTGAAGGCGAAGGGAGCGAATCCGGGTGGCGACTGTCGCGATCTACAGCCTGAAGGGCGGTGTCGGTAAGACGACGCTGGCAGTGAACCTGGCCTGGGCCGCCGCTACCCTGTCCGCGCGGCGCACCCTGCTCTGGGATCTCGATCCCCAGGCCGCCGCCACTTTCCTGGTCGAGCCGCAGGGCAAGACCCGCGACCAGGCCCAGGCGATCTTCACCAAGGACGTGGCGCCGGCCAAGCTGGTCCAGCATACCGGCACCGAGCGGCTCGACCTGATCGGCGCGGACACGTCGCTGCGCGGCCTCGACCTGACGTTCCACGAGCTCGACAAGAAGAAGCGGCTGGCCAAGCTGCTCGCCGAGCTCGACCGGGCCTATGACCGGATGCTGCTCGATTGCCCGCCCGGCCTGACCGAGACGAGCGAGCAGGTAATGCGCGCCGCCGACCTGATCGTGGTGCCGGTGATCCCTTCCCCGCTCTCCACCCGTGCCTTCGAGGAAGTCTCCGCGCATCTCGTCCGCAAGGGCGGCAAGGTGCCGCTGATGCCGGTCCATTCGATGGTCGACCGCAGGCGCAAGCTCCATGCCGAGGCCGTGGCCGCGCATCCGGACTGGCCGGTGATCCCGATGGCGAGCATCGTCGAGGCGATGAGCGTGCGCCGCGCCGCGGTGGGCGCCTATGCCCCCCGCACACCCGGCGCCCAGGCCTTTGCCGGGCTGTGGCAAGCGATCGAGCGCCGGCTGGCGGGCAAGAAGCGTTGAGCCGCGCCCAGCCGCCCCAGCAGGAGCTGGACCCTGACCTGGTGCTGCGCGCCTATGCCATGGGCGTCTTCCCCATGGCCGATCATCGCGGCGCGGCCAGCGTCTATTGGGTCGAGCCCAAGCTGCGCGGCGTGCTGCCGCTGGACGGCTTCCACTTCTCCCGCTCGCTCAGGAAGCTCATCCAGGCGGGCCGCTTCCACCTGACCGTCGATGCCGCGTTCGAGCGGATCATCCAGCTTTGCGCGGAGAGCGCAGCCGATCGGCCGGACACCTGGATCAACGGCCCGATCGAGCGCGTCTTCCTCGAGCTGCACCGCCGCGGCTTCGCCCATTCGCTCGAATGCTGGGACGGCGATATACTCGCCGGCGGCCTGTACGGCCTGGCGCTGGGCCGGGCCTTTTTCGGCGAGTCGATGGTCACGCGGGTCCCCAACGCCTCGAAGGTCGCGTTCGCGCATCTCGTCGCGCGGCTCGGGGCCGGCGGGTTCACGCTGCTGGACTGCCAGTTCATCACCGAGCATCTCGCCACGCTCGGCGCGGTCGAAATTCCCCGCGACGACTATGTCGCGTTACTGGCCGGGGCGCTGGGCGATTCGGCGGCCGGACTCTCCGCTGGCGCGCCCTCCGTCGACGGCGACTTCTTCGCGCTCGATGCGTTGCCCGATCCGCTGCCGCCCGCCGCCGGCGCCGGCACCGTGTCCGGCCCGCTATCGCGGAAAGTCATCGCGCAGCTCTTGGGCCAGACGTCATAGATCGGATGCTGGACCACGTTGAGCGCCGGACGCTCGGCGAACAGCCAGCCCGAATGGACGCGGTGCCATTGCTTGTCGAGTTCGAGCACGTCAACCTGGACGAAAGCGCCGGTCAGCTGGTCCGCCTCCCAGGGGGCAGTCTTGTCGCAGGCCTTGAGGCGGACGATCACATCGCCGATCCGCACTGCCTGGCCCGGCTTCAGCTTGAACTCGCGCGCTTCGCCGTTGCGCTTGTTGAGGATGCCGAGCACCGCGATACGGTCCTTCATCGGCGTCGCCGCCGCATCCTCGATCGCCTTGCCGTCACGATCGACCGTGATCACGCCGGCCGCCTTGTCCGAATCGTCACCGCCAGTGACGATCTCGTCCGAAACAACATTGTTCGTCGGGCCGCCGCCGCTGCCCGAGCAGGCGCCGAGCGCGAGCAACAGCCCGGCCGCGCCGGCTCCGGCACGGCAGCGGATCATGCGCCGGGGGTCCAGGCCTCGTAGTCTCCGGTGGCGCGGGCGCGGTAGCCGCCCTTTTCCAGCGCGCCGCTCGGGCGATAGGCGAGCTGCGAGCCGGTCAGATTCATCTCGGCGGGCTTCTCCCACGCCTTGGGCGCCGGCAGCGCCTGGTCCGGGGCCGAATCGATCTGGTGATGCAGCCAGCTGAACCATTCCGGCGGCACCCGGCTGGCGTCGTTCGAGCCGTTATAGATGACCCAGCGGCGCGGAATGCCGTTGGGATCCTGGCCGCCCTCGTAATAGACGTTGCCCAGATCGTCCTCGCCCACGCGCGTCTTGCCGCGCAGGCCCATCCAGGTGCCGAAGGTGGCGCCGTTCCACCAAGTGAAGGGATTGAGATTTAGACCCATGGGCGCGGATTAGCGAGGAGCGCGAGTGTAGGCAATCTTTACTGCTTCTCCCAGCGCACCTTGTCGCCGGCCCGGATGCCGAGCTTCGCCGAAACGCCCGCATTGAGCTCGAGCACCGCGGCCACCGGCTCGCCCGATTTCACATTCTCCTCCGAGAACGGCACGGCATTCTCGCCGATCCGGGCAATGGTTCCGTCCGCGCGGATGAACAATATGTCCAGCGCAGTGGGCGTATTCTTCATCCAGAAGCTCGCCTCGCGCGGCGGGCCGTCGGCCGGATAGGGCGCGAAGAGCATGCCGCCGTCCCGCGGGATGTTGGTGCGGAACATCAGCCCGCGCTCCTGCTCGGCCGTGGTGCGGGCGAGCTCGACACGGAAGACGCGCGGGCCGCCGGCGCTGTCGACCGTCACCTCGACCTTGCGCACCGCCTGCGCCGCGGCGGGCCCGGCCTCCGCCTCGCTTTGGCACGCACCCGAGACGAGCAGCACCGACGCGGCGAGCGCCGCGCCCAACCCATGCAGGAACCTCATCGTCTCAGCCGGTCCTTTCGACCGCCACGGCGAGCGGCCCCTTTTCGCCATCGACGATGCGCGCGACTAGCGACTGGCCGGGTTCGACCTCCTCGATATCGGCGCGGCGCAGCGTCTCCATATGGACGAATATATCGGCCGAGTCAGA
The DNA here is from genome assembly GCF_029870595.1 of Sphingomonas sp. CBMAI 2297. Classification (GTDB taxonomy): domain Bacteria; phylum Pseudomonadota; class Alphaproteobacteria; order Sphingomonadales; family Sphingomonadaceae; genus Sphingomonas. The sequence goes on from NZ_JAPDIR010000006.1 coordinate 131,235, forward strand.
CTCGCGCACCAGGAATCCATAGCCCTTCAGGCGGTTGAACCATTTCACCGCCACCGGCTCGAACGGGCCGGCGGTGGCGATCAGCTTCACCCGGTCGGCGCGCTCGGCCTGGCGCTTGGGCGCCTCGATCGCCTGACTGAGGTCGATCGAGAGGATCTCGCGCGCCTGCAGCCCCCGCTGACGCTGCACCGCCGTGCACTCCACCCGCGCGCCCTCGGGCAGCGAGCGGCGGCCATGGTCCTGGAGCACGGTGAAGTGGATCAGGATGTCGCCCACGGCGGCGTCATCGGCGACGAGAAAGCCGAATCCCCGCGTAACGTCGAACCATTTCACGACACCGGCAAAGACCTGGCTTTCATCCACCGGGTCCTCGCCAATCCCCCCGTTATCGTTCGGCGTGTCTGTATAGTCGTTCTGCGCAACCTGTTGGTCAGCACGCATTTCCTGTTCCCCCGAACGGTCACATTAACATGGTATTTTCCATAAATGGAATTGCCTTTGTTGCCGATCTGGCATCAAGCGCCGCCAAATGTGGTTTCCGGGTCCTCCCCCGGCGCCATGCGGACGATCGCGCGGGCCAGTCCCGGCGCATGCCCTGCACGGATCATCGCAGCCATCTGCTTTTCCTGGAGCGCGCGGTCCGCCATCTCGCGGGCATAGGGGCCGATGCGCCGGCGCCGGGCAAAGACGATCGCGCTCGCAAGCGCCTCCGCCGCGAGCGCCGGCGCCAGCGCGGCGGCATCGGCTTCCTCCACCCCGGCGAACCGCAGCGCCTCGCGCACCCGGCGCGCGCCCAACCCGCGCCGGGCCATCGCCCCAGCCTTGGATTCGGCATAGAGGCGGTCGTCGACATAGCCGAGTCCGGCCATGCGCTCGGCCAAAGCCTCCGGATCGGGCGATTTTTCTCCCTCCCAGCCGCGCTCGCACAGTTTTCGGGACAGATAGGCCGCAAGTTTGGCCCTTGTCGTAGCGTAACGTTCGACATAGCGGAGCGCGTAACGCTCCAGATCGGTGCTATTCAGCGGTGGCAGGGGGCGTCTCGGGGCAGGCATGCGCCATGATTGTGCCACAGTGGCAACCGATTTTGAACGACAGTGCGTAGCAGAGGCTAGCCTCAAAAAATTCGTCGTGGGGGCACGACGTTGGCTACCACGCAGGGGCACGGAATAAAGAATGGTATTGGACGTTACGGGATCGCTCGAGGCAGAAAAGGAAGCGGGAACGCTCGCGCCTACGCCTACCGATGACAGCCTGCCGCGTCGCCTTGCGGATTTCGAAACGCTGGGCGAAGCGCTCGACTATGCCGCCAAGGGCAAGCGCGGGCTCAATTTCCACGATGCGCGCGGCAACCTCGTGCGCCCCTATCCCTTCGCGGAGCTGCGCGAGGATGCGTTGAAACAGGCCTGGCGCCTGATCGCCGCGGGCGTGAAGCCCGAGGACCGCATCGCGCTGATCGCGGAGACGGGCGCTGAATTCGCCTCGCTGTTCTTCGGCGTCATCTATGCCGGCGCCTGGCCGGTGCCGCTGCCGCTGCCCACCAGCTTCGGCGGCGCCCAATCCTATATCGACCAGCTCACCGTCCAGCTGCAGAGCTGCGACCCTTCGATGCTGCTCTTCCCGCCCGAGATCGGCGCGATGTGCGCCGAGGCTGCGCGCGGCCGGGGCGTGCCGGGCGTGGACTGGTCCGAGTTCGTCCAGCGCGACGCGGTGCCGACGCCGCTGCCCGAGGCGAAGACGACCGATATCGCCTATCTGCAATATTCGAGCGGCTCGACCCGCTTCCCGCACGGCGTGGTGATCACCCACCATGCCCTGCTCAACAACCTGGCGGCGCACAGCCACGGCATGCACGTGACCGATGGCGACCGCTGCGTCTCGTGGCTGCCCTGGTACCATGACATGGGCCTGGTCGGCTGCCTGCTCTCGGTCGTCGCCAACCAGGTCTCGACCGATTATCTCAAGACCGAGGATTTCGCCCGGCGCCCGCTCGCCTGGCTCGACCTGATCAGCCGCAACCAGGGCAACACGCTCAGCTACTCGCCGACCTTCGGCTACGACATCTGCGCCCGCCGCATGTCGAGCCAGACCAAGGCCAGCGACCGTTTCGACCTGAGCCGCTGGCGCGTCGCCGGCAACGGCGCCGACATGATCCGCCCGGACGTGATGCAGTCGTTCGTCGACGCCTTCGCCGATGCGGGCTTCAAGGCCACCGCCTTCCTGCCGAGCTACGGCCTGGCGGAAGCCACCCTCGCCGTCTCGATCATGCCACCGGGCGAAGGCATCATGGTCGAGCTGGTCGAGGAGACCCAGCTCTCGGGCGGCGACACCGCCCGCGGCGATCGCCCGCAGCGGTTCCGCGCCATCGTCAATTGCGGCGTCCCCGCGCGCGACATGACGATCGAGATCCGCGAGGAAGACGGCACGCCGCTCCCCGAAAAGGCGATCGGCAAGGTCTGGTGCAAGGGCCCGAGCGTGATGGTCGGCTATTTCCGCGACCAGGAATCGACCGATGCCTGCCTGGTCGACGGCTGGCTCGACACCGGCGACATGGGCTATATGTCCGACGGCTACATCTACATCGTCGGCCGCGCCAAGGACATGATCATCATCAACGGCAAGAACCACTGGCCCCAGGACATCGAATGGGCCGTGGAGCAGCTGCCGGCGTTCAAGCAGGGCGACGTCGCCGCCTTCGCGATCACCACGCCGGGCGGCGAGGAGACGCCGGCCGTGCTGGTGCAGTGCCGCACCTCGGACGAGCAGGAGCGCCTGCGCCTGCGTGACGAGATTCGCGAGCGCGTCCGCTCGGTGACCGGCATGAACTGCGTGATCGAGCTCGTCCCGCCGCGCACTCTGCCGCGCACCAGCTCGGGCAAGCTCAGCCGCGCCAAGGCGCGCAACCTCTATCTCAACGGTGAGATCAAGCCCTACGCGCTCGCCGCGTAAGGCTAGGTGATTCCCCTCCCTTCGGGGAGGGGGATTCCTCCAGGGGTAGGCGCCGAGCGCGCGCCGGAAGTTTCCGAAATTTACATTATGGGCCCCCGATTCTTCCCCGGCGCGCGCAGCGATCGGATGCCTGCCAGCGCCACTGCGCAGGAAAATTGCGCGGCGCGATCCTATTTTTCCAACAGACTCAAGGTTCTGATAGAGGTTTCGCATAGCCGTTCGAGGCAAGCGGGCGAAGTCCTGCATCGCGACGAGCCAGGCTGCATCGGCCTTCAGGCGCTTCGGCCCGCCCCTGCCGTCCTCCTGGCCGTTGCCAGGCTCCACGGTACCTCCCGGTGCCTCCGGCACAAGGCCGGGTGACGGGGTGGAAAGGGCCAGCACGACTCCCTCCAAATATCGATCTGTCCCAGGCCATTCCCCTCCCGTCACGGAACGGCAGGCGCCCCGTCACCACCGCCCGCCGACCACCCGATCGATGATCGCATCGTCCGCCGGGATCTGCCGGTCGAGCATCAGCATCGCCAGGCCGTGCGCGCAGGACCAGGCGTGGATGGCGACCATATCGGCGTCACCGCCATGCTCGGCCGCCGCGGCACGGGCATTTTCCTTCAGGAACGCCATCGCGCCATCCTCATGCTCCAGCGCCGAGGGATCGGCATCGGGATTGGCGAAGATCAGCCGGAACAGCGCCGGATTGGCCAGCGCGAAGCGGACATAGGCGGCACCCGTCGCCGCGAAACCCGCCTTGCCGCCGCCCGCGCGATCCGCCGCCTCGTGCTGCGCCTCCGACAGGCGCCGCAGCCCCTCGCTCGCGAGCGCGATCATCAGCGCCTTCTTGTCGGGGAAATGCCGGTAGAGCGCCGTCGCGCTCACGCCAACCGTCCGGGCGATCTCGCGCAGGCCCAGATCGTCGGCGGCGCGTGTCTCGAGCAGTTTCAGCCCGGCCTCCAGCGCCGCCGCGCGCAGATCGCCATGATGATAGGCCTTGCCGCTCTCAGATGTTGACACTGTTACCATTTGCTCGCTATGTGAACAGCGTCAACATAGCCCCGGAGGCGACAATGGCAAGCGCGATCGAACTGGACCAAGCGACCGATCACCCCTTCCTCACCGGCATCCACGCGCCGATGCGCGCGGAACTGACTCTTACCGAGCTTCCCGTCACCGGCACGATCCCGCCGGCGCTGAATGGCCAGTACATGCGCATCGGCCCCAATCCGGTGAACCCGGACCCCAAGGGCTATCACTGGTTCGTCGGCGACGGCATGGTCCATGGCCTGGCGATCCGGGACGGCAAGGCGCTATGGTATCGCAACCGCTGGATCCGCTCGACTCCAGCCGCGGCGGCGCTGGGCGAATCCCCTGCCCCCGGGCCGCGCCACGGCCGCTTCGACACGGTGAACACCAATGTCGTCGAGATCGCCGGCGAGATCCTGGCGCTGGTCGAGGCCGGCAGCACGCCGGTCACCCTGTCGCGCGACATGGAGCGCCAGGCCTATGGCGACTTCGGCGGCACGCTGGCGGGCACCTTCACCGCCCATCCGCACCATGATCCGCTGACCGGCGAACAGCATGCGATCACCTATGCCGCGATGGTGCCCGACACCGTGCACCATGTCGTGATCTCGGCCGAGGGCAAGGTGGTGCGCGAGGAGCCGATCGCAGTCGAGCACGGCCCCTCGATCCACGACTGCGCCTTCACCGCCCGCTATGCGGTGGTGATGGACCTGCCGGTGACCTTCTCGCTGGCGGAAGCGATGCAGGGGACCCGCTTCCCCTATCGCTGGAACCCTGAGCATCGCGCCCGGATCGGCCTGCTCGCCCGCGACGGGCGGGGCGACGAGACGATCTGGATCGAGATCGATCCTTGCTACATCTTCCATGTCGCCAACGCTTATGACCTGCCCGACGGCCGGGTGGTGCTCGACGCGGTGACCTATGACAGCATGTTCGCAGGTGCGCCGGGCGGCCCCGACCAGAGCCCGCGCGGGCTCGAGCGGTTCGTGCTCGATCCGGCGACGCGCACCGCCGAGCGGCGCATCCTCGATTCCGCGCCGCAGGAATTCCCCCGCCCCGACGAGCGGCGCTTCGGCCAGCCCTATCGCTATGCCTATACGATGGCGCTGCCCGGGAACGGCTTCGCGATCGCCGGGACCCGGCTCTACAAGCATGACCTGGAGGCCGGCACACGCCAGATCCACGATTTCGGCCCGGGCCGGCATCCGGGCGAGTTCGTCTTCGTCCCCGCCGCGCCCGATTCGGCCGAGGACGCGGGCTGGCTGATCGGCCTGGTGGTCGACCTGCCGCGCGAGACGACCGAGCTGGTGATCCTCGACGCGCGCGACTTCGCGGGCGCGCCGGTGGCGAGCATCCACCTGCCGCACCGGGTGCCGCCGGGCTTCCATGGGAACTGGATCACGGGGTGAGGAACGCGCGCCCCTCCCTGCAAGGGAGGGGAGTCTGAGGAAAAATCCGCACATCCCGCTTCCCAGCCTAACCACTCGCTAACCAGCGCCGGGCTACACCCTCCGGGTGAACAGCCAGACGACCTCGCAATTCGCCCGGCCGCGCATCGATGCGCGTGCGCTTTTGGGCCTGTACGACCCGGCGGACACCACCGACTGGGGGCCGATCCGCGCCGCCCAGCTGCATGCCGGCAGCCAGCTGGCGCTGTTCATGCTCGCCGCCAATGTGATCGGCGCCTCGCTCGTCACGATCCTCCTCGCCCCGCTGGTCCCGCTCTGGCAGCTGGCGAGCTGGGGGGCGATCGTCGCCGCCGCGGGCACCGCGGTTGCCTTCCGCCGTCTCGCCAGGCGCCACCGCACCGCCGTCACCGCCACGCTGGGCGATGTGCGCGACACTGTGCTCGACGGGGTGGCGCTGGGCGCGGCCTGGTCGATCCCGCCCCTTGCCTTCGGCCATCTGGTGGATGCCAGCGCCGCGCTCGGCCTGTGGATCGTCGTCTCGCTGCTGATGACCGCCAGTGCCGTCGCCATGGCCGCGCTGCCGCTCGCCACCATCACCTTCGTCGCGATCGTCGGCACCGCGCTGGTGGTGACGCTGTCGCTGATCGCCTCGCCGATGCTCGCCGCCGCTTCCGCGCTGTTCACCGTGCTGCTCGTCATGGCCACCTTCGCGCGCGGCAAGGCGCTCGTCGTGATCCGCGCCGGCGAGATGGCGATCGCCGAGCGCGACGAGACGCTGAGCCTGCTCCTGCGCGAGAACGAGCGCGAGGGCGAGGCCGACTGGCTGTGGGAGATCGACGCGCAGCGCCGCGTCGCCCGCGCCAATCCGCGCTTCTCCAAGTCGCTGGGCGTCGATCCCAAGGCGATCAACGGCATGCCCTTCCTCCAGGTGCTCGCCGGGCCGACCTGGGAGGACGGCAATTTCGCCGCCGGCCTGCGCGACCTCGCCGAGAAGCTGAAGACGCGCGATCCCTTTCACGACCTGCTGCTGCCGGTCTTCGTCAATGGCGAGGAGCGCTGGTGGGAAATGTCCGCCAGCCCGCGCTACGACGAGGGCGGCACCTTTATCGGCTTCCGCGGCGTCGGCTCGGACGTGACCGAGGCGCGCGCCTCGGCCGACCAGATCAGCAAGATGGCGCGGTTCGACACGCTCACTGGCCTGCCCAACCGGCTGCTGCTCAACGAGACGCTGGCCCGCGCGATGGCCGAGGCGGAGAAATGGGGCTCGCGCTGCGCCTTCATGATGATCGACCTCGATCGCTTCAAGGCAGTGAACGACACGCTGGGCCACCCGGTGGGCGACCGGCTGCTGATGCGCGTCTCCGAGCGGCTCAAGCAGCTGATGAGCGAGAACGAGATGGTCGGGCGGCTCGGCGGCGACGAGTTCGCCGTGGTGGTGCGCGACGCGACCGACACGGCGGGCATCGAGCGGCTGGCCCAGGCCATCATCGACACGGTCTCGCGCCCCTATGAGATAGACCAGAACACGCTGTTCATCGGCGCCTCGGTCGGCCTTGCCGTGGGACCGCGCGACGGGCGCACCGCCGAGATGCTGATCCGCTCGGCGGACCTGGCGCTCTATCGCTCCAAGGACACCGGCGGCGGCGCCTTCCATTGCTACGAGCCGCAGCTGCACATGGCCGCCGAGGAGCGGCGCGTGCTCGAGATCGCGCTGCGCAGCGCGGTCGAGAATGGCGAGATGCACCTCAACTACCAGCCCGTGGTGCTGGCGGACACCGGCTCGCTGGCCGGCTTCGAGGCGCTGCTGCGCTGGACCCACCCGGAATTCGGCGTGGTCTCGCCCGCCAAGTTCGTGCCGCTGGCCGAGGATGCCCGGCTGATTCCGGCTATCGGCGAATGGGTGCTGCGCACTGCCTGCAAGGAAGCCGCGCGCTGGGATTCGGAAGTGCGCGTGGCAGTGAATGTCAGCCCCGAGCAGCTCCATTCGCCGAGCTTCGCCACCATGGTGGCGCAGGCCCTGGCCCAGTCCGGCCTGCCCCCCGAGCGGCTCGAGCTGGAAGTGACCGAGAGCGTGTTCATGCGCGAGGGGACCCAGGCGATCCATGTGCTCGAGCGCGTGCTCGAGCTGGGCGTGCGCCTGAGCCTCGACGATTTCGGCACGGGCTATTCCTCGCTCGGTTATCTGGCGCACACCCGATTCAGTTCGATCAAGATCGACCGCAGCTTCGTCCAGGGCGCCTCCAAGGGCACCAAGGAAGCGATCGCGATCATCCGCGCGGTGGTGGCGCTGGCCGACAGCCTGGGCATGGCGACCACGGCCGAAGGCGTGGAGACCGAGGAGGAGCACCACATGGTGCAGCAGCTCGGCTGCACCAAGGTGCAGGGCTATTATTTCGGCCGCCCGCTCCCCGTGCAGGAAGCGCGGGCGCTCGCCACGCGCCCGCCAGGCGGCGCCAGCGCCGCCGCCTGACCCCGACAATCACTTCGCCGGCCCGCTCCGCCGCGGCTCGGTCGGAAACGGGCGCCGCGGGAAGGGCCTGTCCGCATTCGCCGCATTCCACAGGAAGCTCGCCAGGATGATCGAGGCCTGGCGCATGTCGTCGGCGTCGAGATGGTCGAACGTGTCCATCGACGTATGGTGCATGCGGCCATAATCGTTCCAGTCCTGGATGAACTGGAAGCCCGGCACGCCGACCATCTGCATATATTCATTGTCCGGCCCGGTATTGTCCGACGCGGCGACCGTGGTGGCCCCCATCGACGCGAAGGGCGCGAGCCATGCCTGGAAGATCGGCACGGCCGCCAGGTTGCGATAGGCATAGACGCCGCGGATCTTGCCCGAGCCGTTGTCGAGATTGAAATAGACCGACATCTCGCCCCAGGTCGGCCGCTTCACGATCGGCCAGCTCATCGAGCGGAGCCAGAAGCGCCCGCCCGCGCCCACCCTGGGCTCGGCCGGCGGCACCCGCTCGGCCAGGCGCTGCTCGACAAAGGCCGAGCTGCCGATCATCCCCTGTTCCTCGGCACCCCATAGCGCGAAGCGGATGGCACGGCGCGGGCGCGGCATTTTCGAGAGGATGCGCGCCGCTTCCATCACCATCGCCACGCCCGCGCCATTGTCCGCCGCGCCGTCCGCCGCCGCCGCGCTGTCGAGATGCGCGCCGGCCATCACATAGGCGGCCTTCGGGTCGCTGCCGGGAATCTCGGCGAAGATGTTGTAGGCCTGCGGATCGCTGTCGTCATAATGGACCACGCTCTCGATCGCGAGCGTCGGCTCGCGCCCGGCATCGGCGAGGCGGACGAGGCGTCGATAATCCTCCGCGGCGATCTCGACCGCGGGCAGCGGCGCCTCGTCGCCCGGCGCGAAGCGATGGCCGTCGCCCATCACCAGCTTGCCGTCGCGATTGGCGATCCGCGCATAGGCGAGCGCGCCCTCGGCCTTCAGGAACTCCTCCATCTGCCGCGGGAAGAAATAGGACTTCTCCAGCCGGGCCAGGCCATCGGACGTGAATTTGGGCGGCTCATAGGCGGCCAGCCTGGCGAACTCCTCGGCAGTGACGGGCGACGCGGCCGGTGGAGTCCGCGCCTCGTCGGGGCTCGAGACCAGGACGATCCTGCCGGCCAGCTTGCCCTTCCACCTGGCGAAATCGGCCCGGCTAGTCATCGGCGCGAAGACGATCGGAGCGGTGATCACGCCGTTCGTCCCCGGCGTCCAGCTGATCGGGATTGCGGTGAGCGCGAGCGGCCGGGGCGCGATCATCCGCACGCTGGCGCGCTCCATCCACCAGCCGCGCCCGAAGGGGAAGCCTTCCTTGTGGACATTGGCGAGGCCCCAGCCGCGGAACTTCTCCTGCGTCCAGGCCTCGGCCTTGCGCGCGCCGGGCGAATTGGTGAGCCGGCTGCCGATCTCGTCGCTCAGATAGCGCGCGATCTCCATCACCTCGCCCCGCCGCTGGCCCTCGTCGACGATGCGGTCGGTCATCTCGAGGTCCACGGCCTGCCCCCGGACCATGAGCGGCGAGACGCCGAGCGCCAGCGCGGCCAGGGCAGCGCCGCCGCGCAGAAGGATGCGGTGCGATTGATTCTTCATGTCGCTCACCATGCCTTGCGCAGCGAGACGCTGACGAAGCGGCCCAGCGGCGAATAGTTGGTCGAATCATAGTTGACGGTGGTCTCGTCGAACGACGCGAGATAGGGCGGCCGCGCGTCGGTGAGATTGTTCACGTACAGCCCGATCTCGAAGCCCCTCAGCGGGCCATGCGCCGCCGGCGCCTTCCACATCAGCGACAGGTCGAGCGTGGTCATGTCGCCTCGCTGCACCGGCGGCGCGACGTTCAGATCGGTGATGGGCCCCGTATAGTTGGCGAACAGCGCCGCCGTGAATCCGCCGAAATGCCCGGTCGCGCCGCCGCGCCCGCGAAAGCGCGGCGGATTGAAATTGACCCCGGCGAGCTGGGTGAGCGGCGCGCTCGCGGTGTTCCGCTGATTGCTGCGCAACCAGCTCGCCTGGCCCGAAAGCGTCACGTCGCCGCTCGAGACCGGAATCCGATAGCTGCCGACCAGATCCACGCCCCTGATCCGCTGGCGCGCGGCGTTGACGAGCTGGTTACGGATGATCGCCACCACCTTGGCCGGATCATAGGGCGTGCCCGTGTAGTTGCCGAGGCCCCTGCTGTCGCGGGCGATCAGCGCGGCCTGCTGGGCCGGGGTCGGAGCATAGTCGATGAACTCCTGCAGCGCGGGATTGTCCAGCACCTTGAGCGTGGCGTTGCTGACCGGCTGGATCACCCGATCGGTATAGTCGATGTCGAAATAGGTGGCCGACAGCTTCAGGCCCGGCACCGCCCGGGGATGCAGGTCGAGCGTCGTCGACAGGGTTCGCGCGCGCTCCGGCTTCAGGTCGCGATTGCCGCCCGACGTGAACAGGACGGTCGATCCGGCGGGATAATTGCCCCCATAATAGAATGCGGGCTGGAGCCCGACCCGGAACAGCTGGAACTCGTTGCGCAGCGTCGGCGCCTTGAACGAGCGCCCCCAGGACAGCTTGAGATCGAAATCCGGCGCCGGCGCATAGACCAGGCCGAGCTTGGGCGTGGTGACGCCGCCGAAGCGATCATATTCCTCATGGCGCAGCGCCGCCGAGATGGTCAGCTGGTGCAGGAAGGGCGAAGCGTTGGCGGCGGAGACCAGCGGCACGGAAAGCTCGCCGAAACCATAATAATTGCCGCGCCCGTCGCCGGTGGGCACGGCGGAGGTGGCGGAATAGACCTTGAGATGGTTGAAGCGATACCCCGCCCCCACCGCCAGCCGCACATCGCCGCCGGAAATGGCGAACAGCTTGCCGTCCGCGTCCAGCTCGCCGCCATAGGCGTAGTTGTCATAGATGCTGCTGCCGCCGTCATTATAGCCGCTGACCTTGTCGATATAATCGTCGAAACGTCGGGTCTTGTTGGCGCCGTAGGACGCGCTCAGCGACGCCTTCCAATCGCCCGGCAGGCGCCATGTCAGCGTCGGCGAGATCGCGTAATTCTCGTTGCTGAAGCGAGTCGTCGCGGCGAAGGCGACGGTCGAATATTCGGCGCCGTCGCTGTGGCGCCAGCTGTACAGGCCGTCGATACTGAAGGTCAGGCGATCGGTAAGATCCTGGTGCGCGGTGACGAGGCCGCTGAAATGCTTGTGCGCATCGAGCAGCGTGTTGGGGCCGATGACATAGCGAGTATAGTCGCGCTGATCCGATCGCACCGCGTTCTGCCGGTCATATTGCAGGGCGACCAGCGCACCGCCGCCGCTCCAGCGGCCACCGCCGACCACGCCATATTCCTGCAGGAACCCGCCGCCGTCGGTTGCGGTGCCGAAACGCAGCGAGGTGCTCACACCCTCGAAGTCGCGCCGCAGGATGATGTTGGCGACGCCGCCGACGGCATCCGACCCATAGAGCGCGGAGGCGCCATCGGGCATGATCTGGAGCTCCGCCACCGCATCGAGCGGAATCGCCGAGACATCGACCGCCTGCGCGGTGCCGTCATAGGGAAGCCGGCGGCCGTTCAGCAGGGTGAGCGTCGCGTCCGGGCCGAGGCCGCGCAGGTTCAGCGCGGAGGAGCCCGACGCATTGGTGTTGGCGGCCGTGCCCGCCTGGAACCGCGCGCCCGGATTCTGTCCGCCATTATAGTTGCTGGGGATGTTGCGGATCACTTCGCCCAGGTCGCGCTGCCCGGCCTCGCGCATCTGGCGCTGGTCGATCCGGACCACCGGCGAGGCGATGGGGGCCCCGGCGATGTGGGTGCCGGTGACGACGATCTCCTGCTCGGCCGCGACGGCTTTCTCGAGGTCCGGCTCCCCGTCCTGCGCGACGGTCGTGCCGGCCGTCCCGGCGACGACGACGAACACGCCGCGCGCGCTGCGCGAGACGCTCAACCCCGATCCGCGGATCAGCGCCGCGATCGCCACATCGGCGGTATAGGAGCCGTGCAGCGCATTGCTCCGCTTGCCGCGCACGGCTTCGCCGCGGAACACGATCTGCTCATGAGTCGCTCCCGCGACGGTCTTGAGCGCGGACTCCATGTCCTGTGCGGGAATGTCGAGCCGATAGCTGGCCTGCATTTGCGCCGACACCGGCGGGAGGCAGCTCGCGACCGCCATCACGGCGGCCCCCATGCGAAGCAGCGCCATCGATCCCCTCATCCCTGTTCCCCTGCATCGCTCCTCGTTCGCCGGGAGCTTCCGGGAAGAAAGACGCACGAGGGGCGATATCGCGAAACGCCCGGGCCGAATGGCGTTTTCCCCTCAGTCATCAGAGGAATCGCTGCCCCGACCTAGCGTTCGGGCGCGCGCAGGATCAGGGTTTCGCCGCGCCGCAACTTGCGCAACCCGTAGAGCGTGACGACGCCGTCGACAAAGGCTTCGGTATCGCCGGCGTTGAACGTGCCGCTTACCGGCAGCGCCGCGGTGACGGGATCCTCGATCGCCAGGCTGGCGCCGGAATAGCGATTGACTCGCTCCACGGCAACGCCCAGCGGCTCGTCCGAGAAGACGAGCTGCCCCTGTTCCCAGGCGGAACTGCGTGCCGTGTCCACCGCCTCGAGCCGCGCCGCCGCCGAAGCGCCGGTGGGAATGATCAGCGCGGTGCTGGGTGCGAGCATCCGGTCCGCCGGCGTTCGGCCGTCCCCCTGGAGCAGGACGTGGCGCGGTGCCTGGTCCGCGGGTCCGTCCTCGAGTACCGCGACCGAGCCCTGGTAGAGCACCACGCGCACCTCGGCCCGGAAGAGCTCGACGCTGAACGCGGTTCCCGTCGCGACCACCATCCGATCGCCGGCCGTGACCGTGAAGGGCCGCCGCGGATCCTTGGCGACTTCGAACCGCGCCCGCCCGCCGAGCAGGCGCAGCGCACGACGCTCGCCGTCATAGCGCACCTCGACGGCGCTCGCCGCGTCCAGCGAGAGCCGCGATCCGTCGTCCAGCAGGACCACGCGGCGCTCGCCGATCCCGGTCCGATAGGTTTCGCCGCGCGGATAGAAATGGAAGGTGGCAACGATCAGCAGCAGGCAGGCGGCGAGCGCCCCCAGCGCGTGGCGCAGCTCCGGTCTCCAGCCGCGCGGGGCGCGACGATCGGTCTGGCTGAGCGCCTTCAACGCGTCGGCGCGGACCGCGACCAGCTCGGGGACTTCGGCGGCCTCGCCCGCCCCTCGCCAGGCTCGCGCGATGCTGGCGAGCGCCTCGCGATTGGCCGGATGAGCCTCGAGCCACAATTCCAGCTCGAGCTCCTCCTCCAGGGCGATCGGCCCTTCATGGAACCGCATCAGCCATGCCGCCGCCTGCTCGCGGGCCGCTTCCGGATCGCCGCCGCTCACCGGCATTCCTCCATCGCCCCGGCCAGCGCCCCCAGGGCGCGCTGGACATGAATCTCGACCATGCGAACCGACAGGCCGAAGCTGTCCGCGATCGTGCGCTTGTCGATGTTCTCGATGCGATACAGCGTGAAAATCCTTCGCGTCTTCTCGGGGAGTTCGGCGATCGTGCGCGCGACGAGATCGAGATTCTCCCGCCCCTCGGCAACCCGGTGCGGGTCCAGCGGATCGATGCCCAGGAAATCCTCGATCGCCCGGGCTTCCCGATAGCTGGTGCGCACCCGCTCGCGCCGCCCCTTGTCGCGCAGCAGGTTCGCCGCGATCCGGAAGACATAGGCATCCGCCATCGGCGCCTCGCGCTTCGGATCACGCACGATGCGGAAGAAGACGTCCTGAGTAAGGTCCTCGGCTTCCGGCAGGGTCTGGACGCGCCGCGCGAAGAACGCGATCAGGGCGCGGCGCAGGCGCCGGTCGTTCTCCGTCAGATCCTGTCGCACGGCCTTGTTCAACGGCTTCAAACCCTCCGACAGCATAACGCGCGGCACCGCGGAATCCGAAATGCGAAATTGCCGCCCCCTTCCCCGGGGGAGAGCGTCGACCCGTTGCCGCGAGGATTAATTCTTCGTAACCTTTGCGCCGCTTCGGGGCACGTTCGCAGAATCCGCGTGCAGCTGCGGCCTCCCGTCTATAGAGTGGATCGCTTAAATGCCGGGAATCGAATGGAATCCCCGTACGCTAGAGAAACTCGGGAGTGTGGTTTGGCGTCGCATCCTGTCCGCGTTCACCGTTACACGACCGCAGATATAGCGCCCGGCGACCGCTTTGACGCGTGGCAGGGCTATTGGCCGAACATAGGCTCGCTCTTCCGCACCGAGCCGCTGGAGACCTTCCGGGTATCGAGCGAGCTGGTGCGGCTGGGCGAGATCGGTTTCATGTACACCGACATCGCCTCGCAGCGCTGGAAACGCGACAGGCGGCTCGTCGACATGGGACAGGACACCATCGCGGCCGTCGTGAACCTGGACGGCAAGGCAGCCGGCATCGCGGGCAGGAACGACTGGGTGCAGATGCCCGGCTCCGCGGTTCTCGTCGACCATAGCCAAACATCGCTCCACGATTCCGCCGGCGGGCGCAGCATCGGTTTTTCCGTGCCGCGCCGGCTGGCGATCGAAGCGGGGCTGGACCCGGCCAGCCTGCACGGCGTGGCGCTGAACCCCGCGGAAAGCGCGATGCTCGCCTCGCACATGCTGCAGGTGCGCGAGGCCCTGCCCCGCTTCACCGAGGGGGATGCGCCCCAGCTCGGCAAGTCGATGCTCGACGTGCTCGTGCTGACGCTCAAGGGTGCGAGCCGCACCGAGGCACCGGGCTTCCGCGAGGAGCCCGCCACGCTGATGATGCGCGCGCGCAAGGAAGTGCAGGCGCATCTCGGCTCGCCCGCGCTCACCGTCGCCAATCTGTGCCGCAAGCTGGGCGTTTCGCGCAGCACGCTGCACCGGCTGTTCGAGGAAGGCGGCGGCGTCCAGGCCTATATTCGCGACATGCGGCTGGAGGCGGCGCGCCAGGCCCTGCTCAACCCGGAGAATCCCGAGCGGATCGGCGACCTCGCCGAGCGGCTGGGCTTCAGCGACGCGGCGCATCTGAGCCGGCTGTTCAAGGCGCGCTTCGGCGAAACCCCCAGCGACTGCCGCGCGCGGAGCCTGCTAAGCCGTTGATGTCCCGAAGCGGGACCCGTGCCGCGATGCGACATCGGTCCAATTCGGTGAGACAGGCGTTCAACAGCGAAATCCCCCCTCGGGACTAAGGAATTCCCCATGTCTGCCATGTGTCCCGCTGAGTCGCGGGGCCCATGGTTCTCAAGATTTCGGGGGCTTCTGAAATGATCGATCGTGGCAACGGCGCGCGTGCGTCCAAGACGGTTTCGGCGCGCATGGGTCGCGAGGCGCTGCTGCGCAAGGCGCTGCTCGGCTCGACCGCGCTGATCGGCGTCGCGCTGGCCACGCCGGCGCTGGCCCAGTCGACCTACCCCACGGACGGCGGCACGATCTCGGGCACCGGCACCTATACCGACGCGACCGCGACCAATGGCGGCGTGACGGTGACCAACACGGTCAACGCCGGCGTCGTCATGGCCGATGTCACGATCAACAACACCACCGGCGACCCCAACGGCATCGCCTACAAGCAGGTCTCCGCCGACGGCCAGAGCGCGGTCCTCTACACCGCGGGCGCCAACACGCTGCGCAGCGACCAGAACGGCGCGGCACTTTCGCTGCAGGCGGCAAATGGCAACGTCACCTGGGCCATCGGCCAGTTCGACGAATCCTCGACCACGGACCTCACCGCCACCTATGGCACTTATCTGATCGCCAACGGCTTCGTGAACGTCGTCGATTTCGGCACCGTCAGCAGCCTGCGCAACGTCACCGCCGACGGCGCCGGCGTGGCGGGCATCTATGCCAGCTCCAGCGGCTCCACGGTGAACCTGTCGCTGAAGGCGCCGGTCATCTCGGGCTTCGCCACCGGCATCTCCGCGATTTCGGCCGCGGGCGCCATCGTCACCACTACCGGCGGCTCGATCAGCACCCTGGCCAGCGGCACCGGGATCAGCGCGACCGCGAGCAACGCCGGGGCCCTGGTCATGGTCAGCTCGGGTTCGGCGATCAGCACCAGCATCGCCGGCATCGGCATTAACGCCTCGTCGAACAACGGCATCACCAGCGTGATCACCACTGCGGGCGGCACGATCAATGGCGGCAGCGTCGGCATCCAGGTGAATGCGGCCCTGACCGGCCAGAGCAGCACCGTGACGGTGGGCGCCGCGATCGGCAATTCGACGCGCCCGAGCTCGGGCGTGGTGTTCCAGGGCACCGGCGTGGTCGGCGGCACCAACACCGTCAACGCCAACGCCAATATCAGCAGCGGCACCGGCTTCGCCGCGATCGGCTCCAACACCGTGAACTCGGATCTCGCGGTGAACGTGGCCTCGGGTGTGACCGTCACTTCGCAGGGCTCCTTCGCGATCCGCGCCGGCCGCAACATCACCGTGGTCAACAACGGCACGGTCAGCGCGACCAGCGGCGCCGGAACGGGCGTGAGCAATTCCCAGGCGCCATCCACTCTCAGCGTGACCAACAACGGCGCGATGAGCGCCGGCGGCACCGTGGTGAGCGGACAAGGAACCACCAACGTCACCAATGCCGGCACGATCACCGCGACCAACGCCATGGCGATCTATTCGGGCCGCGGCGGCGCGATCACCAACAATGCCGGCGCCACCATCACCGGTGGTTCCAACGCGACCACCGGCTGGGCGATTCGCTTCGACAGCAGCACCTTCTCCGGGGGCCAGGTGGTCACCAACAACGGCACCATCACCGGTGGCGGCGCAGGTGCGATCCGGCTCGACGCCACCACCGCCTCGTTGTTCAGCCTCAATGCCGGATCGACCACGAACGGCCTGATCCAGGTCACCGGCAGCGGCGCGACCACCACCAATCTCGGCGGCACGCTGAACGGCAATTACGACGCCAGCGCCGCTACCGGCACCCAGAGCTTCACGCTCGGCGCGACCGGCGCGATGCAGGGCGCGACCTTCGGCTCGGGCAACGACACCTTCACCTGGGGCGGCGGCAGCATCGGCGGCACGATCGACGGCGGCGCGGGCACGGACACCTTCGCGGTCGACCTCGGTTCCACGACCAACCGCACGATCAACCAGAGCAGCTTCTTCGCCAACATCGTCAATTTCGAAGCCTATAATCTCGTCTCCGGCAACCTGACGCTCACCGGCAGCAGCGACGGCGGACCGGGCTGGACGGTGGCGGGCGGCAACGCGACGGCGCTCACCATCGACGGCGCGCTGACCAATGTCGCCGGCAAGGCGGTCACGCTCACCACCGCCGACCTGATGTTCATCAAGGCGGGCGCGCAGGTGAGCGCGACCGGCGACGTCATCTATTCGACCGCCACCGGCAACAACATCCAGACCAGCGGCACGATCACCTCGGGCACCGGCATGTCCTCGGGCATCGCGATCGGCAGCGGCACGGTCGATAACTTCGGCCTGATCACCTATGCCGCCGGCGGCTCGACCGCGACCCAGGGTAACGGCGTCTTTGCCAGCGCCAACCAGCTCACCCTCACCAACCATGCCGGCGCGAGCATCTATGGCCGCTGGGACGGCGCGCGCGCCAACAGCGGCGCCTATGTCGTCAATGACGGCCTGATCCAGGGCGACCGCTTCGCCGGCGTCGAGATCAGCGGCACCAGCGTGGTCTTCAACAACGCCACCGGCCGCATCTATGGCGCGACGAGCGAAGGCGCGGGCGTGCTGATCAACAGCGGCGCCGTCAGCGTGACCAACGCATCCGGCGGCCAGATCGTCGGTGCGGGCTATGCCGGCATCTACAATGGCGGCACCGGCCTGCTGAGCGTCAGCAATGCCGGCAAGATCGCCACCGGCACGCTCGACGGCTCGAACAACTATGTCCAGGGCGGCACCACCACGGCGATCCGCAGCGCCACCGCCAACATCACCAATAGCGGCCTGATCGAAGGCGCGTCGGGCGGCATCCAGGCCAGCAGCGACCTCACCCTCGTCAACACCGGCATGATCCACGGGACCGGCACCGGCACGCTCAATCTCGACGCCGTCTATGTCGGCGGCGTGGCGAACATCCTGAACGCCGGCACGATCAGCGAAGGCAGCGGCGCGGCCATCCATGCCAATGCCGGCGGCACGATCACCAATGCGGTGGGTGCCACGCTGGGCGGCGGTACCATTCCCACGTCCGGCGCTGCCGTCTTCCTGAACGGCGGCACGTTCAACAATTATGGCCAGGCCGGCAGCGGGACCGGCGCTGCCGTGATCACCGGCAATGCCGGCGGCACGATCAACCTGTTCGCCGGCTCGGCCTCGGGCAGCATCACCGGCGGCGCCGGCAACGACACGCTGGCGATCTACAACGGCCAGACCAATGCCAGCGCGGTCACGCAGGGCTACACCGACGCGGTGAGCGGCGCGGCGGGCAGCGTGACGCTGCAGAACAGCGGCACGCTGGCGGCGGCGATGTTCGGCGCGATCGATCTGGGCGGCGGCAACAACACGCTGCAGCTGCGCGGCGCGGGCACCGGCGCCCAGGCGGGCAGCTTCTCGCTCGCCATCTCGACCGGCGCGGGGACCATCACCAAGCTCGACGGCGGCACCTGGACCCTCACCGGCGCGGCCGCGGTGCCCGGCATCACCGTCAACGCCAATGGCGGCACGCTGAACTTCCAGGGCACCAGCGGGGTCGGCACGATCAACGTCAATGGCGGCATCCTGCGCGCCAACGGCGCCGGCGCCTTCGGCAACGCGGCCGTCCATATGCTCACCTCGAACGTGCAGTTCGGCGCATCCGGCGTCTATGCGAATAGCTTCGTGCTCGACATTCCCGCGGTGCTGAACGGCCAGCCGGTCGTGTTCGAGAACCTGTTCGGCGGCAACGCCATCCTGAGCGGCAACATCACCTCGGGCAGCGGCACCAACGCCGCCGGCCAGGCGATCGGCACCTCGCAGGCCGTGACCTTCGCCGGTATCGGGGGCAGCCTGTTCAACCTCACCGGCACCAACAGCTGGACCGGCACCACCACGATCAACTCGGGCGTGACGGCGCGGGGCTCGACCACCGCGATCTCGGGCAGCGACATCGTAAACAACGGCACGGTCACCTATGCCCAGTCGGGCAGCAGCTCGAGCGGCACGGTGATCTCGGGCACCGGCGCGCTGCGGCTGGAAAGCGGCCAGGTCACGCTGACCGGGTCCAACACCTATACCGGCGGCACCACCGTCGCCGGCGGCCGCCTGCAAGTGGGCGACGGCACCACCAACGGCCGCATCACCGGCGCCATCACCGTCGATTCCGGCGGCACGCTGATCTTCAGCCGCAGCGACAATTACGACTTCGCCAGCGCGATCAGCGGCGCGGGCGACGTCCAGGCGCTCGGCACGGTCACGCTGAGCGGCCCGATCACCAACACCGGCGCATTCAACATCAACTCGGCCACCGGCGGCACGATCACGCTCACCGGCGCGCGCAGCGGCGCCTATAGCGGCGGCGCCACTGCCGCGGCCGTCACCCTGGGCGGTGCCAACAACATCCTGCGCGTCGGCCAGAGCGGCACGGTCGCGGGCGGCCAGTATCTCGGCGTCTATCTCGGCGGCACCGGGAACGGCGTCGACAATTTCGGCACGATCAGCAACACCGGCACCGCCCTCGACCAGGACTGGGGCAGCGCGATCGGCGTCGCCGCGACCAGCGGCTCCTCGACCATCAACAACGGCTCGGCGAGCAACGCCACCGCGACGATCAACGGCCGGAACACCGGCATCAACCATCTCGGCTCGGACGGCGTGATCGCCACCGGCCAGCTGTCGGTCAACAATTACGGCCTGATCGCCAGCAACCTCGCCAACGCGATCGAGAACCAGAACGGCTCGGGCAACCTCACCGTCACCAACTACGGCACCGGCAGGATCGTCGGCCAGGGCAATGCCGGCGGCACGAACGGCTATGGCATCTACGCGATCGGCACGGGCACGCTCGGCCTCACCAATGCCGGCCTGATCGTCGGCCGCGTCGGCGGCGTCCTCACCGGCAGCGCGGCCAGCATCACCAACAGCGGCACGATCGCGGCCGGCACGCTCTCGGGCGGCACCAGCGGCACGCTGGTCGCGGGTGGCGGCAACGGCATCCAGGCCGTGGGCGGCACGATCACCAACCAGGCGGGCGGGGTGATCCGCGGCTCGTTCCTGGCCGGCAACGGCGACAACACCAACGCGATCACCTCGACCGCGGCGACCACCGTCAACAATTCCGGCCAGATCCTGGGCGTCGCGTTCGGTTCGACCTCGAACCTGCGCACCAACGGCGTCTATGTCTCGGGCGGCGCGGGCACGGTGACCAACTATGCCACCGGCCTGATCACCGGCGGCTGGGACGGCGTGTACGTCACGGCGGGCGGCACGGTGACCAATTCGGGCACAATCGCCGGCTATCAATATTATGGCGTCGAGAACGCCAGCACCCTGACCAACAATGCCGGCGGCCGCCTCCTGGGCGTCGCCGGAGGCGCTTCGATGCTGGCGGGCGGGATCGTCAACAACAGCGGCCTGATCGCCGCGGCGACCTACAACGCGACGACCGACACCTACACCCTCAGCGCCGGCACCGGTCTCACGCTCAGCTCGGGCAGCGTCTCCAACCAGTATAACGGCACCATCACGGGCGCCGTCGGCATCGGCGCGACCGGCGCGCTGAGCCTGGGCAACAACGGCACCATCACCGCCACGACCTATGCCGGCGTGAACCTGCTGGGCACCGGCAACACCATCTACAACGGAGGCACGATTACCGGCGGCACCAATGCGACGCTGGGCTATGGCGTGCGCTTCGTCCCCGCTGCCGGGGGCACGCTCAACAACCAGCCGGGCGGCCTGATCAGCGGCACCGCGGGCGGCGTCTATTCGGGAAGCGCGAGCGTGTCCGTCGACAATGGCGGCAATATCGTCGGCACCGGCGCGGGGAGCCGCGGCGTCTATCAGCAGTTCGGCAACGCCACGGTCACCAACCAGGCGAGCGGCGTGATCGTCGGCCAGGGCTGGGGCATCCAGGGCGGCGCCACCGTGAACATCAACAACGCCGGCTTCATCGGCGCGGGCACGCTTTCGGGCGGCACCACGGGCACCTTCACGGCGAGCGGCACCGGCAGCGGCGTCGTCTTCAACGGCGGCTACCTCACCAACGGTGCCGGCGCGACGATCGTCGGCGGCAATTATGGCGTCTATTCAGGCGGCACCACCGCGGTGAACATCAACAACAGCGGCACGATCACCGGCGGCAATTATGCGATCTACCTGACCGGCGACAACGACAACACGGTCAGCCTCTACGCCGGCTCGGTCACCAATGGCGCGATCGTGCTCGGCAACGGCAACGACACGGTCAACTGGTATGGCGGCAGCTTCACCAGCATCGAAGCCGGCGCCATCGGCTTCGACCGGTTCAACGCCAGCGTCTACACCCCGACCACGCTCGACCTCACCAAGGTCCGCAATTTCGAGCAGCTTTCCCTCAACGGCGGCGATCTGACGCTGAGCGGCGCGTCGGCGAACATCGGCGGCTGGACCGTCAACGACGGCACGCTGACGCTCGACGGGACTGTCCAGATCGGGAGCAACGGCAACGCGGTCACGCTGGCCAACAGCGGCACGAGCGTGACCATCGCCCATGGCGCCACGGTGATCGGCAATCTCGGCAACGGCGTCTTCGCTCAAGCCGGGACCATCGTGACCAATGCCGGCCTGATCCGCTCGACCGACGCCAACTATAGCGGCGTCGCCATGGTCGGCGCTACGCTTGGGAACCAGGCTGGGAGCCTGATCGTCGCCGAAGGCAATGGCGTCACCGTCTCGGCCGGCGCGAACACGATCACCAATGCCGGCATCATCGTCGGCCGCGCCGGCGGCGTGATCGGCGGCGACGACTATCAGACGCTGAACAACACCGGCATCATCGCCGTCGGCACCGCGGCCAACACGGTCACCCAATATTGGCAGATCAACCAGGACTACAGCGCCGGCGACGGCGTTCGGTTCACGGCCGGCGGCACGGTGACCAACACCCGCGGCGCCAATAATGGCGGCACCATCGTCGGCGGCGCCAACGGCCTGGTCATCACCGGCGGCGCGGCGACGATCGAGAATTCGGGCACCATCCAGGGCAGCAGCGGCTACGGCGTCTCGCTGGACACCACCGCAGGCCAGACCTCGACGATCACCAACCATATGAGCGGCGCGTTCGTCGGCACCACGGGCGCGGTGCTGCTCGCCGGCGACGGCACGATCAACATGACCAACGAGGTCGGCTCGGCGATGTATGGCAGCATCGTCTCGACCGGCAACGGCACGCGCAACATCGACCTGTCGGGCATCGTCTATGGCGACTACGACGCCAGCTCGGCCACCGGCAGCAACAATGTCACCATGCGCTCCGGCCAGATCCGCAACGTGTATCTGGGCGACGGCGACGACAGCTTCACCTATTTCGGCGGCACGATCACCGGCATCGTCGATGGCGGCGCGGGCTATGACCGGCTGTTCGCCGATTTCGGCGCCGGGCAGAGCTACAATGTCAGCCTGGCCAACTTCATCAACTTCGACAGCATCGGCCTGATCTCGGGCGACATGACGCTGACCGGCCCGAGCAACGATCCCGACCAGGCGATCTATGCCGGCATCGGCGGCATGCCCGCCGGCACGATCACCTTCGACGGCACCAGCGGCCTCACCGGCGACATCTATGTCAATGGCGGCTCGATCCGCGCGGCAACGGCGGGCGCCTTCGGCACGGGCACGATCCACATGATCGACCCGACCGCGACCTTTGGCGCCACCGGCAGCTATGCCAACAACATCTCGCTCGAAGTCGTCACCCCGTCCTCGGCCAACCCGTCGACGCTGAACGCCGATGCGGGCGTGACCGCGACGCTGACCGGCGCGATCACCACCGGCGCCGGCGCGGGCGTGGATCCGAGCCAGGACCTGGTGATCGGCGGCCAGGGCACGATCATCCTCACCAACACCGCCAACAGCTGGCTGGGCACCACCACGATCAAGTCGGGCGCGACTCTCCAGGGCGCGAGCGACACGATCTCCGGCTCCACGATCGTCAACAACGGCACCCTTGCCTATCAGCAGGCCTATAGCGGCACCGTCGCGCAGAACATCACCGGCAACGGCTATGTGAGCGTGAGCGGCCTGGCGACAGGCAACACCCTCACCTTCTCGGGCACCAACAATCTCAACGGCACCTTCATGGTGTCCGACGGGTCGAACATCGCGATCAGCGGCGCGACCAGCACCGGCAATTTCCAGAGCGTCGATCTCTTCGGGGCCGGCAGCCGTCTCGACGTGACGGCGACGGGCAGCCTGACCAGCAGCGCCAACACGGTGGGCACCGACGGTGCGAACCAGAGCGTCTACAATCTCGGCGCGATCACCAGCACCAACAATGTCGCGATCTATTTCGGCGGCACCGACGGGCTGCTCGACAATAGCGGCACGATCGCCGGCACCCGCGCCGTCTGGGTCAATGGCGGCGACGCCCAGCTGATCAACCGCGCGGGCGGCACGATCACCGGCAACAGCAATTTCGCGCTGTATCTCGGCCAGGGCGGTACGATCGACAATTCGGGCACGATCCAGGCGCTCAATAGCTCTCCCGCCGTCTATGTCGCGGGCACGGCCGCGATCACCAACAATGCCGGCGGCCTGATCACCAGCCAGGGCACCACCATCGCCGCCTATGGCGCCGGCTCGAGCCTGGCCAATGCGGGCAGCGTGACCTCGAGCAACGAGACCGCAGTCTATCTGGCGGCGGGCGGCACGGTCACCAACTCGGGCAGCCTCACCGGCGGCACCGGCGGCTTCGGCCTGTGGACCAGCGCGGGCGGCACCTTCACCAACCAGGCGGGCGGCACGATCACCGGCGGCCTGGGCGGCATGTATCTCGACGGCGCCACTCTGGTCACGGTGAACCTAGACGCCGGCTCGACCACCGGCAAGATCAGCTCGGGCGGCACCGGCGACCGGGTGATCAACATCCTCGGCACGCTGAACGGCGGCTATGCCGGCGGCAGCGGCGCCGACGCGATCACGCTGGACACCGGCGCGGTCGTCAACGGCACGCTCGACGGTGGCGCCGGCAACAACACGCTGACGCTGACCGGCACCGGTTCGGCGACACTGGGCGCGGTGGCGAACTTCGGGAGCGCCACCAAGTCGGGCAGCGGCACCTGGACGCTGGGCGGAGCCACCGATGTCGCGGCCTGGACCGTGACCGGCGGCACGCTCGTCACCAATGGCGGCGCCATTGCCGACACCGCTTCGGTCGCCCTGACGGGCGGCACGCTGCAGCTCGGCGGCAGCGAGGCGATCGGCGTGCTGACCGGCTCGGGCAATGTGGCGCTCGGCACCAGCACCCTGGTGCTCACCAGCGGCACCGGCAGCTTCACCGGCAATTTCAACGGAACCAGCGGCGGTCTCCTGATCGACGGCGCGAATCTGAGCTTCGGCGGCCGAGTGAACTATGCCGGCCTCACCGAGGTCCGCTCGGGCACGCTGACGCTGACGACCGGCGCGCGCTTCAATGCAACCTCGACCCTGCTCGTCGACACTGCAGGGACGCTCGACCTGGGCACCACCGCGATCACGGTGGGCGCGGCGCGGCTGGATGGCACGCTCAACGGCACCGGCACCCTCGCCGCGCATGACATCGCGCTGAATGCAGCCACGGTGAACGGCAACCTGTCCGGCAACCTGCTCACCCAGGCCTCGGGCACCTCGCGCATCGCCGGCACGGTCGACATGGACGTGTGGGTGAGCGGCGGCACGCTGCAGCTCGCCGCCAATGGCCGGATCGCCGATAGCGCCACCGTGCAGGTCGATGGCGGCGCGACGCTCGATCTCCAGGGCTTCAACGACACCATCGGCTCCCTGGCGCTGGGCGGCACCCTGGCCGGCACCGGCACGCTCACCGCGAGCCAGTATCAGCTGACCGGCGCGACGGTGAACGCCAATCTCGGCGCAGGCACGGTCTTCAACATCGGCGGCAACTCGACGCTGAGCGGCACCGCTGCCGGCGACGTCTCGGTCCAGGGCGGCACGCTGACGCTCGGCGCGGCGAACCGCCTGGCCGATGCCGCCACGGTAGCCGTCGCGTCCGGCGCGACGCTCAACCTCGGCGCTTACAGCGACACCATCGGCGCCCTGGCGCTCGGCGGCACGCTGGCCGGCACCGGCACGCTCACCGCGGGCCAGTACCAGCTGACCGGCGCCACGGTGAACGCCAATCTCGGCGCGGGCACGCTTTACAATCTGGGCGGCAACTCGACGCTGAACGGGACTGCCGCCGGCGACGTCTCGGTCCAGAGCGGCACGCTGACGCTCGGCGCGGCAAACCGCCTGGCCGATGCCGCCACGGTGGCCGTCGCGTCCAGCGCGACGCTCAATCTCGGCGCGTACAGCGACACCATCGGCGCCCTGGCGCTGGGCGGCACCCTGGCCGGCACCGGCACGCTCACCGCGAGCCAGTATCAGCTGACCGGCGCGACGGTGAACGCCAATCTCGGCACGGGCACGCTCTACAATCTGGGCGGTACCTCGACGCTGAACGGCACTGCCGCCGGCGACGTCTCGGTCCAGAGCGGCACGCTGGCGCTCGGCGCGGCAAACCGCCTGGCCGACACCGCCACGGTGGCCGTCGCATCCGGCGCGACGCTCAATCTCGGCGCATACAACGACACGGTCGGCGCCCTGGCGCTCGGCGGCACCCTGGCCGGCACTGGCACGCTCACCGCCAGCCAGTACCAGCTGACCGGCGCCACGGTGAACGCCAATCTCGGCGCGGGCACGCTCTACAATCTGGGCGGCAACTCGACGCTGAACGGGACTGCCGCCGGCGACGTCTCGGTCCAGGGCGGCACGCTGACGCTCGGCGCGGCAAACCGCCTGGCCGATGCCGCCACGGTGGCCGTCGCGTCCGGCGCGACGCTCAACCTCGGCGCGTACAGCGACACCATCGGCGCCCTGGCGCTCGGCGGCACCCTGGCCGGCACCGGCGCGCTCACCGCCAGCCAGTATCAGCTGACGGGCGCGACGGTGAACGCCAATCTCGGCGCGGGCACGCTCTACAATCTGGGCGGCAACTCGACGCTGAACGGCACCGCCGGGGCCAACACCGTCACCGTCCAGGGCGGCACGCTGCGCCTCGGCGCCAGCGATCGTCTAGCCAGCACCGCGACGATCGGCCTCGCCTCGGGCGCGACCTTCGATCTCGGCGCCTATAATCAGACAGTGACGGCCATCGCCGGCACCGGCACGATCGCCCTGGGCACCGGCCGCCTGACCCTGTCGAGCGGCTCGAACACCGGCTTTGGCGGCGCGATCACCGGATCGGGCTCGATCGACAAGCAGGGCGCCGGCACGCTCACGCTGGCCGGCACCTTCGCCACCACCGGCCGCTTCGACGTGTCGGCGGGCACGCTCGCCTTCTCGGGCTCCACCCAGGGCGGCATGCGCGTCCAGGGCGGCACGCTGATCGGCGGCGGCACGATGGCGGGCGCGCTGACGATCAGCTCGGGCACCTTCTCGCCGGGCGGCCTCGCCACCAATGGGCTGGGCGCGATCAACCCGATCGGCAGCTTCACCGCAGGCAGCCTGACCGTCAGCGGCGGCACCCTGCTCTTCGACTTCGGCGGCACCAGCCTGAACTTCGCTTCGGACAGCATCAAGGTGAACGGAACCGCCACGCTCACGGGCGGCACGGTGCAGGTCAACGCGCTGACCGCGGCAGCGAGCGACTATCGCTTCAACCAGCTCTACACGATCGTCCAGGCGAACGCCCTCACCGGCACCTTCGCCAACGGCTCGGTGTTCGCCACCGTGGCGAGCAATCCGAACCTGAAGTGGCGCCTTCGCTACGATCTGGCCGCCAATGCCGTTGTCCTCCAGGTCCAGAAGAACATGGAGTTCAACGACGGCGTGGCGGCGGGCGACACCAACACGCTCGCGGTCGCCAATGCGCTCGGCAACTCGACCACCGGCAATGCCTCGGATCAATGGGCGGCGACGCTCAACACGATCACCTCGCTCGATACGCAGCAGCGCGTCGCGGCGTTCAAGACCTTCAGCGGCGAAGCCCTGGCCAATATCTCGACCGCGACCATCTCGGCGAACAATCTGTTCACCGACCTGCTACGCCGACGGGTGGGCGATGGCGGCGATGCGCTGATCGGCGGCGGGTTCGCCAGCGCGAGCCTGGCCGATGTCCGTACCACCAGCACGGCGGGCAACGGCTTCGCCAGCGCGCTCTCCGGCGCGACGCTGCCGGGCACCGACAATGGCGAAGCGGGCAATGGCGGCATCTGGGGCCAGGTCTATGGCGGCTATCAGAAGCTGCTGGGCGACCGCGCCCATGCCGGCCTCGACACGACCGTCGCGGGCGTCGCCATGGGCGTGGAGACCCGGCTCGACGGGTTCACCGCGGGCATCGCCGGCGGCGTCGCGCAGATCGATGCGGACATGAGCAGCCGCTACTCGACGGTGAGCGGCAACCAGTATCAGCTGGGCGGCTATCTGAGCTACGATGCGGGCAGCGCCTTCATCGCCGCTTCGGGCAGCTGGTATTCGAGCGACCTGAACAGCAAGCGCACGCTGGCCATCGGCACCACCACGGCGCTCGCCACCGGCGACATCCATGCCAATGGCTATTCGGTGGGCGTCTCGGGCGGCTTCCGCACCGAGCTCGCGAACGGCCTGCGCCTCGCTCTGATCGGCAGCGCGAGCAAGGTCCGCGACCAGCGCGACGGCTTCACCGAGAATGCCACCGGCGGCCTGGGCCTGGAGATGGCTTCGGCGAACCGCGACCTGTTCACCGCGGGCGCGGAGCTGCGCCTCGGCGCCCGGGTGAAGACCGGCGCGGGCATGGCGATGCCCTGGGTCAGCATGGGCGTGCGCTACAATTCGGGCGATCTCGATACGGCGGGCACCGTGCGCTTCTCGGGCGCGCCGAGCGGCACCGGCAGCTTCGGCGTGACGGGCGTGCGGATGGCGCCGGTGCTCGGCACGCTGGGCGTGGGCATCGATGCCCGGGCCAGCAGGAATGTCCGCCTGGGCATCGCGCTGGAAGGCTCGGCGGGCGAGAACACGCGCGAGGGCCGTGCATCGGTCCGCGTGAAGATCGGCTTCTGACGACAGTCGGCGCCAGGGTGCGGAGGGCCTGGAATCCCGCTCCGCACCAGGCACCGTTGCCGGCCTCGCTTTGGGGGGCCGAGAGCCCGCGCAGGAGGACTGCGCGGGCTCTCTTGCCATTGGCCCCACCGCAACCGGGCCGAGCGCGCATGGCCCGGCCGAACCGGAAGAACGACCCCGATATCGATAAATCACAAATATTTCTGGTAACTTAGGAGAAACGCAACAGCACCCTTGCTCCCTCCCCTCCGTCGCGCTAGATGCGCGTTTCCGCACAGGGGCGTAGCTCAGCTGGTTAGAGCGTCGGTCTCCAAAACCGAAGGCCCTCGGTTCGAATCCGAGCGCCCCTGCCATTGCCGATACGGCACGCGATCTTCCTTCAACCGCAACGCCTTACGAAAAGCGCGCGAGGCCCTATGCGGCACGGCGCGTGCCTTGCGTCCTGGGAATGCCAGCCATCCCCAAAAAAAGGGGCCAGCCAAGTGCATTGGCTGACCCCGATCCGGGAAGCGGAGGGAAGCTGGCCCGGAAGCGTCAGAAGGCCAGCCGCGCGCCCAAGACGAACTGGCGGCCGCTATGCGTGAGCACGTTGAGACGATTGGTCGCATCCACGAACTGGTCGTTCAGCTCGTCGGTGAGGTTGATCATCTCCAGGCTGACCTTGAACTTGTCGGTGATGTTGTACGAGACCTGCGCATCGATGTTGGTCGTCGCATTGGTGCCGTTGTACGAATTGCCCTCCGTGCCCGGCACGGCGGTCAGGTATTTCGAGCGATAGGCGACCGAGCCGCGGATCGAGAATTTCTTCGTCTCGAAATAGAGCGTGCCGTTGGCGGCGTGCTTCGACAGGCCGAGCAGCGGCGCCTTCACCGTGGTCGCGCCGCTGGCCGAAGTCAGATACTCGATGTCCGAGCTGACATAGGTGTAGTTGGCCAGCACGCCGAAATTGCTGAGGAAGCCGGGCAGGAAGCTGAGCGGCTGCTGCACATTGACCTCGAGGCCGCGCAGCAGGCCGCCCTTCGAATTGACCGGCTGGCTGACGATGAAGGCGTCGGTGGGGCTCGCCGTGGTGCCGTTGAGCAGCGAGGCAGGCAGGCCCAGGTCGCTGAAGGGCACGGTGGTGCTCAGCGTCTGGACGAAGGTGCCGATGTCCTTCTGGAACACCGAGACGGCATAGATCGCGCCGCGCATCGGATACCATTCGATCGAGGCGTCGAGATTGGTCGACCTGGTCGGCTTCAGGGCCGGATTGCCCGAGCTGAAGGTGCGGTTGCCGCCCGAGACGTTGAGGTTGCCGCCCGGCGTGAGCGAGCCGATGCCGGCCCGCGCGATCGTCCTCGCGGCGGCGAAGCGGACCATCAGATTGTCGCGCACATCGACCACGAGATTGGCCGAGGGCAGCCAGTTCGCATAGCTGCGGTCCGCGCCGACCAGGTTCACCGTGCTGCCCTGGCTGGCATAGCCGGTGGAGAACTGGTCGGTCTTCACATAGCGAAGGCCCGCATCGCCGCGGATCGGGATGCCGGCATCGGCGAAGTTGAACTCCATCATGCCCCATGCGCCCAGATCCTCCTCGCGCACGGTGACGAACGAGCCGCGCGCGGTGGCATTCTCGATCCCGCCGATCGCATAGGCCGGGTTGCTATAGGTGTTGAGATAGGCCTGGAACGCCGCGAGGTTCGGCACCACCCAGGCAGTGGGCGTGCCAGCGGGCACATTCAGCCCGCGGCCGAAGCCCGAGAAGACCGTGGTGAGCGGTGCGAGCTGCGCCGCAGTGAGCGTGGTCACCACCGTCTCGCCCTGCAGGCGGCGCTGCTCGGTGGAGCTATAGTCGAACCGGCGCCAGTCCACGCCCGCCTTGAGCTTCAGCTCGGGCGCGGTCGTCCATTCGAGGAAGCCCTTGGCGTTGGTGAAGCTGTTGTCCACCGTCTGCGGCCGGATGCGGACTTCCGAAGTGCCGTTGGTGAAGGCGAAGGTGGCTGCGCTGCTCACGTCCACGCCCGGCCGGATCGTCGGGAAGCGCGTCGAGAAATCATAATAGAAGCCGTTGGTGTTCGCGGCGTCGATCGTCACCGTGGTCTGGACCGGGTTGCGGAACTGCGAGCTCGAATAGCCGACCACCGCGCCGAACTTCAGCGACTCGCCGATCTTCTGGTCGAGCGTGCCGGTGAGCTGGTAGAAATCGGTGACCAGCTTGTCGTAGCGCGCCTGGGTGCGCAGATCCACATTGTCGAACGTGCCGCTGATGATGTTGCGGTTGGCGTCGACAATGCCCGAGCGGATGATCGTCTGCGGCTTGCCGGTGCCCGAGCGGCTGAAGCTGATCGCCTGGAACTGCGCTTCCTGGCGCGTGCCGTCGAGCCGCGAATAGAGGCCGTCGATCGAGATCAGCGTCTTCTCGCTCGGCTGGAACTGCACGCCCAGCGCCGCGCCCAGGCGCTTCTGTTCGATCGCATAGCTCACCAGCCCCGGGATGCGCGGGTGATAGAGCGCGGTGGCCGGATTGCTGTCGTTGATCTGGGCGATGGTGTAGCCCGGCAATGTCGAGGCGGTGTTGAAGCCGTTGTTGAATCCGCCATAGGTCCAGCGCGTGATGTTGGCGCCCTCCTCGACCAGGGCACGTTCCTCATAGGCGACCGAGAGCAGCACGCCGAACCGCCCGTCCGCGGTGCTGGTGGTGAGCAGGGTCGAGACGCGCGGCCTGGCCTTGCGGGCAAGGTCGTTGTAGCTCGCCGCCGCCTGCACCACGGCCGTGGGCTTGCGATAGTCGAACGGACGCGCGGTCTGGAGATCGACCGTGCCGCCGAGCGAGCCTTCCTCGACGTCCGCCGTCGCCGTCTTGCGCACCGCCAGGCTGTTGAACAGGTCCGACGAGAAGATGTTGAAGTCGAAGCCGCGCCCGCGGTTCACGCCGCCCGAATTGTCGGTGCCGCCGGTGGTGCCGATCGCTTCCATCCCGTTGATGCGCACCCGGCTATATTCCGGGCCCAGGCCGCGGATCGAGATGTTGCGGCCCTCGCCATTGACGCGGCTGATCGCCACGCCCGGGATGCGCTGGAGCGATTCCGCCAGGTTGAGATCGGGGAATTCGGCAATGTCCTCGGCCTTGATCGCGTCGATCGTCGCGGTCTCGTTGCGCTTCAGGTTGAGCGCGCTGTTGAGGCTGGCCCGGAAACCCTTGACCACGATCTCGTTGGCGGCACCTTCGTCCTGGGCCGGCACCGATGCCGCCGCCGGATCGGCGGCGGCGTCCTGCGCGCGGGCATCGGCAGCGGCGAGGACGGCGGCCGCGCTGGACAGCGCGAGGACGGATTTCAGGATTCGGGTGCGGGACATCGCCTTCAGTCTCCCCATGAGATGCCGCTTCTTTGCCGAGCGGATTTGATTGCAGGCTGGTTAGCCGTGAAGGCGCGCGACAGGCCAACCTCAATCGAACATGGATCGATGCGCTTCTTGCACTGATCCCCAGCGACCTGGCCAAGGGCCGCCATGATCAAGCCAAGCCGGGACTGGATCATTCCCGTTTTTGGCTTGGACCCGGCCCCGGCCGCCCGGTAGGCCTGCAATGGCCACCAAGGCGCCGGCAACAGGCGCGCAGTGCGAAGGAGAGAGACTTGACCGAGGGCAGCCGGCCCACGCGCGTGCGCCATGCGATCATCGCACTGATCTTCGTGATCACCAGCGTCAACTATGCCGATCGCGCAACCTTCTCGATCGCGGGCAATGCGGCGGCGGGCGAGCTGGGGCTCACCCCCGTGCAGACCGGCTATATTCTCTCGGCCTTCGCCTGGGCCTATGCGCTCTCGCAGATCCCGGGCGGGCTGCTGCTCGACAGGTTCGGCACCAAGCGCGTCTATGCCGCCGCGATCGCGCTCTGGTCGGTCTTCACCGCCAGCCAGGGGCTCGCGGGACTGGTGCCGATCCTCTCCGCCACGGCGATGCTGTTCGCGCTGCGCTTCCTGGTCGGCCTGGCCGAGGCGCCCTCGTTTCCGGGCAATGCCCGGCTGGTCGCCGCCTGGTTTCCCGCCGCCGAGCGCGGCACCGCGTCGGCGATCTTCAACTCGGCGCAATATTTCTCGATCGTCGCCTTCGTGCCGCTGATGGGCTGGCTGGCGCACAGCTTCGGCTGGCGATCGGTGTTCTGGACGATGGGCGGGCTGGGCCTGCTCGCCACCCTCGCCTTTCTCCGCTTCATCCACAGCCCGGCCCGGCATCCCGCGATCAACCGGGCCGAGCGCGACCATATCGAGGCCGGCGGCGGGCTGATCCACATGGAGGACCAGGCCGGCGCATCGGCCGCGTTCGACTGGGCCAATATCGGCAAGCTGATCGCCAACCGGATGATGCTGGGCATCTATCTGGGCCAATATTGCATCAACGTGCTCACCTATTTCTTCGTCACCTGGTTCCCGATCTATCTGGTGAAGGAGCGCGGACTGAACATCATGCAGGCCGGCTTCGCCGCCGCGGCCCCTGCCCTGTTCGGCTTTGTCGGCGGGCTGGCGGGCGGCTATGTCTCCGATCGCATCCTGAAGCGCACCGGCTCGCTCGACTGGGCGCGCAAGGCGCCGCTCACCATCGGCATGCTGCTCGCCACGGCGATCATCGCCTGTGTGTGGGTGGAGCAGGAATGGCTGGTGGTCACGCTGATGTCGGTCGCCTTTTTCGGCAAGGGCGTCGCCTCGCTCGGCTGGGCGGTGATGGCGGACGTGGCGCCGAAGAAGCTCGCGGGCCTTTCGGGCGGCGTGTTCAACATGTTCGGCAACATCGCCGGCATCGTCACGCCGATCGTGGTGGGCTATATCGTCGCCGGCACCGGATCGTTCGACCTCGCGCTGGTCTTTGTCGGGGCGCATTGCCTGCTGACGATCTTCGCCTTCCTCGTCATCGCCGGCCCGATCCGCCGGGTGGAGATCGCCGCATGACCGTCGACCGCCGCCAGTTCCTGCTCGGGAGCGCCGCCGGTGCGATCGCCCTGCCCGCCACGGCCCACGCCGCCCCGGCCCGGCTGATCGCCAGGACCAGGATGGCCGCGCCGGGCTGGGCCGTGATGCAGCGCCGGCTGCTCGCCCGCAACGCCGCCGCCTGCGAGGCCTTCTACGCCAGATATGTCGATGCGCGCGGCTGGCTGAAGGTGTTCGAGCGCTGGGGCGCCAATGACGGGCCCGACGATGCGGCGGAGGCGACCAACGACTGGCTGGTGCTGCACGCCCTGGGCGGATCGGACCGGATCCTGACGCTCGCCCGGCGTTTCTGGGAAGGGCATCTGAAGCAATATACCGCCGCCCGGACGATGGACGTGCCGATCGCGCGGCAGGGCATGTATTACCGCGAATTCCCGGTCCAGATGGACTGGCAGCACAATAGCGAAGGGCTGACCAGCTTCAACGTGATGGGGCTCTCGATCCCCCGCGATCCCAGGCTGCTGGCGCGCACGATGCGCTATGCCGATTTCTACACCGGCCGCGACCCGACGGTGCGGAACTACGATCCCGAGCGCCGGATCATCCGCAGCGTGATGAACGGAAGCCGCGGCCCGATGCTCCGCCGGGCGACCCCGCTCGACTGGGCCGGCGACCCGTTCGAAGCGGGCGAGCGCTTCCACATGGAGCATGGCGAGACGACCTATCAGCAGACGCTCGACCATTATGACGAATATGGCGAGGTGGTCGGCGACAATCCGCTCAACCTGCAGGCGACCACGCTGGGCCTCAACGCCTATGCGCTGGGCGGCGGCGAGCGCTATCGCCGCTGGGCCCTCGACTATCTCGACGCCTGGGTGGATCGCGCCAGGGCGAACAACGATATTTTGCCTAGTCATATCGGGCTGGACGGCAGCGTGGGCGCCAATTGGTGGCGCGGCGTCTATGGCTGGGGCTTCTCGCCGGTCGTGCCGCAGACCGGCAAGCGCGAGGACCGCAACCGCGTGCCGCGCTCGATCACGGCCTTCTTCAACGGCACGGTGCTGACCGGCGACCTTTCCTATATCGAGCTGTGGCGCCGCCAGAATGCGCGGATCAACGAGGCGGGCCGGCAGAAGGACGGCAGTTTCGAGGCGCCGACCATGTTTGGCGCCCAGGGCTGGTATGGCTGGAAGCCCGGCCCCTATCGCAGCAACGGCTTCGAGATCTGGTATTTCACCCAGGACCCGAAGGATCGCGCGGCGGCGGGCGAGCATCCCTGGGTGTCGTTCCTCGAGGGCCGGAACCCCGGCTATCCGATCGCGGCGATGCAGGCCGATCTCGACCGGATCGCCGCGCGGGAACAGGCCCAGGCGGACGACCCGACCACGCCCGACACGCGGCTCGCCGACTGGCCGCTCGACATCAGCCCGGCAAGCGTCACCAGCCTGATCCAGCTGATGACCGGCGGGCTGCACATCGCTCGCCCGCCCTGGTCACCCACTTCGCCCAACCAGGGCGGGGTGCCGCTGCATTGCCGGCTGCGCTATTTCGACGCGGACAAGCGGCGCGCGGGCGTGCCCGAGGATGTGGCGGCGCTGGTCCATGCGCTGGGCGACACCTCGGCGGAGGTGACGCTGGTCAATCTGGGCAAGGTGGCCCGTACCGTGATCGTGCAGGGCGGCGCCTGGGCCGAGCACCGGATCGAGAGCGTGACGCTGGACGGGATCGAGACCCGGATCGGCCGGCCGGACTTCACGCTGCGGCTCGAGCCCGGCTGCGGCGCGCGGCTCAGGCTGGCGATGCGGCGCTTTGCCAACCGGCCGACACTGGCGTTCCCCTGGGGACGGTGAGCGGAGTGGGTGGAGGGGCAGCTGCGAAGTTGACCACTCGCGCCCCAGTTGCGGACATTCCACAAGGACGGCATCATCAGCCGATGACATGGATGAAGGCTTTCGGATGGGCAACACCAGTTTGGATCGTGACGATCGGCATGATTGGCGCGTCTATGTTTCTCACTGACTTCGCAACGGATATCGGGATGACGGAGTCGCTGACGCGCCTTTGTCTCGTTGCGTTTGTGGGCCTACCGCTCATCGCATTCTTGATCAGGGCGACGGTCAACGATGTAATGAAATTTCGCGTTTTATTCTTAAAGAAGGACGCGGACGGAAACGAGCAGTAGGCCCGCTTCCGGTCATCAAGCGGACATATCGCAAACCACCCGCCAGCGGCCATTCCGGCTCCCCGGCAGGCTTTCGACCGCGTCGATCCTCGAGACCGGTCTTGCTCGATGCCGACAAGCGTTACGCAGGAACATAGGTCAGCCGGATCACCTGTTCGCCGATACGCTCGCTGGCCACCAGCCGGAGTGGCGGCCGGGGGCCGGCGAAATAGGGCTTGCCGCCGCCCAGCACGCCGGGATGCAGGTACATCCGGTATTCGTCGACCAGGCCGAGCCCGGTGAGGCTGTGCGCCAGTTCCGGGCCGGAGACTTCGATTACGCCCTCATGCCGCGCCTTCAGCTCGCGCACCGCCGCTTCGAGATCCTCCCCGAGCAGCGTGGCATTGGGGCCGACGGATTCCAGGGTGCGCGATGCCACCCATTTCGGCATGTTTCGCCAGGCCGCGGCATAGTCGCGCCTGGGGGCATCCCATTCCGGATGCTCGTCGTCCCAATAGCGCATCACTTCGTACATGCGCCGCCCATAGATGCTGCCGGCCAGGCCTCGCACATCGTCGATGAAATGTCGGAAGAGCGCGGGATCGGGCGCGAACGCCATGTGATCGACATAGCCGTCCAGCGACTGGTTCAACGCGTAGACCAGCTTCGCCATGCGCGATCTCCTGTCGGGTATTCGCGGCGAGACTAAGCGGGAAACGCGCATCCTGCAATGCGAGGCCAGTCGCCGGGCAAAGGGTCGCAGAAGTCGCGCCAGTGGCGGCTTTTCGGCACGCCTATTTTCCCTGATTTCCCGGCAAATGAGCGAATCACGCAACTTCCTTGCGCGCGCGTGATCCTATTTCCCCAACGGTTCAAAGAGCGGCCGGCATGCGCATCGCGCCTGGGGAGCGAAGCAGGCGCAATCCTACATTGCAAGCAAGGCTAGCCGCCCGGCTTGATATAAGGCGCGACCGACCAGAGCAGCCGCTCCTCCCGCCGGGGATCGTCCACCACCCGGCTGTCGGTATCGAAAAGCATCGTCGCCCGCTTCTCGAGATCGAAGCGCGGCCAGGCGGACAGGCTCGCGCAATTGGGATCGCCGGTGCGAGCGAAGGCGAGGAAGGCGTCCGCCATCCGCCCGGCCAGCCGCCGCGCCTCGGGCCCATCGCCGGTGCGGGCGCCCTTCACGCCGATATTGTCAAACACCAGCGGGATATCGAGCGTGTGGAACGCCCCCAGGATGCCGCCCGCCTCGGGCGCGGGGAAATCGAGCTGATACATCCAGGTCGGCGCGCCGATCCGCGCCCGTTCCTCGGCCTGGATGAGATGGCCGGGCCAGGAGCGTCCCGCCGTGCTCGCCGCCAGCAGGATCTGGCCGGGCGTCTTCTCCGGATAGATCTCGCGGTAGCGCTTCACCACCCAATCGGGCGCGACATCCTTGGTGACCTGCGCCGCGATCCGCTCGGCCAGATTGTCCCAGCTGGTGTCGCCGCGCCGGAGGATATCGCCGATCCAGAAGCCGGTCTCGTCCCGCGTGTTGCCGACGATCAACGGGATATGCGCCGCCTCGCGCGGGGCGTCGGGCACGAAGGGATGGCGCGGCAGCACCCCATGATCGAGCGTCGAGACGAAGCTGATCTCGCCCTTCCCCTCCAGCGGATCGGTCATCCCCATCGCCTCGACCAGCCGCTCGACGGGCAGCACCTCGAGTGCGGCGACATCCGCCGCGCCGGCCCGGGCCATCCATGCCCTGGCGCGCGCGGTGGCGTGCATCGGGCCGGCGGCGGTGACGTGCTGGCCGCTCATCGTCGCGGCGCGATGGAAGAGCGGGCGCGCCTCGGGCATCGCCATCAGCGTCACGACCTTGGCGCCCCCGCCCGACTGGCCGAAGATCGTCACGCGCCCGGGATCGCCGCCGAAGCCGGCAATGTTGTCGCGCACCCATTGCAGCGCCAGCACGATGTCGAGATTGCCGACATTGCCCGATTCCGCCGGTCCGCCGAGCTGGGCGAGATAGGCATAGCCGAGCGCCGCCAGCCGGTGGTTAAGCGTCACCACCACCACATCGCCGCGGCGAACCAGCCGGCTGCCGTCATAGAGCGGGTCGGCCCCCGAGCCATGCGCATGCGCGCCGCCATGGAGATAGACCATCACCGGGCGCTTCCCGGCATCGAGCGCGGGCGTCCAGACGTTAAGGAACAGGCAGTCCTCGCCGGTCGGCTCCTCCGCCCTGGTCTGCGGCGCGGCACGCCCGTAGCGCGTGGCATCGGCGATGCCCGGCCATGGCTCCGGCGGCAGCGCGCGGCGGAAGCGACGGGCACGCGTGTCGGCGCCGTAGCGAACGCCCCGGAAGACGAGCACGCCCTGCTCGTGCACGCCCCGCACCCGGCCATGGCGCGTGGCCGCGACCGGATCGCCGGGCGCCCGCGCCAGCGCCGCGCCGGCGGGCAGCAGCATCGCGCCGCCGATCACGCCGCGCCGGTCGATCACGCGCCGGCCGTCTGCGCGCAGAGCTGCCGCATCGGCTCGAGCGCGGGATTGGCGTTGTCGCGGCGCCAGGCCATGTGGAGCTCCACCGGATTCTCCGGATCGGTGCGCAGCGCACGGAACTGCACGTCCATCAGGTGCAGGCCCGATGCCGATTGCGGCACCAGCGCCGCGGCAAGGCCCGCATGGACGAGGCCGAGCATCGAATGGATCTGGGTCACGTGCTGCACATGCAGCGGCGAGACGCCGGCATCGTCGAACAGCCGCACCAGCATGTCGTGGAAATAGCCCGCGCCCTGGCGGGCATACATGATCAGCGGCTCGTCATCGAAATCGGCCAGCTCGAAAGCGGGGCGGGACTGGCGCGGATCGCCGGGGGGCAGCGCCACCACCAGCGGCTCGCGCAGCACGCACAGCGTGTCGAATTCGTGCCGGTCCACCGGCGGACGGACGAAGCCGATATCGATCAGGCCGGTGAGCAGCGCATCGACCTGGTCGCCGCTCACCATCTCGTGGAGATCGAGATCGATATTGGGCAGGCTCGCGCGCGCATTGGCGACGATGTGCGGGACCAGGCCATAGCCGGAGACCGCGGTGAAGCCGATCGCGACCTTGCCGGCATCGCCCTGGGCGACCCGCCGGGCCGAGAGCGAGGCGCTTTCGGCAAGCCGCACGATGCGCCGCGCCTCGATCAGGAAGACCTGGCCGGCGGGCGTCAGGCTCACCTGGCGGCTGGTGCGCTCGAGCAGCATGACGCCCAGGATGCGCTCGAGCAGCTGGATCTGCCGGCTGAGCGGCGACTGGGTCATGTTCAGGCGCTGCGCGGCGCGGCCGAAATGGAGTTCCTCGGCCGCGGCGACGAAACAGCGGAGCTGGCTGAGCTCGAACATGCCCCGGGTCTATCGCACCTCCGTGCGTGCTGTCACGCCGCGTGGACGACGGATTTGGCGGAGACGCGCTCCACCAGGGCCCGCAGTTCGTCATGCTCGGCGGCGGTGAGGTCGGTGAGCGGCGTGCGCACCGGTCCGGCATCGCGCCCGACCACGCGCATGCCGGCCTTGACGATCGACACCGCATAGCCGCGGCCCCGGTTGCGCAGCGCGATATAGGGCAGCACGAACGCCTTGAGCCGCGCCATCACCTCGTCCTGCTGGCCGGCGCGGACGGCGCGATAAAAGTCCAGCGCCCATTCGGGCATGAAGTTGAAGATCGCCGAGGAATAGGTGGTGACGCCCATGGTGAGATAGGGGGTCGCGAAGGTCTCGGCCGTCGGGAGGCCGCCGATATAGGTGAGCCGATCGCCCATCCGCGCGAAGATGCGGGTCATCAGCTCGATATCGCCCACGCCGTCCTTGAAGCCGACCAGATTGGGGTTGCGCTCGCACAGGCCGGCCAGGGTCTCGTCGTTCACCACCGCATTGTCACGATTATAGACGATCACGCCCAGGCCGGTGGAGCGGCAAACCGCCTCGATATGCGCGGCCAGCCCTTCCTGGCTCGAGCCGACCAGATAGGGCGGCAGCAGCAACAGGCCGTCCGCGCCCGCCTTTTCCGCGCCCCGGGCGATCTCGGTGGCGATGGCGGTGCCATAGCCGCAGCCCGAGATCACCGGCAGCCTGCCCGCCGCCTCCGCCACCGCGGCGGCGACGACGGTGACGACCTCGGCCGGCGTCAGCGAGAAGAACTCGCCGGTGCCCCCGGCGGCGAACAGGCCCGACAGCTCGTGCGACAGCATCCAGGCGCAATGCTCGCGATAGGCATGCTCGACAAAGCCGCCATCGGCATCGAAATGCGTGACCGGAAAGGACAGGAGGCCGCCGCCGAGGCTGCGTGCCATTTCAACCGGATTCCAGCTCGTCACGATCGTCTCCTAGTCGCCGCCCATCGCTCGAGGGCGGTCTTGGTTCGATCGCTAGCTATTGAGTCCGCGGCATGCCGTCCAAACCAAAGCCGCGATGGATCGATGCAAGACTTGGCTCGATCCGAATCGCTGTCCAGGCCCGGCCGGGCAGCGGCTCAGCGCGCGGCGGCCTTGGGAAGCGGCACCGCCGAGACGGAACGTTCC
This sequence comes from Sphingomonas sp. CBMAI 2297, assembly GCF_029870595.1. GTDB lineage: Bacteria > Pseudomonadota > Alphaproteobacteria > Sphingomonadales > Sphingomonadaceae > Sphingomonas. Next base: position 170,856 of record NZ_JAPDIR010000006.1, read on the forward strand.
GGACCGGGCACGAAGCTGCCGCCCATGGCCGGGCGGCGGGAACCGGGAGAGAAGGGAACGACCTCCGCTCCGCCGACCCGGGGCGCCGCGGGGCGGCCCCGCAGGGCGCGCCGGTCGCGCCGCAGCCGCCGCAGGGGTTCCACCAGGCGCGCGACGAGCACGTCCACGACCCCCTCGCCATGGGCCTGCTCCAGATAGACCAGCCCGGCGGCGGCCGCCGTCCACAACCCCAGGTTCAGCATCTCGGCCAAGAGGACATGGGCGGCGAAATTGGCCTCGATCGACGCCGCGAGCTTCAGATGCAGCACGACGAGCACGATCGCCACGAGGATCCCGGCCGCGCTTTCCTTGCGCCGGGGCGGCTTGCCCAGCAGGATCGCGAACCAGGGGATGAGGAGGCAGAACAGCACGCTGTCCGCCCGCATCACCAGCGCGGTCAGCGCCAGGCGGCGCTCCAGGGGCGTCCCGTCGCGCGCCTTTTGCAGCAGGGCGCCGCCCGAAAGCATGTCGAACTGATGCATCGCATCATTGTCGACCACGCCGCTCGCGGGCGGTCTGCCGGAAAAATCCATGCGATCGAAGCGAACGGCGCGGGCCTGGCCCGGCCCCGCGCCGATCACGCCGACACCGTTGCGGAGCCGCAATCGCACGCCGCCGTCCGGCGAGAAGCCGATATCGGCGCGGGGCGCGCTGAAGCTGTCCTCGCCGCGGCGGACGACGACATCCTCGAGATGACGCGTGCCCCCGCCTCCGATGCCGCCGACGAAGATCGTGGTCCCGGCATCGAGCTCGATCGGCTGGCCGACCGGCAGGGGCAATCCATGCTCCCCCGTCTGGAGCTCATGGTAGATGGCGTCGAGCGCCCGCTCGCCGGCGGGCCGCAGCTCGAACCGGATGGCGAACTGAGCGCCGGCGACGAGCGCCGCGAAGGCGAGCGGAACCGCCATGATGCGCAGGCGGCTCATGCCCGCCGCCGCCGCGATCTGCCATTCGCCGCGCAGGATCATCTGCCGCACGGTGAGCGCCGAGGCCAGCATCAGCGCCACGGGCACCGCGGCGCTCAGATGCTCCGGGACCAGCGCGACGCTGAGCCGGACCAGCAGCGCCATCGCGTCGCTGCTCTTTTCCACTTCCGCGAGCAGGCGGCGCAGATTCTCCAGGGCAAGGATCGCCGGAATGATCGAAACGATCACGGCGAACCGGACCGCGATCTTCGCGCCCCAGTACCGATCGAAGATGCCGCCGATCACGTCAGCTCCGCGGCGAGAAGCCGAAACCGTGCAGATACTGCATCTGCACGTTCACGGTCGTGATGCCGGCGCCGGCGACCACCCTGGCCTGCTCGATGGTCGGCTTGCTGCGCACCAGCGCCCGGTTCGCGGGTATGCCCGCGCCGTCGCTCCAGAAGGAGAATTTGTCGCGCCCCACGCGGTTGTGCCGGAGCAGGACCGCATAGGTGCCCGGCTGCGGGACCCGCACGCAGATCGCCACATTGCCCGCGTTGGGCAGACGCGACCGGGTCCGGCGGAAGACCTTCCCCTCGGCGACCAGGTCCGTGTCGGAGCGCAGATAGTCGCTTTCGTTCGCCGGATAGAGCTCGAGCCAGAGTTCGCCGCTGCGATCCTTCAGTCCCTGGACATTGACCTGGATGGCCGGGCCATGGCCGTTCCGGCAAAAATCCGAATCCTCGCCGATCTGCGCGCTCGCCGCCGACGCGGAGGCGATTGCAGTCCAGGCGATTGCCAAGGCGATCCCAATCCGCGTGCAGTGCATTCCGCGCCATCCCCCATCGTCTTCCCGGGGTCAGACGACGCGGCACGGACCGACTCTCACTTCCGCCCGCGAAAAATCCTCATCGGCGCGCCGGCAGGTCACGGCGGACATAGACGAGGAGGCGCTCGTCCTCGCGCGGCTGCGACAGCGCGAGCGCATAGTCGCGCCGCAACGCCGCATCGATCACGGCCTTGCTGTCCGCGTTCCAGGGCGACAGCGGCGCATCCAGCGTGACGATCACCGGCGGCCGCCCCGCGACGATCCGGCGGACTTCCGCCGCCTCGTCGGTGCCGGTCGCGCCCTGCTCGGCGGCATAGGCCAGGGTGGAGGGAAAGGCGTAGCGCGTGGGGACACAGGCATGCGCGAGGACATAGAGCGCCGAATCCCCGGCGAAGACATAGGGGCAGCCGGCCTGCGAATGCGCCTCGATCTCCCGCGCCGCCGCATAGATGCCCGTGCGATAATCGTGCTCGGTCGAGAGATGAAAGACCCCCAGCGCGAGCGCGGCGAGCGCGGCGAAGCCCTGGGCCAGCCGCGACGCGCCCAGCGCCGGGCCGGCGATCATCGCCAGCGGCGCGAGCAGCGGCAGCGCATAGTGATCGAAGAACGCGCCGATCATCGCGAAGGCGATCAGCGCGGCCGCCAGCCAGGCGAAGCAGAGCGCCAGTTCCTCGCGCCGATCGGCGAAGCGGCGGGCGAGGATGGCGGCCAGGATGAAGGGCGAGAGCTGCGCCGTCGTTCCCGCCAGCCGCGCGGCGATCTTGCCGGCCGGATAGCCCCTTCGCAGGGCGATCGAGGCGAAGTTGGAGAACCAGAAGCTGTCGAACGCCGCCGGGCCCAGCGCCTCGAAATAGAGGATCGCGGCCAAGGTAGGCGCGATGCCGAGCGCCGCCCACAGGATGCCGGCGCCAAGGGTGAGCGCCGGCCGCGCGCCGGCCCGGTGGAGATACCAGAGATGAGCGAGCCCGAAGAACGCCCCCTCCACCAGCGGCGTGTACTTGATCTGGATGGCGAGGCCGGCGAGCAGGCAGGCGACCGCGCCGCTGAGGATGATCGCGCCGATCTCGCGGCGGCGCGCCCGCTCGGGCAGGCACAGGACCAGATATCCCCCCGCCGCCATCAGCAGATTGTAATAGACCGGCGTCTGGCCGCCGCGCCCGCTCAGGAACGACAGCCACAACACATAGGCGCAGGCGGCGAGCAGCGCGCCGAGGGGGCGGGCGCCCAGGCGCCGCGCGCCCAGCGCCACGATCAGCCCCGCCGCCGCCGCGCACAGCGTCGCGACCAGCTGATAGGCGAGGATGCCGTCACCGGGCAGCAGCCGCATGGCGGCGAAGAGGAGGAACAGCCCGACCGGCTTGCGGTCCCAGATGTCGAGATAGGGTAGCGCCCCGTGCAGCATCCGGTCGCCGACGAGCAGATAATATTGCTCGTCGACATGGATCGCCGGATTGCCGAAATCGCGCCAGCGCACCGCCACCGCGAACACCAGCAGAATCAGGAACCACACCGCGTTCCGGCGCGCCTGCCCCCTCGTCATTCCCCTCGCCCTTCACCGTTCGGCCCCGCCAAATCCTATGCGGTCCGGCCCGCGCCGTCATGGAAACTATTTTCGGGAAGCGATGTGGGGATCGCCTCTCGCGGTGTCGTCAGGGCGATATCGGGGAGAGCGAAACGCGACGCCGGGCGAGAAATCCCGCCGCCGCCGCGCTCGATCTCGAGAGGTTGCCGGGGATTGGGACGGAATATGTACGTCGATCTGGAACGCGAGTTGCCGCTATCGATGCGCCGCGGCGCGGAAGACGCCGCCGTGGACTGGACCGTGATCGTCCCGTTCTTCAACGAGCGGGAGCTTCTCGCCGACACCATCGCCAGCCTCGCGCGGCAGATCGTGCCCTTCCGGCTGATCCTGGTCGACAACGGCTCGACCGACGGCAGCGCGGCCGTCGCGGAGGCGGCGGCGCGCAGGCATCGCCTCGACTATATGCTGGTCACCGAGCGCACGCCCGGCAAGGTTTCCGCGCTGCGTGCCGGTTTCGGCTGGTCCCGCACGCGCTGGACCGCGACCTGCGACGCCGACACGCTGTATCCGCCGCACTATCTCGCCACCGCGGGCGAGCTGCTGTCGCGGCGCAATTGCGTGACTGCCGGCGCCTATTTCGTCGACCCCGGCGCGAACGCGGACGACCGCGCGGCGCGGGCGGGAACGATTCGCCTGGCCGCCCGCCTGCTGCCGCGCCAGTCGCACGCCGGCGGCGCCGGCCAGGCCTTCTGCACCGCGACGCTGCGCGCCGTGGGCGGCTTCGATCCCGATCGCTGGAACTTCGTGCTGGAGGATCATGAGGTGGTCCACCGCATGATGCCCAGGGGCAGGATGCTCTATTCCGAGGCATTCTGGTGCATGCCGTCGCCCCGCGAGCGCGATCGCCATTCGATCCGCTGGAACCTGCTCGAGCGGCTGACCTATTCCGTCACCGCGCCCTGGGCGGGCGACTGGTTCTTCTATTCCTTCCTTTCACGGCGCCTCCGCCGACGCCGGCTGCTCAGCCAGTGCATCCGCGAGCGCCAGTTCCAGCAGATCGAGGAGACCGAGCTTGTCCCGACTCATTCTGTGCGCTGACGATTTCGCCTATTCGCGGGGGGTGAGCGAGACGATCGTCGAGCTCGCCAAGGCGGGCAAGCTCAACGCCATCAGCTGCATGACCGGCATGCCGGGCTGGCACGAGGACAGCCTGCTGCTCCGCACGGTGCCGCCGCATGTCCAGATCGGCCTGCACCTCACCCTCACCGGCGAGCGGCCGCTCACGGCGATGCCGGAGCTCGCGCCGCGCGGCGTGCTGCCCGACATCAACACGCTTCAGCGCAGGGCGGCGCGCTGGAACCTGCCGTTCGGCGAGATCGCCGACGAGATCCGCGCGCAGTTCGCGGCGTTCGTCCAGGCGATGGGCCGCGCGCCCGATTTCGTGGACGGCCACCAGCATGCGCATGCCCTGCCCGGCATACGCGAGATCGTGCTCGCCGAAGTCGCCTGCCGGGCGCCCCAGAGCTGGGTCCGCGCCTGCTCGGACCGGTTCTCCTCGATGGTGCAACGCCCTTTCCTGGGCAAGGCGATCGGCAGCAGCTTCCACACCAGGGGCTTCCGCCGCGCCGCCGCCGCCTATGGCATCGCGACCAATGACAGCTTCGGCGGCCATTATGATTTCGCCAGGGACTATGCCCGGCTCTTCCACCGTTTCCTGCGCGGCGGGCGCGGCATGCATCTGGTGATGTGCCACCCCGGCGCCGGCACGCGCGCGGACGACACGATCGCCGGCGCGCGGTGCCGTGAAGCGGAGACCTTGATCAAACTCCCGATCGCCGACATGGCTGCGCGCGCAGGGATGGCGTTCCCCGGACGAGCGGAGGGTCGGCGCGAAAGTGTCGCAAGAAGATCTGAAGGCCATTTTCATTGCGCAGCGGCCCATGTTGCGGCGGCTTCTGGCCGCGCGGCTGGGTAGTCGCGACGATGCCGAAGATGCACTCCAGGACCTATGGTTGAAGCTCGACCAGGTTCAGGCGCCGATCGCGCAGCCCGCGGCCTTCCTGTACCGGATGGCCGCGAACCACGCGACGGATCGCCGCATCGCGGCCGCGCGCCGCGTGGCGCGCGACGGTGCGTGGCTCGCGGCGCAGTCGCCGCCGCCCGCGATCGCCGACCCGGAAAGCACGATGGCCGCGGCGGACGATCGGCGGGCGCTGGAGCGGGCGATCGCCGCGATGCCCGAGCGCATGGCGACGGCGCTGCGCATGTTCAGGCTGGAGGAGCAGCCGCAACGGGCGGTCGCGGAGCATCTGGGTATCAGCGTGAGCGGCGTCGAGAAGCTGCTGGCGCGTGCCTATCGCAAAATTCACGATTCGCTGTCGGAGCCCGATGCTTCGGGCGAGACGAAAGGGGGCAGCAATGACGGCTGACCGAGTGGGCATCGTCGATCAGGCGATCGCCTGGCACTTGCGGCTCGCCGAAGCGGACGAAAGCGGCTGGGCGGCGTTCGTCGCCTGGCTGGAGGCGGATCCCGCGCATGCCGAGGCCTATGACCGCCTGGCAATCGGCGACCGGCTGCTGGACGCGGCGGCGTTCGCCCCGGCCCCCGCGCCCGTCGCCGACAACGACAATCCGCCCGCGCCGCGCCGCTGGCGGTGGGCGCTCGGCGGCGGCGCGGTCGCCGCGGCGCTCGCGGTGGCGGCGCTCCAGCCGGGCCTGCTCAAGCCGGCGTCGAGCACCTATGTCGTCGCCACGGCCAATGGCGAGCGCAGGACGGTGACGCTCGGGGACGGCACGCGCATCGAGCTTGGCGGCGGCACTTCGATCCGGCTCGACCGCGCCGACGATCGCGTCGCGTCGCTCGATCGCGGCGAGGCGGTATTCCATGTGCGCCACGACGCGGCCCGGCCGTTCACGGTCGACGCCGGCGGCGTCGCGGTGCGCGACCTCGGCACGGTGTTCGACCTCGCCGTGGCGGACAAGCGAGTCCATGTCGCCGTGGCCGAGGGCTCGGTCATGGTCCGGCCGGAGCGCGAGGCGCTGCGCCTCGGCGCCGGGGACGCGGTGGCGCTCGACCGGGGGAGCGGAAAGATCGCGCGCTCGCGCCTGGCGCCGGCGCTGGTCGGCGGATGGCGCACGGGCAGCCTTTCCTTCGACGGCGCCCAGGTGGGCGATGTGGCGGCGGCGCTGACGCGCCTCTACGGTACCGAATTGGTACTTGCCCCGAACTTGTCCAACAAACCCTTTACGGGCATGGTCCGCTTCACCGGAGCTGCCGATCGCGACGTACCGCATCTGGCCGAACTGATCAGGGCAACGTCGCGACGTGAGGGCAATCGCTGGATATTGTCGGAAACGCCATAGGGCCACGGCATGGGCGCCGGCGCTCGCGCTGCTGCTGGCGCTGCCGTCCCCGCCCGCATGCGCGCAGCGGGCCACGCTGACGATACCGGCGACGACGCTCGACCAGGCATTGCTGATGCTCTCGCGCCAGGCCGGCGTGGAGATCATCAGTACCGAGCCCGGCTTGTCGCGGGTGCGCACGGTCGCGATCAGCGGCGTTCCCAATCTGGCCGCGGCGCTCTCCCGCCTGCTCGCCGGCACCGGCTACAAGGCGGAGCGCGCCGGTCACGGATATCGCGTCGTGCGTGTGCGTATCGCCCCCGTTCCCCTTCCGCCACGACCCAGGCAGAGGCCCAAGCCGGCGCCCGCGCCGGCCACGGAACCCGCGGACTCCGACGAGATCGTCGTCGAGGCCAACAAGCAGCGCGTGCCGCTGCTCCGCTATCCGGGCAGCCTGACCACCCTGCGCGGCAGCGACATACCGGCACCCTCGGGGAACAGCCTGTCGGACATCGCCGGCTCCACTCCGATCCTGCAGAGCACCCTGCTCGGCCCCGGCCGCAACAAGGTCTTCATCCGGGGCGTCGCCGACAGCAGCTTCAACGGCAGCACCCAATCGCCGACCAGCGTCTATTTCGACGACGTCCAGTTGAACTATTCCGGCCCGGACGCGGGACTGCGGCTCTACGACATGCGCAGCATCGACGTGCTCGAAGGGCCGCAGGGCACGCTCTACGGCTCGGGAGCGATCGGCGGCGTGATCCGGCTGACCTCCAATCCGGCCAGCGTGACCGACACGTCCGCGTCGATGATCGCCGGCACCACCGTCACCGACGATAGCGAGCCCGGGTTCGACATGGCCGGGATCGTCAACGTGCCGGTGGTGCGGGACCGGCTGGGCCTGCGCGCGGTCGCCTATCGCGTGCGCGACGGCGGCTATATCGACGATGCGACCCGGCGCCTGCGCAACACCAATCGCGTCGACACCACCGGCGGCCGGCTGGCGCTGCGCCTCGATCCGGGCGTCGGCTGGCGCGTCGAGGCCAGCGGCGCGATCCAGTCGATCGACATGCGCGACGGCCAATATTCCGACGCCGCCGGCAAGTCCCTGGTGCGCTATTCGCGCCTCGCACAGCCCTTTCACAGCGCGCTCTGGCTGGGCCGCGTCGTCGCTTCGAAGGACTGGGACAGCGGCTTGCGCCTGATCATCGCGAACGGCATCGTCGCGCAGCATTCGGTCGAACAGTTCGACGCCTCGCCGCGCGGCCCGGGGCCGACGACGCGATATCGCGCCGACCGCGACAAGCTGCTCGTCAGCCACGAGACCCGCCTCTCGCGCTCGCTCGGCAACGGCAATTCCTGGGTGGTCGGCTTCGCGCTGGTCAGCGATCGCGACATTCTCTCGCGCGCGCTCGAAACCTCGGCCACGGATCGTTCGCTGATCGGCGTCACCAACGTGTCGCGCGCCGCCTCCCTGTTCGGCGAGGCGAGCTTCGCGGTGTTCGACGATATCTCGCTGACCCTGGGCGCGCGCGCCACCATGGGCCGCAACGACGGCGAACCCTCCAGCACCCCGCGCGGCGGCAGCTTCACCAAGGGGCGATCGACGCACCGGATCGATCCCACCCTCGCCTTCTCCTGGCGGCTGGCCCCCATGCTCGCGATGTTCGGCCGCTTTCAGACGAGCTACCGCACCGGCGGCCTCGCGGTCGCGGCGGGGACGGGCCGCGTCGCGGACTATCTTTCCGATGTCATCCAGGTGGGCGAAATCGGCCTTCGCAAGCTGCGCGCCGGCCCGACCGGCCTCGCCTTCTCGCTGGATCTGTCGACCGCGCACTGGCGCAATATCCAGGCCGACCTCATCACCCAGCGCGGGCAGCCCTATACCGCGAATATCGGCGACGCCCGGATCCGCGCGATCGAGGCCAATTTCGATTGGGTGCCGATCGCCGGCCTCCATGCCGGCGGATCGATCTTCTTCACCGCCAACCAGGTGACCGGGCCGATCGCCAATGCCTCCCGGCGCGACAACCGGCGCCTTCCGGAAACACCGCCGCTCGCCGCCGCCGCCAGCCTCTCCTATAGCGCGCCCTCCCATCGTTTCGCGCCGCGTTTCGGCATGACCGCCAATTATGTCGGGCGCTCGGTGCTCGGTACGGGCGATTTCCTCGACATCAGCCAGGGCCGCTATTGGGTGATGGGCGCTTCGGCGGGCGCGCGCATCGGCCGCGTCGAAGTATCGCTCGATATCGACAATCTCTTCAATGCCGCCGCCAACCGGTTTGCCTTCGGCAATCCCTTCACGCTCGTCGTGCGCGACCAGGCGACGCCGTTGCGGCCGCGCAGCGCGCGCCTTGGCATTTCCGTCAATTGGTGAGACGGACGCATCCGTGATGGAAAACCACCCGATGCCCGAGGATCCGAGGTCCGATCAGGAGCACCCGCAGCGCCAGCGCGTGCTGCGCTGGCTCGGCATCGCGCTGTCGGTCGTCACGCTGGGCGCCATCGTGTTCGCCGTTCGCGGGCTGGATTTCGGCGACCTGCTGCGGTCCACGCCCGGCGACCCGCTGTTCTGGCTGGCCTTCATCGCTTCGTACCTGCTCGTCCCGGGCGTGGAATGGCTGATCTATCGCAAGCTCTGGCGCCTGCCGCCGAGCGGCATGCTGCCGTTGCTGCGCAAGCAGGTCGCGAACGAGCTGCTGCTCGGCTATTCGGGCGATGCGCAACTCTATCTATGGGTGCGCCAGCACGGGGGCGGCGCCAGCGCGGCCGCCGCGGTGAAGGACGTCGCCATTCTCTCCGCCGCCGCCGGCAACGTCGCGACGCTGGCCATGATGGCGGCGACGGCACCGATGCTCTGGTCGCTGATCGATACCGGCTGGCTGCGCGCGCTGGGCATATCCATCGGGCTGGTGACTCTCGTCTCGCTGGCGATCTTCCTGTTCCGCAACGCGCTGTTCGGCCTGTCGAGCCGCCAGCTCTGGCAGATCTTCGCCGCCCATCTGCTGCGTCTGTTCCTGTCGATCCTGCTGCTCGCGGTGATGTGGCACGTGCTCGTCCCCCAGGCCACGGTGGCCTGGCTGCTGCTGCTTGCCACGGTCCGCCTGATGCTTTCGCGCCTGCCGCTGTTCCCGAACAAGGACGCGCTGTTTGCCGGCGCGACGATATTCGCGCTGGGCGCCGGATCGGATACCTCGCGCGCGATCGCGCTGGTGGCGGCACTCACCATCGCCGCGCACATCGCCTTGCTGCCGCTGACCTATCTGCCCCTGCTGCGCAACTGGCTGCCCGGCTCCAACCGCGCCGGACGCGTGAAGGACCGGCCCATGATCGAGCCGGAATAGGCGCGCGGAACCTTCAGAAGCGCGCGTCGAGGCCCAGGCGGATGGTCCGCGGCCGCAACGGCGTCATCTGATTGCGCTGGGCCAGGCCGAACGGGTTGCCAAAGGCGAAGCTGTTGCCGCGGACGTCGCCGAGGTTCGTGACGTCCAGCGAGATGCCGAACCTGCCAAAGCCCAGGCGGCTGCCAATGTCGCCCACGGAATAATTCCCCTGCGGGATATCGAGCAGCGGCCCGACGCCGAGCCGCGACGCTCCGACATGACGCAGAGAGGCCTCGCCGCTGAGCGTGATGCCCGACGCGATCTCGCGCCGCCAGGCCGCAACGGCGCGCGCGCCGTTGCGCGCGACGTTCGGCAGGGTCCGCTCGCCCGGAGCGACGAACTCCGGCGCGGGCGCGTAGAGATCGCTGTTATTCAGGAAGGCCGATGCGGTGATCGTCAGGTCCGGCGACGCGCGCCATATGATATCGCCATCCAGGCCATAGATCCTCCCGCTGCCGATATTGGCGGTATAGGGAAGGCCCGAGCGGTCGATGAGGTCGGCCTGGATATTGTTCCAGTCGGCATAGAAGAAGGCGGCGCGGACCGACAGGCGGTCGCGCTCCTGGTTGCCCAGGCGAATGCCGAACTCGCTCATGATCAGGTCGTCGGTCGCGAACTTGCGGGATTCCAGCGCGGATCCGGACGGCGCCACGGCCAGGCCGCCGGCCCGATATCCCTGCTGGTAATGAAGGAAGGCCGAGAAGTTCCTGCTCGGGTGCCAGTCCAGCGCCACGGTCGGCGAGAAGCGCAGCTCATTGATGAACGGCTCCTTCGACTTCTCCACCGGGCTGTCGAGCAGATTGCCGACGTTGCGCGCGAACGTCACTCGGCCGCCGATCGTGCCGGTGAGGCGACGGAACAACGGCCGCGAGAGCTGGCCGAATATGGCGGCCTCCGCCTGCTGGTTGAGAACGCCCGCGATCCGTGCGGGCGCCTCGGGAGGGCCGAGCGAACGGGACGATGCGCTGATGTTGTAGATGCTCGAAATGCCCACCACCCAGGGATAGCGCGCGCCGCCGCCGGACAGCCGCGTCTCCTGGTTGAAGAGCGTGATATTGTTGTTTTCCTCGTAGCGCGCGGGCGCCCCGGAGCCGTCATGGCCCGTCGCGTCGAAGATGGTCCGCAAGTCGTGGCGGACGATCGACGTGGTCGAGACCAGCTCGGCACGCCGGAACTTCCGGCGCGCGGTGAGATAGGCCAGGTAATAGGTGTTCCTGAAGGGCTGGGCGATCGCATTGTCCCGGGTCAGCGGCGGATCGCCGCGCACCGTATACTGCCCGTCCTGGGTGGACGTGTTGTGGGTGGCGCTGCCGAAATCGACGGTGAAGCCCCACAGATCCTCGACGCGCCAGGCCATGCGCTGGCCATAGCTGGTCGTATTGTTGATGTTTCGCCGACCGCGCGCGGGCGCGTCGATATACCCCGCCTCGCGCGTGGCGAACGCGACGAAGCGGACGGCGACCCGGCCATTGGCGATCGGCAGGTTGAGCATCGTGGCGCCATCGCCCCCCACGCCGCCGAGCCGGGTGCCGCTGACCCCGGCGGACACCGTCGTCGACAGTGCATGCGTGTCCGGTTCGTTGGGCACGAGGCGGATGATGCCGCCAAGCGAACTCGCGCCGTAAAGCGTGCCCTGCGGCCCCACCAGCACTTCGATGCGCTGCATGTCATAGAGGTTCAGGTTCGGGTCCGGCGCGTTGTAGTTGAGCCGCACGTCGCCGAGATACTGGCCGACCGTGGCCTGGGTCGGGCCGTTGAAGCTGCTGTCCGCGATGCCGCGAATGAACAGCTTGTTGCGCGCCGAGCCCAGATTGGTGGACCCGACCGAGGGCAGCAGCTTGGTGATCGCGGCCGTGCCCCCGGCGGCATTGCGCGCCACCCAGCCGGGATCGAGCGCGACCAGCTTGACCGAGCCCGGATAGCTGTCGATCGGGATCGACTGCTTGCTGGCGGTGACGACGATTTCCGGCGCCCAGTCGGGCAGGTCCGGCGGAGCGGGCGGCGACGGGCGCCTCTGGACCTGCTTCGCCGGCACGCGTTTCCGCACGATGCGGACGGTATTGCGGTCGTAGAATATCGCTTCCGCGCCAGTCCCCCGCAAGGCGCGGTCGAGCGCGGCGCGCAGGGACACATTGCCCCTGACGCCGGGGGAGCGCCGGGCGGCAAGGTCCGGGTCGGTCACCGCGATGGTGGCGCCGCCCTGCTCGCCCAGGGCGGCCGCGACCGCGCCCAGGCGGCCGGGCGGAACGTCGAACCGCTGCGCGTGCGCGATGCCGACACCGAAAAAGGAAGCCGCGGCGAGTGCCGCCCAGTTAACGTTCCGCACCGGCAGCGGTCATCGTCCAGCCTCCGGCGCTCGGCGCAACCGTCACGTCCAGGGCCGGCGTCAGGCGCTTGAGCTCGTCGGGGCCGGTGCCGCGCAGGGCGATCGCACCGGAAAACGGGCGGTCCGCGATATCGGGAGCGGCGGCGATGCGCAGGCCGAGCGCCCTGCCGAGATCCGCCGCCACCTGCGACAAGGGCTCCCCGGAATAGACGAGCCGCCCCGTCCGCCAGCCGCCGACCGAACCGATCGCGGCGCGAGACACCCGGGGAGTCCCGGCCGAAGACGGATCGAACACCGCCTGCCCGGCATCCAGGGAAATCTTCCGCCCCCCGGACTCGTAGAGCACCTTGCCCTCGGCGACCGCCACGCGAACCGCCGCCGCGTCCCGCACCACGTTGAACACGGTGCCGACATCCACGACCTTGCGGCCGGCGACCTCGAGCGTGAACGGCCTGGCGCCGTCATGCTGGACCTGGAACAGCGCCTCCCCGGCTTCCAGCGAAGCGAAGCGCGGATCCTTGCGGTCGAAGCGCATGCGCGTCGCGCCGTTGAGGGTGACCTGCGTGCCCGCCTCCAGGCTGATCGTCCGGTGCTGCCCGGGTTCGGTCGTCACTTCGTACCGGCTGCTGGCCGCCGGCGGCAGCAAGGCCAGCGCAGCGACGGCCGCCGCGCCGCCGCCGATCCCCCACCAGCGCCAGCCCGGCCGCTGTCGCCGGAGGTCGGCATCGGCATCGGCATCGGCGTCGGCGTCGGCGTCGTTCGCCGCTTCCCGGAAGGTCACCCCGGGCAATAGCGGCTCCAGCGCGAGATCGGCCCGCTCGATCTCGTCGTAGAGCGCCGCGTGGAGCGGGTCCTCGGCCAGCCACTCGGCGAATCCCTCCCATGCCGCATCGTCGCCATGGCGCAGTCGGATATGCCATTCGATGGCGCGGGCGCGCACGCTGTCCTGTGCCTCAGATGTCATGACGACCTCTCTCGATCCTGAGATGCCGCGAACCGCCGCCATCCCCATCAAGCCGAAACTTCGCGGCGGCAATGGCCTCATAGGCGCGGGCGAGATGCTTTTCGACCGCGCTGACGCTGATGCCGAGATCCGCGGCGATCCGGCGCTGGGGTTCGCCGTCGATCCGGAAGCGGCGGAAAATGGTGCGGGTCCGCTCCGGCAGCCCGTCGAGCACGCGCTGCAGGAGCGCGAGCTGCTCACGGGCGATCAGATGCGCCTCGACCGAAGGCCGCTCGTCAATCTCCCGTTCCTCCCCGCTATGCGCGTCGACCCAATCCTCCTCGCGCCGCACGCGCCGCCCCGCGGTGCGGCGCCATCCGAGGAAATGGTTGTTCGTCATGCGATAGAGATAGGCGCGCGGCTCGGCGACCGGGCCGATCCTCTCCTCCAGCAGCTTGAGATGAACTTCCTGGAGAATGTCCTCGGCCTCGTCCGCGGTCGCGCCGCGCAGCGAGAGATAGCGCGACAATGCGGAGCGGCTCTCGGTGAAGGTCCGAACCAGACCGCCACCGGCGAGACTCTGCCCATCGCGCTCATCCTCCGACATGCCGCGGTACTAGCCCTGGAGCCGGCCACTAACAATCCGGTGCCGAGAGCGTAACGAGCGGCCCCGATCCCGGCGCGCGGAGGCGCCGATTTTTTTTGATGAGGGTGGTCGAAGGCGCCGGTGTCTCAGGCAGGAAAGGAGACAGACGGTGCGCAACGAAACGCTGACCAGCCTGGAAATCACGGTGCTCGCGCTCGCCTGCCGCGATCCATTGTCGAGCATTCTGCCGAGGAAACGGCTTGCGCTCTATCCGCTCGGTCCCCGTCCCCATTCGCCCCTGGCGAACCCGCGCCTGGAAGCGCTTCGCCGTTTCGCGATCCTGTACCGCCTTCACGGCCGGGACCTGCCGGCGGCCGAACGCGAGCGCATCCGGGCCGCCGGCTATGAACCGCGCCAGATCGCCGCGATCGAGGAATTCCTCGCGCCGGCGGGCTTCCGGCAAGGCAGCGCATGGCGCCTGCCCGCGCGCAGCGCCCGAGGCTGGCGCACGATCTTCATCGGCTGGCGACGGCCTCGATGCCGGCGCGCGCGCCATCCCATCCCCAACCGCTCCCGCGAACCCCGCGGAGCCATTTTTGTGAGAGTATCCGTGAACGGTCCAATCAGCACGCCCTTCTGCCTCGCGATCGCCACCGCGCTTCTGACGCTCTCGAGCGCCCCGTCGGCGGCACAATCCCAGAACCAGGTCCAGCCGCAGCAACAGCGCAATGGCGACCATGTCGTGATCGGCGTCGGCATGGGCTATGGTCCGGCCTATCCGGGCGCCGAGGATTATCGCGCCTTGCCTCTTCCCGTGATCGACATTGCGTGGGGACCCTTCTTCGCCAATCTGCGCAACGGCATCGGCATCAACGCCGTCGACACGGATCACGTCACGATCGGCGCGAGCGTGGCAATGATGCCCGGCTATCGCAGCAAGGACGCGCCCCGCGGGATCGGCGAGCTCTCCTTCGGTGCCGGCGCGCGCGGCTTCATGAGCCTCAAGGCCGCGGGCTTCGTCGCGACGATCGGCGCGACCAAGGGCTTCGCCGGGGGCACCAAGGGCCTCATCGCGGATGCCAGCCTCTCCCGGCCGGTCTTCGTGTCGTCCCGCTTCATGCTCGTTCCCAGCGTCGCGGCGAGCTGGGCCGACGGCAAGCACAACGATCGGTTCTTCGGGGTGAACGCCGCGCAGTCCCGCGCTTCGGGCCTGCGGCAATATCGCCCGGGGAGCGGGTTCAGCGACGCTTCGGCCATGCTGACCGCCCAATATCGCCTGACCGACCGCATCAGCCTTGCCGCCACCGGCGGCGTCACCACGCTGCTCGGAAGAGTGAAGGACAGCCCGATCGTCGCCCACAAGACCCAGCCGCTCGGCTTCGTGTCCGTTTCCTATCGCCTCGGCCAGTGAGAGGCAGCATCGATCGCAGCTTCTGAACCGGAAAGGGGAAGGCGCGGGCTGCCTTCCCCACCGAACGGCGCGCCGGAACAACCGGCACGGCGATCACCGATGCGCCGGCAAGCCCTCAAAGCGCCCGATCGTCTTCGATACGGAGATATCCCGCCCCATGGCCTCGGCATGCGCGCAATCGCCCCGCCTCGCGCCTGTTCACATTTTTCCAATATATATCAAAACCTTCACAGCACCCCTCATCGTCAAGCCATTATCAACCATAATATCGACCGGCGTTTTTCGTCGAATGAAATCGATGTTTGGACGCAATAGACCCTTGCAAACCTTGTTCGACCGCAACCGCACAATTATCGATGACAACAACTTCATTGGCATGCGAGTCGATCAATGGAAAACACTGCGAGCAATAGATCCATATTGGCGAATCTAGTCACAGAATTACTCGACGATGATAGGGTTCTATCTTCAAACGAGCGAGGACTGATCACCAATCTACTCAAGAAGGCACGCGAAGAATCTACCGGGGATGCCGCACTCGACGCGGCCGTATCGCAACGGCTGATATCCGCGACCATCGGATCGGTGAGCGGGAAGATCGTGAATGCGCTGGCCGACGAGCTGGTCCGCCAGCTGGTGGACGGGCATGGCACCGGTGTGCATTGGCCCGACACGCATCGGGCGCCGCAGGTGTCGCCCAGCAATCCGGGCAATCCGGAAACGGGCCAGGTGTCGCCGTCCAACCCCGGCAACAACATGGCGCCGCAAGTGTCGCCGTGGAATCCGGGAAACAATCCCGGAAGCCAGGTGTCGCCGTACAATCCGGGCAATTATCTGCGGTCGCGGGTGCCGCCCGGCCCGGGCACCCAGGTCTCGCCCACGCCTCCCGGCAGCGACATGGCGCCGCAGGTATCGCCCAGCAACCCGGGCAATCCGGAAACGGGCCAGGTGTCGCCGTCCAATCCCGGCAACCTCGCCCAGCCGCGGGAGCCCGGCGATGACGCGGTGCCGGGCGCCAAGCGCAAGCCGAAAAACTAGCGCCGGACATGAGGTGCGAAGTGACTCCGCCCCGGCACGAGGCCGATCTCGGGCGGAAAGGCGGGGCGGGTGTGAGCCCGCCCCCGCCAGGAGACCCGTTCTCACTTCACCAGCCCCGCGCGCCCGGCCTGGGCGCGCCGCCCAGCTATCTGGAGGCGGGGCTGTGGCGCGATCGCCTGCTCATCCGCAACGACACCGCGAGATTGCAGCTGAACCAGGCGCTTCGCGTCACCGGCGATGAAGTCGTCGTCCCCGATCCCGTCACCGGCATCGAGGCGCGGTTCACCGCGGAAAAGGCCATGCTGGCGCTGATCGGGCGGATCTCCACCGATCCGGCGGAAATCGACGGCCTTCCCGATCCGCTGCGGGAGCGGCTGGCGGCGCTGGGCGTGCTGGTCGACGGCGATGCCGGCGCGGCCGCGCATGCGGCGTGGGAGCGGACGCTCCGTCAGGCCATGCAGGCGTTCCGTGAGGGCGGGCATGCCGAGCTGTCCGGCCTCCTGTGCCCGGCGGTCGTCGCGTTCCTCCGGCAGCGCTATCGCCACATGGCCCGCCACGCCGCGCTGCCCTATGGCGACCCTCAATGCCCGACCCGCTGGATCGCCCATAATGAAGCGGCGGCGCGCCCGCTGCATCAGGCGCTCACCCCGATCATGTCCGCGGTCGTCGGCGAGCCGGTCAAGCCGTCCTACCTATATCTCGGCGCATATGCGGAGGGGTCGACGCTGCCCCGGCATACCGACCGGGAACAATGCGCATTCACCCTGTCGCTGTTGATCGATTACCTGCCCGACATCGAAGGGCCATCGCCCTGGCCCCTGCATCTCCACCTCGATGGCGATGGCGAGCCCCGGTCGATCCGCCAGCGCCTTGGGCAGGGACTGATCTTCCGCGGCCGGGAAATCGCGCATTCGAGACCCGCATTGCCCGCCGGGCACATGTCGATCTCGATCTTCTTCCACTTTGTTCCCGAAGACTTTCGCGGGAGGATCGATTGAGCGAGCCTGACCTGTCCGCCACGCTCCAGCGCCACGGCCTTGCGGAGCTGCTGGCCCATCATGCCGCGATCGCATCGGATCTGCCGGACCCCGCCGGCGACAAGGTGACCGTCGCCGCCGCGCGCTGGCTGAAGCAATGGACGGGGGATCCGCGCGCGCCCGCCGCCACGATCGAGGACTGGGCGCATCCGGCGCCCGTGCTCACCTGCGACGAGTTTCTCGGGCCCGGCGAGATTTCGGCTCTTGTCGATTTCGTCCTGTCGCGGGAAGCGGATTTCGGCGTCGGCACGCTCGTCGGCAACGAGCGGCCCGACATCTATGTCGATCGCAGCTTCCGCGCGGCCGAGACGCTCTTCGACCTGGGCCCGTTCCTGGCGCTGTTCGAGCGGCGCATCGAACGCTATCTGCCCTTTGTCTGCGACCATCTCGGATGGCCGCCGTTCGAGCAGCACGGGTTCGAGTTTCAGCTGACCGCCATCCGCAATGGCGGCTTCTTCCGCCGGCACAATGACAACAGCCATCCGGCGACCCGGACCCGGCGGCTGACCTTCGTCTTCTATTTCTTCTGCTCGCCGTTGCAGCCGCTTGGCGGTGAGCTGCGCTTCGCGCCCAGGGGAGCGTGGCGCGGCCCGCTGGCGTTTCCGCCGATCGCGAACCGGATGATATTCTTCGACTCGTCGATCCCGCACGAGGTTCTGCCCGTCCGGGCGCCCACCGACGGGTTCGGGGCGGCGCGCTTCACGGTGAACGGCTGGATCCATCAGGATGATCGGTGACGCCATGGCCGTTCGCGACAAGGCCGCCACCTTCCGGCAGCTGATAGAGCCGCTGGACATGACGGCCTTCGTCGCCGGCGTCTGGGAGCGGCGCTCCATGGTGTTTCATGGCAGCCCCGAACGCTTCCAGGGGCTCGATCTGGATTTTGCGGCGTTCGCCAGGGCGATCCACCATCTTCCGCCGAACAGCATTCGCGCCAACTCGGTCGAGAGCGACGGCACCGGCCGCTATCCCTATATCGACGCGGCAGATTGCCGGCATCGCTTCGAGCAGGGGCAGACGATCTGCGTGACCGAGCTCCAGACCTGCGCGCCCAGGCTGCTCGACCTCGCGCGGGACACGCACCAGGCCCTGGGCCTTGCCGGCACGGTCTGCGTCAACGCCTATCTGTCCCCGGCCGGGCGCGGGTTCGGCCTGCATTTCGACACGCAATCGGTCTTCATCCTGCAGCTCGAGGGCGAGAAGCACTGGCGCTATGGAGACGGCCCGGCGGTGGCATTTCCACCGGAGGGGATGGACGCCTGCCCCGATGCGGGGCGCCAGCGTTTCCGCGAGCGATATCCGGCGATCGCGCTGGCGGAACCCGGGGCTAGCGCCTGGCACCAATGCCTGTTGCGGCCGGGCGACGTGCTCTATCTGCCGCCGGGCACCTGGCACCAGGGCACGGCGGGAGACTATTCGCTGGCGCTGACGCTCACCTGCTGCACCCATGACTTTTCCGCGCTGCTGACGCCGCTGCTGCGGGAGACGCTGCTGCGGAGCGAGCCATGGCGGCGCAACTTGCCGTGCCGCGCGGCGGCGCAGGACGGCCGAACGCGGGAAGCCTTTATCGCGGATCGTATCGTGGAATTGCGGCAATGGGCCGAAGACCTGTCTCCCCCCGATCTCGCGCGGCTCTGGGAGGAGCTCGCGCCCGCCGAAGCGCGCGCCCGTCCGTGATCTGCGTCTCGCCGGGCCTCGTGCCGGATGCCGTCTGCCATGCGCTCATCGGCTGCTTCGCGCGGCATATCCGGCACCTGGGCGGCGCCGACGACCAGCCGGCCTTCGCCCATCGCGTCCTGCGCCTGGGCCAGCTGAGCGTCGCGGCCCCGGCCGGCGATCGGAGCGTGCGGCAGATGCGCGCCATCCGATGGCTCGTGACCGAGCGTCTCCGCGAGTTCTTCCGCGACCCCGGGATCCATCCCGAGGAAACGCAGATAGTGCGCTGGTCGCCGGGCGACGGACAGCCGCTCCATCTGGACATGACCCGGGAGACAACGACCTATGCCGCGATCCTGTATCTCAATGATGACTTTCTCGGCGGCGAGACCTTTTTCGAGAACGGCGCGACGATCCGGCCGCGGACCGGAACGCTGGTCGGGTTCCACGGTGCATCGCTGCGCCACGGCGTGCGGACGGTGGTGGCGGGCACGCGCCTGACGATGCCGATATGGTTCACGGACCGGAAGGGCTGCGCGGAGCCGTGAATGGCAGCGGCGGGCCGACCGGCATCCCCTTGGTCATCACCAGCCGACTCATGCTGTCATAGCGATACCACCAGCTCTGGCTCGTCGCCGTCCCGGACAGGCTGCCATCCGCCTGCACCGGCAGATAGCTCGTCACGATCGACCGCATATTGCCCGCCGCATCATACTCCGCGCTCCCGTCCTGCAAGGTCTGCTTGGATCGCGACATGGATGCCGTCACTGGGCGACGCCCGATCCGCATGCCATTCGCGCACCACCAGCGCCGCGCCATCGCCATAGCCGGTGCCGGCCAGCAGCTGGCGCGTGGTCTTCACCCCCGAGCCCATCCACACACTGTTTGCGTCCTGCGTGCAGAACAGCCGGCCCGAGATGTCGTAGAAGAAATTCTCGGTCGGGCGGATGCTCAAGACCGCGCCGTTCCCGGCGGCGACGGAAACCATGGGCCGCCGGATCTGGAGGACCCGACCCATCGTGTTATAGCCATAGTCGGTGCGCCGGCCATGAGCGTCGTCTTCCCAGGCCAGTTCGCCGAACGCGGTATAGCCACGCGCCGTCGCGATGTTCTGCCCATTTGATCGCGGCCAAGCCCGCGTCCGTGACCTCGAACCGGGTCGCCGCGCCGCCATCGATCGTGGCGGGCACGGCCATCAGGTTGCTCCTGGGCCAGGTCGCGATGTCCGGGACCAGGTTCCCCGGCGCATAATCGAGCCGGGTCGCCTGGCCGGCGGGATCGGTGACGATGGCATATCCCACGCCATAGGCGATGCCGGTGGTGCGAGTGACGCCCGACGCGACCGTCTGGACCGGGCTGGTGACGCGGTCGACCGCGTCATAGCCGATGTCGAGGATCGAGCCGTCGCTCTGCCCGATCCGCGACACCAGGGTCGTCGCGCCGACATAGCTGTACCAGGTCGAATAGGCACCGCCGCCCGGGCTCAGTGCCACCGTGACCCGCGAGAGCCGGCCATGGCCCTCATAGGCATAGACCGTCGAGGCGCCGTCGCCCGAGATCACTCGGCAAAAGCGGAATAGGTCTCGGTGACGCGGCTGTCGCCATCGGTCCAGGTCCAGCCCGAGCCGTTGTAGCGCAGCCGGTCGAAGCTCCCCGCGCCATCGGTCGTGACATAGCTCGTGCCGTCCCAGCCATAGCTGATCTCGCTGCCGTCCGCCGAGCGCCGCTTGACCGTGCTGCCCCAGCTGTTCGCCGCCCCCGTCAGGCCGAAGACGCGCCGGTCCGTGCTCTGCAGCCAGTTGTCGCCATTGTCGTCGCTGTGATTGCCCAGGCTGTTATAAGTGCGGCCGACGCCCGCGTCCGGGCCGCGACCGACCAGGAACTCGTCCTGACGGCTGATCAGCAGATTGCCATTGGCCGCGTTGAGGAAAACCTGCTCGCCGCCGCGCCCCAAGCCGGCCGAGCCCAGCAGGCCCGACGATCCCAGGACGCCTCCCGAACCGCGCTCGAACCCCGTTCCAGCGCCGGTGAAGATCGCGACCATCATTCCCCCCATACTCAAACACGGGCGGCACAGGCGCCGTCCCGAAATGACCTGTCGGCGGAATTCGACGATAGTTTAGGCCAGGGAGGAAATTTCGCCGCGCCCGGCCGGTTTTCCGGCAATCCCGATCCGGGCCGCGGAACCATCGCCTGCTCGGATCGATTGCCGCACCATGAGGACAGCACGGTTCCGCCAGCTTCCGTCCCCCACTCCGGAGCCGGCCGGGTGAAGCGCCTGGTCGCCTTCGATCTCGACGGCACGCTCGCCGAGAGCAAGCAGGCGCTCACGCGCGACATGGCCGATATGCTGGCACGGCTGCTCACGGTCGCCGACGCCGCCGTGATCTCGGGCGGCGACTGGCCGCAGTTCCGAAAGCAAGTGGCGGAGCAATTGCCCGCCGGCACCCGGCGGGAAAGCCTGTGGCTGATGCCGACGACCGGCACCAAGCTCTATCGCTATGCCGGCGAATGGCGCGAAATCTATGCCGAGCGCTTCAGCGACGCCGAACGCGCGGCAATCCACGCCGCGTTCGATCGGGCGCTGGCCAGGGTCGCCCTTCCGGCGGAGAGGATCTGGGGCGAGCGGATCGAGGATCGCGGCAGCCAGTTCACCTTTTCCGGGCTCGGCCAGCAGGCACCGCTGGCGGCCAAGGCCGCATGGGATCCCGACCGGCGCAAGCGCGCCGCCCTGCAGGCCGAGCTGCAGCGCCTGCTGCCCGATCTGTCGATCCGGCTCGGCGGCACGACCTCCATCGACGTGACGCGCCGCGGCATCGACAAGGCGCATGGCCTGGAACGGCTCGCCAAGGAGAGCGGCATTCCCATCGCCGACATGCTGTTCGTCGGCGATGCCCTGTATCCCGGCGGCAATGACGAACCCGCGCGCCGGACCGGCGTCGACGCCATCCAGGTCCGCGACCCCGCCGAGACCCGCACCGTCATCGCCACCGTCATCGCCTGCCTGCACGCGCCGGCGGCCCCGCTCGCCAGCGCCACACGCCACTCGGCGGGCGGAAATCGCGGCCCCCAAGGAATTTGAACCAAAGTCGTTGAATTCAAAGCTATTTGCTTTGGCCCCTACGCGCGCGGAATTATGGTTAACGAATCCGTGCCAAGGCATCGATTCGGCACGGCAATCGGAAAATCCGGGGGGATTTCGTGGAAGCCGATCGCGCGCTCAACTTGCTCGACGACATGTTGTGGAATTGCCTGATCGTCGCGGGGCCGGTATTGCTCGCCACGCTCGTCGTCGGGGTGCTGATCAGCATCTTGCAGGTCGCGACGCAGATGCAGGAAATGACGCTGAGCTACGTGCCCAAGCTGCTGGTGGCGGCGATGCTGCTCATCCTGCTCGGCCCCTGGATGATCGCGCGCATCACTGATTTCGCGCGCGGTCTGTACCTGGTGATCCCCACTCTCGCGAGCTGATCATGGGCGACCTGACCGACCAGGCGGTGGCGGTGCTGCTGCTGAGCTTGCGCATCGCGCCGACGCTGAGCTTCGCCCAGCCCTTCACGCTGCTGCGCATTCCGGCGATGGTGCGGCTGATCCTGGCGATCGCGCTTTCCGCCTGGCTCGTCTCCGGCAATCCGGACGCGACCTGGCGCGCGCCCTTCTGGGATGCCGGCCTGCCCGTGGTCGTGCTGGGCGAGCTTTTCCTGGGCGTGTCGCTCGCGCTCGCGCTCCAGCTCGCCTTCGCGGCCCTGCTCACCGCGGGGCGGGCGATCGATATCCAGGCGGGGTTCGGCCTGGCCGTGCTGGTCGATCCCACCACGCGCGCGCAGATGCCGCTGGCGGGCACGCTGCTCGCCTATGCCGGCGCCGCGATCTTCTTCGCGATCGGCGCGCCCGAGGACCTGCTCGCGATCTGGGCCGCCTCGGTCGAGAAAGTGCCGCTCGGCGCCGCGAGCCTGGGCGGCGATCCGGCGCCGCTGATCGAATATATGGGCACGGTGTTCCTGATGGCGATCGGGCTGGCGGGGATCGTGCTGCTGGTGCTGTTCCTGCTCGACCTGATCGTCGCCTTCCTCTCGCGCACTCTGCCACAGATGAACGTGCTGCTCCTGGGGTTCCAGGTGAAGGCGCTCGCCACCATCGCGGCGCTGCCGCTCGCCCTGTCCTTCTCCGGCGCGCTCTTCGCCCGGCTGATGCGGACCGCGCTCGAAACCATGCCGCGGCTGATCTGACATGGCCGAGCAGGAACAGAATCGCAGCGAGGCGCCGACCCCCTTCAAGCTGAAGAAGGCGCGCGAGAAGGGCATGGTCGCGCGCAGCGCCGAACTGGGCTTTCTGGGCGGCCTGATCGCGCTGGCGGGCTTCGGCGCGGTGGCCGGGCCGGCCATGGTCGGCGAGATCGCCGAGCTGATGCGCAAGGCCTTTTCCGCCGGCATCGACCGGGCGGGCGATCCCGAACAGGCCCAGGCGATGATCGGCACCATCGCCTGGGCGGCGATCCAGCCGCTCGCGCTGCTGGGCGGCACGATCATGGCGGTGGTGATCTTCCTCGAGATCCTCCAGCTGCGCGGGCTGATCTTCACCACCCAGCCGCTCAAGCCGGACTTCAACCGGCTCAACCCGGCCACCGGCCTCAAGCGGCTCTTCTCGATGCGGATGCTGAAGGAGACGCTGAAGACGGTGCTCAAGTCCGCGGTCTATGCGATCGCCGCCTGGTTCGTCGTCAAGGACGCGATCGCCCGCTTCGCGATCGCCGCGAGCGACGGCGAGCGGCTGGCCGAGGCGCTTGCCGGCGCGGGGCTGCGGCTGGTCTTCGTGTTCATCGCGATCGCGATCGGCTTCGTGATCCTCGACCAGGTGCTGGTCCGCGGCGAGTTCCTCAAGCAGATGCGGATGAGCCGCCGCGAAGTGACGCGCGAGGCCAAGGATCGCGAGGGCGATCCGCGCATCAAGCAGAAGCGCAAGCAGCTCCATGCCGAGTTCGCCAAGCAGAGCGAAGGCATGGGGGCGTTGCCGGGGTCGGACCTGGTGGTGGTCAATCCCGAGCATTTCGCCGTGGCGCTGCGCTACGATGCCGGGCGGATGATCGCGCCCGAGGTCTCGGCCAAGGGCCGCAACCGCTTCGCGCTGGCGATCAAGGACGAGGCGTTCCGCCTGGGCATCCCCATCGTCGAGCGGCCGCCGCTGGCGCGCGCCCTCTTCCGCGCCTGCCAGGCGGGCAGCGCGATCCCCCCTTCCACCTATGAGGCAGTGGCGGAGCTCTACATCGCGCTCCGCCGCGCCTCGCATGCTCCGGAAACCGCATGATGTTCGACAAGCTGTTCCGCAACCAGAAGGACCTGGCGCTCGTCGGGGCCACGATCGCGATCCTGGTGATCCTGTTCGTGCCGATCCCGCCGGCCTTTCTCGACCTGGCGATCATCCTCAATTTCGGTCTGGGCCTGTCGATCATGCTGCTGACCTTCTATGTCGGCAAGCCGGTGGAATTCTCCACCTTCCCTTCGCTGCTGCTCGTCGCGACGCTCTACCGCCTGTCGCTCAATGTCGCCGCGACCCGCCTCATCCTGACCGGCGGCAGCGCCGGCGACGTGATCGGATCGATCGGCGCCTTCGCGGTGCAGGGCAATTTCGTGATCGGCCTGGTCGTGTTCGCGATCCTGGTGGTCGTCCAATATGTCGTGGTCACCAGCGGCGCCCAGCGCGTCTCCGAAGTCGCCGCGCGCTTCACGCTGGATTCGATGCCCGGCCAACAGATGAGCATCGATGCCGATCTCAACATGGGCCTGATCGACCAGAAGGAAGCGGTGCGCCGGCGCGAGGAGCTGGAAAAGGAAGCCAGCTTCTACGGCGCGATGGACGGCGCGTCGAAGTTCGTGAAGGGCGATGCGATCGCCGGCATCATCATCCTGCTGATCAACATCATCGCCGGCTGGGTCGTCGGCGTCAGCCAGATGGGCATGGAATGGCCCGAGGCGCTGCAGCATTTCACGCTGCTCACCATCGGCGACGGCATCGCCACCCAGCTGCCCGCGCTGATCATCTCGATCGCCACCGGCATCATCGTCACGCGGTCCGCGGCGGACCGGCAGCTTTCCACCGAAGTCTTCCGCCAGCTCGCGTCCGAACCGCGCATCCCGCTGATCGTCGCGGCGGTGCTGCTCGCGCTGATGCTGATGCCGGGCATGCCCAAATGGCCGATCCTGCTGATCGGCGCGGCGGCCGGGCTCGCCTGGTGGCGCCTGCGCCGCCGCGCCGCCGCGCAGGGCGGCGCGGGCGACGACGCCGCCGGCGAGACGATGGCCTCGGGCACGGCGCCGGTGCCCGCGGTCGAGATCCGCTTCGGCGCCGAGCTCGGACAGGCCTGGGAAAAGGAAGGCGCCATCATCCTCGAGCGCCTGGCCGGACTGCGGCGCGCGCAGGAGCAGGAGCTCGGCATCGGCTTTCCGGCGGTCAAGCTCGTCGACGGCCAGGGGCTGGGCAGCTTCGAATATGAGGTGCGGCTGTTCGGCTCCCGCTACGGCGCGGCCGAAGTACGACCCGAGCGCGTGCTGGCAATCGCCAACCAGGGCGCCAAGGCTAGGCTGGCCGGCGAGGAAACGGTGGACCCGGCCTTCGGCATGCCTGCCTTCTGGATCGCCGAGGGCGAGACCCAGGCCGCGCGCGAAGCGGGCTATACGATCATCGATCCGATCACGCTGATGGTCACGCATTTCGGCGAGATCGTGCGCGGCGAGACCTCGACCCTGCTCACCCGCGCCACCGTCGCCGGGCTGCTGAACGAAGTGCGCGAGCGCCAGCCCGGACTGGTCGAGGACCTGATCCCCAACACGCTGACGCTTTCCGACGTGCAGCGCGTGCTGCAGAATCTGCTCGGCGAAGGCGTTTCGATCGCCAATCTCGACCTGATCGTCGAGCATCTTGTCGACCTGGCCCGCATCCAGAAGGATCCGATCGAGCTGACCGAGCAGATCCGCCAGCGGATGAGCTACGCCATCTGCCACCAGCTGCGCGGCAGCCATGGCGATCTCGCGGTGCTCAGCCTCGATCCGCGCGTGGAGAACCAGATCGTCGCCAGCATCGGCGCGAATGCGGGGCACAGCTCGCTCGCGGTCGAGCCGCGCCTGGCCGAGCAGATCATCCGCCGCCTCGCCCCGATGAGCGAGGAGATGTTCCGCCAGGGCCGCGCCCCGGTGCTGCTGTGCGGCGGCGAGATCCGTCGCCATCTGAAGAACCTCACCCGCCGCAGCATCCCCAAGCTCTCGATCCTGTCGGTGAGCGAGATCCCGATGCGCGTGAATCTGAAGTCGTTCGACGTGGTCCGGCTGGAAGGGTGAGCCCAGGCGCCCGGCCGTCCCCGCCCGCCCGGGGATGGCGGGGTTTCGCGGGGGTCATGGGTTCGCCGGTGGAGTCCGGACCCTAGCGCGCGCCCAGCTTGGCCAGCGAATGGGCCAGCGTCTTGCCATCGGCGCCGATCGGCGTGTGGAGCGCGGTCTCGAAGATCGTGGCGGCGCGCGCACTATTCCCCTCGCCTGCCGCGATCAGCATCGAGGCGAGCGCGGCCGAAAAGCTCTCGCGGTCCAGCCGCAGCGCGATCGCGGTGCGCCGGCGCGCCTCCTCGACATGGCCGTCGAGCAGCTCGACCACTGCGATCGAGCCCTGCGCCTCGCCGAAATTGTCGTCGAGCGCCAGCGCCTTCTCGAAGCGGGCGCGACCGGCGACGCGGTCGCCGGCCAGGACATGGGCCCAGCCCGCCGCGATCCACGAGCCGAGATGCGTGCCGAACATCTCGGCGCCCTTGTCGAGATCGCGCGCCGCCTCCGCCTGGTCGCCGCCCAGCATGCGCGTGAGCCCCAGCCCGATCCAGGCACGGGGAGCGCCGGGCGCGCGGGCGAGCGCCGCCTCGAACAGCTCCGCCGCGGCCGTGGGATCGTCCTCGCTGAGCGCCAGCGTGCCGAGCGTGGTGAGGGCATCGGGATGATCGCCCGCCATCCGCGCCGTGCGCGCCGCGAGATCGGTGTCCTCGATATCGATCGCGAGCGTCGAGACGATGGCGTTGAGCCCGCGATGCTCGGGATGGAGCGAGATCAGCGTGCGGGCGCGCTCTCCGGCAAGGTCGAACTGGCCGAGCTGGTGCAGCAGCTGCACTTCAAGCTGCGCGGCCTGGGGCAACGCGGCGCTGGTCGCCGTGTCGAGCGCCGCCAGCGCCTCGTCGAAGCGCTTGGCCATGGCGAGCGACCAGGCAAGGTTGAAGCGCACCGGCGGCGCGTCCGCGCCTCCGGCGAGCAGGGCCGCGTAAAGGTCGGCGGCACGCGTCCAGTCGAGCCGGCGCATCGCCACAAGTCCGGCCAGATGCTGGGCCTGGGGCGTCAACGGCCGCAGCCGGGCGTGGCGATCGAGCAGCTCCTCGGCGGCATCGAAGCGCTCTTCGGCGAAGGCGGCTTCCGCGGCATTGGCGATCAGCGCGACATTGTCCGGATCCTCAGCCAGCAATGCCGCGAGGCGATCGTGGCGGCTCTGTGCGGCGGCGGTCTGGTTCATGCTCGAGATTCCCTCAACTGGGCCAGGGCCCGGTCCATCAATTGGCGCCCTTCGGGCGTCTCGCCGATCATCCGGCTGACCTGATCGACGATCGCGATCAGTGCCGGATCGTTCCCCACCGCTTCGCCGAATTGCTCGGCAAGCAGCCCGCGGACCATCGCCCGGCGCAGCTCCTCCTCATCCAGCGTGTCGAGCGCCGCCAGCGCGCGGACCCGGTCGAGCGGGCGCGCGGACGCTGCCTCGGCGCGGGAGGTCCGGCCCTGCCGCGCCGTGCCGCGGTTGCGGCTGGTCCGCTGCAGCTGCTCGTGCAGGAGCAGCAGCACCTGATCGACATTGCCGATGCGAGTCATGTCGCGCGCGCGCTCAGTGCGAGGTTCCCCGCCCGATCTGGTCGAGCAGGAACGACGTGGCCGAAGCCTCCGCATCGGCGGGCGCGGCCGGTGCCCCGTCGCCGGCCAGGCGGCTGCATTCGTCGATGATCAGGCGCATGTCGCGGTTCAGCGGCGGATTCTCCTCGTTCACCGCGATCCCTTCGGTCAGCTCGCGGATCGCCTCGCCGAAATGATCCTGGATCAGGTGCCGCAGCCCCCGGACGAAATGCGCGAGATAATGATCGGACGGCAGCGTATCGAGCGGCTCCCAGGTGGCGAGCGCACGCGCCGCCTCGCCCGAGGTCAGCTCGAAGAAGCCGAGCTGGAAACGGGCCAGGGCAAAGTCCGGCGCCAGGGCGACGGCGCGGCTCAGCGCCGCGTGCGCCTCGATCGGCCGGCCCGATCCGGCGAGCATCGAGCCGCGCAGGAAGTGGAGCCGGGCATCGTCGGGATAGGCTTCGATCAGCCGCTCGGCGAGGCCGAGCTCGTCCGGCGTGCCCGCATGCATCGCGGCGAGCAGCTGCGCCATCTCCTCGTCACTGCAAAGCGTCATGTCCGTCTCCATCAACGATATCCTATCCGTGTCCGCAGCTTCGCCAGTGCATGGGCGTGGAGCTGCGAGACCCGCCCCTTGGACAGATCGAGCAACTGCGCGATCTGCGAGAAGCTTACGCCGTTCTCATAGTGCTGGCGAATGATCGCTGCCTCGCGCTCGGGCAAGCGATCGATCTCGCGGTCGAGCTGGGCGTTGAGCTGGCGCCATGCCAGGCTCTCATAGGCATTGGGGCGCCGGTCGATCCCGTCCTCGGGCTCCACCAGGCCGGTTCCCTCCAGCATCAGGCCGATCGCGAGCCCGGCGGCGAGGTCGGCGAGCGCGTCGAGCGGATCGGCCGGGCCGGCCTCCGCCGCGATCGAGCGGAGCCGCTCGGTCTCGATCCGGCGGCGATAGCTATATTGCGCGTCGCTCTCGTTCATCCGGGCGGCGCCATCCGCGATGCTGCCGATGATCCGGCGCCGCGCGAAGGCGCCGAAGGGAATGCCGCGCAACGGATCGTACCGGTCGATCGCGACCAGCAGCCCCTCATAGGCGAACTGCTCCATGTCGTTCAGCTCGACGCCGTTGCGCGGCCGCGCGCGCAGCTGGCGCCGGGCAATGGCGCGCGCCAGCGAGCGATACTGCGTGAATATCTGCTCCCGGCACCTGAACTCGCGCTCGAAGCGGAATCGCCGCCACAGCGACGCTTCCACCCGCGGGGGCACCAGCAACAGGCCGAGCCCCGAGGAGGTGCCGCGCCGGCGCTGCTTCATCTGAAGCTTCCCAGCACGCCCTGCAGGATCAGCCCCCAGCCGTCGATCAGGACGAACATGAGGATCTTGATCGGCAGCGAGATCGTCGATGGCGGGACCATCATCATGCCGAGCGCGAGCAGGATCGAGGCGACGACAAGGTCGATCAGCAGGAACGGCAGCAGGATGACGAAGCCGATGGTGAAGGAAACGCGCAATTCATTGAGAATGAACGCCGGCGTCAGCTTGAGCAGGTCCACCTGCTCGGGCCGGTCGGGCACGGGCGTCTTGGCGATCGCATAGATCGCCTCGATGTCGCCGTCGCGGGTCTGGGCGAGCATGAAGTTGCGCAGCGGCCCGCTGCCCTTCTCGATCGCCTGCTCGACAGAGACGCTGCCGGCCATCAGCGGCTTGAGCGCCTGGCTGTTCACCGCAGTCAATGTCGGCCCCATGGTGAACGCGGTCAGGAACAGCGCAAGGCTGATCAGCACCGGGTTGGGCGGCGTCTCGGGCATGCCGAAGGCGTGGCGGACCATCGCCAGCACCACGACGATGCGCACGAAGCTGGTCATGCTGATGAAGATCGCCGGGGCGACGGCCAGCAGCGTGAGCAGCAGCATGGTGCGCACCAGGTCGGTGCTCATGCCGGGGCCATTGGCGGCGAATGCAGCGGCAGGAGTGAGCAGCGCGGCGGCCAGCAGGCCGGCCCGGGCGGCGCGGACAGGGCGCATCAGCCGGCCTCCCCCTCCGCGCCTGCCGGCTCCGCCGAAGCGGGGGCCGGCGCCGGAACCGCGCATTCGCTCTCGCGCAGCAGGAGCTGTTGCTGCTGTGCGCACAGGACGAGATATTCGCGGCCGTCGCAGCGCAACAGGCAGACATCGGCATATTGGCTGACGCGGCGCGTTTCGAGCACCTCCACCCGCCGCTGTGCCGGCAGCGCGGCGACCAACCCGCGCAAGCGCGGGAGCGCGATCCGCCCGCCGCCACGCTTGAGCGCCAGGGCAGCCAGCGCCGCGAGCATCAGGCAGAGGAGCAGCGCCATCACGATCCGGGTGAGCGAAAGGTTCAGGCTCCCGCCGCCGCCCAGCCGCCCCGGCTGCGCAAGGGCGACGGGGGCATGAACCAGAAACACCGCCAGGCCCGCCCATGCCGCGGTCAATCGGGCCATTGCGCGATCTCGGTGAGGCGCACGCCGAACTTCTCGCCCACCGCGACCAGTTCTCCCCGCGCCACCGCGACGCCGTTGAGGCGCAGCTCGACCGGCGTGTTGAGCTGCGCGTCGAGCGTCACCACCGCACCGGCGGCGAGGCCGGTCAGATCGGCCACGGTCATCGGGGCGCCCCCCAGAAACGCCTCGAGCTGGACGCCGACATTCTCGATCAGCTTGCTGCTGATGCGTGCCGGTGCCGGCCGCTCGGGCCTGGCTGTGACGGGCTGGGTCTCGGCGGGCAGGATGTCACTCGGTTCGGTCACGGGATCACTCATCGGGTTGGAGCTTCTACGATCTCGAGCGCGGGGCCGCGCTCGCCTTCGACCACCGCGCAGCGACCACGTGCCAGCGGCACGCCGTCCACCGCGAGCGGCAGGATGTCGTCGGTCGCCCGGTCGAGCACGAGCACATCGCCGCAGCCGAGCCCGGCGAGCTCGGCAACGGTGATGCGGCTGCGGCCGAGCAGCGCGGAAAGCGACACGGGGATATCGGCCAGCGCCGCCCTGCCGGAACCGAGGGGCGCACCGATCGCCGGTTCGGGCAGCGCTTCGCGGACGAAGCGCGCGAAAACGGGCGCCGACAGCTCGATCTGGAGCGTCAGCCCGCGCGTGGCGGTGACGATCTCGAGCCGATGCACCGGCCCCTCGCCGCGCCCGGCTTCCGACTGGTGCCAGACCGGCCGGCCCAGCGCGAGGCACTGGACGAGGCGGGACTTGAGGCCGTCGAGGCAGTCCTTGCCCAATGCCTCGAGCAGCGCCTGATCATGCGCATTGCGCTGGCCCGCCGCGGCCGGAACGCCAAGGACCATCGCGCCCAGTGCCATCGCTCCCGCCGGCGGCAGGCCGATCGCCAGGCCTTCGTCGCAGCTGTGCCACACCGCCTTGCGCAACTCGCCGCGCGGCGCCGCGATGCGCGCGAGCGCCCCGGCGACGCGCATCGGCTCGCCCGCGAACCATTCGCCCGACCAGCTCTCGATCATGTCGGCAAGCGCGCGCTGGGCCGCGGGCGGCGTCGCCGCACCGTCGGGCAGCCAGAGTCGGAAGGGAAGCGTCATCCCTGCCCCCGGATGCCGAAGAGCTGCTGGATCATGTCGTTCGAGACGCTGACGATCTGCGACGAGGCCTGGAAGCCGCGCTGGATCAGGATCAGGTCGCCGAACTGCTTGGAAAGGTCGACATTCGATGCCTCGAGCTGCTTGGCCTTGACCAGGCCCACCCTGGGATCGTCGCTCGCGAGATACATGCGCTCGCCGCTGCCGCTATAGGTGAACAGCCCACCATCCTTCTCGATCAGCGACTGGGTGTCGCGGAAGTCCGCGAGCGCGACCGCGCCGAGATCGAGCTTCTGCTCGTTCGAATAGGCGAGCTCGAGATGGCCGGTGGCATTGACCGTCACCGTGGTGAGCGCGCCCACGCCATGCCCGTCGATCGAGGAAGCGCGCAGGTTGGAAACGTCGCCCGAGGAATAGGACTGCACCGCCGAGAAATCCAAGGTCACCTTGAAGTTGTTGGTGGTATCCTCGACCTCGATCTTGGCGGTGCTGGGATCGACGACGCTGCCGATGAACTTCAGGTTCTTGGTCGCGACACTGCCCTTCTCGTCACTGATCTTGACGGTCCATTCGCCGGCGACCGTGCCCTTCTCGAACTTCGCGCTCCATTTGTGCGAGCCGCCCTTGGCGTCGTAGACAACCATGTCGTTGATCGTGACCGCGTTGACGGCGGTGTTCGACAGATTGTCGGTGAAGGTGATCGTGGTGCTGCCGAGCGGCGCGCTGGTGCGCTTCTGGTCGATCGAGAGGCTCACCGGCCGGCCGGAGGAGTCGAGCGTCGCCAGCCGGTAATTGGTGCCCGAAAGGACGATGAACCCCTTGTTGTCCACCTCGAAGCTGCCGGTGCGCGCATAGAGCATCTTGTCGCCGTCCATCAGGACGAGGAAGCCGCCGCCGTCGATCGCCAGGTCGAGATCGCGACCGGTCTGCCGCAACTGGCCGGCGCTCAGATCGAGCCGGCTCTGGCCGATGCCCACGCCGTTGCCGCCGCCATTGCTGTCGGTGTCGTGCGAGAGCCCGCCCTGGCTGCCGCTGCCATAATAGTTCTGGAACGTCACCGTCGAGCCCCGGAAGCCCGAGGTGTTGAGGTTGGTCACGTTGTTGCTGACCTGCTCGAGCCCGCGGGAATAGGCGTTGAGACCACTGAGGCCGATATAGATGGCACCGAACATGGCTTAGTTCCCCTTCCTGACTTGCGAGATGCTGGCGATCGCGAGGTTGCTGATCGTGCGATTGTCCGCCGTCTTGATCGTGATCCGCGGCGTGCCGTTGTCGAAGGTGACCGCAGTCACCGTGCCCGTCAGCGTGGTCGCGCCCGCCGGCACGTCGACCATGGTGCCGAGAAGGCCGGTCGCCTGGCTGGTCGCCTGGGCCGAAACCAGCAGCTCGAGCCGGTCGTTCATCGTCTGGCTCTGCTGGATCTGCGAGAATTGCGCGAGCTGCGAGACGAACTCGAAATTGTCCATCGGCTTCAGCGGATCCTGATACGTCAGCTGGGTCAGGATGATCTTGAGCAGCGCATCGAAGCCGAGGCCGAAGGCATCGGTCGCCGCGCTGGCGGTGCTGGCGTTCTGCTGGGTGCCGTTGGCGGCACTCACCGGCGCGGTCTGCGCGATCATCGTTCACTCTCCCGTAGCGGCATGGCGTTGATCTGGATGCGGGCGGCGGAAAGGCCGTGGCGGCCGAGCAGCGCCGCGATCTCGTCGCGCAGCCGATGGCGTTCCGCCTCGTCCAACCCCTCGACGCGCGCGGCAATCTGAAGCCCGCTCTCGAGCTCGCGCAGCGCCACGTGCAGCGCAGAACGGGCGGCGGATGGCGCGCGATGGGCCCGGCGCTGCGCCGAGGCGACCGGATCGGCGGCGGCGCCATATTCCTCGATCGCCGGCGGCGGCGCGGCCATGGCGCGCCCCATCGGCTCGGCCGGGACGACCGCCGGGGCGGCCCCGGCGGCACGCATCGCCGGCCGGGGCGACGCGCCCGGCCGCGCCGCCGCGCCGGATTCCCGGCGCCCCCCCGATACGATTTCCCGATCCAGGCCCGCAGCCAAATCCTCCGGAACGGCGCCTGGAACCGGCGCGCGCATCGCATCCCCTTGCCCAAGCGCCACCGCCTGGCCCGGAGTCTCGCCCGCATGGCCGAAAAAGCCGTTCTGGTTGAACATCCGCGCGCGCGGGGCGAGCGCCTGCTGCGCCGGCCCAGCGCCCGAAGCATCGGGAGCGAGCAGCGAAACCTCCGGCGCAGCCAGGGAAGGCATTTCGCCAGGCACCGCCGCCCCGTCCGCCAGCGCGCCACCGGCGCCGAGCAGCTGTGCGAACAGGTCGCTCGGCGCCTGTCCGTGCTGCTGGTCGGCGGAGTCGCCCCGCCCCTCGGGCGGCATGGGGCCGGTATGCGGGAGAGGTCCAATCATGCTCGCCTCCAGTTCGAAGCCATGCGATCCGCCAGCACGTCGAGCGCGCGTTCGTCGCGATCGCGGCGCCGCGCCCGGCGGCTGGTGTCGAGCGCGCGGTCGGCAAGCCGGCAATGCGCATCGCCATCATGCCAGGTCCGCTCCGCGGCCACGCACGCCTCGGCCATCTGCGCGCGATGCGCCTGCGCGGCCGCGCTCGCCTGGCCCTGCTCGACAAGCTCGGCGGCGAGCGCATGGGCGAAATCCGGCGCGAAGTCCGCGCTGCCCAGATGCGCGTCCCAGGCACGCGCGGCCATTGCCGTGCGCTCGTCCGCCCGCCGCGACGCGTCCGCGGCCTCTTCCTCGCGCACCTGCGCCGCGGCCAGCTCCTGATGCGCCGCCATGCGCTGCGCGACACGAAGCGCGGCGATGTCGGCAAGCGCGCGATGGGCCCGGCGGTCATGCATGGCCGCCGCTCCCGATCGCCATGCCCAGGCCGGCGAGCGTGTCGGCGAACGCCGAATTCTCGCCCTGCCCCTGGCGCAGGAACGCCATCAGCTTCGCCCGCATCGCGATCGCCTGGTCGATCTCGGCATTGGCGCCTCCCTTGTAGACGCCGCTCTCGATCATCACCCGCGCCTCGTCATAGACGCCGAGCTGAGTGACGGCGGTGCGCGCCGCCGCGGCGTGCTGGCGCTCCATCAGCCGCGCGGCCTGGCGGCTGATGCTGCGCGACACATCGATCGCCGGAAAATGCCCGCGCTCCGCCAGCGTGCGCGACAGCACGACATGGCCGTCGAGCAGCGACTTCATCACTTCGACGATCGGGTCGTCGACATCGTCGGTCTCGCTCAGCACGGTCATCACGGCGGTGATCGCGCCGCGTCCGGTGGCGCCGCAGCGCTCGACCAGCCGCGGCAGGGCCGCGAAGACATTCGGCGTATAGGCGCGCACCGTCGGCGGCTCGCCGGCGGCAAGGCCGATCTCGCGCAGCGCCATGGCAAGACGCGTGACCGAATCCACCACCAGCAGCACATGCTCGCCGCGATCGCGCCAATGCTCGGCCAGGCACAGCGCGACATTGGCCGCACGGGCGCGCAGCGCCGCGGTCTCGTCGGAGGTCGCGGCGACCAGAGTGAAGCGCGCCGCATCGGCACGCGCGGAGAGCGTGCGCCAGATCGCCTCGACTTCGCGCCCGCGCTCGCCGACCAGGCACAGCACCACCCGGTCGCATTCGATCTGCCCGGCGAGCTGCTCGAGCAGGCTCGTCTTGCCCACGCCCGCCGCGGCGAAGATGCCGACGCGCTGCCCCTCGCCGAGCGTCAGCAGCCCGTCGATCGCGCGCAGCCCGGTCTTCACCATGCGTCGCGGCGCCGCGCGCTCGAGCGGGCGCGGCACCGATCCGGCCAGCGCCGCCCGGCCCTGGACGGCGATTTCCCCCAGGCCGTCGAACGGCCGCCCGAACCCATCGATCGCCCGCCCGGCGAACCCGTCTCCCACCGCCGCCGAGCTGCCGCCGGGCAGCGCCGTCACCCGCGCGCCCGGGCGCACCCGGCGGTTCTGCTCGAGCGGCACCAGGATCAGCCCGGCTTCGTCCACCGCGGCGACTTCGACGCGCACGACGCCGCCCTCGCCGGCGACATCGCAAAGATCGCCCACGGTGCAGGCCGGACCGGTCGCCTCGAAATGGCCATGCGCGACCTTGCGCACGAAGCCGACCGGGCGGACCAGCTCCAGATCGCCCAGCCGCCGCAGGAAGGGATGGGCGGTCATCCGGCCATCTCGGCGAGCAGGGCCGACAGCGCCTGCCACTGCGTGTCCATGTCGAGATCGATCTGGCCCAGCCGGCATTCGATCCGGCTGGCGCCGGCACGCAGCGCGCGGTCGGTCTCGATGCGCACCCCTTCCGCGCCAAGCCCGGCCGAGAGCGCGGCGAGCGCGTCGATGTCAGGAAAGTCCTCTGGACTCAAATGGATAGCGATCACGCTCGATCGACGCAGGGCAGCGAGCTGGCGCGCGATCATCGCCTCGACCAGAGCGGACCGGTCCTCGCTATCGGCGAACATCCTGGCGAGCGCGGCGCGGGCGAGTTCCGGGGCGAGCCGGTCGAGCGCGCCCAGCCGCTCGCCCAGGTCGGCGCGGGCCCGCTCCAGCCCCTGGCGCAGCGCGGCGATCCCGTCGGCCTCGCGCCGCTCGGCCTGCGCCAGCCCTTCCTGCCGGCCCTCCTCGCGCGCCACCGCCACCGCGCGCTTCGCCGCCGCCTCGTCCTCGGCGCGCTGGCGCTGGAGCCGCTCCAGCTCGGCGACCAGCCGGGCCTGCTCGATGTCGCGCGGATCCGGCGCCGGCATCTCGCGCGCTTCGGCGGGCGGACGCGCGCCGCCGACGAAGCTGCGCACCGCGATCCCGGCGTCGGACTTGATGAGCATGGTCACGGCAGCTTGCCGCGCGGGCGGAGCAGGCCGCCCATCGTCTGGGCGAGCGACGCGCCGCGGCCCGGCTCGGGGCGCGCGGCGCCCTTCCCCGCCGGCATCAGGAACGCATCGAGGGCGCGCCGCCCCGCCACGGTGAGCCCGGCATCGCGCGCCTCGAGCCGCGCGGCGATATCGGCGGAATAGGGAGAGGCCGGTTCCACCGGGCCGCCAGCGACGGCGGCGAGCCGGGCGCGGACGCGGCGGCGCTCCTCGGCGCCCAGCCTTGCGAGCACGGCCCTGCGATCGGCGGCCGGCATCTCGCGCAATGCTTCGATCAGAATGTCGAGCCGGGCCTCAGGCAGCAGCATCGCCGGCCTCCTCCGTCATGTTGAGCTGGCGGCGGAGCCGCTGCGCAAAGGCCTCCTGCTCCTCGCCACTCATCCGGCTGCCCGGCGCGCGGAAACGCCAGACCAGCATCGCCGC
Source organism: Sphingomonas sp. CBMAI 2297 (assembly GCF_029870595.1). GTDB lineage: Bacteria > Pseudomonadota > Alphaproteobacteria > Sphingomonadales > Sphingomonadaceae > Sphingomonas. Next base: position 207,607 of record NZ_JAPDIR010000006.1, read on the forward strand.
GATCGCCACACCGGCAACCAGCCAGAGCCACACCGGCGGCCAGGCGAAGCCGAAGCCCTGGGCCGGCAGCGGCGCGGCGGCGGCGGGCGCGCCTGCCGCCGCATGGCTGGGCTGCGCGATCGGCGGGGAGGACAGCGACCGGTCGATCGGCCCGGTCTCGAACGACAGGCTGTCGCCGGCCTGGTCGTCCAGCCCGGTCGCCTGGACGATGGCGTTGCGCGCGACCTGCTGGTCCTCGGAATTGATCGGCGCTTCGCTGATGAACAGGATGCGCATGCGGAAGTTGCGCGCCGCCCCCTCGCCCGAAGGCGTCCAGCCGGCGGCGGGCGCCGTCGCCGGATCGGAACCGGCCGGGCCGTTCGGCAGCAGCAGGACCCGCAGGGCAAAGCGCACGCCCGGCATCTGCCGCTCCACCGCGCCGCGCGCCCGGGCACGATAATAATTCTCGATCGCGCCGCGTTCCTCGATATCGGCGGGACGCTCAAGGCCGGCACCGCCCTCGATCGCCGGCGCGGGACTGATCACATGGCCGGCGGCATCGAGCACCACCACCTTGCTCTCGGGCAGATCGGGGACCGCGGCGGCAACCAGCTGCTGGATGCCGGAGACGCGCGCCGGGTCGGCCGTCTGGCCCGGCTTCATCGTCACCGTCACCGCGGCCTTGGGATCGACCCGGTCGCCACGGAAGAGCGCCTTTTCGGGCAGCGCGAGATGGACACGCGCAGTCTCCACGCCGTCCATCGCCGTGATGGTGCGGACCAGCTCGCCCTGAAGCGCGCGCTGATAATTGATCTTCTGCGCGAAGTTGGTGAGCCCCATGTCGGACTTGTTGAACAGCTCGAAGCCGATCTGGCCGCGCGCCGCCGCGTCCGACCCGGCGATCGCGACGCGAGTGGCATCGGCCTGCCCCTCCGGCACCAGGATCGTCGCGCCGCCGTCGCGCAGGCGATAGGCCACGCCGCGCTTGTCGAGCTCGGCGACGATCGCGGAGGCATCGGTCGGCCGCAGCCCCTGGGCGAGCACGACATAGTCGGTGCGCAGGAACAGGAAATAGCCGGTGGCGAGCAGCAGCAGGACGAGCCCGAGGACGCCGCCCAACAGGTACAGCTGGCCACGGGGAGCGGCGGGAGCGGGAACGGGGTTTTCCATCGGAGATCAGCCGGTCAGAGAGGCATGTTCATGATTTCGCGATAGCCCTCGACGATCCGCGAACGGACCTGCATCGCGAGTTCCACCGAAAGCCGGGCCTGCTCCAGCGCCATGGTGACCTGGTGCACCGGCACCGAATCATCGACCGTGAACTGCTGGACGAGCTTGTCCGCCGTGGCGATCTTCTGATCGACGCCGCGCAACCCGCTCATCAGCACCTCGCCGAAGCCGGCGCCCCCGGCGGGCTGGGCGACCGTCCCGGTCGCCTCGCCCAGGCGCAGCGCGAGCGGCGCCGCATCCGTGCTGCCGATCGCCGCGATCCCCTCGACCCCGGTCACGACTGCTTGCCCAGTTCGGCGGCGCGCGAATACATTTGCTGCGCGATGCTCATCGCCGTGAGATTGGCCTCATAGGCGCGCGAGGTCTTGATCAGCAGCGTCATCTCGGATGCGTGATCGACATCGGGATAGGTGACGAAGCCATCGGCATCGGCATGCGGATGGCCGGGTTCGTAGACTCGCCGCGTCCCCGCCGCCATCGGCTCGACGCCGAGCACCTCGACGCCGCCGGGCGTCTTGTCGTCCGCGCGCACCAGATGCGCGAAATCGACCTGCGGCCCCGACAACAGGCGCAGCGGGTGGAAAGGCTGGCCGGAGGCGGTGCGGCTCGTGTTGATGTTGGCCAGGTTCTGCGCGATCACCTGGAGGCGCTGCCACTCGACGTCCAGGCCGGTGCGGCTGATGGCGATGGCATCCATCTCAGCGGCCTCCCGAAACGATGGTGCGGGCAAGCTCCATCTGGCGGCCGAGGATCGAGAGCAGCGCGCCATAGCGCATCGCCGTCTGCGAGGCATTGGCGATCTCCAGGTCGAGCCGCATCTCGCTGGCGATGCGCGGCGTCGGCACGAGCTCCACCTTGGGCTCGACGCCCGCGATCGCGCCGCCGCCCTGCGTCGCCGCGCTGCGCAGGCTGTCCTCGAAAGTGACGCGGATCGGCCGGTAGTTGGGCGAGTTCGCGTTGGCGATGTTCTGCGCCGTCGCCTGGTAGCGCGCGGTAAGCCCGTCGAGCGCCTTGGCGATCAGCGCCGTCGAAATACTCTCCATGTCCCCCCCCTTTTTCACGCTACTGAACGATGATCTCCGCGTGCAGCGCGCCCGCGGTCTTGATTGCCTGGAGGATGCTGATCATGCGCCGCGTATCGACATGCGCGCGCGACAACGCCTGGACGAGATCGGCGACCGAAGTGTTGGGAAAGCGGAACGACTGGTCTCCCACCCCTTGCGCCACCTCGAGCTTGGTGTTGGTGACGATCAGGCTGCTGACGTCGCTGGCGAAGCCGCCATAGAAGCCGCCGGGCTGCGACGCGCTGCGCTCGCCGGTCACCGTCACCTTGATGTCGCCCTGCGCGATCGCGACGCTCGAGATCATCACGTCGCCGCCGGCCACCACCGTGCCGGTGCGCTCGTTGATCACGATGCGCGGCGCGACGTCGGGCTCGACCCGGACATTCTCGAGCTGCGCCACGAAGCCGGTCACTTCCGTCGGCGCGCCGGCGAAGCGGATGCGGACCTCGTCGGCATTCTTCGCGAGCGCGGTGCCATGGCCGAAGCGCGCGTTGATCTGCTCGGCGATGCGCTGCGAGGTCGAGAAGCTCGGGCTGGCGAGCAGGAACCCGATCTCGTTGCCGCCGCGCAGCACCGCGGACTCCACCGGCGCCTCGATCGTGCCGCCGCCCTGGAGCACCGCGGTGGTCGGATAGTTGCGCTGCTGCTGGTTGAGATCGGCGTCGAACCGATAGCCCCCCACCAGCAGCGGCCCCTGCGCCAGCGCATAGGTGCGCTGGTCCGGCCCGAGCAGCGGCGTCATGATCAGCGTGCCGCCCGCCAGGCTGCGCGCATCGCCGATCGAGGATACGGTGACGTCGATCCGGTCGCCGACATTGGCCGAGGGCGGCAGCACCGCGGTGACCATCACCACCGCGACGTTGCGGCTGCTGAGCTGGTCCTCGGTCACGCTGGTGCCCAGGCGGCTCAGCACGTTGCGCAGCGCCTGGCGCGTCACGGCGCTGCGGCGCGTGTCGCCCGATCCCGCAAGGCCGGTGACCAGGCCATAGCCCACCAGCGCATTCTCGCGCCAGCCGTCGAACCGGCCCAGGCTCTTGAGCGGCACCGACTGGGCCATGGCGGGCGCGGCCGGCACCGCCAGGGCCAGTATCAGGGCCGCCGCCGCGCGGAGGGTTCCGACGCCGCGCATCAGCCCAGCCCCAGCAGCGAGAAGATGCGGTTGAGCAGCCCCGGCCTGGCGCTGCGCGAGACGAAGCCCTTGCCGTCATAATTGATCTGGGCATCGGCGATCCGGCTCGACAGCACGCTGTTGTCGCTGCGGATGTCCTCGGGCCGGATGCGCCCGCGCACGGCGATCAGCGTCTTCTCGCCGTTCACATGGAGGCGCTGCTCGCCGACGATGCGATAATCGCCATTGGGCAGCACCTGCTCGATCGTGACGCTGAGCTGCGCGACCAGCCGCTCGCTGCGCCGCACCTCGCCGCGCCCGGTATAGCCGCCGCCGAAGGAGAGCTGGCCGCTCTCGTTGATCGAGCCCGCATTGAGCCCGCCCGACACGTCGGTGCTCTTGCGCGTCGCATTCTGCGTGGTGTTCGAAGCCTCGGCCGCCTGCTGGACGACCACCGTGATCGCGTCGCCCACGCCGCTGGCGCGGCGGTCCGCGGCCATGGAGGACCAGTTCCCGCCCTTGTAGAGATCCTGGGCGGATGCCGGTGCCGCGAGCAGCAGCGCCGCGGCGCCGGCGGCGGTTGCCAGCCCGGGGCTCATCGCCCGCCCTCCCCGCCGGCCAGCGCGAGCGGCGCGGCGAAGACCTTGCCCTGGGCATCGCGCACGAACAGGCGCCCGCCCGAACGGCCGGACTGCATCGTGGTCACCGCGCGCTCGACCGTCACCGGGCCGGCCGCCGAGCGCAGCGTGAGCGGGGTTCCCTTGCCGATCGCGTCCCGCGGAAGCGCCGCCAGCCGCCCGAGATAGGCGCCCGCCGGCAGCGCGGCGCGCGCCACCGCCAGCCCGCCCCGATCGTAGCGCAGCGCCGCCGGCCGCGCGTCACGGCATGCGGTCGCGATCACGTCTCCCGCCGTGACGGCGGCGCCCGCCGGAATCGCGGCGGCGGCGGCGAAGCAGCCGCCATGGCTGCGCGCCGGCGCGGCCGCGAACGCGGCGCGGATCCGGACCGTCTCTCCCGCCGGGGCCGCCACGCGCAGCCCGGGCACCCGGCGGCGCACCAGCGCGGCGAGATCGCGCGCCGGCAGGACGAGCGCCGACGCGCCGCGCGGCAGCCGGGCGACCACCAGGTCGGCGATGCGCGCCGGCAGCGCCCCGTCGCGCGCCGCGACCAGATCGCCGACGCGCAGCTGCGCCGAGCGCACCTCGACCACCGGCCTGAGCGCGACATCCGTGCCGCCGCCCCCGGCCGCGGCGGCGACGAGCGCCACCCCCATGACGATCCCCCCCGCCATGGTGCTAGCGCCGAAGGCCGTTCGCGATGCCCATGAGCTGATCGGCGGCCTGGACGATCTGGGCATTGGCGGCATAGGCGCGCTGGACGAGCATGAGCCGCACCATCTCGTCGGTCAGCGCGACGTTCGACTGCTCGATCGAACCCTGGACAAGCATCCCCGTGCCGTCTTCCCCGGGCACCGCTTCGCTGAGCGCGCCGGCGTCGTCGACCCGGTAGAGCCCCCCATCGAGCCGCGAGACCGCCGACGGATCGTTGACGCGGACGAGCTGGATCTGCCCGAGCTCGACCGGATCGGCGCTGTCCGGCACCCGCGCGCGCACCACGCCGTCCTTGCCGATCTCGATCGCGCTGGCGTCGCCCGGCACCGTGATCGCGGCGCGCAGCGCGATGCCGTGGCTGCTCGCCAGCTGGCCGTCGTCATTCACCTTGAGCGCGCCGCCGCGCCACAACAGCGTCTGGCCGCCCGGCCCCATCAGCTCGATGAAGCCCTGGCCGTCGATCGCCACGTCGAGCTGCTGGCCGGTCCGCTCCAGCTGGCCCTGCTCGTTCAGCATGAACTGGGTATCGAGCATCACCCCCGCGACTTCCACGGGAAGCGGGCGCAGGTCGGGCGTCGCCACGTCCTGCGGGCGGCTGGCGACCACGTCCGAGAAACGCAGCTGGGCGCGCTTGAACGCCGGGGTGTTCACATTGGCGATGTTGTTGGCGATGCCGTCCAGCGCGCGCTGCTGCGTCTGGAGGCCCACCGCTCCCACATAGAAGGCGTCGCTCATCGCGTCTGGCCCAGGCTGGAGATCGCGCGGCCGATCAGATCGTCATAGACCTGCACCAGGCGGGCGCCGCCTTCCGACTGGCGCAGCGCGGTCATCATCGCGACCATCTCGTCGCCCATCTCGACATTCGAGCTTTCGACCATGCCCTGGCGGATCACCGGCCCGCCGACAATGTCCATCGCCCCCGCCCCGGCCGAGAAATAGGATTCGCCCACCGGCGTCAGCGCCTGCGGATCCTCGGCGGCGAACAGCTCGATCCGCGCGACCGGGCGACCGCCCTCGATCACCGTGCCGTCCTGCTGGACAGTGGCGGCCTGGCCATCGAGCATCAGGTCCCCGCCACCCTGCTGCTGCAGCACATAGCCCTGCGGCGAGACCAGCGTGCCGTCCGCCGCGAGCTTGAACTGGCCCTGGCGCGAATAGACCAGGCGATCGCCGGCGCGGAGCTGGAAGAACCCGTCGCCGCTGATCGCGAGATCGAACGGATTGCGGGTCTCGGTGAGCTTGCCCTGCGCGAAGTTGCGGCGGACCGCGACCTCGGGAAGCGGCCGAAGGTCGCTCGGCGAAGCCTGGAGAAGCTGCGAGAACCCTATCTGCCGCTTGAAGCCCGGCGTCGAAACATTGGCGACATTGTGCGCCGCCACTTCAAGCTTTCTTTCAGACGCACTAAGAATAGCCGTCGCCGCATCGACGAGACCCGACATACCGCCCCCCGGTTACTGTCTCGATATGAGACAGATCCGGACTTTCTCCGTCAAGTGGCGGCATGAAAGAAATATTTCAGTATGTTGCATCCACGGCACAACCACGGAAATAGCACGATTCGCGACAAATTGGCAGCAACGCCGCCATTCTTCTTCGCCAATCCACAATAGACCGAATCGACTTACATCCATTCCGGTCTATTTTCTTTGAAACCGGCGCCGGGCACCTGCTCCAGGCCATGCCGGCGACCTCGCGCACGCCATCGTGCCCGGCATCGGTACTGCCGGACGCCCCGTCGCGCGGGCCATTCATGTCGCTTGCGGCGGGGCCGGCCCCGCCTGCGCGAAGGGTCAGTCGGGGATGCGCACGCCCGAGATGCGCGCGCCGGCCGGCAGGCCGCGCGCCTGGCGAATGAGATCCACGCTCACCGACCAATAGACTTCCATGTCGATCAGCTCGAGATTGGCGGTCGTATCCTGTCCGCCGAGGAACAGCGGGCGGACATAGCCGACGCACTGGTTCGCCCGCGGTGCCGGCTTGCCGCTCCCGCGCCAATTCTCGAAGAACTCGTCGGCCAGCGCGGCATCCGGCGCATCGACCAGTTCCTCGTCATGGAAGGTGAGGATGTTGCACGGGATCTCGAGCGCCGAGGCCGTGCCCGGCTCGAACATCATCACGCCGTCGCGGCCCTGGATGCTCGACTTGCTGGTGGTCGCGAAGATCCGCCCCAGCCAGTCGCTTCCGAACACCGTCAGGGTGCCGGCGAAATCGGGAAAGCCTTCCTCGACCATCGCATTGTAGCTGGGCAGCTGGATGGGATCGAACACCCGGTAGATGCCGCCGTTGAACGAGACGCCGCCGAACCGCTCGAACAGTTCGGCAAGCGCATCGTCGCTCGGGCGGACCGGCAGCGGAACCGGAGGCCGATCGAAATCCGGAGAGAATGTTTCGGTGAAATCCTCGAACACCTGCTACCTCACAATCCTAATGCACGATCCTGATTCCGGAAACCTTCGTACCGGATGGGACTCCGCGCAATTGCCGGCCGATCTGCGCCCCGAGGCTCCTGTTCACGCTCAGGTCCAGCGGTCGCATGTTCGATATAATATCGGCGCCTCCCAGCTGTAAATCGATGATATGGTCCACATCCGCGCCAGCGGGAATGGCATTGCCGGCCTGGCGGTAGCGCGATGCCGCCGAAGTGCCGCTGCGCACCGAAGGCGTCACGCGCAGCTCCGCCCCGTTGAGGGCATTCACCTTTTCGAGCGCGGCGGCGCGCTGCTCGGCATTCCATCCCTTCTTCATCTTGACGGTCAGCTCGATGGCTTCCTCGGCCTTGGCCACCGCGCGCGCGGCCTCGGCACCGCGCACGCCCATCGCGGCCGCCCGGGTGCCGCGGATCGCCGTGGTCACCAGGTTCGAGCTGCCGAGCGTCGCGACGGTCAGGCCGACCTCGCCCACGGCGAGCAGGCCCCAGCCCGCGGCGGCCCAGTAATTGCCCGACTGATAGGCCTCCCAGGCGGACTTGCCGCTGCCATAGCCGGGAACGATGACCTGCGCGGCGACGTCCGCCACCTGACCGACGGTGATCCCGTCGCCATTGCCGGCCTGCCCGCCCTGGCCGGCGGGCGTGGTGAGCGGCGAGATCTGCGGCACGATGTCGGCGCCGACGCTGAGCTTGATGCCCAGCCCCGGGATCTCGACCGTGCCGCCGGTGTAGACATAGGTGTCCCCGCCGTTCGACATGAAGCGCGTCGCGCCGCCGCTATGCTCGAACGCCGCCCAGAAGCTGGTGACGCCGGCCGCGTTTCCGGTGAAGTCGATGTTGATGCCGGGCGTGTTGGCGACCGCGACGCCGTCCTTCGCCAGCCAGGCCGGCAGGCTCGTCTTGATATACTGGTGATGATCGTCGTCATTGACGATCGGCACGTCCGGACCGGCGCGCAGCTTCGGCTTGCCGTCGTCGGGCACCGCCTCGCCCCGCCGCGCCGCTTCGCCCCGCTCGCGCATGGCCGCCAGGTCGCCGCGGACCACCAGGCCATTGTCGGTCAGGTCGAAGGTGATGCCATATTGCTTATAGGCCTCGAGGTCCTGCGGCGTTCGGTTGGCGAGCCATTCCGCCCCCGCGGTGCGAACCGCGTTGACGGGCTTGGGCTGCTCGGGCGCCTTCATCGTGGCGCCGCGCAGCATCAGGTCGCTGAGCGCCTGTCCGATGACATCGGGTATCCCGGCGACGAGATTGTCGCCGAAGCTCGTCCCCTCGATCGCGCTGCGGGTCGCCGCGCTCGCCACCATGCCGGCGGCGCTCTGGCCGAGATGGGCGAAGTGGTTGCCGATGCTGGTGTCGCCGATGGTCGTCACCGCGCCGCCGGCATTCTTGATGTCGGTGAACGATTTGGCGCCGAACAGCTTGCCGGCTTCGAAGCTGGCCATCGCGCCGACCCCGGCCGCGGCCACCCCGGCCCAGCTGAACTTGTCCTGCAGTCCAGTGACGACGCCGATGCCCTGGCTGACAAGGCTGCTCGCCGCCGAGGTGACGCCGGCGCGGATCACGCCGCTCTTGATACCGTCGAAGATCCCGCTGCCACCGATGCCGGCGCTGACGCCGCCGCCGATCGCGGCAAGGCCCACGGCCTTCCAGCTGAACTTCTCCTGGATGCCGGTGGCGACGCCGATGCCCTGGCTGACGATCGAGCCGACCGCCGCCGCGCCGGCGCCGATCGCGATGGCGCCGCCCAGGCCGATGCCCGCCGTGGTGGCGAGCGTCCCGCCGAGCACCGCGGAGATGCCGGCGCCGATCGACGAGATCGAGGGAGCCAGCGCGGCCGCCGCGGCACCGGCCGTCACCACGGTGACTGCAATCGCGACTACCGCGAGCAGCACCATGCCGATCACGCCGCACTTGTTCTTCTTGCCGCCCGCCTGGGGCTGCGGCGTCGACGGCGTGACGTCGCCGATCGCCTCGCCCGGATTGTACGGCTTGAAGCCGGTCGCGTTGTAGCTGCTCTTGATGACTCCGCTCGGCAGGGTCAGCGTGCGGCCCTCGGCCAGCGCGGTCGCGCCGCTGATGCCATTGGCGTCGGCGATGCGATACCACAGGCTGGAATCGCCCCACATCGCCAGCGCGATGCCCTGCAGCGTGTCGCCGGCACGGACGGTATAGCTGCCGGCCGCCGATCCCTGGCCGTAGCTGTTGATCGGATCGTAGCTGTTGGCGAAATCGGCGTAGGAAGTGCCGTAGCTCGAACCGTTGCGGAAGGCCCCCGGCGTGGTGGGCGAGACGGTCTGCCGTTCGCCGATCGACTGCACGGTCGATACGTCGCTGGTGCCGTTGTTGCCGACATAGCCGAGCTGGCGGCCGTTGAAGCGGTACCATATCTCGTGCGGATCGCCGTTCGACCAGTTATAGTCCTGCTCGTCGCGGCGGATGATCTGCCCGTCGCCATTGAGCTTGAAGTTGACGTTGCGGGCGCGCGCGTCGCCGACATAGAGCGAAGTCAGCTGCCCGAGGCCGTTATAGTAGAAGGTCGTGTAATAGGTGGTCGACTGGCCAGTGTTCGGCTTGTGCGCGATCTGCGACTGCACCGCCCCGTCCCACCAGGCGAAGCTGTTGGTGGTCAGCGTGTCGGGTGCGTTGGCATTGTTGTTGTCGCGATAGTTTATCGTCGAGACGCTGATCGCCGCGCCGAGCGCATAGTTCGTGCCATAGCCATAGTCGTAATAGGTGTACGACTGATAGGTGTGGCCGTCATACTTCTTGGTCGAGCTGTTCTCGTAGGTGATCTGGCCCTTGTTGTTGTAGCTCGCATAGCGGCTATAGGCGATGGTCGAGCCGTTCGCCTCATAGTCGGTCTGCGAGGTCTGGTGCCCCATCAGGTCATAGTAGAAGCGTGAGCGCAGCGTGCCGGTCGAAGGTGCCGCGGGGATGGTGCCCGGCGGCGTCGCGACACCGGTGTTATAGTCGTAATCCTCGGTGACGTAGCCGCCCATCGAGGTCCGGATCTCGAACACGCGGCCGGCGCTGTCGTAGATATAGTTCTCGCGGCTCTCGTAATAGCTGCCGGGGTAGTAATAGCCCCACTCGTAATCATAATAGCCCGGCGAATATTCGGTGCGCATCACGGCGATGCGCTGGCCGGCGAGATCGTACAATATGTCCTGCCCGCCACCGGTGCCGTACACCGCCTCGCCGCGGACGATCTGCCCGCCGCGCAACGTGCCCTTGTCGGTGACGACGCGGTTCATGCTGTCGAAGCGGAACCAATAGTCGTTCGTCGTGGTGTAGGACGAGACATTGCCCTGATAGTCGAGCGTCCGATAGGTCGCGGTGGTGCGGCGGACATTGCCGTTCGCGTCATATTCATAGGCGAGGTTCGCCGCGGGCAGCGTCGCCGTGCCCGCCTCGACAAAGGTCTTCAGGCGGCCGAGCGCGTCATAGGTCGCGGTGGAGTTCTGGAGCGTCGCCGAAGTGGTGTAATAGCTCTCGTCGACCCAATAGCTGTTGGTGACGTACCCGTAATAGGGGTCGTACTCCTCGTACCAATAGCCCGGCTGGTAATAGCCCGCTTCCTCGACGGTCTGCTCGGTGAGGCGCTGGCCGAGCTTGTCGTAGCTGTAGGTCGAGACGGTGCGCGCCCAGGTGGAGTTCGCCACCGGATAGGGCGTGCCGAGAATCGTCGAGCCGAGCTGGCCGGTGTTGAGATAGGTATAGGTCGTATACACGCCGCCCGTGCCCGACTGGTAGAGCCGGCCGGCGACGTCATAGCTGTAGGACCAGACATGGCCGCCAAGATCGGTCTTGGCGGTGGTCCGGTTGAAGATGTCCTTGCTCTCGACGAGCGTCCGGCCATTGGCGTGGGTCGTGACCTGGGTCCAGCCGCCGAAGGTGCCGAGCCCGCTGGTCGAGATGCCGCCGTTCCAGGCATAGGAGAAGCTGGTCAGGTCGCCGCCGAACGCGAGCTGGCTGGTGACCCGGCCGAGCGAGTCATATTCGGTCAGCGCCTTTTCGGGCGTGTAGCCGATGATCGGCGTGTAATATTCCCAATGGCCCCCGCCGCCATAATAGCCGCCATAGGGATCATAGGGATCCTCGACCCAATAGGCTTCCTCGGGGCCGTAGACCGGGTTCTGATACAGGTTGTTCCAGGCCTGGATGCGCTGGCCCAGCCCGTCATAGGCGAAATTCTCGACCAGGCCGCCATAATGCGCGACGGTCGTGACGCGGCCCATCGCGTCATAGTCCTGGGTCGTCACCCGGCCGATCTGATCGGTGACGCGGCGGACATCGCCATGGATGTCATAGGCATTGGCGATCTTGCCGCCATCGGCCGCGAAGCTGGTCGCGATCAGCGCCGCGCCCGTGCCATAGCCGGTGCCGGCCAGGAAGGTTCGCGTCGAGAGATTGCTGTTCGCGTCGCGGCTGCCGATCAGGCGGCCGCTCAGGTCGTAATAATAATATTCGGTCGGGCGGACATATTGCTGGCCGCCATTCTCCAGCGTGATCCAGACGGCCGGGCTCTCGCTTTTGATCAGCTTGCCCATGGCATTGTAGCTATAGTCGAGCGTGGCGCCGAGCGCGTTGGTCTCGCTCACCACTTCGAGGAAGGCGTTGTAGGCCCGGCTGGTGACGAACTGGTCGCTCGCCGAGGCGCTGAGCTGCCGCCCCTCCTCCACCACCTGCACCGCCAGGTTGCGCTTGTCGTAGCTGGTATAGGTGGCGTTGACCGTCGCCAGGCCGACCAGCGACAGCGCGCCGGCGAAGGACTGGCCGGCCAGGCTGGTGCCCGCCGAGGTGATGACGACGGTCTGGTTGCCGTTGCGATCGTAGCCGAAGAACTTCCACACGCCGTCGCCGGCATTGGTGGCGGTCAGCCGCCCGCCATTGTCATACTGGTTCTCGGTCTGCCACAGGCCGTTGACGCCGTTCTTCCAGACCTCGCCATAGCCGGTATATTGGGTCTGGCTATAGTCCAGCATCGCATAGCCGCTGCCGTTCCAGGTCGCGACGCCCTGGAAGACCTTGCGCCCGGCCAGGTCGTAGCGCGTGGCGATCGCATCGGTCACGGCGCCGCCGGCCGCGGTCGTCCGGCTATAGCTCTCCCGCTTCACCCGGCCGGCCGCGTCATAGGCATAATAGCGCGTGAAGCCCGATGCGTCGGTCATGCTGCCCAGGCGGCCGCCAGCGCCATAGCTGTAGGTCGTGACCCGGGTCGGCGCGTTGGTCGCCCCGGACTGGATCGAGCGCGAGAGATTGCCGAGCCCGTCATAGAGATACTGGGTGGTCGGCGAGACCCATTGGCCGTTGAAGTCGACAAAGCCTGCGCGGGTCTCCACCGCCAGGCGGCCGGCCCCGTCATAGCTGTAGTTGGTCTGGTCTCCGGTCGCCTCGATCTTGCGGACCACCTGGCCCAGGCCGTTGTAGAGATACTGGATCGTCGCGGTGCCGGTGACCGAGGTCAGCGCGCCGTTGCTCGCGTTGATCGCATAGGCCTCGACCGAGAGCCGCGATTCCGAAATGCGGTTGCCGTTGCGGTCATAGCCATATTGGGTGACCCGGTCGGTGCCCGCCGTCGCCACCGCCGGCGCCCCGGCGACCGACGCGGTCCCGGTGAAGCGGGTCGCGTAGCGGCGCTCGCTGGTGACGTTGCTGTCCGGATCATAGGCCCAGTTGGTGAGATAGCCCTGGGCATCCATCTGGCCGGTCTTGCGGCCGAGCAGGTCGTACCAGCTGAAGGTCTCGCCGCCATTGGGATCGGTGACCTTCTGGAGGTTGCCGTTCGCGTCATAGGCATAATAGGTGACGAGATCGACGGCGGCATAGCCGCTCGCATAATTGCCCGAGACCACGCCGGCGACCTTGCTCCAGGTCAGGCGATCGAGCGCGTCATAGTTGAAGAAGGTCTCGCGATAGCCGCCCGCGGGCGGTGACGGCGGCGCGGTGCCGACGCTGCCCGGCAGCGCGATCGAGCCCGCATAGGCGCGGCTGCTCTTGAGGTTGCCATTGGCGTCGTAGCTGTAGCTCGAATAGCTGTTCTCGCTCGCCGAGGTCTGGCGGATCTCGACCTTCTTGCGGTTGAGCGCGTCGTAATAGAGCAGGGTCCGCGCGCCCGAGGCGTCGATCCTCTCCTTGACGTTGCCGCGCGCATCGTAGCGGATCGTCTCGACCGGCGCGACCGTCGTCACCGTCACCAGATCGTCGGCGATCACGCCCACGGCATCGCCGCGGCTCTCGATCAGCCGGTCGTTCTTGTCATAGCTGTAGGTGGTGGTGCGGCGATAGGCGAGATTGTCCGCCTCCACCTTCTTGGTGCGATTGCCGCGCGCATCATATTCGAAGCGGTTGACGACCACCGAGCCGGTGAGGTTGCCGGCCGCGTCATAGGTCGCCATCGGCAGCGTCTCGGTGAGCAGCTGGCCGAGCTTGTCATAGCTATAGGTGGTCGCGGCGCCGGCGACGGCGCTGTCGGTGGCCGACTTGGCCGTCACCGAGAGGCGGTTGCCGAAGGCGTCGTAGCTATAGGTCTCGAAGAAGCCCATCGCGTCGGTGGCGCGCGTCGTCCGCCCGAGCTTGTCGTAGAGGAACGACGTGACCGAATCCTCGCCGGCGTTCGCCGCCACCGACGGCGGCGTCGCCATCACGGCGCCGCCGCTCACCTGGTTGAAGCGGCGCGTGAGCGTCGCGATCTCGCCGAACACGGTGAACTGGGTTTCGGTCAGATAATCGCCGGCGTCACGCACATGCGTCACCCGGCCGAGCCTGTCGTACCAGCGATAGGTAACGCCATTGCCCGGATTGGTGACCTTCCAGGCCTCGCCGAACGCGTTGTACTCATAGCTGGTCGTGCCGCCGAGCGCGTTGGTCTCGACCTTCAGCTGGCCGAGCTTGTCGTAGCTGTAGCTGGTCAGGTTCCCGTTCGGGTCCCACATCTGGACGCGGTTGCCGAGCCCGTCATAGGCATAGGTGGTGGTGGACGCTTCCGCCGTGTTCCAGCCGCGCATCTCGGTGACGACCCGGCCGGCGGCGTCATAGCCATAGACGGTGACCGCCTGATCGCTGGTGCCATAGGCGTCGTAGCGCGCGTTGAGCCTGCCCGTCGCGGTATAGTCGTACAGCGTGACGACGCCGAGCGGGTCGGTCTCGGTGTAGAGCTTGCCGTCCGGATGATAGGCGAAGCTGCGCGCGGCATAGTCGCCGGCACCCGCCGTCGCCGCATCGACCTGGCCGATCGTCGTCGCGTTCGAGACGCTGATCTTGTTGTTCCAGACGACGCTGCCGGTGACCTTGCCCGAGGCGCTGTAGTCGGTGCGCGAGACATAACCCTCGGCATCGACGACGTAGCGCGCCTCGCCGCGCGCGGTGTACCAGGTGCGGGTGATCCGGTCGGCCGCGCCGCCGGCATTGTTGCCCGACCAGCCGTTCATCGCGGCGACGGCGGGCAACGACCCGCTGACATATTTCGCGCCATATTCGACCGAGCGGATCACCTGGCCGCTGCTGTCGTAGCTCAGCCCGGTGACGCCGCCATCGGCATCGATCGAATAGGCCAGCCGCCCGGCCGCGTCATAGACCGACCAGCTCGTACGGTTGCCGGCATTGCCCGCCATCGCGGCGGTCAGCGCCTTGACATTGTCATAGGTATAGTCGCCCGTCGCGGCCATGGCGGCGGCGAAGCGCACCACGCTCGTCCGCAGCCCCGCCGCGTCATAGTCATAGGCGACGACCTGGTTGAGCCCGTCGACCGCATAGCGCAGCAGCCCCTGGCCGTCATAGACGTAGCGCGTCACCCGGTCGCTGGCCGAAGTGCCGACGCTGGCGACCAGGTCGTTGAAGCTGCCCGCGGCGCGCAGCCCGGCGGCCGCGGCATTGTACGACGCGATCTCCGCGACCTTGATGCCCGCCTTGTCATAGACGTTGCGGACCAGGAATCCCTCGCCGTCGAGCGTGCCGAGCATGCGGCCGTCGCGATCGTAGAAGGCGCGAGTCACCGCCGCGGTCGCGGTCGGCGCGGGAATGTCGGTGAGCAGTGGCGGCGTGGTCTTGAAGCCGGCGATCTGCCCCGCCGTCAGCTTGACCGCATAGGCGGTGGTGGCGACCAGATGGCCGGCCTTGTCATAGGCCATGGTCGCGACGCTGCCGTCGCCCGCGATCGAGGCAACGACCTGGCCGAGCTTGTCATAGACCGACCAGCTCCACAGGTCCGCGCCGCTCGCGGCGGGACGGATCGCGCCCGGCTCGAACACGCTGTCCGGATTCTGGAGGATGGCGAGCTGGCCGGCGGTCAGCCGGGTCGCATAGCGGGTGGTCGCCACGATCTTGTTGTTCGCGTCGTAGCGATACTCGGTCATGTCGCCATAGTGATTGACCTCGGCGATCAGGCGGCCGCTCTTGTCATAGGCGTAGTAGCGATTGAGGCCGACCGGATCGGTCGCGATGCGCAGCCGCCCGAGCTTGTCGTACTGATTTGCCGCGGTGCCGCCAGCGACATAGCTGCCGCTATCGGCCTGGCTGATCAGGTCGCCGGCCTTGTTGTAGGTGGTGACCGTCACATAGCCCGAGGCGAGCGTGACCGTGGTGGTGGTCGCCGTGTCGTTGAAGACGAAGCTGGTGGTGCCGCCATTGACGTCGGTCGACGCGGTCAGGCGCCCCATCCCGTCATACAGGAAGCTCTCGGAGACCTGCCCTTCCTGGCTGCGCGAGAGCAGGCGGCCGGACTGGTCATAGGTGTAATAGGTGCGGCTCGCACCCTCCGCCGTGGATTCCGCGCCGGCCGCGTTCGCGATCCCGAAGCTGCGGGTCGAGGTCATGTTCCCGCGCGCGTCATAGGTGTTGAGCGTGATCTTGGTCGACGACCGATCCGCCAGGCCGTTGCGCCACGCATCCATCGTCGCTTCGCTGAGCGCGCCGGAACCGATCGCATAGCTGTGCTCGGGATATTCGACGGTATATTGGACCTCGCCCGCCGCCGTGTACCGATATTCGGTAACATAGCCTTCGCCGCTGACGACGTAGCGCAGATGGTTCTCCGCGTCATAGGCGTAGCGCGTGGTGACGCTCACCGCCGCGCCGCCGGCATCGGAGGCGGTATGCGTCTCCGTCAGCAGTTCGTTCCGGCTGCCATAGGTGCGCGTGACGACATTGCCGGCACGGTCCGTCGCC
Organism: Sphingomonas sp. CBMAI 2297; assembly: GCF_029870595.1. Classification (GTDB taxonomy): domain Bacteria; phylum Pseudomonadota; class Alphaproteobacteria; order Sphingomonadales; family Sphingomonadaceae; genus Sphingomonas. The sequence goes on from NZ_JAPDIR010000006.1 coordinate 223,915, forward strand.
GTAAGGAGGTTGCCGTTGCCGTCATAGGTATAGCTCGCCGCATTGCCGGAGGCGTCGGTGGTGCTGATAAGGTCGCCATTGGCGTTGTAGCCGAACTGCACCACCTGCTGCGCGGCCCCGCTCGAGGCGGGCGGCGCGGTGATCTTGGTGAGGTTGCCGGCCGCGTCATAGTCGAGCCGGGTCACTTGCCCGGTGGCGTCGGTGATCGTGGTATAGCCGGCATAGTAAGCGAGCGTCGTCACCCGGTTGACGCCCGAGCTGGCGAGCTGGGTCAGCGTGGCGACGCGGCCCGATCCGTCATAGGTGACGGTCAGGCTCGAGCCGTCCTTCTGGGTGATGCTGTTGACCCGCCCGGCGCCGTCATAGCCATAGCTCGTCCAATAGGAATCGGCATCGCTGGGCAGGGCATTGTCGGCCGGGGTGAGATCGGTGCGGACCTTGGTCAGCTGCGAGCCGCTATATTCGTACCAGACGCGCGACAGCGTCTTGGAGAGGCCCGTCGCGAGATCGGTATAGCCGGTGGTGACCTTGGTGATGTTGTAGCCGGACCAGCTATATTGCACCCAGGCGCCGTCGGCGGTGGTCGCCTTGTCGAGCTTGTCGCCGACATAGGTGTAGGTGATCGCGTTGAGATCGGTATCGCCTTCCCAGACGATGCGGCCGCCGTTCAACTCGTCATATTTCTCGACGCGCTGGGTGGCGCCATCGGTCCAGATCCACTGGCTGCCCGACTTGACGATCAGGTCATAGGCGCCCGCGCCCTCCTTGGAGACATAGGCCGAGCGCGTGGCATCCCAGGTGTAGATCGTCTCGCTGCCGTCGGCCGAGACGCGGCGCACGGTCGTCCCCGAGACCGCCGTCACGCGCCGGTCGGTGCTCTGGCGCCATTTGTCGTTATTGTCGTCGTCGGCGGTCGCCTGGCTGTTGAAGGCCCGGCCGATCGCCACATCGGGGCCGCGGCCGACGAGATATTCGTCCTGGCGCGAGATCAGCAGGTTGCCGTTCGCGGCGTTGACGAGGACGTTGTCGCCCCCGCGCCCCTGCGATGCGGTGCCGAGCAGGCCCGAACCTCCCAGAACCGAGCCCGATCCACGCTCGAAGCCCGTGCCGGCACCCGTGAAGATCGCAACCATCCGCCCCTCCAAATCACCGCGACGGCAGTCCCTTGCTGCCGCCCGTGATTGGTAGTCGGAGGATTTTCGCTGCCGTTTAGGGGACTTGCCCCGTTTCGGCTTCATCTCTTCGCGGCACGGAGCCGCGCGGGCCCGCCGCGTTCAGGAGTTGGTGACCGCGCTCTCCTGCCCCGGCTCGTCGATCTCGATCTCACCCAGCCAGTCGCACAGGCACATCGAGCCGGTGCACAGGGCCGGCATCCCTTCGAGCAGCACTTCCGGCGCGCCGGGGAACCAGGGCGAGGTCGTCACCGGGATGCACGGCATCGGCGTCAGCACGCCTTCCGCCAGCGCCGTCGCCGTCGCCACCTCGGGATTGGCCAGGCTCGAGCACAGGCCGAAGCTGGGGATATTCTCGAGCGGCACGAAATCGAAGATCGTCGCCAGGGGCAGCATGTCGGCGAACACGGGCACCTCGGGCGGCACGATCATCGGCATCGGCGCGCTGCCGAAGCTGCAGGACAGCACCGCGCCCAGGCTGACCAGCTGCGGCACCTAGTCGGCGACGATGCCGCTGAGCGTCAGCGGGTTGCCCGGCGTGAGGATCTGCGTCTCCGTCCCGCCCGCCACCGGCCAGGTGATCGTCGCGGGCGCGCCATGCGGCGCCTGGACGAGATTGTCGAGCGTCACCGTCGGATCCTCCCCGCTCCAGGACAGGGTGAGCGCCAGCGTCCCGTCGAACGCGCCGCCGCTCGGCGTGGAAAAGACGATCTGCGCGGGATAGACCGTCATGTTGGTGAAGCCGATGATATTGGCCAGGGCGCCCCGCACGCTTTGCAGCGCGAGAACTGCCTGACCCAGCACGACCTGGACCAGATTGGTCGAGGCGATGCCCCCGGCGAAGTTGATAGTCACCTGCGCGTCCACCGGGGGCCTCCCTTGTTCGAGTAGCTTCGCGGCTCAGCTCGCGAAGTTGTTCAGCGTGATCGGGTCGCCCGACATCACGGTCTGGGTCTGCAGGCCGTTCGGGGTCGGCCAGGTCACCGTCACGGTGCCCGCGAAGTTGGTGACCTCGAGCGTCGGCGCGTTGCTGCCCGTCTGATGGACCGGCGTCACCACGGCGGCGGTGAACGAGGTGCCCGACTCGACGTTGAAGTTGATCGCGCCCGCCGTGATGTAGAGCGAGGTGAAGCTGATCGTCCCCGCCATGGACAGCGAGCTCGTGGTGTCGAGCGCGAAGGTGCCGTTGGTGATCAGGATCTGCGACGTCGTCGTCGTCAGCGTGGCGTTCTGGAAGTTGATCGTGATCGTGCTCATGGCCATGACGCGTTTCCTTTCTCAGATTCACAAGTGGCGATGGTTTCGAGACTGATTCCGCGGATCGCCCCCACGCGGAGTCTATGGGAAGGTCGCAGGCATCTCCGCGCTCAGCTCGCCGGGGTGGGCGCGGCGGCCGGAGACCGCGGCTCGGGCGTCGGCGTGGGTGCCGGCTTCGGCGCGGGGCTCGGGCTCGGCTTGCTCGCGGTCGGCGCGGGCGCGGGCGCCGGGCTCGGCTTGCTCGTGGGCGGCGTCGGCGTCGGCGCCGATGACGGAGCAGGCGCCGGCGCCGGAGCGGGCGCCGGCCGCGCCGCCGGCTTGCCCTCGGCCTCGATCTGAGTCAGCGGCACCGCCCAATAGCCCGCCCCGACGAAGCGGATGCGCTGCACCGACGTGGCGATCGATACCTGCACATCGCCCGGCACCTGCACCCAGCCATGGATGAACCGGCCGCCGCACAGGATGTGGACGAGCAGCGGCAAGGTGGCGGGCGCGTTCTCGACGTCGAACTCGATCCGCCGCGGCTGGATCGAAAGCCCGCGGATCGCCATCTCGCCCCCGCCATAGCTCGCGCCGAGCCGCACCGACGGCGTGGCACGCAGCATCGGAATGGCCGCATCCGTCTCGACGGGGAAATCGAGCCGGATCGAAGCGGACGAAGGCAGGTCGTAAAAAGTGATGTCGAGTGCGTGCTGCAACAACGCAGAATTCTCGGCCGCCATGCGCAACGCCCTCCCACCCTAAAGAAAATGGTTAGCCGAACGTAATCCCCGTTTCCGTTAAGAAACGAGACCAAACAGATGGAGTCGATATGAAATTATGCTATTGACGCACCCGCATATCGTCAAGCACAACGTTGGCAGTACGTAAGATCTGAATTTTGACAAGGGGAATCCCCGCCGAGTCGACTCCGGGGATGGAGAGTCAAATGGCACTTCAGCTGACATATCCTGGCGTATATGTCCAAGAACTACCGAGCGGAACGCACACCATTTCTGGTGTGGCTACATCCGTAACGGCATTCGTTGGCTATTTGACTCGCGGCCCCATGAACACGCCGGTACAATGTCTGAATTTCGGGGATTTTCAGCGCGTATTCGGCGGACTCGATCCCACGAGCACAACGAGTTTTCAGGTATCGCAGTTTTTTCTAAATGGCGGAACCGAAGCCTGGATCAGTCGTGTCTGCGCGAGTTCTAATCCACCGGTGCAGCCGAAGACCGAGCTTACCGGCGCGTTGCCGCCCACCAGTTCTAGCGGAGGCGGCGGAAGCGGCAAAGGTCTGACGCCGACAACTGGCACCAATCTGGTAGAAATAGACTCGCAGAACCCCGGCACCTGGGGCGAGAACGTGTTCGTGACGGTCGATTACATGACCAACAAGCCGAACACCTTCAACATGGCGGCGACGCTCTACTCGATCACCAGCAACAGCAATTCGTCGAGCAGCAGCTACAGCATCGTCCAGACGCAGAGCGTGCCGGCGGTGACGCTCGACATCAGCCAGACCAACTCGATCGTCGAGGTCATGCAGTCGGGCAACCAGAACAGCGCGCTGCTGGCGGTGCCCAACCTTGCCACGACGCCTTCGGTGCTGGTGCCTTTCGCCAGCGGCACGATCCTGAACTTCACCGCGCCCAAGAACCCCGTCACCGTCACCGGCATCACCGTGACGGTGCAGCCGCCCGGGCCCGATCCGACCAAGCCACCCCCGTCGGTGAGCACGACGATCGCCATGACCAGCTCGGTCTCGACGGTGGGAGACATGATCGCGGCGATCCAGGGCGCGCTGTCGAGCGCCGCCGGCACGCTCGGCTATCCGAGCCTGGCGAGCACGCAGGTGCGCAGCTGCCTTTCGCCCTTCCTTTCATCGAGCGGCACCCAGGCCCAGCTCATCCAGGTCTGGGTGCCCGATCCGGGCTTTGCCGGCTATCTGGTGAGCGTGGTGGCGAACCCCACTTCGCTGTTCACGACGCAGTCGCTCAACTATCAGGCGCAGCAGCTGGTGCCGCCCACGACGACGCCGGCGCCCAAATATCCCGACGGGCTGCCGCCCACCGGGTTCGACATCGCCGGCAACTCGACCAATCGCTCGGGCATCTATTCGCTCGACGCGATGCAGATCGTGAACCTGATCCTGGTTCCCGACATGGCGTCGATGAACACGTCGAACTATCTCACCTCGGCGACCGCGACGCTCAACTATGCGATCCAGCGCAAGGCCTTCGCGATCCTCGACATGCCGCTGACGGTGACGAGCACGACGAGCGCGGTCGCCTGGGCGACGAGCACGCCGGGCACCTTCGGCACCGGCATCATCAGCGCCGCCACCTATTGGCCGCAGATCCAGATCCCGACGCCCTTCTCCACCCAGCTGATCACGCTGGGCGGCAGCGGGACGCTGGCGGGCGTCTATGCGCTGACCGACGTCAATCGCGGCGTATGGAAGGCGCCGGCGGGGATCACCGCGCCGCTGGCCGGAGTGCAGCAGCTCTCCTATGTGATGAACGACCAGGAGAACGGGCAGCTCAACCCGCTCGGCATCAATGCGCTGCGCACCTTCCCGACCTATGACAATATCTCCTGGGGCGCGCGCACGCTCGCCTCGGCGAATGTCGCCGATGACGACTGGAAGTACATCTCGGTCCGCCGGCTGACCCTCTATCTCGAGCAGAGCCTGATCCAGGGGCTGCAATGGGTGGTGTTCGAGCCCAATGACGCAGCGCTCTGGGCGCAGATCCGGCTGAGCGTGAACGCCTTCCTGCACCCGCTCTACCTGCAGGGCGCGTTCGTCGGCGCCACGCCGTCACAGGCCTATCAGGTGGTCTGCGACGAATCGACCACCACTCCGGAGGACATGGACAACGGCATCGTCAACATCCTGATCCTGTTCGCCCCGGTCAAACCCGCGGAATTCGTCGTCATCAGCTTGCAGCAGATGGCCGGACAGTCTTCGAGCTAGGATAGCGACCCATGCCCAGCGTCTCGTCGACCAGCCAGTCTCCCGACCCGTATCTCAACTTCAAGTTCCGCATCAAATGGCAGGGCAAGTACGTCGCCGGCCTGAGCAAGTGCAGCGCGCTGAAGCGCAGCACCGAGGCGACGCCCTTCCGCGAAGGCGGCGATCCGAGCACCAACCGCATCCTGCCGGGCCAGACCAAGTTCGAGCCGATCACGCTCGAGCGCGGGATGACGCAGGACCTCGAGTTCGAAACCTGGGTCAGCCAGGTGTGGAACTATCGCGCGGGCCAGGGGATGGAGAGCTCGCTCGCCAATTTCCGCCGCAACATCACGCTCGAATTCTACAACGCCGCGGGGCAATTGGTGTACGCGTACAACATCTACAATTGCTGGCCCTCCGAATACACCGCGATGCCGGAGCTCGATTCGAGTTCGAACGCCGTGGCGATCCAGACGCTCGTGTTGCAGAACGAGGGCTGGGAGCGTGACGCCAGCGTCAAGGTTCCGCCGCCGCCCAGCTACTGACGGCCATGGCGCCGCGTCCGCTGAGCGCCGCCGAGTTGCTGGATGCCGCATCGGCATGCCGCGGTCGCTCGGCAGCGGAGAAAGGCATCTATCTCGCCGCGCTCGGCATGCCGGACCAGAGTTTCGGCGCCTGCGCGGCGCTGCCGATCGGCGCGCGCGACGCGGCGATCGTGGCGCTGCGCCAGGCAATGTTCGGCGATCGGATCGAGCTTTCGGCGAAATGCCCGAATTGCGAGGCGCGGCTCGACGTGGCGATGGCGTCGGCGGCGCTGCTCGCGATCGCGGGGCCGGCAGCGGAGGCAATGGCCGAGGTCGTGATCGACGGCGATCGCTTCGCGGTGCGCCCGGCCGACAGCGCCGACCTTGCCGCCATCGGCTGGATCCCGGACATCGACGAAGCACGCGCCGAACTCGCCCGGCGATGCCTGGTGCCGGCGGAGGGGGCCGAGGTGCCGCCCTGGCTCGAGGAGACCGAAGTCGACGCGATCGGCGCGGCGATGGCCGAGATCGATCCGGCCGGCGACCCGTTCGTCGCGCTCCATTGCCCCGAATGCGATCGCGAATGGGATGCGCCCGTCGATATCGCCGGAGTGCTGGCGGGCGAGATCGAGGGCGCGGCCGATGCCCTGCTCGACGAGATCCACCTGCTTGCCCAGGCCTATCATTGGAGCGAGGCGGCAATCCTTGCGCTCGGCCCGGAGCGGCGGCGCGCCTATCTTGCGCGGTTGCAGCAATGAGCGACATGCTCGCCCGGCTGGCGGCACGCGCCCAGGAAAGCCCGGTCGTGCTCGGCCGCCGCATCGGCTATCGCTTCGCCCCCACGGCGGACCATCAGGAAGCCTGGCCGGGGGAAGAGGCCTGGCTGGGCGAGCAGCGGATCACCCGGCCGAACGCGTCGGTATCGCTGCCGCAGGCCGGCGACGTGCCGGATGAGCCGCACCCGGGGCCGGCGAGGCCCCGTACCGAGACTGGCCTTGCCGAGGCTGGCGGCATGCCCGCGGAATGGCCCGCCGGCCGCTCGGCGCGGGCTCCACGGACGGACGCGAGCGATACCGCCGACGCGCCCCTTCCGGTCGAGCCCCAGGCATCGGGCCGGCGCTTCCGCACGAGCACCACCGGGCTCGACGCCGCATCAGGCGAAGGCGCGCCGATCACGCAGGCGATGGCGCCGGAGGCTCCGGCGATGACGGTGGCGCCCATCCTGCCAGCGCGCACGACCCCGCATGGCGAGCCTTCCGCCCGCGCGCCCGGGCCTCTGACACGGGGGCCGGCGTCGACCACCCCGGCGGATGCGGTGCCGCCGGTTGCTCCCCCGCAAACGGCCCCGGCTACCGAGCCATCCGCGAATGTCCCCGCCACCAATGCCATCGCGCGCGCCACGGCGGCGACTCCCGCACCGACGGCGAGCGTTCGCGCCGATGCGCCCGGCCTGCCCACCCCTGCGCCGGTGGCCGCTTCCTCCTCCGTGCCCGCGCCGGGGCCGGTCGCGCAGCGCAAGGTCGCCGCTTCCGCGCGGCCCATAGCGGAGAAGGCACAGCCGGCATCGCCCATGCAAAGGGCTATGATCGCGCGGGAAGGCAGCCTGCCCATGGACAGCGCGGCCGGGACCAGCCTCCCCACCCCCGCGAGCGCGCGCGGCGATGTGCCCGAGGCGCTTGGCGCGGCCGAAGTCTCCCCCTCGCCGGCGGGAGAGGCCCGCACTCCCCTGGCTCCGGCCAAAGCGCCGGTCTCGCCAGCGCCCTCCGGCGCGCGTCGCGCCGCGGCGGTTCCGCCGGGTAAATCCTCGATCCTCGGGCCCGGGGCAGAGGGGGGAGCGCCGATCGCTTCGGCCGGCCGGCTGGCGGCCACCACTTCCGCTCCGTTCGAAGCCATGGCGCGAACGGTGCCCGCCCCCATGGCACCGGCCGCCGCGAGCGATCCGATGGTGCCGCCGCGCGATGCACGCGTCGCGATCGCCAGCCCTCCCGCCGAAGCCGCGTCGCGGCCCGAAGCAGCGCCCCCGTCGATGCCCGCAGCGTCTCCGGCCTCGCCTTCCGCTCCGGCCAAGGAGCTACGCGCTGCTCTGTCGCAGCGCCCGGCCTCGGATGCTGCGTCGCGGCCTCCGACGCGCTCCCTCGAAACCGAGGAGCCGCCCGCGCCGCACGGCTCCGCAAAGCCTGCCCCCGGCGTGCCGGCCGCTGCTCCGCCTGCGATCGCGGGGCGGCCGGCGCGCCCCGGACCGTCCGGCGAACCGCGCGCGCTTCCCGCCACGCTCCCGGCAACGGCGACCGCCGCAATGGCGGAGCCCGCCGCGCTACCGCCATCGGCCTCGGCGGGCCCGGCCCGGGACGCGCAGGCGCGGGATCGCGGTCCCCGGCGCGAGGCGCGGTCCGCGCCCGGGGAGCGGCCCGCCGCGCCCGAACGACGTGAGGCGGAGGCGGCGCGTCCCGCCACCGAAACGCGCCGCGTGCCCGCGCGCATGCACGATACGCCGGCGGCGACGCGATCGGTGGCCGCGGAAGTCGTGCCGTTGCCCCGGCCCGAACGCCGGCCCCCGCCTGCCGCGCAAGCATCGGGCGACATCCGCATCGACATCGGCCGCATCGCGATCGACCTGCCGCGCCCACGCACGCCCCCGGCGCGCCCACAGCCGCCGCCGCTCAAGGCCAAGCCGCGCGGAGGGCCGGACGCATGAATTCCAGCTTCTCGATCGCCGCCTGCACCGTGGCGATCGCCGACCGGCTGCACATGTTCATCGGCGACGCGGTGCCGGGCGCGCGCGTGACCACGCTCAATCCGGGCTCCGAAGCGCTGCGCACCGGCGATCCGTTCGTGAACCTCTATCTGTTCCGCACCACCCGCAACGGGTTCGTCTCGAACAACGACCTGCCGACGCGCGGGCCGCTCGGCGGGGCGAAGAACTCGCCGGTGCTCAAGCTCGACCTCGACTATATGATCACCTTTTTCGGCGACGATGCGCGGCTCGATCCGCAGCGGCTGCTCGGGCTGGTCGCGGGTGGACTCAATGCCGAACCCTATATCCCTAGCGACATGCTGCGCGCGGCGGTGGCGAGCACGCCCTGGCTCGGCGGCGGAGCCGGCAGCCAGGAATTGCCACGCGACGAGATCGTGGTCACGCCGCTCAACATGGCGCCGGACGCGATGGCACGGCTGTGGTCCGAGTTCGTCAACGTCCCCTATCAGCTCACGCAGCTCTACACGGCGATGCCGATCGCGATCGAATACCGGCTGCCGGTCCAGCCCGTGCTGCCCGTGCGCCGCATCGGCCTGCGCGCGCTGCCGTCGCGCTCGATCGTGATCATCGACCTTGTCGACGCCGCCAATCCGGACCTGCCGATCTCCGGCGGCTGCACGCTCGCGATCCGCACGCCCAATCCCGCCCAACCCGGTCTTTCGGTGCTGCTGAACGGCATCGCGGCAAAGGATGTGACCAGCGGCTTCGACGCGCAGGGCCATGCCGCGCTGCTCGTTCCGCTGACCGGCGCGCAGCCCGCGCCGCTCGCCTTTGGGAACCTCACCGTCAAACTGGTGAAGCACGGCCCGGACGGCAAGGACATAGAAGCCGAATCCCCCGCTTTCGCGGCGAGCATCGTGCCGGGCTTCGCCGGCGCGCCCTCCATCGGCGCGGACGGCAAGCAACTGGACTTCGCGATGGCGCTGGCCGTGCCCGCCCAGGCGAGCGCGACCGCGCTCCTTTTCGCGCGCGGCGCGAAATCGACCTCGTACAAGATCCCCTGCCTTCCCCGCGCCGATGCGGCAACCGCGCTGGCCGCGCCGCTCATGGGAGTTGCCCCCGGAGACTATCTGGCCAGCATCGAGATCGATGGCGTCGCCAGCCTGCTCGACTGGGAGGGCGGCGCCTATACGGGCCCGCGCGTCACGGTGCCGGGGAGCTGATGATGGCGGAGATCCCCCATGTCGCCCGCCTGCAGGACGCGGTCACCGCCGTCGAGCGCATGCTCGAGGACTATGCCCGCACCCGCTCGCGCCCCGGCCTGCGCCACGAGCTGTCGCAACCGCAGGAGGCCGGGCTCGGCGAACCGGTCCCGGGCTCGGCGTTCGACGCGCTGGCGAGCTGGTTCTCGCTCACCGCCTTCGAGCAGGGCGTGATCGCGCTGGCCGCCGGCTTCGAGATCTCGCCCGACATCGCCAATCTTTGCGCGCTCGCCCAGGGCGATCCCGCCACCCCCTATCCGACGACGCTCCTGGCGCTCGCCATATTCGCCCATCTCGAGGGCGCCTCCCAGGCCGCGTTCGCGCCGTCGGCGCCGCTTCGATACTGGCAGCTGATCAAGGCGGAAGGCACGCAGCCGGGAAGCCGGCTTCAGCAACGCTTCGTCATGCCGGACGCGGTGCTCTCGTTCCTCGTCGGCCAGCCCGTGCTCGACGACGCCCTTGCCGACACCGTCCGCCCGCTCGACCTCGCGCCGCAGCTGCCCGCGGACGGCGTCCTCGCGCACCGGCTCGCGCGGACCGTCCATGCATCGGGCATGGATGCCACCCTCCACCTCGCTGCCGAGCCGAGCCGCCGCGCGCTCGGCGTGGCGGCAGGCGCCGCGGCGGCCCTCGGCCTCCTGCCCTTCCATCTGCCGCTCGCCCGCCTGACGCCCGAGGCGGAACGCGACGGCTTCTTCCGGCTGTGGCAGCGCGATCGGCTCGCGCTGCGCGCCGCGCTGCTCCTGTCCTTCGAGGAGCCGCCGGGCGAGTTCCAGCTGAGCGCGATCTGCCGGCTGATCGGCGAAGGCACCGGGCCGCTGTTCCTGATCGGTGCGGCGGGCCAGTCGATCGCCGAGCGGGCGCCCGGCGCGGTGATCCGCATGTCCCTGCCCAAGACCGACCCGCATGAGGTCGCCGACCATCTTGCCGCCAGTCTGGACCAGGACGCCACGCCGGCGCTGCGCGATATCGCCGCCCGCTTCCGCCTGCCCCTGCCGACGCTGGAGAGCTGCGCCACGGTGGCGCGCGCCAAGGCGGAGGAGACCGAGGCGCCGGCATCGCAGGCGGCGATCCTGGACGAGATGCTGCCGCTGCTCCGCGATCAGGTGCGCGAAGCCATGAGCGGCCTCGCCGATCCGGTGCCGGTGCGGATGACGCTGGACAACCTCGTCCTGCCCGAGGCGGCGCGGGCGGTATTGGGGCAGATCATCGCCCGCCAGCGCAACCGGGCGCGCGTGATGGAGGAATGGGGATTTGCCGCCGCGGGCGGCGGCGCGCAGGGCATGAGCGTGCTGTTCGCCGGCCCCAGCGGCACCGGCAAGACGATGGCGGCGGAGGCGCTTGCGCATGCGTTGTCGCTCGACCTGTTCCGGGTCGACCTGTCGCGGATCGTCGACAAATATATCGGCGAGACCGAGAAACGGCTCGCCGCGCTGTTCGATGCCGCCGACATGACCGACGCGATCCTGCTGTTCGACGAAGCCGATGTGCTGTTCGGCCGGCGGACCGAAGTGAAGGACTCGCACGATCACTACGCCAATCTCGAAGTCGGCTATCTGCTGCAGCGGATCGAGGCGTTTCGCGGGATCGCGGTGCTTACCACCAACCTGGCGAACGCGATCGACGACGCGTTCGCGCGCCGCTTCGCCTTCAGCCTGCATTTCGAATTCCCCTCGCTCGACGAGCGCCAGCGTATCTGGCGGGGCGCTTTCCCGGCGGCCGCACCGGCGGGCGGGCTCGATTGGGACCGGCTCGCCCGGCTGACGCTCACCGGCGGCCAGATCCGGGTCGTCTCGATCAATGCGGCGATGCTCGCCTCGGAGGAGGAGGCCGCGATCTCGATGGGCCATATCGCCCGCGCGCTGGAAAGCGAATATGCCAAGCAGCGCCGGCGCGTGCCACCGGCCGAGCTCGCGGACTGGCCGGCATGAGCCGCCCGCCGCGCCCGCCCGCAAATCTCTCCGCGCCGATCGACGCGGCGATCTCCCGCGACCCGCGGGTGCGCGCCGCGCTGGCCCGGCTCGATGCCGGGCAGCGCGATCATGTCCGCCGCGCGATCGCCCAGGCGATCCGGGCAAAGCTGCGCGAACGCGGAGGCCCGCAATGACGCCCTATCCCAACAGCCCGCACATCCTGAAGGCCGCCCTGATCAGCATGGGCGGCACCATCCCCGTTCCCCGGCTGATCCTGCTGCAATATAATCCCGCCGAGCTCACCCGGCAGCTCCATCCCGATTTCGAGAAGACGGGAGACACGCCCACCGGGACCAACCTGCTCGCCGGCCCCGCGGTCGAGACGATCCAGATGACCGCGCGGATCAGCGCGGTCGACCAGCTCGAGAGCAACGACGCGACGGCGATGGCGTTCGGCATCCACCCCCAGCTCGCCACGCTGGAGATGATGCTGTTCCCGACGACCAGCTCGATCGTGCAGAGCCTCGCCCAGATGGCGCTCGGCGTGCTCGAGATCGTGCCGCCGGAATCCCCGCTCACCGTGTTCGTCTGGGGTCCGCAGCGCGTGATGCCCGTTCAGATCACCAGCTATAGCGTCACCGAGACGATGCACGACACGCGCCTGAACCCCATCGACGCGAATGTGACGATGGATATGAAGGTGCTGACCTATCAGGACTTTTCGCCGAGCCAGACCGGCTTCTACCTCTATCTCGCCAATCTGGCCGAGCGCGAGCTGATGTCGGCGGTGGGCACGGTGCAGAGCGGCGCCAGCATCATTTCGGGGGCGCTCTCGCTATGAACGGCCGCCGGCTCAGCCGCTATCCGACGCAGATCGAGCATGCCGCCCCCGGCAAGCTGGTTCGCGTCCGCACGCGCCATGTGCCCGCGGCTTCGCCTGCCACGTCCGGCGCCGATGCCGCGACGGACGCCGAGGATGCCGTTCCCTATCTCGCGCGTTCCATCCTGCCGCTTGCGACCACGTTCCAGCCCCAGACCAGCTACACGATCCAGGCCGGCGACCGGCTCGACAATATCTCGGCCAGGCTGCTCGGCGATCCCCTGCTCTACTGGATGCTGCTCGAGGCGAACAATGTCAGCGACCCCGCGACGCTATGCGCGGTGCCGGGGCGCAAGATCATCGTTCCCGCCGTGGTGGGCCAGGCCAATGACCCGTTCGACCAGCCCAAGGCCTCACGCCGGGGAACCGCCGCCGCGCCCACCGACCAGACCGACGACCGCGAGGAAAGCCCATGAGCTTTCCCGTCGGCATCCAGCTCGCCGTGCTGGCGGGCACCCAGGAAGTCCCCACTCCGATCGGGCCCGGGCTGGCCGATCTGCTGATCGAGGCCGAGGTTACCGAAGTCGCCGACGGCCAGGCGGCATTCCGCCTCACCTTCGGCGCGCAGCGGACCGACAATGGCAAGGGCATGCAGGTCCAGGTGCTGGCCGACGGCCGCCTCTCGACGGGCAACCGCGTGCTGATCATGGCGATGCAGGCCGCGCTGCCGACGGTGCTGATCGACGGGCTGATCACCGATATCTGGCTCGATCCCGCGCGGAATCCGAACCAGAGCCGCGTCGTGATCAGCGGCGCGGACCTGAGCGTCGCCATGGACCTGACCGAGAAGATCCGCGGCTATCCCGACATGGACGACGAGCTGATCGTGCTTGAGATCCTGGCCGAATATGAGCGGTTCGCGATCGTCCCGGAAACGATTCCGCCGGTCGAGGCCGATTTCCCGACGATCGTCCAGCGCACGCCGATCCAGTACGGCACCGACCTGGAATATCTCTACACGCTAGCGAACCGCTACGGCTATGTGTTCACGCTGCGCCCCGGCCCGGTGCCGCTCACCAACACCGCCTATTGGGGGCCGCCCAAGCGTGTCGGCATTCCCGCGCCCGCGCTCACCGTCGGCAACAGCACTTTCGCCAATGTCGACCAGCTGACCTTCACGCAGGACGGCCGCTCCGCCTTCCAGGTCTCGGGCCTGATCCCGGGGCCGCTCGAGGCCACGCCGGCATTGCCGGTGATGGCGCTCGAGCCGACGCTCCTGCCACCGCTCGCGCTCAAGAGCCCGTTCCCGATCTCCTCGCTGCTCGGCATGAAGCTGCCGACCGGATCGGACGGGTTCGACGAGATCCGGGCGATGGGCTTCGCGCAGGGGCGCGTCAACCGGTCGTCCACCACCGTGGCCAAGGCCGAGGGGGAGCTCAACGTCGAGAAATATGGCTCGATCCTGCGCGCCGGCGGCCTTGTCGGCGTGCGCGGCGCGGGCACCACCTTCGACGGCAATTGGAGCGTCGCCGAGGTGCATCACAAGCTCAAGCGGAACGAATATAAGCAGGCATTCAAGCTGGAGCGCGACGGCACCGATCCCCTGTTGCCGGTGGTGGTGCCATGAGCGCGCGGCACGGCCAGGGAGGCAGGGATGAAGCAGTTCTGGGGCAAGTATCGCGGCGTCGTCGTCGACAACGAGGACCCGCTGATGCTCGGCCGGCTCCAGGTGCTGGTGCCGATGGTGCTCGGCGAAGTGGCGACGGCATGGGCCATGCCCTGCGTCCCCTATGCCGGGCTGCAGGTAGGCTTCTACATGATGCCGCCGGTGGGCGCGGCGATCTGGGTGGAGTTCGAGGGCGGCGACCTCGACTATCCGATCTGGGCGGGCTGTTTCTGGCGCGAGGGCGAGCGCCCGATCGAGGCGGAACTGCCGACGATGCGCATGATCCAGACCAGCTCGGGCAAGCTGCTGTTCAACGACCTGCCCGGCGAGGGCGGCTTCACGCTGACGGTGACCGATCCCGCGGTGGCGGTGCCGGTGGTGGTGAGCGGATCGAGCACCGGCGTGGTGATCAGCCTGGCGGAAATCCGCATCACCATGAACGAATCCGGCGTCAACATCCTTGCCGAGCCGGGCACGCTGGCCGTGACCATGGAAGGCTTCACGATCGCCCACGGCTCGGCGATGGTGGGCGGCGTCGAGCCCGAGGTCTCGATCAACGAGGGCGGGCTCACGGTGCTGTAGCCGCATCGATGGCGGGCAGCGGGCGGAGGGCGCGCGGATGACGGGCTATCTGGGCTTTCCCTATCAGATCGACGGATCGGGGCAGACCGCGACCACCGATCTCCCGACCTATGTGCAGAACCTGATCCTGCTCGTCTTCGAGACCAATCCGGGCGAACGCGTCAATCGCCCGGATTTCGGCGCCGGCATGCGCCAGCTGGTCTTCGGCGGCATGGACGCCGCGCTGGCCAGCGCGGCCGAGACGCTGGTGCGCAGCAAGCTGATCCAGTTCCTGGGCGACGCCATCTCGATCAACACGCTGACCGTGACGATGGGCAACGAGACGGTGACCGTCGACCTGACCTATTTCGTCACCCATACCCAGACCACGGCGGGCACCTCGATCACCGTGCCGCTGCCCGGCTATAGCGCGACGCCGCAAGGCGGCAGCGCCACCGCCACCGCTTCGATTCCGGATTATTGAGCGATGGCGGACGACACCCAGCCCACCGTCGTGCATTCGGTGCAGAGCGCGGGCTCGCTGCAGCTGGTGGTGCAGGTTGCCCCGGCATCGACGATTCCGGCCGCGCAGGTGCGGGCCGCCGCTATCGCGATGGACGCGGTCACCGGCGACCCCGCGCCGGCCACGCTGCCTCCGCCCGCCCCCGCGCTCGACACGCCGCCGGTCACGATCGCCGACTTGTTCGGCACGCCGGCCGAAGTGGTGCGGGTCCATGCGCTCGACGCGGATACCGGGCTTCTCCACATCCAGGCGATCCCGCCCCCCGCCGATCCCGCGGCGGATGCGCCCGCCTATCGGCTCACCATCGGCGAGGTCTCGACCTGGTTCGCGCCCGAATCCAAGGCCAATGTCGCCACGCCGAGCCGGCCGGTGCAGGCGCCCCCCGGGCAGGCCGCGATCAACTATCTCGGCCGCGACTATGCCGCCTTCACTTCGCTGATGCGCTCGCGCGTGTCGCAGATCGTGCGCGACGATTCCGCCTGGGCGCTCGATCATCCCGCCGATCCGATGACGACGCTGATCGAGGCGCTCGCCTATGCCGGGGACCATATCTCCTTCCGGCAGGATGCGGCCGGCACCGAATCCTACCTGCCCACCGCCCGCCACCGCCTCTCGCTGCGCCGGCATGCCCGGCTGCGGGATTATGGCGTCAATGACGGGTGCAATGCGCGCACCGCCCTCGTCTTCACGGTGAAGAGCAACGGCGTGATCCCCGCCGGGCTGCAGGTGGTGACCCAGCAGCCGGGCATCATGACCATGAACCTGGCGGCCACGCAGGATCTGGCGGCGAGCACCACCGTGTTCGAGACCATGGCCGATCTCCCCGTGTCGCTGCTGCGCAACAACCTCGCCTATCCGCTGTCGCGCTCGGTCGCCTACACCCTCCCCCAGGGGGCGATCCAGGCGCAGCTCAACACCGCCCAGACCGATCTGGTGCCGGGCCAGCTGGTTGCCTTCGTCCAGACCGCCGCACCCGCCGGCGTCGCCCAGCCCTTCGGCGCCCAGGTCGTGCGGCTGATCAAAGTCGAGCTGCTGCCAAACGGCAACAACCCACCCTATGCCACCATGATCACCTGGCACCCCGAGGACGCGCTCACCAAGCCGCTGACCATGGCCGTGCAGAACCAGACGGGCATGGTGCAGCTCTACGGCAATGTCGGGCTGGCCGATCATGGCAGGACGATCGCGGTGACGCCGATGCCCGATACGGTGCCTGCCGGCCGCGTCTATCGCCCGATCATCGAAGTGGAGGATCCGGTGTCGGCGGCGCCGATGCCCGCATCGGTGGCGGCGTTCGACGGATCGCAGGACATCGCCGAGGCCGCGCTGCTGGTGCCCTCGGCCAGGGCGAGCCTCACTCCCGATCCGGGCGAGGCGAATCTCTGCGTCAGGATGCTGGGCGAACGCCCGGGCATGGCCAAGGTCGTCGACCTGTGGACCGCCCGGCAGGACCTGATGAGCACGCCGCCGGCGGGGCGCGCCTTCGCTGCCGCGCCCGAGGACGGCTATGGCGGCAACCGGCGTCACCTGTTCCTGCGCTTCGGCGACGGCGCCCAGGGCGAGGCGCCGGCACCGGGCACGACGTTCACCGCCACGGTGCGCGTCGGCGACGGACAGAGCGGCCGGGTGCGCGCCAATGCGCTGGTCCAGATCGTGGGTTCCACCCCGATGATCAGCTGGGTCTCCAACCCCCTGCCCGCGACGCCCGGCCAGCCGGAGCCGAACGAAAGCGTCCGCCTGTTCGCGACGACCAGCTTCCGCACCAACCTGCGCGGCATCGATCCGGACGATTGGGAACGGCTGGCCCAGAGCGATCCGCTGGTGACCGAGGCCGATGCGCGGCTGGTCGACGGCTATGCGCCCTGCATCGTGGGCATCGCCACCACCACCACCACGCCCGACGGCTATACCTATCCGATCGCGAAGGCCCGGCTGATGGAATATGCCGTGCTCGGCGCGCCGCCGACGATCGAGCAGGAAGCCGACGTGCCGATCAACGTCTCGCTGGTCGTCTATTGCTCCAGGAACACCAATATCGGCGCCGCGCGCGAGCGGCTGCTGCGGCGGATCGGCGCCGGCGCGAAGACCGATGGCGGCCCGGCCCATTTTCACCCGACCGCCTGGCCGCTCGGCCGGCCGGTGGTGCTCGCCGACCTGATCGCACTGCTGGGCGCGGACCCCACGGTATCGCTGGTCGTCAGCGATCCGGCGATGGATCCGCGCGTGGTATTCAAGACGGTCAACGGCCCCGACAGCACCGTGGACAACATCAAGGCCGGCCGGATCGAGATCGGCTCGAACCAGCGCGCCCGCGCCGGCAATGACAGCTTCCATCCCGAGCTCGGCATCGTCCGGCTCTTCGTGGCGGCGGCGAAATGAACGGGAGCGGGAGCGGCCCCGACGACGAGATCTCGGCCGGGCTGGGCGACTATGCCAGCTTCAAGCAGGAGATGCTCGACCTGATCCCGCGCGTGGTGGTCAACAGCGGCGGGGAATCGGTCTCGCAGCCGCTGGCCCGGCTCGATCGCAACGTTCCCACCGATCCCACGCTGGCGCTGGTCGATGCCTTTGCCGAAGTGGCGGACGTGCTGTCCTTCTACCAGGATCGCGTGCTCAACGAGGGCTATCTCTCCACCGCGATCGAATATCGCAGCCTCGCGCTGATCGGCCGCGGGCTCGGCGAGACCACCGGCATGCACATCGGCGCGACGGCGGAGATCGCGGTGTTCGCGCAGCCGGGCGATCCGGTGATCGTGCCCAAGGGCTCCGCGATCCAGGCCACGCCGCCCGCCTCGCGCGGATCGAACAGCGCGGCGACAAGCGGCCCGACCGGAAGCAGCGGCACCACATCGACGGCCACGACCAACCAGACCACGGCAACCACACCGACCACCGCCGCCAGCTCCGGGAGCGCGGCCGCCGTCGCGGCGGCACCGGTATTCGAGACCGCGTCGCAGCTTACCGCGGTCTCGTCGCTCAACCAGCTCACGCCTCT
This sequence comes from Sphingomonas sp. CBMAI 2297, assembly GCF_029870595.1. Taxonomy (GTDB): domain Bacteria; phylum Pseudomonadota; class Alphaproteobacteria; order Sphingomonadales; family Sphingomonadaceae; genus Sphingomonas. The sequence continues at coordinate 242,244 of NZ_JAPDIR010000006.1, forward strand.
GCAGACGCGCCCGGCCTGGGTCACCGCGGACGCGACCGAATTGCTGCTCGCCGGCACCGGGCTCGGCCTGCAGGTCGGCGACTTCCTGCTCTACAAGCGCGTCGACCCGGCACCGATCCAATGGGTGCGGCTCACCGTCTTCTCGGTCAGCGAGAACCATGTCCTCTCGACCACCACGATCGGCATCGGCGCGCCGATCGGCGAGCAATGGGCGGCGAGCGGCGCGACCGACCCGCTGCCGCCGAACGAGGCGAACGGGCTCGAGCTCTACGCCTTCGATCTCACCTGCCGGCTGTTCGGCTACAACGCGGCGCCCTGGTCGTCCCAATCGGCGGCGGTGCAGCGCGCCAACACGCCGACCGGCATGGTCCCTTCCGAATTCTCCGAATGGCCGGGCTATGCCATCGACCTGAACCAGCTCGACCTTCAGGCGGTCTATCCGAAGGTGCTGCCCGGCAGCCAGTTCCTGCTCGAGACGCCGGAGGACAAGACGCTCGGCATCATCGACGCGGTCTCGCGGCAGAACATCTCCGAATTCAACATGTCGGGCCAGGTCACCCAGGTCGAGCTGGCGCCCGATCCCGCCACCCTGCCCACCGGCTCCGCGCTGATCCCCTCGCGCATGGGGCACAGCGCCACCACGCTCAGCGACGGCCGGGTGCTGCTCGTCGGCGGCATCGGCGTGCAGGGCGTGCTCGACAGCGTCGAGGTCTACGATCCCGCGACCCAGCTCGTCAGCCAGATCGACCCGCTTCCGGAACCGCGCGCCCTCCACACCGCCACGCTGATCGACGGAAAGGTCTATCTCGCCGGTGGCGTGATGAAGGACTGGTCGCTGGCGACCGACCTGCTCGTGCTCGATCCCACCTCCATGCGCTTCAGCGCGATCCCGAACGTCGCGCTCGCGATCCCGCGCGTGGGGCATGCGGCCACCCTGCTCCCCAACAACCGCATCATGCTGAGCGGCGGCCTGACCCAGGCGTCGAATGACGCACACGACAAGATCCAGGACCTGTTCGCCGCGCTGGAAGCGACGAAGTCGGTCGCCGTCTACGACCCCGTTGCCGCCGACTGGCAGGCCTGCGCGGACCTTGCCCGGGCGCGGGCCGGGCACAGCGCGACCGTCTGCCCGGTGGTGAAGAGCTCGGCCGATGGCGGCGAGCCGGCGGTGCCGCCGGTCGCCAACACCGTGATCTTCGTCGGCGGGCATGACGGCGGCGCCGCGCCGCCGGGCTTTTCGGGCGCGGGCGCGGCCATCGGCACGGTGTGGGACGATGCCGAGGTCACCAATACGACCGACTGGCAGCCGACCGGCATGCTCTATCCGATCCCGCCGGGCCAGGGAGGCACGCAGGACCGCTACGACCAGGTCGCGGTGGCGCTGCCCAACAATATCGGCTTCCTCGTCACGGGCGGCCAGTCCGCCACCGGGCCAGTGGGCGACGACTGGCTGATCGGCGCCTTTGCCGCCTACCAGACCGACGGCAGCATCGACGCGGTGCCGACCTTCGTCGCCGCCCCGCCGCTGAGCGAAGCCCGCTCCAACCATGCCGCCGCGCTGCTGCCCGGCAACAAGGTCGCGGTCGCGGGCGGCATCGCGGACACCAGGGTGCTCCCCACGGTCGAGACCTTCGCGGTGAGCCCCGGCGTCAGCATTCCCTTCAACGGAGAGAAAGTGCTGGCACCCAGCATCGTCGGCGCGCCGCTGCCCAATCCGCAGGGCTATCCCGCCTTCGCGGCGCTCGCCCAGGACTTCCTGCTGCTCACCGGCGGCATCTCCGCGCTGCCCGCCGAGCCCGACACTCCGCCCACCTATACCGGCGCCGTGGTCGCGCTCGATGCCGATGTCGGCACGTTCCAGACGCTGCCCGGACCGGTGCTGACCACGCCGTTCACGCTCGCGCCGACCGGCACGATCCTGCTCGCCGACGGCACGATCCTGATCGTCGGCGCGACCCAGCCGGAGCCCTTTCCTCAGCCCACGACGAGCATGACCGGCTTCGCCTGGACCTTCGACCCGACCACCGGCCTGTCGACCGCGGCCGGCGCGCCCATCGCGCCCCGCATCGGCGCGACGCTGTCGCTCCTCGCCAACGGCACCGTCCTCTATGCCGGTGGCTACGGCCTGGGCGATGACGGCTATGCCGTGCTCGATACCGCCGAGGTCTATGATCCCAAGAGCCGCACCTTCCGCAAGGTGGGCAACAAGATGACGACGCCACGCTGCGGCCACAGCGCGACCGTGCTTACCGACGGCTCGGTGCTGCTCGCGGGCGGCTTCGCCGTTCCGCCGATCACCTATGATGTGCCGGGCCTCGAGGCGATCTACGTGCCCTCGCTCCATACGGCCGAGACCTTCGCCACCGCCACCCAGACCTTCACTGCGATCACCACCGTGCTCGACAAGGGCTTCGCCCTGCATTCGGCGACGCTGCTCGCCAATGGCGACGTGCTGATCGCCGGCGGTTTCAGCGCATTCCAGTCCGAGGCACCGTTCGACGAGATCCAGATCTGGCCGATCACCCAGGCCGCGGTGTTCAACATCGCCGCCCAGGCCTTCGCGACCATCGCGGACATGCCGGTGCCGCGCGCGATGCATTCGGCCACGCTGCTGCCCGATGCCCGGGTGCTGATCGCCGGGGGCGCGATCAACTGGACCATGGAGCCCAGCGCCAGCAGCGTCCTGTTCGATCCCACCAGCTTCGCCTTCTCCGCCGGTCCCACGCTCAGTGCGGCACGCTGCTCGCAGGGAGCGGTGCTCGTCGAACAGGGCGTGCTGATGCTGGGCGGCGACACCAATTCGACCTATGAGATCGTGCCCCCGAACGGCGGCGGCGGCGCGCCGGTCTATCCGCTGCCGATCGTGCTGCCGTCCCCGGACTATCCCAATCTCGTGTCGCTCACCGAGGGGGTGAACCCGATCCCGCTCGCCAATCACGGCGTCTATGCCTTTGGCGGCCAGGTCGACGGCAACGGCAATTCCACCTGTACCGCCGTGCTCTATGTCGAAGCGCCGCCGCCCGCGGATTCGGACGCGCGGCGCCAGGCGCTGGTCTATACCCAGAGCCAGCAGCTGAGCCTCGCGCCGCCGATCGACGATGCCCCGCTGCCCGGCAACACGCCGACGCCGGGCAATCCGACCGTGCCGGACGACACGCTGGTGCTCACCGGCCTGATCGATCAGATCGTGGTCGGCCAGGCACTCCTGCTCGCCGGCAACCCGCCGCTCGCGACGACGGTGGGCAAGGTATGGCCGATCGGCGCGCCGGCCGCGCTGGCGGAGGGCACGCTCGTCATGGTCTACGGGCCCATCCCGCAGGGCAGCGCGAACCAGGACGGCAAATGGTGGTGGGCCAACATCCCCGACATCGGCAACCTCTCGCTCCAGACCGATCCGGCGGGCGAGCCGCCCTCGGACTTCGCCTATCTTTCCGGTAACGGCACCACGATCGGCAACGTCACTTCGGAGCAGCTCGCGCTGTTCACCCGCCCGGTCCAGAGCGAGGCGGTGACCGTGAAGGCGATCGCGAAATCGTCCGGCGACAACACCACCACGCTGACGCTGCAGGAGCCGCTGCGCTATCTCTATGATCGCACGACCACCACCGTGTACGGCAATGTGGTTGAAGTGACCCAGGGGAGCACCGTCGCGGGCGAGGTGCTCGGAAGCGGCGACGGGCAGAAACCGTTCCAGCAGTTCCTGCTCAAACAGGCCCCGCTGACCTGGCTGGAGGAGGCCGACGGGACCATCGCGCCGCAGCTGAGCGTGACCGTGAACGGCGCGGTATGGCAATGCGTCGAGGCGCTGGGCAGCACCGGCCCCGATGCGCGCGCCTATCAGCTCACCCAGGATGCCCAGGGCCGCGCGCAGATCACCTTCGGCGACAGCGTCCATGGGTTGCGGCCGCCCACCGGCACGGACAACATCGTCGCCACCTATCGCGTCGGCGCGGGAGTCAACGGCAATGTCGCCGCCGGGAGCATCACGCGCGCGCCGATGGGCGTGGGCGGGATCAAGAGCGTGCTCAATCCGGTCGCCGCGAGCGGCGGGATCGGCGCGCCGCCGCGCAGCGCGCTACGCGACCTGATTCCGACGGGCGCCCAGGATCTGGGGCGGATCGTCACGCGCCAGGACATGGTCACCTTTGTCCTCAATCGTCCCGAAGTGAGCGCGGCGGTGCTCACCGTCGCCCAGGGCGACGACACCATCGCGCGGGGCCGCCACTCGGTCTTCCTGCTCACGCTCGCCGCGCCCGACAACGCGGTGCCGGACATGGCGTCGCCGGCATTCAAGTCGCTCTCCGCCGCCGTCGACGCGGCGCAGGCGACCAAGCTCGACATTCGTCTGCTTCCCTTCGAGCCGCTGCCGTTCAAGGTGCAGGGCTGGTTCACCGCCGCTACGGGAGCGGACATCCACGCGATCCAGCAATCGATTAGCGACGCGCTTCGGGCGGCCTATGCGCTGCCGGCGATGGCGTTCGACGAGCTGGTCCGGGCCAGCGAAATCATCCGCATCGTCGAAGGCGTCGACAGCGTGACGAAGGCCGGTGTCGACAAGCTCTGGGCCCCCACCGAATCGGGCGGCTCCTCCGGCGCGCCGGACCAGCAGGTGCTGGCGCCCAAGCCCGCCCAGCTCGATCCGGTGACGGGCGCGCAGATCCTGTACATCAGCGCCGATGCCGACGCGGTGACCTTCACCGAGCGGACGGGGGATAAGCAATGAGCGACGATACCGAAGGCGCGCCGATCCCCGATGCGCTCTATGATCTGCTGCCGCCGATCTTCCGCATGGCGGATATCACGCAGGGCTATCCGCTGCTCGCGCTGTGCAAGGTCTTCGACCATGTCCGCGAGCAGATCGGCGATTCGGTCCGCGAGCTCGAGGACGATTGGTTCATCCAGACCTGCCCGCTCCATCTCGTGCCGTATGTCGCTGCCCAGCTCGGCCTCGAGGTGGCGCAGCCGGTGCGCCCCGAGCATCGCGCGCTGGTCGCCGACGCGCTCGGCTTCCGGCGGCGCAAGGGCATCGCGAGCGCGATCCCGCGCCGGGTGCGCGACGGCAGCGGCTGGTATTCGATCTACGCCCCGAACGAGACGACACCGTCCGGAAGCTGGCCACTTCCCGATGCCGCGGCCTCGCCCGAGCCGGAAGGCGAACCGGAGGATCCGTCGCGCACCTCGGTGGGCCTGCTCCGGGTCTGGCGGCTGCCCAGCTTCGCGATGGCCGGCATCACCCCCATGGGCACGTCGACGCCCCGCTTGTATCACTTCAACCCGCTCGCACGCACGCAACCGCTCTACAATCTCGCCAATACGCCGCTCGATTGGGTCGCCGCGCCACCGGTGACCGCGCTGCCGGTCCGCCTCACCACGCAGATGCTGGCGGCCGACCTGGAGCAGTATAACCGGATCTGGACGACGCCGGGCACCGGCCCGGCCAGCTCGATGCTCTATGGCTCGGCACGCGGCTTCGTGATCCGCTACAAGCCGAAGAGCACCTCGGACTGGGTTGCGCTGGGGGCGGATGGCGTGCGGGCGATGCCGCTCGACATCGGCGCGATCCAGCCGCCGGCGCCGGACTATCCGGTGCTCGAAGGCGGCTCGATCAACCTGCAGTCGATCACCGCGCAGACCAGCACGCTCAACCTGAATTATGGCGACGCATCCGCGGTGCTCGTGATGGACGTGCCCGCCAACCCGGCGATGAGCCAGCTGCTCGAGCTGCTCCAGAACACCATCGCCACCTGCCCGGTGAAGGCCGGCACCCAGGTGACCGAGGCGGACGTGCGCGCGCTGATCTGCGGATCGCTGGGCAATGCGCTGCTGATCGTGCCGACGGTGTCGACCGCATCGCTCTCGCTGCTGACCGCACCATCGAGTACGGATCCCCTGCTGCTGAGCGTCAGCGCGCGCACGGGCATCGCCGCGGCCACGCTGCCGCTCGACCAGAAGCGGCTCGACCTGCTCAATGACGCGGCGCCCGGCACGGTGATGACCTTCACCGCGCCGACCGGAAAGGTGCTGAACGTCAGCCTGCCCTTCTCGCCGGCGGTCACTACCCCTGCCCAGGCCGAAACGGCCTTCGCGGCGAAGCTCACCAGCTGCTTCGTCTGCCTGGCCAGCGATCGCGTGGTGATCGTGGCGCCGGCTTCGTCGCAGGCGCCGATGTCGCCGACCGCGCCGGCCTGGGAGCTGGGGCTGGTGCCCGCCGCCACGATCGACCCCGATCTCGGGCTGTTCAACTGGCCCGCGGCATGGGCGGCCCCGGCCGCGCTGAGCGTCGACTATGGGATCGCCATGCCCGGCGCGATCGGCGGGATCGGCCTGCGCGCGTCGTTGCCCGCGCCGGCGAATGCGGTGACTCTGTACGATGCGGGGAATATCGGCTGGATCGTCACCCAGCTGAGCCTGTGGGAAATGGCGCCCAAGCCCTGCACCGTGCTGGTGCTGCAATCGAGCGCGACCCGCTATCTCAATGCGCAGACCATCGTCCCGCCGCCGGGCGACAAATTATGGATCGCCTCGGCGGCCGGCAGCCAGGCGCTGCTCTCGGTCTCCTATCCCGGTTCCTTCTCGCTGACCGGGCCCAGTTCCGGCACGCCCGGCACCTTCGGCATGTCGGCCATCCTGTTTCAGGGCGCGATCTGGCTCAACGGCGGCAATCTCGACCTCCAGCTGCTCGACATGACGCTGATCCCGACGAGCGGCAGCGCGATCATGCCGGCGCCACCGCCACCACCACCGCCGCCGCCGCCGCCGCCGCCGCCCACGCCTACCCCGGCGCCAACCCCCACGCCGGCGCCAACGCCGACACCGGCGCCCACGCCGACACCGCCCCCGCCGCCGTTCAACGGCAGCGCGCGCATCGCGCTCGAGCGGACGATCGCCGCACCGCTCGATTTCAGCCGGGTGCAGGGCGATGTCCGCTTCGACAGCTGCGTGCTGAGCCCGCTCCTCACGCCTCCGGCCGATATGGCGGCCCCGGTACTCATCGCGCCGCTCGCCACCGTGCACATCGCCCGCACGACGGTGATGGGCACGGCACAGCTCGACGCGGGGGGAGACGCGCTCGATTCGCTGTTCGCCGGCACGCTCACCTGCTCGGGGGCGATTACCTTCTCCAATTGCTATGCGGCCGACCTGGGCTACCTCTCTGGGGGAGGGGCAAGCGCCGGCGCCGCCGCGACCCTGGCCGCGCTGGCCGCTGCCCCGGCGACCGATCCGCCCAGCCTCTTGGTGGCGCGCTGCAAGAGCTGCGGGAAGATCGGCGGCGTCGGCGGCCGCAACGTGATGCTGCGCCACCTCGTGCTCGGCACGCCGGCCGACAATTACTGCGCCTGCACCGACGCCGCCGACATCGCCGTCACCGCATGCACCACCTGCACCGACCCCGCCTGCGCCCTGACCTGCCCGGTGCGCTCGACCGGCGCCAGCTTCCAGTTCGGCACCGCGCCACCGGTCTTCGCCCCGGAAAACGCCTATCCGTTGCCCGGCTTCGCGCGCCTCGAGCCCTTTCCGCGAAATCCGCGCATCATCACCGAAGGCGCGACCAACCGCGACGAGCTGGGAGCCTATAATCTGGCCGTGCCGACCGCCCGGAGCACCGAGCTGAAGGTCGCGCTGGAGGACGCGCTGCTCGAAGGCGTCACGCTCGACCTGCGCTACGAGAGCTGAACGCTATTTGATCCGGATGATCGGGATGAGCGCGACATAGCCCGGCGGGGGCACCGTGAACGCGCCGGCGGCAACGGTGTGATGATGGTTGCCGTCGTTCAGCCCGTCATTCTTGGCCAGCTCATAGCGCCAGGACGTGGTCGGATTCTGCGCCTGGATGATGTTGTTCAGCACATCGTCGGACGATGACGCCGCGGTGGACGAAGTGGCGAAGCTGCCATTCTGCCAGCCGCCGATGCCATATCCCCCGCTGTCGCCAACGGCGATATTGGCACCCGAGCCGAGGATGAAGCGGTTGACGAGGTTCGGCAGCGCGGCGCCGTTGAACGGACTCTCCGGATCGCTGACGGTGCTCCCGTCGCACATCCGGAAGCCGGGCGGATAGACCAGCGTCTTGGGCCCGGTCGGATCGTTCGGATTGGTCTGGAAGGCGGTCGGCGACGGATACCAGGAGATCACCGTGCCGACGGGCACCGCGTAGAGGATCTCCACCGGCGGCTGCGACGGGGTCGGCGTGGGGGCGGGTGTCGCCATGGCCCGGAGGCTATGGAGCGCACCGCGCGGCGGCAAGGCGAATTGCGTCCGAAAAGGCCCGATGCGGCGCGCCGTGGATCGATCGGCGGCCCTTTCTCCGCCCCCGCCGCCATGGACAAGCCCAGGCTTGCCCCATAAAGGACTGGCATTTCCCGCATCGAAAGTTGCCCGGCCCCGATGTTCCGCCCCTTGTACGACTGGGTGTTGCGCATGGCGCATCACCGGCACGCGATCTGGCTTCTGGGCGCGGTCTCCTTCGCGGAGAGCAGCTTCTTCCCGATTCCGCCCGATGCGATGCTGATCCCGATGGTGCTCGCCCGCCGCGAGCAGGCGTTCCGCATCGCGCTGGTCTGCACCATCGCTTCGGTGCTGGGCGGCATGCTCGGCTATTATATCGGCTATGGGCTGATGCAGACGGTGGGCCAGTGGATCGTCCACACCTATCATCTGGAAGCCAAGCTCCAGGAGGCGATCCACGCCTATCAGAGCGAATATGGCACCTGGATCATCCTGCTGAAGGGCCTGACCCCGATCCCCTTCAAGCTGGTGACCATCGCCAGCGGCGCGGCCAGCTTCAACTTCCCGCTCTTCGTGATCCTCTGCACGATCACGCGCGGCGCGCGCTTCTTTCTCGTCGCCGCGCTGCTCAGGCGGTTCGGCGCCCCGGTGCAGGAATTCATCGAGAAGCGCCTCGACCTGTTCGCCTGGGGTTTCCTCGCCCTCGTCGTGCTGGGTTTCGCCGCCATCGCGCTGCTCTGAACGGGACGGTTTCTTTTCCTGAGCGCGCCAGCTTGCACGCCCGCTCGCAACTCGCTAGATACAGCCCCCAATCCGACAGCGTGGGTGGGTAGCGCCGGTTCCTTCGAGAAGGACCGGGCAGCGGACCCGTGCCCCGCAGCCGGCGAACTTTGAAGCGAGGGTGCCCAAGTGGCGAAGACCAGTCCGATCGAATTCGTGAAGCAGGTGCAGACCGAAGCCCGCAAGATCGTGTGGCCGACGCGCCGCGAGACCGTCATGACCGGCATCATGGTGATGATCATGACGACGCTGCTCGGCGTGTTCTTCCTCGGCATCGACTCGATCTTCGATTTCATCGTCAATTCGCTGCTGCGCCTCGCGCAGTAAGCCGCACCGCAGATAACGAGAGAAAGAACGAACGCATGGCGCGCTGGTACATCATCCACGCCTATTCGGGCTTCGAGGGCAAGGTTCGCGACCAGATCCTGGCCGACGCCACCCGCATGGGCCTCGATCGCCTGGTCGAGGCGGTAGAGGTTCCGACCGAGACGGTGACCGAGGTTCGCCGCGGCAAGAAGGTCCAGTCCGAGCGGAAGTTCTTCCCGGGCTATGTCCTCGCCAAGCTCGAGATGAACGACGATGTCTATCACCTGGTGAAGAACACGCCGAAGGTGACGGGCTTCCTGGGTTCGTCGGGCAAGCCGCAGCCGATCAGCGAGGCAGAGGCCGCGCGCATCCTGAACACCAAGGACGAAGCCGCCACCGCCGCGCCCAAGTCGAAGGTCAAGGTGGACTATGACATCGGCGATACGGTGAAGGTGACCAGCGGCAACTTCGCGACCTTCTCGGGCGTGGTCGAGGAACTCGACTACGACAAGAGCCGCGTGAAGGTCTCGATCTCGATCTTCGGCCGCGCGACGCCGCTGGAACTGGGCTTCGAGGATGTCGAGCGAGTGAAGTAAGCGCACGCTTCGACTATCGCGATTTCAAGAAGGCCGGGGCGAAAGCTCCGGCCTTTTTCGTTGCCTGGCCGGCCTCGACCGGGGACCGAAGAAGACGGGCAATGGGCGCTACCCTGCTCGAACTCATGCACCCATCATATTATTGAAATAGTTTTCGTAGATGAAATATATTGCATCCGAAGGGCAATCCCCCTTTCGGGTGCCCAACGGTATTTCGCGAGACGCAACCACGCCGATCGGCACGGAGAATCATCCATACGCGCCGTGACTTGGACTGGCTCGCATCGACAAGGAACGAGGTCGCGCAGGGACTTGAATCATCCGTCAATCTCGAAGGAGACTGCGCATGTGGCGTGAACTGACCGTAAATGAACTCGACCTGGTGGCCGGCGGACGCATCGCCGATGGTAAAGGCCATGTATGGCTTCCCGACGGCACCGTCGTCGTTGGCGACCTCGACTCCTTTGGCAGCGGTGGCGGCGGCCAGAACGGCGGCGCCGTCGATCCCGATACCGGCTGGGACCCCGATGGCGACGACAATGGCAATGGCGTCCCGAACCAGTACGAACCGATCGTCGTGACCGCCAACAAGATCAAGGTCGGCGACGATCACTATGCCTATGAGGCAAAAGGCCTCTACGTGATGTTCAAGGAATCCGACTGGCCCTGGAACAAGGGCGATGACGGTTATGTGGGAACCTTCAAGCCTAGCAATGCAGTGGAAGCCGAGTGGGTTCTCAATAGTGAAAGCGCTGTCGAGATAGGCGGGAAAGTCGAAGGAAGCCGGGGTCCCGCCTCGGGTAGCGGGGAAATTCAGGTGACCAACAAGGGCGGCATCACTAGCTATTGGAAGCGCATTGACTAACAATCGTTCAGTTCGCTTCTGCCTCGCCTTGGCAACGGTGGCGGCAACCCTCGCGGTTGCCGCCACCGCATTCTATTTCTTCGGGCGCCCGCGCATCTCCTGCGCATCCGGGATCGCCGGCCTGCGCCTCTCGGGCGCCGCAAGCTGCGAAACCGTCTCCAGCGGCTGGTGGCTAAGCTATACCGGCTCCGAAGGCCTGTGGCTCCAATATGCCGGGACTGACGGTCGCCCAAAATTCTTCGGCTTCCGCCCCGCCGTGCCTACCCTGAGCGGCAAGGTGATCGTGCGCATCCCGGGCGGCCCTGGCAATCCAGTCCAGGTGCCATGGGACAAGCTGGAGACGCGCTATTCACGCTGGCTGGTCTCGCTCGCGAGTCGATGCCAAGCACCGATCGTCAACCTTGCGTATACCGGAACCGCGCCGCGGCAGAATTATCCAGAAGAAGGCTTCTCGGCCGGTATCGCGGACGTGGCTGTCCAACGCGCCGAGATCGAGCGCGCCTATGGCGTGGAGAACGTCATCGTCGTGGCGGAAAGCATGGGAGGACTGTTGTATGCGGCGTCCCGGCCCGATCCCAGAGCAAAGGCCATCCTAATCAACCCGCTCCTGATGAGCCCCCTTGCATGGGACAAGGCACTGGCATTGGACCTAGCGGAGCATAACGCCCGCGTTACACTCGGTAGGCGCTTGTTGTTGTTGGATACGCGAACCCGCCGATATGAATGGAAGAAGGTAATGAGCGACGATCTGTGGGATTCGTATTTCGATCTTTCCCTACCGGTATCGCGCAAATCCCCCTTCGATTACCTCGCTGGCGACCATCCGAATACCTATGTGGTGTACAGTTCGACCGATAGGGTTCTGGGAGGAGACTATGTCGCGGATTTCCGCGCGCGCGGCATCCATGTCTTCCCGATTGAAGATCTCGATCATGGCCTGCTCTTCGACGGCAAAGCCACCAATCGCGCCTTTGCGATCTTGGACGAGATCATTGAGCGCTGGTGTCCTGCCGATTCGTCGCCATAGCCTTTTCGAGCGATCGGCATCTCTGCGGGAACCCACTGGCCCAAAACATTTGGAAGCCCTTTGACTAAGAAACGGCGGATACGCCCGATCCTAGTAACAATGGCGGCGACCCTCGCGGTTGCCGCCATCGCATTCTATTTCTTCGGGCGCCCGCGTATCTCCTGCGCATCCGGGATCGCCAGCATGCGCCTCTCAGGCGCTGCAAGCTGCGAAACCGTCTCCAGCGGCTGGTGGCTCCGCTATGCCGGCTCCGAGGGCCTGTGGTTGCAATATGCCGGCACCGACGGTCGCCCGAAATTCTTCGTCTTTCGCCCCGCCATGTCCACCTTGAGCGGCAAGGTGATCGTGCGCATCCCGGGCGGCCCGGGCGATCCCGTCCAGACACCTTGGAACAATATGAAGGCCCCATATCCTCGCTGGCTGGCCTCTCTCGCTAGCCGCTGCCGCGCGCCGATCGTCAACCTTGCCTATACCGGAACCGCGCCGCGACAAAATCATCCGAAAGAAGGCTTCTCGGCCGGTGTCGTGGATGTGGCCGCCCAGCGCGCCGAGATCGAGCGTGCCTATGGCGCGGAAAACGTCATCGTCGTGGCGGAAAGTCTCGGAGGGCTTATGTATTCGGCGTCCCGGCCCGACCCCAAGGCGAAGGCCATCCTGATCAATCCGCTCCTGATGAGCCCCCTTGGATGGGACAGGAGGCTCGCATGGTCGCAAACGAAACATAATGCGCGCATTGTTCTGGGCGAGCGCCTGCTGCTGTTGGACGATCGGACGGGCCGGTATGAATGGAAGACGGTCAGAAGCGATGACCTAAGGGCATCCTATTTCGATCTTTCCCTGCCGATCTCGCGCAAATCCGCTCTTGACCACCTCGATGGCGACTATCCGAATATCCATGTGGTCTACAGTTCGACCGACCGGGTCCTGGGCGGAGACTATGTCGCCGATTTCCGCGCGCGCGGCATCCATGTCTTTCCGATCGAGGATCTCGATCACGACTTGCAGTTCGGCAGCAAGGCCACTGATCGCGCCTACGCGATCCTGAACGAGATCACCGCGCGCTGGTGCCCTGCGGATCAAGGCTAGGGGCCGGCCGCACGGGCGCGACCGGCCCCGGACCTTCAGATCGCGATCTCGGTCCACTCGATCGTCGAGCCGCCGCCGCTCTGGGACTGGTTGCTGCTCGTGTTGTAGGCACCCATCTTCGGATAGAAATAGCGGCCGCTCTTGAGGCTGCCGTCATAGACGGTGCCGGCCTTGTCTCCGTCCGGGTTCGATTTCTGGCAGACGACGCCGTTGATCCGATATTGCGGGCTCTGGCCGGTGCTGACCGAGACGCTCACATCATAGGTGCTGCCCACCACCACGGTCGGCGCGCCGCTGCACACCTGGCTGCCCTGCACGACGTAGAATTCGTAATTGCCCCCCGATTTGGGCCGCACGGCAAGCTGGGTGATCGGCTCGGAAGGCCCCGAGGTCGCGCCCGCGGCGACGACGTTGAGCACCTGCATCACGCTCACATATTTTCCGCCGCTCACCAGCTTGAACCGGCCGCTCGCCGAAGCGCCGGTGGTGCTGGAGGTGCCGCGCAGCTCGGCGCGGCCAGGCGTGCTGTCGGTGCGCTGCTGGATGACGAAACGCTTGCCGCCGCTGATGTTGGTGATGCTCCCGCCGGAATCGGTGTCGGTCGTATAGGCCCAGGCAACGCCGGTGGTGGCGAGGATCAGGCCGGCCGCCGCGAGCGCGGCGGCGCGATTGCGCATGAACATGGCATCTTTCTCCATCGCCTCCTTGGTTGCTCGGCAGGTCTCGTGGGAGCCGAAGCCCGTGCCGCCGATCGGAGCAGCGTGTCGCGTGTCAGGCCAATTGGCAAGGCCGATATGCGCCAAAATGAAGGGGCCGGCACCCATGGCACCAGCCCCTCCCCATCGCCCGGGCGATTACTTCGTCCCGCCCATCACCTTCTTCTGGACATATTCGACAAAGTCCTTGGCATAGGCGTCGCGCAGCTCGGCCTTGGCGGCCTCCAGCTTCTCCGGCGTCTTGGGCGGAAAGTCCTCCAGGGGGTTCTTCACCTGGCCGGTCGCCGTCCTGGTGGCGATCTGCTTGTCCCCGAACTCCCGATAGATCCAGCCGGTGAACAGATTGGAGCCGTACATCATCGCCTTGTGGTAGAAGATGTGCGTGGTGATCAGCTCGGCATAGCAGCCATGCGTCGAATCGGTGATCCGCTTGCCGGCCTTGATCCGGGCATTCAGCGCCTTGACCTGGGCCTTGAGCGCGGGATCCTTCTTCAGATCCTCGTTGAACGGCGTCGGCTCCTCGACGACGATCCGATAGCCCTTGAGCTTCAGCGTTTGCGCGATGCCGAGCTTGTTGAGCTCCGCCATCTGGACGTCCGGTCCCAGATATTCACGCATCAGATCCTTGACCGTCTGTACCCGCCCCTTGTGCGCGGCATCATCGGCCAGCGCACCGACAAGGCCGAAGCCCGAAAGCAGGCCCGAGTTGAAGCCCAGATAATTGTGCGTCGGCCAAACGTGCAGCTCGCACGGCATCGCCGCGTCGGATGCGGCCGTTTCCGCGGCGACGGGCGCAGGCGCGACGCCCTCCTGCGCCATGGCCGGCACGGCGAACAGGGCAGCCGCGCAGGCGGCCGCCGAAAGCAGCTTGGTATTCATGCATTCCCCCTTGTTAACCCCAGCCGGTTTGAACATGGCGCGGTTTGCCGGGCAAGGGATGACCTGCCGTCCCGCACCGGCATTGCCTTTCGCATCGGAATAGGCTAGGCACGCGCCCTTCCAAAGCGACAGCAATGGAAATCCGCGGGAGGCCGTGTCCGCACGGCCGCTTTACCGCTCGACTTGATCAGGGGCCCGAGCTTCGCGACGGCCCCGCGAAAGAGAGTGACATGGCAAAGAAGATTACCGGCTATATCAAGCTGCAGGTGCCTGCGGGCTCTGCCAACCCCTCGCCGCCGATCGGCCCTGCCCTGGGTCAGCGCGGCGTGAACATCATGGAATTCTGCAAGGCGTTCAACGCCCAGACCGGCGACGTGGAAAAGGGCACCCCGCTCCCCACCGTCATCACCGTCTATGCGGACCGTTCGTTCTCGTTCGAGACCAAGACCCCGCCGGCGACCTATCTGATCAAGAAGGCCGCGAACCTGAAGTCGGGCTCGAAGGAGCCGGGCAAGGTTTCGGCCGGAAAGATCGCGCGCTCGAAGCTGAGCGAGATCGCCCAGGTCAAGATGAAGGACCTGAACGCTAACGATATCGAGGCGGCCACCCGCATCATCGAGGGCTCGGCCCGCGCGATGGGCCTCCAGGTTGTGGAGGGCTAAGGACATGGCGAAGCTGACCAAGAAGCAGAAGACCTGGACCGTCGACAGCGAGAAGCTGCACGGCATCGACGAAGCGATCGCGCTGGTGAAGTCGGGCGCCACCTCGAAGTTCGACGAGACCATCGAAGTCGCGCTCAACCTGGGCGTCGACCCGCGTCACGCCGACCAGATGGTCCGCGGCGTCGTCACGCTGCCCAAGGGCACCGGCAAGACCGTGCGCGTCGGCGTGTTCGCCAAGGGCGCCAAGGCCGATGAGGCCCGCGAGGCCGGTGCGGACGTCGTCGGCGCCGAGGACCTGCTCGAGATCGTCCAGGGCGGCAAGATCGAGTTCGACCGCTGCATCGCGACCCCGGACATGATGGGCCTGGTCGGCCGCCTCGGCAAGGTACTGGGCCCCAAGGGCCTGATGCCGAACCCGAAGCTCGGCACCGTGACCATGAACGTCGCCGAGGCCGTCAAGGCCGCCAAGGGCGGTCAGGTCGAGTACCGGGTCGAGAAGGCCGGCATCATCCACTCGGGCATCGGCAAGGCGTCGTTCCCGGCGGAAGACCTGCGCGCGAACTTCGACGCGCTGGTCGACGCGGTGGTCAAGGCCAAGCCGTCGGGCGCCAAGGGCAAGTATCTGAAGAAGGTCGCGCTCAGCTCGACCATGGGCCAGGGCGTGAAGGTCGACGTCGCGGAAGTCGCGACCGCCTGATCGAGCGGCACCGCCGAACAAGGAACGGGCCGGGGGAGCGATCCTCCGGCCCTTTTCCTTGCGTGCGTCCGCAGGCAACGAAAAAGGGCCGAAGGCACAGCCTCCGGCCCTTTTCTGCCTCCCCGACGAAAGGGGCGGCTCAGACTACGGGATCGCCCGGCAAGGGTGTTTCCGCCTTCCACACGCTCCGCACACGGCGGGCCCAGTCGTCGACCCGGCGGATCGCCTCTTCGGTCAGCGTGACGATGCCCGCCCGATTGTCCATCGGGTTGGGCGAGCGCACCACCAGCCCGGCACTCTCCAGCAGGGCAAGGTGGCGGATCGCGGTGTTCTGCGGCGCGCCGCTGCCGATACAGGCACTGCTCACCGATACCGGGCGCCCCTTGGCGGCGGCGAGGTACAGGTCGAGCAATATGTCCCAGGTCGGCTCGCGGAACTGCCCCGCGATCGGTCCGAACGCATCGTCGCGCAGCCGGCGGGCGCGGTAGACGCCTTCCACCAGATCCGCTGCGGTTCCGGTGAACGCCACGCCCCCGCCAGCCGGCTTGGGCGGGATCATCGGCCGGTCTCGCAGACGATATACGGAGTCGTCCGCCTCAGCCATGATGAGCCTCCTTCGTCAGGACCAGGCGGGATCCGCCCCGTAGCGTTTGAGCCGCTGCCGATGCCGCGCGGCGCCGATGGCGATCAGCAGCGGACCGGGATAGTTCCACGCGGCGTTCGCCACCGCATAGGACCATGGCATCAGCGAAGGCGTGAGCATCAGCAGATGCGTCACCACGATGTTGAGATACACCGCGGACAGCCACATCGGCCAATAGCGCTGCGCCCGCAGCGACAGCAGCATGGTGCTGAGGAACATGCCCGAATCGACCGCGAGCAGCCCCACCTCCATCTTCTGGAAGCGATATTGGCCGGCTACCGGCGCGAAGTGCGAGGCGATGATCGCCACCACCAGGATGAGCACTGCGAGGCGCTCCGGCAAGCCGCCACGCGTTACCGCGTAGAGACAGCAAAGGAGCAGCACGACCAGATAGACGAGCACGTTCATATGGCGCGACCGCACCAACGAACCCCAGCCAAGTCAAGGCCCCCCTCATGCTGCGACGGTGAGCGGAAGAATTTCCGCCTCGCCACGGGGGTCGTCATGACCCGGAGTCTCGAAGATGTCGCCTGCCCCGAGCACCTGGTGCCGCATGCCGACGCCGCGCAGCTCGCCATGCGCCTTCTTGATGTCCGACATCGCGCCGAACACCTTGGCCGTGGCCGCGCCGACATAGTCGACCGCGTCCTGCGCCTCGAGCGGATGGAAAGTGCCGTCGGCCCGCGCGGTGAGAACCGCGGTGCCCATCGCAAGCACCTTGAGCGCAGCTTCGTTTACCGCGACTTCCGCAGGCCGCAGCGAGCGGGCGATGCGCACGGCAGCAATCTTCTTCGGAGACGTCATGAGTCCTCCTTCGCGCAGCGGAAGGGCTGCGACGGATCTGGATTGAGTGGTTCAAAAAGAGGCCGGAGCTAGCCGGTAATGCGCCAGAGCGCCCCCAAGCCATTGAGGAAATTGGCCACCGCGATCAGCATCAGCAGCGCGAGACCGAAGATCCACATCAGCCGGTTGAACGGGTCGAGATCATTTGTTTGCTTCCCCTGCCTCAGAAACGGAACCCGAAAACGCGGTTCGGCTTCGGACCGTTTCGGAGGCAATGGAACCTCGGAATGCACCGTTTCGGCAAGGTCCACCGGCTCGGCCCCCAAATTTTGGGGGGGCGTTTCCGGGGCCTGCGGAGAGAGATGCTCGTGCGCGGCAAGGATGCGGGCGGCCTCGCGCCGGCTCGAAACCCCCAATGTGCGCGCCGCTTCCTTCAAATAGCCATCGACCGTGAGGGGCGAGAGCCCAAGCGTAAGGGCGATTTCCTTGGACGACATGCCGCGCGCGACGAGCCGCAGGCAATCGCGTTCGCGCGCTGTGAGTTGATCGATCGTCCCGGTCACCATCGCTGCCAGCTTTTAGCCATCGCGCGCGCGAATCCAACCGAGTTGGTGCGATTTTCAGCGGTTTCCGTTGTGAAAGGTGAATAGGAAAAATTGACCGCAGCCGGCTGGGAATCCAGCCGAAATGGCTTTCCCCTCCGCTTCCGGACCGCCCGCGATTCCGGGCTCGGCCGAACCGCCATAGTGCGCTTCCTTCCCCCCGACGTAACAAGCATAGTAACGTACTGACAACGAAGGGGGAGAGGCGATATGCGTTATGCCCACGCGATTTTGATACTCGCCGCGGTCATGGCCCCCGGAAACGCCGCGGCGCAGGGGGAAAACCCACCCGGCCAGGACGCCACGATCCTGGTGCAGGGCCAGCGCGACCGGGCCAGCAACTGGCTTCAGGCCGAGACCGATCACGTCGTGGTCATCAGCAACGGCGGCGAGAAGGAACTGGCCCATATCGCCCATGACCTGGAGCGACTCCATTTCCTCCTCTCGGTGCTGCTGGGCCGGATCGACAAGCCGGACGGCACCCGCAAGCTGCGCGTAACGCTGGTCGGCGACGGCGCGGAATTCGATGCGATGGCGCTCAGGAACCTGCGCTACTCGCCCGGCCCCTACAGCCGCGCCTTTCCCGGGCCCGCTTATTACGATCCCCGCGAGGACGGCGCGGTGTTCGCCGCGAGTCGCTTCGATCAGAAGGCCGTGATCGAGCAGGGCCAGGACCTTGCCGGCATCCTGCCCGATCTGGTGCGCGCCACCACGCCGGCCGCCACGGAAGCGCCCGGCGCCGCGGCCGCGAACCCCGGAGCGGGCTCCACGCTCCCGGCCAGCGCGATCGCCCGGTTCGGCCGCGACGATCCCTTCGCCATCGCGGTGAACGAGCGGGCGGTACCGATATCGGCGGAGGGACGGATCCTTGCCGGCTATGCCCGCCATTTCCTGCTCACCTATTTCCCCCACGCCTATCCGCGCTGGTACGTCGACGGGTTCGGCGAGCTCTTCGCGACCCTGGCAACCCAGGGCGACGGCAGAATGGAATATGGCCGCGCCCCGCAAGGCTATCGCAAGGTGCTCGATCGCTACCGGCGCTATCCGGCCGCGGACATCGTTACCGGCCGCTACCTGGCCGATCGTGACGCCGGCGAGCGCTGGACGCCGTTCCACGCCTGGGCGCTCACCCATTTGCTGTTCTTCTCGAACGAACGGAAAGGGCAGCTCCGCGCCTATCTCGCGACGATCGCGGCCGGTGGCTCGATGGAGAAGGCGGCGGCGGCGTTCGGCGACCTGGGCAAGCTGCAGGACGAACTCGTCGCCTATGACCGGGGCAAGCTGCCATTCGAACAAATGTCCTATCCGGCCGAGCGCGCCGCCGAACCGATCGTCCGGCGATTGAGCGAAGGGGAAGCCGCATTCGTCAAGGGGCGGCTGGAGCTCGGCGCGCGCCTGGCCATCCCGCCCGCGTCCGCGGACCCGAAGGCCGACCGGCAGCGCACCGCCGCGATCGCCCGGCGCGAAGATTGGCTAAAGGACCTGCGCCGGGACGCCGCGCGCTATTCCGCGAACCGCGATGCCCAGCTGCTGCTGGCGGAAGCCGAATGCCGCAGCGGCAACATGCCGGAATGCGCCGCCGCCTCCGCCCGGGTATTGGCCATCGCGCCGGGCAATGGCGACGCGCTCGCCTGGCAGGGTATCGCGCAAGCCGGCATCGCCCTTGCCGCCCCGGCGAACGAACGCGCGGGCCGGCTCAAGGCGGCGCGGATCACCATCGCCCGCGCCAATCGCGCCGACAGCGAAAGCCCATTGCCGCTCCTGGCCTATTATCGCAGCTTCGCCGCCGCCGGCGAAACCGCGCCCGATGTGGCGGTCGAAGGCCTGATGAAAGCGGTCGACACGGTTCCCGCCGCGCCAGGCCCCCGGCTGTTGCTGGGTGAAGCGCTCGCCAAGCGCGGCAATACCGCCGCGGCGCGCAACGCGCTGATCCCGGTGGCCAATGGCCCCTACGAGACGCCGGAAGCGGCGCCGGCCCGCACGCTGCTCTCCGGACTCGCGCAATAGGAAAGGGCCGGGAGCCACGCCCCCGGCCCTTTCGCCATGCCCGTCGTCAGAAGCCGGCCGAGTAGGTCAGGAACCACTGGCGCGGCGGGATCGGATAGGCCGAATAATTGTTGGTCGCCGAGCCGACCGAGAGCGTCGAGACGCCCTTGATGTCGCCCAGGTTGGTGACGTTGAGGCTGAGCTTCGCCTTCTTCATTCCCAGCATTTCCGCCGGCAGGTCCACACCGACGCTCAGCGAAGTGAGGAAATAGGAGCCGACGCTGGCGTCGTTCGAATAGGTCGCGAAGCGCTTGCCGACATAATCGCCGACCAGCTGCGCCTCGACCGGTCCGATATTGAGCGTCGCGACGGTCTT
This sequence comes from Sphingomonas sp. CBMAI 2297, assembly GCF_029870595.1. Lineage (GTDB taxonomy): Bacteria > Pseudomonadota > Alphaproteobacteria > Sphingomonadales > Sphingomonadaceae > Sphingomonas. The sequence goes on from NZ_JAPDIR010000006.1 coordinate 262,474, forward strand.
GTTCATCCACTTCGGCGTGCCCGGCAGCTGCTTGCCGCAGGTCGGGACCACGCCGCCGACGACCAGATAGCCGCCGATGCAGCTATTGGTGGCGCCGCCGATGCCCGTCGCCGCCGAGGTATAGTCGCTCCGATACTTGGAGAGGTTGTACGACGTGGCATTGTAGAAGGAGAAGGCCCGGCCGAAGCGCAGGGTGAAGGCGGCGTCGACGCCGTTGGTGCGCACATCGCCGACATTGACCAGGATCGAGGTGCCGCCGGCGATCTGGCCACCCGCGATGCCGCCCGGATTGGTCGAGATCGCCAGCAGACGGTCGCTGAAATCGACACGGTAATAGTTGATCTGCGCGTCCAGCCCGATGCCGCCGCCGAAGCTGCGATGGGTGCGCAGGCCCGCCTCATAGGTCCAGCTGCTCTCCGGCTTGCCGTCATTGGCGAAGGCGTTGAACGCGGTCTGGCTGCCGGTGAACCACGGGCCGCCACCGCCGGCCAGATAGGCCTGATACTGGCGCAGGTTCTTCTGGACGTTGAAATAGACTTCCTCGTGCCCGTTGAAGTCATAGGTCGCGCCGACCGCCGGCAGGAACCATTTCAGCGTGTTGATCTTGCCCTCCGGCAGGCCGCCGGTCAGGCCCGAGAGCGAACCGAGCCGGGGCTGCACGGGATACCAGCCATTGGCCCATTGCGCGCTGGTCTTGAAGCCGAACTGCACGAGCAGCGGCTCGAACACGCGCCAGGTATCCTGCACATGGAGCTGCAGCTGGTTGATCCGCGCCTCACCCTGATATTGGGTGAACAGCGGCTGCATCACCTCGAGCGGGCGGATGTACGGGGTGCTGAGCCCGGGGTTGCCGGCGGGCACGGCATACCAGCGGCGCCACTGGGTGGTGCTGTTGTGCTCGAACCAGCCGCCCAGCTCGATCTGGTGGTCGCCCAGGTCCATGTTGAGCGCAGTGATCGCGCCGCCGCGGTCGATGCGATATTCGGTGGTGCGGGTGATCATCCCCGAGCCCCCGGTGGCGGCGACCAGCGCCGCGCCGCGCGCCGCCGCCTGGGCGTCGGTCAGCGCCGTGCAGGCCGCCGGGCGGACGCCGTTGCCATTGGCGCCGAAGCGGCAATTGGTCGGCAGGCTGGCGTAGTTGGGATCGAGATAGGGCTGCGCCGTCGTGATCGACTGGCCGAGCGGACCGGCAACGACGCCGGCACCGTCATTGTGGTGGAAATAGATCGTGTTCGACAGGGTGACGTTGTCGGCGATCTTGGCGTCGTAGCGCGCATAGGTGAGATAGTCGGTGCGCTGCGCGTCCGAATAATAGTTGCGGTAATTGCCGCCCTGGGCCGCGGGCGAATTGCCCAGCGCATTGATGTAGCTGCGATAGCCGTTGAAATCCGAATAGAAGAACGGCTTGGTATAGGGGGTGTAGAGCTGCACCGGGGTGGCGGTGCCGCCAGCCGACGGCTTGAAGAAGACGGTGGCGTCCTCGTTCGGCTGCGTCATGTCGTTATAGTCGAAATAGAGCGTCAGCTTGCCGACCGAATCGTCGTGGACGAACTTGGCATTGGCCTGCCAGCCGCCCTGCCAGCCGTTGAAGTCCCAGGCCTTGGCCTTTTGCCGCGCGACCGAGACATAGCCGGCATTGGTGCCGCCGCCGCCGAGATTGCCGGTATCGAGGCGCAGGAAGGTGCGCGAGGTGTGGTAGCTGCCCGCGGTCTGGTTGGCGGTCACGCCGAACGCCTGGGTGGGATCGGACGAATAGGTCTCCACCGTGCCGCCCAGGTTGCTGTTCGAGGCGGTGGCGAGATCGCCGGCGCCCGTCGCCACGACGACGCGGCCGACATTCTCCGAGATCACCGCGCGCTGCGGCGAGAGGCCGTTGTAATTGCCATAGCTCTGGTCGCCGAGCGGAATGCCGTCCATCGTGTAGCCGAGCTGGTTGCCGGCAAAGCCATGGATGAAGATCTGGGCGTTCTGCTCGTTGTTCCCCCAGGGATCGGCGGTGACGTAGAGCACGCCGGGCAGCGTCTGGATCGCCTTGAGCGGCGAGACGCCGGGCAGGATCTTCTGGATCTCGCTCGCCGGGATCGCGGTGGCCGAGCGCGTCTGCTTGGCGGTGACGAGAATCGAGCCGTCGCCGGCATTCTCGGGCGCGTTCTCGCCCGTTGCGGGCGAAGTCTGGTCCTGGGCCAGCGCGGGTGTCGCCATGGCGGCGGTGGCAAGAACAGCGGCACAAACGGTAGCGCGAAGCGCGTGACGAACGGTCATCATACCCCCCTGGAGTCACGGCGTCGTTGCGCCGCAGCATCGCCGCCTAGGCGCGGTATGTGGCAGTCCTGTTGTGGTTTGGTGAAACATCCGGGAAACGCCGATGAAGCGCCGATGGCAATGGGCGCCCGCCTCTCCAACGGCCCTCCACGCTTGGTTGACTTATCCACAAATATCGCTATTGGCGCGCCTTCCTCCTTCGGGAGGAGACCGTCCGAGACAGCAAGCGCGGGGAATTTGCCCCGCTTAATCTCTTGCCTAGACGGGGACAGATTTTCACCGGCGGCTCCCTGTGTGGAGCGCGCGGGTCATGCCCAGGGATAACCGGGCACGACGATCCTTCCCCTCGGACATTTTGTAACCGGGTGCTTCCCGCAAGGGATGCGCTCATAACGAGGAGACCGGCATGGATCGTTCCCAGAAGGCTGACGCCGTTGCCGAGCTGAACCGCACCTTTGGCGAGGTTGGCGTGGTGGTCATCACCCGCAACCTCGGGATGACCGTCAAGCAGTCGACGGACCTCCGTAACAAGATGCGTGAGGCCGGCGCGAGCTACAAGGTCTCGAAGAACAAGCTTGCCAAGATCGCTGCCAGCGGCACCGATTACGCGGCGATCGCGGACCTGCTGACGGGTCCGACGGCGCTCGCCACCTCGATCGACCCCGTGGCTGCGGCCAAGGTGGCGGTCGAGTTCGCCAAGACGAACGACAAGCTCGAGATCGTCGGCGGCGCAATGGGCACCCAGGTGCTCGACCAGGAAGGCATCAAGGCGCTCGCCTCGCTGCCGTCGCTGGACGAACTGCGCGGCAAGCTCGTGGGCCTCATCGTCGCTCCGGCGACCAAGCTCGCGACCGTTACCCAGGCACCGGCCGCGCAGCTCGCGCGCGTGTTCGGCGCCTATGCGGCCAAGGACGCCGCATAAGCGGATCTTGCAAGTTTATTTATCCCGAAACATCTGATTTGATTGGAGTTTATCATGGCTGACCTTAACGCGCTTGTTGACCAGCTTTCGGAGCTGACCGTTCTCGAGGCCGCCGAGCTCTCGAAGCTTCTCGAAGAGAAGTGGGGCGTCTCGGCCGCCGCTGCCGTCGCCGTCGCCGCCCCGGGTGGCGCTGGCGCCGCTGCTCCGGCCGCCGAAGAGAAGACCGAGTTCGACGTGATCCTCACCGGCGACGGTGGCAAGAAGATCAACGTCATCAAGGAAGTCCGCGCCATCACCGGCCTGGGCCTGACCGAGGCGAAGACCCTGGTCGAGTCGGCTCCGAAGGCCGTCAAGGAAGGCGTCAACAAGGACGAGGCCGAGAAGATCAAGAAGCAGCTCGAGGAAGCTGGCGCGACCGTCGAGGTCAAGTAAGCTTCTTGGCTTTTCGCCATCGGCGAACAGATCGGGGCGGTCCGGCAACGGGCCGCCCCTTTCTTTTGGGCGATCGGGCACCAAATCCACGGCCAGCGAACAAAGGGCCTGGAGATGAGTGGCCTTGATTGGGACAGGCAGGGACCGCCGCGCCCAGGCTCAGGATCGGCAGATCATCCTGGCGGAATTGAGCGTCCATATGTTCACGTGACGGAAACGGAGAGGTCGCGAAGGAGAAAAGCCATTCGCGACGAAGCTGAGGCCAGAGGACGAGCAATTCGCGCGGCGGAATGGAACGCTCGCCTTGGCACGGAATATCCGGGTTAGGCCGCGACCGCAGCCTTGCCGAGATAGTGCCTTGCTCGGAACAGCGTGCAGCGCCGATCGCAATGCTTGCAATGTAGGATTTCGCCTGCTTGGCTCCCACCGCCGGCCCCAAGGCCAGCCGCTCCTTCATTCTGTTGGGACAATAGGACTACGCCTGCGCAAGGATGTTGCGAGATGCGCCGCCTTACCGAGAAAATAGGGAATATAAGCGCCGCAAGGCCTCGCGGTTGGGGAGGACTTTGTGAACTTTGACGATCCGGCACGACGGTCGCCGTAGGAACGCGGTACTAAGCCGCGACCACGTGCCTGGCAAAATAACGGTTCGCCGCCAGCGGGCCCGCCGGTGCCGGGCGGTCGAGCCAGATCGGGCCGAGCTTGTCGCCCTGCCCCATCGTGCCGAGGATGAAATCGGCACCGAAGCGCCGGATGCTCAGGCCGCCGCGCCAGCGGATGTCGATCAGCACCATCGGCACGAACATCGGCCGGCCGCCGACCTCGACCACGTTCACGCCCGAGCGCGGAATCGCCAGGCGCACCGGCATCCGCCCGCCACCGCCGGCCGCCAGGTCGAAGGGTGCCGCGCCCGGCTCGCCCGGCGGCCCGCCGTGAAAGCCGGCGATCACTTCGTCCTGCCGTGCCTGCGCGCTCATCGCGGCGAAAGCGATGCGGATATTCTCCGCCGAAGCGCCCGAGCCATTGGCGATCAGCAGCTCGAATTCGAGCTGCACGTCATTCTCGGCAAAGACGATCCGGCGAGGATCAAGGCCGAGCTCGAAAGGATCGGCGCCCGGCGCGGGCGACGGAGGTCGCTGCACGGGCGCCGCCGGGACGGTCGCCGCCGGCCGGGCACCGTGGTTCAAGCCGGGCGGCGCCTGGACGGGCGGCGCCGGGATCGAGACGGGCTCGGTCTCGAGAGCCTCCTCCTCCCCTGCTTCACGCCGCCGACGCAGGAGCAGCCAGCCGCCCAGCCCCAGCAGCGCAGTTCCCCCCGCGCCGGCCAGGGCCCAGATCCAGGGCGAAACGGCAGGCGCGGGCGCGGGCGCGGGTGCAGCGGTCGCGACCGGTTGGGGCGTCGGCGATGCCGCGGCCAGGGGAGATGGCGCGACGCTCGGCAACGGCGCCGTGGCGGGCGCGGGTGCGGCGGGCACCGTCTCACGCGGAGCCGGCGTGGCACGCGGAACGGGCGCCGCGCGCTGGGCCGCGGGGGCGGCATGCGCAGTCGGCGTAGGCGCGGGCGTCGGGGC
>NZ_JAPDIR010000007.1 GCF_029870595.1 Sphingomonas sp. CBMAI 2297
GTTGGGGGTTGAGCGGGGCGGCGGGCTCCGATAATCGCGCCGCTTTCCCGACTCTATTCTCCAGGAGCTTCCACCTTGTCCGATTCGATTTCCGCCGAACAGCTGCGCCTCCTCATCGAGCGGATCGAGCGGCTCGAGGAAGAGAAGAAGGGCATCGCCGACGACATCAAGGACGTCTATGCCGAGGCCAAGTCGACCGGCTTCGACGTGAAGACGATGCGCTCGATCGTCCGCCTGCGGAAGATGGAGAAGCATCACCGCGACGAGGCGGAGATGCTGCTCGAGACCTACAAGCAGGCGCTGGGCATCTAAGCCGCCTTGTCGTCGCCCCGGCGAAAGCCGGGGCCTCGGGCGAAGGCGCGGGACGATAGCCGCACGAGATCCCGGCGCCGGCCGGGATGACGATATGGGGCAAGCATTGCCCATTCGCCCGTGCCTGGCCTAAAGCCGCGCGACCAGTTTCATACGAGAGCGCAATGGCAGGCCATTCCAAATTCAAGAACATCATGCACCGCAAGGGCGCGCAGGATAAGAAGCGCTCGAGCATGTTCTCCAAGCTCAGCCGCGAAATCACCGTCGCCGCGAAGATGGGCTTGCCCGATCCCGACATGAACCCGCGCCTGCGCGCCGCGATCGCCGCGGCCAAGGCGCAGTCGATGCCCAAGGACAATATCCAGCGCTCGATCGACAAGGCGAGCAAGGGCGACGGCGAGAATTACGAGGAGATCCGCTACGAGGGCTTCGGCCCGGGCGGCGTCTCGCTGATCATCGAGGCGCTGACCGACAATCGCAACCGCACCGCCACCAATGTGCGCACCGCGGTATCGAAGAATGGCGGCAATCTCGGCACCGCCGGCTCGGTGAGCCACGGTTTCGACCGGATGGGCCTGATCAACTATCCCGCCAAGGCCGGCGACGCCGAGAAAGTGTTCGAAGCCGCGCTCGAGGCAGGGGCCGAGGACGTGGCCAGCTCCGAGGAGGGCCATGAGATCTGGACGGCGCAGGACGCGCTCCACGAAGTCGCCCGCGCCCTGGAGCCGGTGCTCGGCGAGGCCGAGGGCGCCAAGCTCGCCTGGCGGCCCCAGACCATGGTCGATGTCGGCGAGGAGGACGCGGCCAAGCTGTTCAAGCTGATCGACGCGCTCGACGACGACGACGATGTCCAGACGGTGTGGGGCAATTACGAAGTCTCGGACGAAGTGATGGAGAAGCTGGGCTGAGCTTGATTCACGCGAAGGCGCGAAGCCGCGAAGATCATCGGTTCGCGCGGGGGCGCGGAGGCGCGGAGAGCGCTTGCCGCGCCAGCGGTCCCGAGATTCGCGACGGCGCCGCGCGGAGGGCGCACCGGGCTATTCCGGCGCTTCGCGCGTGTGCGTGCAGAATCCAATGATCATCCTCGGCCTCGATCCCGGCCTCGGCACCACCGGCTGGGGGCTGATCCGCGCCGAGGGCAATCGCCTGTCGCATCTCGCCAACGGACGGTTGAAGACCGATACCCAGGCGCCGCTCCCGCGCCGGCTCGCGCATCTCGACGCCATGCTCGCCGCGCTGATCGCCGATCACGGGCCGGAGGCGGCGGCGGTGGAAGAGGTGTTCGTCAATTCCAATGCCCAGTCGACGCTCAAGCTCGGCCAGGCGCGCGGGGTGGTGCTGTGCGCCGCCGCGCGGACCGGCATCGATGTCGGCGAATACAAGCCGAGCACGATCAAGAAATCGGTCGTCGGCGTCGGCAATGCCGACAAGGCGCAGGTCCATGCGATGGTGCAGGTGCTGCTGCCCGGGGTGAAGATCGCCGGGGCCGACGCGGCCGACGCGCTCGCCGTCGCCATCTGCCACGCCCACCATCTGGCGAGCGCGCGCTTCGGGCTGCGCTAGGCCGCCAGCGCCGGGGCCGGTCCGTCCTCGTCGTCGTTGGAGGCGCGCGCCACCAGCCGCGTCCGCCGCGTCCGCTTCGCGCGCCGGCCCATCGGCCGCCGCGCGGCGATCCAGTGCCGCACCGCGCCGAAGCGCAGCGTCGATGCCGCCATCGCCGCCACCAGGATCGTGTCGACCAGCGTGCCGATCTCGAACATCGTGATCCAGCCGGCGATCTCGGGCAGCGCCATGGCGAAGAGGCGAAGGCCCTCCTCCTCGAGGAACCAGAAGCAGAGCAGGCCGATCGCGCCGAGGATCATCCAGGCGACCACCGCCCCGCGCCGGATCCGCGCCAGCCGCGCCGCGGGCCATTCGACAAGGGCGCCACGCATCAGGCCCCCGGCCGGCGTATCGCCGGCGAGCAGCAGCGTCAGCCATAGTCCCAGAAGCGCGGCGATCATTCGATTCCCCCCGATGTCCTCGCCCTGCAGGTGGGAAGGCGGCGATCGTTCCGCCAGGGCTATTCGAAGATCGCCGCGGCCTCGTCGCCATCGAATGCGTTGCGCCTCAGCGCCCGCGCGCCGCGCAGGCCGTTGATCACGCCGATCGTCAGCACCGCGTTGATGACCAGGCCCATGATGTTGAGCGTGGCGAGCTTGCCGAGGAATTCGAGCACGAGCAGGAACGCCGCGACGCTGCACCAAGCCAGCCCGCGCCCCGCGCGCAGGCGGAAGCCCGCGACCGCGAAGAGCACCGTCTCGGCCGCGGCGACGCCGAGCACCATCGTCGCCGCCGGCGCGCCGGGCGTCCCCAGATACCAGCCCACGATCAGCAGTCCGAAGGCGCTCAGCGCCGCCGCGACGAAACAGGCATAGCCGCCCAGCTGCGCGGCGCCCAGCGCGCCGTCCTCCGTGGTCAGGTCCACCTTCCAGAACGCCATTTCGATTTCCCCCTGGCTTTGCCCCGGCGTCACGGTAGCACGACCCGGTCCGGCGTCGATGCCCGGCGGGGATGCGGTGATTTCGCTTCCCTCCCCCCGCTTGTTCCGTTTATGTACCGGGCATGCGCGCGCGCCTCCGCCCCTGCTACGCCTGCCCACCATTCGCCGGATGCCGCGTGCGGCGGGGAAATCGGGGAAGGCGCAGCCTGGACTTCGTAAACTTCCGCGCAGGGGATCGGCGATGATCGCGCACCTCAAGGGCCGGCTGGAAGCGACCGGGCTCGACCATGTCGTGATCGACGTGAACGGCGTCGGCTATCTCGCCGGTGCCTCGGGCCGGACGATCACTGCGCTGGGCGCCACCGGCGGGTCGGTCACCCTCCACACCGAGATGCTGGTGAGCGAGGATTCGATCCGGCTGATGGGCTTCGCCACCGCGAGCGAGCGCGACTGGTTCCGCCTGCTCACCAGCGTGCAGGGCGTCGGCGCCAAGGTGGCGCTGGCCATCCTTTCGATCCTGTCGCCCGAGGAAGTGCAGACCGCCGTGGCGCGCGCCGATTCGGCGATGATCGCGCGGGCGAACGGCGTCGGTCCCAAGCTGGCCCAGCGCATCGTCAACGAGCTCAAGGACAAGGCCGGTGGCGTGGCGCTCGGCGGCGGTGGCGGCCCGGGCGCCGCGGCGGCGGGCGGCGCGGCGCAGGATGCGATCTCGGCGATGCTCAACCTGGGCTTCAAGCCGGCCGAGGCGAGCGCCGCGGTCAATGCCGCCGCGGACGAGCTGGGTGCCGGCGCGACGCTGGATGCGCTGGTGCGGCTGGCGCTGCGCAAGGCGGCGAAGTGACGGTGCGCACCGCCGCCTGCCGCTGCGGCCAGCTCCGCGCCGAATGCGTGGGCGAGCCGGTGCGCATCTCGGTCTGCCATTGCCTGAACTGCAAGCAGCGCAGCGGATCGGCCTTCGCGGTGCAGGCGCGCTTTCCGGCGGGGCAGGTGACGATCACCGGCCGGTCGACCGAATGGATCGCGGCGTCGGAGAGTGGCGGGCCGCCGGCCGGCTTTCACTTCTGCCCGATCTGCGGCGGCAATGTCTGGTACGATGGCGGCGGCATCCCCGACACCATCGCGATTCCGGTGGGCGCCTTTGCCGATCCCGCCTTCCCCGCGCCCACCGTCTCGGTGTGGGGGGAGCGCCAATGCGCCTGGGTCGAGATCACCGGTGCGGTGGAACGGCATGACTGACTGCCCGGCGCTCCCGGCGCAGCGGCGTTACCAGCGGCCTGCCGGCGAAATGCGCGTCGAGATTGGCGAGCACCAGTTCGCGCATCGCGATACGGGCTTCCTCGGTCGCGCTGCCCTGATGGGGGGCGAGCACCACCTGGTCCATCGCGCGCAGCGCCTGGGGGACCTGCGGTTCCTCGGCGAAGACGTCAAGCCCGGCGCCGGCGATGCGGCCCGCGGCCAGCGCGGCGACCAGCGCGTCCTGATCGACCAGGCTGCCGCGGGCGATGTTGATCAGCACGCCGCCGGGGCCCAGCCGGTCGAGCACGGCGGCATCGACGATGCGCCGCGTCGCGGGCCCGCCGGTCGCGGCGAGGATCAGCACGTCGCTCGCTTCCGCCAGCGCGGCGATATCGGGCACGAAACGCCACGGCACCGGCTTTTCGGAGCGCGCGGCGTAGAGCAGCTCGCCGGCGAAGGGCGCGGCCCGCAGCGCGATCGCATGCCCGATCTGGCCGAGCCCGAAGATCCCGATGCGGCGCCCGCTGGCCCGCCGACCGAGCGGAGCGGTCCAGCCGCCCGCCCGCACCAGCGCGTCGTTCGCCGCGATGCGCCGCTGCACGGCCAGCATCAGCGCGATCGCCTGGTCGGCGACATCCTCGGTCAGGACGCCCGCCGTGGTGGTGATGCGGATGCCGCGCGCGTCGAGCGCGTCGAGATCGACCCGGTCATGGCCGACGCCGTGGATCGCGACGATCTCCAGCGCGGGGAGGCGGGCGAGCAGCGCGGCATCGATCTTCGCCATGCCGCCGCCCACCACCGCGCGGACGCCCGGCGGCGGATCGCCCTCGTGCAGGGTGAAGCGTTCGGCGAGCGCCGCGCGCAGCGGCGCGGAAATCGGCGTTGCGAGCAGCAGGTCCGGGCGCGCCATGCGCCCGGTCTAGCCGCGTCGCCGCGAGAGGAATAGGGCGGGGCCATGGAAATCGAAGTCAGCGCCGAGGCCAAGGACAAGTCGCTCAACCGGAACGTGGCGATCACGGTGGTGGTGCTGTCCGTGTTCATGGGGGTGTGCGGGATCAAGGACGGCAACATCGTCCAGGCGATGCAGCAGGCCCAGTCCGATTCGGTCGACAAGTGGAACCAGTATCAGGCGGCCAAGACCAAGCAGCATGTCGCCGAGGCGAGCCGGCTCCAGATCGCCCTGCTGGCCGATCCGAAGCGCGCGGCGCCGGTGCTCGCCGGGCTCGACCGCGACATCGCGAAGTATAAGGCGGAAGCGCCGGGCCTGGCCGCCGATGCGAAGGCGCGGAGCGATCTCTACGATGCGCTGAACGTGCATGACGACCAGTTCGACGCGAGCGACGCATCGGTCGCCACCGCCATCTCGGTCGCCGCCGTCGCTGCGCTGGTGGAGAGCGGCTGGCTGCTCTGGGTGGCCTGGGGCTTCGGCGCCTTCGGGCTGTTCATGGGGCTGTGCGGGTTCCTGGGCTGGAGCTTCCACCCGGCGCTGCTGAGCGGGTTGCTGGGATGAGCAAGGTCGATCATCCCTTCGTCCCCGGATGGCAGGGCGTGGCTGGCTGGACCGTTCCCGGCGAGCCGCCTTCGCCGTTCCTGTCGTTCGAGGCGGGCGACCTGGGCGCGCCCTTCCGCATCACGCATGGGCGCGACATGATGTTCGATCACGGCGAGCTCGTGCAGGACTATAATTTCCTCGATTATTTCTTTGGCGACCCTGCCGCGCCGGTGCGCGCGCGGCATTATCTGGGCGAGCGCAGCGTGGCCGCCTATCTTCCCGGCTTGCCGGAGGATGCGAACCTGGCGCAGGCGCGTGCAGCTTTCCCCGAAGATGTCCTGCGCTATCTCCAGCGGCGCTTCAATGCGGTCGAGGTGTTGACCGGCGAGGGATATTGCGAGCTTTGGGCGGCAGCATGACCGATTCCGATCGCCTCCTCTCCTCCGCCCGCCGCATCGACGATGTCGATGCCGCGCTGCGCCCCAAGAGCCTCGACGAATTTGTCGGCCAGCGGGCGGCGCGCGAGAATCTGCGCGTGTTCATCGATGCCGCCCGGTCGCGCGGCGAAGCGCTGGATCATGTGCTGTTCTTCGGCCCGCCGGGGCTGGGCAAGACCACGCTCGCCCAGATCATCGCGCGCGAGATGGGCGTGGGGTTCCGCGCCACTTCGGGCCCGGTGATCGCCAAGTCCGGCGATCTCGCCGCGCTGCTCACCAATCTCGAGGATGGCGACGTGCTGTTCATCGACGAGATCCACCGGCTGAATCCCGCGGTCGAGGAAGTGCTCTATCCGGCGATGGAGGATCGCGCGCTGGATCTCATGATCGGCGAGGGGCCGTCGGCGCGCAGCGTGCGGATCGACCTGCCACGCTTCACCCTGGTCGGCGCCACCACGCGGCAGGGGCTGCTCACCCAGCCGCTGCGCGACCGGTTCGGCATCCCGGTGCGCCTCAATTTCTATGCGGTGGACGAGCTGGAGCGCGTCGTCGCCCGCGCCGCCCGCCTGCTCGACCTGCACGTCGCGCCCGATGGCGCGCACGAGATCGCGCGGCGCTCGCGCGGCACGCCGCGCATCGCCGGGCGGCTGCTGCGCCGGGTGCGCGACTTCGCCAATGTGCTGGGCGAGGAGACGGTCCATGCCCGGGTGGCGGACCAGTCGCTCACCCGGCTCGAGGTCGATGCGCTGGGGCTGGACGCGATGGACCGGCGCTACCTCACCATGATCGCCGACATCTACAAGGGCGGCCCGGTGGGCGTGGAGACGCTGGCGGCGGGGCTTTCGGAGCCGCGCGACACGATCGAGGAAGTGATCGAGCCCTATCTGATCCAGATCGGGATGATCGCGCGCACGGCGCGGGGACGCTGCCTCAACGCGGCGGGATGGAAGCATCTGGGGCTCACGCCTCCGTCCACCGCGCAGGAAGGGCTGTTCGACTGAGGCAAGGGGTTCCCCCGGCGGAATCGCTGGGTTAGGTGGCCGGCCATGGACGCATCCTTTGCCCCTGGCCGCTTCGCGGGCCTCGAGCATCATTTCGTCCTGCGTGTCTATTTCGAGGACACCGATCTGAGCGGGGTGGTCTATCACGCCAACTATCTCCGGTTCATGGAGCGGGCCCGCTCGGATATGCTGGCGCTTGCCGGCATCGATCAGCGCGCGGCGCACGAAGCGGGCGAGGGCGCCTATGCGCTGCGCGAGGCGAACATCCGTTTCCGGGCGCCGGCGCGCCTGGGCGACGAACTGGTGGTGGTCAGCCGGCTGGTCCGGTTGCGCCCCGCCGCAGTGGACATTCATCAACGAGTCATGCGCGACGTTACCATAGTGGCCGAAGCGGAGATCGAGGCGGTGTTCGTCGCCCCGTCCGGCCGTCCGCGCCGCCAGCCGGCGGCGTGGATGGAACGTTTCGAACCGCTGCTCTTCAAGGGGACCTGAACCGATCATGGAATTCATCAGCACCGACGCCGCCACCATGTCGCCGATCGGCCTGTTCCTGCAGGCGGACTGGGTGGTGCGCGCCGTGATGCTCGGCCTGCTGCTCGCCTCGCTCTGGACCTGGGCGATCATCCTGTCGTTCGGCTTCAAGGTCGGCGCGGTGAAGAAGGCGATCGACCGGTTCGAGGCGGAATATCGCGAAGCCGACGATATCGACGAGTTCCATCGCCGCGCGGCCGGCCGCGACCAGCCGATCGCCCGCGTCTTCGCCGCCGGCGTCACCGAATGGCGACGCTCGACCAGCGGCAAGGCGATCGACCGCGAGGGCACCCGCGAGCGCCTGGCGACCGCGATGGGCGCCACGATCGCGCAGGAGGTCGACAAGCTTGCCGATCGCCTCAACTTCCTCGCCACGGTCGGCTCGGTCGCGCCGTTCGTCGGCCTGTTCGGCACGGTCTGGGGCATCATGCGCAGCTTCACCGGCATCGCCAAGGAGCAGAGCTCGTCGCTCGCCGTGGTGGCGCCGGGCATCGCCGAGGCGCTCTTCGCGACGGCGATCGGCCTGTTCGCCGCCATTCCCGCGGTGATCGCCTATAATCGCTATTCGCACGGCGTGAACCGGGTCGAGGCCCGGCTCAACCGCTTCGCCGACGGCTTCCATGCGACGCTGAGCCGCCGCCTGGAGATGGAGGCCTGATCCGATGGCGATGCACCTCCCCTCGAACAAGGGCCGCGGCCGCCGCCAGCCCATGGCGGAGATCAACGTCACGCCGCTGGTCGACGTGATGCTGGTGCTGCTGATCATCTTCATGGTCACGGCGCCGCTGCTCACTGCCGGCGTGCCGGTGAACCTGCCGGAGAGCCGCGCCAAGGCGCTCGACCAGGATCAGAAGCCCGTCCAGATCGCGATCGACGACAAGGGCCAGATCTTCGTCGACAACGAGCTGACATCGGATGACGCCCTGCCCGCCAGGCTCGCGGCGATCGCCGGCCGCGCGCCGGGTCCGGACGGCAAGCCGGCGGCGGTGTTCCTGCGCGCCGATCAGGGCCTGGGCTATGGCAAGGTCATGAAAGTGATGGGCGAGCTCAACCATGCCGGGCTCAACCGCGTCTCGCTGATCACCGATGCGAGCGCGAAGCCGTGATGGACAGGGGCGAGGGAGCAGGGCTGACGGTTGCGGTGATCGGGCATGTCGCGCTCTTCGGCATCCTGTCGGTCGGCTTCCTCGCCACCCCCAATCCCCTGAAGCTCAAGCCCGTGCCGATCGAAGTCGCGCTGGTCGATCAGGTCGCGCTGGAGAGCGCGTCGCCCAATCCGACCAGCGAAGCGCCGGCTCCCAAGCTCGCGCCGGTGGAAGCGCCGATCGAGCCGGACAGCGCGCCGCCCGAGCCCGCGCCCAATCCGCAGCCGATCGCCAAGCCGCAGCCGGCGCCGCCCAAGCCCGTGCCCGCGCCCGATGCGGTGAAGCCCGCGCCGAAGACGCCGCCCAAGGCCGCCCCGGCCCAGGCGCCCGCGCGTCCCCCCGCCCAGCGCCCGGTCGCGCCGACCGGGCGGCTCGACGGGCTGCTCAACGGCATCAACGACAAGCCGAGCAAGAGCGCATCCGTCGCGCCGCCGGCCGCGACCGCGGGCCCCGAGGTCAGGGCCGCGCTCAGCGCCGCCATCATCCGCCAGATCCGCCCCCACTGGGCTCCCCCCAGCGGCGCCGATTCGGACAAGCTGCGCACCAAGGTGACCGTCAGGCTCAACCAGGACGGCACGCTCGCCAGCGAGCCGCAAGTGACGCAGACCGGCATCACCGACAGCAACCGCGCCCAGGCCGATCTCGCCAAGGATCGCGCGATCCGCGCGGTGAAGCTCGCCGCTCCCTTCAAGCTGCCCGCGCAATTCTATGATGCGTGGAAAGTCATCGCCCCGGTTTTGTACGAGGATCTGTGAAGATGAAATTTGCCCATCTGACGATCGCGGCCCTGCTGGCGAGCACTGCCGCCACCGTCGCGCAGGCGCAGGACGTGCCGGCGCCCGCTCCGCAGCAACAGGCGCAGCCGCAGCCGCAGGACCAGCCGCTCAGCGTCGACGTGACTAACACCGCCGCCAAGGACCTCGTCATCGCGATTCCGGCGATGCCCACCTCGGAGAGCGTCTCCACCCCGGCCGGCCCGACCGACCAGCTCGGCGCCAAGCTCGCCCAGGTGGTCGAGGACGATCTGCGCAACACCGGCCTGTTCAAGACGCGCGGCCCCTCGGCCAGCCGCGGCATCGCCTATAGCGAAGTGACCGCGCCCAATTACGGCAGCTGGAACGGCAACCAGGCGATCATCCAGGGCTATGTCCGCGCCAATGGCAATGGCTCGCTCACCGTGGGCTGCTATCTCTACGACGTGCTGCTGCAGAGCGAGCTGGTCCGCCAGGGCTTCGTCGTCTCGCCGGCCGACTGGCGCCGCGCCGCGCACAAATGCGCCGACGCCGTCTATTCGAAGCTCACCGGCGAGGGGCCGTATTTCGACAGCCAGGTGGTCTATGTCGCGGAGACCGGCCCCAAGAACAAGCGCCGCAAGCAGCTGGCGATCATGGACCAGGACGGCGCCAACCACCGCTTCCTGACCAACGGCCAGTCGATCGTGCTCACGCCGCGCATGAGCCCGAAGCAGAACGCGATCGTCTATATGAGCTACACGCAGCGCAAGCCGGCCATCTATGTCTACGACATGGGAACCCGCGAGAACCGGCTGCTCGTCTCCAATGTCAGCCTCAGCTTCGCGCCGCGCTTCTCGCCCGACGGGCGCTTCGTGCTGTTCTCGATGGCGCAGGCCGGCAATACCGATATCTACCGCATCGCATCGGCCGGCGGCGAGCCGCAGCGGCTGACCAACTCGCCGGGCATCGACACCGGCGGCAGCTATTCGCCCGACGGATCGAAGATCGTGTTCGAGAGCGATCGCAGCGGCACGCAGCAGCTCTATGTGATGAACGCCGACGGCTCGAACCAGCACCGGATCAGCTTCGGCGGCGGGCGCTACGCCACGCCGGTGTGGAGCCCGCGCGGCGATCTGATCGCCTTCACCCGCACCGGCGGCGGCGCGTTCCGCATCGGAGTCATGAACCCGGGCGGCGGCGGCGAGAAGCTGCTCACCAACAGCTGGGGCGACGAGGCGCCGAGCTGGTCGCCCAACGGCCGGGTGCTGATGTTCTTCCGCTCGGCCCAGGGCTCGGGCCGCCCGGACCTGTGGTCGGTGGACCTCACCGGCACCAATGCGCGGCGGATTCCGACGCCGCTCGATGGGTCGGATCCCAGTTGGGGACCGATTCGTCCCTGAAACGTAACGGCATTCGTGCTAAGGCCCTGGCAAGCGGACCGGGTGCGCTGAGAAAAGGAGAAAAGACCATGTCCAAGATCACGACCGGCCTGGTGCTCGGCATCGCGCTGATCGCCACCGCGGGCTGTGCCAAGAAGCGCGACGCGACCACGATTCCGCCCGCGCCGTCGGAAACCGGCCCGGTCAATCCGGGCGAGGGCGACAGCGACACGGTCGCGGCACCGATCAACGAGCAGTTCCGCCGCGAAGTGTCGAGCGACACCGTGCATTTCGCGTTCGACCAATATGACATCGATCCCGAGGCGCGCGCGATCCTGGACAGCCAGGCGCAGTGGCTGACGAGCCATCCCAACACCCGGATCACGATCGAGGGGCATTGCGACGAGCGCGGCACGCGCGAGTATAATCTCGCGCTGGGCGATCGCCGCGCCAATGCCGCCAAGAACTATCTGGCCTCGCGCGGCATCTCGCCGGCGCGGATCACCACGATCAGCTATGGCAAGGAGCGCCCGATCGCGCTGGGCTCTGACGATGCCAGCTGGGCGCAGAACCGCCGCGCGGTGACGATCGTCATCAGCTAGGGCGCTCGCGCTTTGGAAAAGGGGCCGCCGGGGGAAACTCCGGCGGCCTCTTCGTGCCTGGGGCGAGAACCCGAACAAGTATCTGATTCTCCGCCGTCATCCCGGCGCAAGGCCGGGGTTATGAGGCCCCAACCTAGCGCGGGTCCGTGCGCGGCAGCGCCAGGGCCGGGCCCTCGCCCTTGGCGAAATAGTCGAGCCGGATCACCTTGCCCCCGGCATCGCGGACCGGGGTGAAATAGCTGATCTCGTCGGGCACGAAGCGGATATCGCCCCGCGCATCGAGCATGACCGGGATCGCCGCGCGTCCGGCGCGGGCGATGGTGAGCCGGCCCCCGGCAATCGCGAGCGTGCGCATCGTCGCCGGATCGCTGCCATAGACCCCTGGCAGCGCGGCCGCTTCCGGGGGCAGCGCCCGTTCGGAGAGCGGCAGCGGATAGGGCTTGCCGAGGGCGATCGCCGCCATGCGCCGCGCCAGCGTCTGCGCATCGAACGCGTCGTTATTTGCGAGCACGACGATCACCGTGTCCGACGCCGGGAGATAGAGCAGCGCGGATGCGAAGCCGTCGATCTGGCCGGTGTGCCCGATCGCCGTCTGCCCGCGGACCTGCCAGACATAGAGGCCCAGCCCGTAGCGTTCCTGCAGCGGCACGCCGGCAAGCGCGGGCCGTGCCATCTGGGCGAATCCGGCCGCGCTCACCACCCGGCCATGCGCCAGCGCCCGCATCCAGCGCATCAGGTCCGCCGCCGAGGATCGCAGCGATCCCGCGGTCTTGGGGAGCGACATGTTGAACGCCGCGGCGTTGCGGAGCTGCCCATCGGCCAGCGTATATCCCGCCACTCGCCGCGCCACGATCGCGTCCCGGCGGTCATAGGCGGTGTCGGCGAGCCCCAGCGGCGCGAACAGGCGGGTGCGCATCGCCTCGTCCCAGGATTGGCCGGTCACCTTCTCGATCACTGCGCCCAGCAGCATATAGCCCGAATTGGAATAGCGCTGCTCGGTGCCCGGCGCGAAGCGCAACGGCCGCGCCGCGATCCGCGCGACCTGCTGCGCCAGCGGGACCTCGCCCGGGCCGAAGGGCGGCTGCGGCGTGGCGTCATTCTCCGCGATCCCGGCGGTGTGGCTCAGCAGCTGGCGCAGCGTGATGCGCGGATCGAGCGGCAGCTCGGGCAGGTAGCGGGCCGCCGGCGCGTCCAGCGCCACCTCGCCGCGCTCGGCCATCTGCACGATCAGCGCGGCGGTGAAGCTCTTGGTGATCGAGGCTATCCGGAAGATCTGGTCCGGCGCCATCGGCACGCCGAGCTCGGCCTCGGCCATGCCCCGCGTCCGCCGGTAGAGGATCGTGTCGCCGCGCGCGATCAGGACGGTGGCGCCCGAGCCGCCGGAGGGGACGGCGGCGGCCAGCGCGGCATCCGCCTCGCCCGCGATCGCCGCGGCGGCGACGGGCCGTGCCGAGACCGGCGCGGCCGGGGGCAGCAGGGCCACGCACAGGGCAAGCAGGAGCGGTCGCATCGATGTCCCCCCGGATCGAGATCGGCCGATCGTCGCGCAGCCCGAATGAGCCCCAGCTGAACGGCCGGCGATTCCGCCTTGCGGCCTCTCTCGAATCGATATAAATACGATATCATAATTTCGGGAGGTAATGATGACCGACGTTCGTAGCGCCACCCCGGCACTGCGCCAGAGCAGCGAGAAGTCCGCGATCACCATGAGCGGCTATGGCATGCTCCTCGTGTTGCTGGTCGCGCTGGCTGCCACGGTGGGGGCGCTCACCCAGATCGACCGGATGGCGGACTGGATCGTGATTTCCTGGCTGCTCGCCTCGATCCTGATCGAGCTGTTCGTGCTTTGCGGCTTCTATCTGCTCCAGCCCAACCAGGCGGCGGTGATCACGCTGTTCGGCGACTATCGGGGCACGGACCGTACCACGGGCCTGCGCTGGACCTGGCCGTGGATGATCAAGAAGAAGGTCTCGGTGCGGGCCAACAACATCATTTCCGAGCGGATCAAGGTGAACGACCTGCGCGGCAATCCGATCGAGATGGCGGCGCAGGTGGTGTGGCGCGTGACCGACACGGCGCAGGCGCTGTTCGACGTCGACGACTATAAGGCGTTCGTGAACGTCCAGATCGAGGCGGCGGTGCGCACGATCGGCTCGCGCTATCCCTATGACGATTTCGAGCATCAGGAAGTCACGCTGCGCGGCAATCACGACCAGGTCGGCTCGGAGCTGCGCGAGGAGCTGATCGCCCGGCTGCGCGTCGCTGGCATCACGGTCGACGAATGCGGCTTCACTCACCTGGCCTATGCGCAGGAGATCGCCGGCGCGATGCTCCGTCGCCAGCAGGCGCAGGCGGTGGTCGCTGCCCGCCAGACCTTGGTCGAGGGCGCGGTCGGCATGGTCGAGATGGCGCTCGCCCAGCTCTCCGCCAAGCAGGTGGTCGATCTCGACGACGAACGCCGCGCCGCGATGGTCTCGAACCTGATGGTGGTGCTGTGCGGCGAGCGCGACACCCAGCCGGTGGTCAACACGGGCTCGCTCTATCAGTGATGCGCAAGGCGTAGCCCGTGTCCCAGCCGCCGCAGAAGAAAGCCTTTCCGCTGCGCCTCGATCCCGCCCTGTACGCGGCGATCGAGCGCTCGGCGGCGAGCGACCTGAGGAGCGTCAATGCCCAGGTCGAGTGCCTGTTGCGCGAGGCGCTGGCGCGGCGCGGGGTGAAGCTGGCGGAACCGGTGCGCCCCAAGCGCGGGCGGCCCCCCAAGGCGAGGGAGGAATAGCATGGCCGCGCGGCCGCAACGTGCCGATGCCTGGTTCGTGCGCACCCGCCGGGGCATCAGCTACAACATCATGCCGTGCACGCGGCAGGGCTGGGCGGTGACCGCTGCCTATTGCCTGTTCGTGCTGCTGATTGCGCCGGTCATCGATCCGTCCAGTCCGGTCCATGTCGCGGCCTGGCTGATCCTCCTTCTCGCCGCCACCTTGTTGTTCGCCCTTGTCGCCTGGCGCACCTCGTCGCCCGCGATCGACGATAGCCAGAAAGGAAGTGACTGATGTTCCTTGCCCTTCACCCCGGCCGCGGGCGGCTGCCGGTCCTTCTCGCCGCCGCCGGTATCGCGTTGCTCGCCGGCATCGTCGTGGCGACCGCCCGATGATCGGCGACCGCTTCCGCGCGGGCGGCGCCGTCCGTCCGGGCTATTGGTTCCGGCCCAAACGCTTCGGCTTCGGCGCCACCCCCGTCACCTGGCAAGGCTGGGCCGCGACCCTGGCCTTTGGCGCCGCCGCCGGGCTGATCGTCAATTTCGCCGTGCACCGGGAGCGGTTGTGGCTGGTGCTGCTGGTGCCGCTGATCGCGGTCTTTCTCTGGCTGGTCGCCGTCAAGACGGACGGCGACTGGCGCTTCCGCTGGGGAAATGACGATTAGCCCAATGCCTCGTCGAGCAGCCGGGCGAGGCGCAGGCCGCCCTTGATCACCTGAGTCCGTGCTTCGGGCACCCATTTCTCGATCATCGCCTCGCTGATCGCGACGCGGCCGGTGATCGGCTTGCAGGTATCGCCGCCGTTCAGGTCGGCATAGACGGTTTTGGCCAGCTCCCAGCTGTCCTTGCCCCAGTCCTGGACGGTGCCGCCGCCCAGCGCGGCGCGGTCCTTGCGGCTATAGGTGCGGACGATGTCGGGGCCCGAGGTGATCGCGCGCTCGGCGAGCAGCCCGTCCCACACCGAGTGGAGATTCAGCCGGTCGGTGGTGTAGATGCCATAGCTCACCATCGCCTTGTTGCCGCCGGCGTCATGGTCGTGCTCGGCGCCGTGGAGCGGCTGGCCGATATCGCCGACGAAATGGACGAGGAAGAGCAGTGCCTTCACTCGCTCGACCTGCGGCGCCTTGCGGTCCTTGAGGATCTTCACGTCGCGCTCGATCTGGGCGGAGACGCAATTGCCGTCCTTGCACTCGGCGGTCACGTCGAACGGCTTGCAGACGTCCGCATCCTGATAGTGCCAGACCGACGCGTAGCGCCAGTCGCTGCCCAGCTTCTTGATGCAATCGGCCCAGACCGAGGCTTCCTCGATATTGGTCGCGGGGCAGCCCTCGGTCTTCAGCAGGTCGGTGTGGCGGAGCAGCTGGCCGATCTTCGCGCGGGTGGCCGGAGTCACGTTGCGCCAGGCGATCGCGGCGACGGTCTGATGGCCATATTCCCAATAGGCATTGGCAGGCGCGGCGAACCCGAACAGGGCCGCGAGGACGAGAAGAAGGCGCATCAGGCAACTCCGCTGGCAGATGCCGCTTCCCTAGCAGAACGGGCGGGCTTGGCCAGCCGGGGGCGCAGCCCGATCAGCGGGCGGAGCCAGCCGATCTCGCGGCCGGCGAGATAGAAGGTCCAGCAGGCGCCCCAGGTGCCGGCGACCAGGATCGCGAACTCGGCGGCGGGATGGAGGTGCAGCGGCAGCAGCCAGTGCTCGCCCAGCACGATCGCGGTCTGGTGGATGATGTAGAAGGGGAACACCGCGTCGGTCAGCATCGCGCGCCATTTGTGGTCATGGTTGAGGAAGCGCTCGGCCAGGCCGATCAGCGCGGCGATGCTCGCCCAGGTCTGCACTTCGCGGGCGACGCGGAACAGTTCGGCGATCGCCCGGCCGGGCATCGCGAAGCCGGGATAGGCGGCCTCGACGCCGGCAACCACTGCGTAGCTCGCCAGCGCCAGCCCCGCGCAGGGCAGCCACAGCCGCGCGAATGCCGCCATTGTCACGCGCGAGCCCGCCAGGCCGAAGCCGAACAGGAAGGCCGGGAAATAGGCGAGGTGCGCGATGCCGTCGCCGATCAGGTCGTGCGTCTCCTCGCCGCGGCGGAACAGCAGCACCTGGAAGATTAGCAGCCAGGCGAGCGGCACCCACAGCGCGCCGGCGCCGCCGAACAGCCGGTCGAAGCCCTTCTGCAGGTCGAGCCGCAGCGTCAGCAGCGCGCCGAGCGCCAGCGTGTAGACCCAGAGATAGGCGACGAACCACAGATGGTTCCAGGTCGGCAGCAGAATGCCGTCGAGCCGGCCGAAGCGGAAATAGTCGCGCGCCCAGAACCAGGGATAATCGTGCGCATAGCCATGCTGGCCGACCAGCTCGACCCAGCTCTGCGGCGGCACCACCACCGCCATGCCGAAGGCGAGCGGCAGCAGCAGGCGCGCATTGCGATTGGCCAGGAAGCGCCCGACGCCCGGCGACTTGGCGAGCAGCATCCGGCTGGCGAAGCCCGAGACGAGGAAGAGCAGCATCAGCCGCCAGGCATTGGGCAGCAGCATCGGGATCGCCACCCAGTCCGCCGGCATGGCGGTCTTCACATGATAGCCCCAGGGCACGAAGACCATGCCCACATGATAGAGGATCAGGATCGCGAACGCCCCGATCCGCAGCCAGTCCATCCCGTAGTGCCGTTCCATCCCTCGAACTCCTTGATGACGGCGAACGGCTAGCGGGCGGCCCCGGGCGCCGGTATCGAGGAGGGAGAAGCGGCGGGTCGGCAGGGATGGACGAAAAGGCGGCAGGGACGAGCGGCGGGCAGGGCGGGGCGAGCGGCGAGCGTCGGCGCAAGCTCGCGCTGCTCGCCTTGGCCTTTCTGGGATTCGTGCTGGTCCAGTCCTTCGCCAATGTCGAAAGCTCGCGCGCCGATCTCGCGCGCGCCGGCCTGGTCGAGCGGCCTGCCCATGTCTGGCTGTGGGAGCTGAGCAGCGTCGCCATGTGGGTGGCGCTGCTCCCCGCGATCGGCTGGCTGGTGGCCAGGATCCGCCCGCCGCGCGTCGCATGGGGCTGGGCGGTGCTTGCCCATGCCGCGGCGACGGTGCCGCTTTCGGCGATCCATGTCGCCGGCATGATCGCGATCCGGCTCGGCGTCTATGCGCTGTGGGGCGAGCGCTATCGCTATGGCGGGGCGCTCGATCGGTTCGTCTACGAATATCGCAAGGACGCGGTGGCCTATCTGCTGCTCGCCGCCTTCATGGCCGTGGCGACATGGTGGCTGGCGCGCCGCGAGCCCGCGCCGGCTGCGCGCGAGGAGCGGGTCCTGCTCGTGCCCGACGGCAATGTGACGCACCGGGTGCCGATCGACGCGATCGACTGGGCGGCGTCGGCCGGCAACTATGTCGAGATCGCCTGGAGCGGCCGCACCCTGCTGCATCGCTCGACGCTGGCCGCGCTTGCGGAGGAACTGGGCCCGGGCTTCGTCCGCATCCATCGCGGGCGGATCGTGCGCGCCTCAGCGGCGCGGCGTGTCGAGACCGATCGCAGCGGCGACTTCGTCGTCACGCTCGCCGACGGCACCACGCTGCGCGGCAGCCGGCGCTTCCGGGCGAACCTGGGATAGGCCGATCAGCGGCCGCAGCCAGGCGATGCGCCGGCCGATCAGATAGGTCGCCGCGCACACGGCGCCGGTGCCGCCGAGCAGCAGCGCGAACTCGGCGGGCGCGCTCAGCCCCAGGGGCAGCGAATACCAGGCGATCAGCACGATCGCGGGATGGTGGACGATGTAGAAGGGGAACACCGCCTCGGCGAGCGGCTTGCGCAGCCGGTGGTCATGGTTCCAGCGCGTCTCGGCGATATGGAACAGCGCGAGGATCATGCCCCAGGCCATGGCGGTGCGCGCGGCCCGGTCGAGCGCCATCACGTCGTGCGGCGGCACCTGGGTGCCGGGCCATAGCAGCTCGACGGTGACGATCACCGCGCCGGCCATCGCCGCCATCGCCGCCGCGGGCTTCCAGCCGCGCGCCACTGCCGGCCATAGCCGCGGCGCACCGGCCAGGGCGAAGCCGAACAGGAAGATCGGGACATATTGGGCATGGCCGCCCCAGTCGCGCAGCAGCCCCTGGCGCTCGGGCGCGACGAACAGCAGCGCCAGCCGCGCCGTCGCGAGCGCTGCCACCGGCACCCAGAGCAGCCTGTGCCCCACCGCGAGCCAGTCCGCCGCCGCGCCGATCGCGCGCATGGCCCGGTTGCCGCCCAGCGCCAGCACGCCCGCGAGCAGCAGCGTATAGGCGGCGAGATAGGCGACGAACCACAGATGCTCCCAGCTGGGGAATTCGCGGCCCCAGAAATCGCCCGAGCGCCAATAGTCGAGCGCCCAGAAATGGAGATAGCCGTGCGGATAGCCATTCTCCATCACCCGCACCCACATCTCGAGCGGTACCAGCGCGACCATGCCGAAGGCGAGCGGCACCAGCAGCCGCACCGCGCGCGAGCGCGCGAAGTCGCGCGCGCCGGCCGACCGGTCGAACAGCTTGCGCGAGGCATAGCCAGAGACGGCGAAGAGCAGCGGCAGGCGCCAGGGCGTCAGCAGTGCCATGGGCGGGATCAGCCAGCCAAAGGCATAGTTGGTCTTGATCACCCAGTCCCAGGGCGAGAAGGCCATGGCGATGTGATAGAGGATCAGCAGCGCGAAGGCGGCGATGCGCAGCCAGTCCATGCCGTAATGGCGCTGGCTGGTGCGCGGCGCGGCAGCAAATTGTGAGTCGTGCCGCAACGCGTGCAAGCCTTGATCCTGGAAACGAACCGGAGAAATAGCACCGCGCCTCTTAGCATCGCGTAAACCGCGCCGGGTTGGCGCGCGCGCGGGGCGGGCGTATATGGCCCCCATGTCCGTACGTCCCTGGCGCGATATCGTCCGGCGGCCCAGCCGTCAGATCATGGTGGGCAATGTCCCGGTTGGCGGCGATGCGCCGGTGACGGTGCAGACCATGACCAACACCGCAACGTCCGATGCGCGCGCGACCATCGACCAGATCCGCCGCTGCGAGGATGCCGGGGTCGACATCATCCGCGTCTCCTGCCCTGACGTCGAATCGACCGCGGCGCTGAAGCAGATCGTCCGCGCCGCGCGCGTGCCGATCGTCGCGGACATCCATTTCCACTATAAGCGTGCCCTGGAAGCTGCCGATGCCGGCGCCGCCTGCCTGCGCATCAACCCGGGCAATATCGGCAGCGCGGACCGGGTGAACGAAGTCGTCAACGCCGCCAAGGCCAATGGCTGCGCGATCCGCATCGGTGTGAACGCCGGCAGCCTCGAGAAGGACCTGCTCGAGAAATATGGCGAGCCCTGTCCCGAGGCGCTGGTCGAATCGGCGCTCGACCATATCAAGCTGCTCCAGGACCGCGACTTCCACGAATTCAAGGTGGCGGTGAAGGCGTCCGACGTGTTCCTCGCCGTCGCCGCATATCAGCAGCTCGCCGATGCGGTGGATTGCCCGCTGCACCTGGGCATCACCGAGGCGGGCGGCTTTGTCGGCGGCACGGTGAAGTCGGCGATCGGCATCGGCTCGCTGCTCTGGTTCGGCATCGGCGACACGATCCGCGTGTCCCTTTCGGCCGAGCCCGAGGAGGAAGTGCGCGTCGGCTTCGAGATCCTCAAGGCGCTGGGCATTCGCAACCGGGGCGTCCGCGTCGTCTCCTGCCCCAGCTGCGCGCGCCAGGGCTTCGACGTGATCCGCACCGTCCAGGCGCTGGAGGACCGGCTCCAGCATATCCGCACGCCGCTCTCGCTCTCGGTGCTCGGCTGCGTCGTCAACGGCCCGGGCGAGGCGCGCGAGACCGATATCGGCCTCACCGGCGGCGGCAACGGCAAGCACATGGTCTATCTGTCGGGCGTCACCGATCACACGGTGAACGATGCCGACATGCTCGATCACATCGTCAGGCTGGTCGAGGCCAAGGCGGCGGAGATCGAGGCGGCGAGCGAGGCCGCCGCGGTGGCGGCGGAATAGGTCCCATGCTATAGGTCAGGTCCTGGAGGGCCTGACATGACCTATCATGCCAAGGTGATCGCCGGCGGCAAGATCGTCATCCCCGCGGAGCTGCGCCGCGAGCTTGGGATCAAGGACGGGGATGTGCTGGTGCTCGATCGCGCCGCCGATGGCTCGCTCGCGATCAGGACGCATATGCAGGTCATCCGGGAGGGGCAGCAGAAGCTCCGCGCGATGATCACGCATCCTTTCACGGTGGATGATTTCATTGCCGACAAGCGTGCGGAGGCCGAACGCGAATAATGTTCGTCCTTGACGCCTCCGTGCTTCTCGCCCTGATGCTCGGGGAATCGGGCACCGAACAGGTGGCCGCCGCGGTTCGCGGGGCTGAGATATCGATCGTCAATCTATGCGAGGTGGTCACCAAATTGGCGGAAGGCGGCGCTGACCCGGATGCAGTATATGGGATCGCGGTTTCCTATGGGGTTCGCGTCCAGGCCTTTCGCGAGGCGCATGCCATAGAGGTTGCGAGATTGCGCCCGCTCACCAGGCATCTCGGCCTGTCGCTCGGGGATCGGACGTGCCTGGCGCAAGGCAGATTCAGTGCATTGCCGATCCTCACCGCAGACGCCCGGATGGCGTCCGCCGATATCGGCCTCGACATCCGCATGATCCGCTGACCATGGCGCGTGCCACTCCGATCCTCGCGGCCCTGCTCGCCGCCTGTGCCGGCATCGCGCTCTATTCGATCATGGACGCGGTGATGAAGGAGCTTGGCCTCGCCATCGGCGCCTATGCCGCGCTGTTCTGGCGGCTCGTCGCCGGCGTGGCGATCATGACGCCGCTCTTCGCCTTCGGCCGGCCGCGCCTGCCCGCGCGGCGCGTGCTCGCGATCCATGCGGTCCGCAGCGCGGTGATCGCGGTGATGGCGATCGCCTTCTTCTGGGGGATCGTGCGCGTGCCGCTGGCCGAGGCGATCGCGCTCACCTTCATCGCGCCGCTGATCGCGCTCGGCCTCGCCGCGATCTTCCTGAAGGAGAAGATCGGCGCGCGCTCGATCCTCGGCTCGCTGCTCGGGCTGGTCGGAGTCGGCATCATCCTGGCCGGCCAGCTGGGCGCGCCGCATCGGCCCGATTCGGGGCTCGGCATGGCGGCGGTGCTCGTGTCGGCGGTGTTCTACGCGGTCAACCTCGTCATCGCGCGCCACCAGGCGCAGCGGGCCGGGCCGATCGAGATCGCCTTCTTCCAGAACTGGTTCATCCTCGCCCTGTTCGCGCTGCCGGCGCCCTGGCTGCTGGTGACGCCGGCGGCGGGGCAATGGCCGCTGGTCGTGCTCGCCGCCGCGCTGGCGATCACCTCGCTGCTGCTGCTTTCCTGGGCCTATGCGCGGGCGGAAGCGCAGGTGCTGCTCACGGTCGAATATACCGCCTTTGTCTGGGCGGCGATCATGGGATGGCTGTTCTTCCGCGAGCCGCTTACGCTGGTCACCATCGCCGGCACCTTGCTGATCGTCGCGGGATGCTGGATGGCGGCGCGCAGCCGGCCCGGCATCGCCGAGCCCGAAGTGGAGCCCGCACTGTTATGATCGCCATCCGCACCGCCGCCCCGGACGATGTCCCGCTGATCCTCGATCTCGTCCGCGAGCTCGCAGTCTATGAGCGCGAGCCCGATGCCGTGGTGGCGACCGAGGCGATGCTGCACGATGCGCTGTTCGCGCGCCGCGTCGCCGAGAGCCTGATCGCGGAGCTGGACGGCAGGCCCGTCGGCTTCGCGCTGTTCTTCCACAATTTCTCGACCTGGACGGGCAAGCCCGGCATCTATCTCGAGGATCTGTACGTCACGCCCGGCGCGCGCGGCGCGGGGGCGGGCAAGGCGCTGCTCCGGCATCTTGCCGGCATCGCGCTGGACCGGGATTGCGGCCGTTTCGAATGGGCGGTGCTCGACTGGAACACGCCGGCGATCGATTTCTACCGGGCGATGGGCGCGCAGGCGATGGAGGAATGGACCGTGCAGCGCGTCACCGGCGATGCGCTCGTGGCGCTGGCGGGGCGCTGAGCATGGCGCGCGGGTTCTCGGGCCGGCGGTGCGATAGCGGGAGACTCTGATGGCGGTGGACCAGAGCCTGGTCGAATGGGTCAAGGAGGCGATGGAGCCGGTCGGCACCGTCACGTCCAAGCGGCTGTTCGGCGGCGCGGCGCTCTATCTGGACGGGCTGGCCTTCGCGATCCTCGCCTTCGATGCGCTATGGTTCAAGGCGGATGCGGAAAGCGCGGCGGATTGGGGCGATGCCGAGCGGTTCTCGGTCACGCGCGAGGACGGCAAGGTCCAGTCGCTCAACTATCGCCGGGCACCCGACGAGACCTATGACGATGCCGATGCGCTGCGCCGCTGGGGATTGCTGGCGGTCGAGGCCGCCAGGCGCGCGCCGCCGAAAAAGCCGAAGTCCCGGAAGCGGGCCTAGGGCCGGGACCATATTCTGCTTGGTCGCCTCTGTTGGCCATCGTCATCCCCGCCCCGGCGGGGATGACGGGCAGGCGGGCTAGGGCAGCGCGTTCACGTTCGCCGGGGTGCAGGGATCGAGGAACTTGGGCGCCGGCCCGGGATCGCGCGCCAGCAGCACGCTCTCGCCCGAGGCGCTCTTGTAGAGCAGGTTCATCTGGGCCGTCTTGAGCGCGGTGGGATCGTCGCTCGGCAGGTTGATCACCACCCGCCCCAGCGATCCCGAGGTCGTGCCCTTGGGGACCAGCTTGGGCACGGCATTCCCCGTCAGCAGATAGGTGAACGAGGCGCCGGGCGTGCCCGGCACCGTGTTGCCCTTGGAATCGCCATTGGCGAAGAGCTTGGCCGGATCGAAGTTGAAGTCCTTCGCCCCCGAGGCTTTGTTCTCGATCGAGACGATGTCGTAGAACAGGAACATGCCCGAGCCTGCGGACGTGGTCGTATGCGGCGAGCCGGTGGGATTGCTGTCGAACAGATAGCAGTTCGCCGGCTGGCGATAATGCAGGATCACCGTGTTCTGGCATCCGGCCAGGAATATGCTTCCGACGGAACCGATAAATATCGCACGAATATTGGCGTGGAGTTGCAGCATCATCTGCCTCCTTCAAGAGAAGATAGGAAAGCCGACTCGCGCCCGAAGGAAAGATGTTATCTCCGCTCGCAACTGTCTTGCGAAGTCGAATAAGAGACCGATTCGGATACTTGTGATATGGCCGGTGCGCTGTCGGCCAAGGGCAAGCCGACCAGCAAACCTAGCCCCCGCCCAGCACGTTGATGCTGAAGGCGATGATGCCCAGGTTGAACACGAATGCGGCAAGGCAGTGCGCGGTCACCACGCGCCGGATGCGGCGGCTGGTGATGTTCATGTCGCTGGTCTGGAAGGTCATGCCCAGGCAGAAGGAGAAATAGACGAAGTCCCAGTAATCGGGATCGGGCGTTTCCGGAAAGGTCACGCCGCCGCTGTCGCCGGCACCCTCGGCCTTTTCCGAATAGAAGAGATGCGCATAGTGCAGCGCATAGATCATGTTGCTGAAGGTCCAGCAGAGCGCCAGCGTGCCGATGATCAGGGCCAGCGCCCAGTCCTGCGCGCGCTCCTTCTCCATCAGCTCGCTGGCGACCGCCGCCAGGATCACCAGGCTCACCAGGCCGGTGATGACGAGCAGCAGGAAGCGGTTGCCGTCGTTGCGCTTGGCGGATCGGCGCATCCCCTCGGCTTCCTGCCGGAACAGCGGGGCGATCGCGACGAGGAAGGTGACCGCGCCAATGTCGAACCCGGTCATCAGCCCGAAGCGCAGGCCGAGCAGCGGAATGGCGAGCCAGCTGGCGGCCAGCGTGACTGCGAGGAACAGCAGGAAGCGCGGCGGCGCGACGAGGTTGCCGATGCCCCGATGGTGTCGTTTCGTCATGGTCGTCGTACCCAGCGCGGACGGATCGATCCGATGGCGGCCAGCGCGAGCAGCGCCATCCAGGCATAGCGGTGGCCCAGCATCATCATGGGGTCGTGGGGCGCGCGGAACAGGAACCAGAGCGAGGCGAGGCCGCCCCCGGCGAGCGGCAGCGCGGCGATCTTCCCGATCGGCGTTCCGCGCCAGGCGAGCGCCGCGAGCAGCAGCGAACCGATCCCGAGCAGCGCGAATTTGGGACGCACCGTGAAGAACAAGGCGCCGAACAGATCGGGCGGGTTCTGCCAGTGGTTCGCCAGCTGGAGGAGGATCAGCCCCTCGATCTCGTCAAGCAGCGCCCCGGCCAGCAGCACCGCGATCGCGATCCGCGAGAGCCGGCGCGCGTCTCCGCCCAGCGCCTGGGCGCCGAGCGCGAGGAACGCGGCATAGGCGGGGATGAAGGCCAGTGCGTCCCACCAGCTCGCGCGGATCTGCGCGGCCTGGAACGCGCCGGAACAGGAAGGCGGGCCGAACAGTTCGGCCAGCTGGGCGGGGCTTCGCACCAGTTCGAATGCGATGATCGGCCCCGCGCCATAAGTGGGCCCGCAGGCGGGAACGAGCGGAAAGCCCGTCGACGCCGCGAGCGTCGCCAGCCCGGCCACTGCGCACAGTCGCCAGGCCAGCGCGCCGGTCAGGCGGCCTCGGCCTCCTTGGCCTTCTTCGCGGCTTCGATCGCCTCGATCACGATCTTGCGTGCCTCTTCCGCATCGCCCCATTGGCCGATGCGCACCCACTTCTCGGACTCCAGGTCCTTGTAGTGCTTGAAGAAATGCTCGATCTGCTGGAGCACGATCGAGGGCAGGTCCTGCCGCTCGCCAATGTCCGAATAATAAGGGAAGGTGCTGTCCACCGGCACGCAGACGAGCTTCTCGTCGCCGCCGGCCTCGTCCTCGAGCTTGAGCACGCCGATCGGGCGGGCGCGGACGACGCAGCCCGGCACGAAGGGCGAGCGCGCGATGACGAGCGCGTCGAGCGGATCGCCGTCGGGCGAAAGCGTGTGCGGCACGAAGCCGTAATTCGCCGGGTAGCGCATCGGCGTGTGCAGGATCCGGTCGACGAACAGCGCGCCGCTCGCCTTGTCGAACTCATACTTCACCGGCTCGCCGCCGACGGGAACCTCGATGATCACGTTGAGGCTGTTCGGCGGATCGTCACCCACCGGAATCAAATCGATACGCACGCTATGCTTTCCTTAAGCTGGGCGGTTGCGCCCCCCAGGCCGTTATTTCGGCTGGAGGAGCTTATCCAGGCCAGCCTCTCCTTCGGTTGTTTTCTCGAGGTGCGGATAGCGCAGGCCGCCATGATAGTCGATGGCCACGTCGCGATAGCGCGCGCCGCGCTTCAGGGTGAGCCGGATCGGCTCCTTCGTGCCCTTGGCCGCCTTCACGGCATCCTTCAGCTTGTCGCCGGTATAGGCCTGGCCGTTCACCGCGATGACCTCGTCGGCGAGCGTGATGCCAGCGTCGAAGGCGGGGCTGCCCCACATCACGCCCGAAATGCCCTTGGGGCCGATCGCCAGGCCCAGCGAGAAGGAAAGGTCGGTGGCGGTCTTCGGCGTCGCCTTGTTGGGATGCTCGGTATAGACCAGCTTGTAGCCGTTGCGCTCGAAGCCCTTCAGCGGCGCCCGCTCGGAAACCTGGTTCACCCGCTCGTCGAGGAATTTCTTCCAGTCCCAGGGCACGACCTGGTTGAGCGTCGCCGCCACGTCGTCGAAAGTGTAGGTCAGCTCGCCATAGTCGCCGTCGCGCCCGCCGAAGAAGATACGGGCGAAATCGTCGATCGACTTGGTGCCGCCGGATTTCTCGCGGAGGATGGAATCGGCTTCCATCCAGACCATCAGGCCCTCGTTGTAATAATCCTCGCTGCGCTGCCAGCTCACCCAGCCCTTCGGCGCGCGCGGGCTGATGACGGGATCGTTGGTGGTGTCGACCAGCGGGCGCCAGGTGCGGCCCTGGCGATTGTCGAGCGTGGCCGCGATGTTGGCATAGGCGTCGAGCGTGTCGGCCTTGCTCACCAGCCCCGAGCGCGCCTGGAAGACATAGCCCCAGAACTGGGTCTGCCCCTCATAGACCCATAGCAGCGAGCCGCGCATCGGCACCCGATAGTCGGGGGTCCACAGGTCGGCGCCGCGGCGGAACTTGCCGTCCCAGCTATGGGTGTATTCGTGCGGGAGCAGGTTGCGGCTGGTCGCCTTCTCGTCCCATTTGGTGAAGAAGCCCAGGCCGGTGCCATTCTCCGAGCTGCGGTGATGCTCCACGCCGATCCCGCCCAGCTCGTCGCTGATCGAGAACAGGAAGCGGTAATGGTCGTAATGCTCGACGCCGAAGGTCTTCACGGCCTGGTCGACCAGGTTCTTGAGCTTGTCGACCTGCTCGGGCGTGGCGGCCAGTTCCTCGGGCGTGTCGGCATAGGTCTCGACCGAGACGCGGTCGGTGAGCTTGAGCTGGCGGTAATGGCGGCCGGCGAGCACCGGCGAGTCCATCAGCACGTCGTAATTGGTCTTGTCATAGGTGTAGACATTGCCGCTCACCTTGGCGTCCACCGCCGAGCTGGCGGTCCAGCCCTCGGGATAGGTCACCTTGGCCTGGATCGGCACGCGGCGGACGAAATAGCCGGCGGGATAGAGGCTGAGCGAGAAGAACTGCAGGCTCATCAGGTTGGGCGTCATCACGATGCGGCCCTGGTCCGCCACCGTGGCCGAGACGAAGTTGAAGTCGACGTCCAGCTTCTTCACCCCGGCCGGCACGTCGATATGGAAGGCGAAGACGTCGACTGGATCGCGCTTCCACGGGATCACCTTGCCGTTGCCGCGGATCACCAGGCCGCCCAGCTTCTCGATCTCGCCGCGCGGGCCGTGCTTGCCGGGGATCCATTTCGGATAGAGCAGCACCATGTGCCCGCTCTTCGCGACGGGGATCGTCTCCTTCACGGTGAAGATGCCGCGCGCCACGTCGGTCGCGTCGATGTCGAGCGTCAGCGTGCCCGGATAGGGGATGTCGCGCGCATCGGGGATGGTGTTGGGATAGGGCGCGGTCTGTGCCGGCGCCGAATTCTGGGCCAGGGCCGGGGCGGAGACGGAAGCGAGCAGGGCGGCTGCGGCGAGCGCACGGATCATCGGTGGGGGCGACCTCTCTTCTGGAAGCGACAGGTCATAGGACCGCGCGGGCAGGCATGTAAATCTCCCTCTCTCCGCCGGCGGGGGGAGGGAGGTGCTAACGGGACGCTAACCATTGGGCGCTAGTGGTTTCCGCCATGTATCACGATCCCCAGCTGGCTGCCCGGGCCAAGGCCGATCCGCGCCCCCGCTCGGCGGTGAGCACCGGGGTGGGCATGGCCGGGCTCGCCGGCATGGCATTGTGGACGGCGATCGCCACCTTCTACCGGCTCGACGGGCCCTATAGCGCGCTGGTCAACGTCGTCGCCTGCGCGGCGCCGATGGTGCTCTGGTCGGTGCTGGTCGACAAGGTGCATCTGAACCCCTCGACGGGCATCGACTGGTCCTCGAAGCGCACCCTGGCGGACACGCTCGACATCTCGATCACCAAGCTCACCGGCCTGTGGCTCACCTGGGGCGGGATCGCGCTGATCTATGCCACCTTCCCCTTCTGGTGGAGCGGGCGCACCGCCAATTTCGCCTGGTCGATCTGGTGCATCGAGATGGCGGCGCCGGCGCTGTTCCTGCTCTCCATCCCCTATGTGCTGTGGCTCGATCGCAAGCTGGTGCAGCCGCGGGACGGCGCCTGGCATCTCGGCGCCTGGCTGATGGGGCTGAAGGAGCCGATCGACCATGGCGCCATCCACAACCATCTGCGCAGCTGGGCGGTGAAGGGCTTCTTCCTGGCCTTCATGCTCTCGATCGTGCCGCCCAATTTCGCCGAGTTCGTCGGCTGGAACTTCGATCGCATGTTCGATTCTCCGGCGGTGATCGCGAACTACTGCATCGCCTTCATGTTCGTGATCGACGTGGCCTTTGCCACCGCGGGCTATATCCTGACGATGCGGCCGCTCGATTCGCACATCCGCACCGCCACCCCCTATGCGGCGGGCTGGACGGCGGCGCTGATCTGCTATCCGCCCTTCGTGCTGATGAACGAGGGCGGCGTGCTCGACTATCATGCCGGCAGCGCCGACTGGACCTGGTGGTTCGCCGGCCATCCCTGGATCCTGGGCGGGCTGGGCGCGGTGCTGGTGGTGCTGACCGGCATCTATGCCTGGGCGACGATCGCGTTCGGCCTGCGCTTCTCGAACCTGACGCATCGCGGCATCCTCACCCATGGCCCCTATGCCTGGAGCCGCCATCCCGCCTATCTCTCCAAGAACCTGTTCTGGTGGCTCTCCGGCCTGCCCTTCCTCGCCACCACCGGCTGGATGGAGGGGCTGCGCAACGCCGCGATCATGGCGGTGGTGAGCGGTATCTATTACTGGCGCGCCCGCACCGAGGAGCAGCATCTGGGCTCGGATCCGGCATATCAGGAATATAGCGCCTGGATGCGGCGCAACGCGCCCGTGCCCCGGTTCTTCGCATGGGTGGGGGGCAAGGTTCGCGGCTAATCCGTCATCCCGGCGAAAGGCGGGATCTCGTGCGGCTCTTGTCCCGCGCCTTTGCCTGAGATCCCGGCTTTCGCCGGGATGACGACTGCGTCACCAGTCTCCGGCGGCGCCCATCCAAAGGGCAACAGCGGCAGCCGCCGCCGTTTCCGCGCGCAGGATGCGCGGCCCGAGTGAAATCCCGATCGCCCGGGGATGCGCCTTGATCGCCGCGCGCTCGGCATCGTCGAATCCGCCCTCGGGCCCGATCAGGATCGCCGCGGGGCCCGGGTGCGCGCGCATTGCTTCGACCGCAGGCGCGCCGCCCGCCTCGTCCGCGAAGAACAGCGTGCGTTCCGCGGGCCAGTCACGGAGCAGGGCCGGCAGCTTCACCACCGCGTCGAGCGCCGGCAGCGCGGTGCGGCCGCATTGCTCGGCCGCCTCGATCATGTGCGCGCGCAGCCTTTCGAGATTGAGCTTGTCGACCACGCTGCGCCGGGTCAGCACCGGCACCAGCCGGTCGACGCCCAGCTCGCAGGCCTTCTCCGCGATCCAGTCGATCCGCCCCTTCTTGATCGGCGCGGCGCACAGCCACAGATCGGGCACCGCCTCGCGCTCGCGCAGCCGGTCGGTGACTTCCAGGATCAGGTCGCGCTTGCCGATCTGCCGCGCCACGCCGGCCCATTCGCCGGTGCGATCGTCGAACAGCTTGATCGCCTCGCCGAGCTTTATCCGCATCACCGAGATCAGATAATGGGCCTGGGGCCCGTCGATCCGGACCTCGCCGGGCGAGAGTTCGGCCTCGACGAACAGGCGCGGGGCGGATTGGGGCGGCCAGGCGGGCGTAGCGGGCATGGGCCCGCTCTAGCGCCTGTACCGCGATCCCGTCACTCCCCCAGGCCGCCCGGGTTCATGCCACCCATGCCGCCGCCGCCACCGAAGCCGCCGCCGCGCCGGCCGCCGCCGCCATGCCTGCCCATGCCGCCGCGGCCGCCGCCGCCCCGCTTGCCCTGCCTGAAGCTGGGCGGCGAGAGCTTGGGCAGCTCGGATTTCTCAAGCTTGCCGTCGCCATTCTTGTCGAGCATCGCGAAGCGCTTGTCGGCGGCGATGCGGAATTCGCGCGCGTCCACGCCGCGATCGAAATTGGTGTCGGCGACGATCACCGGCTCGGGATAGCTGAAATAGCTGAAGCGTGCCGCGCCCTGCGGCACATAGACGGGCTTCTTCTCCGGCGCGTCCGAATCGCCGGTGCTGGGCGGCGCTTCCTCGGGCCCGGCATTGCCGACGCTGATCATCGGCGCGATCTGCGTTTCGTATATCTCGATCTCGTCCGGATCGATCTCGCCGTCCTTGTTCTTGTCGAGAATCGCGAAGAAGCGTGCCGCATCGGCTTCCATCTCCTCCACGGTGAGCACGCCGTCATGGTTGGTGTCGGCCTGGTCGAACCAGAGGTTGGGCGCGTCATGCCCGCGGAACGGCTCCCCCATCGGGCTGATGAAGAAGCTCGGCGGATCGTCGGCCAGGGCAGGCGTGGCGATCGTGGCGAGCGTCAGGCTGGCGAGGAGGAGGCGCATCGGATGTTTCCAGAGTGCAATGATCACACCGTGCCCCTGTACGCCGATTGTAGCAGGATTATGCCAGATTGTTGCGGGCTTGATCTTTGCGGCGTCCGCGCGGAGGACGGGCCATGGCCGAAGCGCAGCAGATCGTTCCCGATACCGAGCATCGCGGGCTGGTGGGCCTGCTTCCCGCCGGCTGGCGGCCCTATGCGCTGCTTGCCCGCTTCGACCGGCCGATCGGCTGGTGGCTGCTCTTCTGGCCCGGCGCCTGGGCGGTCGCGCTCTCGGGCGGCGCCGTCCGGCAATGGGGCCTGATCCTCTGGCTGCTGCTCGGCAGCATCGCGATGCGCGGCGCCGGCTGCGTCTATAACGACATCGTCGATCGCGACCTGGACCGGCAGGTGGCGCGGACGCGCAGCCGCCCGGTGGCGAGCGGCGCGGTATCGGTGAAGGCGGCCGCGGCCTGGCTGGCGGCGCTCTGCCTGGTCGGGCTGCTCGTCTGGTTCCAGCTCCACTGGCCGGCCCGGCTGGTCGCGCTCGCCAGCATCGCGCCGGTCGCCGCCTATCCCTTCATGAAGCGGATCACCTGGTGGCCCCAGGCCTGGCTCGGCCTCGTCTTTTCCTGGGCGGCGCTGGTCGGCTGGGTCGAGATCGGTAGCCAGCCGCTGGCGCCGCTCGCGCTGTTCTATGCCGGCTGCATCGCCTGGGTGATCGGCTATGACACCATCTATGCGGTGCAGGACATCGAGGACGATGCGCTGGTCGGCGTGCGCTCCTCGGCACGCGCGATGGGCAGCCATGTCCGCGGCGGCGTCTCGCTCTTCTACCTTGCCGCGCTCGGCTGCTGGGGCGCGGCGATCTGGCAGCTCCGGCCCGATCCGCTCGCCCTGGCGGCGCTGCTGCCCATGGCGCTCCATCTGGCCTGGCAGGTCGCGACGCTCGATCCGCGCGACGGCGCCAACGCGCTCGCCCGCTTCCGCGCGAACCGCAATGCCGGCCTCCTGATGTTCGCCGCCTGCCTCGTTGTGGGCCAGACGCTTTGACGTTGCGCCCGCGCATACCTAAGTCGGCGCGATGCTGACCATCTCCGAAGCCTGTGAACGCGCCGCCGATGCCGTTGCCCGGGCGCGCGCCGCGGGCGCCGACGCCGCCGATGCCGTGTTCGCCGCCGACAGTTCGCAATCGGTCTCGGTGCGGATGGGCGCGCTGGAGGATGTCGAGCGCTCGGAGAGCGAGGAGCTCGGCCTGCGCGTCTTCATCGGGCATCGCTCGGCCAGCGTCTCCACCTCCGATCTCAGCCCCGCCGCGATGGACATGCTCGTCGAGCGCGTCGTCGCCATGGCCCGCGAGGCGCCCGAGGACAAATGGGCCGGCCTGGCGCCCGGGGACCGGCTGCTCCACGGCAGCCCGCCGATGCTCGACCTCGACGACGGCGCCCGGGTCGACCCGCCCAGCCTCAAGGAGCGTGCCCGCCGGGCCGAGGAAGCGGCGCGTGGCGTGCCGGGCGTCACCAACAGCGAAGGCGCCAGCGCGGGCGCCTCGCGCTCGGTGATGACGCTGGCGACCAGCCATGGCTTTGCCGGCGGCTATGCCCAGACCAGCCACGGCCTTTCGGCCAGCGTGCTCGCCGGCGCGGGCGGCGGCATGGAGCGCGACTATGCGCATCATTCCGCCCGGCACGCCGCGTTGCTCGAGGCGCCGGAGGCGATCGGCCGGCTGGCCGGCGAGCGCGCGGTCGCCCGGCTCGATCCGGCCAGGATCCCCAGCGGCACGATGCCCGTGGTGTTCGACCGCCGCGTCTCGGCCGGGCTGATCGGCCATTTCCTCGGCGCGATCGGCGGCGCGGCGATCACGCGCAAGACCAGCTTCCTGCTCGACCGGCTGGGCCAGCAGGTCTTTGCCCCGGGCGTGACGATCTGCGACGATCCCCATCGTCCGCGCGGCCTGCGCTCGCGCCCGTTCGACGGCGAGGGCCTGCCCGTCCAGCCGGTGAAGCTGGTCGATGCCGGCATGCTGGAGACCTGGCTGCTCGACAGCGCCTCGGCCCGGCAGCTGGGCCTGGAGCCCACCGGCCATGCCGCGCGCGGCATCGGGGGCGCGCCGGGCGTCGCGCCTTCCAACCTCTATATGGAGGCCGGCCATATCCCCGCCGAGACGCTGGTCGGCGAGATCGACCATGGCATCCTCGTCACCGAGCTGATCGGCCAGGGCGTCAACGGCGTGACCGGCGACTATAGCCGCGGCGCCGCCGGCTTCCTGATCGAGAAGGGCGAGATCACCCGCCCCGTCTCGGAGATCACCATCGCGGGCAATCTGAAGGACATGTTCCTCGCGCTCACCCCGGCCAGCGACCTCGAGTTCCGCTATGGGATCAACGCGCCGACCATTCGCATCGACGGGATGACCATCGCCGGTGCCTGAGACCGGCCTCGCCTCCCGGGTCGCGGCGATCGCCGCCGAGGCGGGCCGTCTCGCCATGGCGCGCTGGGAGACGGAGTTCCGGCGCTGGGAGAAAGTGCCCGGCAGCCCGGTCTGCGACGTCGACCTGGAAGTCGACGCGCTGCTGCGCCAGCGGCTGGGCGCGCTGCTGCCCGATGCCGGCTGGCTTTCCGAGGAGACGGCGGACGATCGCGCCCGCCTCTCCGCCCGCCGCGTCTGGGTGGTCGATCCCATCGACGGCACCCGCGACTATCTGCGCCACCGCCCGGGCTGGGCCGTCTCGGTCGCGCTGGTCGAGGACGGCGCGCCGGTGATCGGCGTGCTCGACGCGCCGGCGCGGGGCGAAAGCTGGACGGCGGAGGCCGGCAAGGGGGCATGGCGGGACGGCGAGCGGCTCCGCGTCGCCGCGCGCGACCGACTCGCGGGCGCCCGCGTCCCGGCCGACCAGCTGCCCAGGGTCGACAGCGACCTGGTCATGGTCGCCAAGCCCAATTCGATCGCGCTGCGCATCGCGATGGTCGCGGCGGGCGAGGCCGATCTGCTCGCCACGATCCGCTGGGGCAATGAATGGGACGTCGCCGCCGCCGTCCTCATCGCGCGCGAGGCGGGGGCGGCGATCACCGATGCGCTGGGCCGCCCGCTCGCCTTCAACACGCCGAGCGGCCAGGCGTTCGGCGTGCTCGCCAGCGCGCCGGGCATCCATGCCGCCGCGGTGGAGCGGCTCGCCGACCGCGCCCGGGACGTGCTGGGGGGCTGACCGGTCGCGCCGCCCAACAGCGGGGATGGCGGTCGAAGGAATATGAGGCCCCAGCCTAGCGTTCCGCCACGGCGATCAGCGCGGTCGAGGGGATGGGCAGGATCGTGCGCTCCCCCGCCATCCGGCGCACCTCGGCGATCACTTCCGCCTGCTGGGCATCATCGAGCGCCGTCCAGTCGGGGCTCATCCCGAACAGCTTCTCCGGCGTGTCGAGCTGGCCGATGTCGAGCGCGAAGTCGTGCGTCACGCTGTCGATCCGCGGCGCGCCGAACCCGGCATCGACCATCGCCGCCGACAGCCATTCGGGATCGCCCAGCGCCACCGCGCCTTCGGGCAGCCTGGTCCCGCCGTCCAGCCTCGGGAACAGCCGCCGGCGGATCTGGGAGAGCAGCAGGAAAGTCGCCGCGCCTTCGCTGCGCCAGGTGGCGAGCACGCCCAGGCCGCCGGGCCGGGTCACTCGCGCCATCTCGGCCAGCCCCTTGCGCCAGTCGGGGAACAGGATGACGCCGAATATCGAGAAGCTCGCGTCGAACCCCGCGTCCGGCAGGTCGAGCGCCTGCCCGTCCATCACCTTCGCCTCGACATTGGCCGGGGCCGCCGCCGCGATCCGCGCGACCATGCCGGGCGAGAAATCGGTCGCCAGCACCTGCGCGCCCGTCCGTGCCGCGGCCAGCGCCAGCGCGCCGGCCCCCGCCGCCACGTCGAGCACGCGCATGTCCGGCGTCAGCGTCACCCGCGCCAGCGCCTCCTCGGCGAAGCGCGACGTGAAGGGGTGGGCGGTCCGCTCGTAATGGGCCGCGGTCTCGTCCCAGTGCGCGGCATTCTCATGCTTCTTCGTCAGCGGTGCATTCTCGGGCATTGGCTCTCTTTCGCGAATCATGTAACAACATAAGTATCGTGAAATCGCCCGCTTGCCAATCCGGTTTGCCGGCCCGAGGAAACATCGATGCGAAAGGACAGCCGCCTCTCCCGGATGCTCCATGTGCTGCTTCACATGGCGCGGCACGACGGGCCGATGACGTCGGAGCACATCGCCCGCATGCTCCAGACCAATCCGGTGGTGGTGCGCCGGACGATGGCCGGGCTGCGCGACGCCGGCTATGTCCGCTCGGAAAAGGGCCATGGCGGCGGCTGGGCGATCGCCGCAGACCTGGAGAAGGTCTCGCTGCTCGACGTGCACCGCGCGGTGGGCGGCCCCACCTTGTTCGCGATCGGCGCCGAGCAGGACAACCCGGCCTGCGCGGTGGAGCAGGCAGTCAATGCAGCGCTGGAAGAGGCGCTGCGCGAGGCGGAGGCGCTGCTGATCGCGCGGCTGGGCGCGGTGAGCCTAGCCGAACTCGCCCGCAGCTTCGATGCGCGCTGCGTGGCGGGCGGGTGGCCGCATCCGGGCGAGGACAATTAGCGGGCGGACCGCCGAAAACGGCTGATTTCCCGCCAAACGGCTTTCGGCCACCATGGGCTGGAAGGCAGGCATGTCCTGTGGCAGGATTCGGCGATGTGGTGGAAGCTCAATCGCCAACAAAAGCTGCGACGGGCGGCGCTGTCATTATGGGCCACGCCCCTTATCATGCTTTTCCCGGTCTGGCTGGGATATCTTTTCGACCCCGCGCTGATCTGGGCGCATCCGGAAGTATTCGCGCTTTTCTTCGTCGCGCCTTTTGGCGGGGCTGCGATTCTCTATTGGCTCGCCGCTCGGCGCGGTTAGCCTCGCCGAGCTCGCCTGCGGCTTTGATGCGCGTTGTGTGGCAAGGCGGCTGGTCGCATCCGGTGGAAGGCGTTCAGGCTAGTGGTAATATAGCGACATCAAAACAGCGGTGAACGCTACTGCCAGGCACGATATGGGTCCGGCAAGCGATACGATGCCCCAAATGCCGGCAGCCCTGTTCGCGCTCCTGAAGTCGGCGACCATGTTCCGGGTGCAATAGGTGGCGGTGACCACCAGCAGCGCCAAAGGGATAAGCAGCAATTCCATCACGTGGATCCCGGCGCCGGGCCGAGCGCCATCAGCCCTCGTCGCCCTGATATTTGATCTGCAGGAACCGCCCGCGCGTCGCCAGCGCGTCGAGGTCGCCCTGGGCCAGTTGCGAGGTCATCTCGGCGATCTCGTCATCGATCAGCTGCAGGCCCTGGGCCAGCTGCTGGTCCGGCGTCAGGCCGTTGCGCTCTACCCGGCGCAGCGGCTCGGGCACGCGCTGATAGCCCTTGACCAGCTCGGGCAGCTGCTCGCCCACCAGCTTGCGCACTTCAACCGCCGCCGGGCTGTGCTCGTCGAGCGCGGCGAGCTGGGGCGTCAGCGTCTCCAGCTTCACGCCGATCGAATCGACCAGCCCGCGCACCGGCGAGGGCAGGGCCGGGCGCTGCGTCTCGAGCCAGCGCTCGGTGCTGCGCGGCAGCGCCTTGAGCGGGATCTCGGCCAGCTTCTCGACATTCACCGGCGCGCTCGTCGGCATCACCGCGAAGAGCAGCGTGGCCGCGACCAGCAGCAGCGCCACCAGCATCGCGCCCATCATGCCGAGCGGCGCCACCGCCAGTCCGAAGACGATCGCGCCGGCCAGGATCAGCCCGTCCGCCGCCGCGATCCGCCCGATCCGGCGGACCACTTCGGTTTCCCGGTGCTGGCGGTTGCGGCCGGACACGGCCAGGTCGGTACGGGCGCGCACGCGATCGAGCGTGCCTCCGATCCTGCTCAGTTCGCGATCGACATCGGTGGGCACGGCCTACATCGCCTCCAGCTTGAACGTCTCCGCCCCGCCCGCGACCTGGTTCTGCGCCGCGCCCTCGGCCCGCGCGATATAGCCCTTCGACTTCTCGACTTCGTTCGACAGCGTGTTGACCGTGGTCTTCATGCTGTCGAGCGCCTTGAGCTTGAACGTGTCGATCGCGTCCATCGTGTCGTAGATGTTCTGGAAGGCGCGCTGCAGCGTCTCGACGGGGATCGTC
This sequence comes from Sphingomonas sp. CBMAI 2297, assembly GCF_029870595.1. Classification (GTDB taxonomy): domain Bacteria; phylum Pseudomonadota; class Alphaproteobacteria; order Sphingomonadales; family Sphingomonadaceae; genus Sphingomonas. The sequence continues at coordinate 36,225 of NZ_JAPDIR010000007.1, forward strand.
GAGTTCGCCGCCTGCTCGTGGATCGCGGCCGACTGGCTCTTGAGCAGCGCGCCGGTCGAATCGATCAGCCCCGCGGTGGTGCTGTTCAGCGCGGTGATCTGGTCGAGCACCAGCTTCTGGTTGGTCAGCGCCTGCGCCACCGTCACCGCGGTGCGCAGCGCCGAGACAGTGGTGGTCGAGGCGCGGTCGACGCCCTTCACCAGCTCGACATTGTTCTTCTTGACCAGGTCGAGCGCCAGATAGCCCTGCACCGTCACCGCCATCTGGGTGAGCAGGTCCTGGGTGCGCTGGCGGACATAGAAGAGCGCGGTCTCGCGCAGCGCCTTGGCCTTGGCGGGGTCGCTGTGGTCCAGCTCGTTGGCCTTGTCCTCGATCTTCGCGTCCATCGCCTTGGACAGATAGATCATCTGCTCGAGCCGGCCCATCGCGGCCCACAGGTTGGTCCGCTCGGTATCGATCGCGGCATTGTCCATCAGCAGCTCGTCCTTGCCGTTGGCCAGGCTCTTGAGGATGCCGTTGATGTGCGTCTGCGACGATTGGTACTTGCGGAAATATTGCTGCATCCCGCCGCCGAACAGCTTCGACAGGAAGCCCTGGCTCCCGCCGATCAGCTTGCCGTTCTGGCTGGGATCCAGCTCCTCCACCTTCTTGCGCAGGGCGAGCAGGTCGGCGCCGACGCCGTCATTGCCCATCGCCTTGACCGGGCGATCGAGGAAGCGGTTGGACTGGCCCGCCGCGTCGCGGATCTCCTTCTGCCCCATCGCCGCGATCGCATCGACGCGCTTGCCGAACTCGGGCGAGTTCACGTCCTGCGCGACGAGATCGTCGATGAAACTGTCGACCCGCGCCTCCAGCTCGGTCTTCTTGCCGTCGTCCACCGGCACCAGCCCCGCCGCCTTTTCGGGCGCGACGGCCTTCACCGGCTCGGGCGGGGTGAGCACCAGATCCTGTTCGGCCACCGCAGTCTCGCTCGCCATTCCCACGTCTCCAAACTGTCCGGCCCCCAGCATAGGATCATCCGGACGGCAAACCAACTGTGTGACTTATGTAATACACCACGGCGCCCGCGCCAAGGGCCAAGGCCCGGCTCAGCGGCTTTCGGACTTCACCAGGCTCGAGCGATAGATCTGCTCGCCATTGCGCAGCACGGTGAGCTGGCAGCCATTTTGCGGCTCGCTCTCGCCGGCGCAGAAGCGCGCGCCCTCGGCCGCGCCGCTGGCGGCAGTGGCGGTCGCGCCCTTGGCGGCGGAGAGGCGCACCGGCTCGCCCGATCCGGCCACCAGCACATGGCAGGTGCCGCTGCTCGAATCGCGGCAGGTGAGCAGCAGCTTGCCGGTGGCGAAATCGGCATCGAGCACCAGGCTGATATTGCGCTTCTCGGTCTTGCCCGAACAGCCCGCGAGCAGCATCAGCGCCAGCAGCACACCCTTGTTCATCACGATCTCCTTCGCTGCCAGCATAGCGCGGTTTCGCGCCCGAAATAGCCGGTATGAGGATCGCCGGGCGGCATTCCGTTCATCCGCCGGTCAGCCTTTGCGGCGATACATCGGCGGCGGGCACGGAAAAGGGGATCTTCATGCACCATTGGCTGCGCGTCGCGGCACTGCCTGTCCTGCTCGCCCTCGGCGCGGCGGCGCCGGCGCCCGATCCCGCGATCGCCTATGAACTCGCGCCGGTGCTGCAGGGCGACGCGATCGTCGCGCTCGACGTCACGATCCGCCTGCGTGCCGACAAGTCGGGCATCACCACGCTCGACTGGGCCGAAAGCTGGGCCGGCGAGGACAAGCTCGGCCAATGGGCGCGCGACATCCGCGTCCAGGGCGGCACCGCCGCCGCCCCGGCGCCGCATGGCGGGCGCATCGTCCGCTCCGCCCCGGGGGCGCCGCTGGTCATGCGCTACCGGATCGTCTCGGCCTATGACGCGGATCCCAGCACGGCGGACAGCGAGCAGGCGCGCCCGGTCGTGCGCCCCGGCTGGTTCTATTCGGTCGGCGAGATCCTCTATGCCCGCCCCGTCGATCGCGACGATGCGCCCGCCCGCTTCGCCTGGAAGGGCCCGGCCGGCATCGGCTTCGCCTCGGATACCGAGCATCCGACCGGCCTGGGCGGCCACCCCCGCACCGTGGGCGACATCCTCGAGAGCATCGCCATCGGCGGGCGCGACCTGTCCGTCACCACGCTGATGGTGAAGGGCGCGCCCGTCCGCGTCGCGCATGTCGGCCGCTTCGGCTTCGACGTCCAGGCGTTCGACCGGCTGGCTGGCCAGGTGGTGGCGATCGAGCGCGATTTCTGGCGCGACGCCGATGCCGGCCCCTTCCTGATCACGGCGATCCCGCTGGCGCCCGTGCCCGGGCGGCTCAGCTATGGCGGCACCGGCCGCAGCGACGCCTTCGCCACCTGGATCGACCGCGACGCGCCGCTCTCGGGCCTCGGCTGGCTGCTCGCGCACGAATATTTCCACAGCTGGAACGCGCGCCAGCTCGGCCGCTTTCCCGAGAAGGCGGAGGCCGAAGCCTATTGGCTGAGCGAGGGCTTCACCGATTTCTACGCGCGCCGGCTGATGCTGCGCGCCGGCCTGTGGACGCCGGAGAAGTTCGCCGCCGACTGGAACGAGATGCTGCGCGCCTATGCGGCCTCGTCCTTCCGCGCCATCGGCAATGCCGAGGCCGCCGCGAAATTCTGGACCGGCGGGCAGGCGGCGGAGAAGATCCCCTATCAGCGCGGATCGATGCTGGCGGCGCTGTGGGACCGGCAGCTCCAGGCGCGAGGGCTGGGCGATCTCGACACGGTGCTGCGCGCCCAGCGCGACCGCGCGCGCGCGGCCAAGGCGCCGCCGCAGCTCACCGATGCGTTCGTGGCGGAGATCGGGCGCGCCGGGCTGGATGCGGGGCCCGACATCGCGCGCTATCTGACGCGGGGCGAGCCGCTGCTCCTGCCCGAGGACGCGTTCGGCGCCTGCGCCCGGCTGGTCACCGCCGATATGCCGGTGTTCGAGCGCGGCTGGGACAATGCCGCCACGCAAAAGGCCGGCAATGTCCTCACCGGCGTCGATCCCGCGTCCAACGCCTATGCCGCCGGGCTGCGCGACGGGATGAAGATCCTGCGGCGTACCGCCGGCGAGCCGGGCAATTCGGCGGTGGATTTCGTGGTGGAAGTGCAGGACGGCGCGGCGAAGCGCAGCGTCGCCTTCCGCCCCGCCGGCAGGAAGACGCTGCGCACCCAGCAGATCGTCCTCGATCCCGCGCGCTTCGCCGCCGAGCCGGAGAAGTGCAGGGCGGCGCTGGCCGGATAGACGGGCCTATCCGCGCGGCCGCGCCTCGTAGCGCATCGCGCCGATGTCGTTGCCCTCGGTGTCGAGGAAGCGGATGAGCGTGCCGACCATGGGGATCACCGCGCGGGGCACCGTGATCACGCCGCCCCGCGCGACGACGCGCTCGGCCACCGCATCGACATCGTCGACCGCGAAGGTCGGCTCGATCCCGTTCAGCCCCTCGCCGCTGCGGGGAACCTGCCGCTGGTGCATCAGCCCCTGCACTCCCGGCGCATCCGCGTCGCCGGTATGGATCAGGTAGAAGCCCGGCGGCCCCCAGGGCTCGAACTCCCAGCCGAACACCGCTTCGTAGAAGCGGCGGGCGCGGTCGACATCGTCGACATGGAGGGCGAAGGCGGCAAGATTGGCTGGCATCGGCATCGCTCCGGTATCGGGAAGGCCATGGCGCAACTGTGTCGCGCTCGCGCGTGCGCCGCAATCCCGCTATAGCGGCGTATAATGTCGCGAATCCGGCGCAGCGTGGCGGACGAGCCCTTTCTGCTGATCCGCACGGCGGCGAGCGACCATCGTGCGGGCGAGGCGATCGCGCCCCATGCGCATGACTGGCACCAGCTCGTCCACGCCGCCGCCGGGATGATGGAGATCTGGACCGAGCGGGGCTCGTGGATCGCGCCGAGCGGCCGGGCGCTGTGGGTGCCGGCGGGAGTGCGGCACGGCATCCGCTTCGCCGCGCCGAGCACGCTCCGCACGCTTTATCTCCGGCCGGATTGGGCGCCGGGATTGCCGCGCGACTGCGTGGCCGTGACGGTGTCGCCGCTGTTGCGCGAGCTGGTGCTGCGGGCCGTGGCCTGGGGAATGCTCGATGGCCGCCGCCCCGCCGAAGCGGCGGTGGCGCTGCTGGTCCGCGAGGAATTCCGGCGTTCCGACACGCCGCCCTTCGACCTGCCCGAGCCGGCCAGCCCGGGAATGCGGCGGGCCGCCGACCTGGCCCGGGCGGGCAGGCGCGGGCCGGAGATCGCGGCGGCGGCCGGCATGAGCCTGCGCGCGCTCGAGCGCCGCTTCCGCTCGGAGACCGGGCTGAGCCTTGGCCGCTGGCGCCGGCATGCGCTGTTGCTGGCGGCGATGGAGAGGCTGGGGGCGGGCGAGCCGGTCAAGTCGGTCGCCGCCCATGCCGGTTTTTCCACGCCGAGCGCCTTCGTCGCCGCGTTCCGGGCGGCGTTCGGCGAGACGCCGGGAGGCTATTTCAGCGCGCCGCCCGTGCGCTTCTGAGGGCCTTGCCCCACCAGGCGAGCTCGTCGAACAGATGGTTCAGCCGCGCGCCCTCGCGCTCGTCGGCGCGGAACCGGTCGCCGTCGCGCCGGGCCCATACGCCCTGCAGGTGGAGCGCGCCCTCCAGCGGCGCCATCTGCAGCTCGCGCGAGACCATGGTGAGCTGCTCCACCGAACGCGCGCCGCCCATGCCGCCATAGGCGACAAAGGCCACCGGCTTGCGGTTCCATTCGGCATAGACGGTGTCGAGCGCGTTCTTGAGCACCGCGGGGATGCCGTGATTATATTCGGGCGCGATCAGGATGAAGCCGTCCGCGCGCGCCACCTTCTCGCCCCAGGCGATCTGCTTGGCGTCGGCATAGTCGCCCGCCGCGGGCGGCTTGGGGTGGTGGTAGAAGGGCAGGTCCCATGGCTTCAGGTCGATCAGCTCGCAGTCCAGGTCGTCGCGATCCGCGTCCGCCGCGTCCATCACCCAGTTGCCGATCGGCTCCGCCATCCGCCCCTCGCGGACGGACCCGAGGATGACGAGGATCTTCAGCGGCTCGGCCATGGTCTTCCCTTCATGCATGTCGCGCTGTCCTACACGGCGCCTTTGTGGTTGAGGATGGCCGATGCGCGCGCTTGCTCCAACCACCCATTTGGCGGCCCCCTGCGGCGATTGCCGCCCGCGCCCGTCCGGACGGCGGCGCCGCGCGCGATGGGGTAGGGGCCTTTGCGACCTTCCGCCGCCCGTCCGCGCGGGAGTGTCAACGGAGTCAATGTTTTCGTCCGGCCGGCTCCCGAATCACCGGGCTTCCCGCAACGCACAAATTGCTGTACGGGCGCGCCAACTTCTTTCCAGGAAAGCAACATGAACCTCCGCAACGTGGCGATCATCGCCCACGTCGACCACGGCAAGACCACGCTCGTCGACCAGCTCTTCCGCCAGTCCGGCACTTTCCGCGACAACCAGCGCGTCGAAGAGCGCGCGATGGATTCGAACGACCTCGAAAAGGAGCGCGGCATCACCATCCTGGCGAAGCCGACCTCGGTCGAGTGGGCGCCCCCGGGTGGCGGCGACCCCGTCCGCATCAACATCGTCGACACCCCGGGTCACGCGGATTTCGGCGGCGAGGTGGAGCGCATCCTCTCGATGGTCGACGGCGTGATCCTGCTGGTCGATTCGTCGGAAGGCGCGATGCCGCAGACCAAGTTCGTCACCGGCAAGGCGCTGAAGCTCGGCCTGCGCCCGATCGTGGTCGTCAACAAGATCGACCGTTCGGACGCGCGCGTGCAGGAAGTGCTCGACGAAGTGTTCGACCTGTTCGTCACGCTCGAGGCCAATGACGAGCAGCTCGATTTCCCGGTGCTCTACGCCTCGGGCCGCAACGGCTATGCCTCGGACGACGCCGATGCGCGCGAGGGCACGCTGCAGCCGCTGTTCGAGAAGATCGTCGAGCATGTGCCGCCGCCCGCGCTCGATCAGGACGCGCCGTTCAGCTTCCTCGTGACGCTGCTCGACCGTGACAATTTCCTCGGCCGCATCCTCACCGGCCGCGTCCAGTCGGGCACGGTCAAGCTCAACCAGCCGATCCACGCGCTCGACGCCGAGGGCAAGGTGATCGAGACCGGCCGCGCCTCGAAGATCATGACCTTCCAGGGCCTGGAGCGCGTGCCGACCGACGAAGCGCGCGCCGGCGACATCATCTCGCTGGCCGGCCTGACGGTCGCCACCGTGTCGAACACCATCGCCGATACTTCGGTCAGCACGCCGATCCAGGCGCAGCCGATCGATCCGCCGACGCTGTCGATGCGCTTCGCCGTGAACGATTCGCCGATGGCGGGGCGTGAGGGCTCGAAGGTCACCAGCCGCATGATCCGCGACCGTCTCGAGCGCGAAGCCGAGAGCAACGTCGCGATCAAGGTCACCGAGAGCGAGGACAAGGACTCGTTCGAAGTCGCCGGTCGCGGCGAGCTCCAGCTCGGCGTGCTGATCGAGACGATGCGCCGCGAGGGCTTCGAGCTCGGCATCAGCCGTCCGCGCGTGCTGTTCGGCACCGACGAGGACGGCAAGAAGACCGAGCCGTACGAAACCGTCGTGATCGACGTGGACGACGAATTCTCGGGCACGGTTGTCGACAAGATGAACCAGCGCAAGGCCGAGATGACCGACATGCGCCCCTCGGGCGGCGGCAAGACCCGCATCACCTTCTCGGCACCGTCGCGCGGCCTGATCGGCTATCATGGCGAGTTCCTGTCGGACACGCGCGGCACCGGCATCATGAACCGGCTGTTCGAGAAATACGGCCCCCACAAGGGCAACATCGAAGGCCGCAAGAACGGCGTGCTGATCTCGAACGGCAATGGCGAGGCGCAGAGCTACGCCCTGGGCCCGCTCGAGGAGCGCGGCATCCTGTTCGTCGGCCATGGTGAAGCCCTGTACGAGGGCATGATCGTCGGCGAGAACGCCAAGACGGAAGACCTTGAGGTCAACCCGATGAAGGCGAAGCAGCTCACCAACTTCCGCGCCTCGGGCGGCAAGGACGATGCCGTCCGCCTGACCCCGCCGAAGAAGATGACGCTGGAGCAGGCGATCGCGTACATCGACGACGACGAGATGGTCGAGGTCACGCCGACCAAGATCCGCCTGCGCAAGCGCCACCTCGATCCGCACGAGCGCAAGCGCGCCAGCCGGGCGAAGCACGCCGCCTAAGGCCTTTCCTACAGATAGCGAACTGTGTTTAGCTCCGCCCGGTCCTGGTGATCGGGCGGAGTTTTTCATGGCGGCCTTGCTGGCTTTCCTTGCATTGTCGGCGCCACTGCAACTGGGCTGCACGCTGGCGCAGCCGGCGGTGTGCATCAGCACCAACAGCCTGTTCGCGACGCCGGCCTTCGAGGCGGCTGTCCGGCGATTCGCCGGCAAGGGCCGATCGGACTGGCTCGATCACGGTAACCGCGCCTCGCAGCTGGTCGAGATGATCGGCGGCCCACCCGAGCCCCCGGTTCTGCTGGCGAACGGCATATATCGCCTCGCCGCCTGTCGCCCGCACAGCTGCTGGGAGAAAGGCGCGCTGTTCGTCTCGGGGGGCGTGATCCGCGCCGCCGCGGTGCTCCACTTCGCCTGTGGCCGGGGCAAGGCCTGTGCGGATGATTACACGCTTTCAATCGTGATACATGGCAACGATCCGGCGCTCGTCGTCGAGGCGCGGCGCTGGGCCGCCGGCGCGATCGCCGTCGAGAACATGTATCCCGGCCAGTCCCTCCGGTTAGGCGGCGTCGAGATGGTGGATCCCGGCGCGCCTGGCCCGATGGCAGCGCCAAGGCTTCGAGGAAAAAGATGATGCTCGCCGCAACGCTGCTGTTCCTGTCGCCCGTGCCGCAGGATCCGCCCGGCACCGTCAACCAGCCGAAACAGGCCGCGGACGGCAAGCAGAGCTGGTCGATCCTCAACGATCCCTGCATGAGCGGCCCGCCGCGCAAGGCGGACGAGATCGTGGTCTGCGGCCAGGGCGCCGACTCGGTGCCGCGCCTGCCGCTGCCCGGCGAGCGCGGTCCGCCCGACCGGCCGATGCCGAGCAACCCGGATATCTCCGGCATCGGCGCGCTCAACGCCTCGATCGCGCCCTGCGCCACCCGGTCCGAGGGCTGCACGACGGGCATCAACATCCTCGGCATGGGCACCGCCCTGATCCGCGGCGTGGGCAAGCTGGTGGACCCCAATAGCTGCTGCGAGGAGCCGGGCGAGGCGACCAACCCGATCAAGCTGGTCGGCGACGCCGTCGGCGCGGTGGGGCGCAGCTTCAAGAAGAAGCCCGACAAGGCCGGCCGCGTCGCCATCCCGCTCGACGACCTTCCGCCGCCCGAACCGCGCCGGCTGCGCGACCTGGAGGTCCGCCTGCCGCTGCCCTGATTGTCATTGGCACCGGTGTCATATAGCCTTGCGCAAACGGATTCGGGAGGGATGGGGATGCGCGTGATGCTGCTCGCCGGGCTGGGCCTGGCGCTTTCGGCCGGTATGGCCCGGGCGCAGACTCCGCCGCCGGCCGCCGTCACGGGCCGCCCGCCGGCGGTGCCGATCAAGGCCTCGAAGATCATCCTGGTCGGCGATTCGACCACCCAGGTGCTTTCGGGCTGGGGCGGCAGCTTCTGCGCCTATCACGTCACCAGCTTCGCGGCGTGCGTGAACCTGGCCCGGGGCGGGCGCAGCACCCATAGCTACCGGGCCGAGGGGAGCTGGGACCTTGCCCTGGCCGAGATGAAGACGCCGGGCTTCGTGAAGACCTGGGTGCTCATCCAGTTCGGCCATAACGACCAGCCGGGCAAGCCGGGCCGCTCGACCGACCTTGCCACCGAATTCCCCGCCAATCTCCGGCGCTATGTGCGGGAAGCGCGGGCGGCGGGCGCGGAGCCGATCCTCCTCACGCCGCTCACCCGCCGCCAGTTCAAGGCGGGCCGGCTCGATCGCGACCTCGATCCCTGGGCCGAGTCGATCCGCGGGGTGGCGGCGGAGCTGCGGGTGCCGCTGGTCGACCTCAACAAGCGCAGCGCCGATGCCGTCGAGGCGTTGGGCCCGTCGCTGGCCAATCGCTTCGCCCAGGTGCCGCCGGCCCGCGAAGTCGCCGCCGCGGCGCTCGCCGGCACCACGATCGCCAACCCCACCGCCGCCGCCGCGCCCTCGGCGCCGCAGAACAATGCCGCGGTCGAGCCGCTCGGCGATGCCAGGCTGGCCTTCGACTATACGCATCTCGGGCCGGTGGGCGCCGATTTCTTCTCGAAGATGGTGGCGGACGAGCTGGCGGTCGCGGTGCCGAGGATGCGGCCCTTGCTGGTGCCGTGACGGCGTCCGTCTCTCGGCCGATTGGCCTTGCAATGTAGGATTGGGCCCGCTTGGTTCATGCGGCCGGTTCGTTGCCCGGCCGCTCCTTGAAATGCGCTGCGGAGGGACTGGGCCCCGGTTGGGGCCTCATGTGCCCGCAACTCTCATCCCCGTGCAGGCGGGTATGGCGAGCTTTGCCGGTTGAGTCGGGCCCCTGGGTTGAGAACGCAGGCAAGCATCTGTTTTCTGCCGTCATCCCGGCCTTGCGCCGGAATCCCGCTTCTTCCTGCGCTGGCGAGACGGCGGGACGCCGGCTCAGGGCCGGGCTGGCGAAGGCGGAATATGAGTCCTCAATCTAGCTGCCCAGTTCGAGGATCACCGCCCATTCGTCGTCGCGCACCGGCGTCACCGACAGGCGCGACTGGCGGAGCACTTCGAGCGCGGCGAGTCGCGGCTCGGCCTTGAGCATCGCCAGCGTGACCGGCCTGGCGAGCTTGCGCACCGGCTTCACCGCGACGCTGGCCCATTTGCCGTCGTCGCCGTCCGGCTGCCAGGCGCGGGTGATCTCCATGATCCCCACCGCCGCTTTCTCGGTGTTCGAATGATAGAACAGCGCCTGGTCGCCCGGCGCCATGTCCTTCAGGAAGTTGCGCGCGGTATAGTTGCGCACGCCGTTCCATTCGGTCGCCCCGTCGCGGACCAGGTCGTCCCAGGAATAGGCGTCGGGTTCGGAGCGGAGGAGCCAGTAGCGCATGGTGCGGCCTTAACCGCCTAAACGGCTGCTTAACAACCGATTCCGAACCAGTTCAGCCGCCGGGCGTTATCCCGATACCCTCAGCGCCGCGACTCGTCCCTCCTCGGACGGCCGGCAGGCGCCCGCTAATGAGGAGGAAAGTGATGACCGATTTCTTGAAGAAGGCCGTGCTCGGCACCGTCCTGGGTGCGACCGTGCTGGTCGCCGCCGCGCCGGCGGCCGAGGCGCAGCGCTATGGTGGCCGTTATCGTGGCCATGACGGCACCGGCACCGCGATCGTCGCGGGTATCGCCGGCCTCGCCATCGGCGCCGCGATCGCCAGCGACGGCCGCCGCTACGACCATTATGATCGCCGCTACGACTATGATCGCCGCTATTATCGCGATCATGGCTATTACCCGACCGACGGCTATTATTATCGCGACTATTACCGGTCCTATCGTGGCTATTGCGAGGTCCGCCGGGTGTGGGATCCCTATCTCGATCGCCCGGTGCGGGTCCGCTACTGCCGCTGACGCTTCGGGGGGGGGGTGGCCTGGCGCCGCCCCTCCGTTACGCTGCGGGCATGGGCACCGATTCGCACCCGCAGCCGCGGCAGCATGCCGCTGATCCTTCCGATCCCTATCGCCGGGAAGCCCAGACTTTCCCCGAGCTCGACGACGACATGGCCGGGCGCACCGCCGCCTTTGGCAGCGTCGAGGAATGGCCGGAGGGCGGCTTCCTGTTCGAGCGGGGGCAGCGCAGCGTCGATTTCTTCCTGGTGCTGGCCGGCGCGGTCGAAGTGCTCGACGTCGATGCCAAGGGCCGCGAGCATGTCGTGCACGTCCATGGCCCCCGCCAGTTCACCGGCGAGCTCGATCTGTTCAACGATCGCAAGATCCTCGTCTCCGCCCGGGCGCTGCCCGGCACCCGCGTCGCCCGGGTCGAGCGGCTCGCCTTTCGCCGCCTGATCGCCGCCGAGCCGGATATCGGCGAAGTGGTGATGCGCGCCTTCATCCTGCGCCGGGTGGGCATGATGCTGCACGGCGAGGCAGGTATCGCGCTGATCGGCCCCGCGCACGGCGCGGCCACTGCCCGGATCGAGAGCTTCCTGCGCCGCAACGGCCTGCCCCACCGCCAGATCGATACCGAGACCGATGCCGATGCCGGCGGCTTCCTCGCCTGTTTCCAGCTCGCCCCGGAGGACCTGCCCGTGGTGGTCGTTCGCGGCCAGACGTTGCGCCGGCCGAGCAACGGCCAGGTCGCCGACGCGCTGGGCCTCACCGTCGAGCTCGATTCCGCCCATGTCCATGACGTCGCCGTGGTCGGCGGCGGCCCGGCCGGGCTGGCCTCCGCCGTCTATGCCGCCTCGGAAGGGCTCGACACGATCGTCGTCGAATCGATCGCGCCGGGCGGCCAGGCCGGGACCAGCTCGAAGATCGAGAATTATCTCGGCTTCCCGACCGGCATCTCGGGCCAGGCGCTGGCCGGGCGGGCGCAGGTGCAGGCGCAGAAATTCGGCGCGCGGCTGCTGATCTCGCGCGATGCGGTCGGGCTCGACTGTTCCGCCACGCCGTTCACCGTGCGGCTCGACGACGGGACCGAGATCCGCTCGCGTGCCGTGGTGGTCGCCACCGGGGCCCGCTACCGCAAGCTCGACCTGCCGGGCTATGCCGCGCTGGAGGGCAACGGCATCTATTATGCCGCCACCAACATGGAGGCCGGGCTGTGCGCCGGGCAGGAAGTGGTGGTGGTGGGCGGCGGCAACTCGGCCGGGCAGGCGGCGATCTACCTCGCCCGCAGCGCCGGCCATGTCCATATTCTCGTCCGCGGCAAGGGGCTGGCCGACACCATGTCGCGCTATCTGATCGAGCGGATCGAGGCTTCGGACCGGATCACGCTGCACCCCTTCACCGAAGTGACCGAGCTGGAAGGCGAGCGGCACCTGACCGGCCTGAGCTGGACCGACCGCCGGACCGGCGAGACGAGCCGGCGCGCCATGGGGGCGCTGTTCGTGATGATCGGCGCGGTGCCCTCGACCGACTGGCTGGACGGCTGCCTCGACCTGGATCCCGCCGGCTTCGTGCGGACGGGGAGCGGCGAGACGTTCTTCTGCTCGTCCAGGCCGGGGATCTTCGCGGTCGGCGACGTGCGCTCCGGCTCGGTCAAGCGAGTCGCCTCGGGCGTGGGGGAGGGGTCGGTGGTGGTCTCCTCGATCCACCGTTATCTTGAAAGCCTGCGCCAATAGCGGCAAAGGGCTGCCCATGAGTGACACGCCCCCGGACCGTCTGTCGGTCAACCAGAGCAGCCCCTATTTCCAGCGCGAGCTGCTGGAGCGCGGCATCGGCATCCGCTTCAAGGGCAATGAGCGCCGCGACGTCGAGGAATATTGCATCTCCGAGGGCTGGGTCCGCGTTGCGCTCGGCAACAAGGTCGATCGCAAGGGCAACCCGCTGACGATCAAGCTGGTCGGCCCGGTCGAGGCCTGGTTCGAACGCCCCGCCGAAGACGCCGCCGACGAGGGCTGAGGGGCAGGCGATAGAAGTCTTTTAGCCCCTCCCTGGAAGGGAGGGGTTGGGGTGGGTGGAAGCTCGCGAGACGGTTGCGAGGATCGTTTCCACCACCCCCTCGATATTCTCCAGCACGTCATGGTTCCAGAAACGCAGGACGATCCAGCCCCGGTCTTCCAGATAGGCCGTGCGCACCGTATCTGGGCCGCTTCCGGCATGCTGCCCGCCGTCGAGCTCGATTGCCAGCTTGCACGTCCTGCAGGCGAAATCGAGGATGTAATGGCTCACCACCAGCTGCCGGGTTAAGCGGGGACGGATTTGGCGGAGCTGCTGCCAAAGGCGATGTTCGGCGTCGGTCGCGTTGAAGCGTAAAGCCCGTGCATTCGACGTCAGTTCGGGTGGCGTGCGCTGCATTGCCTCGTCCCCTGCCGTTTAGCGGGCGTCGACCCACCCCCAACCCCCTCCCTTTCAGGGAGGGGGCTTCAGGTTCACCCCCCGAACGCCGCCCGCGCCGCATCCTCGAACGCCTTGAGCGCGGCCATGTGCGGGAAGGGCCCGTGGCTGATCCGCGCGATGCCGGTCTCCGCCACCGCCCTGGCATCCGGAGCGCCGGGAAACGCCATGAAGTTCACCGGCAGCGGCACTGCCTTCGCCACCCGCTCGAGCAGCGCGAGATCGGCGAGGCCGGGAACGAAGAAGCCGCTCGCGCCGGCATCGGCATAGGCCTTGCCGCGCGCGATCGCCGCATCGGCCATCGCGACGTCGTGCGTGTCGCCCGGCGCGATCAGGAAGATGTCGGTCCGGGCGTTGAGGAAGAAATCCGGGCCCACCGTCCAGCGGATGGCGGCGATGCGGGCCGCCTGCTCCTCGACTCCGTGCAGCATGCGCGCCGCCGTGCCGTGGCTGGCGACGATCTGGTCCTCGAAATTGCAGCCGATCGCGCCGGTGGCGGCGAGCTTCTCGACATTGGCGGCGACCGCGTCGGGATCGACCGCATAGCCGCCCTCGAAATCCACGCTCACCGGCAGCGCCACCGCCGCCACCGTGCGCCGCGCATTGGCCAGCGCCAGGTCGAGCGGCAGCGCCTCCGCATCGTCATAGCCGTGCGCGGTGGAGACCGAGGCACTGCCCGTGGCAATCGCCCGCGCGCCGGCGCGCTCCGCCGCGCGCGCGCTGCCCGCGTCCCACACGTTGAACAGGATCACCGGATCGCCGGGCACATGGAGCGCGGCAAAGCTCTGATACTTGGACATGGAGAACCCCTCTTGTTCATGTATTGTTCTAGAGGGGGATTGGCGCTGCCGCAAGGGGGCGGTGGCGCAACCCCGTGATGATGCTGACAGATGTGTCCATTCGCCGTCCCGCTGCTCCCCGCCGTCATCCCCGCTTTCGGGGGGATGACGGGCATGGGTTCGAGGGCTTGTCCGGAGCCCCCGGCCTAGTGGACGAACCGCGCCACCACGTCGCGATAGGAGCGGCTCACCTTCACCTGCGCGCCCGAATCGAGCACGAGGAAGCATTCGCCATTGGTGTGCGGCTTGACCTGGCGGACCAGGTCGAGATTGACGATGGTCGAGCGGTGGACGCGTTGGAAGCGGCGCGGATCGAGGCGCTTCTCGAGGTCCTTCATCGTCTCGCGCAGGATCAGCGTGTTGTCGCCGGTATAGATGCACATGTAATCGCCGGCCGCGTCGATCCGCTCGATCGTGTCGACGTCGACGCGGAAGATCTGGCCGCGATCCTTGATGTTGATCAGCTTCTCGAAGCGGCTCGACGCCATCTCGCCGTCCACGGCCGAGGCGGCGATCTCATCGACTGCCTCGGGCGCCACTTCGGCGAGCACTTCCTTCAGCTTCTCTATCTCCTCGACGCCGCGCTTCTCGCTGAGGCGCTGGCGCACCCGGTCGAGCGTGTCGGCCAGCCGGGCCGGCTCGACCGGCTTCATGAGATAGTCCACCGCCTGCGCCTCGAAAGCGCGGATCGCGTGGTCGCTATAGGCGGTCACGAAGACGAACAGCGGCGGCTCGACTTCCATCAGACCCTGGACGACGGAGAAGCCGTCGAACCCGGGCATCTGGATGTCGAGGAAGACAAGGTCGGGCTTGTGGGTCTTGATCGAACGGATCGCCTCGCGGCCGTTCGAGCATTTGTCGATGATCTCGACATCATCATGTTCCTGAAGCCTCAGCTCGAGCCCCTGGATGGCCAGGGATTCGTCGTCGACCAGAATAGTACGGATGGTCATGCGGCCTCTCGATTAGGTTCCTCGATCTGGAACGGTATCTCGATCTCAACGCTGAACCCCTTCCCTGGGTCCGAACGCGTCTCAAATCGATGGTCAGGCCCAAAAGCCTGGGCCAACCGCTCCTTGATATTGGCGAGCCCCACGCCGGTTGAAAGGGTCGGCCGCTGCTTGGCCTCGATCAATCCCGGACCCGTATCGGATACGGCGATCTGCACTCGTTCTCCGGCGAGCCGAGCGGAGACGGTGATATCGGCGCCCTCTTCCTGGGGCGTGACCGCATATTTGATGGCATTCTCGACGAGCGGCTGGAGCAGCAGCGAGGGCAGCCGCGCCTTGGCGACGCGCTCGTCTATGTCGAAATGCGGGCGCAGGCGATCGTCGAAGCGCATCTTCTCGATCTCGAGATAGAGCTTCAGCGTCTCGGCCTCCTGGGCGAGGGTGACGTGCGCGGTCGGCTCGTTCGCCAGCGTGTAGCGCAGGAAGGAAGAGAGGCGGGAGAGCATGATGTTCGCCCGCTCGGTCTGCTTCAGCAGCACCAGCGTGGAGATCGAGTTGAGCGTGTTGAACAGGAAATGCGGGTTGAGCTGGTAGCGCAGCATCGCCAGCTGGGCATGGCTCGCCTGCATCTCCAGCGCCTGCATCTGGTCGATCTGCTGCTCGACGATCAGATAGAAGTTGATCGCGAAATAGAGCGCGGACCAGCCGGCCAGCACGGTGAAGTTGATGAACACGGTGCCGACGACGAGATTGAACGAGATGTTCGGCGTCGGCATCTTGATGAAGGAATAGATGAAGGCGTCGAGCACCGCGTAGATCGCCGTCGCGGTGCCCAGCGTCGCCAGCGTCAGCAGGATGCCCGGAATGCGCGGCAGCCGCCGATAATAGCCGTAGAGCGTCGAGAGCAGCAGCGTCAGGCAATAGCCGATGATCGATTCGATGATCACCGCGATCACGCCCTCGACGCTGAAGCCGTTGGACAGCGACACCACGGTGCGCAGCAGCAGATAGCCGGTCCAGCCACCGGCCTGGAGCATCCAGAAGGCGCGGTTCTTGTCCTCGAAGAACGGGCGCGACAGCGCGGCGGGCGCCGGCTGCTTCAACGGCTGCGCGAGGAACGGGGAGCTAGGATCCAGGGTAGCCACGCCCCAGCCTCTAACACCGCTGACAGGCGGGGGCAAAGAGGCGTAGGCTTGTACGCGCCGGCGCGAGACCGGGGCGATTGCGGAGAGCGAGGATGGACCAGGGCGGCGAACGCGCGAAATTCCATGCGATGACCGACGGCACCGCCGAGGACTGGGCGATCATCGGCGGGGCGTTCCGCGGCTTTGCGGGTGGATTGCCCGATCGGATCCTGACGCACCTGAAGCTGCTCGACGGGGATTTCGGCGGTTTCGCGATCGACCGGCTGCAGCATTCGCTCCAGACCGCGACGCGCGCGCATCGCGACGGCCGCGGCGAGGATTATGTGGTGATGGCGCTGCTCCACGATATCGGCGACACGCTGGGGAGCTACAACCATCCCGAGATCGCCGCCGCGATCCTGCGCCCCTTCGTCAGCGAGGAGCTCCACTGGATCGCCGACAAGCACGGCGCCTTCCAGGGCTATTATTTCTTCCACCATCTCGGGCTGGACCGCGACGTGCGCGAGGGGTTTCGCGGCCATGCGCATTTCGAGGCATGCGCGGAATTCTGCGCGCGCTACGACCAGGCCGCGTTCGATCCCGCCTATGACAGTGCGCCGCTCGCCTTTTTCGAGCCGATGGTCCGCCGCGTCTTCGCCCGGCCGCTGAACAGCCTCTACGCTAGGGCGGCCGAGGCGTGACCCGTTGATGCCGCGCCGAGCCCGGGCGTCTGCCTGCCGAGGGTGAGAACCCAACTACGGCGTTGAACGACTTCCGCCATCCCCGCGCAGGCAGGGATCCGCGGCAGCATGGGACAAGCGAAGCAATCGTGCGCGGGGGCGATGGAGCCGGCATTCCGGTCCTCGCGCGCCCTGCCCGCGAGGTGCCCAAACGAAAACCGCCGCCCCGTTTCCGGAGCGGCGGCTTCGTGTTCCCGTTCGGGAAGCGGGTTTCGGCTTAGAAGCCGACGACCAGCGTGCCCATCACGGTGCGCGGGTAACCGATCTGGGTGAACGGCGGGTTGCCGTAGTTGGTGATCGCGCCCGTCGTCGCGTTGTAGGTCGGGCCCTGGTTCAGCGCGCCGTTGCCGCTGTTGATGGAGCCAACCCAGAACTCGTTGAACAGGTTGCGAACGTTGACCTGGAAATAGGTCTTCTTGTTCAGGCCGGCCCAGGTGAGGTCGACACGCGCGTTGAGGTCAACCAGCGTGTAGGCCGGGGTCTTGGCCGGGAAGATGTCGAAGGTCTGGACCGCACCATTGACGGTGAGGGCCTGACGGATCGGCTCGTTGGTGTCGTAGATATAGCGCGGACCGGTGCGCTTCACGTCGATGCCGAGCGACACCGGCTCGATGTCGACCGTCGCGCCGCCACCGAAGGTGTAGACGGGAGCGTTCGATTCGCGCTTGCCGGCGGTCGGAGCGTAGATGATCGCGCCGGCGGCGGTGCGAGCCACCTCGACGTTGTTCAGGATCTCCGAATGGAGGTACGAACCGAAGGCGTAGACGCTCAGCTCCTTGACGGGCTGGTAGGTCACCGAGCCGTCGAAGCCGTACTTACGCACGGTGCCGAGGTTGCGGTAGACCGACTTTTCCAGCTCGGGATCGTAGGACGAGGCGAGACGGTTCTTGTAGTTGGTGTACCACGCGCCGAGCTGCGCCTGCAGCGTCGCCGAGCGATAGCGCACGCCGAGGTCGAAATTGTCCGTGGTCTCAGGCTTCGGGGTCGCGCGCTCCGAACCCTTCGGGAAGTAGAAGGAGTTGTAGAGATTGTCCGTACCCGGAACCTGCAGACCCTTCGAGTAGTTGCCGAACACGTCGACATGCGGGGTCAGCGCCCAGGTGTAGCCGATGTTCGGCAGCACGCGCTTGTAGTTCAGGATGCGCTGCTGCGGCCCCTGGGTCGGGAAGGTGCAGGTGATCGGCGCCGTGGTGGTGCAGGTGGCGCCCGAAGCGGCCGCCGCGCTGGCGGTCACCGTCTGGGTCGGGGTACCGGCGAGGAAGCCGGCGACCTGCGAGCCGCACTCGATGAAGCCCGAAGCGCTCGAGGTGGCGCAATAGTTGGTCAGGTTGCGGCGCATGAACGGCGCGCGGATGCCCGCGTTGATCTTCAGGGCATTGTCGAAGAATTCGCCGCGATACTCGAACGCGACCTGCTGGAGGATCGCATACGACAGACGGTCACGCTTCTGCAGGGCCTTGCCGTTCGAATCCAGGATCGGGTTGTTGACCGGGAAGACGTCGAAGGGCTTGCCGTTGAGCTGCAGATAACCGAGCTCGCCGGTCTGACGGTGGCGCGCACGGTCATAGGTGTAGGCGATACGGACGCTCTGGTCGGACGACAGATTGTAGCGCAGCGACGCGATGACGCCGATGCGATGCGTCTGGGTCTGGCTGGGCGCCAGGACGCGGATGGTGTCGAGCGTGTCGCCGTCGCCGTTCAGGTCGCGGCCGACATAGGGCGTGCCGCCCCAATAGCCCGGCTGGCAGTTCACCGTGCCGCTGTTCGGCGTGGTGTTGCAGTTCGCGCGCGCCGGCGTGCCCGCCGGGTTGAGGTCGAACATCGACTCGTTCGCCACCACGGTGCCGCCGCCGTTCGCCTTCACGACCTGGTAGCTCGGATCGACCGTGAGGACGAGGCCGTCGGACAGGGTGAAGCGCGACTGGCCGCGGATGTTGCCGGTGTTCGACGGGTTGTAGCGCTCGTCGAAGGTCGAGCCGCAGCTGTTGGCGGTGTCGGCCACGCCCGGGCGAGCCACCGTGTTGATGGTGCAGGCCGGGATGGTGTAGAACGCTTCGCCGTTGTTCATCGGGTAGCGATCGGTCGCGTTCACGCCGGTATTGCGCACGCCGGTGGTGGTGACGACCTGCTGGCCCGTCGGGCACGGGGTGGTGGTGACGGCGCAGCCGACCCCGCGCTGCACGGTATCCCAACGCAGCGGCACCGAGCCCTGGAAGTTGTTGCGATTCTGGTTGTAGTGGCCGGCGATCGCGATGAAGTCGCCGCTATCGCCCAGCGGCTGATAGATCTTGGCGTTGTACTGCTGCTTGTCGATCTTCGAGTTCGGGTTCCAGCGCTGATAGTTGCGCGCCTGGCTCGCCGAGAACCACGCACGCGTGCCGGCCGAGGTGAACTCGCCGGTGTCGACGAGGCCGAAGGTGCGGAAGAAGCCGTACTGGCCCACCGAGCCGACCAGCTTCACGCCGAAGTCACGGCTGGGAACGCGGGTGCGGTAGTTGACGGTCGAACCGGTCGCGCCGGCGGTCGGCGAGTCGACGTCGGTCGAGCCGAGGTTGACGTTGACCTGCTCGATCAGCTCCGGATCGATCTGCTGGTTCGAATAGATGGCGTAGTTGCCCGAATCGTTCAGCGGCACGCCGTCGAAGGTCTGGCTGATGCGCGTCGAGTCGAAGCCGCGGATGCTCATCGAGCCGCCCGACGAGCCGTACGGATCGTTGTTCTGGAAGCTGACGCCCGGGAGCTGGTTGATCAGGTCGTTGACGCTGGCGCCCGGCGCCTGGCGCTCGATGAATTCCTGCGTGAGGACGCCCTTGGCCCGCGAGGTGTCCGGAATGATGATGCCGTTCACGCCATTGTCGGCACGGCCGCCGGTCACGACGATCTCGGTCTCGCCCTCGAAGTCCTGCGTACCGGTGGACTGCGCGAACGCCGCCCCCGGGACTATCAGCGCGGCAAAAGCCACGCCCGCAAAAAGCTTGGTGCGCATTAGAGGTGTTTCCCTTTCGGTGTGTGCTTATCGTCTGCACTGAACGCGGTGCGGTTCACCGTCGTCGCCGCCCATGCGATTAATTTATGTCGGTCCTGTGACAGTCAATCCGAGTCCTGTGGGACGGGCCGGTTAATCTGCGATTCAGGATTGTTGCGTTGCAAAAAAGTCACTCCACCGTGGCGACGATCTGCAGCCATTCGCTCTCCGAAATCACGCGGATTCCGAGATCCGCGGCCTTTTTCAGCTTCGAGCCGGCACCGGGACCCGCGATCACCAGATCAGTCTTGGCGGACACCGATCCCGCGACTCGGGCCCCCAGCGACTCGGCCTGGGCCTTGGCCTCGTCGCGACTCAGCGCCTCCAGCGTGCCGGTGAAAACCAGCGTTTTTCCAGATACTTCCGATTCGCGGGTCTCGACGATGAACGGCGGCGGCGCGACTTCGCGCAAAAGATCTTCCCACACCGCGCGGTTGTGCGGCTCGTGGAAGAAATCGGCCAGCGCCTGGCCGACGGCGCCGCCGACATTCTCCACGCCGATATGCTCGGCGACTGCCTTGTCGAGCCGCGCGCGGTGTTTCGTCTCGGTCTCACCGATCTGTGGCGGCGTTGCATCGCGCAGCGCGATGACTTCGTCGGCGAGCGCCTGGAGCGCGGGCAATGTTGCATAGCGTTTCAATAGGTCTCGTGCCGTGATCGCCCCGATGTGGCGGATGCCCAGGCCGAAGAGCAGCCGCGCCGCATCGGGCGCGCGCTTGGCTTCGATCGCGGCGAGCAGCGCGTCGACCGACTTTTCCTGCCAGCCCTCGCGGCCGAGCAGTTCCTCGCGATGAGGGGCGAGGCGGAAGATGTCCGCCGGCTCGGCGATCCAGCCCAGGTCGAGCAACTCGATCAGCGTCTTCTCGCCCAGCCCCTCGATGTCGAGCGCGCCGCGGCTGACGAAATGCTTGAGCCGCTCGAGCCGCTGGGCCGGGCAGATCAGCCCGCCGGTGCAGCGGATGTCGACCTCGCCTTCCTCGGCCACGGCTTCGGAATCGCAGATCGGGCAATGGGTGGGGAAGGACCAGGCCGCGCGATCCTCGCCGCGGGTCAGATTCTCGACGATCTGCGGGATCACGTCGCCGGCGCGCTGCAGCACGACCCGGTCGCCGGGGCGCACGCCCAGGCGCGCGATCTCGTCGGCATTGTGCAGCGTGGCGTTGGTGACGACGACGCCGCCCACCGTGACTGGCTCCAGCCGCGCCACCGGCGTGAGCTTGCCGGTGCGGCCGACCTGGATATCGATGTCGCGCAGCGTGGTCTGGGCGCGCTCGGCGGGGAATTTGTGCGCGAGCCCCCAGCGCGGCGCGCGGCCCACAAAGCCGAGCCGGGCCTGCCAGTCCAGCCGGTCGATCTTGTAGACGACGCCGTCGATATCGAAGGGCAGGTCGGCGCGGACCGCCTCGATCTTCCGGTACTGCGCCAGCGCGCCCTCGAGATCGACCGGGCCGGCGAACAGGTCGGAGACGGGAAAGCCCATCGCCGCGATCGCGCGGATCACTTCCGCCTGGGTGCCGCCCGGCAGCGATGCGGTCTCGCCCCAGCCCCAGGCGAGGAACCGCAGCGGGCGCGCCGCGGTGACCGCGGCATCCTTCTGGCGCAGCGATCCGGCGGCGGCGTTGCGGGGATTGGCGAACTGGCGCGCCTCCTTGCCGGTCTCGGCTGCCTCGGCGAGCAGCCGGGCGTTGAGCGCGGCGAAATCCTCTTTCGCCATATACACCTCGCCGCGCACCTCGAAGATCTCGGGTGCGCCGGCGATCTCCTGCGGCACGTCGCCGATCGTCCGGGCATTGGCGGTCACGTCCTCGCCGATCTGGCCGTCGCCGCGGGTGAGCGCCTGGACGAGCCGGCCCTTCTCGTAGCGCAGCGAGCAGGAGAGGCCGTCGATCTTGGGCTCGGCGGTGAGCGCGACCGGCTCGGCATCGCCCAGCGCCAGGAAGCGGCGGACCCGGCCGAGGAAATCGGCGACGTCCGCATCGTCGAAGCCATTGTCGAGGCTGAACATCGGCCGCGCATGCGCGATCTTGGCGAGGCGGCCGGACGGCGCGGCGCCGACCAGGCGCGAGGGCGAATCGGCGCGGACCAGATCGGGGAAGGCAGCCTCGATCGCGGCATTGCGCCGCATCAGCGCGTCATAGTCGGCGTCGCTGATCTCGGGCGCGTCCTCGGCATGATAGAGCCGGTTGTGGTGCGCGATCTCGGCGGCGAGCTTCTCCAGCTCGAGCGCGGCGTGCTGGGGGGTCTGGGGCAGCGGATCCATGTCGCCGGGGTTAGGCTGGGCGCTGCATCGCGATCAAGCTTGAAGACGTGCGGATGCGTAACGACATGGTCGGCAATGCGCCTTGTCCGGATCGTCCTCGCCGTCTTGCTCTGGATCGCGGTCGCGTTGTGCCTTGTCGCCACGATCGCGCCCTTCTTTCTCGACCGCATCTATTATCGGGGGCCGGTGACCGGCCATTTCGACGGGCAGCGCTTCTTCAATCCCGACGGCGACGCGCTCGACATCTCCGCCGCCCGCCGCAACCGGCTGTTCCGGCAGCAGATCTTCGGCGACCCGACCCGGCCTGCCTGGCCCGCGCGCGTGGCGGTGACGCCGGCCAGGCCCCCGGCGCGCGTGGAGGGGAGCGAGATGCGCGTCACCTGGATCGGCCATGCCACGGTGCTGGTGCAGGCGGACGGCATCAACATCCTCACCGATCCGGTATGGAGCGACACCGTCGGCCCGTTCGGCATCGGGCCGCGCCGGGTTGCCGCGCCGGGCGTGCGCTTCGAGGACCTGCCGAAGATCGACATCGTCCTCGTCAGCCACAATCACTACGACCATATGGACCTGGCGACGCTCAAGCGGCTGTGGGATCGCGACCGGCCGCTGATCGTGACCTCGCTGGGGAACGACGCGATCCTGGCCGCGGCCGGCGTGGACGCGACGGCGCTCGACTGGGGCCAGGGGGCCGCGCGGCGATCCGGCCCGGTGGTGACGGTGACGCGCAGCCACCATTGGGGCAGCCGCTGGTTCGTCGATCGCAGCCGGGCGCTGTGGTCGAGTTTCGTGGTGCACTTGCCGCACGGCAATTTCTTCTTCGCGGGCGACACCGGTCTCGGCGACGGCAAATGGCCGGCCGAAGCGGCGGCGCTCGGCCCGGTCCGCTTCGCCGCGATTCCGATCGGCGCCTTCCGCTTCGACGAGGGGCAGATGGCCAGCGGCACGCATATCGGCCCGCGGGACGCGATCCGCGTGTGGGACGGGCTGGGCCGGCCGAGCGCGCTCGCGGTGCATTGGGGCACCTTCCGCCTCTCGCGCGAGGGCTATGCCACGCCGCCGTTCATGCTGCGCGGCATGCTGCGCTGCGCGGGCGTGGATCCGGCCCGCTTCGCCGCGCACCGGATCGGCGAGAGCTTCACGGTGCCGCCGCTCGGCACGCCGCCCGCGCCGCCCGATTATGCCGCGCTCGGCCATTGCATCCAGGCCGGCCGTTTCGACGCGCTGCGCTGACTTTCCCGCATCGGCCGCTCGGGTTAGGCTCGCATCGTCTCAAAAGGGGGAGAGGGAAGATGCGCAAGTTCGTTGCCCTGGCGGTGATCGCCGGGTTCGCCGCCGCCGCGCCGCTGCAGGGCCAGGAGGGCAAGACGTCCAACGAGGCGCGCGACATGATGCTGTCGCTGGGCAGCGGAATGAAGGGCAAGAAGCTCGAAAAGGCGATCGCCAAGGCCGAGCAGTTCCCGCTCGGCAGCGCGAAGAACCCGGTGCGGGAGAACAGCCCCGAGGGCGAGCGCGCCTATCTCGCCCGGCTGCGCTGCGCCGACGGCACCGCGCCGGCCTTCGACCGGTCCGGCAATGTCGGCGAGGGGCCCTTCGGCTTCATCGTCGACCTCTACAAGGTGCGATGCCCGGGCCGGGACGCGGTCGATGTGCATATCGACATGTATCATGACGGCGGCGAGAAGCGGGCGGTTCCGGGCTTCACCATCGTCGACTGAGCCGCGCCGCCACTGCCCCACGTCCACCGCTCCGTGCGCCGAGCCGTGGGGCGAGCGCATTTCAGGTGCTTGAAGGGACCGGGGGGCCAGGTCTATCCTCCGGCGAATCCGGGAGGGGTCCCCCAGTGAACAACCGCGCGACGGGCGCCGTGCGACGCTATGATACGACGATCGACCGCGCCGGGCTCGCGCTCGGCGTGGGGAGCGCGTTCGCGGGCCTGATCGTGCTCGGGCTGCTGCTGCTCGGCGGCAAGCGGGATCCGCTCAGCCTGGTCGGTGGCTGGCTGATCGGCAGCCTGATCGCCGGCATCGCGATCACCGCGGTGGGCGGCCCGCTCTGGCTGGTGATGCACGTTGCCGGCCTGCGCCGCGCCCGCCATGCCGCCCTGGTCGGCGCGGTCACGGCGCTCGCCATCTTCGTCGGCGCCCAGACCTATGGCTTCGGGCTGTTCGAGATGCCGCCGATGGACAGCCGCGCGCTGCTGTTCCGCTGGATCAGCGCCGTCGCGTCAAGCGGGATCCTCGCGCTGTTCGCCGCCGGGATCGGCGCCCTGATGTGGCGCATCGCCTATCGCAGCGAATAGCCCGGGGGTTGTCGCACGCATCCCCCCGGCGCGACGCGCCCGCGGATCAGGCCTTGCACTCGCCGAGGCGCTTGCCGGTGAGCCGCAGGGTCATGGAAGTCGCCTTGGTCTGTCCCGTCGGGGTCTGGCGCTGGGTCATCGTCAGGTCGAACGCGGTCGGCGTCTGGGTGCCGCTGAAGCTCGCCTGCGCCTTGCCCATGGGCGTATCGCATTCCATCGCCGCATCCAGCTTGCCGCCCACGAAGCGATATTTGGAGAAGCGGCAGCCGGGCGCCATCGCGCCGAGCCTGGAGATGTCGAGCGGCTTGAGCTCGTCGGCCTTGCGGCAGCCGCGCTCGGTGCGGGGCGGCTTGCCCACATCTTCCTTCATCTTGGCGGCAATCGCCTCGGGCATCGCGCCAGGCTCCAGCGCGACGAGCTGCATGCTGGTTTCCCACTGGCCCGACTTGCCGGGCGCTTTGGTCTCCGCCGCGGCGGCCTGCTTGGCGACTTCCTCGACGCTGGCATTCTCCAGGCGGATATCGCCGGTGCGGCGGGCGCTCTCCTCGGTCGAGGGCCCCTGATTGCAGGCGGCGAGCGGGAGCAGGGCTCCGGCGGCGAAAATCGTCAGGCGCATGATGTCCCCCGGGGTTGGCGTATGGGCGAGCCACACCCCATATTCCGCCCGATGGCAATCCAGATTCGCACCAGCCTGGCCGAGCCCGAGACCGGGCAGAGCTTCGTGCCCCACCGCCCGCAGCGCCCGGAGAAGTCCGAGGGCGGCAGGTTGTTCAAGCTCGTCAGCGAGTATGAGCCCTCGGGCGACCAGCGTTTCGCGATCCCCGAGCTGGTCGAGCAGGCCCGGGCGGGCGAGCGCGACCAGGTGCTGCTCGGCGTCACCGGTTCCGGCAAGACCTATACCATGGCCAAGGTGATCGAGACGCTGCAGCGCCCGGCGCTGGTGCTCGCGCCGAACAAGATCCTCGCCGCACAGCTCTATGGCGAGATGAAGAGCTTCTTCCCCGAGAATGCCGTCGAGTATTTCGTCAGCTACTACGACTATTACCAGCCCGAGGCCTATGTGCCGCGGTCGGACACGTACATCGAGAAGGAAAGCTCGGTGAACGAGGCGATCGACCGGATGCGGCATTCGGCGACGCGTTCGCTGCTCGAGCGCGACGACGTGATCATCGTCGCCTCGGTGAGCTGCCTTTACGGCATCGGCTCGGTCGAGACCTATTCGGCGATGATCTTCGACCTGAAGAAGGGCCAGACGGTCGACCAGCGCGAGATCATCCGCAAGCTCGTCGCGCTCCAGTACAAGCGCAACGACGCGGCGTTCGCGCGGGGTGCCTTCCGGGTGCGCGGCGACAGCCTGGAGATCTTCCCCTCGCACTATGAGGACAGCGCCTGGCGCATCTCCTTCTTCGGCGACGATATCGAGGAGATCACCGAGTTCGATCCGCTGACGGGCGCGAAGGTGGCGAGCCTCGACTATGTCCGCGTCTTCGCCAACTCGCACTATGTCACGCCCGGGCCGACGATGAAGCAGGCGATGGAGGGCATCCGCCACGAGCTGACCGAGCGGCTCAAGGAACTGGAGGGCGAAGGCAAGCTGCTCGAGCATCAGCGGCTGGAGCAGCGGACGAATTTCGACCTGGAGATGATCGCGGCGACGGGCAGCTGCGCGGGCATCGAGAATTACAGCCGCTTCCTCACCGGGCGCCTGCCCGGCGAGCCGCCGCCCACGCTGTTCGAATATCTCCCCGAGAACGCGCTGCTCTTCGTCGACGAGAGCCACCAGACGATCGGCCAGATCAACGGCATGTCGCGCGGCGACCATCGCCGCAAGGTGACGCTGGCCGAATATGGCTTCCGCCTGCCGAGCGCGATCGACAATCGGCCGCTGCGCTTCAACGAATGGGAGGCGATGCGCCCCCAGACCGTCTATGTCTCGGCCACTCCGGGCGGATGGGAAATGGAGCAGGCGGGCGGCGTGTTCGTCGAGCAGGTGATCCGACCGACCGGGCTGATCGATCCGCCGGTGGAGATCAAGCCGGTCGAGGAGCAGGTGCAGGACCTGATCCAGGAGTGCAAGGCGACGACGGCGAAGGGGTATCGCACGCTGGTGACCACGCTCACCAAGCGCATGGCCGAGGACCTGACCGAATATATGCACGAGGCGGGCGTGAAGGTCCGCTACATGCATTCGGATACCGAGACGCTGGAGCGCATCGAGCTGATCCGCGACCTGCGGATGGGGGTCTATGACGTGCTGGTCGGCATCAACCTGCTGCGCGAGGGCCTGGATATCCCGGAGTGCGGGCTGGTGGCGATCCTCGATGCCGACAAGGAAGGCTTTCTGCGCAGCGAGACCTCGCTGATCCAGACGATCGGGCGCGCGGCGCGCAACGTCGAGGGGCGAGTGATCCTCTATGCGGATCGCATGACCGGCAGCATGGAGCGCGCGCTCGCCGAGACCGGGCGCCGCCGCGAGAAGCAGCAGGAGTATAACGCCGAGCACGGCATCACGCCGGAGACGGTGAAGAAGAATATCGGCGACATCATCGCCCATGTCGCCTCGAAGGATCAGGTGACGGTGGAGATCGATGCCGATCGCCCGCACATGGTCGGCCACAATCTGCGCGCTTATATCGAGGAGCTCGAGAAGAAGATGCGCGACGCGGCGGCCAATCTGGAGTTCGAGGAAGCCGGCCGCCTGCGCGACGAGATCCGCGCGCTGGAAGCCGAGGAGCTCGGCCTGCCCGAGGACCAGCGCAAGGCGCCGGTCATGGGGCGCAGCAACGAGGGCAAGCCGGGCACGCGCAAGACGCGCTACGGCAAGGTCCAGAAGAAATGGGGCGGCGGCCGCCGCTAGACTCCTGAGCCCGCTGCGATAATCCTGCCGTGCGATAGCGCGCGGAAGGGGGAGCGGATGGCCGGATGGAGGAAGCGCGTCTCGCGCTGGTGGCTCGACGACCTGTTCGGCCCGCGGCACGAGGTTCGCTTCGCGCTTCGGATCAGCACCCGCCTCGCCTGGCTGCGGCTCCGCCTGTGGCTGCGGCGGCCCCGGGGGATGGGGCTGCGGCGCCATTGGCCCAAGCCGGTCGCGCTCGCGCTGGTCGGCATCCTGGTGCCGCTCGGCATCGCCGCCGTGCTTTCGCTGCTGTTTCCGCAGGAAGCGCGCGGCGTCGCCGCCGCCTTCCATCGCCTCTTCACCGATCCGGAGGCGCCGCGGCTCGAATGGCGCGAGGCGGCGCAGATATTGCTGCTGCTGATCGGCGTGCCTTCCGCCTTTCTGCTCTGGCTGTTTCGGGACCTCAACGTCAACGCGACGCTCGACAACCAGCGCAAGGACGTGAACCTCAAGGAATTCCAGGAAATCCAGATGCGCGCCGCCGGCGCCATCGACGAGAAATTCCCCGCCGCCGCGCGCGAGACGCTGCAGATCGCCGCCCTGCACCAGATGCGTGCGTTCCTGCGCGGCGAATATGGCAAGAGCTTCCAGCGCCCGGCCTTCGAGCTGCTGCGCGCGCGGCTGGTCGCGAGCGCCGAGGCGACCGGCAGCAGCATCGTGGGGAATTGGCTGCAGGATTGGCGCGAGCGCTTCCGCCGGCTCGAGGGGCGCGACGCGACCCGCGCCGTGGTCGAGATGAAGCGCGAGATCGCCGGCGCCCGGCGCAAGCTTCGCCCCTGCGCCATCGCCGCGGCGGAGCAGACCATCCTGAGCGAGGAATGGGAGGCGGTGCTTCGAGGCAGCCTGCCGCTCGCGGGATCGGCCTTCGATCGCATCCAGCTGGGGCGCAAGACCGTGCTTTCCGGGGCGAGCTTCATCGATTGCCGCTTCCGGCTGGCGCGGCTGCGCTATGTGCATCTCGAGCGCGCCGAGCTGTCCGGCGCCTATCTGGAGGGCGCCTATCTGCGAGGCGCGCATCTCGAACAGGCCGTCTTCTTCTACGCCTATCTCGAATATGCCTCCTTTGTCGGCGCCGGTCTCGACCGGGCGTTGCTGCAGGGCGCCAGCGCGGCCGGCGCGCGGTTCACCAGCGCCTCGCTGCGCTTCGCGACGCTGGCCGATGCCGATCTGCGCGGCGCCTCCTTCTCGAACGCGGACCTGCGCGGCGCCGATTTCCTGGCTGCCGAACTCGCGGGCGCGAGCCTGAGAGGGGCGCGGCTGGAAGGCGCGAAGCTCGCCGATCAGGACGCGAGCCTGGTGGGCAATTGCGCCGGCGCCACGTTCGACGAAGCCACCGAGTTTGCGGCCGACTGGTCGATCCTGCCCGAAAGCGAGCGTGAGGCGGCGCGGCTGCCCTGGCTCGCCCGGGGAATGCGGCGGGTCTGAGGCGCGATGCCGCGATAGAACGAAGCGGCAGGCCGTTTCGTCGCCGTAGCGGTTGAGCCGCCCGGGCACTTCCCGCATAAGGCCGCGCATGCGACGCCAGCTGCTCGTCTTCGCCTCCGCGCTCGCCATTGCGGGCTGTTCGGAAACGCCGCGCGTGGTGCCGCCCCCCGCGCCCGCCCCCAGGCCGGTTCCCGTGCCCGCTCCCGCGCCGGCCCCGGCGCCCGCGCCCGTGCCGCAGGGCCCGGACTGGCGCGACTGGCCGCTCACGCCCGGCGACTGGGTCTATCGCCAGGACGGTCGCGGCTCGGTCGCGTTCTTCGGCGTGGCCGGCGGCGAGGCCGAGCTGATCCTGCGCTGCGACGCCGGTCGCGGCCGGGTAGTGCTTTCGCGCAGGGGCGAGGGCGTGGCGAGCGTCACCGTGCGGACCACCAGCACGCTCCGCCAGCTCCCGGTCCAGCCGCTCCCCGGCGCGGCACCGCGGCTCGCCGCCGATCTCGCCCCGTCGGATTCGCTGCTCGACGCGATGGGCTTCAGCCGCGGGCGGTTCCTTGTCCAGGGCAATGGCCTGCCCACGCTGGTGGTGCCAGCCTATGCCGAGGTGCTGCGCGTCACCGAGGATTGCCGCGGATAGATGGGAGAAGGCCGATTCCAACGGCATGCGGCCGGCTTTCCGGCCCAGAATTCCAGAATCGCTCAGAAAAAGATTTTATACAAGACTTGTTCTGCGACTCGCGGTGATTCAAATAGTTGGCGTGCCCTTTGAGGGTGCGTGCTTCTTCAACTAGCGAAAGGAGGTGATCCGATGTCTCATGGTTCAGCAATGGGGTCGGTTCAGTTCGTTCGGGAGACGCACCGCTGAGCAGACGGACGCGGTCGGAAGCCCTCCGATCGTAAGGCGCACGGGAGGTATCCTCCTCCAATCAACGGCGCCAGTCCGAAGCAAAGCGGTCCGCATGGTCTCCCGGGCTGGAGCTTCCGGCCGCTGACCATGTCGGAGGTCGCCGGGTCGTCGGGAGACGCCCCGGCGGCCTCTTTCATTTTACGGGGCGGTTCGAGCGCCCGCCCATCCCGGGAAGCACTTGTGATGGCATTGGGTGCATCCGCGGCGGCTGCGATGCGCGTCTGCCGCGCGCGGCGGCGCTTTCTCGGCGGATTGATCGCCATCCCCGCCATCTCCGCCATGACGCCGGCGGCCGTCCGGGCGACGGGCATCCCGCGCGATCCGATCGCCGCGCTGGCGCTGGACGGCGCCCCGGCATGGCGGCGGAAGCCGTGACCGGTACGGACTATTGGGACCTGCTCGAACGCCGCTTCTTCCGTCCGGCGGGCATGCGCTCGACGGGGCCGCGCAACCGGCTGAAGCCCGGCGCCCGGATGGCGTCCGGGCATTTCTGGAACGATGACCGTTTCGACGACAACCCGCCCGCCAGCGCCCCCGGTTCGACCTGGGCGGCGGGCGGGCTGCTCTCGACCGCCGCCGACATGGCGCGCTGGTCGATCGCGCTCGACCATGGCCGGATCCTCGGATCGGCGGCGCGCCGGGCGATGTGGCAGCCCGCGCCGCTCGCCGATGGCCGGCCCGCGGGATGGGGATATGGCTGGCAGGTCGAGACGGCGGGCGGCAGGACGATCGTGTCGCATGGCGGCGGCACGGCGGGCTTTTCCTGCCGGTATCGCCGCGATCTGTCCGAACCGCTCACGACCATCCTTCTCACCAATCAGAACGGCCGGGCGGATCCGAAGACGATGACCGACGCCCTGCTCGCGGCGATCCGGGCCGAGGGCCTCATCGCGCCGGCGTGAATGTCATCCTGCGCACCGCGCCGTCGAAGCTTTTCGCGCCCAGCACCAGCATGTTGTTGCCGTCGAGCAGCGTGACCCGGCCGGGCAGGCGGAGCGTCCGCCAGCCGGGCGCGGCGGGCACGTCGAGCGCCAGCGGCGTGCCGCCGTTCAGCGTCAGCGCGAGCGTGCCCCCCTTGCCGGACCGCACTTCCACGTCGACGGCATAGCCGCCGCTCTCGGCCGAGAGCGAATAGCGCAGCCATTCCCCTGGCACGAAATCGCTGACGTACAGATATTCGCCCTCCGCGCGGGCGATGTCGACGCCGTCGTTGCGCCAGGTACGGCCGTTGTTCCAGGCGGTCCGCGCCTTGCCGGTGGCGACATGGTAGTTGGCGTCGTCGGTGTCGCTGTACGCGACGCCGGCCGGGCCGATGTCGTAATCCACCGCGTCGATCGCGCCGCCTTCCGCCGTGACCAGGAGCGGCGCGGAAGGGCGTGGGCTTGGATCGTGCGGCTGGCGCAGCATCGCGTCGACCACGTCCTGGTGGAACAGGTTGTTCTCGTGCCGGATGTCGTGGCGGGCGAGCTGCATCAGCGTGGCATAGGCTTCCTCGCCGCTCGGGCGCGGACCCTTGCCGGTCCAATAGGCGACCAGCCTGTCCCAGCCGGGATTGGGGGCGATCTCGTGCGGATTGTTGAAACCGATCTTCTTCAGCGGCCAGAAGGCCCAGCCGATGCCGTGCCGCTCGACCAGGGAGATCGCGTCGCGGAACCAGACATTGGAATTCTCCCCCGATTCCCCCAGCCAGAGGGGCATGGCGTAGGTCTTGCGCAGTTCGAGGAACGGCGCGATCGACGCTTCGTCGTTGAAGTTCCAATATTTGTGGAAGCTGAGCGCGGTGTTCGCGTCGGCGAAGGGCAGCAGGCCGGCATAGTTGTTGCCCCAGCAATTGCCCTCGATGACGAGCATGTGGCGCTTGTCGACTTGGCGGATCGCGGCCGCGATATCGGTGTAGAGCTGCTTGAGCGGGGCGTTGCCGGTCTCCTTGCAGCCATGGTCGCCGCCCGGGGCGGAGAAGTCCCAGTTCGGTTCGTTGAGCAGGTCGTACGCGCCGATCCCGGGCTCATTGGCATAGCGCGCGGCCAGCTTGCGCCACAGCGCGATCGTCTTGCGGCGATTCTCCGCGCTCTGCCACAGCGCGGGCCTGGCGGGATCGCGGTCGGCGATGGGCAGGTCGTTGCCCTGGCCGCCCGGCGCGGCGTGCAGGTCGAGGATCAGGTACATGCCATTCGCCTTGGTCCAGCCGAGCAGCGTGTCGATGCGGCGGAAGCCGTCCTCCAGCCAGCTGTCCTGGCCCGGCACCGGCTCCTTCTCCGCCGGCAGGGTGAGCAGATTATAGTGCATCGGCAGGCGGACGGAGTTCATTCCCCAGCGCGCCATCATGTCGATGTCCGCCTTGCGGGTGTGGTTGTCGAGCCAGGCCCGATAGAATTCCGCGGTCTTCTCCTCGCCGATCAGGTCGGCGATCGCCGCGCGGATGCGGTGTTGCTGGCCCGATCCCAGCTGGCCGAGCTGCAGCATATAGCCTTCCTGCAGCATCCAGCCGCCCAGCCCCATGCCCCGCAGCAGCACTTCCCGGCCGCTCTCGTCGACGATGCGGGGGCCATCGGCGCGCAGAAAGCCCTGCGCGGAGGATGGCAACGTTGTCATCATCGTGAACGAGGCTAGCAGGGCGAGCGCGTGCTTCTTCATCCGGGCGGTCCTCTCTGTTCGATTTTGGCGGGAGGGTAGCGCGGGGCCGGGCCGGGATCGACCCGGATTCGTCCTGGCCGGGCGCGTTCAGGGTGTGGGCGCGCGATCCGGCCGGTCATACAGCTCCCATAGCTGTTCTCCCGTCACCACGTCGGCATAGGGCCTGCCGTTCGCATCGCGGCTCGGCGCATAGCGGAAACGTTTCCGGATCAGCCGGCAGGTCGTCTCGTCGAGATCGGCATTGCCGCTCGATCGCGTCACCTGGCAGTCGGTCACGCGCCCGTTCACGCCCACCGTGAAGCGCAGCCCCACCGTGCCGCTAGCGCCGGCCTCGGCCGCTGCCTTCGGATAGTCGCGCCCGCTGATATGGCCTTCGAGCAGCCGCAGCACCGTGCCGCCCCCGCCGCCCGACCCGTCGCCGCTGCCGCCCGATCCCGTGCCGATGCCGGATCCGCCGGCACCCGTGCCCGGTCCGGCCACGGGCGCGCTACCCGAATGCGCGTCATTGCCCTGCATCGGAAGCGTCGCCGCGGGAAGCGGCTGGGGCAGGGGCGTCTTCACCGGCGCGGCCACTTCGGTGGCGCGGGAAACCAGGTTGGGCGGCGCCGCCTTGCCCGATTCCCGGGGGGCGCGGGGCTTCGGCTTCGGCGTGGCTTGCGGCTCCGGCGGCGGTGGCGGCGGCAGCACGAAGCCCACCAGCCGCATCGCGGGTGTGGGGACGAGATGCAGGCTGACTCCCAGCCCGCGCATCAGCAGCCAGACGAGCAGCACCACCAGCGCCAGCGCGCCCAGCGCGCTACCCAGCCGCTCGCGCGGGGTCGGGATGCCGGCGCCTGTCATGCCGCGGACAATGCGCCGGATGCCGCGAACGATCCCGATGAATGCAATGTTGTTTTCGGTTCATGCAACCGCCGGCTGTCCGGCAAGTTGTCTGCACATTGGTTTCGAGGAAGGAATGGAAATCATGCGCAAGCTCATCGCGGCCACCGCCGCTCTCGCACTGGCCATGCCGGTTGCGGTCATTCCGACCGCGCCTGCCCAGGCCCAGTCGCACTACAAGGGCAAATCGTCCAAGTCGCGCACCTACTACAAGAAGTGCCGCCGCTCGTCCGGCACGGCGGGCCTGGTCGGCGGCGCCGCGGTGGGCGTGCTCGCCGGGCCGGCGATCATCGGCCATGGCCTGCTCGGTGCCGCGGTGGGCGGTGTCGGCGGCGCGCTCGGCGGCCGGGCGGTCGATCGCAGCATCACCGCCAAGAAACGCTGCTATTATGTCCGCCGATAGAGGCCGGCTGCTAGGTGGAGCGGCCGCGCGCGGTCACCGGCCAGGCGCCGGTCACCGTGCCGCCCTCCACCAGATGATAGAGATCGTACAGATTCACCGTCGGGTCGCAGTGCGGGGGCACCAGCGTGACGCGCTCCGCCAGGCCCGGCAGATCCTCGCCGATCAGCGCACCCTGCTCGTCGCCCATGAAGGCGTAGCGCGCGGTGCCTGACGCGGGCACGGGCACCCCGGCATCGGTGGCGAAAGACTTCAATCCCGCATCGATCGTCACCATGCCGGGCGTGTTCGCGCTGACCACGGTGGCATCCACCCACAGTGCCTGCTCGAAGCGCGGGCCGGCCAGTTCGCAGTCGCGATACTCGCGATCGAGGAAGAGGTAGCTCCCCACCTGCAGCTCGGTGAGCACGCCCAGCTCCGCGTCGATCGCGAAGGTGCCGGTGCCGGCGCCGGTCACTACCGGGATCGCGAATCCCGCCGCCGCCAGCGCCGCCAGCACGGTGCGCAGATAGTCGGTCTTCGCCACGATCGCCGCATGCCGGTCGGCATAGCTGGCGATATGCTGTTCCGAGCCGCAATAATATTGCACCCCGCCGAGCGTCAGCCCCGCCGCGGCGATGGCCTGGGCGAGCGCCACCGCGGCTTCGGGCGACGTCACGCCGGTGCGGTGCTTGCCGGGATCGACGTCGATGAAGAGCGTCGCGCCGCAGCCCGCCAGCGCGCGCGCCGCTTCCGGATGGTCCGCCACCACCGAGAGCCGGATTTTCGCCGCCAGCGCCGCCAGCCGGGCAATGCCGCCCCGGGTCACCACCGGCGAGGTCAGGTGGATGTCGCCCACCCCGTCCGCCGCGAGTGCCTCCGCCTCGCCCAGCTTGGCGCAGCAGATGCCCACCGCGCCCGCCGCGATCTGCCGCCGGGCGATTTCGCCGCTCTTGTGCGTCTTGGCGTGGGGCCGCAGCGCCAGGCCCCTTGCGCGGGCGAAGGCGGCCATCGCCGCGATGTTGCGGTCCATCGCTGCGACGTCGAGCAGCAGCGCGGGCGTGGCCAGGTCGGCGCGGGGCAGGGGGAAGTTCATGCCGCAACCCTGTCTGGCGCCGCGGTCCGGCGCAAGCTTGGCCAGCGATATCCCGGCTTGTCGAGCCGCAGCCACACCGCCTCGATCGTCTCGCCCGTCTCATGCGTGAGCGGACCGCGCCCAATCTCGCCGAAGCCGCATCTGCGCACCATCGCCAGGCTCGCCGCGTTGCGCGTGTCGGTGGCGACGAACAGGGCGGGCATGCCGCTCGCAAAGGCATGGGCGACGAATGCCGCCAGCGCCTCGCCGCCATAGCCTTTGCCGCATTCGGCATCGAGGAGGATATAGGTGACCCAGGGCCATTGCCGCGCGCCGATCATCCCGATCACGTTGCCGTCGCGCTCGATGACGAACTCGTCGCGTTTCGCCGGGTCCGCTTCCGCATCCGCGAGCCAGCGTGCCGTCTCCTCGATCGACCGGTGCGGTGCCTGGCCCCAGTACCGCAGGGTCGGCGGATCGGTGAGGATCGCATGGAATGCAGCCACATCCTCGGGACGGACGCGGCGCAGCACCAGCCGGCGCGTGCGCAATGCCTTCACGGGCGCCAGCGGCACCGCGAAGCTGAAATGGATGGCGATGCATAACAGCCCCAGCAGGCAGACCATGACCGGCACGCCGCTGCCACCCACCCAGCCATTCATCTGCCTGGCGACGATCTGGTCGGCCAGGTGATCGATATGGCGGGCAGATGTGTACGGGCCGATGGTCTTGTGCAGATGCTGCGCCGCTTCGTGATGCAGCCAGAGCGAGATGCTCCACAGCGCCAGCAATGGCCCCCCGACCATCAGCGCCAACCGCCCGAGCCCCCGTTTCAGCCGTCTATCCACCGCTTCTGCCTAGCAAAGCGCGGTGCGGCTTCCAAAATGGGATTCCATCGGCCAACACCGCGCCATGGGGAGTCGCGGGCTCTGCGCGTCCTATCGTTCCCGAAGGGGTGAAGGACGTGCAGCCTGGCGGCCAATGTCAAGTTCGAAGGATGATCCGATGTCCAGCTATGCCGACCGCCTCCAGGCCCTGCGCGAGCAGCTGAAGCGCGACCGTCTCGACGGTTTCGTGGTGCCGCTCACCGACGAGCATATGTCCGAATATGTCGGCGCCTATGCCCAGCGCCTTGCCTGGCTCACCGGCTTCCAGGGCTCGGCCGGCACCGCGGTCGTGCTGCCCCAGGAGGCGGCGATCTTCACCGACGGGCGCTACACGCTCCAGGTCCGCCAGCAGGTCTCGGCGCGGGACTGGGAATATGTCGGCGTGCCTGCCACCAGCGTCTCGGCCTGGCTCGGCGCGCATGCGCCGGACGGCGGCCGCATCGGCTATGATCCCTGGCTGCACACCCGCGGCTGGGTGGAGGAAGCGCGCAAGGCGCTTGCCGAGAAGGGGGCGGAGCTGGTCGCGGTCGACACCAACCCGATCGACGCGGTGTGGCCCGACAAGCCGGCGCCGAGCGACGCGACGCTGGCGATCCAGTCCGACGCGGCCGCCGGCAAGTCCTCGCCCGCCAAGCGCGCCGAGATCGCCGACTGGCTGGCCGAGCGCAAGGCCGATGCCGTGGTGCTTTCCGCGCTCGATTCGATCGCCTGGGCGTTCAACATCCGCGGCACCGATGTCAGCCACACGCCGGTCGCCCTCGCCTATGCGATCGTCAACGCCGACGGCACCGCCGACCTGTTCGTCGCGCCCGAGAAGGTGAGCGACGCGGTTCGCCAGCATCTCGGCAACGCGATCCGTATCCATGATCGCGCTGCTTTCGCTCCTGCGCTCAAAAACTTTGCCGGCAAGCGTGTCGCCGCCGATCCGGGCAGCGCCGTCGCCGCCGTGTTCGATGCGCTCGACGCCGGCGGCGCCAAGGTGCTGGCGCTACGCGATCCGGTGATCCTGGCCAAGGCGATCAAGAACCCCGCCGAGATTGCCGGGCAGAAGGCCGCCCAGGCCCGGGACGGCGCCGCGCTCTCCCGCTTCCTGAAATGGTTCGAGGAAACCGCGCCGCGGGGCGGGCTCACCGAGATGTCGGCCGCCGACAAGCTGCGCGAATTCCGCGAGGCGACCGGTGTGCTCAAGGATCTGAGCTTCGACACGATTTCCGCCACCGGCCCGAACGGTGCGATCCCGCACTACAAGGTGACGGACGAATCGAGCCTGCCGATCGAGGCCGGCCAGCTCTATCTCGTCGATTCGGGCGGCCAGTACGCCGACGGCACCACCGACGTGACCCGCGTGATGCCGGTGGGCGAGGCGAGCGACGAGATGAAGGATCGCTTCACCCGCGTCCTCAAGGGGCATATCGCCATCGCCACCGCGATCTTCCCCGACGGCACCACCGGCGCCCAGCTCGACAGCTTCGCGCGGCGCCCCTTGTGGGAAGTCGGCCTGGACTACGGCCATGGCACCGGGCACGGCGTGGGCTCCTATCTTTCGGTGCACGAGGGGCCGCAGCGCATCGCCCAGCCCTTCTATCCGGGCGGCCAGAGCCTGGAGCCGCTGCGCGAGGGCATGTTCCTGTCGAACGAGCCCGGTTACTATAAGGCGCAGGAATTCGGCATCCGGATCGAGAACCTGGTGCTGGTGGTCAAGCAGTTGATTTCGGGTGCGGAACAACAGATGCTCGGCTTCGAGACGCTGACCTTCGCGCCGATTGAGCGAACGCTGGTTAAACCATCTTTGCTAACCGTGCAGGAACTTGCCTGGCTCAATGCCTATCATGCCGAGGTGCTGCGGATTCTGGGTCCGCAGCTGGGCGGGGACGAGTTGGCATGGTTAGAAGCGAAGTGCGCACCTATCGGGTGATGTGGTTCCTGGCGGGCGCGGTCACGATGGCGATGTATCTGCTCGGGCCGCACGCGATCGCGCGCAATGCCTATGACGCCGCCGATCGCGTATCGCTCTGGGTGGCGTCGCTCTGAGAATCGTGGGCCTGGGAATCCGGGCCCTGGGAATCGGGCGCGTCGCCGGCCGCGGCCTGGGCGCGTGCCTGCGTCTTGCGTTTCCTCAGATTGGCCCGCAGCGCCTCGGCCAGACGGGCCTTCTTCTCCGCTTCGCTCATCTTCCTGCGATAAACCGTCGATGGGCGGGTTGACAATCGGTCCCGCCCAAGCACATAGGCGCCTCCCGCTTGGGACCCGGCACTGCCGGACCGTTCGAGCGAGTGCTGCCGTAGCTCAGTGGTAGAGCGCATCCTTGGTAAGGCTGAGGTCGTGAGTTCAATCCTCACCGGCAGCACCACTCGCCCCTAGCAGGCGAACAAATCCCCCATCCGGGGTTCCCGCTCCAGGAAATCCGTCACCGCGCCATAGACCGCGGCGAGATCGGCGTCGTCGATGCAATAGGGCGGCATCACATAGACGGTGTTGCCCAGCGGCCGGATCAGCACGCCGCGCTCCAGCGCGAAATCGCGCAGGCGCGGGCCCACGGCATTCAGATAGGCCGATTCGCCCGCCCCGATCTCGGCCGCCACGATCGTGCCCAGCCGGCGCGGATTGCGGACCAGCGGATGCCGGGCGAGCGCGTCGAGATGGTCCTGCTGGCGGTCGCCCAGATCGGCGATGCGCTCGCGCACCGGCTCGTCGCGCCAGATCGCCAGATTGGCGTTGGCTGCCGCGCAGGCGATCGGATTGGCGGTGTAGCTCGACGAGTGGAAGAACATCCGCGCCCGGTCGCCCGAACAATGCGCCGCGAAGATCGGGGCGGTCGCCAGCGTCACCGCCAGCGGGATGGCCCCGCCGGTCAGCCCCTTGGACAGGCAGAGGATATCGGGCACCACGCCCGCCTGCTCGCAGGCCAGCAGCGTGCCGGTGCGCCCCCAGCCGGTCATCACTTCGTCGGCGATGAACAGCACGCCATGCGCCGCGCAGATCCGGCGCATCTCGGCGAGCAGGCTGGCGGGATAGAATTTCATGCCGCCCGCGCCGAGCACCAGCGGCTCGACCAGTAGCGCGGCGGGCTTGCCGCGGCACTGCGCCTCCAGCGCGTCGAGCGTCGCCTGGCTCCGCCCGGGTTCGGGAAAGGGGATGGTCGCCACGTCGAACAGCAGGGGCTGATAGGGCCGGTTGAACACGCCGCGCGCGCCCACCGACATGCCGCCGATCGTGTCGCCATGATAGCCATGCTCCATCACGACGATGCGGTGGCGGGGCTCGCCGCGATTGTCCCAGAAGCCCAAGGCCATCTTCAGCGCCACTTCGACGCTGGTCGAGCCGCTGTCCGAATAGAAGACATGGGCAAGCGGGGCGGGCAGGATCCGCACCAGCTCGCGGGCGAGCGTCTCGGCCGGTTCATGGGTCCAGCCGGCGAAGATGATCTGGTCCATGCACCCCG
Source organism: Sphingomonas sp. CBMAI 2297 (assembly GCF_029870595.1). Taxonomy (GTDB): domain Bacteria; phylum Pseudomonadota; class Alphaproteobacteria; order Sphingomonadales; family Sphingomonadaceae; genus Sphingomonas. The sequence goes on from NZ_JAPDIR010000007.1 coordinate 75,014, forward strand.
CCTGCTCGGCGATGGCGGCCATGATCCGCGGATGGCAGTGCCCATGCGTCGTCACCCACCAGGAGGAGATCGCATCGACGAAGCGCCGCCCGTCCCGCGTGTGCAGCGCGGCGCCTTCGGTGCGCGCCACTTCGGGGATCGGCTCGCCGAGCCCATGCTGGGTGAAAGGGTGCCAGACGGGGGAAGTCATGCGGTGAAGTCCGTGCGGGTAAAGGCCTGGGCGAAGGCGGCGGCGAGGGTGGGGCGGTCGAGCGTGTCGAGGACCGGCAGCCGCCCGAGCCGGCGGACCCCGCCGATCGCGGCGATGGTCGCCTCGCTATCCTCGTTCGCCGTGCCGACGAACGCCACGCCCAGGATCGGCACGCCGCGCGCGCGGAGCGCCTCGATCGAGAGCAGGCTGTGGTTGATCGTGCCGAGCGCGGTCCGGGCGACGAGGACCACCGGCAATCGCCAGCGCGCGAACAGATCGGCATAGAGCAGCTCGCGCGTCACCGGCACCAGCACGCCGCCCGCGCCCTCGATCACCAGCGGGTCGATCGCGGGCGGATCGAGCCGCGCCGGGTCGATCGTCACGCCGTCGATCTCGGCGGCCAGGTGCGGCGAGCAGGGGGTGTTCAGACGATAGGCCTCGGCCAGCGCCGTCGCGCCAGACAGGGCCGCGACCCGTTCGGTATCGCTGGCGCCCTCGAGCCCGCTCTGCACCGGCTTCCAATAGGTCGCGCCCAGCGCCCCGGCCAGGCCGGCGGCGAACACGGTCTTGCCGATATCGGTGTCGGTGCCGGTGACGACGATCCTCATGCCACGCCCCGCAGCGCATCGGCGAGGGCAGCGACATCGTCCTCGCCGGCATTGAGGGTCAGCGAGATGCGCAGCCGCGACGTGCCGGCCGGCACGGTCGGTGGGCGGATGCCGCGCACGTCGAAGCCCTGTGCCTGCAGCGCCGCGGCCATCTCCATGGTCCGCGCATCGTCGCCGATCACCAGTGGCAGGATCTGCGAGCCCGTCGGCCGCACCCCGGCCGGAGCCAGCAGCTCTTCCGCGCGTGCGACCAGTGCCTGCAGCCGCCCACGCCGCGCCGGCTCGGCGATCAGCCCGAGCGCGGCCCGCACCGCCGCCGCCATCAGCGGCGAAGGCGCGGTCGAGAAGATGAAGGCGCGGCCGCGATTGATCAGGAAGTCGCGCACCACCCGCGGTCCGCACAACAGCGCGCCTTCGCAGCCCAGCGCCTTGCCGCAGGTATGCAGCGTGATCAGGTTCGCGCGGCCGGCCAGCCCTGCCGCCAGGCCGCGCCCCTCGGGCCCGAACACGCCGGTGGCATGCGCCTCGTCGACGATCAGGATTGCCTCATGCCGGTCCGCGAGCGCGGTGAGCGCGGCGAGCGGCGCCTGGTCGCCATCCATCGAATAGAGGCTCTCCACCGCGATCCAGACGCGCCCGGTGCCGCCTTGCGCCCGCCACGCCGCGATCGCATCGGCAAAGCCGTCCACATCGTTATGCGCCGCGCTGCGCGCCTCGGCCCGGCTCAGCCGCATGCCTTCATGCGCGCTGGCATGGATCAGCGCATCATGGACGATCAAGTCGCCGCGCTGGGGCAGGGTGGCGAGCAGGGCCGCGTTCGCGGCATAGCCGGTCGAGAAATAGAGCGCCTGTTCGGCCCCGAAGAAGCGGGCCGCCTCCGCTTCCAGCCGCTCATGCTCGGAATGGTTGCCGCGCAGCAGCCGCGAGCCGCCCGATCCGATCGGCACGCCCGCATCGATCGCGCCGCGCACCGCCGCCGCCAGCGCGGGATCGCCGGCCAGCGCCAGATAATCGTTGGAGGCGAAATCTCGCCCCGCCGGTACCGTCAGCCGCCGGGCGCGCGCACGTTCGGCAAGCTCGGCAAGGTCGCGGCGCTGTGCATCGAAATGGACCATCCCCGCGCCCATAGGCGCAGCGGACGCGATCGGCCAAGCAGGGAGACATTGTGCGGGGGGAGGATTGCCCGAACGTCGATCCGCCCCGGCGCTACTCCACCCCTGCGCTACTCCGCCTCGGCCGCCGCCAGGGCCTCCCGCAGCCCGATCATGGGCATGACGTCCCCTTCGGCCACCTCGACGGCATATTGATTTACGAGGTGCCATTTGTTCCGCGTGACCAGCAGGAGCAGGTCCAGGTTGAGCGGCAGCATGCCGCTGTCGATCCGGACGGCCGCCACGAACAGGCCGTCGAGCCACGTGAGCGCGAGGTTGTTGGTGCCGTTGAAGAAGCAGCCCGGGCCATCGCTGGCGTTGAGCCGGCGCGGCACCGCCTGGCTGGCCGGCTGATATTGGCTTCCGCCCGACTGGCTCCAGCCCGCTATCGTCCCGCCGGCGGTGGGCAGGCCGTTGGCGCTCAGGTTCAGGTTCTGGCTGGTCATGTTGAACACATAGACATTGCCCGCGGCGGTGTTCGCAGTCGCTTCCATTGTCGCTATCCCTCCGGTTGCCTTATGTCGGCCGGACATATCATGATCCACGCGACGCCGCGCCGCGGATCGCCCCCGTTTCGGCGGCAGCCCCGGAGCCCCATGGGCAGGGCTTGCCCCGGCAGGCAAGCAAGTGTATTATGATAATAATACACACGGGAGAAATGCCATGCAGCGCCCCTTTGCCGGCAACAGCGGACGGCCCTTCGGCACGGTGGCGGCGCTGTTCTGCCTGCTGCTCGCGGTCGCGGCGATCGTGCTGGGCGACGTGTCGCACGACCTGGCGGGGGCGGCGGACCCGTTCACTGCGATCGCCCGGAACAAGCTCGACATGGCCCAGCCCTATTGGGGGTTGCTGCTCGCCAGCGAGATCGTCCGCTCCGTGCTTGCGAGCGCGCTGCTGCTCGCGATGCTCACCCTCGCGGCGCCGATCGGTCCGCGCGCGCCGGGGCGGGACGTGGCGCTGCTTGCCGGCGGCGCCGGCATCCTCTGCCTCGCCATTGCCGCCCATTTCAGGATCGAGGCGACCGCGCTGATCGGGCAGGGGCGTATCTCGCCGCGCGCCGATCTCGTCGCCGCGCTCACCATGCTCGGCCATGCCGGCGTCGCGCTCTGGGCGACGCTGACGGTGCGCGAGGCGCGGATGGCGGGCAGCCTGCCGGGCTGGGTGCAGCTTGCCGGCCTGCTCTTCGCCTGCCTGGTCTTCCTCTCGGGCTTCGTGCGGCCGTTCCTGGAATTCGCCGCCTTTGCCGGCATCCTCTGGTGGGGCGGCATCTTCCTGACCCTCTATCGCCCGCAGGACCGCGCCATGCGCTGATGCCTTGCAACAAGGCGGCGTTTCCCCGATCACGCCGCCGAGCAAGGAGCAAGACCCATGAAGACCCGTGCCGCCGTCGCCTTCGAAGCGAAGAAACCGCTCGAGATCGTCGAGCTCGACCTCGAAGGACCCAAGGCCGGCGAAGTGCTGGTCGAGATCATGGCGACGGGCATCTGCCACACCGACGCCTATACGCTCGACGGACTCGATTCGGAGGGCATCTTCCCGAGCGTGCTCGGCCACGAGGGCGCGGGCATCATCCGCGAGGTGGGCGCGGGGGTCGCCAGCGTGAAGCCGGGCGACCATGTGATCCCGCTCTACACGCCCGAATGCCGCCAGTGTAAATCGTGCCTGTCGGGCAAGACCAATTTGTGCACCGCGATCCGCGCCACCCAGGGCAAGGGCCTGATGCCCGACGGCACCACGCGCTTCAGCTATCGCGGCCAGCCGATCCATCATTACATGGGCTGCTCGACCTTCTCGAACTTCACCGTGCTGCCCGAGATCGCGGTGGCGAAGATCCGCGAGGACGCGCCGTTCCAGACCAGCTGCTATATCGGCTGCGGCGTCACCACCGGCGTCGGCGCCGTGGTCAACACCGCCAAGGTCCAGGTCGGCGAGAAGGTCGTGGTGTTCGGCCTGGGCGGGATCGGCCTCAACGTGATCCAGGGCGCCCGGATGGTCGGCGCGGACGTGATCGTCGGCGTCGACATCAATCCGGACCGCGAGGCTTGGGGTCGCAAGTTCGGCATGACCCATTTCATCGATGGCAAGGGCAAGTCGCGCGAGGCGGTGATCGCCGAAGTGCTCGCGCTCACCGACGGCGGCGCCGACTACAGCTTCGATGCCACCGGCAATACCGAAGTGATGCGCACCGCGCTCGAATGCTGCCATCGCGGCTGGGGCGAATCGATCATCATCGGCGTGGCCGAGGCGGGCAGGGAGATCGCGACGCGCCCCTTTCAGCTGGTCACCGGCCGCGTCTGGAAGGGCACCGCGTTCGGCGGCGCCAAGGGCCGGACCGACGTGCCGAAGATCGTCGACTGGTACATGAACGGCAAGATCGCGATCGACCCGATGATCACCCATGTCCTCACGCTGGAGGAGATCAACAAGGGCTTCGATCTGATGCATGCGGGCGAGAGCATCCGCAGCGTCGTCGTCTATTGAGGAGAGCGCCATGTTCAGTCACGTCATGCTCGGCAGCAACGATCTCGCCCGCTCGCGAGCCTTTTACGACGCGTTGTTCGGCGCGGTCGGCGGCAAGCCGGCGATGGCCGACGACAAGGGCCGGCTGATCTATCTGCACAAGGGCGGGATATTCATGGTCTCCATGCCGCTCGACGGCGATCCCGCCTGCCATGCCAATGGCGGCACGATCGGCTTCGCGATGGACAGCCCCGAGCAGGTCGTGGCCTGGCACGATGCCGGCGTCGCGGCGGGCGGCAAGTCGATCGAAGATCCGCCCGGCCTGCGCGAGCTGCCCTTCGGCAAGATGCACCTCGCCTATCTCCGCGATCCCGACGGCAACAAGCTGTGCGGGCTCTGGCGCGTGCCGGCATGAGCGAGGTCGTCAACCTGGCGGAGAAGTTCGCCGGCTTCTCCGAGCATTGGGCGCCGCGCATCGTCGCGCGCTACAATGACAACGACATCCGCATCGTGAAGGTGGCGGGCGAGTTCGTCTGGCACAGCCATCCCGAGACCGACGATTTCTTCCTGGTGCTCGAGGGCGTGCTCGACATCGAGCTGCGCGACCGCACGGTCACGCTCCATCCGGGCGAGATCTTCGTCGTGCCGCGCGGCGTCGAGCATCGGCCGGTCGCGCGCCAGGGCGAAGTGAAGCTCATCGTGATCGAGCCCATGGGCACGCCCAATACCGGCGACGCGGCCACGGCCACGCAGGTGGAGGCGCTGTGATGTCGTGGCAGCCGGCCCGCCGCGCATGACCGCGCCGGCCTGGATCCTGACCCTCGACTGCGAGGACCGGCCGGGCATCGTCGCCGCGGTGAGCGGGTTCCTCGCCGCGCGTGACGGGTTCATCCTCGACAGCCAGCAATATGCCGATCTCGATTCGGGCCGCTTCTTCATGCGGGTCGAGTTCAAGGCGGTGGGCGCGCCCTTCGAGACCGCGGCGCTGCGCGCGGATTTCGCGCCGGTGGCCGAGCGCTTCGGCTTCGACTGGGCGATGGCGGAGAGCGACCGGCTTCCCCGCATCCTGATCGCGGTATCGCGGGGCTCGCACTGCCTCAACGACCTGCTCCATCGCTGGAAGACCGGCGGCCTGGGCGTCGAGATCGCGGGCGTGGTCTCGAACCATGACACGCTGCGCGACCTCACCGAATGGCATGGCCTGCCGTTCCTCCTGTTGCCCGAGGACAAGGCCCGGCAGGAAGCTGCGCTGCTCGCCGAGTTCGATCGCGCCCGGGCGGACTATCTGATCCTCGCGCGCTACATGCAGGTCCTGTCGCCGGCGCTCGCCGAGCGGCTGGCGGGGCAGTGCGTCAACATTCATCACAGCTTCCTGCCGGGGTTCAAGGGCGCCAGGCCCTATCACCGGGCGCATGCGCGCGGCGTGAAGCTGATCGGCGCCACCGCGCATTTCGTCACCAGCGAACTCGACGAGGGGCCGATCATCGAACAGGCGGTCGAGCGAGTCGACCATCGCGCCTCGGTCGACGACATGATCCGCATCGGCCGCGACATCGAGGCGCAGGTGCTCGCACGCGCGGTGCAGTGGATCGGCGCGCGTCGCGTTTTCCGCAACGGCAATCGCACCATCGTCTTCCGCTGAAGGGCCGTCCATGGAACAGCTTTCCTCCAACAAGTCCCAGGGCGGCATGCAGGGCGTCTATCGCCACGCCTCCGCTGCCACCGGTACCGACATGACCTTCTCCGTCTTCGTGCCCGAGCATGGGCCCGGCGCGAAGCTGCCGGTGCTGTGGTTCCTGTCCGGGCTGACCTGCACCCATGCCAATGTCACCGAGAAGGGCGAATATCGGGCGGCATGCGCCCGGCACGGCGTGATCCTGGTCGCGCCGGACACCTCGCCGCGCGGGCCGGGCGTGCCCGATGACGAGGCCTATGATTTCGGCCAAGGCGCCGGCTTCTATCTCGACGCGACCGAGGCGCCCTGGGCGGCGCAGTTCCGGATGCGCAGCTATGTCGAGCAGGAACTGCCGGCGCTGGTCGGTGCGGAATTCCCGGCGGACATGGGCCGCCAGGGCATTACCGGCCACTCGATGGGCGGGCATGGCGCGCTCACCATCGGCCTGCGCAATCCGGGGCGCTTCCGCTCCGTCTCCGCCTTTTCGCCGATCGCCGCGCCCAGCCGGGTGCCCTGGGGCGAGAAGGCGCTGGGCGGATATCTCGGCGCCGATCGGGCGGCATGGCGCGCCCATGACGCCGTCGCGCTGATCGAGGACGGCGCCCGCCTGCCCGAGCTGCTGGTCGACACCGGCGCCGACGATCCCTTCCTCGACACCCAGCTCAAGCCCGAGCTGCTGGAGGCCGCCTGCGCCAAGGCGGGCATCGCGCTCACCCAGCGGCTCCAGCCCGGCTATGACCATAGCTATTATTTCGTCTCGACCTTCCTCGGCGCCCATGTCGCCTGGCATGCGGAGCGGCTGAACGCATGAGACACGACGTCCTCATCATCGGTGCCGGCCATGGCGGCGCACAGGCCGCGATCGCGCTCCGCCAGAACAAGTTCGAAGGCAGCATCGCGCTGCTCGGCGACGAGCCGGAGCTGCCGTACGAGCGCCCGCCGCTCTCCAAGGAATATCTCTCGGGCGAGAAAGCCTTTGAGCGGCTGCTGATCCGCAACGCGGCTTTTTGGGAGGAGCGCCAGGTGACGCTGCTCCCGGGGCGCACCGTCACCGCGGTCGATCCCGTCGCGCATGCCGTCACCGCCGATGGCGAGGCGATCGGATATGGCCAGCTGATCTGGGCGACCGGCGGCAAGCCGCGCCGCCTGGCCTGTGACGGCCATGACCTTGCCGGCATCCATACCGTGCGCACCCGCGCCGATGTCGACCGGATGATGGCCGAGCTGGACGGCGTCTCCCGCGTCGCGGTGGTCGGCGGCGGCTATATCGGGCTGGAGGCGGCGGCGGTCCTCGCCAAGCTCGGCAAGCAGGTGACCGTGATCGAGGCGCTGGACCGCGTCCTCGCCCGCGTCGCCGGCGAACCGCTGTCGCGCTTCTTCGAGGCCGAGCATCGCGCCCATGGCGTCGAGATCCGGCTCGGCGCGCAGGTCGCGGCGATCGAGGGCGAGGACCGCGTCACCGGCGTGCGCCTGGCGGGCGGCGAAGTGATCCCCGCCGACATGGCCATCGTCGGCATCGGCATCCTGCCTGCCGTCGAGCCGCTGCTTGCGGCGGGGGCGGTCGGCGGCAACGGCGTGCTCGTCGACGCGCAGTCCCGCACCAGCCTGGCGGACGTCTTTGCGGTCGGCGACTGCGCGCTGCACGTCAACCGCTATGCTGCCGACACGACGGTCCGCCTCGAATCGGTCCAGAACGCCAACGACCAGGCGACCGTCGCCGCGAAGACGATCTGCGGCATCGAGGCGAGCTATGACGCGGTGCCCTGGTTCTGGTCCAACCAGTATGACCTCAAGCTCCAGACCGTCGGCATCTCGGCCGGGCATGATGCCGCGGTGGTTCGCGGCGATCCCGCCGCGCGCAGCTTCTCGCTGGTCTATTATCGCCAGGGCCGGGTGATCGCGCTCGACTGCGTCAACGCGGTCAAGGACTATGTCCAGGGCCGCAGGCTGGTGGTGGAAGGGCTCGCCGCGGATCCGGCGGCGATCGCCGATGCGTCGATCCCGATCAAGGAAATCGCGAGCTAGCCGATCCTGACATAATGTCAGGTCTTGTTGACAATTCCCCGCGACTCGATATGTAAGGTATACCTGACAAGATGTCAGGTCATGGTGACATGCCGAACAACGGATGCGAAACCGGCTGAAAGTGCTGCGCGCCGAACGCGACTGGAGCCAGGCGGAGCTTGGCGGTCGGCTCGGCGTGTCGCGCCAGGCGGTGAACGCGATCGAGACGGGCAAGCACGATCCGTCGCTGCCGCTCGCGTTCAAGATCGCGCGCCTGTTCGCCATGCCCATCGAGGAGATATTTTTCGATGGCGATTCGGGAGGCGGGGATGACTGAGCAGACGGGCCCCGGCGAACGTGCCGAGGTGGCGCGCCGCAATCGTTTCTGGCTGATGATGTCGGGTTTCATGCTGCTCGGCGCCGTGATCGGCGGCACCCTCGTTGCGATCGAGAAGAGCCCGTCGGGCAGCCTGCCCGCGATCTGGGCGGTCGCGATCACGGTGATCTTCGTCGCCGTCCTGGGCGGCGGCACCTGGTATTTCTATCGCGATATCGACGAGGTGGAGCGACGGGACAATCTGATTGCGGGCACGATCGCGATCAATTTCTACGCGATCTTCTATCCTGCCTGGTTTTTCTTGTGGAAGGGCGGCCTGGTTCGCGAGCCCGATCACGAAATTCTGTTCGTGGCGACCGTGATTGTCATGAGCGCCGCCTATTTCTGGAAGAAACTTCGGCCCTGAAGGCCGCCCAACTGGAGTGATCCCGCGATGCTGAAGAAGAAGTTGCTCACCGTCCTGGCGGGCTTCACCGCTCTCGCCACGCTGCCGGCCGTTGCCTATGCCCAGGCCGCACCAAAGGCGGCCGCGGCGCCGGCCGCCAAGGAAGCCGATCCGGCGCTCTGGGTGGTCAAGGATGCCGACACCACTATCTATCTGTTCGGCACCGTCCATGTGCTTAAGCCCGGCCTCAGCTGGTTCGACAAGGCAGTGAAGGCCGCGTTCGACAAGAGCGACACGGTGGTGCTCGAGATGATCGAGCCCGAGCCCGAGGTGATCAAGGGAGTGATCATGAAAGCCGCGGTCGCGCCGGAGAGCGATCCCGCGCTCACCGCCAAGCTACCCGAGGATGCCCGGCCGGCGCTCGCGGGCGCGCTGGCCAGCCTCGGCATGCCGGCCACGGCGCTGGATCGCTTCGAGCCATGGTATGCGGCAATGATGCTCAACATGCTGCCGCTGGGCAAGCTGGGCTATGACCCGGCCAGTGGCGTGGAGGTGACCGTCACCGCCGCCGCCAAGGCCGCCAGCAAGCGGCTCGAAGGGCTCGAGACCTTCGAGCAGCAGATCGGCTTCTTCGACACACTGCCGGAGAACCTGCAGGTCAAGTTCCTGGCCAACACGGTCAAGGAGTTCGACAAGATCGGCCCGCAGCTCGACAAGATGGTCGACCAGTGGGGTGCGGGTGATCCCGATGCGCTCGGCGCGACGCTGAACGAGGAGATGCGCAAGACGCCCGAACTGGCCAAGGTGCTGCTCGCCGATCGCAACGCCCGCTGGGCGGACTGGATCGACGCCCGCATGGCCAAGCCGGGCACCGTGTTCGTCGCGGTCGGCGCGGGGCACCTGGCTGGCGCCGACAGCGTCCAGGCCTATCTCGCCAAGCACAATCTCAAGGCCGAGCGCGTTCAATATTGATTGCCCCGATATTGATGTGACGCCGTGAGCCGGGCAGGGATGGGCTGTCGAGCCGATCCCTGTTCCGGAGTTCCCGATGGCAAAGCCCCGTCCCCTTCTCGGCCTTCTCGCCGGTGTCGCCGCCGGGCTCGTCGCATCCGCGGCGATGGCCGCCTTTCAGCACCAGGCGGAGAAGCTGCTGCCGGAGGAGGGCGGGGACGAGGATCCGGCGACGGTGAAGGCCGCCGACCAGGCGAGCGCGGCGCTGGCCGGCGCGCCGGCGCCCGAGCCCTGGCGCGAGCCGGCCGGGCTGGCGGTCCATTATGTCGCCGGCGCGGTGCTCGGCGGCATCTATGGCGTCATCACCGAGTATAAGCCCGAGGCGAGCGCCGGGTTTGGCGGTGCCTATGGCATCGCCACCAGCGCGCTGCTCGACGAAGCCGCCGTGCCCGCCGCCGGCCTGGCGCCCGGACCCGACGACACGCCGCTTGCGCGGCACGCCTATGGCGTGGCTTCGCACCTGGTCTATGGCATCGTCCTCGAAGGGGTGCGCTGGCTGATCGCCGGCAAGCGCTGATCTCCTGGCGTTGCCGCGACGAAATCCTATATTGCAAGCGCGATCAGAACAGCAGCCGCTGGGCCGGCGCGTCGCGTCCCGCCGGTGCCCCGCCGCGACGGCGCGCATATTCGGTCTGCGCCGTGAAGCGCACGTCCTCGTCGCGATCGCTCAGGAAGGTGGCGAGCGAATCGTCGTCGATCTCGCTCCACTCCTTGCCGCGATCGGGCCCGAAGCGGACGCGCGGCAGCAGCCCCGGCGACTTGGACCATTCGACCAGCTGGGCGACGTCGACTTCGTTCAGCATGTCGCGCAGATGATGGGCGGTGACATAGGCGTCGGGAAAGGCGCGGTGCGCGGGCAGGCCGCGCTCGTGCACCAGCCCCTCGGGATTGCGCCAATAGCGCAGGAACTGGTTCGAGAAGCCGCCGCTGTCGGGCCATAGCCGCAGCGCGCATTTCCAGGTGCAGATCCAGTCGGCGCCGCGCGTGAGGGCCGGGGTGCAATATTGCTCCTCGAAGCTGGCCCGGTGCGCGGCCAGCGCCACGCGGCGCGGCCAGGGATCGAGGATCGGCCGGGCGACGTCGTGCCACCAGGGCGCGTCGGCGACGTCCTCGTCGCGGATATGGTGGATCGCCATGGTCAGCGGCGGGATCGGCCGGCCCGGATTGACCAGCCGGTTGCCGCCCTCGCCATGCAGCTCCCAGCGCCCGTCCTTGCCCATTGCGACGTCCTGCCAGCCGATCTCGCACACGGCATGGGCCGGCGGCTTGTCGCCGGTGGTTTCGAGATCGATGACACGGATGATGGGCGGATGGGATGACGCCATGACCCCCAAATGGGGGCTGAGCGGCGGAATTGCGAGTCGAATCGCCCCGATGGCCGATCAGGCGGTGGCGGCGACCCAGCGGCGGACGATGTCGCGCAGCGCATCGGCATGCGCGAGGACGTCCTCCGCATCGCGGAGCTGGATCACGCCGCGGTCCGGCGCCGGCCATTGCGCGAGGCCGGCGGGATCCTCGAACCGGAAGCCCGCCATCGCCTTCGCCGTTGCCCCGCGATGCAGCACGATCCGGATGCCGCCCTTGCGATCGATGCCGAGCGTCACCTTGTGATCCTGGGCGTCGCGGAAGCTCGGGGCGTTCCACTTCAATTCCTCGACCAGCCCGGGCGCCGCCTCGGCGACCAGCGCGCGCAGCGCCTCGACGGCGGCGCGATGCGCGGGATCGAGCGCGTCGAGGAATTCGGGAACCGATCCGGCTGCCATCAATGCCCCACCGTGTCTCCGCGCACGAGCCCGCTCTTCGCCAGCTGGTCGTCGATCTGGGCGAGCAGCCGGTCGAGCCCGGCCTGGTCCCGGGCCTCGGCGCGGGCGACGAGCACGTCCTGCGTGTTCGAGGCGCGCAGCAGCCACCAGCCATCGGGGGTGTTCACCCGGGCGCCGTCGGTGCGGTCGACATCGGCGCCATCGGCCTCGAGACGGTCCAGCACTTCGTCGACCACCGCGAACTTGCGGCTCTCGTCCACCTGGAAGCGCATCTCGGGCGTGTTGACCAGCCGGGGCATCGCGTCCTTCAGCTCGGTCAGCGACTTGCCGATCACATGGATCGCCTGGATCAGCCGGATCGCGGCATATTGCGCATCGTCGAAGCCGTAATAGTCCTGGGCGAAGAAGATATGGCCGCTCATCTCGCCGGCGAGCGGCGCATGGGTTTCCTTCATCTTGGTCTTCACCAGGCTGTGCCCGGTCTTCCACATCAGCGGCTTGCCGCCCAGCTCCGCGATTCGATCGAACAGCATCCGCGATGCCTTCACATCGGCGATGATCGTGGCGCCCGGCTCCACGCGCAGGACGGGTTCCGCCAATATGGACAGAAGCTGATCGCCCCAGATCACGCGGCCTTGCCCGTCGATCGCGCCCAGCCGGTCGCCGTCGCCGTCAAAGGCAAGTCCGAAATCGAGCTGCTTCTCCGCGACGAGCCGCTTCAGATCGGCGAGGTTCTTCTCGTCGGTAGGGTCGGGATGATGATTGGGGAAATTGCCGTCCACATCGGTGAACAGCGTATGGTGCTCACCGGGCAGCAGCTTGACCAGCTTCTCGATCACCGGGCCGGCGGCGCCGTTGCCCGTATCCCATCCGACGCGATAGGCGCCGCCGGCATAGCCCGCGATCAGCCGGCTGACGTACAGATCCTCGACATCGGCATCGGTCACCGTCTCGCTGCCGTCGCCTTCGTCCCAATCGCCTTCCGCCGCCATCCGGCCGAGCAGCTGGATCCGCTCGCCGAAGAAGCTGGTGTGCTGAAACACCATCTTGAAGCCGTTGTAATGGCCGGGATTATGGCTGCCGGTTATCTGGATGCCGCCATCCACTTCCAGCGTGGCCTCGGCATAATATAGCATCGGCGTCGGGCCCATGCCGGTGCGCACCACCGAGCAGCCCGACTGGGTGAGCCCGTCGATCAGCGCTTCCTCGAGCGCGGGCGAGGAGAGGCGGCCGTCGCGCCCCACCGCCACGCGCGTGCCGCCGGCGCGGCGCAGCAGCGTGGCGAAGCCGCGGCCGATCGCGCGCGCATCGTCGGTGCCGAGGGTCTGCCCCACGATCCCGCGAATGTCGTACTCGCGCAGCGAAGTGGGGTCGAAGCGATGCGTCATGATGCCTCCCGGGGGAATCTCTGCCGGCCTAATTCGCGAATATCGGGGAAAGTTCAATCCGGCTTCGGAGCGAAGCGGTGCGCGGTGCGGAAGTTTACGAAGTTTATGCCACCAGGGGCCGGATTTCCCGCTGCCTCATGGATGGAAGAAGAAGCGGGATCCCGGCGCAAGGCCGGGGCGACGGCAGAAAATCAAATATTCGTTCGGGTTCTCAACCCCAGGATCAGCGGCCGTGCCGCAGCAGCGTGTCGCGGGCCGAATTGATCCGCTGGGTCAGCTCGGCCGATCCGCCCTTGTCCGGATGCACCGCCGAGACGAGCCGGCGATGCGCCGAGCGAATCGCCTCGTCATCGGCATCGGCCGTTACGCCCAGGATCGCGCGCGCCTCTTCCTCGGGCATGCGCGGGCCCTTGGAGCGCGGCCGCAGCACGAGCAGGTACAGCGCGTAGAGGACCAGCGCCGCGAGGATCAGCTTCGCCATCAGGCGAACAGCGGCATGGTGACTTCGGGAAGCGCCAGCCCGGCCATCATCTCGCGCAGTTCCTGCCGCGCGGCGACGTGCGCCAGGCCCATCTCGCCGAACTCGCGGCTGTCGAGCATGGTCAGCCCCTGCGGGAACAGCTCGCGATAGATCACGCGCTCGGAAAGCCCGGAGATGACGCGGAAGCCGACCCGCTTGGAGAGCTGGTCGATCGCTTCCGACACGCGCTTCATGTTGCGCGCCTCGATGTGCTGCATGCGGTTGCGCAGCACCACCCAGTCGATCGTCTCGCCGTCCGCCTTGGCGCGGCGCTTGCGCGATTCCCAGATCAGCTCCGAATAGAAGCTGGGGCGGACGACCTTGAACGTATCGGGGTCGACCTGGCCGATCAGGTCGAAATCGACGAAGCTGTCGTTCATCGGGGTGACCAGCGTGTCGGCATTGGTGACGGCGATGCGCGCGAACTTGTCGTCGCGGCCGGGCGTGTCGATCACCAGGAAGTCCGCCCCCGCGCCCAGCCGGTCGAGCGCCTCGGAGAAATAGGCCATGCTCTCGCCGTCATGCGTGTCATAGACCGGCATCGGCAGCTCGCGGCCCATGCGCTTCGTCGTCGCGGCGCGATTGTCCAGATAGCGGCCCATGGTGCGCTGCCGGTGATCGAGATCGAAGCAGGCGACGCGCGCACCCTTCGACGCGAGCGCGATGGCGGTGTGGACCGCGGTGGTGGATTTTCCGGTGCCGCCCTTCTCGTTCGCGAATACGAGAACGTGCAGCCGCTTCGATCCTTCGCTCAACGTCCCAACATCCTTTATTGATCGATCGGCCCGCCCCCCATAGAAGGCCGCGCCTCCGTCTTATCGAAAGTGTTAACGCGTGCAAACAGTCCGTCAGCTCGAAGCCCTTCGCGAGGCGATCGCCGCCTGGCGCCAGGCGGGCGAGCGCATCGCCCTCGTGCCCACCATGGGGGCGCTGCATGACGGGCACATGGCGCTGGTCGACGCGGCCCGGCGCGCCGCGAACCGCGTGGTCGTCTCGATCTTCGTCAACCCGAAGCAGTTCGGCGCGAACGAGGATCTCGCCAAATATCCCCGCAAGGAAGCCGCGGATTCGCGCATGCTCTCGGGCGCCGGCGTGGATCTGCTGTGGATGCCCGCGGTGGAACTGGTCTATCCCGAAGGCTTCGCGACCAACGTCTCGGTCTCGGGCGTGAGCGAAGTGCTCGAGGGCGCGCACCGGCCCGGCCATTTCGACGGCGTGGCGACGGTGGTCGCCAAGCTGTTCAACCAGGTCCAGCCCGACATCGCCTTTTTCGGCGAGAAGGACTGGCAGCAGCTCGCCGTGATCCGCCGCATGACCCTGGACCTGAATCTGCCGGTCGAGATCCAGTCGGTGCTCACCCAGCGCGACGATGACGGCCTGGCCCTGTCGTCGCGCAACGCCTATCTGATGCCCGAGGAGCGCGCCAAGGCCGTGGCGCTGCCTCGCGCGCTCGGCGCGGCGGGCAAGGCGATCGCGGAGGGCGGCGACGTCGAGGCGGCGCTCGCCCAGGCGCGCGAGACGCTGGCCGCGGCGGGCTTCGAGATCGACTATGTCGCGCTCGCCGATGCCGGCACGCTGGCGCCCGTCGCCGCCTATTCCGCCGATCGGCCGCTGCGCCTGCTCGCCGCCGCCCGGATCGGCGCCACCCGGCTGATCGACAACATCGCGATACCCTGAACAATTACGGTTAACGCCGTTAACCATTTGTTTTGGATTCGAGTGCCAAACCCCATCCACCACGAAAGGGTGGAAAGGGGTAAGCGACATGGGCAGCAGCCTGAAGAGTGCGCGTTTCCTTATCGAGAGCCGGCTGCGCGACGCGGCCCGCGGCGATGCCAATGCGTGCTACGATCTGGGAATGGTCTATTCGAGCGGCGCGGACGGCATCGGCGTCGATCTGATCGAGGCGCATAAATGGTTCAACATCGCCGCTGTTACCGGCGACACGCGTGCGCAGGAATGCCGCGCCGAGATCGCCGAGGACATGACCGCGCGCGAGATCATCGAGGCGCAGAAGGCCGCGCGGGCCTGGCTCCGCGGTTTCGAGGTGCGGGCGGCCTGAGCCGCCGGCCCGGCCTCAATCGAGGCTGAGTTCCATGTCGACCCGGTGCATCCCGGGGCCCCAGCCATCGGCGATCCGGCCGCGCGCGCGTGCGCCGTGGCGCGCGAAGAAGGGCTCCGAGAGATGGCTGGCGGCAATGTCGATCACTCGGGCGCCGCCCGCCCTGGCCGATGCGATCGTCGCGGCGATCATCGCGCCGCCGGCCCCCGATCCCTGTGCCTCGGGATCCACCATGATCCAGTTCAGCCGCGCCCGGTCGCCGCGCAGCGCGACTCCGAACGCGGCGATCACCCGGCCGCCGCGCTCGTACAGCCGGTACGCGCCGGCATGGGCGCGCAGATAGGCGATGAATTCCGCGCGCTCGTTCGGCGCGAAGAAGCGCGGGCAATTGGCATCGAACAACGCCAGGCAGGCGGACAGGTCCGCCTCCCCGAACGCGCGGATGCCGGGACTCATCCCGCCTTCGCCGCGGCCTTTTTGGGCGCCGCCTTCTTGGCGGGCGCCTTTTTCGGCGCGGCTTTCTTCTTGCCCTTGCCCTTGGCCGGGCCCGCCGCCGCGCGCGCGTCGATCAGCTGGGCGGCTTCCTCGAGCGTCAGCTGGTCCTTGTCGATCGACTTGGGCAGCGTGGCATTGGTCTCGCCATCGGTGACATAGGCGCCGTAGCGGCCGTCCATCAGCTTGATCTCGGCCTCGGTGCGCGGATGCTTGCCGAGCAGCTTGAGCGGCTCGCGCGCGGCGCCCCGGGCCGGCCGGCCCGAATTCGCCGCCGCCTCGGCCAGCTTGACCACCGCGGCGTTCATGCCGGTCTCGAACACTTCCATGGTCGAGCCGAGCCGGGCGTATTTCCCGTCATGCGCCAGATACGGGCCATAGCGGCCGATCGAGGCGGTGATCGGGTTGCCGGTTTCCGGATGGTTGCCGATCACGCGCGGCAGCTTCAGCAGCTTGAGCGCCATTTCCAGATCGAGCTCGACGTCCTTGGGGATCGAGGCGCGGGCCGCTTCCTTGCCTTCGCCGAGCTGGATATAAGGTCCGAACCGGCCCGACTTGCGCTCGACGTTGAGCCCGGTGTCCGGATCCTGGCCGAGCACTTCCGGCCCGCTGTCCGCACCGTCCTCGCCGCCGGGCTGGGCAAAGCGGCGGGTGAACTTGCACTCGGGATAGTTGGAGCAGGCGATGAACGCGCCGAACTTGCCGCCGCGCAGCGCCAGCCGGCCATTGCCGCAGTTCGGGCACAGCCGCGGATCGCTGCCGTCCGCCTTTTCCGGGAACAGATAGGGCGCCAGGAACTCGTCGAGCGCCGCGGTGATGTCCGACGGTTTCTGCTCCATCACATCGGCCGTGCGGGGCTTGAAGTCCTTCCAGAATGCCTCGAGCACCGCCTGCCACTGGGCGCGGCCGCCCGACACGTCGTCCAGCTCCTCCTCCAGCTCGGCGGTGAAGTCGTAGTTGACGTATTTCTGGAAGAAGCGCTCCAGGAAGGCAGTCAGCAGCCGGCCGCTCTCCTCGGCGAAGAAGCGGTTCTTCTCGACGCGGACATAGGCGCGGTCCTTCAGCACCTGGATGATCGAGGCATAGGTCGACGGGCGGCCGATCCCCAGTTCCTCCAGCCGCTTGACCAGCGAGGCCTCCGAGAACCGGGGCGGCGGCTGGGTGAAATGCTGCTCGGCATTGACGGCCTTCTTGGCCGGCGTCGCGCCTTCGCTCATCCGCGGCAGGCGGCGCGAATCCTCATCCTCCGAATCGTCGCGGCCTTCCTCGTAGAGCGCGAGATAGCCGGGGAAGAGCACCACCTGGCCGGTGGCGCGCAGCCCATGCTGGCCGGTCGCGTCCTCCAGGTCGATCGTGGTGCGCTCCATCCGGGCCGAGGCCATCTGGCTGGCCAGCGCGCGCTTCCAGATCAGTTCGTAGAGCTTGCCATGGTCGCCCGAACCCGCGCGATCCTTGCTGAAATCGGTCGGGCGGATCGCCTCGTGCGCTTCCTGGGCGTTCTTGGCCTTGGTGGTGTAGACGCGCGGCTTGTCGGGCACATAGCTGCCGTCATAGCGCGTCGCCACGGCCTTGCGGGCCTCCTGGATGGCGCCGGGGTCCATCTGGACGCCGTCGGTACGCATGTACGTAATGGCGCCGTCCTCGTAGAGGCCCTGGGCGATCCGCATGGTGTGGCTGGCCGAGAAGCCGAGCTTGCGCGCGGCCTCCTGCTGCAGCGTCGAGGTGGTGAAGGGCGGCGGCGGGTTGCGCATCGCCGGCTTGGTCTCGACCGAGACCACGGTGAAGCGGCCTTCCTCGACCGACTTCTTCGCCGCCTCCGCGGTCTTGCCGTCGCCGATCGACAGCCGGTCGAGCTTGTCGCCCTTCCACTTGACCAGGCGGCTGGTGAACGGCGTGCCGTCCTGCTCCATGTCGGCGGTGACCGACCAATATTCCTGGGCCTTGAACCCCTCGATCTCGCGCTCGCGCTCGACGATCAGGCGCAGCGCCACCGACTGGACGCGGCCGGCCGACTTGGCGCCGGGCAGCTTGCGCCACAGCACCGGGGAGAGGGTGAAGCCGACGAGATAGTCGAGCGCGCGGCGGGCGCGATAGGCGTCGATCAGGTCGGTATCCAGCTCGCGCGGCTGCTCCATCGCGGTCAGGATCGCCGGCTTGGTGATCGCGTTGAAGGTGACGCGCTCCACTTCCTTCGGTAGCGCCTTCTTGTTCCGCAGCACTTCCTGCACGTGCCAGCTGATCGCCTCGCCCTCGCGATCGGGGTCGGTCGCGAGGATCAGCCGGTCGGCCTTCTTCGCCTCGTCGGCGATCGCCTTCAGCTGCTTGGACTTGTCGGCATAGGTCTCCCATTCCATCGCGAACCCTTCGTCCGGGTCGACGGAGCCGTCGCGCGCCGGCAGGTCGCGGACATGGCCGTAGGAGGCGAGGACGCGATAGTCCTTGCCGAGATATTTCTCGATGGTCTTCGCCTTGGCCGGCGATTCTACGATGACGAGCTGCATGGGGGGTAGGCGTTCCTCACGTGTACGCGTGTAAGGTGGGGAGGGGAGACGGGAGCCGTCAACCCGGTTGATCTGGAACCTCGCGCGGTTTTGCGGGTATCACTCGTCGAGGCCGAGGGGGAGCAGGATATTGCCCGAAGAGACAGTGCCGCCGCCGCCCCGCCGCCCGCATCGGCGCCTGTGGATCTTCGGAAGCGTCCTCGCCCTGCTCGCGGCGGCCGCCGGCGCCGGCTTCCTCTGGCTCCGCGCCGCGCTGGACGGGAAGGCCGAGCCGCCGCCCCGGGCCAGCGATGCCATCGAAGTGCCCAGGCAGGTCTCCGCGATCGACGTGCCGCTCGACGTGAACGTCTCCGTCCTCAGCCGCGCGCTCGAGCGGGCGGTGCCGCGCACGCTCTGGTCGATCGACCAGCGGATCGACAAGTGCGTGCCGGCGCAGCGGGTGAAGCTGTTCAGCAAGAAGCTCAAGGTCACGCCCGATCTTGGCTGCACCGTGGTCGGCACAGTCACCCGCTCGGCGATCCGCCTGCGCGGCGTGGGCGACGAGATCATCGCCGACGTGCCGATCCGCGCGACCATCGCCGCGCGCCATGTCGGCGGTTTCCTCAAGGGCAAGACCGCCACCGGATCGGCGATGGTCCATGCCCGGGTCCGCCTTTCGATGACCGCGAACTGGCAGCCCCAGGCGACCGTCCGCCTGGCCTATGACTGGACCGCGCCGCCGGGCATCGATTTCCTCGGCCGCCGCATCACCTTCGCCGACAAGGCCGACGAGAAGCTTCGCCCCGTGGTGCGCGATCTGGAACGCTCGCTGCCGCGCGAGATCGCCAGGCTCAACGTCCGCGCCCGCGTTGCCGAGGCCTGGCGGCAGAGCTTCACCTCGCTGCAGCTCAATGCCGAGAACCCGCCGGTCTGGATGCGCATCACGCCGCAGAAGCTCAACTATGGCGGCTATGGCCTGGCCGGGAACCGGTTGCGCCTGCGCCTCGGCCTGGCCGCGCTCACCGAGACGTTCGTCGGCCCGCGCCCCGAGGATCCCGTGCCGACGCCGCTGCCGCCGCTCGGCCGCGATGCGCATGGCGCGAAGCTCGCCTTCTTCATCCCGGTGATCGCCGACTATGCCCAGCTGGAGCCCGTGCTCCAGAAGGCGCTGGCCAAGCGCTCGCAGCGGCCCTTCGACCTGCCGGGCATCGGCCCGGTGGTGGCGCGGTTCGACAAGGTGACCGGCTATGGCACCACGGGCGGCCGCATCGCCGTGGGCCTGACGATCGCCGCCCGCCCGCAGAACGGCACGACCGAGACGCATGGCCTGGTCTGGCTCACCGCCAGGCCGGTCAACGCGCCGGGCTCGCAGCGCGTCCATTTCGAGCAGCTGGCCGTTTCGGGCGAGACCGACCGGATCGAGGGGGACCTGCTCGTCCGCCTCGTCCAGAGCCCCGGCGTCGCCGAGACGCTGGCCGAATCGCTCACCCAGAACTTCACGCATGATTTCGACAAGCTGCTCGGCAAGGTCCGGCGCGCCATCGTCCAGAAGCGCGCCGGGGATTTCGTGATCCGCGCCGACATCGCCGATGTGCGCACCGGCGAGCTCAAGGCGGCGGGGCAGGGGCTGTACCTGCCCGTCTGGGCCACCGGCACGGCGCGGGTGGAGTATCTGCCGGGCAAATAGCCGGCGGAAGTGCAGCCGTTTCCCCGATTCCCCGGCGCCGGTAAAGCTACGCCGGCATCTTCGCCCGCACCGCGTCGATATCCGCCGCCGAATGCCGCTCCGGCACGCGCTGGTCCTCCGGCCCCGTGCCGCGATTGACCAGCCGGCCGCGCTGCACGGCCTCGCGCGCGCCGACTTCCGCGACCCAGCGGTTGAAATGCGCATATTCGGCGGTGTTGAGGAACTCGGCCGCGCCCGGATAGGCGTCCCCGCGTGCGACGCCGCCATACCAGGGCCAGATCGCCATGTCGGCGATGGTGTAGTCGTCGCCCGCCATGTAGCGGTTGTCGGCCAGATGCGTGTCGAGCACGTGGAGCTGGCGCTTCACTTCCATCGCATAGCGGTTGATCGCATATTCGATCTTGTACGGCGCATAGACGAAGAAATGGCCGAAGCCGCCGCCCAGGAACGGCGCCGATCCCATCTGCCACATCAGCCAGCTCATCGTCGCCGCGCGCTTCGCCGGATCGCTCGGCAGGAAGGCGCCGAACTTCTCGGCGAGATAGACCAGGATCGCGCCGCTCTCGAACACGCGGATGGCGGGATCGACCGAATGATCGACCATCGCCGGGATCTTCGAGTTCGGATTGATCGCGACGAAGCCGCTGCCGAACTGGTCGCCCTCGCCGATATTGATCTTCCAGGCGTCATATTCCGCGCCCGCATGGCCGGCGGCGAGCAGCTCCTCGAGCATGATCGTCACCTTCTGCCCATTGGGCGTGCCGAGCGAATAGAGCTGGATCGGGTGCTCGCCGACCGGCAGCGCCTTGTCGTGCGTCGCGCCCGAGACCGGCCGGTTGATGTTCGCGAACTGGCCGCCGCTCGGCTGCTCCCAGGCCCACACCCGGGGCGGGACATAGCCGGCGGGCAGGTTGTTAGCGGGGTCTTGGGCGTCGGCCATGTCGGGGTTCCTTGTGGGGGAGGATTGCCCCGGCGATGTAGGAACCGTCCGGGGACTTGCTAGAGGCCCGACCCCCTCATTGCTTTCGCGCCATCTGCGCCACCATCCCGGCGATAATCTCCTTCCTGGCTTCCCCGGCCTTCCACTGCGCATATTCGCCTTTCAGCGCGAGCATGGCGTCAAAGGCGTCTGCGGCCTTATCGAAAAAGGCCTCCACATCGGCGACCGGCACCGCGCGCTCGCCAGTCACCTTGAGCTGCCATTCGCCTCCCTTTCTCGCGACCGAGGTTTCTTCCTTTCCCCGCACATATTTCAGGATCCGGCCTTCTTCGTTCTGCTCCCAAAGATCGTGGATGAGGCGGTTTCTCTCGGCATGCATCCAGCCCGAAAGCTCGGCTATCTGCGCCGCCAGCCGGCCAAACCAATCGCTGTTCGGCCGGCGGATGTGAGCCACCTTCTTCAGAATATCGAGCTGGGTTCGGAAGGGAGTCTCCGACAGGATGATGCGCTCGACATTCTCCTCGACGTGATCGCCGAGAACCACATCACGCGTGAATGCGCGGGTTATGTCCTCAACCATTCCCCAGATGACCACCACGGAGCCGAGGGCCTTCATCAGAGCGTCCAGATCATCCTTCTCTCCCGACATCGAGCCCTCTCCATTCTCGCCGACCCGCCCGCCGGCAGGCCGATATTTCCCCCGCGGCGGCGGAACGGCGGTTATTCCCTAGTCGTCGATTTCCACCCGGACGCACGCGCGAAAAACGCCGGTCTCGCCTTCCTCGCGATGCCAGACCTCCAGCACGTCGTAATAGTTGAAATACCCGCCCATCTCCTTGGAGATCGTCTCGCCTATGCGCGGCATGAAGGCGAAATCACCCTCGAACAGGGGCTTCATCTCGTCCTTCTCATAGACCTCGACGTTCGGCATGGCGTTCTCCCGATGTCCTTCTCGACCACCCGGCGAGCGCCCGCAACCAGACGTGGACCCTGGTCAGGCGAAACTTACCCGCCCGCCGGCATGGCGTTCCAATCGCCCCGCCAGTTCGAGTTCCAGCAGCACCGTCTGAACCAGCGCCGGCGGCATGCCGGACTGGCGGATGATTTCGTCGATCGGCACCGCTGCCGGGCCAAGCAGGGCGACGATCGCGGCGCGCTCCGCGTCGCTTGCATCCTGCGCTATCGGCCCCGCGAAGCGACGGGTCGGCGATCGCACGGCCCGTGGATCGATCGGGCGGATCATCTCCAGAATGTCGTCCACGCCCTGCACCAGGGTGGCGCCCTCGCGGATCAGCAGGTTGCAGCCCTGCGCCCGCGGATCGAGCGGCGAGCCGGGCACCGCCATCACTTCGCGCCCCGCCTCGGCGGCGATCCGCGCGGTGATCAGCGAGCCGGAGCGCGGCGCCGCCTCCACCACTACCGTGCCCAGCGCCAGCCCCGCGATGATCCGGTTGCGCGCGGGGAAGAAGCGGGCGAGCGGCTCGGTGCCCGGCGGCTGCTCGGCCAGCAACAGCCCCTCGCGTGCCACTCGCTCCTGCAGCTCGCGATTCTCGGGCGGGAAGGCGATGTCGATTCCGCTTGCGATCACGCCCACCGTCCCGCTGCCGAGCGAGCCGACATGCGCCGCGGTGTCGATCCCCCGCGCCAGCCCGGAGACCAGCGTTACTCCGGCCTCGCCCAGCCCGAGCGCGATCTGGCGGGCGAAGCGGCAGGCCGCGGCCGAGGCGTTGCGCGCCCCGACAATGGCGACGCTGGGCCGGTCGAGAAGCTCCGGCCGCCCCCGCAGGATCAGCGCGGGTGGCGCATTCTCCAGCTCGGCGAGCAGCGGCGGATAGTCCGCATCTCCGAGGAACAGATAGCGCGCGCCCAGCCGCTCGACGGCGGCGATCTCGCGCCGCACCGTGCCCGGATCGGCGATCACCGGTGCCCGCCCGCCGCCGCGCGCCGCGAGCATCGGCAGCGCGTCGAGCGCAGCCTCGGCGCTGCCGAAGCGGGCGATCAGCTGCGCATAGGTGACGGGGCCGATATTGGTGGAGCGCAACAGCCTTAGCCGCGCCTCGCGCGTGTCAGCCACTTTTCTTGCCGATGCGGGGCTCGGTGCCGTTCAGCAGGCGATCGATGTTGGCGCGGTGCTTCCACAGCACGATCATCGCCAGCGCGAGCAGCATCAGCACCAGGTCGATCCGCCCGAAAAAGGCGGCGCTCACCGGCGCGCTGATCGCCGCGCTCATCCCTGCGAGCGAGGAAATGCGCAGCACCGCCAGCAGCCCGAGCCAGACCACCGCGAACACGATCGCCGAGGGCCAGTGGAGCGCGAGCACCACGCCCATCATCGTCGCCACGCCCTTGCCGCCGTTGAAGCGCAGCCACACCGGGTAGCAATGGCCGATGAACGCGGCGAGCCCGCCCAATATCCCGCCGCCCGGCAGGAGCGCACCGGCGATCCACACCGCGGCGGCGCCCTTGGCGAGATCGAGCAGCAGAGTCGCCGCCGCCAGCCCCTTGCGCCCGGTGCGCAGCACGTTGGTGGCGCCGATATTGCCGGATCCGATCTGGCGCAGGTCGCCGGCACCGAAGAAGCGGGTGAGCAGCAGCCCGAACGGGATCGAGCCCAGCAGATAGCCGAGCAGCAGGATCCCTGCGGGAGCGAGCCATGGAATGTAGGTTGTCAATTCATCCCCCTGCGCTCGCCAACATAGTGGCTGGCGGAGCCGGTGCAATGACGCGGATGGTGCCCAATCGGATGTATCGGCCCGATGCATCGGCGCGAGGTTGACGCTGCCCCGCGCCCGGCCCATGCCGCGCGGCGATGTCCGACGACCGTCCCATCCTGTTCTTCGATTCCGGCGTGGGGGGGCTTTCGGTGCTCGCGCCCTGCGCGGCGCTGCTGCCGCACGCGCCGCTCGTCTACGTCGCCGATTCGGCCGGTTTCCCCTATGGCACCCGCAGCGAAGGCGAGATCGCCGCGCGCGTGCCCGCCCTGCTGGGCCGCCTCGCCGAGCGCTATGATCCGCGGCTGATCGTCATTGCCTGCAACACCGCGTCGACGATCGCGCTCCAGCATGTCCGCGCCGCGCTCGACGTGCCGATCGTCGGCACCGTGCCCGCGATCAAGCCCGCCGCGGCGATCAGCGAGACGCGAGTGATCGGGGTGCTGGGCACCGAGGCGACCGTGCGCCAGCCCTATGTCGACGATCTCGCGGCGCGCTTCGCCGGCGATTGCACGGTGCTGCGCCACGGCTCCGCCGAGCTGGTCGAGATCGCGGAGGCCGCGCTGGAAGGGGTGCCGCCGATCCCGGCGCGGATGGGCGCCGTGCTCGCCGGCCTGTTCGGCCAGCCCGGGGGCGAGCGGATCGATGTGATCGTCAACGCCTGCACCCATTTCCCGCTGGTCGAGGCCGAGCTCGCCGCCGCCGCTCCCCATCCGGTGCGTTTCGTCGATGGCGGTCCCGGCATCGCCCGGCGTGTCGCGCAGCTCACCCAGGGCCAGGGCTGGCCTTCGGCGCCGGTGCCGGGAAGGGCAGTGTTCACCGCGCGCAGCGCGCGGACCGACATGCTCGCGCCGGCCCTGGCGCGCTACGGTCTGGTCGGGATCGAGTCGCTCTAGGATGGATCGATATCTGGAGTGATGGAGCCACGAAGGCCCCCCTTCATCCCGTTGCCCCGGCCTTGTGCCGGGGGCCACGGCGCCTCGAGGCCAGCACCGGAAGCCTCCCGCCTGCCTCTCGGTGGACCCCGGCACAAGGCCGGGGTGACGGGCGGGGAAGTCCGCAACGCCCAAATGTCGATGCTGCCTAGGGTCCCCGCCTCGATCGGCGGATGCCGTCATCCCGCAGGCGAGGGCCAGGCGCGGAGCGGGAGCGGCAAGCCCGTCCTCTCCGGAGAGCGTTCGCGTGGCGGTGTCGCGATTCCGTTCCGCCCCGGATCCCCGCCCGCACGGGGATGGCGGAAGTGGGAATAGGCGTCCGGCTCCAGCCTTCAGGCCTGGACGCAGGGCGCGGCGGCGACGGCGATGTCGCGGAGCCGCGCCGAATAGCGATCGGCCATCTCCAGATGGACGCGACGCGCGGTCATGTCGTCGCTGCGCTCGGCATGCTCGCGCTCCTCGCGCTCGCGTCTGGCGAAATATTCCATGTCTCTGACGGTCATGGCCCTATGCTCCTGTTCCTGCGGGGAGCGCGTTAGGTCACTCGATCGCGGGCCGGCCCGATAGCCGAGTCGCTCGCGACGATTCCTGCTTACCACAAGTCGCGCCATTCCCGCAGCAATCCCTATCGATTTCGGACCAAAGGGATTTTGTCCTCGATCAAAGGCGGGATTCGGCGCTCCGATTAGGCATTATGTCCAACTGGAAATCGTCGGGCTTTGGCGATAGGAACGCAGGATGCACAGCGCAGACAGCCCCGCGCCCGTCGACTATTCCCGGGTTTTCTCGTCCGCGATCGACCGGCTGCACGCCGAGGGCCGCTACCGCGTCTTCATCGACATCCTGCGCAACAAGGGCATGTTCCCCAATGCGCGCTGCTTCGCCGGGCACAACGGTCCGAAGCCGATCACCGTCTGGTGCTCGAACGACTATCTGGCGATGGGCCAGCATCCCAAGGTGATCGCGGCGATGGAGGAGGCCCTTCACGACGTCGGCGCCGGCTCGGGCGGCACGCGCAACATCGGCGGCAATACCCATTATCACATCGAGCTCGAGCATGAGCTCGCCGATCTCCACGGCAAGCAGGGCGCGCTGCTCTTCACCTCGGGCTATGTCTCGAACGAGGCGACGCTTTCCACGCTCGCCAAGATCCTGCCCGGCTGCATCGTCTATTCGGACGAGCTCAACCATGCCTCGATGATCGCGGGCATCCGCAATTCGGGCTGCGAGAAGCGCGTCTTCCGCCACAACGACCTGGCGCATCTCGAGGCGCTGCTCGCGGCCGACGATCCCGCCGTGCCCAAGCTGATCGCCTTCGAGAGCGTCTATTCGATGGACGCCGACATCGCGCCGATCGCGGCGATCTGCGACCTGGCCGACAAGTACAACGCGCTGACCTATCTCGACGAGGTCCATGCCGTCGGCATGTACGGCCCGCGCGGCGGCGGCATCTCGGAGCGCGACGGCGTCGCCGACCGGCTGACGATCATCGAGGGCACGCTGGGCAAGGCGTTCGGCGTGATGGGCGGCTATATCGCGGCCGACCAGATGATCATCGACGTGATCCGCAGCTATGCCCCGGGCTTCATCTTCACCACCTCGCTCTCGCCCGTGCTCGTCGCCGGCGCGCTGGCGAGCGTGAAGCATCTGAAGGGCTCTTCCGGCGAGCGCGAGGGCCAGCAGGCCGCGGCGGCGAAGCTGAAGGCGATGATGGCCGCATCCGGGCTTCCGGTGATGCCGTCGACCACGCACATCGTGCCGCTGATGGTCGGCGATCCGGTCAAGGCCAAGAAGATCAGCGACATCCTGCTCGCCGAGTACGGTGTATACGTCCAGCCGATCAATTACCCGACCGTGCCGCGCGGCACCGAGCGGCTGCGCTTCACGCCCGGCCCCGCGCATGACGAGGCCATGATGCGCGAGCTGGTCGATGCGCTGGTCGAGATCTGGGGCCGGCTGGAATTGCGGCGCGCGGCGTAGGGGCAGTCAGTCGATTATGATCGACCGGTCTGTGCCGGGCACCGGCAGCGGATCGCCGAAACGCACCACTGCGCGCTTTGCATAGCCTTCGGCATTCGGCTCGCACATCGCCTGAACTACTTGCGCGGCCGCATCGATCACCCAGTAATGCGGTACGCCGGCTCGGCCATAGTCGAACAGCTTGATTCCCAGATCCCGTGAAAGCGTCGTGTCGGAGATTTCGATCGCCAGCAGGATATCCTTGCCGTCCGGCACGCGATCGCTCGGCAGACTGGCTGGATATAGGGCGATGTCCGCAGCACGAACCGACGTTTCGTCGATGCGGATTGCGAGATCCGATCCCATCTTGATCGGCATTCCTGCCAGTGCCTCATGAAGCAGCAGGGCGACCGATAGGTTGCGCTCGCCATGGCTGGGCAGGGCGGGCATCATCTTCTCGAGTTCCCCCTTGACCAGTTCGACCCGCATGTCCGCAAAGGCACCGAGCTTGAGCATGTGTTCGAAGTCGGCGGCCGTAAAGGCAACTCTCCAGTCGCTGGCGGGCGAGACGCGGACCTGCTGGTTCATGCTATGCAGACTAACACAAGCCTGCCCCCCGCGCGACTCAGTCCCGCGTCAGCGCCGCGCTCCACACATAGCCGCGCAGGGTCGAGCGGAAGTCGAGCCGCAGCCCCTGTTCCTCGGCGATGCGCTTCAACACCGCGGGCAGCGTGTCGCGCGGGAACACGTGGAAATCGTTGAGCGATTTGAAATGGAGCCGCTTCGCGAACCCCGGCAGCCGCTCATACTGGCCGAAATCGACGATGTGCAGGCTGCCGCCCGGTGCCAGCGCCCGGGCCCCCAGCTCGATCGCCTCCACCCAGGGCGGGATCATCGAGAGCGTATAGCTCATGAACACGCGGTCGAGCCGCTCGACGCCGAACAGCCGCTGCACGTCGAACGCGCCGGCATCGGCCTGGGCCAGGGTGATCCTGTCCGCGAGCCCGTTCTTCTCGACCGAGGCGCGCGCCGTCTCCAGCATCGCCTCGCTGATGTCGAAACCATAGAAGCGCGCTTGCGGGAAGCGCTTCGCC
The DNA here is from genome assembly GCF_029870595.1 of Sphingomonas sp. CBMAI 2297. Taxonomy (GTDB): domain Bacteria; phylum Pseudomonadota; class Alphaproteobacteria; order Sphingomonadales; family Sphingomonadaceae; genus Sphingomonas. The sequence continues at coordinate 102,866 of NZ_JAPDIR010000007.1, forward strand.
GCCACGATCAGGTTGCGTGCGGTGCCGCAGCCGACCTCGAGCACCGTCCCGCCCTTGGGCGGGTTCAGCCCGCGGATCAGCGCGTCGCGCCCGAGCAGGTAGAATTTCCGCGTGAAGTCATAGAAGTAGCGATGGAGCGCATAGGTCGCGTCCATCAGTCCCTTCTGGTCGGCACCCCCGGTCGCGGTGCTCATGCGTGCGGCTTCAGCGTCCAGACGTGCGTCGCGCCATAGACCGACGAACGGTCGCGGCGCGTCCAGTCGTCGAGCTTGGCCTGGTCCTCATATTCCCACTGGGACATGAGTTCCTCGGGGATATGGCCCTTCACCACATCGGGGATCGCCGCGGTGCGATAGAGCACGCGCGCGCCCGGCTTGGCGGTGCGGGTGATCTCGCCCCAGATGCGGGTGAGTTGCTCGTCGGTCATCCAGTCCTGCGCGTCGAGCAGGATGTAGCGGTCGAGCGACTGGGCCGGCATCGACTCGAGATAGTCGGCATAGTTGGTGTGGCGGATCTCGACCCGGTCGGCGCGCGCGCGCACCAGGTCCCAGTTCTTCGCCTCGAGATAGGGCGGCAGCGGCGCATCGGGGCCTTCGCCATAGCCGCGGCCAAAGGCCTGCCAGGCGTAGAAATTGTCCTTCAAGTCGAAATCGCAGGCGAGCTTGCGCAGGCGGCTGCGCAGCGCGCCGGTGATCCCCGCCTGGTCGTCGATCTTGAGCAGGTCGTACTGCGCCGGCGGGATGCCGAAGCCGAACAGGGCGGCGGGCTGGTCGACCAGCCAGCGCAGGAACTTCTTCTCGAAGAAGGGCGCGAAGCGGGTCTCGAAGATCTGGCGCTGCTCCTCGATGTTCTTCGCCTTCAGGATCTCGCGCGGGTCGATGCCGTAGCGGTTGGCGAGCCAGTGGACGAAGCCGATCAGGCGGCCGAGCAGGCCATATTTGTAGAAGCCGTGCCTGAACGCGTCGATGCGCCGGGTGCCGTTCAGGCCGCGGCGCTCCCAATAGTCGCGATAGGGCGCGTCGAGGTGCGGCGCGATATGCTGGCGATAGGCCTCGACATTCTCCGCCTTGTTCGCCTGGCCGAAGAAGCGGTGGAACGCAGCATAGTCGGGCAGGTTCAGCGCCGCCTGCTTCTTGAGGTTGTTGAGCGCGATGTGCGCCGGGTTCAGGTCGACCGCGGTGATCCGGGCCGGGTTCGCCGTCAGGTACGAGAAGACGTTGCATCCGCCCGAGGCGATCGTGACCATGTGATGGTCCGGCTGGAGCTGCAGCGCCTCCATGTCGATCACCGGGTCTTCCCAGATCTGCGGATAGACCAGGCCCCGGAACGCGAAGGTGAAGGCACGCTCGAGCAGCCCCTCCTTGGTGAGATGCTCGTGGCGGTGCACGGCACCGCGCACGGCGACATTCTTCGGCGTCTTGGTAATCGAACCCATCAGTGACTCCTGGGCGCCCGGCGGGCGGCGGCGTTCCGCCACGCCCTATTACCCCTTTGTGACGAACCGGCGTCACCCTTGGGTCAGGAGTGCTGTAAAATCAATCCCGTGTCATGCTCCCGGCCATCGGCCAGTCGCTGTCGCCGACGCGCTTCAGGGTCATTCTGAAGAAGGGGCGGGGCGGCCGGCCCCCCGCGAGGAAATCGCCGGTCTCCGTCCAGGTCGTGCCGTCGAAGCTGGCCTGATAGCGCACCCTGGCGTCGGGGCCGGCCGGCACTTCCCAGGCATAGCCCTTGTCGGTCACGGTCATCGCGAAGCTGCCCGATCGGCCGCCCGTATGGCTCGCCATGGCAAAGGCCTTCGCGGCGGGATCATAGGAGACGACGGCGAAGGCGTTGAACGGCACCTTGCCGTCGGCGCCGAACGACTTGCCTTCGATCAGCGTGATCGTGCCGCCGAGCAGCGTGCCGACTCGCTCGGTATGCGTGACCACCAGCTCCTTGCCGCCCGGCATCTGCATCCGGGCTTCGCCGCGCCATTTCCCGTGCATCCAGTCGAGCTTGTGCATCGCCTCGGCCTGGGCGGTCATTGCAGCGGTGTCGGCGGCCTGGGCGTGCGCCGCGACGGGCAGGGCGGCGGCGGCAAGCGCGACGGCTTGGCCAAGTATTGGGCCAGACATTGGGCCAAACATGGAGCGAAGCATGGGGTCTCCCGTTGCGATCGCGGGCGGCGCATGGCAGCCTCTCCGCCATGCCCGCCGCCCGGTCGCTCCGCATTCGCCCCGTCGCCCGCCCGGCCGGCAAGCGCGGTTTCGCGAAGCGTGCCCTTGGCTTCGCGAAACATGCCCTTGGATCCGCGAGGCGGGCATTGCCGGAGGGGGCGGGGCCGGGCTTTCCGCTCCTCTGGGTCGCCTGTCTCGCCGCGGCGGCGCTGATGATCGTCACCGGCGGGTTCGGCACCGGCGCGCTGCCGCTTGGTCCCCGCGCGGCCTTCTGGTTGCTGCTCATGGGCTGGAACGCGCTCAAATGGCAGGCGCTGTTCGCCTGGGGCGTGCGCAAGCCGGGCGACTGGCCGCGCGTCGCGCTGCTCGGCGCCATCCCGCTCAACCTGCCGCTGCCGTTCGAGATCCAGCTCTGCGGCGCGCTGATCGGCCAGAGCATGCGCGCGATGCCGTTCGAGGTCTGGATCAGCGCGGCGGCGATCAGCGCGGGGATCTTCGGGGTCTGCGCGGTCGTCGCCAGGATATTGCTGCGCCGGATGCGACCGGTACGTGCCGATACCGGCCTGCTCGCCCGCGCCCGGGTCGCCGCCGGCGATCTCGCGGCGATCGAGGCGGAGGATCATTATTGCCGCATCCATCGCCGCGACGGCCGCAGCGCGCTCGTCCATTATCGCTTCGGCGACGCGCTGAAGGAAGTCGCGGGGCTCGACGGCCTCCAGGTCCATCGCGGCGCCTGGGTCGTGGCGGAGGCGGTCGAGGGCGCGGAACGCGCCGGCCGCAAATGGCGGCTGCGGCTGGCGGGCGGCGGTAGCGTGCCGGTCAGCGCCACCCACGCGCCGGCGGCGCGGGCGCGGGGATGGCTGCGGGGCAGGGGCAATCCCTAGCCCGACCATGACCCCGGCCCTGTGCCGGGGTCATGGTCGGGCTAGGGAAAGGGCCTAATCCCGGCAATAGCCTTCGCCGGACTTCACCGTCAGGCAGTCCTTCTTCCCCGCCAGATACTTCAGGCCGGTCGCATCGCCGTCGCCGGCTTTGAGTTCCTGCCTGCCGTCGGGTCGCTCGAAGGCGATGCCCTCGCGCGTGCCCCTGCCCTCGAAGGTCCCCTTGTCGTCGAGCGTATATTGCATCTCGAGCTTGTAGGTGCCGGCGTCCTTGCCCTTGGCGACGACCAGATAGGTGCCCTCCACGCCCTTCCAGCGGCCGACCCAGTCGTCATGCGCCACCGGCTTGCCGGAGACTTGCTTCTTCAGGTCGGCAGCGCCCTCGGCAACGGCGTTGGCGATCGAGCCGCCCACCGCCACCGCGGCATTGCCCGCGCTCTCGGTGGCATTGGCGGTGGCGTCGGCCGCCTTGTCGGCGGCGTGGCACGCGGCGAGCGCCAGCGCGGGCGCCAGGATGAGCAGCGGGCGCATCAGCGGGTCGCCTCGTCGATCGCGTTGCCGACATGCTCGGCGCGGTTGCCGATGTCGCTGGCGGTATTGTCGATCGCCGCGCCGGCATCGTCGGCGGCGTTGCCCAGCGTGTTGCCCATGTCGTTCACGCTGTTCTCCAGCGAGTCGCCGGTCGCGTCCAGCGAGTTGCTCAGATTGTCCTGTGCGCTCTGCGAACAGGCGGCGAGTCCCAGCGCGAGCGCCGGGATCAGGGCGAAAATCGTCTTGCGCATCTTTCTCTCCGAATAGTCGGTCTAGCCAGCCGGTCCCTTGCGGCGTAGGGGAGCGCGCATGTCGTACACCATCGCCATCGCCTCGGACCATGCCGCCTATGCCATGAAGGCAGAACTCGCCGAATGGTTGCGTAACGAAGGGCATGAAGTGCTCGACCTCGGGACCAACGGACCCGAGAGCGTCGACTATCCCGACTATGGCTATCGCCTGGCCAGGGCGATCGAAGAGGGCAGGGCGGCGCGCGGCGTCGCGCTGTGCGGCTCCGGCATCGGCATCTCGATCGCTGTGAACCGCAACCCGCATGCCCGCTGCGCGCTCGTCTCCGAGCCGCTCTCGGCCAGCCTTGCGCGCCAGCACAACGACGCGAACGTCGTCGCGCTCGGCGCCCGTCTCGTCGGCATCGAGATGGCCAAGGCCTGCGTCACCACCTTCCTCGCAACCGAGTTCCTCGGCGATCGCCACCAGCGCCGGGTCGAGAAGCTCAGCCATCCAGAAAGGGCCCCAGAATGAGCACCAACCCCGTGAACCTTGGCGCCCAGCCCGATGGCTATTTCACGCGCAGCCTCGCCGAGGCGGATCCGGCGGTCTTCGCCGGCGTACAGCATGAGCTGAAGCGCGAGCAATATCAGATCGAACTGATCGCGTCCGAGAACATCGTCTCCAAGGCGGTGCTGGAAGCCCAGGGCTCGGTCTTCACCAACAAATATGCCGAGGGCTATCCGGGCAAGCGCTATTATCAGGGCTGCCATCCCTCGGACGAAGTCGAGCAGCTGGCGATCGATCGCGCCAAGCAGCTGTTCGGCTGCGGGTTCGCCAACGTCCAGCCGCATTCGGGCGCGCAGGCGAACGGCGCGGTGATGCTTGCGCTCGCCAAGCCGGGCGACACGATCATGGGCCTCAGCCTCGATTCGGGCGGCCACCTGACGCACGGCGCCAAGGCGGCGATGTCGGGCAAGTGGTTCAATGCGGTGCAATATGGCGTCGATCCCGAGACGCACCTGATCGACTTCGACCAGGTCGAGCGCCTGGCCCGGGAGAGCCAGCCGCGCATCATCATCGCCGGCGGCTCGGCCTATCCGCGCCACATCGACTTCGCCCGGTTCCGCGCGATCGCGGACGAGGTCGGCGCGATCTTCATGGTCGACATGGCGCATTTCGCCGGCCTGGTCGCCGGCGGCGTCCACCCGACGCCGTTCGGCCATGCCCATGTCGTCACCACCACCACCCACAAGACGCTGCGCGGCCCGCGCGGCGGCGCGGTGTTCACCGATGACGAGGCGATCGCCAAGAAGATCAACTCGGCGGTGTTCCCGGGGCTCCAGGGCGGCCCGCTGATGCACGTCATCGCCGCCAAGGCGGTGGCGTTCGGCGAGGCGCTCCAGCCCGAGTTCAAATCCTATGCGGCGGCGATCGTCGAGAACGCCAAGATCCTGGCGGCCACGCTCAAGGAGCGCGGCGCGGCGGTGGTCTCGGGCGGCACCGACACGCACCTGGCGCTGATCGACCTCACTCCGCTGGGCGTGACCGGCAAGGACGCCGACGAGGCGCTCGAGCGCGCGGCGATCACCTGCAACAAGAACGGCATTCCCAACGATCCGCTGCCCCCGGTCAAGACCAGCGGCATCCGCGTCGGCTCGCCGGCCGGCACCACCCGCGGCTTCGGACCCGCAGAGTTCCGCGAGATCGGCAACATGGTCGCCGACGTGCTCGACGGGCTGAAGAAGAATGGCGAGCAGGGCGACGCCCAGGTCGAGCAGAATGTCCGCGAGCGCGTCCGCGCGCTGTGCGAGCGCTTCCCCATCTATCCGGAGCTCTGAGGATTGCGCTGCCCCTTTTGCGGACATGAAGACAGCCAGGTAAAGGATAGCCGCCCCACCGAAGACGGGGCGGCGATCCGCCGCCGGCGCCAGTGCGAGGCCTGCGCCGCGCGCTTCACCACGTTCGAGCGCATCCAGCTGCGCGAGCTGACCGTGCTCAAGAGCGAGGACAAGCGCGAGCCGTTCGACCGCGACAAGCTGGTCCGCTCGATCTCGGTCGCCACCCGCAAGCGGCCGGTCAACGCGATGCAGATCGAGAAGCTGGTCTCGGGCATCCAGCGCCAGCTCGAGACCGCCGGCGACACCGAAATCCCCTCCCAGAAGATCGGCGAGCTGGTGATGGAAGGGCTCAAGGGCCTGGATTCGGTTGCCTATATCCGCTTCGCCAGCGTCTATAAGGATTTCCGGGAAGCGAAGGACTTCGAGGAATTCGCCGGCAATGTGAGCGAGGTGGGGAAGGGGTAGTTTCCGCCCCTCCTCCAGGCCCTGTCGTCATCCCTCTCCCGGACCATTCGCGCATATGACGGCCATGGGTAGTTGTCCTCGGCGGATTGTGCGCTCAGGACACGCGCGGAAGCGATTGAAGAAGTGAGCAAAGCCGTGGCCCCATCCCCCGTCATCGTCCTCGTCCGCCCGCAGCTTGGCGAGAATATCGGCAAGGCCGCGCGCGCGATGCTCAATTTCGGGCTGGTCGACCTGCGCCTCGTCGCGCCGCGCGACGGCTGGCCCAATCCCGGCGCCGGCCCCGCCGCGAGCGGCGCGGACCTGGTGCTGGAACGGGCCGAGGTCTTCGAGACCGTCGCCGACGCGGTGGCGGATTGCGCGCACGTCTATGCCACCACGGTGCGCAAGCGCGGTGTCTCCAAGCCGGTCGTCACGCCAGAGGAGGCCGCCCGCGAGATCCATCGCGAGGAGGGCCGCTCGGCGATCCTGTTCGGCCCCGAGCGCTCGGGCCTGGAGACGGACGACGTGGCCGTCGCCCGCACCATCGTCACCGTGCCGATCAACCCGGAATTCGGCTCGCTCAACCTTGCCCAGGCGGTGATCCTGGTCGCCTATGAATGGTCGAAGGGCGTGCGCCTTGCCCAGCCGACCCAGGAAGAGCTCGATCCTCCCGCGGCGCAGGACGAGCTCGACGGCATGATCGGCCAGCTCGATGCGATGCTCGAGGAATCGGGCTATTATTTCCCGCCCGACCGGGTGCCGTCGACGAAGCGGACCTTGCGCACCCTGCTCACCAAGCCGGCCTGGTCGAGCCAGGAGCTGCGCACGCTGCGCGGCGTGCTCTCGGCGCTCGAAGGGAAGAAACGGCACCGCAGCAGCTGATACAGCGCTGCAATACACTTCCGCTTTCCGTAGATGTGAAACCCCGCTAGACTAGGCGAGTCTTTCGAGTGGGGAGGGATTTTTGATGCGTTTCGTACCCGTGCTTGCGTTGCTCGTTCTCGCTACCCCGGCGCTTGCCCATCAGGACGCCGATGGCGGAGCCGACAAGAAGGCCAAGGCCGAGAAGAAGATCTGCCGCGCGCTCGTCGCGACCGGCTCGATCATGGGCAAGCGGGAATGCCATACCAAGGCCGAGTGGGACGCGATGAGCGACCGTTCGACCAATGCGCGCGACAAGCTGGACCGCGACATGGGCGGCCGCACCGGCGGCATCGGCGTCAGCCGCAGCAACGACTGAGCGGCTTTCCGCGCGCCGGCGGCGTCGGCCGTCGCGCGGATGCCTGCACCTGCAAATCTCTTCAGCGCCGGTCGAACGCCTCGAGCTCATAGGCGATCGAGGCTTCGACCAGCCTGTCCCAGATCTCGCCGATCGGCGCGTCGGGAATGCCGGCGGCGCGGGCATGCGTGCGGGCATTTGCGATCACCTGAGCCTTGCGCGCCTCGTCGCGGACATGGGAGCGCTCCGGCTTGATGCGCGCGGCGGCGTCCATATAGCCGAAGCGGCGCTTGAGGAGCTGGACCAGCGCCGCGTCCACCGCGTCGACGCCGGCACGCACCTCGATCATGGTCGTGCAGGCTTCGGGATCGATCGTGTCTTGCATGGCGGCTCCTTGGCGGGGCGGCGCGCCGCTGTCCAGCTTGACTCGGCCGCGCCACGCCGCTAACCGCGCGCCTTCGCAATGGCCCCGCACCCCGGTGAAGCGGTGGCCCTGCCCTCCCTGGTGAGATCAGCAGGCGGATACCGGGAACAACGTCGTTAGCGATTGCAAGGATTTACGAATGTCGAAGCGTTCCAGCGCAAAGTACAAGCTCGATCGCCGCATGGGCGAGAACATCTGGGGCCGTCCCAAGTCCCCGGTGAACAAGCGCGAATACGGCCCGGGCCAGCACGGCCAGCGCCGCAAGGGCAAGATGTCGGACTTCGGCATCCAGCTGCGCGCCAAGCAGAAGCTCAAGGGCTATTACGGCGACGTCACCGAGAAGCAGTTCAAGCGCGCCTATGAGGACGCTTCGAAGATGAAGGGTGACACCTCGCAGAACCTGATCGGCCTGCTCGAGCAGCGCCTCGACATGATCGTCTATCGCGCCAAGTTCGCGCCGACGATCTTCGCGGCCCGCCAGCTGGTCAACCACGGCCACGTCCTGGTCGATGGCGAGAAGTGCAACATCGGCTCGCGCCGCATCAAGCCGGGCCAGACCGTTTCGCTGCGCGCCAAGGCGCAGGAGATGGCGCTGGTGATGGAAGCGCAGAGCCTCGCCGAGCGCGACATCCCCGATTACGTGTCGCCGGACGGCGCCTCGAAGATCACCTTCACGCGCGTGCCGACCCTCGACGAGGTGCCGTACCCGGTGAAGATGGAACCGAACCTGGTGGTCGAGTTCTACAGCCGCTGATGCCGGGATCTGGCGCTGGCCAGATCCGGCCATGATCAGCGGCGCGGCTTTGCCGCGGCGCCGATCCAGGCAGAAACGGGGCGGTCCTTCGGGGCCGCCCTTTTTCGTTGCGGGGATCGAACCGCTATGGCGGATGTCCGGTCTGGCCCGGCTCCCATGGTTCCGGCACAGATGACGGATGATCGATCCGACCTTGTCCACGCCCGCCGAGGTGCTGGCGGCCGCGCGCGCCATCGTGGCGGCGCGCTATCCGGATGCCGCCTTCGCGCTCGTCGCGGGATCGCTGATGCGCGGCGAGGGCACGGCGCATTCCGATCTCGATCTGATCGTGATGTACGACCGGGTCGAATCCTCGCGGCGTGAATCCTTCCTTGCCGAGGGCGTGCCGGTGGAGGTGTTCGTCCATGACGACGAGACGCTGGCCTGGGCGATCAACATCGCCGTGACGCGCGGCCGGCCCAGCCTTGTCGCGATGATCGCCGAGGCGACGGCGATCGGTCGCATCCCGCAGCGGGCAGCACGGCTGAAGGAGGCGATGGTCGCGGCCCTCGCCAAGGGGCCGCCGCCCATGGCGCCGGCCCAGCTCGATGCGTTGCGCTATGCGATCACCGATGCGGTGCAGGACCTGCGGGGGGATCGCGGCGCGGCCGAGCGCCTGGCGATCGGCGTCCTGCTATATCCGCTGCTGGCCGAGCTGGCGCTGCGCGGACGCGGCCAATGGCACGCGACGGGCAAATGGGTACCGCGCGCGCTCGCCAGGATCGATGGCGAGTTGGCCGATCGGTTCGACCACGCCTTTCGTGCCCTGTTCGGCTCGGGTGCGGCCGAGGCCGTCGTCGCGCTTGCCGAGCGGGAGCTTGCTCCGCACGGGGGCACGCGCTTCGACGGCGACGTCCAGATCGCCAACCCGGCCTGGCGCGCGCCGCCAGGCCGGTTCGGCGCCTAGGTCGAGGGCTCATATTCCTCCATCGTCATCCCGGCGCAAGGCCAGGATGACGATGGAAAATCAAATACTTGGTTGAGTTCTCAACCTAGCGCTTCCCGGCCTCAGGGCTTGGCGGGAAGCTTCAGCGCCGTGCGCAGGAACCCGTCGCTCTTGTCGAGCATCTGGGCGCGCGCGCGATCGTCGTCGAGCTGGTGGTCGAGGCCCTTGAACTCGACCAGCTCGACCGGCTTGCCGGCGCCGCGCAGCTTCGACGCCATCAGCCGCGATTCGCCGATCCCGACGTTCAGGTCGCGGTCGCCATGGAACATCAGCACCGGCGCCTTGATCTTCTCGGCATTCTGGGCCGGCGAGCCTTCCCGCACATGCGGCCCGGAGCCGATGAACTTGCTGACCAAGTCGTAGTTGGTGAAGCCCAGGGCTTCCTTTCGCAGCGTTTCCAGGTCGGTCACCGGCGCGATCGCCACGATCGCCTTGAACAGGTCGGGGGCGAGGGCCGGGCTCTGCAGCGCCGCATAGCCGCCATAGGACCAGCCGACGATCGCGAGCTTGTCCGGCGCGGCGATGCCCTGCGCGACCAGCCAGCGCCCGCCGTCGTTGACGTCGCCGATCGCGGTGCGCCACGACTGGAAGCCGTTCTTCTGGAACCAGGCGTCGCCATAGCCGGTCGATCCGCGGAAATTGGGCTGGAGCACCGCGAAGCCGCGCGCGGCATAGAATTGGGCGAGCCAGTCGAAGCCCCATTCGTCGCGCGCGCCCGGGCCGCCATGCGGCATCACGATCGCGGGCAGGTTCTTGCCGTCGCTGCCGGGCGGCAGGGTGAGATAGCCGGGAATCGCGGTGCCGTCGGCCGCCGGGAAATTCACTGCCCGCATCGGCGACAGGCTGGTCTTGGCCAGTTCCGGCCGCGACGGCATCACCTCGGCGAGCTGCCGGCTGGCCTTGTCATAGAGATAATAGGTACCCGGATCGGTGTCGCCCCCGGCGAACAGCAGCAGCTTCTTCTCGTCGGCGGTCGCATCGACGAAGGTGACCAGCGGCTTGCCGGGCAGCGCCTTGCCGAGCGCGGCGCGAAGCTTCCGCAGCTCGGGGTCGAAGAATTCGGTGTTGCGCTTGTCGGTGGCGTAGCTCACGCCGACCACGCGCCGCTGCCGGCCGATGCGGACCAGCCCGTCGACATCGACCTGGGGATGCTCGAACACCAGCGTGCGGTTGAGACTGCCGTCGAGCGCGATGCTGTAGAGCGCGGTCCGCCCGTCCTTGCCGTCGAAGCCATAGACGATGTTGGCGTCGCGATCGACGGCATAGGGGTTGAAGCCGGCATAGCCGCCGATACCGTCCGCGACGACTTCGCCCAGCTTCTTCCATTCGCGGCTGTCGGGCGTGCGATAGCTATAGGTGTAGCGGCCGGTGCTCATTCCCGTGCCGCGAGTCTCCGACACGCCCAGGATGCGGACATTGCCGTGCCCGTCGCTGATATACTCGCTGGCGCTCCCCCGGGGCAGCTCGACGCTCCGGCGCTTGAGCGTCGTCGCGTCGACCAGCTCCACTCCCATCCCCTCGCGCGTGTTGGCGAGATGGGTGCCGGTGGAATATTCGGGAATGGCCATGCTGGTCATCAGCACCGATCCGTTCGACCCGTCCGGGCCCCAGTCGATGATTTCCCCGCCCGACTGGGCGAAGCCGAGCGCGCCCGCGCTGGTGCGCTTGCTCAGCAGCTTGAGGTCCGATCCGTCGGCGTTGAGCGAGACCATCCGGGTGAAGGCGATTTTCTGGTCGAGCTGCTCGATCATGTAGATGTTGCACACGATCCGCGTCGAACTGGCCCAGCGGCAGCTGGTGAGCTGGTCGGGATCGCCGCTCGCGGTGAGCACCACCTTGGTCGTGCCGCTCTCCACATTGGCGACCACCAGCGCCGCGCCGCGCCCGGGCATCGGCTCGATCATCGCCACCTGGGTGCCGTCGGGCGACAGGCTGATCTGCTGCACGAACTCGCGCGCGCCGAAATTGCGCGCATCCTGGCTCTGTGCGGAAGCGAGCGCGGGCATGGCCGAAGCGGCGAACAGCGCCGCGCGAACAAAGTATTTCATGGATCCCCCCAATTTCGGCGGAGACCCTAGCCAACCCGCGCGCCTTGGCAATCCATCCGATCCATGGCCGCTGGGGACTGTGTCGCCGGCCATGCCCCCCGTGACAGGCTCCATGCCCATCGGACATCGTTGTCATCATTTGGAAAAATTAGCTTCATTTCGGTGTCTTCTCCAAGCCGTCCAATCGCAACAGCAGGCGCCTAGCGCGCCCCGGCAGCAGCCTGCGCTGTCCATGCGAAAAGGGGAATACCAATGCAGATCAGCCATATGCTGACGCGCACCAGCTTCACCGCCCTCCTGTTGACGGCGAGCGTTCCGGCGCTTGCCCAGGCACAGGAGGCCGCCAGCCCGGCGACCGACGCCACCACGTCCGACGAGGAGATCATCGTCACCGGCCGCGCCGGCGCCGGCGAACGCACCAAGCTCGACACCAGCTATGCCGTCACCACGCTGTCGAACGACATGATCCGTTCGCGCGCGCCGTCGAGCGTGACCGAGACGCTCAAGTCGGTCCCCGGCTTCTGGGTCGAGGCCTCGGGCGGCGAAGGCTCGGGCAATGTCCGCGCGCGCGGCATCCCCGTCGACGGCTTCGGCTCGATCAACCTGCTCGAGGACGGCCTGCCCGTGCAGCATGATCCGGCGCTCGGCTATCTGAACGCCGATCAGGCCTTCCGCATCGACGAATCGATCGAGCGGATCGAAGTGGTCCGCGGTGGCCCGTCCTCGGTCTTCTACTCGAATGCCCCCGGCGGCGTGGTCAACTACATCACGCGCCGCGCCGGCGATTCGCTCACCGGCAACGCCCGCGTGCTCTATGGCCCCACCGCCGAACTCTATCGTTTCGACGGCTGGATCGGCGCGCCGCTGGGCGAGGGCCTCAAGCTCGGCGTCGGCGGCTTCTACCGCAGCGAGCAGGGCGTCCGCGATCCCGGCTTCACCGGCAACAAGGGCGGCCAGATCCGCGCCGATCTCGTCAAGGAATTCGACGGCGGCTCGCTGACCTTCAGCTACAAGCATCTCGACGACAATGCGATCTTCTACACCGGCATCCCGCTGACCAAGGACAGCAAGGGCAAGATCGTCGGCCTGCCGGGCTTCGATCCGCATTATGGCACCACGGCCAGCCCGGCCTCGGCCAAGCTGGCGCTGCGCAGCGCCACCGGCATTGTGAACTTCGACAACACCAAGGGTACCGACATCCGGCTCGACCAGGGCTCGGTGCTCACCGACTATGAGTTCGCGCCGGGCTGGAAGCTCACCAACGGCATGCGCTACCGCGACAGCTACACGGTGCGTAACGGCGTCTACCCGACCTCGGTTGCCACCGCTGCGTCGTTCCTCGCCAGCAACCGCGCCGCGCTGCTCGCCGCCTTTCCGGGGGCGACCGACGTGCAGATTCGCTATGCCGACAATGGCCAGGCGTTCAACGTTGCCAGCCAGAACGGCAATGGCGACATCTTCATCAATGCCGCGCGGCCGGTGACGGTGTGGGAGCGCGAGTTCCTCAACGATTTCCGCATCGCCCACAAGTTCGAAGCCGCGGGCACGCATGATCTCGCCTTCGGCTTCTATTATGCCAACATCGACGAGACCTTCAGCCGCTATTCGGCCTCGACGGTGCAGGACGTGTCGAACAATTCCCGCCTGCTCGACGTGGTCGCGGTCAACGCCGCCGGCAGCGTCGTCGGTTCGCTGACCAAGAACGGCGTCGCCCGCTACGGCTCGGAATTCGCCAACGGCACCGGCAGCCAGACGACGATCGCGCTCTATGCCTCGGACGAGTGGCAGATCACGCCGACGCTGCGCTTCGACGGCGGCATCCGCTGGGAGCAGATGAAGGCCAGCGGCGCGCAGGAAGGCCAGAAGACGGTCAATCTGGGCGACCCGACCACGCTGGCGGACGACAACGTCCTCACCGGCAGCGGCGTATTCACCAACTTCGATCGCAAGTTCGACTCTATCGGCTACACCGCCGGCCTCGACTGGCAGTTCGCCAAGGTCGGGGGCGTGTTCGCGCGCTATACTCATGCTTTCCGCATGCCGAGTGTCGGCAGCTTCATCACCAGCGCCACCGCGCAGCCGGTGATCCAGGGCATCGACATGTGGGAAGCCGGGCTCAAGCTCTCCACGCCGCTGATCAGCGTCTATGCCACCGGCTTCCTGACCGACTACGACTCCTATTCGATCGGCAATTTCGTGTTCGCGCCGCCGCCGGCCACCGGCGTCATCCAGCAGACGGTCTATACCGACACGCGTGCCTATGGCGTCGAGCTCGAGGCCACGCTGCGCCCGGTCAAGTGGTTCGACTTCACGGTGCAGGCGACCATCCAGGAACCGACCTTCCGCAACCTGCGCTATAACGAGAACACTTCGGGCGGCCTGGTCGCGCGCAACTATTCGGGCAACCAGCTGCTGCGCGTGCCCAAGCTTTCGCTGCGCGCCACGCCGGCGGTCACGCTGTTCGACGGGCGCCTGCGCGCGCAGATGGACGTCGAGCATTATGGCGATCGCTATGCCGATGCGGCGAACACGTCGAAGCTGCCGGCCTATACGGTGATCAATGCCAGCGTCAGCCTGGGCCTGACGAAGAACATCCGTCTCTGGGCCTATGGCGACAACCTCACCAACACGATCGGCCTCACCGAAGGCAATCCGCGCGCGGGCGAGCTGACCAGCGGCCAGGCCAACGACCTGCTGTTCATCGGCCGTCCGATCGTGGGCCGGAACATCCGCTTCGCGGTGGATTTCTCGTTCTGACGAATGACACTCCCCTCCCTGCAAGGGAGGGGCTGGGGGCGGGTCGCGCGGCGTCAGCCGGGCTCCCCGCTCTCGGCAAGGAGAAAAGGCCGGGCTTGAGCCTGGCCTTTTCCAACCCACCCCTAACCCCTCCCTTGCAGGGAGGGGATTTTTCGAGGGCTCCATGCTCCGCTTCCTGATCGCGCTCGCTCTCCTGCTCGTCCACGCCCCCGCGCATGCGCAGCAGGCGGATCAGGTCGTCACTGGCGAGATCACCGGAGCGGACCACGAGACCTACAAGCAGATTCCCTTCGACGTGCCGGAGGGGGTCGAGCGCATCACCGTGCGCCTGACGTACGACAAGGCGAACCGGACGGTCGTCGATCTCGGCCTGTTCGATCCCCGGGGTTTCCGCGGCTGGAGCGGCGGCACCCGCGATCGCTTCACCCTTGCCCCCAGCGACGCCTCGCCCGGCTATCTCCCCGGCGCGCTGCCCGCCGGCCGCTGGTACGTCCAGCTCGGCGTGCCCAATGCGCGCAAGGACGCCCGCAGCGCCTATCGGGTCGAGATATTCCTCGATCGCGGTGCCGCCCGCAACGCCAGCGCCGCCATTGCCGACGGCCCGGTCAGGGCCGGCCCCGGCTGGTTCCGCGGCGACCTCCACATGCACGATGCCCATTCGGATGGCAGCTGCCTCAGCAAGTCGGGCAGGAAGGTGCCGTGCCCGCTGTTCCGCACCGTCGAGGCCGCGGCGCGGGCGGGCCTCGATTTCGTCGCGGTCACCGATCACAACACCGTCGCGCATTTCGCGGGGCTGCGCGAACTCCAGCCCTATTTCGACGATATCCTGCTGATCCCGGGCACCGAGATCACCAGCTTTGGCGGCCACGCCAATGCGATCGGCCTTGCGCGATGGGTCGATTTCCGCATCGGCACGCCCGGCGTTCCCAATGTCGCCGCGATGGAGAAGGCAGTGGCGGAGGCCGGTGCGATCCTGTCGATCAACCATCCGGCGCTGCCCTCGGGCGAGGCGTGCATGGGCTGCGGCTGGATCTGGCCGGACACCGACTGGGCGGGCATCGCCGCGATCGAGGCGATCAACGCCAACACGGTCGACACGCCGCTCTCGGGTATCGGCTTCTGGTACAAGCGGCTGAACGCGGGCAATCGCCTGACCGGCATCGGCGGCAGCGACAATCATGATCCCGACGCCCAGGCCGGTCGCGCCCCGATCGGCCGGCCCACCACCGTGGTCCATGCCGCGGAGCTCTCCACACCGGCGATCCTGGCGGGCATCCGCGCCGGCCGGGTCTTCATCGATGTCGAGGGTACGCGCGACCGGATGCTCGATGTGACGGCCGTTTCGGGCGGCAATCGCGCGGCGATGGGCGAGGCGCTTGCCGCCGGCATGACGATCGAGGTCAGCGCGACGATCGCCGGCGTGGCGGCGGGCAAGGTCGTGCTGGTCGCCAATGGCGTGGAGGCGCGGTCGCTGCCGGTCGGTCCGGCGGTCCGCTTCCGGCTCGATCGCAAGACGGCCTGTGGCTGGGTCGCGGTCAATGTGACGACCGAAGGCGGCAAGCTCCTGCTGGTCGGCAATCCGATCCATGTGACTTGCGGCAAGCGTTGAGCCGCTGCGGCCTTCATCGTCATCCCGGCTTTTGCCGGGATGACGGTCACGGGTCAGTTTCCGCTTCGGCCCAGTTCCCGCACCGCGAAGTCGATGAAGCTCGGCCAGTTGTCGCGGTTGCTGTGCCCGCCGCGATGCTGGCGGAACGCCAGCGTCCCGCCGGTCACCGGCGTCAGCTCGGGCGGGAAGGCCGAGGCGGCAAGCCCCTTCGCGCCCTGGATCGCCCAGGCCGGCGATGCCGCCGCCGCGGCGAGGAAGCTGCCCTTGGGATCGACCCAGCCATCGCCGGTATCGACCGTGCCTGCGCCGAGGAACAGCGGCCGGGGCGCGGCGAGCGCGATCAGCATGTGGGCGTCCACGGGCAGATCGAACTCGGTCTTCGGCCCGGCATATTTCAGGAAATTGCCGGCGAACCAGTGATATTCCCCGCCGGCTGCGAGATTGCCCATCCGCTCGCCGAAATTGCGGCGATAGAGCGCCGCGCCGCCCGCGCCCGAGGAGCCGGCAAAGCCGATCGCGAACTCGGGGTCATAGGCCATCGCCACCAGCGCCGCCTTGCCATAGCGTGACAGGCCCTCGATCCCGATCCGCCGCGCGTCCACTTCCGTGTCCGCGGCGAGCGCCTCGCGCGCGCGGCTCGCCCCCCAGGCCCAGGCACGCAGCACGCCCCAGTCATCGGGTTCGCGCGGCCGGCCGCGCAGGGATATGCCGATCACCCCGGTCTTCAGCGCGCCGCCATTGTCGGCCTGGATCGAGCTCGCCACCACCACGGCATACCCCCAGCCATGGCCGAGGAGCTGCTCGGTATAGGGCGGGCCGGGATCGGCGGCACGGGGCGGGCCGGGGAATCTGAAGCCCTCCGGGAAACCGAAGGACAGCATCACGGGCACGCGGCGGCGGCCGGCGGGCAGCGTGTAGCGGACGGCGATGGTCGCGGATGCCTGCGGCCAGGCCCGGTTGTCCGCCTTCCCCTCCAGCCAGCGCCTGATCACGGGAATCCCGGCTTCGGTCGCCCTTTCCTCCCGGACGCGATGCCAGCGTATCTTCGGAGCGGTCGACGGCACGCGGCCATAGACCTCGCGGTCGAACAGCACGCCGATCTCGCGGCGGCGGCGGGCCCAGTCCTTGCGGTTGCGGACGGGACCGCCATCGCTCAGGCGCATCAGTTGCGGAAGCTCGGGCGTGCCCGCTCTGGCCTCGTCATAGTTCGCCGCATTCGGGGCCTTGGGGTCGAACCCGTCGGCGCCGGGGCGGACCCGCACGATACCCAGCCGGTCGAGCATCGCCTGGCGATCGGCATTCGCGGCGCCATGGTCCTGCTGCCGGCCGGCGACGGCGGGAAGAGCGAGCGCCAGTATCGGCGCGCAGAGCATCCACAAGCGCATGCATTCCCCTTTTCTGTTATCGCTACCATGGTGCTGCGCATTGCGATCCCGCGCAACCCTTGCCAACATCCGCGCAACAATGTTCCGTTAGGGGGATCCCATGCGTCACCTGCTCACCGCCGCCCTGCTGCTCGCGGGCACCGCGGCCAATGCCCAGACCATCCCGGTCGAGACGATGAAGGAAGTGACGAAGGAGCTGTCGTCCGATGCCTATGAGGGCCGCGCGCCGACCACGCCGGCCGAGGACAAGACGATCGCCTATATCGTCCAGCGCTTCGAAAAGGCTGGGTTGAAGCCGGGCAACAAGGGCAAGTGGACCCAGGACGTGCCGCTGGTCGAGCTCACCGCGAACAATGTTCAGCCCCTGGTCTTTTCCGGCGGCAAGGCGCCGGTCAGCCTCGACTATCGCAAGGACATGGTGGTCGCCACCTACCGGGTGGTCCCCAAGGTCGCGATCAAGAACAGCGACGTGGTGTTCGTCGGCTATGGGATCAACGCTCCCGAGCGCGGCTGGAACGACTATGCGGGGCTCGACGTGAAGGGGAAGACGGTCGTCATCCTGGTCAACGATCCCGACTATCAGGCCCCGGATACCAAGGGTTTGTTCGAGGGCCGGGCGATGACCTATTATGGCCGCTGGACCTACAAGTTCGAGGAAGCCGCCCGCCAGGGCGCGGCCGCCGCGATCATCGTCCATGACAGTTTCCCGGCCGCCTATCCCTGGGGTGTCGTCCAGTCTTCCTGGGCCGGCCCCCGGCTGGAGCAGGACACCCCGGGCGATCATATGGACCAGAGCCAGGCGATCGGCTGGATGCAGCTCGACAAGGCCAAGGCGCTGTTCGCTTCCGCCGGCAAGGATTTCGACGCGCTCGCCGCCGCCGCGACGAAGCAGGGCTTCAAGGCCGTGCCGCTCGGCGTGAAGGCTTCCGTCAGCTGGGATAATGCGATCAAGCGCCAGGCCTCGAAGAATGTGGTCGGCATCCTTCCCGGCACGGGCAAGCCCGACGAAGTCGTGCTCTATTCGGCCCATTGGGACCATCTCGGCCGCTGCGACGCAGTGAAGGGCGACGACATCTGCAACGGCGCGGTCGACAATGCCTCCGGCATCGGCGGGCTGGTCGCGCTGGCCGAAGCCCATGCCAAGGCGGGACCAGCCCGGCGCAGCATCGTCTTCCTGGCGGTCACGGCCGAGGAATCGGGCCTGCTCGGCAGCAAGTTCTACGCCGAGAACCCGGTCTATCCGCTCGCCAGGACGGTGGGCGGGGTGAACATGGATTCGCTCAACGTCATCGGAAAGACCCGGGATTTCGTGCTGGTCGGCGCGGGCAAGTCCGAGCTCGAGGATCTGGTGAAACCCATCGTCGCGGCAGAAGGCCGGGTGATCGTTCCCGAGGAGCGGCCCGAGGCGGGCGGCTATTACCGTTCGGACCATTTCAGCTTCGCCAAGCTGGGTGTGCCGATGCTCTATGGCGAAAGCGGCGAAGATCTGGTGAACGGCGGCAAGGAAGCCGGCGAGAAGGCCGCCAGGGACTATACCCAGAACCGCTACCACAAGCCCCAGGACGAATATGATCCCAGCTGGGACTGGAGCGGCGCGGTCTCCGATCTCAACGTCTATTACGGCCTGGGCCGCCAGCTCGCCGACGGCAGTGCCTGGCCCAGCTGGTATCCGACCGCCGAATTCCGCGCGATCCGCGACAAGTCTCGCGCCGGGCAATGAACGGGATTATGGGGGCGGAATGACGATTCCGCCTCCCCCCAAGCCCGAATGGGCCCATCATCATGCCGTGTGGATCGGCTTCCCCAGCCATCCCGAACTCTGGCTCGAAGACCTGGCCTCCGCCCGGCTGGAAGTCGCCGCCTTCGCCAAGGCGGTGCACGCCGGGGGCAAGGGCGAGCAGGTGATCCTGGTCGCCGCCGACGAGGAGTCCGCCAAGGCCGCCAGGCTGCTCGTCGGCAATGCCGCCAAGGTGGTGGTCGAGCCGTTCGGCGACATCTGGCTGCGGGATACCGCCGCGATCATCGGCGGGGACGGCACCGCGCACGACTTCCAGTTCAACGGCTGGGGCGGCAAATATGCTCTCGAAGGCGATGACGATATCGGCCATCGCCTGGCCGAGCGCGCTCGGATGCCGGTCGAGGATCATGGCTGGATCCTCGAGGGCGGCGCGATCGACGGCGACGGCACCGGCCTGGTCGTCACCACCGAACAATGCCTGCTCAACCGCAACCGGAATCCCCAGCTGAGCAAGGCCGATGTCGAGGAGATGCTGCGCAAGGACCTGGGCTATACCCAGGTGCTGTGGCTGGGCGACGGGCTGCTCAACGATCATACCGACGGCCATGTCGACAATCTCGCCCGCTTCATCGGCCCCAACCGGCTGCTGATTCCCGAGGGCGCCGAGAACGATCCCAATTGGCGTATCTACCAGGATGCCGCCGCGCGCGCCGAGCGTGCCGGCGTCGAAGTGGTGCGCTTTCCCTCGCCGGGCCGCGTGCTCAACGAAGATGAGGAGATCATTCCGGCGAGCTACATGAACTTCTACATCGGCAATGCCGTGGTGGTGGTGCCGCTCTATGGCCAGGAGAACGACCAGGCGGCGGTCGACATGCTGGCCACGCTCTTCCCCGGCCGGGCGATCATCGGCCAGCGCGCCGACCATATCCTGACCGGCGGCGGCAGCTTCCACTGCATCAGCCAGCAGGTCCCGGCGGCCTAGAAATATCGAGCGACGGATCCCCGGCGAAGGCCGGGGGTCCGGTTATTTCTTGGCGACGGGCGCGGGGGCGCCCGCGATCGGCGCGCCGGCCTTGCTGCTCACGCGCCAGATCATGTTGCCGACATCATCGGCCACCAGCAGCGCGCCGCCGGCATCGGTGATCACGCCCACCGGCCGCCCGTTCACCGTCTTGCCGTCCTTGCCGAGGAAGCCGGTGAGCAGGTCGATCGGCCTGGCGTTCTCGCGCGGATAGCCCTTGTCGCCGAAGGGCACGAAGACGAGCTTGTAGCCCGAGGGCGGCTCGCGGTTCCAGGAGCCGTGCAGCGCGACGAAGGCGCCGTTGGTGAACTGGCCGCCCAGCTTGGCGTCGGCGGCGAAGGCGAGGCCGAGCGGCGCGGTATGGGCGCCGAGCGCGAAGTCCGGGCGCTTGGTATATTCGCGCAGGTCCGGCCGCTCGGGCGTCACGCGCTTGTCGACATAGCCGCCCCAATAGTTCCACGGCCAGCCATAGAAGGTGCCGAAATCGACCTGGGTCAGATAGTCGGGCGGCATGTCGGAGCCGAGCATGTCGCGCTCGTTGACTACGGTCCACAGATTGCCGGTATGCGGCTCGAAGGCCATGCCGTTCGGGTTGCGCAGGCCCCAGGCGAAGACGCGCGACGATCTGGTCTCGGGCACCACCTCGAGGATCGCGGCGCGGGTGTGCTTGGCGGCGTCGAGCTGCTTCGCGGCCCGGAAGGGGGTTTCGGCCGAGTAGATCTCGCCTTCCTTGTCGAGACCGTTTTCGGCGATGTTCGAGGAGGAGCCGACCGCGACATAGATACGTTTGCCGTCGGGCGCGGCGAGGATATTGCGTGCCCAGTGATTGCCGCCGCCGGCCAGGTCGACGATCTTCTCCGGCTTGGCGGTGATGCGGGTGTCCCCCGTCCGATAGGGGAAGCGGACCAGCGCATCGGTGTTGGCGACGTAGAGCCAGTCGCCGACCAGGGCCATGCCGCTCGGCGAGTTGAGCCCCTCGATCAGGGTGGAGCGCTGGTCGGCGACGCCGTCGCCATTGGTGTCGCGCAACAGGGTGATGCGGTTGGCCGAGGGCACGCCGGCACCGGCGCGGTTCATCAGGATGCCCATGATCCAGCCGGTGATCCCGCCGCCCTCGCGCGGGGGCGAATTGGTCTCGGCGACCAGCACGTCGCCATTGGGCAGGCGATAGAGCCAGCGCGGATGATCGAGCTTGTCGGCGAAGGGCGTGACTTCGAGGCCGGCGGGCGCGGTCGGCTTCATGCCGTTCGCCCAGCCGACCGGCTTGGCGATGCGGATCGTCGGGACGTCCTGGTAGCGGGCCTCGCTCAGCTGCGGGATCGCGCCGGTCACGGCCTGTTCGGGGAGCTTGGCGACATCGGGCCGCGTGGCCCAGATGAACAGGCCGATGAGCGCCACCGCGAGGATGGCAAGGACGATGAGGATCCGCTTGAGCATGCGGCGAGGATAGGGGCGGGGAAGGGCGAAGCCAATCATCTTAATTCCTCCCCCAGCAAGCTGGGGAAGGAACTGGATCGTTACTTCAGGTCGAAGCGGTCGGCGTTCATCACCTTGGCCCAGGCCGCGACGAAGTCCTCGACGAACCGGTCGCCGCCGCCGGCCTCGGCATAGACTTCCGAGATCGCCCGCAGCTGCGAGTTGGAGCCGAACACCAGGTCGGTGCGAGAGGCGGTCCATCTCGGCGCGCCGCTGGCGCGGTCGGTGCCGGCGAACTCCTCGTCGGCGGTATCGTCGATCTCCTTCCACACCGTCCCCATGTCGAGGATGTTGACGAAGAAGTCGTTGGTCAGCTGGCCGAGCCGATCGGTGAGCTGGCCGTGCCTGCCCGCCTTGGCATGGTTGGCGCCGAGCACGCGCAGCCCGCCGACCAGCACGGTCATCTCCGGTACGGACAGGCCCAGCAGCTGCGCCTTGTCGACCAGCAGCTCCTCGGTCGGCACGCTGAAGCGGACCGACAGATAGTTGCGGAAGCCGTCGGCGCGCGGCTGGAGCACGTCGAAGCTCTCGGCGTCGGTCTGCGCATCGGTCGCGTCGCCGCGGCCCGAGGTGAAGGGCACGGTCACGTCATGGCCCGCGGCCTTCGCCGCCTGCTCGACGCCCACATTGCCGCCCAGCACGATCAGATCGGCGATGCTCACCTTGCCGCCGAAATCGGCCTGGATGCCTTCATAGACCTTAAGCACCTTGGCGAGCTCGGCCGGCTCATTGGCCGCCCAGTCCTTCTGCGGAGCCAGCCGGATGCGCGCGCCATTGGCGCCGCCGCGCCGGTCCGACCCGCGATAGGTCGAGGCCGAGGCCCAGGCAGTCTTGACCAGCTGCTGCACGGTGAGCCCCGAAGCGGCGATCCTGCCCTTGAGCGCGGCGACGTCCCCGTCGCCCAGCTTCGTGCCGGCCGGGATCGGGTCCTGCCAGATCAGGTCCTCCTGCGGCACTTCCGGCCCGAGATAGCGGGTCTTCGGCCCCATGTCGCGATGGGTCAGCTTGAACCAGGCGCGGGCGAAGGCATCGGCGAAATAGGCCGGGTCGCTGCGGAACTTCTCCATGATCTGGCGATACTCGGCATCGTCCTTGAACGCCTTGTCCGCGGTGGTCATCATCGTCGGGACCTTCTTGCCCGGCGTGTGCGCCGCCGGGGCGAGGGTCTCCTCGGGATTGCCGACCGGCTGCCACTGCTTGGCGCCCGCCGGGCTCTTCACCAGCTCATATTCATGGTCGAGCAGCATGTCGAAATAGGTCATGTCCCATTTCGTCGGCGTCGGCGTCCACGCGCCTTCGATGCCCGAGGTGATCGTGTGGTCGCCCATCCCGGTCTCGTGCGTCGAGATCCAGCCCAGGCCCATCGAGGCCATGCCCGCGCCCTCCGGCTCGCGGCCGACATGCTTGGCATCGCCCGCGCCATGCGCCTTGCCGAAAGTGTGGCCGCCGGCGGTGAGCGCCGCGGTTTCCTCGTCGTTCATCGCCATGTTGGCGAAGGTGCGGCGCAGGTCGCGCGCCGAGCCCTTGGTGTCGGGCTTGCCGCCCGGGCCCTCGGGATTGACGTAGATCAGGCCCATCTGGATCGCGGCGAGCGGCTCCTCGAGCGCCATGCCCGCCTCGTCATCGATGCGGGTCTTGTTCTCGGGATGGCCGACCCATTGTTCCTCGGTGCCCCAATAGATGTCGCGCTCGGGCTCGAAGATATCCTCGCGGCCGCCGGAGAAGCCGAAGGTCGGCCCGCCCATCGATTCGATCGCGACATTGCCGGTCAGGATGAACAGGTCCGCCCAGCTGATATTCGCGCCATATTTCTGCTTGATCGGCCAGAGCAGGCGCCGGGCCTTGTCGAGATTGCCGTTGTCCGGCCAGGAATTGAGCGGAGCGAAGCGCTGCGAGCCCGAGGAGGAGCCGCCGCGGCCGTCCCCCGTGCGATAGGTGCCGGCCGAGTGCCAGGCCATGCGGATGAAGAAGGGGCCGTAATGCCCGTAATCGGCCGGCCACCAGGGCTGGCTGTCGGTCATCAGCGCCGTGAGATCCTTTTTGAGCGCCCAATAGTCCAGGCTGTTGAAGGCGGCGCGATAGTCGAAATCCTCGCCATAGGGATTGGACGAGACGCCCCCCTGGGTGAGGATCTCCAGGCTGAGCTGTTCCGGCCACCAGTCGCGATTGGTGCGGCCCAGCAGGGTGCGCAGCGCCTGGGGTTCCTTCGACGGATCACTCAGCGGGCTGCCGGTGGTCGGTGCGTCCATGGGATCGACTCCTCTCGATTGCTTGGTCGCTCGGGAAACGCGCGTCTCCCTGAGTCCCATGGAGGCTAGCCGGGGCACCGTGATCGTAGAAATGGATTAGATCGCCGTCAGTGATCGACCGGGTGATTTTTACGACATGTGGTTGTCACTATATCCGCGACTCCGGCGCGGGGCGGGATGCCGGCAGGGCGCTCAGTCGATGATCGGATGCCGCTCGCGCAGCCTGTCGGCGATGCGCTCGACCGCGGCATTCTCCTCGGCCTCGCCACCGGGGGTGATCGACCAGTTGCAATGCGGATGCGTGGCGGCGCTGTAGCGCTTGACCGGGCCGATCACGTTCCGCCAGCGCCGCCGCGTGCCGCCGACCTCGCGCAGCAGGATGGCGAGGAACTGGTCGACAAGATCGGCCGCGTTCATGCGCCTTCCGCCGCCAGGCCCTTGAGCCGGTACAGGATTTCGAGCGCATCGCGCGGGCTCAGGCTGTCGATGTCGAGCGTGCCCAGCTCGCTGCGGAGCGCGTCGACCGTCTCTTCCTCCTCGATCGCGGCGGCAGCGAAGAGCGGCAGGTCGTCGAGGCCCGCGGCGAGGCCGCCGGTGGCGGCGCGGCCGGCCTCGAGCTTGTCGAGCACCGCCTTGGCGCGCTTGATCGTAACGGGCGGCAGGCCGGCGAGGCGCGCGACGGCAAGGCCGTAGCTGCGATCGGCCGGCCCTTCCGCGACTTCATGGAGCAGGACGAGATCGCCCTTCCACTCGCGGGCGCGGACATGGTGGAGGGTGAGCGCGTCGCAGCGCTCGGCCAGCCGGGTCAGCTCGTGATAATGGGTGGCGAACAGGCACCTGCACCGATTGTCCTCATGGATCGCCTCGACCACGGCCCAGGCGATGGCGAGGCCGTCATAGGTCGAGGTGCCGCGGCCCACTTCGTCGAGGATGACGAAGCTGCGCGAAGTCGCCTGGGCAAGGATCGCGGCGGTCTCGACCATCTCGACCATGAAGGTCGAACGGCCGCGCGCGAGATTGTCCGAGGCGCCGACGCGGCTGAACAGCCGGTCGACCAGCCCCAGGGTGGCGCGGGCGGCGGGGACATAGCTGCCGGCCTGGGCGAGGACGGCGATCAGCGCGTTCTGGCGCAGAAAGGTCGACTTGCCGCCCATGTTCGGGCCGGTGACCAGCCACAGGCGGCTGGACTCGGACAGGGTGCAGTCATTGGCGACGAAGCGGCCGCCGCTCTTCGCCACGGCTTCCTCGACCACGGGGTGGCGGCCGCCCTCGATCTCGAAACAGCCATGCTCGACGAGGTGCGGGCGCGCCCAGCCGCCTTCGGCGGCGCGCTCGGCCAGGCCGGCCGAGACGTCGATCCGGGCCAGGGCATCGGCAGTGCGCGCAATGGGCTCGCGGGCATCGAGCGCACGGGTGGTGAGGTCCTCGAGATGCGCGGCCTCGGCGGCGAGGGCATGGGCGCCGGCCTGGGTGACCTTGACCGCGACGTCGTGCAGCTCGGGCGCATTGAAGCGGACGACGCCGGCCAGCGTCTGGCGATGGGTGAAGCCGCTGTCCTGCGCCATCAGCGGATCGGCATTCCTGGCGGGGACTTCGATATGATAGCCGAGCACGCCGTTGTGGCGGATCTTGAGCGAGCCGATCCCGGTGCGCGCCCGGTATTCGGCCTCGAGCGCGGCGATCGCGCGGCGCCCGCCGGCGCCCGCGTCGCGCAGATCGTCCAGCGCGGCGTCATAGCCCTCGGCGATATAGCCGCCATTGGCCGCGTCGACGGGCGGCTCGGGGACGAGCGCGCGGCTGAGCAGGTCGATCAGCGCGCCGTGCCCGCGCATCTGGGGCAGGAGATCGGCGAGCAGGGGCGGGATGCCGGTGGCGTCCAGCCGCTCGGCGAGGCGCCAGGCGCCGTCGAGCCCGTCGCGCAGCTGGCCCAGATCGCGCGGGGAGCCGCGCCCGGCGGCGAGGCGGCCGAGGGCGCGGCCGATATCGGGCATCGCCCGGAGCGCGCCGCGCACCATGTCGCGCAGGCCCGCATCGTCGTGGAAATGGGTGACGAGATCGAGCCGCGCCTCGATCGCCGGCCGGTCCATCAGCGGCGCCGCGATGTCGCTGCCGAGCAGGCGGGCGCCGGCGCCGGTGACGGTGCGGTCGACGCTGTCGAGCAGGCTGCCCTTGCGCGTGCCCGCCGAGCTGACGGTCAGCTCCAGGCTTTCGCGGGTGGCGGCGTCGATCGCCATCGCGGCTTCGGTGCGCGTGACGCGTGGCGGGCGCAGAAAGGGCAGCGCGCCCTTGGCGGTATGCTCCAGATAGGCGGCGAGGCCCCCGGCGGCGGCGAGCGCCGCGCGCGAGAACTGGCCGAAGCCGTCGAGCGTCGCCACGCCGAACAGCCGCTTCAGCCGCGCCTCGCCGCTCGCGCTGTCGAAATCGATGCGCGGGCGCGTGACGGTGGCGAGCTCGTCGAGCGCGGAGCCGTCGCCGACCACCGTCTCGGCGGGGGAGAGGCGGGCGATCTCGGCGGCGGCGCGGTCGGCGCTGCTCTCGATGATCTCGAAGCGGCCGGTGGAGATGTCGGCACAGGCGATCGCCACGCCGCCGCCGGCCTCGCCGATCGCGGCGCACCAATTGGCGGTGCGGCTGTCGAGCAGTGCCTCCTCGGTCAGCGTGCCGGCGGTGACGACGCGGATGATCGCGCGGTTGACCAGCGCCTTGGAGCCCATGCGCTTGCGCGCTTCCTCCGGCGTCTCGGTCTGGTTGGCGATGGCGACGCGGTGGCCGGCCTTGATCAGCCGGGCGAGATAGCCTTCCATCGCATGCGCGGGCACGCCGCACATCGGAATGCGCTCGCCGTCATGCTCGCCGCGCGCGGTGAGCGCGATGTCGAGCACGGCGCTGGCGATCTTCGCATCGTCGAAGAACAGCTCGAAGAAATCGCCCATCCGGTAGAAGAGCAGGCAATCCTCCGCTTCTGCCTTCAAGGCGAGATATTGCGCCATCATAGGGGTGGGAGCTGCGGAGGACATGGCTTGCGGCCTAGCGGAACCCGGTATGCGATCAACACCCCGGCACGGCATTTTCCTGGGGAAAAGGCCGGTTGTGCGGATTTTCGCACATTCGGTCGCGTCGATCCGTGCCGATCCGTGGCGGATGCATGGGAATCCGTCGCATTCGGCACATTGCGGCGTCGGAACGGCCCCCCTAAAGGGGAGGCAATCTGGAGAGAAGAATGTCTGAGGAATCGAACGTCCAGTTTTCGGAGCGCGAGGCGCTGCTCTATCACTCCGAGGGCCGGCCGGGAAAAATCGAAGTCATCGCGTCCAAGCCGATGGCGACGCAGCGCGACCTGGCGCTGGCCTATTCGCCGGGCGTGGCCGTGCCCGTGCTGGCGATCGCCGAGAATCCGGCGGCGGCCTATGACTATACCGCCAAGGGCAACCTGGTCGCCGTGATCTCGAACGGCACGGCGATCCTCGGGCTCGGCAATCTCGGCGCGCTCGCGTCCAAGCCGGTGATGGAGGGCAAGGCCGTCCTCTTCAAGCGCTTCGCCGATGTCGATTCGATCGACCTCGAGGTGAAGACCGAGGATGTCGACGCCTTCATCAACTGCGTCGAGCTGCTCGAGCCGAGCTTCGGCGGCATCAACCTGGAAGACATCAAGTCCCCCGAATGCTTCGTGATCGAGCAGACCCTGCGGGAGCGGATGAACATCCCGGTGTTCCATGACGACCAGCACGGCACCGCGATCATCGCGGCCGCCGGCCTGATCAACGCGCTCCACCTCACCGGGCGCGACATCAAGGACACGCGCGTCGTGATGAACGGCGCCGGCGCGGCGGCGATCGCCTGTGCCGAGCTGATCAAGGCGATGGGGCTGCCGCACGGCAACCTGCTGATGCTCGACCGCACCGGCGTGATCTATCAGGGGCGCGAGGGCGTGAACCAGTGGCAGTCGGCCCATGCCGTCGCTACCGATCGCCGCACGCTGGCCGATGCGCTGGAGGGCGCGGACGTGTTCATGGGCCTCTCGGCCGCGGGGGCGCTGCCCGCCGAGCTGCTCAACCACATGGCGCTGAAGCCGATCATCTTCGCGATGGCCAACCCCGATCCCGAGATCACCCCGCCCGAGGCGCGCGCGGCGCGCCCGGACGCGATCATCGCGACGGGGCGTTCGGACTATCCGAACCAGGTCAACAACGTGCTGGGCTTCCCGTTCATCTTCCGCGGCGCGCTCGACGTGCGCGCGACGACGATCAACGATGCGATGAAGATCGCGGCGGCGACCGCGCTCGCCGAGCTGGCCCGCCAGCAGGTGCCCGAGGAAGTGGCGGCGGCCTACGGCGTGCAGCACAGCTTCGGCCCCGACTACATCATCCCCGCGCCGTTCGATCCGCGGCTGATGGAGCTGGTGCCCGCCGCCGTCGCCCAGGCGGCGATGGATTCGGGCGTGGCGACCAAGCCGATCACCGACATGGCGGCCTATCGCCAGCAGCTGCGCGCGCGCCTGAACCCGACCACTTCGGTGCTCAGCCTCGCCTATGAGGGCGCGCGGGCCAATCCGAAGCGCGTGATCTTCGCCGAGGCGGAAGAGGAAGTCGTGCTGCGCGCGGCGATCGCCTTCAAGGACGGCGGCTATGGCACGCCGGTGCTGGTGGGCCGCGAGAGCGTGCACGACCGGCTCAAGGCGCTCGGCGCCGATCCGGCCGAGTTCGAGCTGCACAACAGCGTCAATTCGCCGCTGGTCGAGCAGATGGTCGAGTTCCTCTACTGCCGCCTGCAGCGCCGCGGCTATCTGCGCCGCGACGCCGAGCGCATGGTCAACCGCGACCGCAACATCTTCGGCGCGCTGCTGCTCCAGCTCGGCCATGCCGATGCGATGATCACCGGCGTCACCCGTACCTGGGCCGAATCGATGCGCCAGGTGAAGCGCGTGATCGACCATGCCCCGGGCCGCACGCCCTTCGGCATGCACGTGCTGGTCGGCCAGTCGCACACGGTGTTCATCGCCGACACGACCGTGAACGAGCGCCCGAACGCCGAGGAGCTGGCGGACATCGCCGAGGGCGCGGCCGCCGTCGCGCGCCGCATGGGCCATGAGCCGCGCGTCGCCTTTCTCAGCTATTCGAACTTCGGCAATCCCGAGGGCCAGTGGCTCGACAATGTCCGCGGCGGCATCAAGGTGCTCGACGGGCGCGGGGTGGAGTTCGAATATGAGGGCGAGATGTCGCCCGACGTGGCGCTCAACAAGCGCCAGCTGGCGAACTATCCCTTCGCGCGCCTCTCCGGGCCGGCCAATGTGCTGATCATGCCGGGCCTGCAATCGGCCAACATCTCGGCCAAGCTGCTGCGCGAGCTGGGCGGCGATTCCACCATCGGCCCGATGCTGATCGGCATGGAGAAGCCGGTGCAGATTGCCCCGATGACGGCGACCGCCAGCGAGCTGGTGACGCTGGCGGTGCTCGCGGCCGGCGGAATCGCGCGCTGACCTAGGCCCGCACGACCTCTCTTGCCTGTTACATTTGTAGCATGCTACAAATGTAACGGATCAGAGGAGGTCGAGTCGTGATCGAATCGCTGCCGCGCCGCGAGCGCGAGGTTTTCGAGGCATTGTGCAGCCTGGGCGAGGGCACGGCCATCGCCGTGCGCGGCGCGCTGGCCGAGCCGCCGAGCGATTCGGCGGTGCGCACCTTGCTCGGCCGGCTCGAGGCCAAGGGGTTGATCGGCCACAGCACGCGCAACCAGGCCTATGTCTATCGGCCGGTGGAGCAGGCGGACTCGGTTGCCGAGACTGCGCTCCAGCGCCTGGTGCATACCTTCTTCCAGGGCTCGGCGGCACGCGCCGCGACCGCGTTGCTCGGCATGGAGAAGGCGCTGACTCGCGCGGAAATCGACGAGCTCCAGCGCGCGATCGACGAAGCGCGGGGAGAAGCGGAATGATCGCGGACCTGCTGATCGAGCTGGGCTGGAAATCCGCGCTGGCCTGTGGCGTCGCGCTGCTCGCCGGCCAGGCATTGCGCGGCCGGCCCGCCGCGCAGCGGGTGGCGGTGCTGCGCGCCGGTGTGGCCGCGCTGCTGTTGCTGCCGCTGCTCGTGCTGGTGCTGCCGGCCGTCGAGGTCGCGGTGCTGCCCGCGACCGGGGCGTCCGCCGCCTTGCCCGCCATGGACGGGATCGCCGCGGCGTCCGTTGCGACACCCGTCGCCCCGGTCGCCCCGGGGATCGACTGGATCGCCCTGGCCTATCTGGGAGGCGCCGCGTTCGTGCTGCTGCGCCTCGCCGTCGGGCTTTTCCTGTTGCACCGCTGGACCCGCCATGCGGTGCCCACCTCCCATCCCGTGTGGAGGGAGGTGCTCGCACGGGCCGCCGAACCCTTGAGGCGGCCCGTGCGGCTGCTCGTTTCGCCCCGCATTGGCTCGCCCCTGAGCCTGGGGATCGCACCGGCGACGATATTGATCGGCCCCGACATCGAGCGCCGCCCCGATCGTGCCGCCGCGGTGATCGCGCACGAGATCGCGCATGTGCGCCGGCTCGACTGGCTGGCGATGCTCGCCGCGCGGCTGGCGCTGGCTCTGTTCTGGTGCAACCCGTTCGCCTGGCTGCTCGTCGTCGAACTGGCCCGCCAGACCGAGCTGGCCGCCGACGAGGAAGCGTTGCGGCATGTCGGGCGCGCCGATTACGCGCAGACGCTGCTCGCGGTCGCCGGTGGCTGCGGGGTGCATGCGGCGTGCGGCATGGCGGTGTCGCATGGTGCGATGGCGCGGCGGATTCGGCGCGTGCTCGACGCCGCTCCGCGCAAGCCGGCGAGCAGGCTCCTGTGCGCCGCGCTGATCGGCGGCATCCCGCTGGGGATTGCGCCGCTCGCCGCGATGCAGGTCGTGGAGCGGCCCCAGCTTTCGACCGTGCCGGGAGAGGACCGTGCGGTGCCCCGGCCGGCGCCTGCCGTGCCGCCTCCCGAGGTGCGGGAGGAAGCGGTCCGGACGCCGGTGGCGCGAGCGCCACTGTCCCCCTCTCCTTGGCGCGACGAGTCGGTGCGCGCCACGGCCAAGGCCAAGGCCGCGGCCCGGCTCGCGTCGGCGCCGCCCCCGTCCCGCGACATGTCGCGCGCGGTGGAAGCGGAGGCGCGGAGCAGGGCCCGCGCGCCCGTGCCGGCCATGGGCGAGACGGCGCCGCCCGCCGGCACGGGCGCCCAGCGCCGAGTCGCACCGCCGACGGAGCAGCGGCTCGCGGCCGTGCAGCGCCTGCGCAAGGCCGCGCTGGAATATCGCGACCGCGCCCATAACCCCGATCTGCCGCTCGATATCCGCCAGGGGTATCGCAACGTGGCGGCATCGCTGGCGGACGAGGCCGACCGGCTCGAGCGGCAGGCCAAGCAGATGGCGGGCGTCTACTAGCCCGCCAACCCGGCATCACTGAACCAGCGCGCGGCTTTCGCGCCACGGGGCCGGCTTGTCCGGCGACTTGAAGGGAGAATGACGATGCGTTCGATCCTGTTCCTGTCCGTTGCGCTTGTCGGCGCCTGTGCCTCGCACCCGCCCCTGCCGGCGAGCGAGCCCGCGCTGCGGGTCACCTATGGCGACCTGCGGCTGGACACCGGGCAGGGCCGCGCCGCCCTGCGGGAGCGTGTGGACGGCGCGGCGCGCACCTATTGCCGGACGAACGACCGGGACGTCGCGCCCCAGCTGATCCGCAACAAGGCGGGATATTGCTTTGACATGGTGCGCCTCTCGCTGGTCGCCGAGATGCCCGCCGGGGTGCGGCGCGGCTATTACCGGCGCTAGCCGTCGATGCTCACGCCCAGCGACGCATTGACCAGCCCGCCATCGACCGTGATCGTGTCGCCCACGACATAGTCGCCCGCCCGGCTGGCGAGATAGATGGCGGCGCCGGCCATGTCCTCGTCCATGCCGATGCGCCGGGCCGGGATCGCCCGGGCGACATCGCCGCCATGGTCGCGCGCGGCCTTGTTCATGTCGCTGGCAAAGGCACCGGGCGCGATCGAGGTGACGTTGATATGGTCGCGGACCAGCCGGGCGGCCATGCGCTTGGTCAGGTAGATCAGCGCCGACTTCGAGGCATGGTAGCTATAGGTCTCCCAGGGGTTCAGCCGCTGCCCGTCGATCGAGGTGATGTTGATGACCTTGGCCGGGCGCTCCGCCGACCCGCCCGCCTTGAGCAGGTCGAAGAGTGCCTGGGTCAGGAAGAAGGGCGATTTCACGTTCAGGTCCATCACCTTGTCCCAGCCCTTTTCGGGAAACCCCTCAAAGGGCTCGCCCCAGGCGGCGCCGGCATTGTTGACCAGGATGTCGAGCCGTTCCTCGCGCTCCGCCAGCGCGGCGGCGAGCGCCTTGCAGCCGGCGACGGTCGAGACGTCCATCGGCAGGGCGATGCAGTTCGGGCCGAGCGCGGCGGCGGTCTCCTCGCAGGCCTCGGCCTTGCGGGACGAGACATAGACCCTGGCGCCCTGGGCGACATAGCCCTCGGCGATCATCCGGCCGATGCCCCGCGAGCCGCCGGTGACGAGGGCGATGCGGCCATCGAGGCGGAACAATGTCGTGGTGTCCATAACTTAACTCCCTCTCCCCTTCAGGGGAGTGGCAGGGGAGAGGGGCGTATCGCCCCGTCTCGCACTGCCCTCTCCCCGACCCTCTCCCCGCCGGCGGGAAGAGGGAGATTAACTACCCGCCCCGCTTCAGCGTCTCGCGGGCGATGATCAGCTGCTGGATCTGGCTGGTGCCTTCGTAGATCCGGAACAGCCGGACGTCGCGGTAGAGCCGTTCGATGCCGTAATCGGCGATATAGCCGGCGCCGCCGAAGATCTGCACGGCGCGGTCCGCCACGCGGCCGACCATCTCGCTGGCGAAATATTTCGCGGCCGCCGCCTCCATCGTGGTGTTCGCACCGGCATCCTTGGCCGCGGCGGTCTCCAGCACCAGCGCCTTCGCCGCCAGCGCCTCGGTCTTCGAATCGGCCAGCATCGCCTGGATCAGCTGGTGCTCGGCGATCGGCTTGCCGAACTGCCGGCGCTCGCCGGCATAAGCGACGCAGTCGGCGATCAGGCGCTCGGCCACGCCGACACAGACCGCCGAGATGTGCAGCCTGCCCCGGTCCAGCACCTGCATCGCGATGCGGAAGCCTTCGCCCTCGCCGCCCAGCCGGTTGGCGGCGGGGACGGGCGTGCCGTCGAACACCACGTCCGCCACCCGGGCGCCCTTCTGGCCCATCTTCTTCTCGGGTTCGCCGATGCTGACCCCGGGCAGGTCGCGCGGCACCAGGAAGGCGGAGACGCCGCGGCCACCCGGTTCGTCGCCGGTGCGCGCCATCACCGTGAACAGCTCGGCCTTGTCGGCGTTGGTGATGAAACGCTTGGTGCCGGAAAGCCGGTAGACGTCGCCGTCCCTGACTGCCCGGGTCTGCACCGCGCCGCTGTCGGAGCCGACATCGGGCTCGGTGAGCGCGAAGCTGGTGACGATCTCGCCGCTGGCGATGCGCGGCAGCCACCGGGCCTTCTGCTCCGCCGTCCCCGCCATCACCAGCCCCTGCGAGCCGATGCCGACATTGGTGCCGAAGCTGGAGCGGAAGGCCGGAGTGGTGCGGCCCAGCTCGATGGCGACCTTGCATTCCTCGAGCATCGTCAGGCCCAGGCCGCCATATTCCTCGGCGATCGACAGGCCGAACAGGCCGAGCGCCTTCATCTCGTCGATCACATCGGCGGGGATGGCGTCGGCCGCCTCCACCTCGGCCTCGAGCGGGCGCAGGCGGTCGCGCACGAAGCGGCGGACCGTATCGATCAGCGTGTCGAAAATTTCGGGGTCGAGCGCCATGGCCACGCGTTCCTCAGGTTCGAAGCCAAAGGCTATACCGACCATATCGCTCCGGGCAAGCCATACCCGATATTCCAATGGCTTGCGGTTGACCCCCGGATTGCGGCACATAGGGTGCGCAATAAAATGGGTCGAGAGGGAGCGCGGGGCATGGACGGCAATCAGGCGGCACTGCCCCCGGCCCGGCGAATCCGCACGCCGATCATGCTCGCTTACGGCTTCGGCACCGTGGCGTATGGCGTGAAGGATTTCTGCTTCTCGACCTTCCTGCTGTTCTTCTTCAACCAGGTCCTCGGGCTGCCGGCCGCCGAAGTGGGCTTCGCGATCATGTGCGCGCTGCTGCTCGACGCGGTGGCGGATCCGGCGATCGGCTTCCTTTCGGACCGGACGCGGAGCCGCTGGGGGCGGCGCCATCCCTGGATGTACGCTTCGGCCATTCCGATCGCGATCGGCTGGCTGCTGCTGTGGAACCCGCCGGCGCTTTCGCATGCCGGCATGCTCGGCTGGGTGTTCGCCATGTCGGTGCTCGTCCGCACCGCGGTGAGCGCCTATGAGGTGCCGAGCCAGGCGCTGACCCCGGAGCTCTCCGCCGACTATGAGGAGCGGACGCGGATCATGGCCTATCGCTTCCTGTTCGGCTGGGCCGGCGGGCTGGCGATGATGATCCTCGCCTATGCCTGGCTGCTCGGACCCTCGCCGGGCCATCCCAACGGCCAGCTGGTGCGGGAGAATTATCCGGGCTTCGCGCTGGTGAGCGCGCTGCTGATGGCATTCGCGATCCTCGTCTCGGCGCTGGGCACGCATGGCGAGATCGCGCACCTCCCCCAGCCGGAGGAGCGCACGCGCCAGTCGCTCGGCGCCCATTTCGCCGAGCTGGGCGAGACGGTGAAGAACCGCGCCTTCCTGATCCTGATGGCGGCCGGGCTCTGCTATTATTCGGCGCAGGGCGTCAGCTTCGCGCTGTCGAGCTATCTCTATGCCCATGTCTGGCGCTTCGAGAACCAGGACTTCACGATCATCGCCTTCTCGCTGCTGGTCGGCGCTTTCCTCGCCTTCCTCGTCGCGCCGCGGGCGTCGCGGCGGCTGGGCAAGCCGCGGGCGGCGATGGGGCTGATGGCGGCGGCGGCATTCTGGGTCGCCCTGCCCTATGTGCTGCGCCTGCTGGGCCTGTTCCCGGCGCCGGGCACGCCCTGGCTGCTGCCGTCGCTGTTTGCCATCTATGCGCTCAACGTCACCTGCAGCATCTCGGCGACGATCCTGGGCGCCTCGATGATGGCCGATGTCGTCGAGCATTCGGAGATCGAGACCGGCCGGCGCAACGAGGGAGTGTTCTTCGCCGGATCCTTCTTCATCCAGAAATGCTGCAGCGGGCTGGGCATCTGGGCGACGGGCCTGCTGCTCGAGCTGGTGCGTTTCCCCGCGGCGGCCCGGCCGGGCCAGGTGCCGGTGGCGACGGTGGACCGGCTGACCATTCTCTTCTTCGTCGTCTATGGCGTGCTCGCCCTGGCGGCGGCGGCGCTTTACCGCTTCTTCCCCTTCGGCAAGGCCGAGCATGAGGCGCGGGTCGCGGCGCTCGCTGTCCGCAATGCGGAAATGTCCGCCGGAAGCTGACCTTCCGACGGACATCCTTTCCTCCCCAGGAAAGTCGAGATCGGGCACGCGGTCCCTTATCCGTCATCCCCGCACAGGCGGGGATCCAGGGTTTCTCTGCCGTGCCGTTCTTGGCTCTGGATCCCCGCCTGCGCGGGGATGACGAGATAGGAGGAGGCGTCCACCCTTCAGGCCACGCGGCCCAGGCGGTGATAGAGATTGGCGTATTTCGTGGACTCGGGCGCGTCCTTCACCTTCTCGAGATGGGTGGCCACCGCCTCGCGGATGAGGCGGAAATCCTCGGTCGAGAAGACGGCGCGGCTGCGTTGGGGTTCGGTCATGGCAATCACTCCTTTCTCATGCTTTCAGGCGGCTTCGGTGGTGACGAACTGGGCGGTCTCGGTGCTCTCGGCGAGCGCGGTGGTGCTGCTGCTGCCGCCCGCCAGCGTGGTCGCGATCGCATCGAAATAGCCGGTGCCGACCTCGCGCTGGTGGCGGGTCGCGGTATAGCCATTGGCCTCGGCGGCGAACTCGGCCTGTTGCAGCTCCGAATAGGCCGCCATGCCGCGATCCTTGTAGCCCCGGGCCAGCTCGAACATGCCGTAGTTCAGCTGGTGGAAGCCGGCGAGCGTGACGAACTGGAACTTGTAGCCCATCGCGCCGATCTCGCGCTGGAAGCGGGCGATGTCGTCCTTGTCGAGATTCTTCTCCCAGTTGAAGCTGGGCGAGCAGTTGTACGCCAGCATCTTGTTCGGGAATTCCTTCCTGATCGCCTCGGCGAAGCGGCGGGCATCGTCCATGTTCGGCTTCGAGGTCTCCCACCACAGCAGGTCGGCATGCTCGGCAAAGGCCAGGCCGCGCTTGATGCAGTGATCGACGCCGGTGCCGTCCTTCAGCCGGAAAAAGCCCTCCGGCGTGCGCTCGCCGGTGAGGAACTCCCGGTCGCGCTCGTCGACGTCCGAAGTGATCAGGCGGGCGCTCTCGGCATCGGTGCGGGCGCAGATCACCGTCGGCACGCCGGCGACGTCCGCGGCCAGGCGCGCCGCGTCGAGGTTGCGGATGTGCGCCTGGGTCGGGATCAGCACCTTGCCGCCCAGGTGCCCGCACTTCTTTTCCGAGGCGAGCTGGTCTTCATAATGCACCCCGGCGGCGCCTGCGGCGATATAGGCCTTCATGATCTCGAAGCAGTTGAGCGGGCCGCCGAAGCCGGCCTCGGCGTCGGCGACGATCGGGGCGAACCAGTCGCGCTGGGCGCCGCCCTCCATATGCTCGATCTGGTCGGCGCGCTGGAGCGTGGCGTTGATCCGGCGGGCGAGCTCGGGCCCCGCATTGGCGGGATAGAGCGACTGGTCGGGATACATCTGGCCGGCGGTGTTGGCGTCGGCCGCGACCTGCCAGCCGGACAGATAGATCGCCTTCAGCCCGGCACGGACCATCTGCATCGCCTGGTTGCCCGAAAGCGCGCCGAGGGCGTTGATATAGTCTTCTTCCTGCAGCAGTTCCCACAGCTTGAGCGCGCCGCGGCGGGCGAGCGTGTGCTCGATGGGCAGCGAGCCGCGCAGCCGCTCGACATCCTCCGGCGTATAGGGACGCACGATGCCGTCGAACCGGCCGGTGGGGGCGGGGATCAGATCTTCGAAGCGCGTCGGCATTGTGTGTTCCTTGACTGGGTTGCTGAGCCTGTATGGGTATTTCTTGACTCCATTGGCAGCTGGCTTGCGCGTTTGTGGAGGTCGCGGTGTTGGTGCGCCTTTTCTTTGGATTGAAAATGTGTAAATTATTTACAGAACGATTTGACATGCTCGATATGAACATATCGAGAACATTATTTGTAGGACAGGGCCCATCTTCTCGTCATCGCCGCGCAGGCGGGGATCGAGGGTGGCAGGGCGATGTCCTGTGTGATTCTGGATCCCCGCCTGCGCGGGGATGACGGTGAAGGAGAGGCGAGGCGTGGCCGAGCAGAAGCTCTTTGCGGGACATGCGGTGCGGCGCCTGCGCCGGCAGCTGCTGCTGACCCAGGCGGCGATGGCCGAGGCGCTGGGCGTGTCGGCGAGCTATCTCAACCTGGTCGAGCGCAACCAGCGGCCGATCTCGGCCATGCTGATGTTGCGGCTTTCCGAAGTGTACGACTTCGACCCGCGCAAGCTGGCCGCGGCCGAGCCGGGCGGGGGGATGGAGGCGTTGCGGCGGCGGCTGGCCGATCCGCTGTTCGCCGATCTCGAGATCGACCGGCAGCAGATGGAGGAATGGCTGGCCGGCGCGCCCGGCGGCGCGGAGGCGTTCGCCCGCGCCTATGACCGGATCGGCGCCGGCGGGCCGGTGGCGGATACCGGGCCGGGCGATCCGGGCCGGCAGGTGCGCCGCGAGATCGAGCGCTGGCGCAACCATTTCGCCGATCTCGATGCAGTGGCCGAGGCGCTGGCCGACGCGCTGCGCCAGACCGCGGGCGATCCCTATGGCGCGATGGCCGAGCGGCTGCGGGTGAAGCATCAATTGTCGGTGCGCATCCTGCCCGCCGACGTGATGCCGGGGCTGCTCAAGCGGCTCGACCTCCATGCGCGCCAGGTGCAGCTTTCCGAACTGCTCGACATGCCGGGCCGCACCTTCGCGCTGGCCGAGCGGCTTTCCCAGGAAGCGCGGGGCGAGATCGAGGCGCTGGTGCGCGGCGCCGGGCTCGATCGCGCGGGGGAGCGGCTCTATCAGCGCCATCTGGTCGGCTATTTCGCGGCGGCGGTGATGATGCCCTATGGCCGCTTCCTGCGCGCCTGCGAGCAGACCGGCTACGACCTGGACGTGCTTCGCCGCCGCTTCGGCGCGAGCTTCGAGCAGGTGGCGCACCGGCTGACCACGCTGCAGCGGGTGGGCGCGCGGGGGCTGGCCTTCTTCCTGGTACGCGTGGACCGGGCGGGGCAGGTCTCCAAGCGCTTCGCGGGGGCGAGCGGGTCGCCGCTGGTGGAGGGGCCGGGCCTGTGCCCGCTTTGGAACCTGACCGAGGCGTTCGGCCGGGCCGACGAGACGCTGGGCCAGCTGGTCGAGACCGAGGACGGCGCGCGCTGGTTCACGCTGTCGCGGGCGCGGACGCCCCAGGGCGCGCAGGGCGTGCGGGCGCGCTTCGCTCTGGGGATCGGGCTGGCGGCCGGCGAGGCGCGGTCGCTGTCGGCGGCGCGCGGCGTGGACCTGGCGGGCGAGGCGGTGCCGGTGGGGCTGGGCTGCCGCGCCTGCACCCGGCCGGACTGCGCGCAGCGCTCGGCGGCGCCGGCGGGGCGCGCGGCGCTGGCCAATGAGCGCGAGAGCGGCGTCACGCCGTTCGGGTTCGTGGGGGATTAGGGGCGCCCGGCATGAGGTCGCGTTGCAATGTAGGAAATCACATGTTCACTTTATGTTCTTTGCATTGCAGGAGGACATATGTGCATCGTTTCAGTCAGGGATTTCGGCGCGATCGGCGATGGTGATCATGATGACGGTCCGGCCATACAGGCGGCGATCGACCATGTGCTTGCCACTCGGGGCGAGCTGTATTTTCCGCCTAACAGACTTGGGAAAAGCTATCGAATCGAGGCGCCGCTCAGGGTCGGCGGCCCGATTTCGATCCGTGGCGCCGGCGCCATGGCGGTCGAGATCCTCGCCGCCGGGCTGGAGGCCGGCCAGTATGTGATGGATTTCTATCGCACAGTGCGCGTCGAGCACGTGCGATTGAGCGGCTTTACCCTTCGTAGCGACAACGGTCTGCCCAGTGCATTGCATCTGGATGGCGCCGTGCTGCTGAGCGCGCGGGACTTGCGCTACTATAATGTGCGGCATGGCTGCGTGCTGGAGGGGGATTCGAGCATTGGCACCTTCTCCCACCATTATGACAGCATCAACGCTACGGGGATTGCGGGCAGCACCGTGTTGTTCGCCGCCGGTTTCCAGGGCGGCGGCAATTTTCATTTCGCGAGCTGCACCTTTGCCGGAGATCGGGGCCTGGCGATCATGCCGACGGCGATCACGGACGGCATAGTCCTGACGGGATGTAATTTCGAAGGATGCGAGACCAACAGCCTCTATGTCGGGGGTTCGTGCCGCGGGCTCACCCTGGCAGGCTGCCGCACCGAAGCCGCACCCGCCCGCGATGTGCGGATTGCCCCTGCCGCAGGAGAGAAGGTCGAGGGGATCGCCATTA
This sequence comes from Sphingomonas sp. CBMAI 2297, assembly GCF_029870595.1. GTDB lineage: Bacteria > Pseudomonadota > Alphaproteobacteria > Sphingomonadales > Sphingomonadaceae > Sphingomonas. The sequence continues at coordinate 142,176 of NZ_JAPDIR010000007.1, forward strand.
CCGGCTGCACCTTCACCGGCCTAGGCGGTGCTTCGACGCCGATCACCCTTGGCGGCGGTGGCGGAACGGTGCGCGGTTTCGGCATTACGGGCAATCAGGTGGAATATGCCGGGATGGGCGGCGCCTTTGTCCAGCTGGATGACGAAGGCGAGTCCGGCCTGATCGCGGGAAACCGCTTTGCCCAGGCAGACACGATTCCAACGAACCTCCGGCGCCCGGGCGTCGTCCAGTTCGCGAACGAGAATGGCCTGGGCCGATGCGAGGAATACTGGGGGGAGGCGCTGTGGGGCGTGGAGGAAGGGACCTTCACGCCGGTGGATGCGAGCGGCGCCGGTCTGGTCCTGAGCGGGGCGGGGCGCTATACGCGCATCGGCCGGACGCTGTTGTGGCAGGCATTCCTGCAATATCCCGACACCTCCAGCACCGCACATTGCGCCATTGGCGGCTTGCCCTTCGCGGTTTCGCAGGACGTGCTGAACCTGGGACGTGCCGGAGCCAGCTGTAGCGCCAGCAACAGCGGCCTGGCCCTGGGCGTGTTGCAGGGCATGTCGGCACCAACGCATCTCGACCTGGTCAATCCAGCGACGGGCGCGGCGATCGCCAACACCGCGATGGCGAGCAGATATGCATATATCTCAGGCACATACATGATCTAGCGCTGGCGTGCGGAGCCGGTCTCCAAAGGGATGGCGGCCGGCCCCCGCCTCAGAACAATGTCGTCAGCAGGTAGAACAGCGCGCCCACCGCCGCCGAGGCGGGGATGGTGATCACCCAGGCGGCGATGACGTTGCCGGCGACGCCCCAGCGGACCGCCGAGGCGCGGCGTGCCGTGCCCGCGCCGATCACCGCGCCGGTGATGGTGTGGGTGGTCGAGACCGGAATGCCCAGCGCCGAAGCGGTGAACAGCACGATCGAGCCCGCCAGCGAGGCGCTGAACCCCTGGTGCTGCGAGAGCTTGGTGATGCGCGAGCCCATCGTCTCGATGATCTTCCAGCCGCCGCTGAGCGTGCCGAGCGCGATCGCGATGTAGCAGGCGATCGCCACCCAGTGCGGCACCTCGAACTTCCCGTGCAGATAGCCGGTGGAATAGAGGAGCACGGTGATGATCCCCATCGTCTTCTGCGCGTCGTTGAGGCCGTGGCTGAGCGAATAGGCGCCCGAGGAGACGAGGTGCAGCATGCGGAAGCTGCGCTCGGCGGTGCGCGAGCTGGCGCGCATGAACAGCCAGGAAGTGACCAGCATCACCAGCATCGCCAGGATCATGCCGATCGTCGGCGAGAGGACGATGGCGATCAGCGTCTTGTTGAGGCCGGTCCATTTGACGCCGGTGAGCCCGGCATGCGCCACGCCCGACCCGATCATCCCGCCGACCAGCGCATGGCTGGACGAGGAGGGAATGCCCTTGAGCCAGGTCACCACGTTCCAGAACATCGCGCCGATCAGCGCGCCGAACACCACCGCCGGGGTGATCAGGTTCTTGTCGATCAGCCCCTGGCCGATCGTGTCCGCCACCTTGTGCAGGCTGGGGAAGGCGATCGTCAGGAAATAGGCGGCGAAGTTGAACGCCGCGGCAAAGGCCACGGCATGGACCGGCTTCAGCAGCCGGGTGGCGACGACGGTGGCGATCGAGTTCGCCGCGTCGTGCAGGCCGTTCAGGAAGTCGAACGCCAGCGCGACGAGGATCAGGCCGACCAGCAGGGGAAAGGCGAGCTCGTACATCGGGCGGCGTCAGGAATGGTCGATCACGATGCCGTCGATCTCGTTCGCGACATCCTCGAACGCGTCGACGATCCGCTCGAGATGCTTGAACAGCTCGCGATGGACGGCGAAGCCCAGCGGGTCGCCGGGGCCGAGCTCCTTGAAGGCGCGCTTGAGGCCGGCGGCGTGGATCTCGTCGGCATGGCTCTCCATGCGCACCAGCCGCTCGGTCAGCTCGTGCAGGCGCGGGCCGTTGCGGGCGACGTCGCGCAGCAGCGGCATCGCTTCCATGGTGAGGCGGGCGGCATCGACGATGATCGCCGCCATGTCCTTCATCTCCTGGTCGAAGACGGTGACCTCGTAGAGGTCGATCGCCTGCACCGCCGCCTGCATCTCGTCGATCGCATCGTCCATCGCGCCGATCAGCGAAGTGATCGCGCCGCGATCGAAGGGGGTGAGGAAGGTCTCGCGGACCGTGCGCAGCATCTCGCGAATGATCTCGTCGGCATCATGCTCGCGCTCGATCACTTCGCGGATATGGTCGCGATTGCCGTCCGCAAGCAGCCGCGCGAGCGCGTCGGCACCGGCGACGATGGTGAGCGCGTGCTGCTCGAACATCTCGAAGAAATTGCCGGTCTTGGGGAGCAGGCGCTGGAACCAGGCGAACATGTGATGCACTTTCGATTTGCGGGCGACGGCGGTGAGCAGGCCGTTGCGCTGCGCCGCCGCCCTGAACTCGGCCGGGCCGAACGATCGGATGAGGTCGCTGAGATCGGGCTCGTCGACGGCGGCCGCGGCTTCGGCGAGGCTGAACCAGCGGCGCTCGCGCTGGCCCTGCTCCTTCCAGGCGACCAGCTCCTGGCTGACCGACAAGGGGAAGACATCGACGTCGATCATCAGCGAGGCGCCGTTGCCGCGCTTCTTGCGGTAGCGATAGGAGCCCAGCGGCAACGGGCAGACCGGGCCGCGCACGCCGGCTTCCTCTTCCGCCTCGATCGCCGCGGCGGTGTGGGCGGGCATGCCGGCTTCGGGATTGCCCTTGGGGATCACCCAGCGCCCGCTCTCGCGCGACGTGACCAGCAGCACGCGCACCGGCGCATCGACGGCATTGCCTTCGGTGCGATAGGGCAGGGCGGCGATCTGGCGGATGGCGCGGACTCCGGGGCGCCGGGATGGCGGGTGCCGCGTTTGTTACAATTTGGTGTCAGGTGCAAGCCTCAGCCGTGCTCCCGGATATCCTTCAGCCAGCGCGCCCGTAGCTGCGCCGGGCTGCCGGGGATCGCGGCGTCGAGGAATTCGGCGCGGGCGATGCGATCGAGGCGGAAGGTGCGGAAGCCGGCGCGCAGCTCGCACCAGGCGACAAGGACGCGAGTCGCGTCGCTATAGCCGATCATCAGCGGCCAGACCCTGCGCTGGGTGGCCCGGCCCTGCTCGTCGGCATAGTCGAGGTGCAGCTTGCGCCCGGCGCGGATCCAGGCGCGCAGCTGGGGAACGTCGATGCCGTCCCGGGGCCGGTCCCAGGCGGGCACGGCGCGCGCGGCGGGGTTGCCGAGAAAGGGGCGCATCTCCTCGGGCAGCACGGCGGCGATCTTGGCGAGCAAATCCTCGGCGGCGCGCGCCAGGCTCTCGTCGGCATGGCCCGCGACCCAGGTGGCGCCGAGCGCGACGGCATCGATCTCGTCGGTGGTGAGCATCAGCGGCGGCAGGTCGAACCCGCTTTCGAGGACATAGCCGACGCCCGCCTCGCCGCGGATCGGCACGCGCTGGCCGATCAGCGCGGCGATGTCGCGATAGACCGAGCGCTTCGACGTCTCGAGCTCGGCCGCGATCGCATCGGCGGTCACCGGGCGCGGTGTGCGCCGGAGGATCTGGACGATCTGGAAGAGGCGATCTGCCTTGCGCATTTTGTTTTCCCTGGGCCGGCACCGCCATATCTACTGCCATGCTGCTGACACCATGCTGGCAGCAGCATGGCAGTAGGTCGAGTCCCGTGAGTTCAAACGGGAGCCAGGAAATGACGACGAAGACCTATCATGGCAGCTGCCACTGCGGTGCGGTGACCTTCGAGGCGGACATCGATCTCGCGGCGGGCACGGGCAAGTGCAACTGCACCTATTGCCGCAAGCGCCGCAACTGGGGGGCGCTGCTCAAGCCCGACCAGTTCCGCCTGCTCTCGGGCGAGGAGGCGCTGGGCGAATATCAGTTCGGCACCAAGAGCGGGCACCATCGCTTCTGCAAGACCTGCGGCATCGCGCCGTTCGGCTCCGGCTATGTCGAGGAGATTGGCGGGGCCTTTGTCTCGGTGCAGGTGCTCTGCCTCGACGACGTGCCGCTCGAGGAACTGGAGGCGGCGCCGGTCAACTATGCCGACGGGCTGCACAATGCCTGGTGGCAGGAGCCGGCGGAGAAGGCGATCCTTTAGGTCCGGGCCGGAGACGAGCCCGATTCCCGCCACCCCGGCCTTGCGCCGGGATCCCGCTGCTTCCTGCGCTGTCGAGATAGCGGGACCCCGGCGCGAGGCCGGGGTGACGAAGCAGGAATATGACTTCCCAACCCAGGCTAGCCACGGATGTGCTGTTTTGGGCCCTGGATCCCCGCCTTCGCGGGAATGACGCGGGAGAGAAAGCAAAAGGCCGGGGCGCGAACCCCGGCCTTTCTTCCTGCGGAGCGCGGCGGCTCAGAAGCCGGCGCTGAGCGTGACGAACGCCTGGCGCGGAGCCGAGGAGTGGAACACCAGCACCGTGCCCGTCGCATCGTCCGGCGCGAAGACGCTGCTGTCGAAGTTCGATGCGTAGCGCTTGTTGGTCAGGTTGGTGACGTTCAGTGCCAGCTTGAGGTCCTTCACATAGGCGAAGGAGCCATAGTCGTAGCTGATGCCCAGATCGAAGGTGGTGTAGCCGCCAAAGCTCTGGTCGTTGGTGTAGGTATAATAGCGGCGGCCGGTATACTTGCCCTGCAGCGAGGCCGAGAGGCCGCCCTGCTTCACGGTCAGCACGCTGGCGAGCATCGTCTTCGGCGTGTCGACCTGCTGCTTGCCCGCGGTGAGCTTGACCACGCAGGTGGTGGTGCACCAGTTGAGATTCTCGTCATAGGTCGACTTGTTGAACGAGGCCGAATTGTACCAGCTCAGCCACGGCGTCGGCTTCCACAGCACGCCAAGCTCGGCGCCCTTGCTGGTGACGCTGCCGGCATTGTGGAAGCTGTTGCCGCAGCCCGGGTTCTGCTGCTGGTTGGTCGGGCAGGGATTATACTGGAGCAGGCGGTTGTCGAACTTGACGTAATAGCCGCTCAGCGCGACCTGCAGCGGGCCGCTGACATAGCGATAGCCGCCCTCGACGCTCTTCGACGTCTCCGGCTTCAGATACTTGCCCTGCGCGTCCCACACGGCCTGCGAGACCGACTGGGGGCCGAGCTTGAAGCCGCCCTGGAACATGGCCATGTTCTCGGCATAGCTGGCGAACAGCTCATGGCCGGGCGCGACCTGCCAGTGCACGCCGACTTCCGGCAGGAAATTGTCCTTGGCCACCAGCGTGCCGCTGGCGAACTGGCTGGAGGCGGGCGGCGCCGCGACGGCGATGCCGCGGATCGCCCGGGCGTCCGACTTGGAATAGGTGCTCTTGAAGCCGAAATCGATGCTCAGCGCATCGTCGAACAGGCGCACCGTGTCCTGCACGTAGAACTGGTGCGTCTTCCAGCGCGTCTCCTGCACCCATTGCGAGGTGTTGGGCTGGCCGACCAGATACTGGGCCAGGCTGAACGGCCCGGTGACGTTGGTCCAGATATAGCGCGCGGCGCTGCTGGTATTGTCCTCGACCCACAGGCCGGCCTGGAACTCGTTGAAGGCGACCTTCCAGTTGACGCTCGCCAGCACGCCGGTGCGGTCGATCGTGTAGCGGGTGTCGCGGATCTGGACCGGCACGTCGTCGGCCGTGGTCGTGGTGCCCTGGTTGGACAGGCCGGTGATGAAGTTGTTGCCGGCGCCCTTGTCGTTGTGATGATAGACCTGGGTACGGACGCTCAGATTCTTCGCCAGCTCGAACTCGCCGGCCAGGTAGAAGAGATTGTCGTTGCGCAGGATCTGGCCGTTGGTGAAGGTGACGTCGGCATTCTTCTGCGGCGCGGGCGCGGCGGCGCACTTGTACGGCGTGGTGGTCACCGTGCAGGCGGCGACGCCGACATAGGCCTGCCAGTTCGGCGCATAGCCGCCCCAGTCCCAGCCGAGGCGGGTCAGCATGTCCTTCGACAGATAGGCGTCGTCGGCCTGGTTGGTGCGCGAGAGATCGGCGAAGGCGGTGATCCTGATGCCGTCGGCCTTGTATTGGACCTTGGCGTTGAGCTGCTTGCCGGTCGACTTGTTATAGGCCGGCTGGTTCACGAACAGGTCCTGCTCGACATATTGGCCGGAGACATAGGCCGAGAAGCCGCCATGCTCGCCGGTGTCGAGGCGCACGAAGGTGCGCACGCTGTTCTCGCTGCCGACCGTCTGGCTGACGGCCAGCGCCGCGTCCCTGCTCGGATCGCGGCTCACATAGGTGAGCGCGCCGCCCAGGTTGCTGGTCGAGGGAATGGCGAGGCCGGCGATGCCGGTGGCGAGATCGGCGCGGCCGAGATTCTCGGAGATCAGCGCGCGGCTGATCGTGAGGCCGTTATAGTTGTTATAGGCGCCGTCGCCGAGCGGCATGCCGTCCAGCGTATAGCCGAGATGGGTGGTGTTGAAGCCGCGGACCTGCAGCGACAGCGACTGCTCGTTGACGCCCAGCGCGTCGATCGACTGCGCCATCACGCCCGGCAGGAAGTTCAGCGCCTTCTGGACGCTGGTGCCCGGCGGCAGCAGGTCGAGATTCTGCGGCACCAGCGTCGAGACCGAGCGGGTCTGGCCGCTGCCGATGACGACGATCTCGTCGCCGCCATCGCCGTCATTGGCATCGACGACGGCGGCGGGGGCGGCGCTGTCCTGCGCATGCGCGATGGGCGCGAGCGTGACGAGGGCGGCCGAGGCCATCAGAAATGCATATGCGTGGCCATGGCGCAGCCGGCGCGAAAAATCGGTCATGATCATTCCCATCCCAGCGGCCGGAGGGCCGCTCCCATGCGAGCCGCTAGGCAGGGTTCGCGTCGGTATCGTTACGAGTGTGCGTCGTTTCGGTGACGATCCACGAAGCTCGGTTTGTGTTGCCGATCGGCAACGATCGTGCAGGATGCGGCCGGGAACGGGGAGGAGGCGGTATGCGTCGTTCGGTGGGATATGGGCTGGCCGGCTTGCTCGTGCTGGGGGGCGGGGCGCCCGCATCGGCGGATACGCCGCCGGTGAATCTGGAGCCGGCGGTGCGCGCGGCGATGGCCGAGACCGGCGCCAGGGGCGTGGCGATCGCGCAGATCGCGGACGGCAAGGTCGTCGCGGTGCGGACCTATGGCGCGCGCAACGCGAAGGGCGATCCGCTGACCGCCGACACCATTATGTACGGCGCGTCGCTGACCAAGGCGGTGTTCGGCTATCTGGTCGCCCAGCTCGCGGCCGAGGGGAAGCTCGACCTCGACGCGCCGATCGCGGCGATGCTGCCCAAGCCGATCCCCGACTATGGCAATCTGGATGCCTATGGGCGCTGGGGCGACCTGGCCGGCGACGAACGCTGGCGGTGGGTGACGCCGCGCCAGGTGCTCAACCACGCGACCGGCTTTGCCAATTTCGCGTTCCTCGAGCCCGACGGGAAGTTGCGCTTCCACTTCGATCCGGGCAGCAACTATGGCTATTCGGGCGAGGGCATCTCGCTGCTCCAGTTCGGTGTCGAGAAAGGGCTTGGGCTGGGCGTGGAGGCGGAGTTGCAGCGGCGCTTCTTCCGGCCGCTCGGCATGAGCCGGACCAGCCTGATCTGGCAGGACGGCTTCGGCACAAACCTGGCGGACGGCTGGGACGCGCAGGGCAAGCCCGAGCCGCATGACGACCGCAGCCGGGTGCGCGCGGCGGGATCGATGGACACGACGATCCACGACCTGGCGATCATGACCGCGGCGATGGCGCGCGGCTATGGCCTGCCGAAGCGGTGGCGCGTCGAATATGCCCGCGGCACCCAGGCGATTGCGAGCAAGACGCAGTTCCCGACCCTGAACAATCCGGCCGGGCCGGGCGAGGGGACCGACGCGAAGGCGGCGCTGGGCGTGATCGCCTTTGCCGGGCCGCAGGGGCCGGGCTGGTTCAAGGGCGGCCATAACGACGTGACCGCCAATACGATGGTCTGTCTCGAGCGGGGGCGGCGCTGCGTGCTGATCCTGGGCAATGACGTGCGGATCGAGCGGGCCTTCCCGAAGCTGGTCCGCGCCGCGCTGGGCGAGACGGGCGTGCCGTATCGCTGGGAATATGGGTTCGGGAGCTAGGTTGAGAACCCAAATAAGTATTTGATCTTTCACCGTCATCCCGGCCTTGAGCCGGGATCCCGCTTCTTCTTGCGCTGGCGAGACAGCGGGACCTCGGCTCAAGGCCGGGGTGACGAAGGAGGAATATGAGTCCTCAACCTAGGACGAGGCCCCGAGCAAGCCCTTGAAACTATGCCCGTCACCCCCGCCTTCGCGGGGATGACGGGTGAAGGGGGCGGTTGAAGGGATAGCGGGGATGACGCCGGAGAATATGAGTCCTCACCCCAGGGCCGGCTAGTTCGCGCCCGGCGCTTCCTTCGCGAAGGCCAGCGCGACCATGCGCCAGCCCCGGGGCGTTCGGATCATCAGCGCGCGATCGGTCCATTCGCTGCCGTCGGTGCCGCGAAAGGACCAGCGCGCCGTGCCGATGCTGCCGCGCGCGTCGACGACCATCGAGGTCGGCGCCGCCGGGCTGCCGCTGGAGACGGCTCTTCGGGCGACGTAGCGCGCCTGCCATTCCCCGAGCGTCGCCGCGACGAGCTCGCCGCCGTCGACCGTCATCACCAGCGCCCGCGGATCGATGCTCTCGGCCAGCAGCCGGTCGTCCCAGGCGCGATCCGCGGCGAGCTTGGTGCGGACGACCTGCCGCACGCCCGCATCGCCGGCTGCATCCGGGCGGGCACCCGCCTCGCAGACCTTGCCGACGATCCGCCAGCCCCCGGCCAGCCGGGCGAGCAGCAGATAGTCGACATATTCCGTCTGGCCGCGCACCGCGACCGCGCGCGCCACCGACGTGGTGGCGCCGCTGTCGATCCAGGCGATGCTGGTGGCGATCGGGCCGACGGGCGGCCCGGCGGTGCGCATGCGCTGCTTCCATTCGCCCTGGCTCGTCGCCCGGATCGCCGCGCCGTCGGCGCAATACATGATCGCGCTCGGCTGGAACGCGGCCGCCAGTTGCGCCGGATCGTTCGCCGCGACGGCGGCGCCATAGGCGCGGACCGCCGCATCCGGTGTCGCGAAGCCCGATGCGAGCATGGCCGCGAACGCCGCAATCATCGTCAACATCGCGCACTCTCCCTTGCCCGCCGGCATAGCGATCTTCCGATTGTTCCGATATTCGTAAGCTTGGCCATGATCATTCGGGAAAACGGAATGAAGATCGACTTGCGCCGTGCCGCCGCCTTCCATGCCGTCGCCCGTGCGGGCGGGATCAACGCGGCGGCGCGCATCGAGGGCAGGTCGCCGCCGTCGATCCATGCCGATTTCCGGCGGTTCGAGCGCGATGCGGGCGTGGTGCTCGCCGAGCGGGTCGGGCGCCGCCTGCGGCTGACGCCCGAGGGGCGCGCCCTGTACGAAGCGATCGACCGGGCGCTCGCCGAGGTCGCGCATGCCGCCGAGCAGGTCCGCAGCGAGGCTCCGGCGGCGGTACCGCTGCGTATCGGCTGCGTCACCGGCTTCGGCCGGTACCGCCTGGCCCCCCGGCTGTTCCGCGACGCCGAGCCGGCCCGGCGCATCGTCTTTCGCATGGGCTCGCACGACCAGATCCTCGGCTGGCTCGGCGCCGGCGTGATCGACCTGGGCATCACCTATCGCGGCGTGGTGGCCGCGCCGATCGAAAGCGTCGCGGTGGCCGAGGAAACGCTATGGCTGGTCGGCGCGCCGGACGGCCGGCCGACGCGCGAATGCCTCTCCCAGGCGCCGTGCATCGCCTATGACGAATATGAATATGTGTTCGGGCACTGGTTCGACCAGGTGCTGGCGGCGCAGCCGGCCGGCCTGACGGTCCGCGACCATTGCAACGAGCTGGAGGAAGCGCTGCTCAGCGTGCGTGCCGGCCGCGGCTTCACCATCGCGCCCGAGGACGCCGCCCGTGCCTTCGGCTTCGCGCCCTGCGGGCCGGTGGCGCGCAACACGCTGATATTGTGCGCCATGGGCAATCGCCTGGCCTCGGACGATGCCCGATGGATCGCCGGGCTGGCCGGGCGCCCGGCCGACTAGGCTCCGGCCGCCGTCAGCCGGTCCAGCTGCGCGCGGCTGAGCGCCACGTCCCAGCTTCCCACCAGCTCCTCGACCTGGGCGAGCGAAGTCGCGCTGGCGATCGGCGCCGTCACGCCCGGCTGCGCCGCGACCCAGGCCAGGGCGATCCGGGCGAGGGTGGCGCCGGTCTCGGCCGCGACTTCGTCCATGGCGGCGAGGACGGCGGGCCCCTTGCCCTGCATGAACGCCGTCATCCGGCCGCCGCGCACGCTCTTCCCGAGATCCGCCTCGGAGCGATACTTGCCGGTGAGATAGCCCGATGCGAGCCCGTAATAGGGCACGCAGCCGATATTATACTCGACGCACAGATCCTGGAGCTCGCCCTCGAACTTGTGGCGGCTGACCAGGTTATATTCGTTCTGCAGCGCCCGATAATGCGGCAGGCCATCGCGCGTGGCGATGTCGAGCGCGGACTTGAGGCGGGCGGCATGGAAGTTCGACGCGCCGATCGCCCGGATCTTGCCGGCCCGGATCAGCCTGTCGAAAGCGGCGAGCACTTCTTCCTGCGGCACCGCCTCGTCGTCCTGATGCGCGAAATACAGGTCGATCGTCTCGACGCCGAGGCGCTTCAGCGACGCGTCGCAGGCGGCGGCGATGCGCGCGGGCGCGAGCTTCGAGCCGCCCTCGCCGTCGAGCATGCCGACCTTGGTGGCGACCTTCACCTTGCCGTGCTTGCCCGAGGTGCGGAGCCATTCGCCGATGATCGCCTCGGATTCGCCGCCGCGATGCCCGGGGACCCAGGCCGAATAGACGTCGGCGGTGTCGATCAGCGCGCCGCCGGCTTCGGCGAAGCGATCGAGCACCGCGAAGCTGGTCGCCCGGTCGGCGGTCCAGCCGAAGACGTTGCCGCCCAGGATCAGCGGCGGCGTCTCGATGCCGCTCGTGCCCAGTTCCCGCCTGATCATTCCACCGCTCCGTTGGACTGGCTGGCATTCACGTCGATCGCGGCCGCCGCCGCGTCGAGCTGGCGGGACTCGCCTGCGCTCAAACCACCTTGCGCGTCATCGGATCCGCCGCGGCCGCAGGCGGCGAGAGCGAGCAGGAGGAGGAGAGGGGCGAGCCGCATGGATCAGTCGGTGATCTCGTCGCCCGAGCCTTCGCCGGCGGCATTGCCGACCGGCACGGCCTGGTCGTAATTGCTCTCGGCGGCGCCGAACGCCGCATTCTCGGCGGCGTTCACGTCGCCCACCGCCTCGCCCATGGTGTTGCTGTCGCCCGCGACCGCTTCATTGGCCTCGGCCGCTTCGTTCTTCGCCTTGTTGCCGCAGGCCGAAAGCCCGAGCAGCGCGACGGCCGCGAGCGGGAGGATGAGCGCCTTGCGCATGGATTGCGTCCCCTTTGCCGGAATGTTCGGGCAAGGGCTAACCGAGGGAGTGACTCGCGCGCAAGGCGCATGCGGTGCGTTGACCGCATATAAAGATATCTTTATATCTATAACCGCCGTGCAGAACGCCCTCGCCATCTTCCGTGCCCTTGCCGATTCGACGCGGCTGCGCATCCTCGCGCTGGTCCGCTCGATGGAGCTGAGCGTCGGCGAGCTGGCGCAGGTGCTGGGGCAGAGCCAGCCGCGCGTCTCGCGCCACGTGAAGATCCTGTGCGACGCCGGGCTGCTCGAGCGGCGCAAGGAAGGCAGCTGGGTGTTCGTCGGCCTGGGTACCCGGGCCAGGGTGGAGCCGATGCTCGCCGCGCTCGATGCCTGGAACGAAGTCGATCACTGGATGGTCGCCGACGAGGCGCGGCTCGCCGCGGTGCGCGCGGACCGGGCGAGCGCGGCGGCGGACTGGTTCGAGAACAATGCCGGCGAATGGGATGCGATCCGCTCGCTCCACGTCGCCGAGAGCGAAGTCGAGGCGGCGATGGCCGCGGCGCTGGGGGATGCGGCGGTCGGCTATCTTGTCGATATCGGCACCGGCACCGGGCGCATGCTCGAGCTGTTCGCGCCGCGTGCCGAGCGCGCGCTGGGGATCGACCGGTCGAGCGAGATGCTGCGTCTTGCGCGCGCCAAGCTTTCCGAGCAGGGGCTGGCCAATGCCGAGCTGCGGCAGGCGGATCTTTATGCGCTGCCGCTGCAGGATGGCGGGGCGGACCTCGCGATCCTGCACCATGTGCTCCATTTCGCGCAGCAGCCGGGCGCCGCGATCGGCGAGGCGGCGCGGGTGCTGGCGCCGGGCGGGCGGCTGCTCATCGCCGATTTCGCCCCGCACGAGCGCGAGGAGCTGCGGCAGAAGGACGCGCATACGCGGCTGGGCTTCTCCGACGAGCAGGTGCTCGGCTGGTTCGAGGCGCATGGGCTCGCGCCGGTGAAGGTGGAGACGCTGGAGGGCGGCGAGCTGACGGTGAAATTATGGCTCGGTCGCAAGACCGGCGAAGCGAAGCAAGGGGTGAAGGCCGCATGACTATCCTGGACCCGCTGGCGGCGCCGCTGTTCGCGGACGTGGCGGGCGATATCGATGTTAGCTTCGAATTCTTCCCGCCCAAGACGGAGAAGATGGAGGAGACGCTGTGGGAATCGATCGAGACGCTGAGCCCGCTGGGGCCGCGCTTCGTCTCGGTGACCTATGGCGCCGGCGGCTCGACTCGCGAGCGCACCCACAACACGGTGGCGCGGATCGCCCGCGAGACGGCGATCCCGGCGGCGGCGCACCTCACCTGCGTCGAGGCGACCCGGGAGGAGATCGACCAGGTCGCGCGCGACTATTGGGCGGCCGGCGTGCGCCACATCGTGGCGCTGCGCGGCGATCCGCCCCGGGCGGGCGAGAAGTACCACACCCATCCCGGCGGCTATGAAAATGCCGCGGACCTGGTGGCGGGGCTGCGCAAGCTGCATCCCTTCGAGATATCGGTCGCGGCCTATCCCGAATGCCATCCGGATTCGCCAACCCAGGTGGCGGACCTCGACAATCTGAAGCGCAAGATCGACGCGGGCGCGACCCGGGCGATCACCCAGTTCTTCTTCGAGCCCGAGACTTTCCTGCGCTTCCGCGACGATGCGGCCAAGGCGGGGATCGACGCGGAGATCGTGCCGGGCATCATGCCGGTGATGAGCTTCGCCAGCGTGGTGCGCATGTCGGGCATGTGCGGCACCCAGGTGCCGGGCTGGATGGAGCGGCTGTTCGATGGGCTGGACGATCATCCCGCCGCCCGCCAGCTGGTGGCGGCGACGCTGGCGGCGGAACTGTGCCGCAAGCTCTATGCCGGCGGGGTGCGCCAGTTCCACTTCTACACGCTCAACCGGGCCGAGCTGAGCTACGCGATCTGCCACCTGCTGGGCGTGCGGCCGAAGGTGGCGGCGCTCGTAGGGGCGTAGATTTCGTTCCTCCCCGGCGCGGGGAGGGGGACCGCGACGCGCAGCGGCGTGGTGGAGGGGGCCCTCCACCAGCGGAAAGCCAGGCGGAGGGCCCCCTCCACCAGCCCGCGGCTGGTCTCCCTCCCCGTGCCGGGGAGGAACTAGGAATGAATATGACTGCACGCGAGAAACTGCTGGCCGAAGCCGCCAGGCGCATCCTGATCACCGACGGGGCGTTCGGCACCGAGATCCAGAACTGGAAGCTCGACGAGGCCGCCTATGCCGGCGATCTGGGGCTGAGCCACGACCAGAAGGGCAATAACGACATCCTCGCGCTGACCATGCCCGAGGTGCCGGCATCGATCCACCGCGCCTATTTCGAGGCGGGGGCGGACATTGCCGAGACCAACACCTTCTCGGCCAACCGCATCAGCCAGGCCGATTACGGCGCCGAGCATCTGGTGCGCGAGATCAATGTGGAGAGCGCCCGGCTGGCCCGCTCGATCGCCGACGAGTTCGAGGCCAGGGACGGCCGCCCGCGCTTCGTGGCGGGCGCGCTGGGGCCGACCAACAAGACGCTGTCGCTGAGCCCGGACGTCAACGATCCCGGCTATCGCGAGATCGACTTCGACTATCTGAAGGACGTGTATCGCGAGCAGATCGACGCGCTGGTCGAAGGCGGGATCGACTTCGTGCTGATCGAGACGGTGTTCGACACGCTCAACGCCAAGGCCGGGATCATGGCGGCGATCGAGGCCGGCGAGGCGCTGGGCCGCGACTTGCCGATCATGCTGTCGATGACGCTGACCGACCTGAGCGGGCGCAACCTTTCCGGCCATACGGTGGAGGCCTTCTGGCATGCGGTGCGCCATGCGCGGCCGGTGACGATCGGGCTCAACTGCTCGTTCGGCGCCGAGCAGCTGCGCCCGCACGTCAAGACGCTGTCGGCGCTCTGCGACACGCTGATCATGGTCTATCCGAACGCCGGCCTGCCCAACGAGCTGGGCGCCTATGACGAGCTGCCCGCGACGACGGCGGGGCTGGTCAAGGAATGGGCCGATGCGGGGCAGGTGAACATCCTGGGCGGCTGCTGCGGATCGACGCCCGCGCATATCGGCGCGATCGCGAAGGCCGTGGAGGGGCTGCCGGCCCGGCCGATCCCGACGCCGGAGGTGCGGACGCGGCTGGCCGGGCTCGAGCCCTTCACCATGGGCGCATGAGCATGGCCGGAGCGCAGGCATGGCGGGTCCGCGAGGCGGGCGCGAGCGACGTCGCCGCGCTGTCGCTGGTGGCGGGCGCCACTTTCCTCGAGACCTTCGCGGGCGTGCTGCCCGGCGACGCGATCGTCGCGCATTGCGCCAATGCCTATGCGCCCGCGCGCTTCGCCGATTATTTCGCGAAGGGCAGCCGGGCCTGGATCCTGGAGGCGGCGCCGGGTGGCGCGCCGGTCGGCTTCGCGCAGCTCGCCACGCCCGACCTGCCCGGCGCCGGGCCGGGCGATATCGAGCTCAAGCGCATCTACCTGCTTTCCCGCTTCCACGGCTCAGGCGCGGGCGCGGCGCTGATGGCGGCGGCGGTGGCCGGCGCGGCCGGCCATGCGCGGCTGCTGCTCGGCGTCTATGCGCACAATGCCCGCGCGCTCACCTTCTACCGCAAGCAGGACTTCGTGCCCGTGGGCGAGCGCCGCTTCGACGTGGGCGGGCAGCTTTTCGACGACGTGGTGCTGGCGCGCCCGCTCGCGGGCTGAACCTTTGAACAGAAAAGAGCAATGACCAACACTCCCTCCTCCACCAGCTTCGTCAATGTCGGCGAGCGCACCAACGTCACCGGCTCGGCGGCGTTCAAGAAGCTCATCATGGCCGGCGACTACACCAAGGCCGTGGAGGTCGCGCGCCAGCAGGTCGAGAACGGCGCGCAGGTGATCGACGTCAACATGGACGAGGGCCTGCTCGACGCGCACGCGGCGATGACCACCTTCCTCAAGCTCATCGCCGCCGAGCCCGATATCGCGCGCGTGCCGGTGATGATCGACTCGTCGAAATGGGACGTGATCGAGGCGGGCCTGAAATGCGTCTCGGGCAAGCCGATCGTCAACTCGATCAGCATGAAGGAAGGCGTCGACCAGTTCCTCGAGCATGCGCGCAAGTGCATGGCGTACGGCGCCGCCGTGGTCGTGATGGCGTTCGACGAGACCGGCCAGGCCGACACCCAGGCGCGCAAGATCGAGATCTGCGAGCGCGCCTACAAGCTGCTGGTCGGCATCGGCTTCCCGCCCGAGGACATCATCTTCGATCCCAACGTCTTCGCGGTGGCGACGGGCATCGAGGAGCACAATAACTACGGCGTCGACTTCATCGAGGCGACGCGCGAGATCAAGAAGCGCTGCCCGCATTGCCACATCTCGGGCGGTCTCTCGAACCTGAGCTTCTCGTTCCGCGGCAACGAGCCGGTGCGCAAGGCGATGCACTCGGTGTTCCTATACTATGCCATCCCGGCGGGCATGGACATGGCGATCGTCAATGCCGGCCAGCTCGACGTCTATGACCAGATCGAGCCGGCGCTGCGCCAGGCCTGCGAGGACGTGATCCTCAACAAGGACCCCGAGGCCGGCGACCGGCTCGTCGCGCTGGCCGAGAAGTTCAAGGGCACCGATGCGGTGGCCGAGAAGCAGGCGGCGGAGTGGCGCGGCTGGCCGGTCGAGAAGCGGCTGGAGCATGCGCTGGTCAAGGGCATCGACGCGCATGTCGTCGAGGATACCGAGGAATGCCGCGCGGCGCTGGCCGAGCGGGGCGCGCGCCCGATCGAAGTGATCGAGGGGCCGCTGATGGACGGCATGAACGTGGTCGGCGACCTGTTCGGCTCGGGCAAGATGTTCCTGCCCCAGGTGGTGAAGTCCGCCCGGGTGATGAAGAAGGCGGTGGCGCATCTGATGCCCTTCATCGAGGCCGAGAAGCAGGCCGGCGCCAAGGCCAAGGGCCGGGTGGTGATGGCGACGGTGAAGGGCGACGTCCACGATATCGGCAAGAACATCGTCGGCGTCGTGCTCCAGTGCAACGGCTTCGAAGTGATCGACATGGGCGTGATGGTGCCCTGGGCCGACATCCTGAGGGCCGCCAACGAGAATGACGCGGACATGATCGGCCTGTCCGGCCTGATCACGCCGAGCCTGGACGAGATGGTGACGGTCGCCGAGGAGATGCAGCGCGCGCGGATGACGATGCCGCTGCTGATCGGCGGCGCGACCACCAGCCGGGTGCACACCGCGCTGCGGATCGAGCCGGCTTATACCGGCCCGGTGGTCCATGTGCTGGACGCCAGCCGCGCGGTGGGCGTGGCGACCGCGCTCGTCTCCGATACCCAGCGCGACGATTATGTCGCCAGGGTCGCGGCCGAATATGAGCAGGTCCGCCAGGCGCGCGCCGGGCGCGGGCAGAGCGAGCTGCTGCCGCTCGCCAAGGCCCGCGACAATGGGTTCGAGGCGGACATGCGCCTCAAGCCGGGCAAGCCGCGCATGCCGGGCGTGCACGAGTTTCCCGACTGGGACCTGAAGGACCTGCGCAGCTATATCGATTGGACGCCCTTCTTCCGCGCCTGGGAGCTGGCGGGCAATTATCCGGCGATCCTGGAGGACGCAGTGGTCGGCGAGAGCGCGACCAGCCTGTTCGCCGACGCGCAGAAGATGCTCGACCGGATCGTCGAGGAGAAATGGCTCACCGCGCGCGGCGTCGCCGGGCTGTGGCCGTGCCGCCGGAAGGACGACGACATCATCGTCCATGTCGACGACGAGGAGCATGTCACGCTGCCGATGCTGCGCCAGCAGATCGCCAAGCGCGAGGGCCGGGCGAACATGTGCCTGGCCGATTTCATCGATACCCAGGGCGACTGGATCGGCGGCTTCGCGGTGGGCATCCATGGCATCGAGCCGCATCTCGCGCGCTTCAAGAACGCGATCGACGATTATAGCGACATCCTGCTCAAGGCGCTGGCCGATCGCCTGGCCGAGGCGTTCGCCGAGCGGCTGCACCAGTTCGTCCGCACCTCGCTCTGGGGCTATGCCGAGGGCGAGCAGCTGACCAACGAGGCGTTGATCAGGGAGGACTATCGCGGCATCCGCCCGGCACCTGGCTATCCGGCCTGCCCCGAGCACAGCCTGAAGCCGATCCTGTTCAAGATGCTCGACGCGCACAAGCGCACCGGCATCTCGCTGACCGAGAGCTTCGCGATGCTGCCCACCGCGGCGGTCTCGGGCTTTTATTTCGGCCATCCCCAGGCCGAATATTTCGGCGTGGCGCGGATCGGGCAGGATCAGCTGGCGGACTATGCCGGGCGGCGCGGCGTCGACCTGGAGCAGGCGACGCGCTGGCTGCGGCCGAACCTGGACTAGGGTCGGGACTCGATTGGCAACCCCCCGTCATCCCCGCGCGGGCGGGGATGACGAAATGAGGGGCCGCTCTCGAAATCGGCGATCCATATGCATTCCCGACCCGAACCGGCCGCGGCACGGTTCAGGGCTGGGTATAGGCGCCCTTGGTCCAGCCCTGGGTGCCGGCGTCGTTGCAATATTCGGTCGTGACGTTCTGGTTGGTCACATAGAGGCGGATATGCTCGCCCTGCGAATCCTGCCAGACCGTCACCGAGGCCTGCGAGCCGGGAAAGGTGGCGCCGGCGGTCCAGCCATTGCCGTCGTTGCAGCGCTCGCTGATCGTGTAGCCGTCGCTCGAATAGACGCGGATGTGCAGCGCGTGCGCGCTGTCGAACCAGCTTGCGGCGCAGGTGCTGATCGGAAAGCTCGGATTGTCTCCAGACATGGGCATCCCCTTTTGCGGCTCGCGTCCCCTGAGGCGAACCACGGAGAGGCTCCCGCGTAAGCCGCGCCCGCGCAATCGGCATTCGGTCCGGATCGGTGCGGCCCCGGCGCATCGATCTGGGTTGGTTCGGGATCGCGCGCTATCTGATAGCATCGCGCGTTCGTCACCATGCCGGAGCCTGCATGACCGCCAGCAGACAGGAAGAAACCTCGGTCGCGAAGAAGCTGGGCCCGGGCCTGATCACCGGCGCGGCGGACGACGATCCCAGCGGCATCGCCACTTATTCCCAGGCCGGCGCGCAATTCGGCTATGGGCTGATGTGGACGATGGTGCTCACCTATCCGCTGATGACGGCGGTGCAGCTGGTGAGCGCGCATATCGGCCGGGTGACCGGGCGCGGGCTGGCCCGCAACATGCGCGAGGTGCTGCCCCGCTGGCTGCTCACCCTGCTCGTTGGGATCCTGTTCGTCGCCAACACGATCAACATCGGTGCCGACATCGCCGCGATGGGTGACGCGGCGCAGCTGGTCCTGGGCTGGGGCGACCATGGGTTCACGATCTTCTTCGCGCTGCTCTGCCTCGTGCTGCAGGTCTTCATTTCCTATCATCGCTATGCGCATGTGCTGAAATGGCTGACCCTGTCGCTGTTCGCCTATGTCGCGGTGATGCTGGTGGTGCATGTCGACTGGGCCGCCGCCGCGACGGGGCTGGTGGTGCCCCGGATCGACGGGCCCCAGGCGATCGCCACGGTGGTGGCGATCTTCGGCACCACGATCAGCCCCTATCTCTTCTTCTGGCAGGCGGCGCAGGAAGTGGAGGAAGTCGAGGATCATGACGGAGCCCGGCCGCTCACCGAGGCACCGGAGCAGGCGCCCGGCGAGATCCGGCGGATGCGGATCGACACTTTCATCGGCATGGCCTTTTCCAACCTGATCGCGCTGGCGATCATCGTGGCGACTGCCGCGACGCTGCACGTGCAGGGCGTGACCAGGATCGACACCGCCGCCGACGCCGCCCAGGCGCTGAAGCCGGTGGCGGGCAATTTCGCCTTCGCGCTGTTCGCGATCGGCATCATCGGCACCGGGCTGCTCGCGGTGCCCGTGCTGGCCGGATCGGCGGCCTTTGCGGTGGGCGATGCGCGCGGCTGGCGCTGCGGCCTGGAATACAAGGTGAAGGAAGCGCCGGGCTTCTACGGCGTGATCGCGCTGGCGACGCTGCTCGGCATCGGGCTCGACTGGTCGGGCATCCCGCCGATCCAGGCGCTGTTCTGGAGCGCGGTGGTCAATGGCTTCGCGGCGGTGCCGATCATGGCGGTGATGATGGTGATCGCGACGCGGCGCGGCGTGATGGGCGCCTTCCGCATCCACGGCCCGCTGCTCTGGTTCGGCTGGGCGGCGACGCTGGTGATGGGCGCGGCGGCGGTGGCGATGCTGGTGTGGCGATGAGGCGGCACCCGTCTTGCCGCGCCCTTGCGAGCCGCTAAGCTCGCGCGCAAATCATGGGAGGGGACCCAATGGCGGAGCCGACGGGCAAGGATATCCGGCTGGTGATCGGCGCATCGTCGCTGGGCACCATCTTCGAATGGTATGACTTCTTCATCTGGGGCACGCTGACCGCCACCGGCATCCTCCAGCACACTTTCTTTCCCGCGGGCAACGACGTGCTGGCGAGCCTGCTCGCCTGGGCGGCATTCGCGGTCGGCTTCGGTTTCCGGCCGCTGGGCGCGGTGCTGTTCGGCTATCTGGGCGACAGGATGGGGCGGAAATACACCTTCCTCGTCACCATCACAGTGATGGGCCTGGCCACCGCCGGCATCGGTCTGGTGCCGAGCTATGCAACGATCGGCATCGCGGCGCCGCTGCTGATCCTGCTGATGCGCGTGGCGCAGGGGCTCGCGCTGGGCGGCGAATATGGCGGGGCCGCGATCTATGTCGCCGAGCATTCGCCGGGCGGGCGGGCCGGCTTCCATACCAGCTTCATCCAGGCGAGCGTGGTCGGCGGCTTCATCCTGAGCCTGGCGGTGGTGCTCGCCTTCAAGGCGCCGATGCCGGCCGCGACCTGGGAGGCATGGGGATGGCGCCTGCCCTTCCTCTTCTCGATCCTGCTGCTCGCCGTGTCGCTATGGATGCGCCTGAAGCTCTCCGAGAGCCCGGTGTTCAAGGCGATCAAGGACGCCGGCGAGACGGCGAGCAACCCGTTCGTCGAGAGCTTCACCTATCCGGGCAACCTGCCCCGGCTCTTCGTCGCGCTGTTCGGCATCGCGGCGGGGCTGACGGTGATCTGGTACACTTCGATGTTCTCGGTGCTCTCCTTCCTCACCGGGCCGATGCGGATGGACCCGACCACCGCGCAGCTCATCTGCGGCGGCTCGGCGCTGGCGGGATGCGGCTTCTTCATCCTGTTCGGCCACCTCTCCGACCGGATCGGGCGCAAGAAGCCGATCGTGATCGGCTATGCGCTGACGCTGGTGCTGCTGTTCCCGCTGTTCTGGGCGATCGGCGGGGCGGCCAATCCGGGGCTGGCGGAAGCGGCGAAGCGTGCGCCGGTGGTCGTGCGGGGTCCCGACTGCGCCTATGATCCCTTCGCTGCCAAGCAGGTGGACGTCTGCGGCCGGATCCTGGATCAGCTTTCGAAGAAGGGCATCGCCTACAAGACCGACCGGGCCGAGGCGGTGGTGGTGACGATCGGTGGCGTGCCGGTGGCGGATGCCAGCCCCGCCGGGCTCGACACCGCGCTGGCCGCGGCCGGCTACCGGCTGGAGCGCATCGTGCCGTCGGCGGGCAATGTCGCGGTGATCGTGCTGGCGATATTGGGGCTGATGGCGCTGGCCGGCGCGACCTATGGCCCGGTCGCCGCCCTGCTCAGCGAGATGTTCCCGAGCCGGATCCGCTATTCGTCCATGTCGATCCCCTATCATCTGGGCACCGGCTATTTCGGCGGCTTCCTGCCCTTCATCAGCCAGTATATCGTCGCGCGCACCGGCGATCCCTATGCGGGGCTGTGGTACACCATCGCCGTGGTGGCGATGGCGCTGCTGGTGACGCTGCTGGGCCTGCAGGAAACGGTCCCGCCGCGCCGGGCGAGGCACTAAGGGCATACCCATCCCCCGCAACGGCCATTGCGGGGACCGGGCGCAACTCCTAACCGCTGGGGGATGAATGCTCCCCTGCGCCTGCGGCTCGACGGTGCCGCGCTCGTCTCGAACTGGCGGCACCTGGCCAAGCTCAGCGGCACGGCCGCGTGCGGCGCGGCGATCAAGGCGAACGGCTATGGCCTGGGCGCGCGCGACGTGGCGGCGCGCCTGGCCGAGGCGGGATGCCGCGACTTCTTCGTGGCGACCTGGGCCGAGGCTGCGGCGCTGGCGGAGCTCGGCGTCGCGGTTTCGGTGCTGCACGGCGCGCGCGCGGAGGATCCGCCCGGCGCCCCCCATGCGCGGCCGGTGCTGAGCACGGCGGAACAGGTAATGCGCTGGAAGCCGACGGGGCGGCCCTGCGACGTGATGGTCGATACCGGCATGAACCGGCTGGGCGTTTCGGCCGACGAGATCGGCGCGGGGCTGCTCGACGGGCTGGCGATCGAGACGCTGATGAGCCACCTTGTCTCGGCCGATGAGGATGTGCCGCTCAACGCCCGGCAGCTTGCGGCCTTCGCGGCGCTCAAGGGGCGGACGCAGGCGA
This sequence comes from Sphingomonas sp. CBMAI 2297, assembly GCF_029870595.1. Classification (GTDB taxonomy): domain Bacteria; phylum Pseudomonadota; class Alphaproteobacteria; order Sphingomonadales; family Sphingomonadaceae; genus Sphingomonas. Next base: position 164,033 of record NZ_JAPDIR010000007.1, read on the forward strand.
AGCGCATGAGCCTGGCCAATTCGGCGGGCATCGCGCTCGGGGCCGACTATGCCTTCGATCTCACCCGGCCGGGCATCGCGCTCTATGGCGGCCGGCAGCGGCCCGGGCACGACGCGATCCGTCAGGTCGCGACGCCGGAGGCGCAGATCCTCCAGCGCCGCCGGGTCCGTGCCGGCGACAGCGTCGGGTATAATGCGACCTGGACCGCGCCCGCCGATACCGAAGTGGCGATCCTCAACCTCGGCTATGCCGATGGCTATCTGCGCTGCTTCTCCGGCAAGGGATCGGCGATGGCCGGAGCCGTCGCCTTGCCGGTGATCGGCCGCGTCTCGATGGACCTGACCGCGATCGACGTGACGGCGCTCCCCGGGCTTCGCGAGGGCGACTGGGTGGCGATGTCCTATGGCCTGCCCGAGACGGCGGCGTTGAGCGGCCTCTCGCAATATGAGCTGCTGACCGGGCTCGGCGGGCGCTACGACCGGATCTGGGCATAAAAAAGGGCCGCCTGGTTAGAGGCGGCCCCGATAGTTGATCGGATCAGATCAGAAGCGGGTCGTCGCCGTGATCTTGTAGCGACGGCCGATCTGTTCGTAATAGTCGGCGAAGCGATAGCCGAGATCGCCGACCGCGGTCTGGTCGAGCAGGTTCGAGACGGCGAGCTGCAAGCGGAAGCTCTTGTCGATATCCATGCCCAGCGCCATGTCGATGTTGTTCACCGTCGGATAGCGCGTGTACGGATATTGCTCGTTCGTCGCCGGCAGGCCGCTCGAGAAGATGCGCGTGGGCGATTCACGGTTCCAGGTGACCTGGCCGTAGATGCCGTCATGCTCGTAGCGCATCGAGAACTGGGTCTTCAGCGACGGACGCGCACGGCTGCCCGCGCTCGCCTGGGTGTCGTCGAAATTGCCCGATGACGAGGTGTCGTAGTTGATCAGGTAATAGGCGTTGCCGTGAAGGATGAGCTTGTCCGAGCCCAGGTTCAGCGTGTAGTCGCCCGAGAAGTTGATCGCCTTGATCTTGATCGCGCCCAGATTCAGGAAGCCGGCCTGGTAGCCGTTCTGGATCTGGAAGCTGCTGTCACGCGAGAACTGGTTGCAGGTGTTCACGCCCACCGACGGCGACGGATCCGGATAGGTCGGGCTGTCGTAGCAGGTCTGCACGATGGTCGCGAGGCCCACCGGGACGATGGTGTCGTCGAGGCGGAGGTTGAAGAAGTCCGCCGACAGCGTGAGCCCCGGGACCCAGCGCGGCCGGAGCACCGTGCCGATCGTCCAGCTGGTGCCGCGCTCCGGACGCAGGTTCGGCGCACCCGAATAGGTGCCCTGCAGGCCGGCGCCCGCCGGCGAGAATCCGGCGAGGAACGTGGTGGCCGACGCCGTGTCGGTCGCGTTGCCATTGGCGATCGCGGCCTTCACGCAATTCGCGCGGCGAGTCCCCGGGACGGCGCCCGAATCGATGTTCGCCGGGCTGCAATAGTCGGTCGGGGTGGTGAACACCGGCTGGCCGCCGAGGAACAGCTCGACGATCGAGGGCTGGCGCACCGACTTGGTGTAGTTGCCGCGGAACAGGATGTCGCGCACCGGCGCCCAGGTGCCGCCGAGCGAGTAGATGGTGTTCCACTTGCCCTGCGTGCTCGGGGTGATCACATTGCCGGCCAGGTTGCGATAGGTCTGCGCCTGGCCGCTCTGCTTGGTCATGCGGAAGCCCGGGTTGAACTCCAGCTTGCCGAGGAAGCCGAGGAAGTCCGAGCCGGTGATCGGAACCGCCGCTTCGCCGCCGAACTCATAGGTCTCGGTGAACGCGTCGGTATTCGCCGACGGCGCCGAACGCGAACGGCCCAGGCGGTTCAGTTCGTTGGTCGAGAACTTCATGTGATCGCGGCGATATTCGCCGTTCATGTTGACCTGCAGCGTACCGGCCGGCAGATCGAACAGACCGCCGCCGACCGAGGCCTGCACGAACGTCTGCTCCGAGAAGTTGCGGAACAGCGACGGGCTCATGACATAGGCCTTCGACGCATCGGACATCTGGTTGTAGCCGAACGGATTGAGCGGCTTGCACGAGTTGATCATCGCCTGGGTGATCGTGGGCGTGACGAGCACTTCGGTGGGCAGCCCGTCGGAGCCGGCCACGCGGGTGATGTTCTCCGCCGTGCCGATCGGAGTCTTGCCGAGATACTGGTTCGGGAAGACCTGCGCGCGGCAGACGATGTTGCCGTTCGCCACGCCGGTGGTGGCCAGGCCCTGGTCGACGGCGTCGAGCGCGAGCTGATACTCGACATCGGCGATGCCCCAGGAACGGGTGTTCTGCTTGGAATTGCCATAGGTCGCCGAAATCTCGGCATTCCACGACTTTCCGAGCAGCTCGAACTTCGATTCGAGGCCCGCCGCGATGCGATAGGTCTCCTGGCGGTTGGTGTAGGGATTGGCGCCGAAGATGTCCTGGTTCTGGCGGGTGATCAGGAAATTGCCCTGGTTGGTCGCCGTGGGCGTGATCCCGACCTGGGTCAGCACCGCGCGGTTCTGCGCCGTCAGATAGGGGTTGTTGTAGTTGACCATCAGCGCGGCGTTTTCCTGCGTGGTGGTCAGGAAGTTCTGCGCGCCCGAGATGTTGCCGAGCGACCGGTTCAGGATGTTCGCATAGGTGTTCTCGGTGAAGAAGGTGACCCCGTCGAACAGCTCCATGCGGGCATTGGCGTTGAACACATAGCGGTCCTGCTGCGTGCGCAGCACCGTGTTCTCGAGGCTGCGGGTGAAGCCGCCATTGCCGCCGCGCGAGGCGCCGACGGTCAGCGGCGCATTGCCGGTGATCGCGCCCGAGAAGGTGTAGGCATGCAGCGAGCCGTCATCGTTGAACTCGAGCGGCACGGCCACATAGGGCAGGACCTGGTTCACCGGCACCTGCACCGTCGAGCCGTTGACCTTCACGTTCACCAGCGAGGTGTCGGTGTTGGCGATGCGCGGCACGTCCGGCGCGAAGGTGCCGATGAAATAGTTGAGGTTGGTGGTCGGGTTCGCGGCCAGGAACTCGCGCGCGGTGAAGCGGTTGGCCTGGAGCAGGTTGACGGCGATCGCCGTCTGCTGCGCCGCGGTCGAGCCGGTGGGCGCGGTGACGCCATAGGCTGCCAGCACCTGGGCCGAAGTGACGTTGCTGGGCAGCGCGGTCGGCGCGAAGGTGGTGAACGGAACGTTGGTCGCCTGGGTCGTGCGGCCGTTGAGGCCGTTCGACGACAGGTTGCCGATCGTCGTGCCGTTATTGTAGCTCAGGCCGACGCCCGGCGTGCCGGAGATGATCTGGCCGGTCGTGGTCCAGTTGCCGTTGTTGGGCGTCGTGATCGTGGTGCGCGCACCGGTGGTGGTCGTCGCGTTGATCGCGAAGCCGACCGGCGCCACGCCGTTCGCCAGGGTGATGTAGTTGCTGGTGCGCAGCGTCGCGCCCGAGCCCGAGGTGATCGGGGTGTAGGGCGTGTAGAAGGTGGTGCTGTTCACGTTCAGCACGGTGCCGGCATAGCTGAGCGTCTGCGTGACCAGGCCCATGCCGAAAAGCGCGGAGGGCTGGCCGTCGTCCGATGCGCGCAGGAACGCGCCATTGTTCAGATTGGTGACGTCGATCACCGCGGTGCCGGAGAAGTTCGGGTTGCGGATGCCGCCGTTGAACGGGTTGGTGTAGCTGCCCGGGCGCGCGTTGCGGAAGTCGCGGGAAATTGCCTGCAGACCGTCGTTGCGGCTGTATTCGGCCGAGAGCATGACGTTCGCGCGGCCGTCGAACAGGTTCCAGCCGGCGAGCGCGCTGAGCTGATATTGCGGCGCGTCGCCGCGCTCGGAAATGCCCGAGACGGCGCGGACCTGATAGCCTTCATAATCGGTGCGCAGGACATAGTTGACCACGCCCGCGACCGCGTCGGCGCCATAGGCCGCGGCGCCGCCGACGGTGAGGATGTCGATGCGCTGGATCAGCGTGGAGGGGATGACGTTCACGTCGACCTGGCTGCCGGTCTCGTTGCCGGCGACGAACAGCGACGCGGCGTTGCCCGACACGAAGCGGCGGCCGTTGACCAGCGTCAGCGTGCGCGCGGTGCCCAGGTCGAGCAGGTCGACAAAGGCGGCGCCCAGGCTGGCGGTCTGGCCGCCATTGTTGCCGTTGAGGGGGCTGGCGCCGTTGCCGACCAGCGGGATGTCGTTGACCGCCTCGAGCGCGTTGGTGAAGCCGCGCGAGTCGATCGTCTGCGCGCTGACCTGAACGCCGGGAAGCGTGCCCTCATATTCGGGCCGGGCGATGCGCGACCCGGTGAAGATGATCGTCTCGCCGGTCTGCGGCTCGCCTTCCGGCGTGATGTTGGTCGGCGACGGCGCGGGCGCCGGCTTGGTCTGTGCGAATGCGACGGATGGAAGAGTCAGCAACGACCCTGCGAGCGCTGTCGCGCTCAGCAAATGCGTGAATTTCATTTTTTTGCCCCTCGAGCGGGATGCTCGAACTGGCAATCATTCGGACATAAAGCTGCAACGCAAGGGACAAGGAATGACGCGCCGCGCGACGACTCGAAGGTGTTGCAAAAATGCGACTATGAATTGACGAAAATTACAGATTCAGGTTCATTCATATAACATTCAGCAAGCGAAATGGTGTGTTGTCACACCAATTCGCTTGCTTCCCAGTCACTTGATTGTCCGGATTCGTCGTGTGCTTTTCAGCGCTCGACGCACATGGCGATTCCCATGCCGCCGCCGATGCAGAGCGTGGCGAGGCCCTTCTTCGCGTCGCGCTTCGCCATCTCGTAGATCAGGGTGGTGAGCACCCGGGCGCCCGATGCGCCGATGGGGTGGCCGATCGCGATCGCGCCGCCATTGACGTTCACCTTGCTCGCATCCCAGCCCAATTCCTTGCCGACCGACAGCGCCTGCGCGGCAAAGGCTTCGTTCGCCTCGATCAGGTCGAGGTCGGCGATGGTCCAGCCAGCCTTCTCCAGCGCCTTTCTGGAGGCCGGGACCGGGCCGATGCCCATGATCGACGGATCGACGCCGGCAGTGGCCCAGCTGCGAATCGTCGCGAGGATCGGCGCGCCGCGCTTCTCGGCCTCGGCGCGCGACATCACCACCAGCGCGGCGGCGCCGTCGTTGAGGCCCGATGCGTTGGCGGCGGTGACGGTGCCGTCCTTCTTGAAGGCCGGGCGCAGGCCCGCGACGCTCTCCAGCGTGGCGCCGGCGCGGATATATTCGTCGTCGGCGACGATCGTGTCGCCCTTGCGGCCCTTGATCGTGACCGGGGCGATCTCGTCCTTGAAGCGGCCGGCGGCGCGGGCGGCCTCGGCCTTGTTCTGGCTGGCGACGGCGAATTCGTCCTGCTCGGCGCGGGTAACCTGGTATTGTTCGGCCAGGTTCTCGGCGGTGATGCCCATGTGATAGCCGTTGAACACGTCGGTCAGGCCGTCCTTGATCATCGTGTCGACCAGGGCGACGTCGCCCATCTTGGCGCCGGCGCGCAGCGCCTGGGCGTGGTTGGCGAGCGACATGCTCTCCTGGCCGCCGGCGACGACGATGGTCGAATCGCCGGTCTGGATCGCCTGGGCGGCGAGCGCCACGGCGCGCAGGCCCGAGCCGCAGACCTGCTGCACGCTCCAGGCGGGCACTTCCTTGGGCACGCCCGCGGCCATCGAGGCCTGGCGTGCGGGGTTCTGGCCCTGCGCCGCGGTGAGCACCTGGCCCAGGATGACTTCGCTGACTTCCTCGCCCTTCACGCCGGCCTGCTCCAGCGCCGCCTCGATCGCGATACGGCCCAGCTCGTGCGCCGGGGTGCTGCCGAAGGCGCCGAGAAAGCTACCCACGGGGGTGCGCTTGGCGGCGGTGATGACGACGTCGGTCGGGTTGGCCATGGGAAACGACTCCTGCGGATGGTCTTTTGTGGTCGCGCGTTATCTAGTGTGCACTGCGGCAAGAAGCCAGTCGCGCAGCGGCTCCCACACCATGGCGCGCGCGCGGCCGCCGACGATCATGCCGACATGGCCGAGGGCGAGGCTCCGGCGCTCGGCCAGGCCGGCGGCGGTGGCGGCGGGAACGATGCGGTCGGTGGTGGAGAGCAGCTCCAGCGCGGGGCAGGCGAGGCGCGCGGGAAGGATGCGCGTTCCCCGCACCCACCAGCGCCCGGCGCCCGGCCGGTCGGCGCGGAAGAGGCGCTCGAACATCTCCTGCCCCGCGGCATAGGTGAGCGGCGCGCCGGCATTGGCCCAGTCCTCAAGCGCGATGAAGGCGCGGGCCTGGTCGCTGCCCGTCGCCAGCCGGGCGAATCGCTCGAACTTGGCGATCGTCCGGGCCGGATCGAGCTGCCAGAAGCCGGCCTGCAGCACTTCCATCGGCACCAGGCCGAGCCGGGCGCAGGACGGCTGCGCCGCTTCCCATTGCGCCGCAATGGCTGCGCGCGCGAAATCGCCATAGCGCCGGAAGCGCCAGGGGGCGGCGATGGTGACGAGCCCGCGCGCCGGCCGCAGCATCGCGGCGGCGGTGGCCAGCGTGCCGCCCAGGCAATAGCCGGCGAGCAGCGGCGGCTCGCCCAAAGTGTCGAGCAGGGGCAGCAGCAGTTCGGCGATGTGATGGTCGATACCCTGGCCGCGATCCTCCGGCCCGGGCGTGCCCCAATCGACCAGAAGGGGCCGAAGCCCTTGAGTCGCCAGCCATTCGAGCAGCGAATTGCCCGGCGCGAGATCGAGGATGAAGGGCGGATTGATCAGCGACGGCACGAAGACGACGGGCGGACCGCCGCCGCCATAGTCGCGCAGCGCGGCGCGCCCGGCGGTGGCGATCGCGGGCCGGGGCACGCGGTCCGCCGGCCTTTCCGCCTCCTGATAGGCCTTCAGGCCGGCGAGCGCGGCGGCCCGCCGCTCGGGCGATGCTGCGGTCTCGCTGCGCAACAGCGAAAGGAACAGCGGTAGCGGGCGCGGTCCGTGTTGCGCCGCAGAATGAAACGATGATAGATATGTTTCACTCACCTGGGGGCCTTAGATGAAGAAGAGCGCTGCTGGCACCGGTCCGGTCATCATCAAGAAGTACGCGAACCGGCGACTCTACAACACCGAAACCTCGTCCTACATCACGCTGGACCATCTGGCCGCGATGACGCGCGAGGGGCGCGACTTCAAGGTGGTCGATGCCAAGACCGAGGAGGACATCACCCATAATGTCCTCACCCAGATCATCATGGAAGAGGAGCAGCGCGGGCAGACGATGCTGCCGGTCAACTTCCTGCGCCAGCTGATCGCGCTGTACGGCGATTCGATGCAGGCGATGGTGCCCGGCTATCTGGAGGCTTCGATGGAGAGCTTCCGCCGCAACCAGCAGCAGTTCAAGTCGGCGGTGGAAGGCGCCTTCGCCAATTCGCCCTTTGCCGAGATGGCCAAGCGCAACATGGAGATCTTCGAGGCGGCGACCCAGGCGTTCAAGCCGGGCCAGGGCCCCGCTGCGGGCGCGGCGCCGAGCACGCCGCCGGCCCCGGCCGCGGAAGGCGACGATGTCGCGGCGCTCAAGGCGGAGCTCGCCCGGCTGCAGGACAAGATCGAGAAGCTGGGGAAGTGACCGGGAAGGGCCGCCGCAAGGCGGCTCTCAGGCGTGCGGGGCACGCCTGACCGGGCGCTCATCGGGCCTGTAGCGATAGCTGGACAAGGCAGGGGAGCGCCCCCTGCTTGCGCGGGGTTACGGTTTGACTATGAACGCCCCCGCAGCCCGCCCAGCGCCGCGCGGATTTCCTCCAGCGTGGGCATCTTCTGCTCGATGACGCAGCGCAGGCCGAGCCCGCCAAAGCCGTGATAATCGGTGGCGCTGGCGAAGGCGATCGTGTTGTCGCCGCGCACTTCCGCGCCGCGCACCGCATTGGGCGGCAGCGCGACATGCTCGCCATGCCGCTTGCCGGCGGACGTGGCGACGATCCGGTCCTGCTGGTCGACGATCGAGATGCTGGTCCGCCCCCAGTCGCGCTCGCCGAACAGCGACCGGTCGGAGATGATCGCGGGGATGTGTCCCTCCCAGTCGAACTCGAGGTAAAAGGCGCCGAGCGGCCTTCCGTCGCGGCCGCGCGGACGCACGCCGGTGACGAAGACGAGCACCGCGCGATGGTCCGAATAGGGGTTGAGCCACACTTCGTCGGTGAACCATTCGTCGCGCCGGTGGCTGCGGATCGCGTTCAGATATTGCGGCGCGCTCGACAGGTCGACGCCGCGCACGCGCGCATGCGGATCGGATGCGGCGATCACCTTGCCCGCGTCATTGGCGAGGAAGGCGTTGACATAATAGGGCGAAATCCCGGTGAGCAGCGCCAGCCTGGCGTCCGCCGCGGCGATCGTCTCGGGGCTCGGATCCTCGAGCGCGGCGATCACTTCGGCATCGGACGCCATCACGCGCAGATCGATGCTGCGGCCATAGAGGTGTCGGGAAACATTCTGGATCAGCGCCTGGGCGAGCTCGACCAGGCGGGTGCCCTCGATCTCGCTCACCATCTCGTCGGCGATGCCCGCGCCCATGGCCAGGCGCTCGCGCACTTCGGAGCGGAACTCGATCGAGGCGCCGCGCGCCTGCTGCGCCAGCGCCTTCACTTCCTGTGCCACCACCGAGAAGCCGCGCCCGGCCTCGCCCGAGCGCGCGGCTTCGATCGCCGCGTTCAGCGCGAGCAGGTTGGTACGCGCGGCGATTTCCTCGCTGGTCGCGGCATAGCTGTCTACTTCCTCGCGGAGGACTGACAGAAGGGTTCGAATTCGGCGTGGCACATGTCAGTGATAGGACGAGACGGTTAATGCCCCGTTTAGCACGAAAAAATCAGGGTTTCCTGAACTTTAGCGTCATCCGGTCGCTCTCGCCGATCGCGGCGTACTTCGCGCGGTCGACATCCTTGAGCGTATAGGTGGGCGGCAGCGTCCATACGCCCTTGGGCCAGTCGGCGGTGTCGCGCGGATTGGCGTTGACCTCCGACGCGGCGACGAAGACGAAGCCGGCCTGCTCGGCCAGGCGGCGGACGGTCGAGACCTTGATATAGCCGCTGGTCTTCTCGCGCTCGTCGCTCGCCCCCTCGGGCAGGCGGTGATCCTCGATACCGAGCGTGCCGCCCTTCTTGAGCATCGCGAACATCTGCTTGAAAGCCTCGGGCGCATAGTCCTGGTCGCCGCGCTTGTAGCCCATCCGCCAGTTATGGACGTTGCGGAAGGTGAGGACGATGTCGGCGGTGCCGTCGGCCACCTTGGGCTGGCCGGCCTCGGCCGGGAAGGCGACGAGCCTGGCATGGCCGTAGAGCGCCGGATCCTTGGCCTTCAGCGCCTCGACTGCCTTGCCGCCATTCGGGAAGTCGGGGCCGACCGCGGCGTAATATTGCCCCTTGGCGCGAGTGAGCGGCGCGAGGATCTCGGTATACCAGCCGCCGCCGGGCCAGATCTCGACCACGATATTGCCCGGCTTCACGCCGAAGAAGTTGAGCGTGTCGACCGGATGGCGATAGGGATCGCGCGCGACATTGGCCGGCGTGCGGCTGGGCGAGGCGACTGCTTCGGCGATGGCCGAGCGCTGGGTGCGCGGGGCTCCGGTGGCGACGCTGGCCACGGCGACGGCAGTAGTGAGTACCGCAAGAACGGTCAGGGTCTGGCGCACGCGAATTCCCTCCCTAGATGTCGTCCGCGCATTTGGGGGTTCTTCGGTTCGATGCAACAACAATTATGGTTCGGTGCGGCGGGCGCGGCGGCGATTGCGGTGGTCAGCGCCCTGGGCGAGCATCGCCGGCGGCGGCGCAGGCGGATCGACGATGTCGGCTATGTGCCCTGGCAGTTCCTCCAGGTGATGGCGATGCTGGGCGCGGTGATTCTGGCCAGCGTCGCGCTCAACTTGCGCTGAGGCCCGATCGGGCCTCGTCGCCGCGCAGGGTCAGCACCTCGAAGCCGCGCGCGGTGACCGCGACGGTATGTTCGAACTGCGCGGAGAGCTTGCGGTCCCTGGTGACCACCGTCCAGCCGTCCGGCTCGGTCGCGACCATGCGGCTGCCCTGGTTCACCATCGGCTCGACGGTGAACACCATGCCCTCGCGCAGCTTCGCCCCGGTGCCGGGCCGGCCGAAATTGAGCACTTGCGGATCCTCGTGCATTTCGCGCCCGATCCCGTGCCCGCAATATTCGCGCACCACCGTATAGCCGTGCCGCTTGGCGTGGCGCTCGATCGCGAAGCCGATATCGCCCAGATGGGCGCCGGGGCGCACCTGCCGGATCCCCTGCCACATCGCTTCCTGCGCCACCCGCACCAGCCGGCGCGCCGCCGGAGCGACGTCGCCGACCAGATAGGTCTTGCTCGAATCCGCGATGAAGCCGTTCTTCTCCAGCGTGATGTCGAGGTTGATGATATCGCCGCCCCGGATGATCGCCTCCGGATCGGGCACGCCGTGGCACACGACATGGTTGATCGAGCAGTTGAGGACATAGCGGAAGCCATATTGCCCCTTGCTCGCCGGGCGCGCGGCCAGGTCCATGGTGATGAACCGCTCGACCAGGTCGTTGACCTGCATCGTCGACATGCCGGCCAGGTCCTGGCCGTCCAGCATCTCGAAGACGGAAGCGAGCAGCCGGCCGGAGATCCGCATCAGCGCCAGCTCATCGGGCGTCTTGACCATGTCAGGCGACCGCTACGTCCGGCAGGGCGGGCGGCACGGCCTCGAGCTGCATCCGCACGATCTCGGTGAAGCGCAGTCCGGGATTCGCCTCGGCGAGCATGCCGATCTTCATCCAGAACTCGGCCTGCGCGTTAATCGAGCGGCACATGACCGTGCTGGCCCGGCGGACCTCCTCGTGCAGCGCGTCGTCTATCTTCACAATGCCCATCGGGGTCCCCGGTGCGATTTCGAATATACGAAACATATACGATTCGTATATTGAGTACCAGAGCTAGTAGAATTTGCGCAATGTCAGGCGGCGCTCGCTGCCGTCGCACAGGGTGAGCGCCACGGTGCGCCCGGGCGCGCCCGCGCTCCATTCGACCGGACGCCCGGCGACGGCCACGCCGTCGGCGGCGCAGATCGTCTCGCCGTCGCGCCAGCCCGCCTCGGCGGCGGGCGAACCGCGCATGACGTGGAGCACGCGCAGATGCGTGCCTTCGGCGCCGAGCAGCAGGCCGCTGGTCGAACGGAGCACCGGCGCGGCGGCCATGGCGCCGGGCTGGAGCACCATCCGCCCGGCGCGCGGATCGAGCAGCACGCGGTAGCGCAGCAAGAGCCCGGTGCCGATCCGGCCGGCGACGCCGGCGGCGGCGGAATAGCCGCCATCCCCTTCGATGCGCAGCTCGGTCTCGGTCAGGGGGCCGCCGCCAAGGGTGAAGCCGCTTACCACCGCGACTTCGCTCACCAGTGCGCCGCCGATCCCCCAGCCGAGCGTGGTGGAGATGGTGGCGCCGCGATAGCCGGCACTGGTCCAGGCGGCGCGGCTCAGCGTCACCGCGGCACCGTCGCCGGTATCGACGATCATTGGCCGCAGCCGCGTGCCGCCCAAGCGGATCTCGGTGACGGGCACCCCGGTATTGCGCTGGAGCGCTAGCGGCGCGGTGGTGCCGGTGAAGGGCAGGCGGCCCGTCGGCAGGATGCGGAAGCGGCGCACCGCATAGTCGATGTCGAGCGCGCAGCAGCTCAGCACGTCGCTGCCGATCAGCAGGTCCGCGCCGAACCGGTCCTGGCCGGGCGCGTCCGGGATGGCGATGCGCCCGCCGCGCCTGGTGAGGCCGCCGATGACGAGCGTGCCGCCCGGCGCCCAGGCGACTTCCACGCCGCCGCCGATCGCCAGCGCAGGCTGGCGGCGGCCGGCCGCGAGCCGGGCGCGGGCGGCGAAATCCTGGGTGGCGAGCGTGTTGGTGAGCCCGGTGTCGAGCACGGCGCGGACGGGGCGCCCGTTCAGTACGGCCTCGAAGCGGATCTGGTTGGAAGGGGTCAGGTCGAAGGCGATCCAGCGCGCCTCGCTGTCGGGAGCGAGGGTGATGCCGTCCTTCGCTTCCTCGTTCGCGGAAACGGGAGGGGCGGAAGCGAGCGCCAGGGGCAGGAGAAGGGAAAGCACCGGCACAGCCTAGCCGGTCAGGCGATCAGAGGCACGCCTCGAGCAGCGCCTGGTCGAAGCCATATTGCTTGGCCTTGTCGAGCGTGTAGGGGCGCAGGCCCATCGAGCGATATTCGCCGATGATCTTGCCGTCGGCGCTCTCGTCCAGATACTCGAACTTGAACAGTTCCTGGGTGACGATCACCGGGCCTTCCATGCCGATCACCTCGGTGACGTTGGTCACGCGGCGGCTGCCGTCGCGCAGGCGCTTCACCTGGATGATCAGATCGACCGAATCGGCGATCTGGCGGCTGATCGCTTCCTTGGGCACCTTGATGTCCGACATCATCACCATGTTCTCCATACGGGCGAGCGCCTCGCGCGGAGAGTTGGAGTGCAGCGTGCACATCGAGCCGTCATGGCCGGTGTTCATGGCGGCGAGCATGTCGAAACACTCGCTGCCGCGGATTTCGCCCAGGATGATCCGGTCCGGGCGCATGCGCAGCGCGTTCTTGACGAGGTCGCGGATGGTCACCTCGCCCTGGCCTTCCAGATTGGGCGGGCGGGTTTCCAGCGGCAGCCAGTGCGGCTGCTGCAGGCGGAGTTCGGCCGCGTCCTCGATCGTCAGCACGCGCTCGCCCGGGTCGATCATCTTCGACAGGGCGTTGAGCATCGTCGTCTTGCCCGAGCCGGTGCCGCCCGAGATGACGATGTTGAAGCGGCTGGCGCCGGCGATCTTGAGCGCGGTCGCCATCTTCTGGCTCATCGATCCGCCCTGGGCCATCATGTCGAGGGTGATCGGCTTGGCCGAGAATTTACGGATCGAGATGGCGGTGCCGCGCAGGCTCAGCGGCGGCACGATCACGTTGACGCGGCTGCCGTCCTTCAGGCGGGCGTCGGCCAGCGGCGTGGTCTGGTCGACGCGGCGGCCGACCGAGTTGCAGATGCGCTGCGCGATCTGGAACAGATGCTCCTCGTCGCGGAACTGGATGTTGGCGAGCTCGAGCTTGCCCTTGCGCTCGACAAAGGTCTGCTCGGGGCCGTTGACCATGATGTCCGAGATGGCCGGGTCGGCGAGCAGCTCCTCGAGCGGGCCGAGGCCGAGCAGCTCGTCGACCAGCACCTTCTCGAGCGCGAACTGCTCGCGGCGGTTGAGCGTGAGCTTCAGCTCGGCGAGCACTTCGCCGATGATCGGGCGGAATTCCTCGGCCAGCTCGTCCTTGCTGAGCGTGGCGGCGGCTTCGGGATCGACGCGTTCGAGCAGGCGCGGCAGCACCTGCTCCTTGATGCGGTGAATCGAGGCTTCGAAGCCCTCGACGCGCGAATTGCCCTGTTCCCCGGCCGCGGCCTGACGGTCGGCGAGGCGCTGCATCGCCTCCGCGCTGGCGACGCTGGGGCCGCTCGGATCGCGCTGCTCGAACCCGTCGGGCCCGGCGCCCTGGCCGGGCAGCGGCACCGAGTTGATCGGCGGGAACTGCTCGCCGCCGAGCGGCACGGGATCCACCGGGCGCGGCAGCGGGCCGCCACCCTGCATCGGACGTGCGACACCGAATGCCGGCCGGCCCGCCGGTCCACCTCCCAATCCGCTGCGTCGTCCGAAAGCGCTCATCAGAATCCAATGTCCCCTCGATGGGCGAGCGTTAACCGCGAAGGCTTGAGATTTGCCTAATCCGCTGCCGATCCCGGGGCCGCGCGGGCGCAGCCGCTATGGACCACCATAAGCTTCTCCCCCTCGTGATCGTAGAGCGGCATGCGCCGGACGGCCGCGCAGTGGCGGACATAGCGAGCGAGCTGGGCGACGTTCGCCTGGTTCAGCGGTGCGGCCGGAAGCGGTTCCTGCACGACGACGGTCTCCGGCCCGGCGCGCAGAACACGGCGCAGCTCGGCCACTTCGTCGATGCCGCTCGCGCCCGCTTCCGCGCCTTCGTAGAAATGGGCCGGAAAGGCCAGGACGCTGGGCGGGGCGCTGCCGGTCTCGGCATAGAGGTAGCTCGGCATGCCGAAGACGAGCAGCCGGCCATGCGGCGTGACCTGGCGCACCTGCTCCACCAGCGCCGCGGCGGCCGGCCGGGCGCGGGCGCGGGCGCGCAGGTCGAACATGTCCGACGTTGCCAGGTTGAGGACGATCAGCGCGGCGAAGCCGAGCACGCCGATGCCGGGCCGGGCGAAGAAGGGCGCGCTCAGCACCGCCAGGGGGGCCAGCAGGGGCAGGGCATAGTGGAGATAGAGGCCCGGGAAGATCGCGACGGCCAGGATCGCCGCCACCGCCCAGCAGGCGAGAAAATCGAGCGGGGCCGGCCGGCTGGCGCGGCTGCGCAGATAGCCCAGGACGGCGAACAGGAGCGGAAGGCACAGCAGCCCGGCCAGCGCCAGCGCGCGGGCGAGCCGCCCGGCATCATAGGCGCGGGCGAAGTTCGACAGCACCAGCGCCTGCCACAGCTGGGGGAAATGCCCCATCCACCAATAAGCGAGGCCGATCGCGGCGAGGGGCAGCGCGCCGATCGCGGCCATCGCGGCGGCGCGGACCGCCAGCGCGCGCCAGCCCATGCCGCCGCGCGCCAGGATCGCGAGCGTCGCAATGCCGAAGAACAGCGCTTCGAACGCCGCCGACTGCTTGAAGCCGATGGCGAGGCCGGCGGTGAACATGCCGAGCAGCACGGGGGGCGGCAGCACGCCGCGCCGCAACTGCCCGATGCTGGAAGCGATCGACCAGGCAGTGGCGAGGATCAGCGGGTTGTAGAACACCGCCGCCTCGCCATTGCCGCCGCCGAAGCGCGTGAGCAGCACGCAATAGGCGATGCCGGCCATCAGCGCCGCCGGAAAGGGCGCGATCAGCCGGGCGATCCGCGCCGTGCCATAGGCGCCGAGCGCGGCGCAGGCCGTGGCGACGAGCTGATAGGCCAGGGCCGAAGCATGGATGCGGGCGATCGCGGCATAGGTCAGGTAGAGGAGCGGCGGCTTGCGGTCCCAGATGTCGACGTAAAGCCGGTCGCCGGCGAGGAGGCGGCGCCCGACCAGCGCGAAATACTGGTCGTCCACGGCATAGTTCCACTCGCCATAGGCCGGCCAGCGCACCGCCAGCGCGACGAGCAGGAACAGGGCGAACAGCGCCGGGCGCGCGCGTTCCAGGCCCTGCCAGCGCGCCAATGCCATCGTCCTGGATCCCCCTTCCCGTTCGCCGGAGAATAGGCGCATGGGGTTAAGGCCGGGTAGCGGCCATGCCTAGAGGAAAGGTCCGCGCGCGCGGGTGCGGGCATCGCTGGGCGGCATGCCGGCAAGGGCCCGGAAATCGCGGGCCATATGCGCCTGGTCGGCATAGCCGCGCGCGGCGGCGGTGCCGGCGAGCGTGTCGGTGCCCTGCTGGACGTCCTGCAACGCGCCGCGGAAGCGGAGCAGGCGCAGATAGGCGCGCGGCGCCAGCCCCAGCTCGCGGGCGAAGATGCGTTGCAGGCGGCGGTGCGGCAAGCCGGTGCGCGCGGCGATCGCGGCCACGCTGTCGGCCGCGAGGATCGCCTGGGCGAGCGGCGGCGGCGCGATGCCGGCCAGCGCGCGGACGAGGTTGGCGACCGGATCGCCTTCCAGCAGCACCGCCAGCGGCGAATCGGGCGCGACCGCGATCCAGTCGTCGGCAAAGCCGGGGCAGGGTGCGCCGCCCAGCGCGTGCCAGGCCCAGGGCCACAGCTTGATCGCGGTGAAGCGCGCATCGCCGCTGAACCCGAAGCGGATCGGATGATTGGAAAGGCCGGTGGCGAAATATTCCGGCTGGGCGCGGCGCCATTCGGAGCGCCCGCCGTGGCGGCGGATCAGCTCGATACAGCCATCGGGCGTCGCTTCATGCTCCACCCAGCCCGGCTGGCTGGCGGCGAGCGTCCACACGGCGGCGACGAGGCCGGCGAGCGCGGGCGGCAAGGGCAGCTCGGCATAGTCCATCGCGCCAGCCTCGCATGTCGCGTCGGTTCAAGCCAGCGGCGGCGGCGCGGCGTATCGCGCCACGCGGAACAGGGAGAACTCGAGATGATCGCCAACATCATGCTGCTCGCCGGACTGGGCCTGGCCGGCCCGCAGGAAATGCCGTTCGGCTGGCTGGTCGGCAAATGGTGCACCGAGCCGCGGGGCGGCCGCACGACCTGCGAGACCTGGGAGCCGATGGGGCCGGACCAGGTGATGCGCGGCGTCACCGTCACGACCAGCGCGAAGGGCGAGCGGCGCGAGCCGATGCGGATCAGCGGCGATGCGGGCGGGTTCGTCTTCCACGCCGAGCCGGCGGGGCAGGCCGCGACCGATTTCCGGGCGTCGCCCGGGGATGCGGCGGCGCAGGGCATCACCTTCGTCAACGCGGCGCATGATTACCCGCAGCGCATCCGCTACTGGCGCGAGGGCGAGATGCTGATGGCGGAGATTTCGCTGGCCGATGGCGGCAAGCCGATGCGCTGGGCCTATCGGCGGGTGAGCCGGTAGCACAGCGAAAGCCGGGATCTCAGGCCGCGAGAGGCGGGACGAGAGCTTCCCCGGGGATCCCGGCTTTCACCGGGATGACGGAGCCGGCGGGTTCGATCCGCCGGCTTCTCTCGCGATTCAGCCTTCGGCCTTCTCGGCGAGGACCGTCAGGCCCTTCTCGTTCACTTCCGCGAAGCCGCCTTCGATGCGGATCGTCTCGGGCGTAGTGGCGCCGGCCCTGTAGATTTCGAGATTGCCGTCGCGGATGGTCGACATCAGCGGGGCATGGCCTTCGAGCACGCCGAAATCGCCCTCGGTGCCGGGGACGACGACCATGTGCACTTCCTCCGAGCGGAGGAGCTTTTCGGGGGTGACGAGTTCGAAGTGCAGGCTCATTTTCTTACCTTACTCCCTCTCCCCTTCAGGGGAGTTTGGGATTGGACGGGTCGATCATGCCCCCGGCATGATCTGGAGACAGCCGGGGCTGTCACCACCCCAGCCAATCCCAAACTGGCTGGGGAGAGGGGGAGAGCGGTGCGCCTGGAGTTCAGGCCCCTCTCCCCGGCCCTCTCCCCGCAAGCGGAGAGAGGGAGGTGTTCTTCTTACGCCTCTTCGGCCAGCTTCTTGCCCTTGGCGATGGCATCGTCGATGCCGCCGACCATGTAGAAGGCGGCTTCCGGCAGATGGTCATATTCGCCGTTCACCACCGCCTTGAACGACTTGATGGTGTCCTCGATCTGCACGAACGCACCCGGGATGCCGGTGAACACTTCGGCGACGTGGAAGGGCTGAGAGAGGAAGCGCTGGATCTTGCGGGCGCGCGAGACGGTCAGCTTGTCCTCTTCCGAGAGCTCGTCCATGCCGAGGATGGCGATGATGTCCTGCAGCGACTTGTACTTCTGCAGGATCGACTGGACCGCGCGGGCGGTCTCGTAATGCTCCTGGCCGACGACGCGCGGCTCGAGCACGCGGCTGGTCGAGTCCAGCGGGTCCACCGCCGGATAGATGCCGAGCTCCGAGATCGCGCGGTTGAGCACGGTCGTCGCGTCGAGGTGGGCGAACGACGTCGCCGGCGCCGGGTCGGTAAGATCGTCGGCGGGGACGTACACGGCCTGCACCGAGGTGATCGAGCCCTTGTTGGTCGAGGTGATGCGCTCCTGCAGCGCGCCCATGTCGGTCGACAGGGTCGGCTGATAGCCCACGGCCGACGGAATGCGGCCGAGCAGCGCCGACACCTCGGCGCCCGCCTGGGTGAAGCGGAAGATGTTGTCGACGAAGAACAGCACGTCCTGGCCTTCGACGTCGCGGAAATATTCGGCGATCGTCAGGCCCGACAGCGCGACGCGGGCACGGGCGCCCGGCGGCTCGTTCATCTGGCCATAGACCAGGGCGACCTTCGAGCCGTCCGAGATGGCGTTGCCGTCGGCGTCCTTGGCGATGACGCCCGCATCGAGGAACTCGTGATAGAGGTCGTTGCCCTCACGGGTGCGCTCGCCCACGCCGGCGAACACCGAGGTGCCGCCATGGCCCTTGGCGATGTTGTTGATCAGCTCCTGGATGAGCACGGTCTTGCCCACGCCGGCGCCGCCGAACAGGCCGATCTTGCCGCCCTTCGCATAGGGAGCGAGCAGGTCGATCACCTTGATGCCGGTGACGAGGATCGCGCTCTCGGTCGACTGGTCGATGAAGAGCGGGGCCTCGGCGTGGATCGGCGCGCGCAGGTCGGTGGCGACCGGACCGCGCTCGTCGATCGGCTCGCCGACGACGTTGAGGATGCGGCCGAGCGTGGCCGGGCCGACCGGGACCTGGATCTGGCTGCCGGTGTCGGTGACGGTCTGCCCACGGGTCAGGCCCTCGGTCGAGTCCATCGCGATCGTGCGGACGGTGTTCTCGCCGAGATGCTGCGCGACCTCGAGGACGAGCTTGTTGCCGTTATTGTCGGTCTCGAGCGCCGAAAGGATCGCCGGCAGCGCGCCTTCGAACGCGACGTCGACGACGGCGCCGATCACCTGGCTGATGCGGCCGACATTGTTGGTGGTGGTCGGCAGAGTGCCGGCGGCATCCGCCTTCGGCTTGGTCGCGCGCGGCTTGCGGGCGGGCTTCTCTGCGATCGGAGCTTCGGTTGCCATTGCTGTTTCCTCGTTCGAACGGTCTTAGAGCGCTTCGGCGCCCGAAATGATTTCCACCAGCTCGGTGGTGATCGCGGCCTGGCGCTGGCGGTTGTACAGCGTGTTGAGGCGCTTGATCAGGTCGCCCGCGTTGCGCGTGGCGTTGTCCATCGCGGTCATCTTCGAGCCCTGCTCCGACGCGGCGTTCTCGCGCATCGCGCGGTAGAGCTGGATGGCGACGTTGCGCGGCAGCAGGTCGGCGAGGATCGATTCCTCGTCGGGCTCATAAGTCACGGCGGCGCCGCTGCCCGGGGTTTCCGCCGCGGCGGCCGGCACGGCGACCGGGATGATCTGCTGCGCGGTCGGCTCCTGGGCGAGGACCGACTTGAAGGTGGAGTAGAACAGCGTCGCCACGTCGAACTCGCCCGCCTCGAAGCGCGCGATCAGATCGTCGGCATAGCCGCGGGCATCGGCGAAGCCCAGCTTGCCCAGGTCGCCCGGCTCGATCGAGTGGACGATGTCCTTCGGGAACTGGCGGTTGAGCACGGCGCGGCCCTTGCGGCCGATCGTGTAGATCTTCACCGTCTTGCCCTGCGCCACCAGCTCCTGCGCATGGCGGCGGGCCAGGCGGGCGATGTTGGTGTTGAACGCGCCGGCCAGGCCCTTGTCGCTGGTGGCGACGACGAGCAGGTGGACCTGGTCCTTGCCGGTGCCGGCGAGCAGCTTGGGCGAGCTCTCGCTCACCGTCACCTTGCCGGCCAGGCTGGCGACGACGGCTTCGAGACGCTGGGCATAGGGGCGCCCGGCCTCGGCCGCTTCCTGCGCGCGGCGCAGCTTGGCGGCGGCGACCATCTTCATCGCCTTGGTGATCTTCTGCGTCGACTTCACCGAGCCGATGCGGATCTTGAGGGCCTTCAAACTTGCCATTTACGAATTCCGAGCAAGGGCCAGACGGCCCGCGAGACCAACAAATGCGACGCCGAGAACGCCCTCGATCCAGCGCATCGCGCTGCTCTGCTTCGCGGCGCGGCCCGCACGGGCGGCGACGAAGCTGATGCCGGCGAGCCAGAAGCCGCCGAGCACATAGGGCACCGCGATCAGCAGCGCGCCCTTGAGCGGGGCGTCAGGGCCGGTGCCGACGAACTGCGGCAGGATGGCGAGGAAGAACAGCGCGACCTTGGGATTGAGCGCGGTGGTGAGCAGCCCCTGCCAGAAGGGCTTGCCCAGCGCGGGCGCCTCGGCGGTGGCGGGAGCCGGCTTGATCGCACCGCGGATCAGCTTGAAGCCGAGCCAGGCCAGATAGATCGCGCCGGCGGTCTTCACCACCGTGAACAGCGCCGGGAAGACCGACAGCACGGCGAGGAAGCCGAAGCCGCACAGCGCCATGTACCACAGCCCGCCCAGCACCACGCCCGAGACCGCCGCCAGGCCGGCCCGCACGCCTCCTCGCGCCGCGTGACCCGCGACGAGCATGGTGTCCGGCCCCGGCGTCAGCACGAGGCCGACGCTGAGCAGCGTCCATGCGAGGAGGGAGTGGTCGGCCATCGGCTGGCGATCAGGCGAAGGTCTTGGCGAACGCCTCGAGGGCGGCCTTGAGCTTTGCCTTCACCTCGTCCGACAGGTCCTTCGAGTCGCGGATCGCGCTCAGGATGTCGGCGTGGTTCGCGCGCAGGTCGGCGAGCATCGCCGCCTCGTAGCGGACCACGTCCTGCACCGCGACGGCATCCAGGAAGCCCTGGGTGCCGGCGAAGATCGACGCGGTCTGCTCCTCGAAGGGCAGCGGGTTGAACTGCGGCTGCTTGAGCAGCTCGGTCAGGCGCGCGCCGCGGTTCAGCAGGCGCTGGGTCGAGGCGTCGAGATCCGAACCGAACTGCGCGAACGCCGCCATCTCGCGATACTGGGCGAGGTCGAGCTTGATCGAGCCCGAGACCTTCTTCATCGCCTTGGTCTGGGCCGAGGAGCCCACGCGCGACACCGAGAGGCCGACGTTGATCGCCGGGCGGATGCCCGCGTTGAACAGGTCGGTCTCGAGGAAGATCTGGCCGTCGGTGATCGAGATCACGTTGGTCGGGATATAGGCCGACACGTCGCCCGCCTGGGTCTCGATGATCGGCAGCGCGGTAAGCGAGCCGTTGCCATTGGCGTCATTGAGCTTGGCGGCGCGCTCGAGCAGGCGGCTGTGCAGGTAGAACACGTCGCCCGGATAGGCTTCGCGGCCCGGCGGGCGGCGCAGCAGCAGCGACATCTGGCGATAGGCGACGGCCTGCTTCGACAGATCGTCGAACACGATCAGCGCGTGCATGCCGTTGTCGCGGAAATACTCGCCCATCGCGGTGCCGGTGTAGGGCGCGAGGAACTGCAGCGGCGCGGGGTCCGAAGCGGTCGCGGCGACGACGATGGAATATTCCATCGCGCCATTCTCCTCGAGCGTGCGCACCAGCTGGGCGACGGTCGAGCGCTTCTGGCCGACGGCGACATAGACGCAGTAGAGCTTCTTGCTCTCGTCGGTGCCGGCATTGACGGTCTTCTGGTTGATGAAGGTGTCGATCGCGACGGCCGACTTGCCGGTCTGGCGGTCGCCGATGATCAGCTCGCGCTGGCCGCGGCCGACGGGGACGAGGGCGTCGATCGCCTTGAGGCCGGTCTGCACCGGCTCGTGCACCGACTTGCGCGGGATGATGCCCGGCGCCTTCACTTCGACGCGGCTGCGCTTCTCGGCGACGATCGGGCCCTTGCCGTCGATCGGGTTGCCGAGGCCGTCCACGACGCGGCCGAGCAGGCCCTTG
The DNA here is from genome assembly GCF_029870595.1 of Sphingomonas sp. CBMAI 2297. Lineage (GTDB taxonomy): Bacteria > Pseudomonadota > Alphaproteobacteria > Sphingomonadales > Sphingomonadaceae > Sphingomonas. The sequence goes on from NZ_JAPDIR010000007.1 coordinate 185,392, forward strand.
CCGACGGGCACGTCCACGATGGTGCCGGTGCGCTTGACGGTGTCGCCCTCGCGGATCTCGGCGTCCGAGCCGAAGATCACGACGCCGACATTGTCGGCCTCGAGGTTGAGCGCCATGCCCTGCACGCCGTTCGCGAACTCGACCATCTCGCCCGCCTGGACGTTGTCGAGCCCGTGGATGCGCGCGATGCCGTCACCGACGCTGAGCACCTGGCCGGTCTCGGAGACCTGGGCCTCGGAGCCGAAATTGGCGATCTGGTCCTTGATGACCTTCGAGATTTCTGCGGCGCGGATATCCATGTCTTAGCCTTCAGCCTTTCATCGCGTGCGCGAGGGAATTGAGTCGGGTCTTGATCGAGCTGTCGATCATCTGGCTGCCGATCTTCACGACCAGCCCGCCAAGGAGCGAGGGGTCGACCGAGAGGTCGACGGCCACTTCCCGGCCGATGCGGGCGCGCAGCTGCTGCTTGAGCGCGTCGACCTGAGCGGCGGAGAGCGGATGGGCGGAGGTGACCTCGGCCGTGGTCTCGCCGCGATGCGCGGCGGCCAGCTGGCGGAAGGCGCGGATCACCGCGGGCAGCTGGTTCAGCCGGCGGTTCTGCGCGAGCACGCCCAGGAAGCTGGTGGTGGTGGCATCGAGCTTCAGGCTCGTCGCGACGGCGGCGACCGCCTTGGCGGCGTCGGCGCGCGAAACCAGCGGGCTGGCGGTCAGCGCCTTGAAGTCGCTCGATTCGGCAAGCGCCTTGGCCACGGTGCCGAGGCTGTCCTCGACCTTGGCCAGGGCCTTCGAATCACGCGCGAGCTCGAACAGGGCGGTAGCGTAGCGTCCGCTTAGGCTTGCCTGGATACCGGCGGAATTCTCCACGCGATCGGGTTCCTCTCGGAGGTTCGGGTTTCAGCCCCATATGAATTGGGGGCCGATTTCCGGCTCCATCAAAGTATTACTCTGACGGCTGCCCCATACGGCCCCCTATGGGTCGCGGCGCGGTTAGCATCGGTGTCACGGGGATGCAACCCGAGTCCGATTCGCGTGCCACGAACGACTCCCGGAACCGGGGCCGCCACGGGCATGTACCGAATCGTTTCGTGTGGTAAACGGTGCCCGCTACGACCTTTTGGGGGAAGGTGAAGTGAACAAGCGGATTCTTGGCGGCATCGCCGTCGCCGGCCTGTGTGCCGGGATCGCGCATGCCGAGGTGCTGGAGATCCGCGGCGAGCTCGCCGCGCCGAACCGCGAGGCGAGCCTGCTCCGCTCGGTCGCGATCGAGCGTATCGAGGGGCAGGATGGCGAGGCGCTGGCCCGGGCGATCGAGCAGGGGCTGTCGGGCACGCATTTCGACTTGATGGGCGGCCGCGCCGGGCGGAACAACGCCGAGGGCGCGCTCACCGGCGGCGTGACGACGGGCGTCGACGAATCACCGTACCGACGGCGGGAGAAGCGCTGCGTCGAGAAGGACAGCGCCAACCAGAAGAAGTGCGTCCGCGAGGAGGAGGTGGAGGTGCGCTGCCGCCGCCGCATCGTCAGCGTGAAGGCGGATCTGCGGCTGGTGCGCAATCGCGACGGGCGGATCGTCTATTCGGTGACGAAGCCCTTCACGCAGGAAAGCAGCTGGTGCGAGGGCAGGGAGGAGCGCCCGGCGCCGGTGGAGGAAGTGATCGCCGATGCGATCCGCAACCTCGGCTATTCGGTGCGCGGCGACATCGCGCCGACTCTCTCGACCTATTCCATCCGCGTGCGCGAGAGCGACAAGGGCATGGCCAAGGATCAGGCGAAGCGCTTCAAGGACCTGGTGAAGCTGACCAAGCGCGATGTGCGCGGCGCGTGCGCCGGCTGGGCGGCCCTGGCGCCGGAAGTGCCGAACCATCCCTCGATCAGCTTCGACCTGGGCCTCTGCGCCGAGCAGGCCGGCCAGTATGAAAAGGCGCTGGAACTGTACCATGCGGCCGCGCGCGCCGGGGCGTCCGAGGGCAGGGAAGGCGCAGACCGCGCGATTCGGCTGATCGCCGGCCGCGAGGATGCGGCGATCCGCGCGCGGTGGCGGTAAAGCTTCGATAAGGGCCGAAGCATCGCTTCTCCGATCGGCCGCATCCGGCGGACCGACTGGAGGAACCGATGCCCGAACCGATTCTCGCCGCCGCCCACGAAGCCGCGCACGCCGGGGAAGTGACCACTCTCGCTGGCGATGCTGCCATGCCGGCATTGCTCGTTCGCCGCCTGGCCGGGCCCGGGGCGCCGGTGCTCTATGTCCACGGCGCCACCTTTCCATCGGCGCTGTCGGTCGGATGGCGGATCGACGGGTGGTCGTGGATGGACGATCTGCAAGCGCGGGGCTTCGATGTCTGGGCGTTCGACCTCGCCGGCTATGGCGGATCGGAACGGCCGGCGGCGATGCGGGGGGACCTGCCCTATGGCCGGGCGGAAGCGGCGGCGGCGCAGATCGCCCGCGTCGCCGCGCATATCCGGGCACGGCGCGGCGGCGCGAAGCTCCTGGTGATCGCGCATAGCTGGGGAACGATCCCCGCCGGCATCTTCGCCGGGGCATGGCCCGAGACGGTCGAGCGGCTGGTGCTGTTCGGCCCGATCGGGGAACGGCAGGCCGGTGGCGGCCCCGTGCCGGCCGGGGGCGCATATCTCGTCACGCGTGAGGATCAGTGGCGTAGCTTCCAGTCGGGCGTGCCCGAAGACCAGGGCTCACCGATCGCCCCCGCGCGCTTCGACGCCTGGGCAGCCGCCTATCTCGCCAGCGATCCGGGAGGCGTGGCGCGAGATCCGGCGGGCGTGATGGTGCCGAGCGGCCCGGATGTTGATTTCCGCGATGCCTGGTCGGGGCGCTTTCCCTATGATCCTGGCGTGGTGCGCGCGCCGACCCTGATCGTGCGCGGCGCCTGGGACCCGCTGGCGGGCGACGCGGACGTGGCGTGGCTGGCGGGCCGGCTGACCGGCGTGCCGGGCGGCGCGCGCCGCGTCACGCTCGCGGACGGCGCGCACCGGATGCACCTGGAGAATCGCCGACAGGCGCTGTTCGACGCTGTCGGCGACTATCTCCTCGCGCGTTAGCGTCCGCGATTGCCGCCCTGACGGCCGCCGCCCTGGCCCTGACGCTGGCCGCCGCTGCCGGTCGGCCGGGGCTGCCACTTGCGCTTGGGACGCGCATAGTTGCGGGGCTGCTCGCCTTGCGGCGCGTCGAAGCGGCGCGGGCGCGGCTCGCCCGCAGCGGCGCCGGCCGCCTCGGGCCGCGGCGCATGGCCGTCGCGGCGGGGCTGGTCGCCACGCGCGCGGTCGTCGCGCTGGCCCGGGCGGCCACGCTGCGGCTGGCCCGGACGGCGGCCGTCGCGCTGCATCTCGCGGCCACGGGCGCCGTTCTGCTGGTCGCGGCTCTGCGGCACGTTGACGCGGCTCGACTTGATCTTCTCGGCCGCGGCGACGAAGCCCTCGGGCAGCGGCACCACCGCGAGCTTCTGGCGGATCAGCCGCTCGATGTCGCGCAGATAGGGGCGCTCGTCCTCGGCGCAGAAGCTGATCGCCACGCCGTCATTGCCGGCGCGCGCGGTGCGGCCGATGCGGTGGACATATTGGTCCGCCACGTTCGGCAGCTCGAAATTGAAGACATGGCTCACGCCCGACACGTCGATGCCGCGCGCCGCGATGTCGGTGGCGACCAGGATCTTCACCTTGCCCGCGCGGAACTCGCCGAGCGCGCGCTCGCGCTGCGGCTGGCTCTTGTTGCCATGGATCGCGTTGGCGGCGACGCCATTGCCCGCCAGCAGGCGGACGACGCGGTCGGCGCCGTGCTTGGTGCGAGTGAACACCAGCGCGCGATCGATCTCGATCTCCTTGAGCATCATCGTCAGCAGCGCCTGCTTCTCGGCCTGCTGGACGAAGGTGACGCGCTGCTCGACGCGCTCGGCGGTGGTCGCCTCGGGCGTGACCTTCACTTCCACCGGTTCCTTGATGAACTGGCCGGCGAGCTCGCGGATCGTCTTCGGCATGGTCGCCGAGAAGAACAGCGACTGGCGCTTGGCGGGCAGCTCGCGGACAATGCGCTTGAGCGCGTGGATGAAGCCCAGGTCCATCATCTGGTCGGCCTCGTCGAGCACGAAGATCTCGAGGCCCATCAGGATCGCATAGCATTGGTCCATCAGGTCGACGAGGCGGCCCGGCGTGGCGACGAGGATGTCGACGCCCTTGGCGAGGTCGGTCTTGTTCTTGTGAATCGAAGTGCCGCCGAAGATGGTGGCGACGGTGAGGCGGGTGCCCTTGGCATAGTGGCGCGCCTGGTCGGCGATCTGGCTGGCCAGTTCGCGGGTGGGGGCGAGCACGAGCATGCGGCAGCCGCGCGGCTGGGCGCGCTTGCCCGATGCGACCAGCCGGTCGATCGAGGGGAGCATGAAGGCGGCGGTCTTGCCGGTGCCGGTCTGGGCGATGCCGAGCAGGTCGCGTCCTTCGAGGAGCGACGGGATCGCCTTGGCCTGGATCGGCGTCGCCTCGCTATAGCCCTTGGCGGCAAGCGCGGCGAGAACGGTCTCCGAGAGACCGAGTTCGTTGAATTGCATTGTGTGTCCTGTGCGTACGGCCGGCGCGCACGGACGGATTCCGAACGCGAAGGCGGGGTCAAAAATGACGACCCGCGTGACTAGGGAAGCCGTGAAATCAACCGAGCCGGGGCCGGGACGCCTTGCGTCCGATCACGCTGCCATGCCGGCTCGATGGGCGCGCATATGGCGATGAAATCGGTTTCCGTCAAGGAAGCCGGCCGGCGGGCCGCCCCTGTCCGCCGCGCGCCGCGCTGGGAACGGGAGCCTAGGGGGCGGCAATTCCCGTATATTCGCGCGGCCGCAGGCCCAGCCGCACCGCTTCGGTCTGGCCGTGGAGCATCGGGTCCTGAAAGGCACAGCGATCGTCCCATTGGCCGGGGCAGCGCGCGGGAGTCGCGGCATCGAGGATGTCGGCGATCAGGGCGTCGTCGAACGGCCGGCCGGGGAATTGCGAGAAGCGCAGATGGATCATGCGCGCGAGCGCCAGCGGCGCCACCCAGGACGTATGCGGCGCGGTGATCGGGAAGAGCGCGGTGCTGAAATCGTCGGACTGGAGCAGCGGCGTACGGTTGAAGGCATAGGGGCGCTCGGGCAGCACGCCGGTGTTGACGAAGATATCGGCATCGGCGCGGGCGGGCCAGCCCTGCGGCGCCGCGACGCCGCCGCGGCCGCTATCGTCCAGGCCCGATGCGAGGACGGTGAAATAGCCGGTGCGGACGCGGTTGCGATAGGCGGGGATGCGCTGGTCGTAAGGCGCGTCATGGAGCCCGCTGGTCTCCGATGCCGCCTGCACCGCAAGCACGCCGGGCGTGCCGAACAGCGCGGCATAGATCGGCGCATAGGCGGCAAGCCGGTCGCGCAGCACGGCCTCGGCGGGCAGCGGCGTCCCGCAGCGGCCCTGCCAGCTGTCGCGGACGGTCTGGAAAGTGTGGCCCGCGCTGTAGTTGACGAAGCGGACATCATTGGCGCGCATCAGCGCGACGATCGCATCGGCCGCGCGCTGGGCGGCCTGCACCAGCCGCGTCTGCGCCGCGTCCCCGCCGGCGGCATCGCAATAGTCGGCCGCCGCGATGGCGGGAAGGTCGATCGCGTCCATCAGCACCAGCGGCTGGCCGGGGCTGTTGTCGGCGATCAGCGAGAAGACGGTGCTGCCATGGCCGCTATTGTCGAAGGCGATGCCGGCATAGGCCTGGTTCGCGGCGTCGCCGATCGGCGCGAGCCGCTGGCTGGGCACGAAGGCGGGACCGGAGAAGCGGTCGAGCGCGTTCCACAGCGCCGCCGGGATGCGCCAGCCGGTCGTCGCGGCGTGCATCGCGCCGCCGGCACCCAGCCGGAAATAGCCCTTGATATGCTTGCGGAAGCGAATGGCGCGGACGGGCAGGCGGGGCAGGCTGTCGATGATCAGGATCGCTTCGCCGCTGCCGGGCGCCATCTCGAATTCGGCGGGGCTATAGGCGCGATCGGTCCAGGCGCAGTTCGCGCCGGCGGGCCGGCACGTGTCGGCACGGATGGCCGCCGCCGCATCGGCGATCGCCTGGTCGAGCGGATCGGCCGGGGGCGTGGGGCTTGGCGTGGGGCTCGGGCTCGGTGACGGCGTGGGCGTAGGCGTGGGCCGCGGTTCGGCGGGGCCATCGCCGCCGCCGCCGCTGCAGGCGGCGAGCAGCGCGGGCAGGATCAGGAATATGCGTCTTGCCATGTTTCGTCCTCGTCCGGCGGCATCGGCAGGGAGGACGGAGCCGGGCCGCGGCGCCAATCGGGATTGCGACCGGCACGCGAGCTGGTGCGACGAAAACGGCCGGGACGGGCGCCCGCCGTTGCGCATGCGAAATTAACGCGCGCGGACTCGCTCGCAAAGCACTCGTTAACCCATGGCCCGCTAGGCTCGGGGCGCCAACCATGGAGCCCCAAATTGCTCGTCGCCAAGCTTGAGATCCTCGGAGACATCGACCGCCGCGGCGCGATCCGGTTCGACACGGATTCGCCCTCGACCCTGCGCACGCCGGACGGCGGGCCGATCGACGTGCAGGTCGAGGATTTCTCGCGCACGGGCTTCCGCTTCTCCTCGGAACTCGATCTTCCCGAAGGCACGCTCGTCTCGCTCGGCCTTTCGGGCGCGGGATCGCGCGCCGCCAAGGTGGTGCGCCGCTCGGGCAATACCTATGGCTGCGCCTTCATGAAGGCGTTGACCGAGGAGGAGATCGCGCATGCCTTTCGCGGCCAGGAGCATGTGCTCGCCGATCTCTCCGCGGCGCTCGCCGCGCGCTTCGGCATGGGCAAGCCGCATGCGAAGCCGGGCATCCCGCCGCTGCGGCGGCTGATCAGGCGCCCGACCCGCGAGGGCTGAATTCCCGCTCGCGATAGGCGAACCAGTCGAAATCCGCGTGGAGGCCGGCACCGGACAGGTCCTGGCATGCCATGCCGATGAACGCCCCGGTGAAATTGGGCAGGCCGGGCGCACTCGCCTCGTCCGACAGGATCGAAGCGTCGAACTGTTCCGCCAGCCATTGCCACGCGCCGCCGGGCAGGCGCCAGGCGAAGCGCAGCCGCTCGTAATCGACCTCGGCACGCAGCTCGATCGGCCCTTCCGGAATCGGGATCGGCGCGGTGAAGGCATCGGCCTGCGGCGCATCGGGCAGCGCGGACATCACGCGCAGATGGCGGCCGGCCTCCGCGTCATGGCTGACGTGCAGATAGTGGAACTTGGCCGCGTTGTAATAGGCGACCAGCCCCGCCGCCTGCTGGAAGTGGCGGGGAGCGAAATCGAGCGCGCAGGAGGCGGAATAGCAAAAATCCTGTTGCCGCCGCGCGACCAGTGCCTGGGTGAACAGGCTGCCGATCGTCTCGCGGCCATGGAGGCGCAGATGGCCGGGCCGGGCGGTAAGGCTGAAGATCGCCTCCGGCTCGGGCGTGCGCAGCCATTGGAAGTCGATCGGCAGGATGGGATCGTCGAAATCGGCGCGCATGTCGGCGGGCTGGCGGCCTTTGGGGCCGGGCACGTCGCGCATCGGCATGCCCGGCTCGCCGATGGTGCGGAGCCAGCCATCCGCGCCCCAGCGCATCGGCTGGATCGCGGTCTCGCGGCCCAGCACGCAGCGCCCGCGATTGGGGAGCGGGCGGCCGCAGAGATAGACCAGCCAGGGCTCGCCCGCCGGCGTCTCGACCAGATCGGCATGGCCGGCCCGCTGGAGCGGCGCGTCCGGGCGGGTGCGGCTGGAGAGGATATGGATGTCGGGGTGGAGTTCATAGGGACCGGTGAGGCTCCGCGAGCGCGCCATGGTCACCGCATGGTTCCAGCCGGTGCCGCCCTCGGCGGTGAGGAGATGATACCAGCCGCCGCGCTTGTAGAGGTGCGGCGCCTCGGTGAGGCCGAGCGGCGTGCCGGGGAAGATGTTGGTCCGCTCGCCGATCAGCCGGCGCCGCTCGGGGCAATATTCCTGCAGCACGATCCCGGCGAAGCGGTTGCGGCCCGGCCGGTGGTCCCAGAGCATGTTGAGCAGATATTTCCGCCCGTCCTCGTCATGGAAGAGCGAGGGGTCGAAACCGCTGCTGTTCAGGTGGATCGGATCGGACCACTCGCCGTTCACCGTCTCGCAGGTGACGAGATAATTGTGGAAGTCGCGGAGCGACGCGCCCGATGCGCCGCCCACCGTCGTGCGGCCATAGCGCTTCACATCGGTGTAGATCAGGTGGAAGCGCGCGCCGTCATGCGAAAGGCACGGCGCCCACACCCCGCAACTGTCGGGATCGCCGCGCATGTCCAGCTGGCTCCGGCGGTTGAGCGGCCGGGCGATCAGCTCCCAGTTGGCAAGGTCGCGGCTGTGGTGGATCTGCACGCCCGGGAACCATTCGAAGGTGGAGGTGGCGATGTAGTAATCGTCGCCCACCCGGACGATCGAGGGATCGGGGTTGAAGCCCGGCAGGATGGGGTTGCGGGTCATGCGGGTTTGCGCACCAGGGTCCAGAGCAGCGCGGCCGCCACGAGGTCGAGCAGGCCGAGCGCGATGAAGAAGGGAGTGTAGCCGATCGAGGCGACGAGGCTCCCCATCAGCAGCGAGAAGATCAGGATCGAGGCATTGGCGCAGGTGCCGGCCATGCCGGCGACGGTGCCGAGCTCGTCGCGGCGGAACAGGTCGCTCGCCATGGTGATCACGGTGACCGACAGCGTCTGATGCGCGAAGCCGCCGAGCGAGAGCAGGGCGACCGCCGCCCAGGCGCTCTCCACCGTGCCGACGAACAGCATGCCGGTCATCAGCACCGCGCCCAGCGTGAAGGTCCAGCGGCGCGCATCGATCAGGTCTACGCCGCGGCGCTGGAGCCACAGCACCACCGCCGGCCCGAACAGGCAGCCCAGATCGGCGGCGACGAAGGGCAGGAAGGCGCTGAGCGCGATCTCGGCCAGATCGAAATGGCGAACCTTCACCAGATAGAGCGGCAGCCAGAAGGTGAGCGTGCCCCAGGTCGGATCGGCCAGGAAGCGCGGGATGGCGATGCCCCAGAAATTGCGCCGGCGCAGGATGGCGAGGATCGAGGGCCGCGTGCCTGCGGCCTGGACGTGGCCCTCCTGCCCGGCGAGGATATGGGCGCGCTCCTCGGCCCCGATCGCGGGATGCTCGGCGGGCGGACGATAGAAGCGCAGCCAGAGCAGCACCCAGAACAGGGCAAGGGCGCCGGCGATCACGAAGGCCGCGCGCCAGTTCCACATCCAGATCGACCAGGCGACCAGCGGCGCCGCCAGCGCCGATCCGGCCGAAGCGCCGAGATTGTAGATGCCGCCGGCAAGACCCCGCTCCTTCGCGGGAAACCATTCGGAGACGACCTTGAGCCCGCCGGTGTGCGAGGTGCCCTCGGCAAAGCCCAGCGCGCCGCGCAGGCCGAACAGCATCTGCCAGTTGAAGGCGAGGCCGTGCGCCATGGTCAGCACCCCCCAGCAGCTCGCGAAGATGGCGAGCCCGGTGCGCAGCCCGATCGTGTCGAGGATGTAGCCGACGATCGGCTGCAGCATCACGCCGGCCTGGAAGGCGGCGGTGATCCAGCCATATTGATGCTCGTCGATGCCCAGGTCCGGCATGAACACGGGGGCGGCGACCGCCAGGGTGGAGCGGGTGAGATAGTTCACGACCGTGCCCAGCATCACGATCCCGATGATCCACCAGCGCAGGGCGTGCGTGCGTCGCCAGAAGGACATGGCCTCTCCCGTGCGGGCGTCTGAGCATGCGCCCGTTAGCGCTAACGGTGGCGGGTTTGGGGCGGAAGGGCAAGAGAGATTTGTATGAGTTATTATACTCGCTTCCCTGGAAGGGAGGGGAGCTTCGGAAGCGGGTTTGACCGCAATCGCCGGGATGTGGCCCGCCCGGCGCGCGCCTATATCCATCCCATGACCCACCCATTCTCCCTCTCCGAAGACGCGGCCTGGGCCGCCTTCGAAGCGCGCGACCGCGCCTTTGACGGGCGATTGATCGTCGCGGTGACCACCACGCGCATCTATTGCAAGCCGACCTGCCCGGCGCGCCGGCCGAAGCGCGAGCATGTCGAGTTCTTCGACGATGCCGATGCCGCCCGCGCCGCCGGCTATCGGGCGTGCCTGCGCTGCAAGCCCGACGAGGTCGGCCGCGATCGGATCGCCGTGGCGAAGGCAGTGGCGCTGATCGAGGCGGCCGAGGAGAATGTCTCGCTCGACGCAGTCGCCGCGGCGGTCGGCTATGCGCCGCATCATTTCCACCGGCTGTTCAAGCGCGCCACCGGCGTGACGCCTGCCGCCTATGCCCGTGGGCTGAAGGCCAGGCGCGCCGCCGAGGCGCTGTCCGGCGAGGAGAGCGTGACCGGCGCGATCTACGAGGCCGGCTATTCCGCGCCGAGCCGCTTCTACGAGACCGCCAATGCCCGGCTCGGCATGAGCCCCAGCGCATGGAAGCGCGGCGGCGCGGGCGTGACGATCCGCTGGACCATCGCCGAAACCAGCCTGGGCCCGCTGCTGATCGCGGCGACCGACAAGGGCCTGTGCCGCGTCGCCTTCGAGGAGAATGCCTTCGACCTGACCCGGCGCTTCCCGGCGGCGGAGGTCGTCCAGGGCGGCGCGGCGCTGGCCGCGCTCGCCGCGCGGGTGGTCGCCGAGGTGGAGAGCCCGGGGCGCGACACCGATCTGCCGCTCGACGTGCGGGGCACCGCCTTTCAGGAAGCGGTGTGGCAGGCCCTGCGCACGATCCCGCCGGGCGAGACGCGCAGCTATGCCCAGCTCGCCGCCGCCGCCGGCAGCCCGGGCGCGGTGCGCGCCGCCGGCACGGCTTGCGGCGCCAATCACGTGCCGGTGATCATCCCCTGCCACCGCGCGCTGCGCTCGGACGGCAGCATGGGCGGCTATGCCTATGGCGTGGACCGCAAAAAGGCATTGCTGAAGCGCGAGGGAGCCGACCGGTGAACTATGTGATCCAGGGTATCGATCCGGCGCCGTTCCGCTCTCTCTACGGCCTGTCGGACGCGGAGCTGGCGGCGCGGCATGCCGTCCGCATGCGCGTGGCGAAGAAGCCCGGCGCCCCGTGCCGGGTGACGCTGGCCGATGCCGAGCCGGGCGAGACGGTGCTGCTGGTCAACCACGAGCATCTGCCGGTCGCCTCGCCCTATCGCAGTGCCCATGCCATCTTCGTGCGCGAGGGGGCCGAGGTGCCGGCGCGCTTCGAGAATGCGGTGCCCGAGCCGCTGGCGATCCGTCTGCTCTCGGTCCGCGCCTTTGACGCCGCCGGCATGATGACCGACGCCGAAGTGGTGGAAGGCCGTGATCTCGAGCCGCTGATCGCGCGCTTCTTCGCGGATCCGGCGGTGGCGTATCTGCACGTGCACAATGCCAGGCCCGGCTGCTTCGCGGCACGGGTGGACCGGGGCTAGGCTGGGGCCTCCCAACCCCCGCCGTCACCCCCGCATAGCCCCGCCGTCATCCCCGCGAAGGCGGGAATCCAGGGCCAGGCGCAATGGTCGTGAGGCACGCTTTGCCGTCTCCGGCAAGCCCATGCGCGATTTCTGCGATTGCCTCATATTGCCCTGGGTCCCCGCCTGCGCGGGGAGGACGGTGAGTCGCTACCTAGGGTCGGGGCTCGTATTCCCCTGGTGGCCGGCGGATCACTTCGCCGCGGGCGTCGCCCCGGCCGCCGTCCCGTCCGATGCGGAGCATTTGTAGACCAGCTTCTCGTTGTACACCGGCGGCAGCGCGGTGCGGATCGATTGCTGCTGGGTCGCCAGCTCGGCGCGCTTGGCCTGGTCCGCAGAGCATTCCTTGAGCGGCACGCCCTTCCGCAGCGCGCGCGCCTGCTTCATCTGCTCGGAGGAGAGCAGATAGCGCGTATTGGTATAGATGGCCGTCGCGGGATCGAAATCGAGCACCGAGACATTGGCTTCCTGGTCCGGCACCAGGATGCGCTGCCAGTGCGTGCCGGACTCGGCATATTGCGTGCGGCCGTTGATGCAGCCGTCCTCGCCGATGTCGAGGTCGACCTTGTCGGTCGGGGAAACGATCACCCGGCTGCGCTCGGGGACGAGGGTGCAGACCAGCTTGCCCTGCGCCGCCGTGCTCGTGGTGCCCGCCGCCACGGCCTTGGGCACCGGCACCACCGTGGCTTCGTCGAAGCCCGGCCGGCTGAGGAACAGGGCGGCCGCGCCCAGCATCAGCACGCCGCCGCCCGCCGCGACCCAGATCGCCTCGCGCTTGCGCTCGCGCGAGAGCAGCAGCCCGGCCCCGCCCATCGCCAGCGCGCCCAGCACGAGCAGCACCGCCGCGCCGGCCATATAATTCTCGCGCGCGGTCTCGGCGCGATTGCGCGCCTGGGTGATCGCATCGTCGCGCTCCGCCTCGGCCCGGGCGGCATTGGCGCGCGATGCCTCGTCGGCCGCCAGGCGAGCCTTCTCGTCGGCGCTGCGCTCCTGCGCCATCTGTTCCTCGACCGAGGTGCAGGGCATGTCGACCGTGGCGAAGGGCTGCTTCGCTTCGCCCAGAAAGGCGGCCAGCTCGCTGCCGGCAATGGCGAAGGCGAAGGTCGAATCGCCGTCGTCATTATGGGTGATCGCCGAATTGACGCCGAGCACCCGGCCGCAGCGATCGAGCAGCGGCCCGCCCGAATTGCCGCGGGCGATGCTGGCGGTGTGGAGCAGCACGCTCACGCCGCTCAGCTGGCGCAGCCCGGCGAATCCGCCCTGCGAGCGCACCGGCGACTGGGGCTTGATGAAATCCGCCGCCGAGCGCGCGGTGGCGACGTCGACATTGCCCGGATAGCCGAGCGCGACGAGCGAATCGCCGTCGGAGATCCTGCCGCCGAACAAAGTGAGCGGCGGCAGGCGAACGCCGGTGAACTCGATCAGCGCCAGGTCGCGCGCCTGGTCGATCTTGATCACCTTGCCCTGATAGGATTTGTCGCCTTCCGAGGGGACGACGCCGATCACGACATTGTCGGGATAGCGCGAGGCGAGGTCGACGACGTGCGCGTTGGTGACCACCCGGTTGGGCGCCACCGCGAAGCCGCTGCCATGGCCGAAGCCGACCACTTCGTCATCGACCACCGCGATGGTGACGATGCGCACCACGCCGCGCGCCGAGGCGGAGATGTCGTCGGCATGCGCCGGGGCCGCCCATGCGAAGAGCAGCGCCACCACGATAAGCAACCGACGCATCATCGAACCCGAACCTCCATTTGGCCGGCAGCTTTCGGGCAAAAGCCGCGGCGGTTCAAGCCGGGGCCTGCGGAGGCGGCGGGGTTCAGCCCTTTTTCTTCTTCTCCGCCTCCTCGGCCGCCTTCTTCGCCTTGGCCTCGCCCTCGGCGAGCACGGCCAGCGCGCCTTCGGTGCCCTTCTCGTCGAGCGCGGTGAGCACCTTCAGCGCCATATTGTCGGCCGGCGCGTGCGGGCTGTAGGCGACCGGCTCGAAGGCCACGCGCGCGGCCTTGGCGTCGTTCATCTCGAGCAGCACCTTGCCCGCCGTGACGCGCAGGCCGGTGTCGAACGGTGCCAGCACATAGGCGCCGAGCAGCCCGTTCCGCGCATTGGCGGTCGGCGCCTGCTTGGCTGCGGCGAAGCTCTCGTAGAACAGCACCAGCGGCTGGGGATAGTCGGTATCGAGCTTGTTGGCCTTGAGGAAATGGCCGCGGATCGCCTTCCAGCGCTCCGGATTGGTGTCGCCGGCGGCCTTGGCGGCCTCCATCTGCGCCATGCCCTTGTAGAGCAGGGCATGGATGGACTTGGGATCGGCGGCCAGCGCGCGATCGGCGGCCGCTTCGGCGGCGGCATAGTTCTTGGCGTCGAACTCGGCCTCGGCCAGCTCGTTCTGCGCCGCCGCGTCGGTGGGATAGGGCGCCGCGAGCCGGCGCGCGAGCTCGGCGACTTCTGGCGCGGTTTCCGAGGTCACGCCACTGCTCGAGCGCAGCCGCGCCGGCAGGGTGGCGATCTCGCCGGCGCCGAGCTTGCGCAGCGTGACCTTGCCGACCGCGACCTGATCCCTGGACAGGCGCAGCAACGGCAGCGTCTTGCCCGAAATGTAGCGGTTGAGCTTGTTGTCGAGATCGTTCGGGTTTCCGAAGGACCGGCCCGCCTCGGCGGTCTTCCCCTCGTTGCTCAGCGTGATGTAGTCGGCCAGTTCCTTGCCGTGGCCGCCGAGCAGCGCATAATGGGTCAGCAGCCAGCCGCGACCATAGAGGATATGGGTCTGCAGGTCGTCGAGCTTGCCCGGGTTGAGCATCAGCAGCTGGCTAGCCGGGATCTGGTTGGTCTGGTTGATGCCGTATTTGCGATATTCCGGCGGCGCGCCGAAGGTCAGCGTGCCGTCCGTCCGATAGCTGGCGGTGCCGACGAACTCGGCGAACCCCTCGACGAACCATTTGGCGAACACCGCGCTCGGCCAGCTCGCGAACATGAAGCTATGGGCATATTCGTGCTGCAGGATCGTCCGCGCGCTGAGCTCGCCGCTGGTCTTGCGCGGCGCGAACGCCATCGGGCCGGAGGCGCGCGCCTGGTAATAGCCGGCGATCGAGTGGTTGCCCGAAAGCTTCCGGATCGCGTCGACGTCGTCGAGCATGAACACGGTGACGCGCAGGTTCGGGCTGAGCGGCTTGTCCGGCGTGCCGGTGATCGTCCGCAGCGCCTGGTCGAAGCGCTCGAGCGACTCGGTCGCCGCGGTGACCTGCTCGGGCGAGCCTTCCGAATAGACGATGAAATGCTTGGAGCTGCCTTCGTACCAGTCGGCGGCGTGCCCGAACGACGGCAGTAGCAGCGAAGTGGCGAGTAACAGATGACGACGCATGATTCTTCCCCCCGATCGACCGAGTTTATGGGCTGCGGCCGGCTCGTCAATCGGTGACGTTGCGGGAACGGGCGATCGGGTCCGCCGCGGATCAGACGAAGCTGTAGGGATCGACGTCCACGGCCACGCGCACCTTGGGGCTCCAGGTCAGGCTGCCCAGCCAGTCGCGCAGCACCTGCTGCACGTCGAAGCTGCGCCGGGCATGGACGAGCAGCCGGTAGCGGTGGCGGCCGCGCAGCATCGCCAGCGGGGCGGGCGCGGGGCCGTAGACGTGCATGTCCTCGCCGCTCTCGGGCGCGGTGCGGCCGATCATCCGCGCGGCTTCCTCGGCGGCGGCGCGATCCTCGCTCGAGACGATGATCGCGGCATAGCGGCCATAGGGCGGCGCCTCGGCGTCGCGGCGCGCCTCGGTCTCGGCGGCGTAGAAGCTGTCGGCATCGCCCGAGACGAGCGCGCGCATCACCGGCGCATCGGGCGCGTGGGTCTGGATATAGACGGTGCCGGGCTTCTCGCCCCGGCCCGCGCGCCCGGCCACCTGCATGATCTGCTGGAAGGTCCGCTCGCTGGCGCGCAGGTCGCCGCCGTCCAGCCCCAGGTCCGCATCGACCACGCCGACCAGGGTCAGATTGGGGAAGTGATAGCCCTTGGTGACCAGCTGGGTGCCGATGACGATATCGATCGCGCCATGCTCCATCCGCGCGACGAACTCGGCGGCCTTGGCGGGCGACCAGAGCGTGTCCGAAGTGACGATGGCGGTCCGCGCCTCGGGCCACAGCGCCGCCACTTCGTCGGCGATGCGCTCCACGCCCGGGCCGCAGGCGACCAGCGTGTCCTCGCTCTTGCACTCGGGGCACAGGCTCGGCGCGGGGATCGTGTGGCCGCAATGATGGCAGGAGAGGCGGCGGAGCAGCCGGTGCTCGACCATCCACGCCGTGCAGTTCGGGCATTGGAAGCGGTGGCCGCAATGCCGGCAGAGCGTCAGCGGGGCATAGCCGCGCCGGTTGAGGAACAGCAGCGACTGCTCGCCCTTCGCCAGCGTCGCGTCGATCGCCTTCACCAGCGCGGGTGCCAGCCAGCGGCCACGCTCGGGCGGGTCCTGGATCAGGTCGATCGGAATGATCTCGGGCATTTCCGCAAGCCCATAGCGGCCGGGGAGCTTGAGCTCTTCGTAGCGGCCCAGTTCGACCTGGTGGCGCGTCTCGATCGCCGGCGTGGCCGAGGCGAGGATCACCGGGCAGGATTCGAACCGGCCGCGCATCACCGCCACGTCGCGGGCATGGTAATGGACGCCGTCTTCCTGCTTGAAGCTGGTCTCGTGCGCCTCGTCGACCACGATCAGGCCGAGGTTCGGATAGGGCAGGAACAGTGCCGAGCGGGCGCCCACCGTCACCATCGCCTCGCCGCCGGCGATCGCCCGCCAGGCGCGGCGGCGCTGCGAAGTGCGCAGGCCCGAATGCCAGGCCACCGGATCGCAGCCGAAGCGCTTCTCGAAGCGGGTGAGGAAAGGCTCGGTCAGCGCGATCTCGGGCAGCAGTACCAGCGTCTGCCGCCCCGCCGCCAGCGCGGCGGCGACCGCTTCGAAATAGACTTCGGTCTTGCCCGATCCGGTCACCCCGTCGAGCAGGAAGGGCTGGAAACCGGCCGCGTCCACTGCCTGGCGCAGCGTCGCGGCGGCATCGGCCTGTTCGGGGTTGAGCCGGGGCGGGGCGAAATCGGGATCGGGCAGCGGATAGGGCGTGTCGGTGTCGACCACCACCGCCTCGATCGCGCCGGCCTTCGCCAGGCCGCGGATCACCGCGTCGGAGACGTCGGCGGCCAGGGCCAGCTCGCGCACCAGCCCCTGGCGCTCGCCGATGCGCTCCAGCGCCTGCGCGCGCTGCGGGGTCAGCCGGGCGGGCACCTGGCCGGTCGCGCGATATTCGGTGATCGTCGGCGCGCTCTCGAACGCCGCCGAGGTGCGCAGCGCCATCGCCAGCACGGCCGAGGGCGGGCTCAGATAATAGTCCGCCGTCCACTCGACGAGGCGGCGCACCGATGCGGGAATCGGCGGTGCGTCGGCGACGGCCATGATGTTCCGCAACCGATTGTCGCCGATCTCCTCGGTCGGCAGCCGCTCGGGCTCCCAGACCACGCCGGCATATTGGCGCGGCCCGATCGGCACGACCACGATCGATCCCGGCGCGACCTGCATGCTGGCGGGCACGCGATAGTCGAGCGGGCCGAGCGCGGGGTGGAGGACGAGGACGCGGGCGCGGGACATGGATGGCCTCATATGGGCTTTTGCACCGGAAACGGAATCCCCGTATCCGGTTGGCGCTTCAAGGAGACCGAAGATGCTGCTCGCCGCTGCCCTGTTGCTCGCCCAGGCCGCACCCGCCGCCCCGGCGGCACAGACCACCCAATGCAAGGCGACCGACGCCAGCCTGCCCGCCGGCCTGCTCGGCTGGGTCGCGCCGGGCGACGCGTTCGTCCCCGGCAAGGCGGTGGCGCTGGACACGATCGACGGCGCGGCGCTCAAGGGCCTGCCCGCCGGGAGCAAGCCGGGCAAGGCGGCGATGATCGGCTTCCGCATCGAGAGCGCCGGCATCTATGGCGTGGCGCTCGACCAGGGCGGCTGGATCGACGTGCTGCCGGGGGCCGAGGGCGGCACGGCGCTCGCCTCGGTCAGGCACGGCCATGGTCTGGAATGCTCGACGATTCGCAAGATCGTCCGCTTCCGGTTCGAGCCGGGCATATATCGCCTCTATGTCTCCGGCCTTGCCGGGGCGAGGGTGAAGGCCATGCTGGTGGCCGGCGAATGAGCGCCGCGAACAAGGCGGCGGTCCGCGCCTATGTCGATGCGTTCAACGCGCACGATGTCGCGCGGCTGACGCGGCTCTTCGCGCCGGATGCGAAGATCTGGGGCGTGCTCGGTGCCGGATCGCTCGAGATGGCGATGGGGATCTGGCGCGAGCTGCACGAGGGGATGGAGATGCGGCTCGAGATCCTCGATCTGGTCGCCGAGGGGGATTCGGTGGCGGTGCGCCTGCGCGAGACCGGTCGTTTCGCCGGCCCCTTTCGCGGATTGGGCGGGCTGGCGCCGACCGGCCGGCCCTATGAGGTGGCCGCGATGGAATGGTTCCGGCTGGAGGACGGGAAGATCACCGAGCGCTGGGGCGCCCGCGACTCCGCCGCGATCCTGAGGCAGGTGAGCGAAGCTTAGGGTGGGGACTCATATTCTTCCATCGTCACCCCGGCCTTGAGCCGGGGTCCCGCTATCTCGCCAGCGCAGGAAGCAGCGGGATCCCGGCTCAAGGCCGGGATGACGGTGGAAAATCAGATACTTGTTTGGGTTCTCAACCTAGGGCCGCAGCGTCAGCCCGATCGTCATCGCATGGTCCATCTGGTCGCGCGCGCCGGCGCGGCCGAAGCGATATTGGTTGAGATAGCCGATCTCGACGCGCAGCTGGCGGCCCAGCGGCGCGCCCAGCCCGATATTGGCCCGCACCCGCTCGATCCCGCCGCGCTGGCCCCAGGCGGTGCTGTTGAGATTGAGGAACGTCTCATGCGTCGCGAACAGCCCGAGCCCGGTCCGGCCCAGCGGCGCGTTGAAGCGCAGCTGGCCGCGCACGCGGTGGCCGATCTCCGGGCCGGCGCTGTTGAAGCGCTGCTCGAGCCGGATCCGCGTGGCGAAGCCGGCGCCGAGCGGGACGATCACGTGCTGGCGCAGCCGCTCCTCGTTCGGCAGCGTCCGGTCGCCGACGAAATCCTCGACGTGCCGATAGCCGATGGCGAGTTCGACCTTGCCGAGTTTCCAGGCGAACAGCCCGCCGATCTCGGTGTGCGCCAGCCCCCGGGCGCGCTCGCCGAAGCGGGCGATGCTTTCCACCGTCGCTTCTTCATGCTCGCCCACGCGGACGACGCCGCTCGCCTGCAGCCACAGCTGGTCGTCGGTCCGTTGCGCGCGTGCGGGCGCAGCGGCGGCCAGGAGCAGGGGCAGGACGGCGCACCAACGCATCGCGCCTAAACGCATCGTCTTCATTCCGGTGCAAGCTTTACTTGCCGGACCTGGAACATCCATGGAACATCGCCGCGATCAAAATGGGGGGCAAGGGCAATGATTCTCACGACGGCGCTGGCTCTGGGCATGGCGGCGCAGGGCCGCTGCGCGGCGCTCGACACACGGCTTCCGCGCCCGCTCGCCGGCTGGACGCGCGACGGGCGCGGGCTCGACACCGGCCATGCGGTGACGCTGCCGGTGCGCGGCGGCGGCGTGGAGACGCGCGTCACGATCCGCAAGGCCGGCACGGTCGGCATCGCGATCGATCGCGCGGGCTGGATCGATGCCTTCGCCGCCGGCAGTCCGCGCGCGCTGCGCATGGCGTCCGAGCGCCGGGGGCCGCGCTGCTCGACGATCCACAAGATCCTCTATTACCGGATGCGCCCCGGCACCTATCGCGTCACGGTGAATCGGCTTAAGGGCGGCCGTGCAAGGCTGATGCTCACGCACGACTGACAGCAAATGTCATAAGGGATTCCCGATGAAGTTCTTCGCCGACACTGCCGATACCGCCGATATTCGCGACCTGGCCGCCACCGGCCTGCTCGACGGCGTCACCACCAATCCCTCGCTGATCCACAAGGCGGGCCGCGATTTCCTCGAAGTGGTCGCGGAGATCTGCGAGATCGTCGAGGGCCCGGTCTCGGCCGAGGTCGTCGCGCTCGATTTCGAGGGCATGATGCGCGAGGCGGAGATCGTCCGGAAGATCGCCGACAACGTCGCGGTCAAGGTGCCGCTGACGATCGACGGCCTCAAGGCGTGCAAGGCGCTCACCGACGACGGCACGATGGTCAACGTGACTCTCTGCTTCTCGGCCAACCAGGCGCTGCTCGCCGCCAAGGCCGGCGCGACCTTCATCTCGCCCTTTGTCGGCCGGCACGACGATATCGGCTATCCGGGCATGGACCTGATCGCCGACATCCGCACGATCTACGACAATTACGCCTTCGACACCGAGATCCTGGTCGCCAGCGTGCGCAACCCGATCCATGTGCTCGAAGCCGCCAAGATCGGCGCCGACGTGATGACAGCGCCGCCGAGCGTGATCCGCCAGCTGGTCAAGCACCCGCTGACCGACAACGGCATCGCCGCCTTCATGGCCGATTGGGCCAAGACCGGGCAGAAGATCGGGTGACTTTTTCTCCCTCTCCCCTCCGGGGAGAGAGTGGCCCAGCGCAGCGAGGCCAGGAGAGGGGCAGTGCGGGCCGCAAGCGCCTTGCTCGCCGCACTGCCCCTGTCCGCGACCCTCTCCCCAGGGGGGAGAGGGAGATATATGCTTCCCCCATGACCGAGCCCGCCCTCCCGCTCCTCTATGCGCAGCATCTCGCGCGCGACCGGCGGCGTTCGGCGCATACCGTCCGGGCCTATGGCGCGACCGCCGAGCGGCTGGTCGCCTTTCTCCAGCGGCATTGGGGCGGGCCCGTCACGCGCGATGCGCTCGGCCGGGCGAGCGCCGCGGACCTGCGCGCCTATCTCGCCCATCGCCGCGGCGAGGGCCTGTCCAACGCCTCCGCCGCGCGCGAGCTTTCGGCGGTGCGCGGCTTCCTCAGATTCGCCGGCGGCGAGGATGCGGAGCTTCCCCGCCTCAAGGGACCGCGCGTCCGGAAGGGCGTGCCCCGCCCGATCGCCCCGCACGAGGCGGTCGCGCTCGCCGAGACCGTCTCCGAGGAGGCGCGCGAGCCCTGGATCGGGCTGCGCGACTGGGCGGTGCTGCTGCTGCTCTACGGCGCGGGCCTGCGCATCGGCGAGGCGGTGGGGCTCCCGGGCGCCGTGCTGCCGCTGGGGCCGACGATGAGCGTCACCGGCAAGCGCGACAAGACCCGCATCGTCCCCCTGCTGCCCGAGGTGCGCGCGGCGATCGAGGCCTATGCCCGCGCCTGCCCCTATGGCGTCTCGCGCGACGCGCCGCTGTTCCGCGGGGCGAAGGGCGGCCCGATGCCGGCGGGGGTGATCCGCAAGTCGGTCCGCGCCGCCCGCGCCGCGCTCGGCCTGTCGGACCGCACCACCCCGCACGCGCTGCGCCACAGCTTCGCCACCCATCTGCTCGGCCGGGGCGCCGACCTGCGCGCGCTGCAGGAGCTGCTCGGCCATGCCAGCCTCAGCTCGACCCAGGTCTATACCGCCGTCGATGCCGCCCATCTGCTCGACGTCTATCGCAACGCCCATCCCCGCGCCTGATTTCGATCAGTTACACCGCCGCAACGCTTCGCTACGGCGCACGCATGCACGATTCCCATCTCGCTGACGTCGCCGACATCCAGCGCATCCCCGAAGTCGAGACCATCCTGGCCGAATTGTGCGAGCGCACCGGCATGGGCTTTGCCGCGGTGGCGCGCGTCACGCCCGATCGCTGGGTCGCCTGCCAGGTGCTCGACAAGATCGAGTTCGGGCTGAACCCCGGCGAGGAGCTCGCGATCAAGACGACGATCTGCGACGAGATCCGCGCGAGCGGGCAGGGCGTCTATATCGACGATGTCGATGCCGATCCGGAATGGCGCCGCCATCACACCCCGGCGCTCTACGGCTTCCGCAGCTATATCTCCTGGCCGATCCTGCGCGGCGACGGCAGCTTCTTCGGCACGCTGTGCGCCGTCGATCCGAAGTCGCGCCTCGGCCTCGCCGCGCTCGCCCCGCAGATGGAAACCTATGCCCAGCGGATCGCGACGGCGCTCGACCGGATCAGTCCCGCGGTTTCCAGGTGAGGATCCGCCAGACATAGAGCAGCGCGATCCCGGCGACGATGGCGATGATCGTCGGCCCCACCCAATCCTCGATGTCCTCGATCGTGGCGCCCAGCGCATAGCCCCCGCCCAGCAGGATGACGTTCCAGATCGCGCTGCCCACCGCGGTATAGCCGACGAAGCGCCAGAAGGGCATGTGCATCAGGCCGGCGGGGATCGAGATGACCGTGCGGCCCACCGGCATGAAGCGGAAGATCAGCACGGTCGGGCCGCCCCATTTGTCGAAATAGGTCTTGAGCTTCTCGATCTCGTGCCAGTCGAGCGTCAGCCAGCGGCCCCAGCGGTCGACCAGCGGCCGCAGGCGCTTATAGCCCAGCCGCCGGCCGATCTCCCACCAGAAGAGATTGCCGAGCACCGTGCCCGCGGTGCCGGCGAACAGCACCAGCGGCAAGCTCATCTTGCCGCGCGCCACGGCGATGCCCGCCACGCTCATGATCGCCTCGGACGGGATCGGCGGAATCACATTCTCGAGCACCATCAGCCAGAAGATGCCCCAATAGCCCCAGGAAGCCGCGTCCCACATAAGGTGTCGATCAGCTCCGCTCGGCGACGCGGCGCTCGATCGCCTGCCAGATCAGCGCGCCGGTGTCGGTGCCGTTGAACCGGTCGATGGCGACGATGCCGGTGGGGGAGGTGACGTTGATCTCGGTCAGCCACTCGCCGCCGATCACGTCGATGCCGACGAACAGCAGCCCGCGCCGCTTCAGCTCCGGACCCAGCACCGCGCAGATCTCCTGCTCGCGCGCGGTCAGCTCGGTCTTGGCCGCGCTGCCGCCCACCGCCAGGTTCGAGCGGATCTCGCCCTCGCCCGGAATGCGGTTGATCGCGCCGGCCACTTCGCCGTCGACCAGCACGATGCGCTTGTCGCCCGCCGCCACCGAAGGGAGGAAGGCCTGCACCATGTGCGGCTCGCGCCATGCGGTGTTGAACACTTCGATCAGCGAGGAAAGATTGGCGCCGTCGCGGCCCACCTTGAAGATCGCCTTGCCGCCATTGCCGTGCAGCGGCTTGATGACGATCTCGCCATGCACCGCCAGGAAGGCGCGCGCCTCGTCCAGGCTGCGGGTGACGAGCGTCGGCGGCATGAACTGCGGATAGTCGAGGACGAACACCTTCTCCGGCGCGTTGCGCACGCTGGCGGGGTCGTTGACCACCAGGGTCCGGTCCGCGATCCGCTCGAGCAGATGGGTCGCGGTGATATAGCCCAGGTCGAAGGGCGGATCCTGGCGCATCAGCACGACATCGGCTTCCTCGCCCAGGTCGAGCGACACCGGCTCCTCGAACCGGAAATGGTCGCCCGCCACCCGCTGCACGGTCACCGGATGGGCCCGGGTCCAGACGCGGCCGGCGGAATAGTTCAGGTCCTCCGGGCTGTAGTGGAACAGCCGGTGGCCGCGCGCCTGGGCGGAGAGCATCAGCGCAAAGGTCGAGTCTCCCGCGATGTTGATCGCGTCGAGCGGGTCCATCTGCACGGCGACATTGAGCGACATTCGGCCTCCTTCGGGAACACCTTAGGTGACTTATTCGAATAAGTCACCCCATCCAGGCGTTCTCGATATGGCGAGGCGGCGTCCCCGGGGCAATGAGGATCACGTCGACCCGGATATCGTCGTTCGGGCCGGCATAGCGCGGCATCAGCACTTCCGCCGCGGCGGCGACACGGGCAAGCCGGCGCTCGTCGATCGCGAAGTCGAGATCGGCCGCGGTGGCGCGGGTCTTGACCTCGACAAAGGCGATCAGGTTGCCGCGGCGCACAACCAGATCGACTTCGCCGGCCGGAGTGCGGACGCGGCGATCGAGGATTCTCCAGCCTTTCAGCCATAGCCACCAGGCGGCGCGGCGCTCGCCTTCGCGGCCACGCGTTTCCGCAGCGCGGCGATCCGTTGGTCTTCTGCCCCTCACGACTCGCACCTGTGGATAACTTTGGTTACCATCGCCAGACCGAGTCGCACCGAACCGGGTTTATCGGTGCTTTCGGGGGGTCGCATTCAGATGGAATCCAACGAACGCTATTATCGGCGTCGCGCCGCTCAGGAACTCGCTGCCGCGAAGCGGGCGATGACGGAGGCCGCCGCGCTGCGCCGCCGCCAGCTCGCCGAAACCTATCTCAAACGCCTCGCCGAGCTTACCGGTGCGGACGAGATGCGCGTGCTCGAGCAGGAATACGCCTGAGTCGGCCTTGGCGCTGTTTCGTCCTCTCCTGCTCTGTTTCGTCGTCCCCGCGAACGCGGGGATCCAGAGTCAGGAGCGATGCGCGAAGTAACCCTGGGTCCCCGCCTTCGCGGGGATGGCGGGATCGGGGCGGTTCCGACCCGCGCCGGACTATTCCTTCATCGCCATCGCCCGCGCATAGAGCGCCTTGCGGTCGAGCCCGAGCTTCTTCGCCACTTCGCCCGCCGCCTTGCTCGCCGGCAGCCGGGTGAGCGCTTCGGCGAGCGCGGCATCGGCATCGTCGGCGCTGGCGGGCGCGGGGGCGCCCGGCGGGGCGACCACCACCACGATCTCGCCCTTGGGCGGCGCCTCGGCATAGCGCTCGGCCAGCTGGGTGAGCGAACCGGTCACGCATTCCTCGAACTTCTTGCTGATCTCGCGCGCCACCGCCGCCTCGCGGTCGCCCAGCCCCTCGGCCAGGGCGGCGAGGCAGGCCGAGAGTCGCGGCCCCGATTCGTAGAGGACGAGCGTGGCGCGCACGCCGGCGATCTCGGCGATCGCCTCGGCGCGGGCATGGAGCTTGGCGGGCAGGAAGCCGAGGAACAGGAAGCGGTCGGTCGGCAGGCCGGCCAGGGTCAGCGCCGCGATCGCCGCGCAGGGGCCGGGAATCGTCGTCACCGGATGGCCGGCGGCGCGCGCGTCGCGCACCAGCTTGAAGCCGGGATCGGAGATCAGCGGCGTGCCCGCGTCGGAGACGAGCGCGATCGCCTCGGTCGCCATGCGCGCGACCAGGCCGGGGCGGACCGCATCGGCATTATGGTCGTGATAGGGGAGCATCTTCCCCTTCGCGCCCAGGTGCCGGAACAGGCCGGCTGTCACACGGCTGTCTTCGACGGCAACCAGATCGGCGCCCAGGAGTATTTCGGAGGCGCGCGGCGACAAGTCACCGAGATTGCCGATCGGGGTGGCGACGATATAGAGGCCGGGCGTGAGAACAGCGTGCATCGGGGAGAGTAAATGGCAGACGCGACCGTGAATCCGCAACGGGGCATCCTCCGCTGGGCCGCTTTGGGCCTCGCCGCCCTCCTCGCCGCCTGCGCCAGCGGGCCGCGGGTGATCCCCGAGTCGCGCCCCGCGCCGACGGTGGAGGCGCCGCGCGAGCGGCCCTCGACTCGCCCGATCTCGCCGGGCCTGCCGCAGGATGTGGAGCGCCACCGCGTCGCCCTGCTCGTGCCGATGACCGGGCCGAACGCCGGCGTCGGCAAGTCGCTCGCCAATGCGACGCAGCTGGCCGTCCTCGACACGAAATCGGACGTGCTGCGCATCACTACCTACGACACTGCCGGCGGGGCCGCGAACGCCGCGCGCCAGGCGATCGCCGACGGCAACAAGCTGATCCTCGGCCCGCTGCTCGCCGAGGAGGCGCGCGAAGTGGCGCCGATCGCCCGGGCCGCGCGGGTGCCGGTGCTCAGCTTCTCGAACGACACGGCGGTGGCCGGCAACGGCACCTATCTGCTCGGCTATTCGCCGGCCCAGTCGATCGAGCGGGTGGTCGATTATGCCCGGGCCCAGGGCGTCACCAACTTTGTCGGGCTGATGACCTCCGGCGTCTATGGCGAGCGCGCCTCGACCAGCTTCCTGCGGGCCGTGGAGGACCAGGGCGGCAAGGTGCTGGCGATGGAGACCTATGACGGCCGCCCCGGCTCGATGACCAGCGCGATCACCAAGCTTTCGCGCACGCCCTATCAGGCGATCCTGATCGCCGGCTCGGGCGCGAGCGGGGTGACGGCGGCGCCGATCATCCGCAAGTCGGCGGGCGGCAAGGCCTCGCGGATCCTCGGCACCGAGCTGTGGAACACCGATTCGGCGATCGGCGCGAACGCGGTGCTGAACGGCGCCTGGTTCGCCAGCGTGCCGGACAATTACTACCGGACCTATGCGACCAAATATCGCGCCCGCTTCGGCGCGGCGCCCTATCGCCTGTCGACGCTCGGCTATGACGCGGTGCTGCTCACCGTGCGCATCGCCCGCGAATGGCGGCCGGGCGACATCTTCCCCGAGCGCCGCCTGGTCGCGCCCGACGGGTTCGGCGGGCTCGACGGCGCCTTCCGCTTCGGCCGCGACGGCATCGCCGAGCGCGCGCTCGAGGTGCAGGAAGTGAAGGGCGGGACCACGGTGACGATCTCGCCGGCGCCGACCGGGTTCGGGGGCTGATATATTTCCTCCCCCAGCTTGTCTGGGGGAGGAATTAGGTAACCACCAGCTCGCGCAGGATCGCCTCGAGCACCGGCATCCCCGCATCGGTCACGATCAGCCGGCTGCCGGCGCGGGCGATCAGGCCCTGCGCCTCCATTCCTGCCAGCGCCTTCAGGTCGAGCGGGGCGTCCGGCACCCCGGCCAGGTCGACGCCCTCGGCCAGGCGCAGGCCCATCAGCAGCGCCTCGACACCGCGGTCGTGCGGGTCGAGCGGATCCTCGCGCTCGATGCCATGGCCGTTGCGCGCGATCGCCGCGAGCCAGTTCTCGGGCTTCTTGCGCCGCAGCGTGGCCATGCCGTTCCGCCGGCCATGCGCGCCGGGGCCGACGCCCGCATAGTCGCCATAGCGCCAATAGGTGAGGTTGTGCCGGCTCTCCGCCCCGGGCCGGGCATGGTTGGAGACTTCATAGGCCGGCAGCCCTGCGGCCGTGGCGATCGCGCGGGTCGCCTCGAACAGGTCGGCCGCCGCGTCGGGATCATAGGCGGCGAGCTCGCCCTTCTCGAACAGCGTGGCGAATCGCGTGCCGGGCTCGATGGTGAGCTGGTAGAGCGAGAGATGCTCGGTGCCGAAGGACAGGGCGCGGCGCAGCTCCGCCTCCCAGCCGGCCAGCGTCTGGCCCGGCCGGGCATAGATCAGGTCGAAGCTGACCCGGCCAAAGGCGCGCTGCGCAGTCGCCAGCGCCGCCAGCCCCTCGTTGACGCCGTGCGCCCGGCCGAGGAAGCGCAGATCGGCATCGTCGAGCGCCTGCAATCCCAGCGAGACGCGGTTCACCCCGGCCGAAGCGATGTCGGCGAAGCGCGCGGCTTCCACGGAGGAGGGATTGGCCTCGAGCGTGATCTCGATGCCGGGGGCGAAGCCCCAATGCGCCTCGGCCGCCTCGATCACCGCGGCGACCGTCTCGGGCGGCATCAGCGAAGGCGTGCCGCCGCCGAAGAAGATCGAGCCGAGCCGGCGGCCGGGCAATGCGGCGGCCTCATGCGCCAGGTCGGCGAGCATGGCGGCGCGCCACGCGGCCTGGTCGACGCTCTCGCGGACATGGCTGTTGAAGTCGCAATAGGGGCATTTCGACACGCAGAACGGCCAGTGCACATAGAGTGCGAGAGGGGCGGGGGTGTCGGTCATCGCTTGAAGGGGCTTGGAGCGGGTAACGGGAATCGAACCACTAGCGTAGCCCGGCAGGGCGGAGCGCCACAAGGACGTGTAGCCCGGCAGGGCGGAGCGCCACAAGGAACACGGGTTCGCCGGGCAGGAAGGCTGGAGCGGGTAACGGGAATCGAACCCGTGTATTCAGCTTGGAAGGCTGCTGCACTACCATTGTGCTATACCCGCGAGCCGAGGGCCGAGTGCCACAGCCGCCCCCGGCCGGTCAACCTCGCAGGCTATTTCCCGGTGAAGTTCGGCTTGCGCTTCTGGAGGAAGGCCAGGCCGCCCTCCATGGAATCGGCGGTGCCGCGCGCGCTGCGCTGGTGGTTGGCCTCCATCGCCAGCGTTTCCTCCAGCGTCGATTCGAGCGCCTGGCCGATGCCGCGGCGGATCAGGCCGAGCGCCATGGTGGGCCCGGCGGCGAGGCGGGCGGCGAGCGCAAGCGCCTCATGCTCGAGCTGCTCGTCCGAGACGACGCTGTGCACCAGGCCCCAGTCGCGCGCCTTGGTCGCGGGCAGCTTCTCGCCCAGCAGCATCATCTCCGCCGCGCGCGAGCGGCCGACCAGGCGCGGCAGCAGCCAGGTCGCCCCGCCATCGGGGACCAGGCCGATATTGACGAAGGCCTGGAGGAAATAGCCGGTGTCGCTCGCCACGCAGAAATCGGCGGCCAGCGCCAGGCTGCAGCCGATGCCCGCGGCGGGCCCGCGCACCGCGCTCACCACCGGCACGCCCAGCCGCGCGACGGCAAGGATCGTGGGATTGTAGTGATCGGTCAGCGCGGCATGCGTCGCCGCCGCCGGATCGCCCGAGGCGAGCGCGCCGCTCGCCACGTCGGCACCCGAGCAGAAGGCGCGGCCGGCCCCCTGGAACAGCACCGCGCGGGCGCCGTCCAGCCGGGCCAGCGCGTCGCGGATCTCGTCGAACATCGCGGGCGGCGCGGCGTTGAGCCGATCGGGCCGGTTGAGCGTGATCACCAGCACGTCGCCGGCCCGCTCGGTCAGGATCATCTCGTACGCCATCCGCCACTCCCGTTTCGCTTCGCAACCGATAGCGGGGAAGGAGGGAGGGTGGAAGGGTGAGCCAGATGACGCTACGGCGCGGCCACTTGCGGCCCCGAAGGCGTGACCGTCAGCAGCGAATCGCCGCCGAGCGTGCGGTAGAGCGTCACCAGGTTGGTCGCCTCGATCAGCCGAGCGTTCACCAGTCCGCGCTGGGCGGAATAATAGGAGCGCTGCGCGACCAGGCTGGCCAGGAAATTGTCGATCCCGCCGCGATAGCGCGTGTCGGCGAGGCGATAATTGTCCTGGGCCGCGGCCAGGTTGGCCGTGTCGGCCTTGAGCTGATCGGCGATGGTGCCGCGCCGGGCCAGGGCGTCGGCGACTTCGCGGAAGGCGGTCTGGATCGCCTTTTCGTAGCTGGCGAGCGCCGCGTCGCGCTGGGCCTCGCTCCGCTCCACGCCCGCGCGGCCGGCACCGGCGTTGAAGATCGGATAGCTGGCGCTCGCGCCGCCCGACCAGTTGAAGCCATTGCCCGAGAAGAGCCCGGTCAGCGCGTTGCTGGCAAAGCCGAGCAGCCCGGTCAGCGAGATGCGCGGGAAGAGCGCGGCACGGGCGGCGCCGATCTGGGCATTGGCGGCGCGCAGCGTATATTCGGCCTGCACCACGTCGGGCCGGCGGAGCAGCACGCCCGAATCGACGCCGGCGGGCAGCTCGGCAACGGTGGGCGCGGCTTCCTCGATCGTGGAGGAGAGCAGCGTGGCATCGATCTCGGCGCCGACCAGCAGCCGGAGCGCGTTGACGTCCTGCGCCAGCGCGGTCTTCTGCGCCGCAACGTCGGACTGGGCGGTGGCAAGGATCTGCCGCGCCTGGGCCAGGTCGGTGCGCGGCGCGATGCCGCCCTGCAGGCGCCGGTCGGTAAGCGCCACCGCGCGCTCGGCATTGGCTGCGGTGCTCTCGGCGATCGCGAGCAGGCTGGCGTCCGCCGCATGGTTGAGCCAGGCGGCGGCGATGTCGCCGATCAGCGTCAGCCGGGTGGCGCGCGCCGCCGCCTCGGTCGCGAACCAGCGGTCCTGCTCGGCGCGAGTGAGCGAGGCGACGCGGCCGAACAGGTCTAGCTCGAAGGCGGGTATGCTGACATTGCCCGAGAAGCTGGTGCGCGTGCCGCTGGTGGTGGCCGCCCCGGTGCTGCTGCCATGCGATGCGGTCGCGCCTGCGCCGGCATCGAGCCCGGGGAACCGGTCGGCGCGCTGGATGCGATATTGCGCGCGCGCCGCGGCGATGTTGGCGGCGGCGATGCGCAGGTCGCGATTATTGGCCAGCGCCTGCTCGATCAGCTTCCGGAGGCGCGGATCCTTGAAGATGTCCTGCCAGGTGACGCTCGGCAGCGCCGCTTCGTCGGCCTTGAGATAGGCATCTCCCACCGGCCATCCGGGCGGCACCGGGGCTTCGGGCCGGGCATATTTCGGCTCCATCGAGCAGCCGGCGAGCGCCGTGCCGAGGAACAGGGTCAGAACCGTGCGCTTCATGCCTGCGCCTCCCGCTTGCGGGCCCGCCGTTCGCGCAGCGCCTTGAGCGCGTCGCGCACGCCGCGGCGGACGAGCACGAAGAACAGCGGGATGTAGAAGATGGCGAGGATCAGCGCGGTGAGCATGCCGCCGATCACCGCGGTGCCGATCGCGATGCGGCTGTTGGCGCCGGCACCGGTGGAGATCGCCAGCGGCAGCACGCCGAAGATGAAGGCCAGGCTGGTCATCACGATCGGGCGGAAGCGGATGCGCGCGGCCTCGATCGCGGCCTCGATCACGCGCTTGCCCTCCTTTTCGGCGCGTTCGGCGAACTCGATCATCAGGATGGCGTTCTTCACCGCCAGGCCCATCGTCGTGAGCAGGCCGATCTGCAGATAGACGTCGTTCTGAAGCCCGCGCAGCGTCACCGCGAACACCGCGCCGATCAGGCCGAGCGGCACCACCAGCATCGCGGCGACGGGGATCGACCAGCTCTCGTACAGCGCCGCCAGGCACAGGAACACGATGAGCAGCGAGACGCCGTAGAGCAGCGGCGCCTGCCCGCCGGCCAGCCGCTCCTGATAGGAGAGGCCGGCCCAGGCGATGCTGGTGCCCGGGATCTGCGCGGCGAGCGTCTCCATGCGCTTCATCGCGTCGCCCGAGCTCTTGCCCGGCGCGGGCTGGCCTTGGAACTCGAAGGAGGAGATGCCCTGGAAGCGCGAGACGGTGGTCGGCGCGGTCGCCCAGCTGATCGTGGCGAAGGAAGAGAAGGGCGTCATCTTGCCGTCGGCACCGCGCACGAACCATTCGCCCAGATTCTTGGGATCGGCGCGATAGGGCGCGTCGCCCTGGACGAAGACGCGCTTCACCCGGCCGCGATCGATGAAGTCGTTGACGTAGCGGCCGCCCCAGGCGGTCGACAGCGTGTTGTTGACGTCCGCCTGGGTGAGGCCCAGCGCGGCGAGCTTCTCCTGGTCGATCTGGATGTTGAGCGTGGAGACGTCGGGCAGGTCGGACAGGCGCACGGCCTGGAGGTCCGGATCGGCATTGGCCGCGGCGAGCAGCTTGTCGCGGGCCGCCACGAAGTCGGTGCGCGACATGCCGCTGGTGTTCTGCAGCTCGAGCGTGAAGCCGTTCGACTGGCCCAGGCCGCGGATCGCGGGCGGCACCAGCGCGAAGACCTGGGCGTCGCGGAAGTTGCGGAAGGCGCCGGCGGCGCGCTGGACGATCGCGTCGGCGCCGTTCTCCTTGCCGGGGCGATCGTCCCAGGAGACGAAGTTGACGAAGCCCTGGCCGGTATTCTGGCCGCTGGCGCCGCCGCCCCCGCCGCCGCCGGTGACGGTGAAGATGGTGCGGACGTTCCTGCCCTCCTGCTCGCGCAGATATTTCTCGACCGCGAGCTGGACTTCCTGGGTGCGGGCCTGGGTCGCGCCGGCGGGCAGGCGGAACTGCACGCTGGCGGCGCCCTGGTCCTCGGTCGGCAGGAAGCCGGTGGGCAGGCGATAGAACATCAGCACCAGCACCGCGCAGGACAGCAGGTAGATCAGCAGGAAGATCCACTTGCGATCGACGACATAGGAAATGGTGCTGGTGTAGTGCTCGACCGTCCACTCGAAGCCCTGGTTGAACTTCGCCATGCCGGTGCGGGTCCAGCGGCCGAGAAAGGGCACGCGGCGCGAGAACCAGCCGCTGCCGGGCGCGGGCATGTCCTGCTTGCGCTTCAGCACCGTGGCGGTCAGCGCCGGGCTGAGGATCAGCGCGACCAGCACCGACAGGACCATCGCCGAGACGATGGTGACCGAGAATTGCCGGTAGATCACGCCGGTCGATCCGCCGAAGAACGCCATCGGCAGGAACACGGCGGACAGCACCAGCGCGATCGCCACCAGCGCGATCTGGATCTGGTCCATCGACTTGATCGTCGCCTCGCGCGGAGTGAGGTCGGGGTCCTCCTCCATCAGGCGCTCGACATTCTCGACCACGACGATCGCGTCGTCGACGAGCAGGCCGATCACCAGCACGAGCCCGAACAGCGTGAGCGTGTTGATCGAATAGCCGAGCGCGTAGAACACCGCGAAGGTGCCGAGCAGCACCACCGGCACCGCGATCATCGGCACCAGGGTCGCGCGCCAGCTCTGCAGGAACACGAACATCACGATGACGACGAGGGCGATCGCCTCGCCCAGCGTCTTCACCACTTCCTCGATCGAGAGCTGGATGAACTCGGTGGTGTCGTTGGCATAGGCGTAGTTGAAGCCCTGCGGGAAATCCTTGGCCGCTTCCGCCACGGTCGCCTTGACCAGTTCCGCCGTCTTCAGCGCGTCGGCGCCCGGCGCGGTGCTGATCGCGATGCCCGAGCCGGGATGGCCGTTGACGCGGCTGACGGCGTTGTAGTTCTCCGCGCCCAGCTCGATCCGGGCGACGTCCTTCAGCAGCACGTGCGCGCCGCTGGTCTGGGTCTTCAGGATGATCTTGGCGAACTGCTCGGGCGTCTGCAGGCGCGACTGGGCGGTCACCGTCGCGTTCAGCATCTGGCTGGACGGCATCGGCTGGCCGCCGATCTCGCCGGCGGCGACCTCGGTGTTCTGGCTGGTGATCGCGGTCACCACGTCGCTCGGCATCAGGCCGTAGCTGGCGAGCGCCGAGGGGTTGAGCCAGATGCGCATCGCATAGGGCGAGCCGAACACGTTGACGTCGCCCACGCCCGGCAGGCGCGACAGCGTGTCCTGCAGGTTGGACGAGAGCCAGTCGGACACGTCGCGATTGGTGCGCTTGTCGGTCTCGTCATAGACGCCGACGAGCAGCAGCGTGTCCGGGTTGGACTTGGTGACGCGCACGCCCTGCTGCTGCACCTGGTTGGGCAGGCGCGAGAGCGCGGCCTGGACCTGGTTCTGCACCTGCACCTGGGCGATGTCGGGATCGGTGCCCTTGTTGAAGGTGGCGCTGATCGTCACCTGCCCGCGCGAGGTGGACGAGGAGCTGAAATAGAGCAGCCCGTCGATGCCGGTCAGGTTCTGCTCGATGATCTGCGTCACCGAGTTCTGCACCGTCTCCGCCGACGCGCCGGGATAGGTGGCGCGGATGTTCACCTGGGGCGGCGCGATGTCGGGATATTGCGCGATCGGCAGCGAGAAGACCGCGCCTAGCCCCATCAGCATGGTGATGATCGCGATCACCCAGGCGAAGATCGGGCGATCGATGAAGATGCGCGACATGGGTGCTCAGCCGCCCTTCGACTTGGAGGCGCCGGCGCCCTGGTCCTTGCGGGGCGGCTCGATCTTCTGCGGCGTGTCGGCCGGGACCGGGCGGATATCGGCATTGGGCTTCAGGTTGGCGATGCCCTGGGTGATCACCTTGTCGCCGGGGTTGAGCCCCTGGGTGATGACCCAGAAGGCGCCCTGGGTGCGCTCGGCGGTGACGTCGCGGCGCACCGCCTTGTTGTCCGGGCCGACGACCCAGAGCTGGGCGGCGCCCCTGGCGTCGCGCGACACGGCCTGTTGCGGCACCAGATAGGCGCGGGTGTCGATCGCCTGGGTGAAGACCGCGCGGACGAACATGCCCGGCAGCAGCAGCCCCTCGGGATTGGCGAAGCGGGCGCGCAGCGTGACGGTGCCGGTATTCTGGTCGACCATCACCTCGGAGAATTCGACGGTGCCGGTGGTGCCATATTCGCTGCCGTCCTCGAGCTTGAGGCGCACGGCGGCGCTGCCCGGCGTCACGCCCTGCTGGGCGAGCGCGCGGCGCAGCGCGAGCAGCTCGCCGCTCGATTGCTGGATGTCGACGAAGATCGGGTCGAGCCGCTGGATCACCGCGAGCGGATCGGCCTGGTTGGTCGTCACCAGCGCGCCCTCGGTGACGAGCGAGCGGCCGATGCGGCCGGTGATCGGCGCGGGGACGCGGGTGAAGTGCAGGTTGATCCGCGCGGTGCGCAGCTGCGCGCCCGTCTGGGCGACCTGCGCGCGCGCCTGGCGGGCGGCGGCCGTGGCGTCGGTATAATCCTGCTTCGACACGGCCTCCGCCTCGGCGAGCGGCTTGTAGCGATCCGCCCGGATCCGCGTCGCCTCGGCATTGGCCTGGGCGTTCTGCAGGCTGGCCGCCGCTTCGGCGACGCTGGCGGAATAGAGGCTGGGGTCGATCTGGTAGAGCGTCTGCCCCTGGCGGACGATCGAGCCCTCGGTGAAGAAGCGCTTGCGGACGATCCCGGCCACCTGGGGCCGGACCTCGGAGGCCTGATAGGGATTCACTCGCCCGGTCAGTTCCGCGACCACCGGCACCTGGCCCGGCTGGACCACCACGAAGCCCACCTGGGGCGGGCCCCCGGCGCCCTTTTTCTGCGCGGTCTGGCCGCCGCTCCCGCAGGATGCGAGGAGCAGCGTGGTGGCGAGCAGGGCAAAGGAAGGTCGGCACGCGCCGCCAGGGGTGATTCGGTGCAATTCTTCAACCCGGATCAGGGCGCCGACTCGGGCGCGGTTCTTGTGACGAATGCTCTTGGGCAGCGCCTTGTGCAGGTGCAACACAAGAAATGTGCCGGAAACGCGAAACACCCCTCCGGCAGACGGCAGGTTTCCACGATTGGATACACGGCGCAACAATTGCCCGTTCGTTGCAAGGTTCCCTGCGGTTATGGCATCCCCGCAATCTCGTTGCGGCCCGGGCCGAACCGGCCTATTGGCGCGCGCCAATATGGCACGCATCGAAACGCCCAACCGCATCCGGGGCACCCAGGACATTTTCGGCGAGGATCAGCGCAGGTTCGCCCGCGTCCTCGAGACCTTCGACCATGTCCGCAAGCTCTATTGCTTCCAGCGCGTCGACATCCCGGTGTTCGAAGCGACGGGCGTGTTCGCCCGCTCGATGGGCGAGACCAGCGACGTCGTCTCGAAGGAGATGTACACGTTCGAGGACAAGGGCGGCGACCTGATCACGCTGCGCCCCGAATTCACCGCCGGCATCTGCCGCGCCTATGTCACCGAGGGCTGGCAGCAATATGCGCCGCTCAAGCTCGTCACCAGCGGCCCGGTGTTCCGCTACGAGCGCCCGCAAAAGGGCCGCTTCCGCCAGTTCCACCAGCTCGACGCCGAGATCCTCGGCGCCGCCGAGCCGGCCGCCGACGTGGAGCTGCTCGTCCTTGCCGACCAGCTGCTGCGCGAGCTGGGCATCGAGGGCGTCACCCTCCAGCTCAACACGCTGGGCGACGCGGAAACGCGCGACGCCTGGCGCACCGCGCTGGTCGCGCATTTCGCGGCGCACCGGGACCAGCTGAGCGAGGACAGCCTCGTCCGGCTCGAGAAGAACCCGATGCGCATCCTCGATTCGAAGGACCCGCAGGACCGCCCGATCGCCGAGAGCGCGCCGGACATCGACGCCTATCTGACCGCGGAGGCCGCGGCCTTCTTCAAGGCCGTCACCGACGGGCTCGACGCGGCCGGGGTGCAATGGACGCGCAACAGCCGCCTGGTGCGCGGGCTCGATTATTACCGCCACACCGCCTTCGAGTTCGTCACCGACCGGCTGGGCGCGCAGGGCACGGTGCTGGCCGGCGGCCGCTATGACGGGCTGGTCGGCAATCTCGGCGGCCCCGAGACGCCGGGCGTGGGCTGGGCGGCGGGCGTCGAGCGGCTGGGGATGCTGATCGCCGAGCCGGCGGCGGAGCGCATGCAGGTGGCCGTCGTCGTCGAGGCGGCGGGCAGCGAAGCGGCCGCGATCGGCCTGCTGGCGGGGCTGCGCAAC
Organism: Sphingomonas sp. CBMAI 2297; assembly: GCF_029870595.1. Classification (GTDB taxonomy): domain Bacteria; phylum Pseudomonadota; class Alphaproteobacteria; order Sphingomonadales; family Sphingomonadaceae; genus Sphingomonas. Next base: position 220,764 of record NZ_JAPDIR010000007.1, read on the forward strand.
GCGGGCATCAGCGCCGAGCTGTTCGCGAGCGGCAGCCCCAGGAAGCGCTATGACCGCGCGATGAAGGCGAACCCGGCGATGACGGTCTCGTTCCAGCAGCGCGACGGCGAGGTATCGATCGCGCAGCGCGTGATCGACGGCGACGGGGTGGATGCCGACGCGGTCGCGACGCTGGTCTCGGGCGCCGCCCGATGAAGATCCCCGCCGACCGCATCGCCGCGATCGAGGCGCGGCGCGACGAGCTGCAGGCGCAGATGGCGACCGGGGACCTGTCGGGCGACAGGTTCGTCGCCGTCTCCAAGGAATATGCCGAGATCGAGCCGGTGGCACTTGCCGCGGGCGAGGTCCGCCGGCTGCGTGCCGAGGCCGAATCGCTCGCGCTGATGGCGCAGGAGCCTGACGAGGAACTGCGCGCGATGGCGGCGGAGGAGCTGCGCGCCAATGAAGCGGCGCTCGCCGATGCCGAGCGCGGGCTGGCGCTCTCGCTGCTGCCCAGGGACGCGGCCGATGCGCGCCCGGCGATGCTCGAGATCCGCGCCGGCGTGGGCGGCGACGAAGCCGCGCTGTTCGCCGGGGACCTGCTGCGCATGTACCAGCGCTATGCCGACCGGATGGGCTGGAAGATCGAGCTGATCTCGTCCTCCGAATCGGAATTCGGCGGCTTCAAGGAAGTGGTGCTCAGCGTCACCGGCACCGGCGTGTTCGCCAAGCTGAAGTTCGAGAGCGGCGTGCACCGGGTGCAGCGCGTGCCGGCCACCGAGGCGGGCGGGCGCATCCACACTTCGGCGGCGACGGTGGCGGTGCTTCCCGAAGCCGAGGAGGCCGATATCCGGATCGACGACAAGGACCTGCGCATCGATATCTATCGCGCCTCGGGCCCGGGCGGGCAGGGCGTGAACACCACCGATTCGGCAGTGCGCATCACCCACCTGCCGACCGGCACGATCGTGATCCAGCAGGACGAGCGCTCGCAGATCAAGAACAAGGCCAAGGCGATGAAGGTGCTGCGCACCCGCCTGTACGAGGCCGAGCGCGACCGGCTTGCCTCGGCGCGCGCCGGCGCGCGGCAGTCGATGGTCGGCTCGGGCGATCGCTCGGAGCGCATCCGGACCTATAATTTCCCCCAGGGGCGCGTGACCGATCACCGCATCAACCTGACGCTCCACCGCCTGCCCGAAGTGATGGAAGGCGAGCTGGACGAGCTGATCGGCGCGCTCGTCGCCCAGGACGAGGCGGACCGGCTGGCGCAGCTGGATGGGTAGCTCCCTCTCTCCGCGTGCGGGGAGAGGGCCGGGGAGAGGGGCGTGACCTCCCCTCCGGACGAATCGCATGCGGATCCGGCGACCCCCTCTCCCGGCAAGCGGAGAGAGGGAGTGGGCGGCGCTCTGATCGAAGCCGCCAGAACCCTCGAACCCGTCTCCGATTCCCCCCGGCTCGATGCCGAGCTGCTGATGGCGCACGCCCTGGGCGTCTCGCGCGAGGCGATGATCCTGCGCCATCTCGGCGATCCCGTGCCCGCCGCGCTCGAATCGCTGCTTGCGCGGCGGCTGGCGCATGAGCCGGTGGCGTACATCACCGGCCGCCGCGCCTTCTGGACGATCGAGCTCGCGGTCGGCCCCGGGGTGCTGATCCCGCGCCCCGACAGCGAGACGCTGATCGAGGCGGCGATCGAATATTTCGGCGCCCGCGCGCCCGCGCGGATCCTCGATCTCGGCACGGGCCCCGGCACGCTGCTGCTCGCCGCGCTGGCCGAATGGCCCGAGGCGCAGGGGCTCGGCGTGGATGCGTCGGAGGTCGCGCTCGACTATGCCCGGCGCAACGCCGCGGCGCTGGGGATGGAGTCGCGCGCCGCCTTCCGGCCCGGCGACTGGGGGCAGGGGCTCGCTGCGCGCTTCGACCTGATTCTCGCCAACCCGCCCTATATCGGGACGCGGGAGGATCTGCCCGAGCAGGTCCGCCGCCATGAGCCCGGCGCGGCGCTGTTCGCGGGCCCCGAGGGGCTCGACGATTATCGCCGGATCATTCCCGATCTCCGCCGCCTGCTCGCGCCCGGCGGCGCGGCGGTGCTGGAGATCGGCTGGACCCAGGCCGGGCCGGTATCCGCGATTGCCCGGAATGGCGGTTTCGCCGTGACGCTGTACAAGGATCTGGGAGAGCGGCCGCGCGCGCTGCTCCTGACTTGAAACGACGCGAAAACGACACATATTTCTGCTTGGACATTGGTGCTGCACCGGCTAAGACAGCGACGGGGTAGGGCACTTTCAACCAAGCCGTTGAAACTTGGGCCGTGAAAAGCACAGCCCCGATTCAGGTCATGATAGCCGCTGCAGTCCGGTGGCCATGGCAGGCGAGTCGCGCCTCCCGAGGCGTTGGCGCGCATTTGTAAACTGCATCCGGGACCCAGGAATTGGACCGACGGACAGCGTAAACAAGACAGGACATACAGACCTTGATGAACAATCGTCAGGCCGGCCGCCGTCGTGGTCGTGGCGGGCAGCAGCAGCGCCAGGGTGGCAACCCGGGCCAGGGTAACGGGAACCGCATCGACAACCGTGCGCGCGGCAACGCCGCCCAGCTGCTCGAGAAATACAAGAATCTGGCGCGCGATGCCCAGATGCAGGGCGACCGGGTCAACACCGAATATTATCTCCAGTTCGCGGATCACTATTTCCGCGTGCTGAGCGAGAGCCGTTCGCGCTTCGAGGAGCAGAACCAGCAGCGCCGCCAGCGCGACGATTTCGACGGCGACGACGAGGATTTCGACGTCGAGGCCGATGGCAATCGCGCCGACGAAGCGGACGAGCCGCAGGAGCAGCGCGTCCAGCCGTCGCGCCGCGAGCGCGAGGAGCGTCAGGGCCGCGAGCGTGAGGAGCGCCAGGAGCGCCAGCCTCGCCGCGAGCGCGAGGACCGCAACGGCCGCGCCAATGGCTATGGCAATGGCCATGCCGTCGAGGCCGAGGGCTTCGAGGCTGCCGCCGAAGAGCAGCGCGCCCCGCGCGAGGAGCAGGCGCCGCGCCGCACCCGCCGCCCGCGCCGCGAGGAGGCGCAGCCCGCCGATGAGAGCCATGCGATCGACGCCGCGGTGCTGCCGCCGGCGCTCGGCGTGATCGACGCGGCGCCGGCCGCGGAAGCGGAGGAGCCGGTGAAGAAGCCGCGCCGCCGCCGCACCCGCGCCGAGGATGCGGAAGCGACTGCCTGAACGGCGGCGTTCGCGATCTGAAGAATCAGGACAATGGATCGGCGGCTGGGCGAAGGCTCAGTCGCCGATTTCCATTTCGTCCTTCAGCCGGTCCTCCACCTGTTCGTCATGGCCGGTGCCCGAGCTCAGGAACATCAGGCCCATCAGCATGGCGCCGAGCAGGATGGTGAAGAACACGCCGAGCGCGGTGGCCAGGATCACGGTCAGGTTGAGCCAGCCCAGCCAGTGCCACAGGACCAGGATCGCACCTATCGCCGCCGCCGCCGCGACCATCGCCATCCAGCCCAGGATGCGGCGATAGCGCGCCCAGGCAAAGGCGGCATATTCGGGATCGTCCAGGCCGTGCGGCGCGTCCATCTTTTGCAATTGGGGGCGATGTGTGGGAGACTCAACCGCCTGGACCCGAATGCGGAGTGATGGCGATGACGATCGCGGCGATCCTGGGGGGCAAGGGGCACGAAGTGGTCTCGATCGATGGCGACCGGACGGTCGCCGATGCGGTCGCGCTGCTCGCCGGGAAGCGAATCGGCGCCGTGCCCGTGATGTCCGGCGGCGCGGTCGCCGGGATATTCTCCGAACGTGACGTGATCTATTGCCTCGAGCGCGAGGGGGCCGCGGCGCTCGCGCGCAAGGTGGGCGACGTGATGACCGCGCCGGCGATCACCGTCTCGCCCGACGAGAGCGTGCTCGCCGCGCTGGCGCTGATGACCCGTCGGCGCATCCGCCATCTGCCGGTGGTCGAGGGCGATACCTGTATCGGGCTCGTCTCGATCGGCGATCTGGTGAAGTATCGGATCGAGCGGATCGAATCGGAAGCCGATGCGATGCGTGCCTATATCCAGGCGGTGTGATCCCTGGGCCGGGAATCTGAACCAGGTTGTGGACTCATATTCTTGCTTCGTCACCCCGGCCTTGAGCCGGGGTCCCGCTATCTCGTCAGCACAGGAAGAAGCGGGATCCCGGCTCAAGGCCGGGATGACGGTGAAAGATCAGATACTTGTTTGGGTTCTCAACCTGGGGTCAAAACCCAATCAGCAAACTCCGTCATCCCCGCGCAGGCGGGGATCCAGGGTAGCGCAGGACGACGATGCTATCAGGTGAGCCTCCTTCCGGAGCGCGCAGGCCTCGACTGCCCGCAACCCGCCCGTGGCCCTGGATCCCCGCCTGCGCGGGGATGACGAAATAAATCAAAGCCTTGATCGGGTTTTGCCCTAGGTTGAGGACTCATAAAGGCGGCCTGTCGGCAAACGCCCCACTTGCGGACATCAAGGGTCGACGCACACCACGGCTGAAGCTGGGCCGGAAGCGGACTGGCAGGTCACGCTGCGTCAAGCGCGACAAGCGGACGCTCCTTTCTAGAGTCTGATACCCGGCAAATCGAGGAGCGCGGTGCGGGCGGCAGTGCGTTGCGGCGCCACACGGAGGACCAATCGCCACCCGGTTGGAGGGCGGACGCGGCTGGCTTCGTTTCGGCAGGTCAAGCCAGGCTGAAGATCTGCGCGGCGTGAGCCTCAGCTGGCGGGAAGGCCGGCCCTATCGAGGTGCTTCACGATCATGCGATTGAAGTCAGGAAAGACGAAGCCATCGTCGGCTGCATAGAACCGCTCACCATCCGAAACATAGAGCGGGTTTAGCAGGGCTCGCTTAACGCGAAGCGGGAATTCACGCCGTGATCGCTCCAGACTGTCATAGGTCTGCAGGTGAGCGAAATACTGGACCTTGTCCTTGGGCATCAGTTTGATCAGGCCGATGCCATTGTTTCGTGCAGTGGCGACCGTGCCCGACTGAAAGCCGTTGCGTGTCACCATATAGGCCTTGATGCTAAAGCCATAGCCGCCGGCAAGCCGCCCTACGAGCTCATCCATCAGCTTGACCTCAAGTTCTCGCTTATGGTCCTTGCACTCGAAGATCACGACATGCGTCGGCTGTGCATCGTCCTTCCCGAAGTTATCTTTCACATAGACCTCGAGTACATTCTCAAAATCTACCTCAGCCTCCCGGCTCCTGGAGTAGTATCTGGCCTTGGGTCGGAAACGCACGAGTTCGGGACGGTAGGGTAGCTCGCCCGAAGCTAGGAGTTTCGCCACCAGATCGGCAACTTCTCGCTCCAGATCCATTCCATCATTCCGCTCAGCGCTAAAATCCGTCAATCTTATCACTCCGCTTGTTGGTTGTCGGCGAACAGGGCGCCGATGTCTGGCATCCTGATCAAGATTTAGTGCTTATGTCGTGATGAAACAAAAGTCGCTTTTCACGGATTCAATTTCCTAAGTGGACGGGACGGTTAACACCAGTCTTGTCCATCAAGCCGACGTTAACGAACGGCTGCCTTGGAAATCAACTACCAACATTGAGAACGACTGCAATTGGGGCGCATACCCGCTGTGCCCGCAAGGCCATCGGAATGGCAGCTATCCACCCAAGATCGGCCGATTGGTCCGATATACCGAAAGCGGTCGTTTATGGGTTCACACCCAAGCCTTTGAAACCATGTCCGTCATCCCCGCGAAGGCGGGGATCCGGGGCCAGGGGCGATGGCCGCGCGGCGCGTCCTGCCGTCTCCGGCTGCTCTGCGCGGAATTGCTTCGCCCCCATCCAGCTTGAACCCCCGCCCTCGCGGGGATGACGAACTCTCCCCGGCGCGTCGCGGCTCATCCGTGGCGGTTGCGGATCAGGTTGATCGATTCGATCAGCATCGGGCGGGCGAACAGGAACAGCAGCCCGCCATAGATAAGGCCGCCCGCGCCCGCGAGCAGCGCGAGATGCGGGAGCGCCGGGAGCGGGGGCAGCAGCGAATCGAGCCCGGTGACGAGCAGCGCCATGGCGCCGGCCGCCAGCACCGGCGGGGCGATCGCCTCGATCAGCGCGCCCAGCCTCACGCCGATCACCGGCAGCGTCCGCCAGGTCGAGACCGCGAGATAGACGGGATAGGCGGCAAACCAGGCGGCGACGAGGCCCATCAGGCCCCAGTGCACGCCGATCAGGAACGCGATCGGCAGGCAGAGCGCGCCGGTCGCCGAGTTCTGGGCGCTGATTCCCGGGCGGCCACAGGCGTCGCTGGCGGGGGCATAGAGCACTTGCAGCGTCATCATCGGCATGGCGAGCGCCAGCCAGTGCACCACCGGGGCCGCCTCCCGCCATTTCGGCCCCAGCGCCACCGCGACCAGCGGGTCGGCGGTGGCGGCCATGCCGAGATAGAAGGGCATCGCGACCACCATGATCAGCCGCGCCGACTTGGTGAAGGCGGCGGCGACCGCGGCCTTGTCGTCCTTGAGCCGGGCATAGGCGGAGAAGGCGACCTCGTTGAGCGGGGGCACGAACTTGGCGACGAAGATCTGGGTCAGGAACAGGCTGGTGGTGTAGATGCCCAGCGTGTGCGGGTCGAACAGGCGGCCGGCGATGAACACATCGGCCTGGCTCTGGGCGAACCAGAAGAGCTGGCCGGTGGCCATCACGCCGCCATAGCGGGCGATGTCGCCGGCGCCGCGAAAGTCGAAGCTCGGCCAGAGCAGCGAGCGCGCGGCGATCGTCATGCCGATGGCGCGGGTGGCGAACAGCGCGATCGGCGCGGCGACCAGCGTCCACACGCCCAGGCCGGCAAGCGCGCCGGCAAGCGCGGTGATCGCGCCGGCGAGCGCCGAGACGAAATTGACCAGCGCCTGCTTGCGGAAGTCCATCGCGCGCGAGAGCAGCGCCTGGGGCAGGGCGATGAACGGGGTGGCCATATATAGGAGCGCCTGCACGCGGAGCAGGTCGGCCACCATGGGCTGGCGGTAATAGGCGGCGGCGGCGGGGGCGGCGAGGAACTGGATCGCGCCCAGGCCGAAGTTCAGCAGGATCAGCATGCCGAACAGCTGGCGCTGCGCGTGGCGCCCGGCGTCCTTGCGCTGGATGAGCGCGCTGGCGAGGCCGTAGCCGTTGAGCATGTTGAGCAGGACCAGGATCACCTGGGTCATCGCGAACAGGCCATAGGCGGACGGGCCGAGCAGCCGGATGACGATGAAGGTCGAGGCCCAGGTAAGCAGCTGGCCGAAGATCTGGGTGCCCGAGCGCCAGATCACGGCGCTGCGCACCTGTTGGCGCAGCGCGGCGCTTTCGGCTTCGGAATTGGCCAGCACGGTATCGCTCATCTCGCGCGCTATGCGCCCGTTCGCCTTTATGCGCCGTAAACCGCCGGAAAGCCGCGAAATTGCGCAGTTCTGCAGGGGAAATCGTATCCCGGATTCGCGTTTTCCGGCGTGATTCGAGGGGCGATTCGCATGATTCGCGCCCTTCCTGGTCATCGATCCGTCATTCAGTCGCCGGGCCGCACGCCCGAAAACCGCGGATTTCTGCGGTTTTCGGGGTCTGTTTCGAAAAAAAGACAGAAAGTTTCACAAGGCTGTTGACGGGCCGAAAGGTCACGCATAGAAGCCACTCCACCGACGCGGTGCTCCTCACCGGAACGCTTCGACGGTCACCAAAATCCAGGCGCACAGGTCGCCCCGAGAAAAAGGGGTTGGACGGTGCGTCGGTTTTTGTCGCTCTTTGACATAGTGATATAGATGAAGGGACATGTGGGCGGCGGCCCTGGGTTCTGACGGCTTCTAGGCGTTGGATACTCAGATAAAGTCAAGCCGTTCC
>NZ_JAPDIR010000008.1 GCF_029870595.1 Sphingomonas sp. CBMAI 2297
GCAACGAAGCGACGGGCAAGATCCTCATTCGATGTCGCCGCCTCGGCTTCCCGAGCGATCCATTCGCGCAAATCCCGTGCGCCCCGCCCCGAAAAGGAGCGATAGCCGTAGATTCGGCGAAGGTCCGCCAGATGCTCGTGCCGGGTCTCCTCGCGCGCGGCATAGAGGAGTAGATCGTCGCTGGTCAGGCCGAGCTGGGCCGCGATGAAATCCGATACCTGCGCCGGGATCAACTCGCCAGGAGCGAGCACCCGGCCCGGGTAGCGCAGGACGCACAGTTGCAGCGCGAAGCCAAAACGATTGTGGGCGCGCCGGCGCTGGCGGATATGCCCGAGATCCTCATCGCTGAGGGTATAGTGCCGCAGCAGCTCACCTTGATCGACCGGCAAGTGAAGCAGCGCCTCGCGCTGTCGATCGGTCAGGGTCACGCGACGCGGCATACATGCTCCTTATTCTTTCCGAGCTACGGTTTGAGATAGCTTGATTGAGATGCTGGTTAAGATACACAATAGCCCAATCTTATGTGCTCATGTTCGTCACCGCCTCAAACCTTCGTTTGTGATCCATGCTGATCGGCTACGCCCGCGTGTCCAAAGCCGACGGCTCGCAGTCGCTCGACCTGCAGCACGATGCCCTTCGCGCTGCCGGTGTCGAGCCAGGCAATATCTATGATGATCGTGCATCCGGTAGCCGTGATGATCGCCCCGGTCTTGCCGCCTGCCTGAAATCGTTGCGCGACGGCGATGTCCTCATCGTTTGGAAGCTCGACCGGCTCGGCCGAACGCTCACCCACCTGGTCAGCACGGTGCAGAATCTGTCGGATCGCGGTATCGGTCTGCGGGTGCTCACCGGCAAGGGCGCGCAGATCGACACCACGACGCCATCGGGCCGGATGGTGTTCGGCATTTTTGCCACACTGGCGGAGTTTGAGCGGGATATGATCCGCGAGCGCACCATGGCTGGCCTGGCCGCTGCCCGCGCGCGGGGACGCAAGGGTGGCCGCAAGTTCGCCCTCTCCAAGGCCCAGGTGCGGCTCGCTCAGGCTGCTATGGCCCAACGCGACACGTCCGTTTCCGACCTCTGCAAGGAACTCGGGATCGAGCGCGTCACTCTCTACCGCTATGTCGGTCCCAACGGGGAACTCCGGGATTACGGTCAGCGCGTGCTTGCTGCCAAAACGCGATGATGATGACGGGAGCCCCGATCAAACTTACCCAAGCGGACGCCGCAGACGTTGCAGACCTGTACAACCGTTGCAGCGACTATTTCCTGTTGCAGGACGGGGCCGCGCCCACGCTGGACGATGCTCGCGAGCTTTTCTCCGATGTGCCGCCCGAAAAGAGCGCCCACAATCAAGCTGTCCTGGGATGGAAGGGGCCTGGCGGCCTATATGCAATCGCGGCCATCCTCCGCGATTATCCGCGTGATGGCACATGGTATCTCGGCTTCATGATCGTAGATGCCGCACAGCGTGGTCGTGGCGTCGGACGCTCAATTTACTCGACGGTCGAAAGCTGGGCCGCTGCGAGAGGTGCCACAGAGATTCGGTTGGCCGTGCTGGAAGCGAATGAAGCGGCAGAGCGATTTTGGCGTTCTCTCGGCTTCATTGAGTATCGGCGCGTTGGGCCAGACACCTTCAAAATGCGTAGCCATCGCCGGATAGAACTGAGCCGTCGCCTTTCTGGCGCGACCGTAGAAGGCAGCAACAAGTAAGATCTCGCGCCGGCTATCTGGGCGAGCTTGGCGTAGGATTCCGCCCCCTCCCGCAAACGCCCCCTTTCAGGGAAGGGGGCTTGAGATCGCCTTGATGGCCTTCAATCCCGTTCCAAAACGAGCGATCGCGTCCCTGTTTCTCTCCAGCTCGCCATAGGGCAGATAGGCGAAGTCGAGATCGGCAATACGGCTGAAAGCCGGGCGACGGAGTTGCGCGCGAACGTCCTGCTCGCGCGCATTCGGTGCGACCAGGAATAGCCCGGCGGCAGCGTGCAGATCGCTCCCCGACAGCGCCAGATCGAGCATGCGCACGATCCCCGAGTAGATCGAGGTCGAATGTTCAACCTCGAACGCGGCGGCGACGCCGTCGCCACCCTTCGCCAGCCACAACACGTCGATGAGGCGGATCGAGTCCGCTCCGGGAGAGGTCGCAATGGCGTCTGGAAGGCGCTCGAGGCATCCCTGTCCAAGCGGGCAGCCAGCGTGAAGTCGACCGCGGTCATTGGCGGCGATCCACACATCGTAACCGAGGGCATGGCCGAGGTCGCGCAGCCAGGCCTGGATTTCGGCGTGCGTGCGATCGGTTTCGCCCTGCGCGGCGGCTGTCTTGTCGAGCCGGCTTGCCTCCGCTCTGGCATGTTCCAATCTGCCGAGCCAGTCGTCGGCCGCCGTTGCGTCATCCTCCAGCGGTGGCGCGGGATAGCGGCCCGAGCCAATGTCGAACAACAGTCCGCCGATCGCGCCGAGATCGTTGGAGAGCAACTCGCGGTAACGGTCGTTGAGGTCGAGGATGCCGGCGCGCATGGCGAGAAAATGATCCCATGACCCGAGCTTCACCTTGGCGCCGGTGACGGCATTGTAGCCCTTGACGATCGCGGTATTGAAGGGCGGCACCAGCGTCGGGTGAAGGAAATAGAGCAGGTTGGCCGCCGCCGGCCCCAGCCCCTTGATCTTGAGCGCGTCTATGCTGCGGATGTGGCTGATGATCTCCTCGGCGGTATCGCAGCACGAGCAATTGTCGAGCAGGCGACCGAACGCCCGCTGGTTGTCCGGGCTTTCGTAGATGTCTGGAATGCGCAGCTTGGGCTTCCACAGCCAGGCATGGTCGGCGCCCTTGAAGATCTGCCGCTGTTCGGCGATCGAGTGGACAACCGTTTCCAGTGACGAGCCGCGATAGGCGACGCCGAACCGCCCACTTTCGATTTCTGCGACCACCTGCTGCAGCCCGCGACGGATGGAGCGGAAGTTTTTCAGCCGTTCGTCCCACAGAAACCAGGAGCGATAGGTGGCGCCGGGATCGTCTCGCCAACGACGGACAAGCTCGCTCACGAGATCATGATGTGTCGCGGGTAACAAGGTCATACTGGCTGGGTCATCTAAACTGGGCTCCTTGCCGTTCAGGCTATCGCGAGCAAGGGCGGCTTGCACGTTCAATGTGCGATCCGCGAAGCGTGCTCAAATTGTCGGTGATCGCGCAGGGAAACGCCGCTGGCATTGGGCGTTGCCGGTCGCAACCGTCGACCGGGCGCACAGCCAGGCAGACGGCCGGCACGGGCGTCGCCGCCCGGGAGCGGCGCCGCAACCAGCTTCTTTTGGTCGAACTTAGCGGATCACTGCTTTGCGATCGCGGTGACCTCGCCATCGCTGCCCTTGAGCGAGAGGTCGAAATCGACCTTGTCGCCGACCTTGACCGCATCGGTGATCGACGGCGCGGCCTTGAACGCCATCGTCATCGCGGGCCACTTGGCCTCCGGGATCGGACCATGATCGAGCGTGATCGTGCCTGCCGCCTTGTCGATCGCGGTGACGGTGCCATGGCCCTTGGCCTTGATCGCGGCGTTCGCGTCAGGCGCCATCGACATGTTGCCCATGTCGCCGCTCATGGTCGCGGCGGGCGCCGCCTCGTTGGTCTCAGTCGCAACGGGGGCCTCCGCCTTCTTGCCGCACGCGGCAGTCAGGGCGGCGAGGCCGAGGGCAATGGTCAGTCGTGCATGGTTCATCGTCTTCTCCTTCATGATGAAACGGGTTGAGGGATGGGATCGGTCTTGGGCCGGCGCAACAGCAGGTAGGCGGCGGGCAGGACGAACATTGAGAGCAAGGGCGCGGTCAGCATGCCGCCGATCATCGGCGCGGCAATCCGGCTCATGACCTCCGAACCCGCGCCTGATCCCAGCAGGATCGGCAGCAGGCCGGCCAGGATCACCGCCACCGTCATCGCCTTGGGACGGACGCGCAGCAGCGCGCCTTCGCGCACGGCGGCCTCGACCTCGGCAGCGTCCGGATGTGCGCCGCGCTCGGCCAGCGCGTTCTTGAGATAGATCAGCATCACCACCCCGAACTCGGCGGAGACGCCGGCGAGCGCGATGAACCCGACCCCGGTGGCGATCGACTGGTTGAACCCCAGCAGATAAAGCGTCCAGATGCCGCCGGTCAGCGCAAACGGCAGCGTCCCCATGATCAGCGCCGCCTCGTCGAAGCGGCCGAAGATGAGGTAGAGCAGCACGAAGATGATCAGCAGCGTCGCGGGCACGACCAGCTTCAAGCGGTCGACCGCGCGCTCGAGATATTCGAACTGGCCAGAGTAAGCGATGCTGACCCCAGGCGAGAGCCTGACCTGTTTCGCCACCGCACGCTGCAGATCGCCGACCACCGAGGCAAGATCGCGCCCGCGCACATCGACGTAGACCCAGGTCGAAGGCCGGGCATTCTCGGTCTTGAGCATCGGCGGTCCCTCGGCGATCGAGACGTTTGCCACGGTGCCCAAGGTGATCTGCTGGCCCGCGGGCGTCAGGATCGGTAGCGCCCGCAGCCTTTCGAGGCTGTCGCGCAATTCGCGCGGATAGCGCACGCTGATCGGATAGCGGGCGAGGCCCTCGACCGTCTCGCCGATCGTCTCGCCGCCGATCGCGCCGGAGACGATGGCCTGGACGTCGGCGATGTTGAGCCCGAACCGCGCGGCGGCGGCGCGGTCTATGTCGACATCGACATAGCGTCCGCCGGTCAGCCGCTCGGCGAGCGCCGAGCTGACGCCGGGCACGCTCCTGGCCACGGTCTCGACATCATGCGCGATGCGGTCGAGCTCGGCGAGGTCACTGCCCGACACCTTGACCCCGATCGGGCTCTTGATGCCCGTCGCGAGCATGTCGATGCGGTTGCGGATCGGCGGCACCCAGATATTGGCGAGACCCGGAAGCTTCACCCGGCGATCGAGCTCGTCGACAAGGCGTTCGGGCGTCATGCCCGACCGCCACTGGTCGCGGGGCTTGAATTGGATCGTCGTCTCGAACATTTCGAGCGGCGCGGGATCGGTCGCGGTCTCGGCGCGGCCGGCCTTGCCGAACACGCTTTCGACTTCGGGCACGGTCTTGATCAGGCGGTCGGTCTGCTGGAGCAGCTCACTCGCCTTGGCGGCCGAGAGGCCCGGCAGCGCCGAGGGCATGTAGAGCAGGTCGCCCTCGTCGAGATTGGGCATGAACTCGCCGCCGAGCCGGCTGAGCGGCCAGGCCGTGGTGGCGAACACCAGAGCCGCGATCAGCAGCACTGCCTTGGGCCGCTTCATCGTCCAGTCGATCGCGGGCCGGTAGATATTGGTGAGCCAGCGATTGACCGGATTGGCCTGCTCGGCCGGAATGCGGCCCCGGATCAGCCAGCCCATCAGGATCGGCACCAGGGTCACCGACAGGATCGCGGCCGCGCCCATCGCATAGGTCTTGGTGAAGGCGAGCGGCGCGAACAGCCGGCCTTCCTGCGCCTCCAGGGTGAAGACCGGAATGAACGACAGCGTGATGATCAGCAGGCTGAAGAACAGCGCCGGCCCGACCTCGGCCGCCGCCTCGGTGACGACGATCCAGCGCATCTCGCCATCGAGATGTCTGTCCGGGTGATCCTGCTCCCAGCGTTCGATCCTCTTGTGGGCGTTCTCGATCATGACGACCGCCGCATCCACCATCGCGCCGATGGCGATGGCGATGCCGCCCAGCGACATGATGTTGGCGTTCACCCCCTGGAACCGCATTACGACGAACGCGGCCAGCACACCGAGCGGCAAGGTCAGGATCGCGACCAGCGCCGAGCGGACGTGCCAGAGGAACAGGGCGCAGACCAATGCGACGACGATGAACTCCTCGACCAGCTTGCGGGTGAGGTTCTCGACCGCGCGATCGATCAGCTGCGAGCGGTCATAGACCGTGACCACCTCGACGCCCGGCGGCAGGCTTTTCCTGAGATCGGCGAGCTTGTCCTTGACCGCCGCGATGGTCTCACGGGCGTTCTTGCCTGACCGAAGAATAACGACGCCGCCGGCGACCTCGCCTTCGCCGTTCAGTTCGGCGATGCCGCGCCGCATCTCGGGGCCGACCTGGATCGTGGCGACATCGCCGAGCCGGACGGGCACGCCGCCCGCCGCAGTCTTGAGCGGGATTGCCCGGAAATCGTCGAGCGTTTTCAGATAGCCCGAGGCGCGGACCATATATTCGGCCTCGGCCATTTCCAGCACCGAGCCGCCGGCTTCCTGATTGGCTTGGCTGATCGCCTGCACTGCCTGGGAGTGGGTTACGCCGTAGGCCGCGAGCTTCACCGGATCGAGCAGCACCTGGTACTGCTTGACCATGCCGCCGATGCTGGCGACTTCGGCCACGCCGGTCACGGTCTTCAGCTCGTAGCGCAGGAACCAGTCCTGCAACCCGCGAAGCTGCGAGAGATCGTGCCGGCCGGTGCGGTCGACCAGCGCATATTCATAGACCCAGCCGACCCCGGTCGCGTCCGGCCCGAGCGCGCTGCGGGCGCTGGCCGGCAACCGACCCTGGACCTGGTTGAGATATTCGAGCACGCGGCTGCGCGCCCAGTAGAGATCGGTGCCGTCCTCGAAGATCACATAGACGAAGCTGTCGCCGAAGAAGCTATAGCCGCGCACCGTCTTGGCGCCGGGCACCGACAGCATGGTGGTGGTGAGCGGATAGGTGATCTGGTTCTCGACGATCTGCGGCGCCTGACCCGGATAGGAAGTGCGGATCACGACCTGCACGTCGGAAAGATCGGGCAGCGCGTCGATCGGGGTCGAGCGCACCGCCCACAGGCCCGCGCCGACCAGCGCGAGCATGCCGAGCACGACGAAGAAGCGGTTCCTCACCGACCAGCGGATGAGATGGGCGATCACTGGCCCGCCACCTTCGCCATATGCCGCAGCGTCGGTCCCGCCGGGGGCCGGTCGAACCCGAACCGGACCCGGTCACCCGCCTTGAAGCCGCGCGCGATGCCCGGATTGGCGAGCGCGAAGGTCATCGTCATCGCCGGCCAGTCGAGCGCGGGAACGGGCTCGTGGCTGAGCGTCACCGAATTGGCCGTGATCCGCTCGATCTTGCCCGTCGTCTCGTACAGCGTGGCTTTCGACGCCGGCGCGGCGATGGTCGCCGATGCCGCACCGCCGCCGATCGGCCGCGCCTCGATTCCCGACAGGCTCGCCTCGGAATCGATCAGGAACTGCCCCGAGACGACGACGTTCTCGCCGGGCGACAGGCCGGCAAGGATCTCGGTCTCGCCGCCTGCCTCGCGGCCGATGCGGACCTCGGCGGGATGATAGCGCCCGTCGCCTGCGGCCAGCATGACGAGCGTGCGCCTGCCCGTGCGGATCACCGCTTCGCTCGGCACCAGCAGCGCCGGCTTGGCATCGCCGCCAAGCGCGACGCTGGCGAACATGCCCGGCCGCAACCGGCCGTCCCGGTTGGGCAGCTCGATCCGCACGGTGAGCGTGCGGCTGTCGGCCTGCGTGGTCGGCAGGATCGCGATCACCCGGCCGGCGAAGCGCTCGCCGGGGAAGCCCGCCAGCGTGGTGCTGGCATTCTGGCCGACCCGGACATCGCCCGCGCGCGCTTCGGGCACCGCGGCATTGAGCCAGACGGTGCCGAGCCCGCTTACCTGGGCGAGCGTCTGGCCCACCGCGAGCGTCACGCCGGCACGGGCGTCGAGCGTCTGGATCGTGCCCGAGATCGGCGTCGTGATCGTCACCACGCCGTTCGGGCGTCCGCTCCGCTCGACGCTGGCGATGAGGCCGTCGGACATGCCCATCAGCCGCAGTCGCTGGCGCGCGGCCGCGGTGAGGTCGGGCTTGCCGAGCCGCCTGACGCTCAGATATTCGGTCTGCGCGCCGCCCCATTCGGGCAGGAGCAGGTCCGCGATCGGCGCGCCGGCGCGGACCACGTCCCCGGGCGCTCGCGCATAGACGCGGCTCACGAACCCGCCCGAACGCGCCTGGATGACGGCGACGTCGCGCTGGTTGAAGTCGATCGTGCCGGTGACCTCGAGGGCCGAGGCAAGGCTGCCCATCTTCGCCGCGACGACCCGCAATCCCAGGCTCTGCCGCGCGGCGGGATCGACGGCGACCGTGGGGGCCGCGCCGGCGCTTCCTCCGTCCGCGTATCGCGGCACGAGCTGCATATCCATGAAGGGCGACTTGCCGGGCTTGTCGAACTTCTGGTTGGGGAACATCGGATCGTACCAGTAAAGGACTTTGCCTGCCCCGGCGGGCGTGGTCGCCTCCGATTGCGGTGCCTGGCGATGGCCAGCCCAATAGCCTGTGCCGCCGGCCAGCAGCGCGACAGCCAGGATCGATGCGCCCCAGCGCAGCGCGGATTTATCGAGCGTCATGGCCGCTCCTCCCCATAGGTGATAGTGATGCGGACCGCGTCGCGCGCGACGTCGGCTTCGCGGTTGAGCGCCTCGACCTCGGCCTCCGCGAGCCCGAGCGTCGTGAGCAGCGCGGCGCCAAGGTCGAGCTTGCCGGCGCCATAGCTGTCGCGGTCGAGCTCGGCGCGGTGCCTGGCGAGTGGCACCAGCGTCTCGCGGGCATTGCGCAACCGGGAGAGATGCATGGCATGGTCTGCGAGATCGGCGTCGAGCTGCGCCACCAGCTCGCGGCGGATCGCCTCGCGGTCGAACCGACCCCCTTGCGCAAGGCTCTCGCTTGCAGCGATCCTGGGGTTCTGGCGCTTGCCGGCGAACAGCGGCAGGTCGATCGACACGCCGACCGAGGCCATGTCGCCGTACATGGGATCGCGCCGGCCATAGGTGACGCCGACCTTCCAGTCGGGGCGCTTGTCGGCGCGCGCGAGACGCACGTCCGCTTCGGCGACTGCGATCCGCGCGTCCTGCGCGCGCAGGGCGGGAAGCGCATCGATCCCGGCCCGCAGCCGGATCGGATCGACATCGAGCATCGGCGGGTCGCCCGTCGCCTGCGGGTCGGGGTCGCCGGTATAGCGCGCGAGCCGGGCCCGCGCCTGCGCCACCACCGCAGCCATCTCGGCGCGGCGATCGGCGATGGCGGCGCGGAGCTGGTCGGGCTCGAGCGCCTGGCTCGGGCGCGCGCTGCCCGACGCCAGGCGTGCGGTCACGGTCTTCTGCAGGTCGTCGAGGCTGGCATCGAGCAGGTCGAGCTGCCGGAGCCGGCGTTCTCCATAATAGAGATCGACCCAGGCGAGGGCGGTCTCGAGCCGCACGTTGCGGCCTTCGACCAGCTCGCCCGCCTCGGCGATACCGATATCGGCCGCGGCGCGCGCGGCGCGTGCATGGCGCTTGGCGAGATTGGGGAAGGTCTGGCTGAACCCGATCGTCGCCATAGTGAAATCGTCGCGCGTGAAGCTGCCGGCATTGGGGCCGCTCACCGGGAAGTTCTGCAGGCCCAGGTCGAGCGTCGGATCGGGCAGGCGATCGGCCGCGACCGCCGAAGAGCGGGCGCCGGCTGTCGCCGCCGCGCGCGCCTTGAGGCTTGGCGCGTTGGCGGCAGCGAGCCTCACTGCCTGCTCGTAGGTGAGCGGGCCGGCCGACACCGGCACGGCCCAGGCGCTCGCAAGCGTCGCACCGATAGAGAGCAACAGGCGTCGCACAGCGCGCCTCGGCATCATGATCATGGATATCATCCCCTCATGACAGAGGCGGCGCGCCAAGATGTGACGCGCCGCTCCGGAGCGGGTTTAGCCCTTGTCCGACCTGACTGCGCCGCGCATGCAGTCGGCGGCGCTTGCCTGCATCATCGCGCAATCGCAGCTGGCCATGTCCCGGCTGTCGGGCACCCATATGCGGACACGCGCAGGGCCAGTCGCCCGCGGACCATATTGCGGCGCCGACCGCCATTCCCAATGGCCTTGCGGCGTGCGGCTCGCGTCGGTTGCAAGCGCAGGCGCGGCGAGACTGAGGGCCGCCACAAGGGCGGCCGGAAGCAGTTTGATCATCACGAAAACCTTTGACTGAAAAGAAGGAAACCGGGCGCGCACGCATCGATCGATGCGCGCAGCCCGTGCTCGTTCAATCAGGCAAGGCTGGTGGGAGGATCCGGCTCGGGCGCAACCGCCTTGCCGGTCAATATCGTGTCGGTCGTCCAGAAGCTGGGCGCGTCGTAGAGACGCGCAGGCGCAACGCCGCCTGCCAGGTCCGCTGCGACCAGCGGGATCACGCACCCCATCGCGGCGATGCAATCGAGCGTCAGGCCCTTGCAGGGCTTTACGCTGGGCGCAGGCTGCTGCTTGGCCATCATCGCCATGCAGTCCGCATCCATGCCCTTGGCCAGCGGCGCGCCTGCCGCCTGCGGCACGCTGTGCGCGGCCGCCATCTGGGCTCCGAAGAGACCGGACAGCGCTCCGATGACGAGCAGGAGGGCGAGCAGGCGTTTCACGGGCCTCGATATCTAGCGGGTTTCGCGGGCGCAGCCAACCAAAGTCTCGCGCCGCGCGGATTTTGAAGTGCTGACGGCTGATTCCGTCAACTCCGCGTCAATAAAGATCCGGCCCGGGGAAGAAGATCGGCTGCGGCCTCTACGTATATCGAGGCTGGACCCGGGACCGTAGTCCCAAGCCTGAAGAGACGCTCTTCCCCTCGGCAAAGTCCGGGCGGTGGCTTACCATCCAAGGAGGTGAATATGGTCAGAAAAACTCTCATGGTCGCGCTTGCCGGCATTTCGATGCTTGCTGCCGTCCCCGCTATGGCCCAGGGCATCGGGCACAGCCTGTTCATGCGCGGCTCGATCGTCGACACGGGCAGCAACGGCACGGTCGTCTGCATCGGCAAGGCCGATGGCGCCGAGGTCGGCCAGAAGCTCGAGGTCTATCGCGTCGTGACCCATCCGGGTCCGTCCAAGGGCGTGGCGCCGACCTATCACCGCCAGCTCGTCGGCCATGTGACGATCGACCATATCTTTGACGATCACTTCGCGCACGTGTCCGTCGCCGACGGCACGCCTGCCAGGCACGACATCGTCGAGCTTCGCAAGAACTGACAAGCCGGTGGCCCGGCGGCACGGGCTGCCCTGCGACGCGTCGGGGCAGCGGGCCGCCGGCGACGAGGAGACCGTTCGGGGTCAAAGCGAAACCGCTTGACCCTGGACCATGGTCCAACCGGCATGATCGAGCGGATGACATGGGCAATTTCAAGATCGGCGAACTGGCCGCGGCCGCAGGCGTGGGGCGGGATACGATCCGCTATTATGAGCGGATGGGCCTGCTGCGCGAGCCCGCGCGCACGGCAGCGGGCTACAGGCTCTACGACGCGACCGACCTCGAGCGCGTCAATTTCATCCGCTCGGCGCAGGAGCTTGGTTTCACACTCGAACAGGCCCGGCAGCTGCTGGCGCTCAGGGCGTCGGACACCGCGCATGCCCAGGCCGTGCTCGATATCACGCTTGCCAAGATCGCGGACGCCGAAGCCCGGCTCGAGCGCCTGTCGGATATCCGCGACATGCTGCGGATGCTCGCCGACGAATGCCCGGGCGAAGTGCCGGTCTCCGATTGCCCGATCCTCGCCTTCCTGACGGCGCGGCGGAAAGACCAGCAGCATAACAAGAAACATCAGGCAGCGCAGGACGAACGATCACCACGAGCGAAAGGGGTTTTGTCATGAAGAAAATGCGTTTGATCGCCGTCCTCACGCCGGCGCTGCTTCTAGGCGCCTGTGTGACCACGCGGCCGACCTCGGCGCAGGTCGAGAGTTGCCGGGCGATGGAGGGCAATATGGGTCTCCAGACGCCGCATGATCATGGCGAGATGAAGGGGCAGGGGCGCAACCCGATGAACCTCTCGCACGACCGGTGTCTCCGGATTCTGCGCAGCGCGCAATGAGCCGGTCCGGACGCCAGGGATGGCGCCCGGACACAGTTTTCAAGCCAAGGAGCAAAGCCATGATCGACCATGCGAAGAAAGCCCTTCCACTTGTCGGCGGAAGCCTGTTGCTGGCGCTCGCGCTTTCGGGCTGCGACCGCCAGGCCGACCAGACGGTGCCGCCCGCGGCGAACAGCGTCGCCGCCACCCCGGTCCTGACCGACAGCGGCAACGCTGCAGACGCGGCGCCGATGGACGCGATGAGCAACCAGGCCGAGATGGAGCGGCATCACCGTCAGGCGATGGACCATGACGCGATGCGCGCCGGGGCCGGCAACCAGACCGCGCCGGCACCCGATCCCGCGCCGGGCAATGCGGCGATGCCGATGAAGGATATGTAGGCTCGCACACTAAGGGGATGAGGATGTCCAGGCGGATCAGCCTTCGACGCTTGAGCCTCGGCTGCGCAATCGCTCTCAGCCTGTCCGCGAGCGCGGGCGCGCAGGAGGGCGAGGATCATGCCGCGCATCATGGCGCAGGCATGCCGGCCGGCGGGGGCATGTCCGCACCGGCAGAGCCGGGGTCGTCGGACATGGCGAAGATGATGAACCCCATGATGGATCGCATGATCAATGGGGAAGGGGAGAATGAGCACGGCCACGAATCGCGCCGGACCGGCTTCATCTCGCAGCTGCTCGCCTTTCCCGCGCTTGACGAAGCGGCAAGGCAGCGGGTCGCTGCGCAGGCCGGCGAACGGGTAAGCACGGGTCTGGCGATGATCAACGCCGCCTCGGCCGACGGCGCGCGTGCGACCACGGTCTCGGCCCGGCTCGATGCGGCGCGCCGGATGCGCGAAGGGACCGACCTGTTCCGCTCCGGTACCGCCGCGCAGGGCGCGATCGGAGGCTTGCAGCCGCCCCGGGAGGTCGGGCTTGCCTGGCTGCGCGATCAGCTCGACATCGACCAGGCCGCGCCCGGCCATGCCGATCACTGGTTCGGCATCTCGCCCTCGCACCTCCTTCTCATGCTGTTCCTGGGGCTGGTGAGCGCCACGCTTATCGCGCTGCAGATCTTCCGCCTGCGGCGGATCGGGGCGATCGCCGGCGGTGTCGCCACCGCCAAGGTTCCAGCAAAGCCGGAGCCGAAGGCTGCCCCTCCCGCTACCAGGGTTGCGCCCGCGCCTGCACCCGTTGCCGACAGCGCCGGGCTCGCGCCGAGCAATGCGGCCGCACCCGCTGGGGCGTCGCTGCGCAAGCCCAAAAGCTGGGCGGGGCAGCTGCGCGTGGTCCAGATCGTGCGAGAGACGCCGAGCGTGCTGACCTTCCGGCTCGCGGACCCGACCGCCGACCGGCTGCCGTTCGACTTCCTGCCGGGCCAGTTCCTGCAGGTCGAGGTAGAGCCCGAAGCGGGCAAGACCGCGCGCCGTTCCTACACGATCGCCTCTTCGCCGACCCAGCGGGCCTATGTCGAACTGACGGTCAAGCGCGAGGAGCAGGGCGTGGTCTCGCGATACCTGCACGACAAGGTCGTCGCCGACGATCTGCTGAAGGTCAGCGGACCGTTCGGCGCCTTCACCTTCACGGGAACGGATGCCCAGAGCATCGTGCTGATCGCGGGCGGGGTCGGCATCACCCCGATGATGTCGGTGCTGCGCTATCTCACCGACACCGCGTGGAAGGGTGATATCTTCTTCTTCTACGGCGCACGGTCGACCGAGGAATTCGTGTTCCGCGACGAGCTCGAGCGGCTCGAACGCCGTTTTCCCAACCTCCATGTCGTCGCCGCGATGCAGCGCGCGCCCGGCACCGTCTGGATGGGCCCCGAAGGGCCGATCACCCGCGAGATGATCCTGGCCGCGGTGCCGGAGATCGCGAGCCGGCGGATCCATATGTGCGGCCCGCCGGCGATGATGGGCGCGATGCGCGGCGTGCTGGCGGAACTTGGCGTCCCCGAAGCGCAGCTGCACACCGAGGCGTTCGGTCCGGCCTCGCTGCCGGCCGACCACGAGGATCTCGAGGTCAAACCCGCGCCCGCGCCAGCGGATAAGCCGGCCCCGAGCGCCGAGGTGGCGCCGAGCACGGTGACCTTCTCCGTGTCGGGGGTGTCGGCGGCCTTGCCCGCGGACGAGACCGTGCTCGAGGCGGCCGAGGGCGCGGGCGTCGAGATCTCCTATGCCTGCCGTGCGGGCACATGCGGCGCCTGCGTGGTCAAGCTGCTGCAGGGCGAGGTAACGATGGAGGTCGAGTCCGGCCTCGCGCCCGCCGACAAGGCGCAGGGCTATGTGCTCGCGTGCCAGGCGAAGGGCACGGGCACGCCGCTCGTGGTCGAAGCCTGATGCGCGAACGCAGCGACATCGCCGTCGGCCTGCTGGTCGCATTCCTGCTGCTGTTCCCGTTCGGCTACCTCGTGCATGTGTCACCGCGCTTTCCGGGCAGCCTCGCTGGCGGGATCATCGGGATCGCAGCGCTCGTGCTGATGCTGCTGACGCTTCCCTATGTCGCGGCCAAGCACATCGCCTGGGTCGACAAAGTGCTCTCCCGGCTCGTCAGCAAGCCTACCCTGCTCGCCATCCACATCTATGCCGGCGTGCTGGCGCCGATCCTGGGTCTGGTCCACGCCGCGCACAAGCTCGAAAGCCCGGTCGGACTGCTTCTGACCGTCCTCCTGCTGATGACGGTCATCACCGGCTTCATCGGCCGCTACCTGCTTGCCCAGCTTGGTCGGGCGCTGCGCGGACGCAGGTCGGAACTGGCCTCGCTTCGCGCCGCCTTCCTTGAGGAGCCGGCGGCGCCGGCGCAGGCCGATACCGCAGCCGCGCCGCTGTCGGGCTGGAGGCGCTATCTGTTCGTCGCCGGGGATGCGCCCGCGGGCCAGCACCCCCAGAACAGGGCGGGGATCGCCGCGGCGCTGGCCGATACCGAATTCGCGATCCGCGCCGAAGAGGCGACCAACACCCTGTTCGCGCGATGGCGGTTCCTGCACATCCTGCTGGGCTGTCTCATCTTCGCGCTGCTCGCGCTCCACGTCGGCGCGGCGATCTATTACGGGCTGCGCTGGCTATGAGCTGGCAGCGTCTTTCCTATGCCGTCTTCATCGCAGCCCTGCTGGTGATGGTCGCCGCGGTCGCGATCCGGATGCGATCGGACGCGCCGAGGGATGCCGGCCTGGTGGCGCAGCTCGTAGCGCCCGGCCCGCTCTCGAGCGCCCACCAGTCCTTCGCCGGCCAATGCACGGCCTGCCACACGCCGGGCAAGGGCGTCGAAACCCGGACCTGTCTCACCTGCCATGCGGGCACGGATTTCGGGACGAAGCAGTCGACGCAGTTCCACGCGAAAGCGACGCAGTGCACCTCCTGCCACGTCGAACATGAGGGAGAGCGCGGCATCATCCGCATGGATCACGCCGCCTTGCTCGACATGGCAAAGTGGCGGCAGCCTTCGGCGGGCATGTCGACAAACACTCGAAGCCTGACCCCCGAGACCGCGCTCAATTGCGCGAGCTGCCATGCGTTCCGCGATCCGCACCAGGGCCTGTTCGGCACCGACTGCGCGAGCTGTCACAAGACCGACAGCTGGAAGATCGCCAATTACCGCCATCCATCGGTCAATTCGACGCAGTGCGCCGAGTGCCACAAGGCGCCGCCCAGTCACTTCATGGAGCATTTCAGCATGGTCTCGCAGCGCGCAGCCGGATCGAAAGCGCGCGTCGACCAATGCTATGCCTGTCACGCCACCGACAGCTTCAACAATATCCGCAAGCGAGGCTGGTATGATCACCATTGAGGCCGACTGGCTGAGCGCCTTCTTCCGGCTTGCGGTGATCGGCCTGGAACTGGCGGGCACGCTGACCATCCTGGTCGGCGCGGGGCTCGCAACCTTTCTGTTTGCGCGGCGGGCGAGGGCGGGCGACCGAACCGAGGCCTATAGCGCGTTCCGATCGGCGCTCGGCCGCAGCATCCTGCTCGGCCTGGAATTTCTGGTCGCCGGCGACATCGTCAAGTCGCTGGTGATCAACCCGACGCTCGACGATCTCATCGTGCTGGCCGGGCTTGTGCTGGTGCGGACCTTCCTGAGCATCTCGCTCGGGGTCGAGATCAACGGCCACTGGCCCTGGGAGGAAACCCGGATGGCGCGGGAGAAGGCGCGTGCGGCGTCGGATGGGTCGCCGGCTACGGCTGAGGCCGCCGGATGCGGCACAGCGCTCAAGCGATAGCAGATGGAAGGCGCATCATGATCGAGAGACGCGAATTGCTGATGGCGGGCGCCGGCCTTGCCGCCGCCGGAACGCTGGCTGCGCCGGCGGCGGCGCAGCAGCATCGAATGGAAGGGATGGCGATGTCGATGACGGACTGCATCGACGATTGCGTGGCTTCGCACCGCATGTGCCTGGAAACCGCCGCTTGGCTGACGAAGCAAGGCGGCGCGTCAGCTACGGCGTCGCTGATCGCCATGCTGAACGACTGTGCGGAACTGTGCCAGGCGACTGCCAACTCGATGCTGCGGGAATCTGCCCTGCACCGCATCGTCTGCCGCGCCTGCGCCGACGCTTGCGAGCGCTGCGCCGAGGAATGCGGACGCCATAGCGCGGACCAGCGGATCGCGCGTTGCTCGGCCACCTGCAAGAAATGCGCGGCGAGCTGCCGAACGATGGCGGACATGTCGAGCTGAGCGGCGCGCTTCGCACGTGCCCCACATAGTCACGTTCAGGCCAGAGCCCCCGGTCACAGCTTGTGTGTCCGACAACTACGCCAGGACAGCGATCATGGCACGTGGCACAAAGTCCGAGTATCCGGCAACGGCGGAAATCATCGCACCCGCCATCGCCGGAGCCTTCCGTGCCGCCACCCGATAGTCGGGTAATGCCGAGCACCATCTTTACGATTGCGTGAACGCTCCACGGTCGATCTGTATTGGAGAAGTCAGTGTCAACCGCCGAATTTGTCAACCGGCTACCCGAATTGCTCCGCCCCAATCCAGCAAGGGTAGTGATCAGACCCTATATGCCGTCGACGGAAACCTATAAATATGCGGTACCGGATCAGCCACGTGCGCAGCGCATCGCCGACCGCGTCCTGGCGCTCGACCCAGCATCGCTCCACGATGAGTTGCAACGCATTCTTGATGATTTCTCGGGAAGGCATCGTGAGGTTCCGTCCCTGTTTTTGCGGCGGTTCCACGAGGTTGATGGCATCATCGTCTGTGATTGCGAGGTCACCCATGAACAGGCGCTCTTGATCGGTGCCCATTTTTGCAACGAATATTCCTATGAGGCAGCAGCGCTTTTCAATCCGAGCATCGTCCTGCATCCTGACCAGTCTGCTGTACCTGAAAACTCTCTCCGATTCATTCTTTCCCTGCGAGGCGTGGGCGAGGGGCATATCTCCTCCGTCACCTTTCGCACCGGGTTTTGCGCCGCGGACGGAACCATAGCAATCAATCCTCCGAGCCCCATGCCGCTCGTGCTGGAGACTGAAAACATCTCCGGCGAGGACGGGCCGGACGCGGGCATTCGGATCAAGTGCGATGGCAGCCACGATCTCTCGGAGATCGTGATCTTTCCGACAACCCCCAGCCAGCGTGGTGGCATCGAAGACCTTCGCTTGGTCCGCTTCCTGGACGACGATGGCCGAGCCACCTATTTCGGTACATATACGGCATTTAGCGGCCAGTCCGTCCGGCAGGAGTTGTTGTCCACGCCGGACTTCCGGACATTCGAACTCAGACCGCTGCGTGGGGATGCCACCGGTAGCAAGGGCATGGCGCTTTTCCCCCGACGCATTGCCGGGCACTTTGCCATGCTTGGGCGCGAGGATAACGAAAATATCTGGTTCCTGACGTCCGCGGACATTCACGACTGGAGTGGCGGAGCGAAAGCCATCGAACCTCGCTGGCCTTGGGAGTTTGTCCAGATCGGTAATTGCGGATCGCCGATCGAGATCGACGAAGGCTGGCTGGTCGTAACTCATGGAGTCGGCGCCGTTCGGAACTATTGCATCGGGGCGTGCCTGCTGGACCGTGACGATCCCTCGAAGCTGCTGGCGCGGACGAAGCTACCGCTTTTGCGGTCGGACATGGATGAGCGCGAAGGTTATGTGCCAAACGTAGCCTACAGCTGCGGCGCGATGGTACATAATCGGGTGCTGGTACTGCCTTATGCCATTGCTGACAGCTTCACCACTTTTGCCACTATTCCTCTCGAGCGTCTGCTGGCCGCCATGGATTAGTCACTGTTGCCGACCTGTCCTGCTCTCGAGTCCGAACCATAGTTACACATCGGCACAACAACGATGCCAGTGCGATAATTTATGGCCATCTCAGAGACGGACTTCGCACATTACGTATACAGCAAGGCGGAAGGTGACACCATTTCACGGGCAAGCTCCGGAAGGGGCGACAATCGACCGGGCATATGCTCGATCGAACGAGAAACCCAGACTTGAAGGAATGGATACTTGCGCAAGAAGACGGCAATGATCGCTTCGCTCGCAGCTCTCGGCTTCCTCGCCGTCAGTGCCGGACCGGTGCTGGCGGACGGGATGCCGCCGGGCATGCCCGATCTTGAGGAGACCCTCAAGGCCAGGCCGGCGCCTGCCCAGCCCGATCCTGCCCACATGCAGGGCATGGCTCACGGTAAGGAGCAGATGCACGGCCAGATGATGCAGGGCCATCGAATGGCGATGCGGGATTCGCAGGACCAGGACGGCGCCTCCGGCATGTCACACAGGTCGGACGGTGGTTGCTGACCCTGCCATCATTCCATCAGACGACAAGGTTGACGGACAAGATCATGGCCGCTTTCAACCGAAGCCTTGGTCCGCCGTTCCCACGGCGGGCCAATCGCTTTTCTGGCCGGTCTCAGGACGAGAAAACCAGGCCGGGTCACATTTTTGATCGATCCCGGATCATCATTTTACGCGCCTGCTCCAGCAGGCACACGGCCGATCGGATTTCGATTCGTAACTTACGTATACAGACAGCGTCTCGCTAGCAGCATTGAAGCTTCGGAATTGCCGGGATCGGAACGTCGATCGGGCAACAGGAAGAACACTCGGAGACCCTCAATGCGACAGACGACATTTCTCGCGGCGCCCGTCAGCCTCTTCGCGACGCTAACCTTCGCCGCCGGCACCGCTCTCGCCCAGTCGACGCCCGCGCCCGCGCAGGCTGCGCCGGCCCATGCCCACCAGCAGGGCATGGATCATGGCGGGCAGCAGATGCACGATCAGATGATGAAGGATCATCAGGCCGGCGCGCAGAAGCAGCAGGGGCAACCGGCCCAGCAGGATCAACAGGGCATGTCGGGGATGGCCGGCATGTCCGGCGGGTCGCCAGCATCGAACGGCTCGGGCATGGCCGGTAAGGCGAAGAGTGGCTGCTGCAAGATGCCGATGAAGAAGGCCAAGCCGGCGGCGAAGAAGAAGACCGCCAAGCCCATGGCCGACAAGCCGATGAGCGACATGTGAAGTTTCCAGCCCCGAGAACAGACCCCAGGGGCTGAGGGCCCGCCGTTCCCCCGCGGCGGGCCAGTTCTTTGACGATGCCCAGCGTCGCCCCGTGCTCCCAGCTTTCAAAACCGGGTCCGAGCGTCTGACTTGACAGAGGAAACAGCGATGCGAAAACATCTTGGCGTCGGTGCTGCTGTTGGCTTTCTGCTCTTTGGCAGCACGCCGCTCCTCGCACAGGGTATCGGCCATAGCTTGTTCATGCGCGGCAAGATCGTCCGTATGGATGCGGGCGGCACAGTGGCCTGCCTGGTTAAGGCCGATGGCGCGCACATCGGGCAGATACTCGAAGTCTATCACGCAACGCCGCGCCACCGCCGTCTTGTCGGTCATGTCGAAGTCGACCAGATTTTCGACGACCATTATGCTCATTTCCGCGTGAGGGACGGGACGCTTCAGAAAGGCGATTGGGTGAGCCTAAAGCGCGTCCGGGCGTAACGCCAGAATTGGAATGCCAAGCGCCGCCCTCGCCAAAAGAAGACTCGGCCGAGTAACGCCTGTCTCGGCATAATTCCGATCAGGCGTGCGCGAATAGGTTCGGGAGTCGATGAATAGTCATCGGCTCTGTTGGCGTGTCTGACCCTCAAGCCCGCGACCCCGATACCAGACTACCTTCTGCGGAACTTACTTATAGGCCACCCGGGCAAAGAGATTACTCCGTCAGGCCATCGATAGAGATGGAGTCAGGTTATGTTCGAGAAGGCGATCGGGACCATTAACGCGGCGGCCTCCTTCCGACACCGCTATGATAATTTCATCGGAGGCCGCTGGAGCGCTCCTGCGGGCGGCGAGTATTTCGCCGACACGAGCCCGATCAATGGCGCCCAGATCGCAGAGTTCGCGCTGTCGACGCCGGAAGATGTCGAGCGCGCGCTCGATGCGGCGCACGCCGCCAAGGATCAATGGGCAAGGATCGCGCCCGCCGAACGCGCCAGGATTCTCAATCGCGTCGCCGACCGGCTCGAAGACAATCTGGAGTTGCTGGCACTTGCCGAGACGATCGACAATGGCAAGCCGATCCGCGAGACGCGCGCTGCCGACGTGCCGCTTGCGATCGACCATTTCCGCTACTTCGCCGGCTGCATCCGGGCGGAGGAAGGCGGCATCTCGACGATCGATGCGGACACCATCGCCTATCATTTCCGCGAGCCGCTCGGCGTCGTCGGCCAGATCATCCCGTGGAACTTCCCGCTGCTGATGGCGGCGTGGAAGATCGCGCCGGCGCTGGCGGCGGGCAACTGCACCGTCATCAAACCCGCATCCCAGACGCCGCTCACCTTGCTGATGTTCGCCGAGCTCACCGCCGACATCCTGCCGCCCGGCGTGCTCAATGTCGTTACCGGCCCGGGACGGACCGTTGGCCAGGCGATCGCCGCCAATCCGCGCATCGCCAAGGTCTCGTTCACCGGCGAGACCGTCACCGGCAAGCAGATCATGCACGCCGCGGCGGACCATCTGATCCCCCAGACGATGGAGCTTGGCGGCAAGTCGCCCAACATCTTCATGGCGGACGTGCTCGACGAGGACGATGCCTTCTTCGACAAGGCGCTCGAAGGCTTTACTTTGTTCGCCTTCAACAAGGGCGAGGTCTGTACCTGCCCGTCGCGCGCCCTGATCCATGAGTCGATCTTCGACCGCTTCATCGAGCGCGCCGTGGCGCGCGTCGCCGCGATCCGCCAGGGCGATCCGCTCGACCCGTCGGTCCAGGTCGGCGCGCAGGCGTCGGAGGACCAGCTCCACAAGATCCTGGGCTATATCGATATCGGCAAGGCCGAGGGCGCGCAGTGTCTGGTCGGTGGCGCCAGGGCGCTGCCGGGCGGTGCGCTCGACCAGGGCTATTTCGTGCAGCCGACCGTGTTCGTGGGTCAGAACCACATGCGCATCTTCCAGGAGGAGATCTTCGGTCCCGTCCTGTCGGTCACCACGTTCAAGACGGTCGAGGAGGCGATCGCACTTGCCAATGACACCGCCTACGGTCTTGGCGCGGGCGTCTGGACCCGGAGCGGCAACACCGCCTACCGGCTCGGCCGCGCGATCGAGGCCGGGCGGGTCTGGACCAACTGCTATCATCAGTACCCCGCCCATGCCGCCTTCGGCGGATACAAGGCATCGGGCTTCGGGCGTGAAAACCACCGGATGATGCTCGATCATTATCAGCAGACCAAGAATCTGCTCGTCTCCTATGACGAGCACGCGCTCGGCCTGTTCTGACCCCTCGCTCAAAGGAGAAACGGACATGGCGAAAACCATGAAGGCGGCGGTCGTCCGCGAATTCGGCAAGCCCCTGGTCATCGAGGAGGCGCCGATCCCGGCGGTCGGCCCCGGGCAGATCCTGGTCAAGATTGCGGCAACCGGCGTGTGCCATACCGACCTGCACGCGGCAGAAGGAGACTGGCCGGTCAAGCCCAACCCGCCCTTCATTCCTGGCCATGAAGGCGTCGGGCATGTCGCCGCCGTCGGTGCAGGCGTCACCCATGTGAAGGAAGGCGACCGGGTCGGTGTGCCCTGGCTCTACACCGCCTGCGGGCATTGCGTGCATTGCCTGGGTGGCTGGGAGACGCTTTGCCACGAACAGCAGAACACCGGCTATTCGGTCAATGGCAGCTTTGCCGAATATGTCCTCGCCGATCCCAACTATGTTGGTCACCTTCCCGACAATGTCGACTTCCTCGACATTGCGCCGATCCTCTGCGCGGGCGTCACCGTCTACAAGGGATTGAAGGCCACCGAGGCCCGACCCGGCGAGTGGGTGGTCGTCTCAGGGATCGGCGGGCTCGGCCACATGGCGGTGCAATATGCCCGTGCCATGGGTCTCAATGTGGCCGCGGTCGACATCGACGATAGCAAGCTCGACCTCGCTACACGCCTTGGCGCCACACTGACGGTCAACGCGCACAGCGAGGACCCTTCGGCAGCGCTCAAGAAGGCGATAGGCGGCGCGCACGGAGCGCTCGTCACCGCCGTTTCGCCCAAGGCGTTCCAGCAGGCGCTCGGCATGGTCCGGCGCGGCGGCACGGTCGCGCTCAATGGTCTGCCGCCGGGCGACTTCCCGCTGTCGATCTTCGACACCGTGCTGAACGGCATTACCGTGCGCGGCTCGATCGTCGGCACGCGGCTCGATCTGCTCGAGGCACTGGCGTTCGCCGGCGACGGCAAGGTCAAGGCCACGGTCCATGCAGACAAGCTGGAGAACATCAACGACGTCTTCTCCCGCATGCACCATGGCGACATCGAGGGCCGGATCGTCCTCGACCTCGCCTGAACCCGACTTCGCGAAAGTACAGTTCATGTCTCCCTTACATATCCGGCCGATCGCACGGCGCCGTTTCGTCCAGGGGCTGGCGATCGGCGGCGCGGTCGCCGGTTTCGCCCCGGCGCTTCTCGCGCGATCCGCACCAACCTTGCCCGCTGAGCTGAGCGGGACCGAGTTCGACCTCGAGATCGCCGAGCTGCCGGTCAACTTCACCGGCAAACGCCGTATCGCGACCGCCGTGAACGGCAGCGTGCCCGCGCCGGTCCTGCGCCTGCGCGAAGGCGACACGGTCACGCTGCGCGTACGCAACGGCCTCAAGGAGATGTCGAGCATCCATTGGCACGGCATCATCGTGCCGGCGGAGATGGACGGCGTGCCCGGCATCAGCTTTGCCGGCATCGCGCCGGGCGAGACCTTCACCTATCGCTTCGAGGTCCGCCAGAGCGGAACCTACTGGTATCACGCTCACACGCTCGCCGAGCAGACGGGACTCTATGGAGCGATCATCGTGGAGCCAAAACAGGTGCCGACGGCGCGGGCGCCCGATCGCGACTATTGCATCGTGCTCAGCGACTGGTCGGACGAGCCGCCGCTGCAGATCTTCCTCAATCTCAAGAAGCAGAGCAGCTACTATAATTTTGCGCAGCCGACCGCCGGCGATTTCCTCAAGGATGTCGGCACCATGGGCTTGGGCAAGGCGCTCGAGCGGCGGCGGATGTGGAACAGCTCGCGGATGAACCCGACCGACTACAGCGATGTCTCTGCCGCGACCTACACCTATCTGATGAACGGCGCGCCGCCCGCCGGCAACTGGACCGGTATCGCCGCGCCCGGCGAGCGCGTGCGCCTGCGCTTCGTCGGCGCGGGGACGGCGACGTTCTTCGACGTGCGGATCCCCGGGGTCGAGCTGACGGTCGTATCGACCGACGGGCAGCCGGTCGAGCCGGTCACGGTCGAGGAATTCCGGATCGGCCCGGGCGAGACCTACGACGTCGAGTTCACCATGCCCGAGGGCGGCGCCCGCACCATCTTCGCGCAGGCGATCGATCGGAGCGGCTATGCGCGTGGCACGATCGCACCGGCCCCGGGCATGGCGGCAGCCGTGCCGCCGCTCGATGCCCGGACCTGGCTCGAGCCGGTCGACATGATGGGCGCGATGGCGACGATGGGCGCAATGGGAGGCGACGCGCATGCCGGGCACGGCATGACCGAGATGCCGGCCAGGGCACGGCACGCCCGCACCGAATATGGCGCCAATACCGACATGCGCGTCGACTATCCGCGCACCAATCTGGACGATCCCGGCGCCGGGCTGCGCGGGCGCGGCTGGCGCGTGCTGACGCTGGCCGATCTGCGCACGCCGGGCGGCGATCCCGACCCGCGCGAGCCCGAGCGCGACATCGAGCTGCATCTGACGGGCAATATGGAACGGTTCATCTGGTCGCTCGACGGCATCAAGCTCAACGATTCCCGGCCGCTGCATTTCAAGCCGAACGAGCGGCTGCGCGTCACCTTCGTCAACGACACGATGATGGCGCATCCGATGCATCTGCACGGCATGTGGAGCGATGTCGAAGGCCCGGACGGCGCCTTCCAGGTCCGCAAGCATACGGTCGTGGTCCAGCCCGCCCAGCGGGTGAGCTTCCGCGTCACCGCCGACGCCATGGGCCGATGGGCCTTCCACTGCCATCTGCTCTATCACATGGCGGCCGGCATGTTCCGGGAGGTGGTGGTCGCATGATCCGGATTATCCCCTCGCGCGGCATTGCTCTTGGCGTTGCCCTCTTCCTGGCGCCGGCGATCACGGCTCCCGCCCTCGCGCAGGATGCCTTGCCCCCGTCGCCCGCCGCCACCCCTGCCCAAACGGCCACTCCCGCTCAGCACACCCCTTCCGCGCAAGGCTCTCAGGAGCATGCGGGCATGGACATGCCGGGCATGGATATGACCGACACGAAGGCGTCCGGTAACGGCGCCACGATGGACATGGGCTCGATGCAGGGTGGCAAGGCCCCGCCGGACGCGCGCAACTCGGACGATTATGCCGACGGCTATCGCAACTCGACGCTGCCGGGCTATGAGATGGCCGACAAGCTCTCGATCCCCAAGATACTTGTCGATGAGCTCGAGTTCACCAGCGGCAACGAGGGTCAGGGCGTGGGCTGGACCGTGCTCGTCACCAAGGGTCAGGACAATGACAAGCTCTGGCTGCGCAGCCAGGGGCTCAAGAACTCCCGCGACCAACGTCTCGATCCGGAGAGCAGCGTCGAGGCGCTGTGGTGGCACAGCAAGAACCCGTTCTGGGGCACGCTGCTCGGGGTCAGGCAGGATCTCGGCAAGGGTGCGACCACCTGGCTCGCCGCCGGCGTCGAGGGACTGGCGCCCTATTGGTTCGACGTCCAGCTCACCGGCTATGTAGGAACCGATGGGCGTCTCGCGGCGCGCGCCAAGGCCTCCTATGAGGTCCTGTTCACCAATCGGTTGATCCTTACGCCGCAGGTGGAAACCAATATCTATTCGAAGCGGTCGAGCGATCGGCAGCTCGGCAGCGGCTTCAGCAATGTCGAGCTGAGCGGACGGTTGCGCTACGAGGTGTCGCGCAAGTTCGCGCCCTATATCGGCTTCGTCTGGGAGCGCGCATTTGACGGCACGGCCGATTTCCGTCGCCTGCGCAGGGAAGGGCCTTCCGAACACAGGCTGGTGATCGGCTTGCGCGCCTGGTGGTGATCCGCGGATGGCCACTCGAGGGATCGACCGCGAACGCGCCGCGTGACAAGGCTGGATCGCAAGCCAACGGTCGCTGGCCGGCCTCCTTTTTCGTCTTGTTGCTCGCGGCGGCTGCGGCGTCGGCGGGACAGACGGCCATTCTCGCCTTCCTTCCGGCACTGGTCGACCCGGCTCGTGGCGCGCTATCGTCAAGCGCTCATGATTTTCACGTCGCGAGCCTGACCGCGGTCCATCCCCTGGCAGCCTTGCTGGCGGCGCCGCTCTGGGGCTGGATCGCGGACCGGGTCGACTATCGGGCGATGTTGCGCGCAGCGCTGGTCATCCTCGCGCTGGTGACCGCGCCGATCGGCCTCGTCGGGTTGCCTGAGCTTTATGCATTGCGTCTGGTGGCGGGGATGGCGTCGGCCGCCATCATACCGTTGGGCTTGCTCTGCGCGAGCTTTGCCGCAAGCGGGCGCGCGGACCAGGCGCGCCGCTTCACCTGGCTGACCGCCTTCGTGTTTCTGGGCGATCTCGCCGGTCCGCTGGTGGCGGAGGTCTCGGCCGCGATCCTGCCCCGCGCTCCCCTCATGATCCTCGCTCTCGGCATCGGTGCCGTCGGGGCGGCGCTTTGCGCCGTGCGTCTGCCGCGCTGGTGTGCACCTTGCATCGATGGCGGAGACCTGCCCGCGCCTACGCTCGGCGCGACGTTGATCCTGCTTTTTATCACGATCGTCGCGGGCGGCGGGCTGGCGGCGATGCATGTCAATCTCCTGGTGACGCGGAGCGCCATTTCGCTGAGCCGCGAAGAGATCGCCTGGATGCTCAGTCTCTGCGGATTGGGCATGCTGGCGGCACAGATCTTCCATGCAAAGCTGGATTGGCTGGTCACTGTGCCGAGGCGGCTTGCCGGATTGACGCTGGGCCTGCTGGCTGTGGCACTTTTCATGTTTCCTGTCGCCGCGAGTATGGCCGAGCTCAGTGGGATCATCGTTGCTGCCGGCTGGAGCTCGGCAACCCTTCGATTGGTCACCAGCTTCTGGATCAGCGGCGGCGGGGCCCCTTCAGGCGTGAAGCTCGGTTTCCAGCATTCCGCCGCCAGCATCGGGCAGGCGCTCGCGCCGCTGGCGATAGCCATCGTCGCTCCCGGGGCGCAGCCGCTCGTTCTGTGGGGGATTGGTGGTCTATCGCTAGCGCTGCTTGTGTCCCTGCCGCTAGCCTGGAGGCCGCCCGCCATCGTAAAATCATCTGCGTGATGAGGGGAGGGGCGCATTGATGCGTATAGAAAAGAAGGGGCCTCTGCCCCATGCTTATCGTTCTTCCGGGAGTCATTTCATGAAGACCCGCCTATTCGTCGCCTTGCTGTTCCTCGCCATGCCCGGCGTAGCGCTTGCGGCCAGTGATATCGTCGTCCACCGGGATCCGGGATGTGGATGTTGCGAGAAGTGGGCGCAGGCCGTGCGCGCGAAGCTGGGACGCAAGGTCGTCATGCGTGACGATGCGTCGCGCAGCGAGCTTCAGCGCAAGGCCGGCATGCCCCGGACGCTGGCATCTTGCCACAGCGCGATCGTCGATGGCTATATGATCGAGGGCCATGTCCCGATATCCGACGTCAAGCGCTTGCTGGCGACCCGTCCTGCGGGCGTCAAAGGCATTGCGGTTGCGGGGATGCCGATCGGTTCGGAGGGCATGGAAGTGGCAGGCGCTGCCCGCCAACCCTATACGGTGGTGGCCTTCGGCAGCGCCGGTCAGCGAATTTTCGCCCGCCATTGATATCGCGCGGTTTGCAGCATCCTGCAGAATTGCCCGGTGGTAGAGGCCCCGCTGTCGAGTGTAGAACCTTGTGTCAAGCGAGCTGATGGCGTCCCTACCCCTACCTACACTGAAAAAGCAACGATTTGTCTTGTAAGTTGTTCGCGGTCGTCTCCCTGATTTGCCTGAATTTGGCCCAAAATGTGGGAACGATTGTGGGACCGTTTGCCCACCGAAAGTGTGAGAACGGCCCCAACATTCCCGATCAGGGCCCCGAACCGATGGCACTCACAGCATTGAAGGTGAAAAACGCGAAGCCCGGTCGCCATGTCGATAGCCGGGGCTTTGCCTGATTGCACTTTGCGTTCGCTTGCATTACATCGTCATGCAGAAAGGAAATCGACATGGCCGCAAACGCTCTTGTGCAGACCCGGATCGACGGAGCGGTGAAGGAGGAAGCCGCGACCGTGCTGGCTGCTATGGGGCTGACCGTCTCCGATGCCGTGCGCCTGATGCTGACCCGCGTTGCCCGCGACAAGGCCTTGCCGTTTGAACCGCTGGTGCCCAATGCCGAGACGATCGAGGCCATGAAGGAAGCGCGCGAGGGAAAGGGCAAGCGGTTCGCCACGGTGGTCGACCTGATGGCCGACCTCAATGCGGACGATTGAACGCTTCGGGCGGTTCAAGCGCGACTACAAGCGGGAGAAGAAGGGGCAGCACGCCAAGACGCTGGACGCTGACCTGATCCCGATCATCGAGGCGCTGGCATCCGACGAGCCGCTTGAACCGCGCCACCGCGACCATGCGCTGACCGGCGACTGGCGCGACCATCGCGATTGCCACATAAAGCCCGACCTCGTGCTGATTTACCGCAAGCCCGATGACGACACCTTGCAGCTTGTGCGCTTGGGATCGCACGCGGAATTGGGTTGGTGACGCCCGCGCATGGCGAGCTTATACGTTTGTCGGGTATGTCAGCCAGAGGCACGATTACGGGTTAGGTGTGATCAGCGAGCATCCGATGCCAACAAGCTTTTGCAGAAGACATCAATCGCAGAGATGCATTCGGCAGGCGCTGCTTGAAACAAAAATGAGGGCCATAAATCACTTTCACCCTCAAATTCTGACAAATTTGCCGTTAGTTCACGACTGGTGAGCGAGAAATGAGCCGATCGCGTTGGGCTTGAAGAGCCGACCGCTCGCTCCACCGTCGTGACCCCTACGTTGATGACCGGCGGATGCTGGCCCGGTAGACGATGCTGCCGAGAGCGACGACGACGCCCATGATCGCAAAAGATTCCATGCTCGAATGGCTCAAAAGCCAGATCGTGAGAAGGAACGTCACGGTCAAGGACGATATTGCTGCGGTCGTGGCCCGGGCGCAGGCGCGTCGACCCGTCGATATTCTGGTCAACAACGCCGGCGGCGGCGTGATCGGCGCCACCGAAGAGATGTCGGACGCCGAGGTCGAAGGCCAGATCGCGCTCAATCTCATGGCGCCCATCCACATCACCCGCGCCTTTGTCCCCGCGATGCGCCTGCGCGGGAGCGGCCGGATCATCCAGATCTCCAGCGCCAGCGGTCAGGGCTCGCTTCCGACGAGCAGTCTCTATCATGCGGCCAAATGGGGCCTGGAGGGCTTCAGCGAATGCCTCCGCCAGGAGCTTGAACCCTTCAACCTGTTCGTGACGCTGATCGAGCCGGGTGGCGCGCGCACCAGCTTCAGCCACAACCTGCAATTCGCCAGCGAGATCGCCGCCTATCGCGATACGCCCGCCGGCGATATCCGCAAGATGTTCGAGACCGCCGGAAACGAGCTCTACACGCTCGACCCGCAAAAGATCGCGCAAGCGATCGTCGATGTCGCAACCAGCGACCATCCGCCGCTGCGCGTGACTCTGGGGGGTGACGCTTTCGGCGTTGTCCAGGCGGCGCTGCAATCGCGGCTCGCCTTTCTGCAGTCCCAGGAAGCGCTCGCGCGCTCGGTCGCTTTCGACAGTTGAGCTTTCCCGTCTTCCAGCTTTCGTCTCCGCGCGG
The DNA here is from genome assembly GCF_029870595.1 of Sphingomonas sp. CBMAI 2297. Taxonomy (GTDB): domain Bacteria; phylum Pseudomonadota; class Alphaproteobacteria; order Sphingomonadales; family Sphingomonadaceae; genus Sphingomonas. The sequence goes on from NZ_JAPDIR010000008.1 coordinate 29,039, forward strand.
TGCGATGCGCCTCACCGGGGCCCGGCAACCCCTGTCGTCAGCGCCGCTATCCGATACTTAGGTATAGCCATCCGACACGATTGCCGAAGCGCCAAACGGGCAATCGCTTGGTACCATCGCAAGAGAGGACGAAGCCCTCGCGGTCGCCAATCAAGGGTGCGCGGACCTTCGCAGTCTGCGTGCCCTTGATTTGGCAGCGCGCCGCCCAGCCACGCGCGTCATGAACGGGAGCGGCCTTCTGCGAAACCCAACGCTCCGCCGCTTTTTCTACAAGCTCTCGCTCGAATTGCTGCGCGCCGCTTTCTTCTTCCTGCGACTGGGCTTGAAGAATGAGGCGCGTCTGCTCGTGCGCGCGTCTCAATGGGCCAGGCACACGGCTTCCGGTCGCCGCCGCAGTGGCGGCACCGGAAAGTGCCATGAGCGTCGTCGCCGCCTTTCTTTATCACGAGGGCAAACGGCTACGGCCGGTGACCCTGATCGATCCGGCGTGCGAGCATATCGCCAAGGATGACTTTGTGTGGATCGGCCTCTCCCAGCCCACCGAGACAGAACTTGCCGACATCGCCGGAAATTACGGCCTTCACCCGCTTGCCGTGGAAGATGCCGGCAACGGCCACCAGATTTCCAAGCTCGACGTCTACGGTGACCAGTTGTTCATCGTCGCCAGGACGGCACATCTTGAAGGCGATCATATCGCCTACGGCTCCACCGCGATTTTCCTGGGCAAGAGTTTCCTGATCACCGTTCGGCAGGGTTCGGCACGTTCGCACAGCGAGCTTCGCGCGCATCTCGAAATCACGCCCGAGCTGCTGCGCGAGGGCCCGGACTATGTGCTCCATGCCATTCTGGACTTCATCGTCGATGGCTATTTCCCGATCGTCGAGGCGATCGAGGAGGACGTCCTCAAGATGGAGCAGCGCATGCTTGCAGCCTTTCTCACCCGCGAGGAGGTGACCCGGATTTTCACGCTGCGGCGTGAGCTCGTCCGCTTCCAACGCGTGCTCGGACCCATGCTCGAGGTCGGTCGCAAGCTGGTGAACCTGCAGCTTCCGCGGCTTGATGAGGCCTCCAAACCCTATTTCCGTGATTTGCTCGATCACATGCTCAGGGTTGAGAGCGCCATCACCGGCATCCGCGACATCCTGATCTCGGTGTTCGAGGCGAGTCACCTGCTCGAACAGCAGCGCCAGGGTGCGATCACGCGTCAGCTTGCCGCCTGGGCCGCGATCCTCGCGGTGCCTACCGCGATTGCCGGAATCTACGGCATGAATTTCGAGAATATGCCCGAACTGAAGACGCAATGGGGATATTTCGTCATCCTCGGCGTCATCGCTGCGGTCTGCATCGGACCCTACATCCGGTTCAAACGCAGCCACTGGCTTTGACGTCGCTGACCGCTTTCCACATCGCGCGGGCTGAGGCCGCTGGGGCAGGCCGCCATAACTCAATGCTTTCGAAGCGTCTCGGCGCGGTGCCGGTCCAACGCATCGAGCAAAGCCCTGCCGATCAAAGGCTTTGCGAGAACGTGATCGAAGCCCGCCTCGGCGGCCCGCGAGGCCAGCAGCGTGTCGTGAAAGCCTGAGATCATGATGGCGCGTCCCGACCATCCGATCTCGCGAAGGTGACGCAGCATCGCGAATCCGTCGATGTCGGGCATGCGATAGTCGAGGATGACGCAGTCTGCTTCCTTCGCGCGCGGGTCGGCCAACAGCGCGTGGCCGGTGGTATATCCCCACACAGCATAGCCGCGCGATCTCAGCAGCAGCTGGAGGCCACGCCGCACGCCGGGATCGTCGTCGGAAACGAGGATGGTGTATCTGCCATCATGCTGGGTGGAACGGACCGATGGCATTGCGAGAAGCGGACACCCGTGTGACGATTGCACCATCGATCGCATATCGCGCCCCGTCCCGTCGCTACGTAGAGGTCGCAGTCACTTCGGCTTGCGGCCCATGCCCGCGGCAAAGGCGATCCGCAGGGCTTCGGACAAATTGCGGACCTCGAGCTTGGCCATCAGGCTCGCGCGATGGACCTCGACCGTTCGCGATGAACAGCCCAGGTCATAGGCGATCGTCTTGTTGGGCAGGCCGTTCGCCAGCCTTTCGAGCACTTCCCGCTCCCGGGGCGTCAGTGCAGCGACCCGCACCCCTGCTTCGGACGTTTCCAGGGTACGAAGGTCGACATCGTCGAGACGCGCGAACGCGCGGCTGACGGCGCCGAGCAGGGCCGCTTTCTCGAAGGGCTTCTCGAGAAAGTCGACCGCGCCGCCTTTCATGGCCTGCACCGCAACCGACACGTCGCCATGGCCGGTCAGGACGATGACCGGCATGTTGACCCCGCGTGCTGCCATGGCGGCCTGAACCTCGAGACCGTCCATCTCGGGCATGCGCACGTCAAGGATGACGCAGCCGACGGCCGCCGACTTCGCCTCCTTGAGAAACTCCACGCCCGAGGCATAGGTCACGACGTCGTAGCCCGCGGTCTTGAGCGCAAAGCTCGCCGCCTTGCGGATGCTCTCCTCGTCGTCGACCAGATGGATGACGCGTCTATCCCCCATGTTCCTCCTCCGCCCGCGCATGGATCAAGGTAAAATGAAAGCGCGCGCCGCCGCGGTCGGGGCGCTCCATCCAGATACGGCCCCCATGCGCTTCGATGATGGTCCGGCAGATCGAAAGGCCGAGGCCCATGCCGTCGGCCTTTGTCGAGTTGAACGCCGTGAAGAGCTGCTCGCGGACCTCGTCGGCGATGCCGGGGCCGGTATCCTCCACGGTCACCTCGATCAGCCCGTCAGGGCGCAACCTGGTCGCCACCTTGAGGTCGCGAACGGGACATTCCGCCATCGCCTCGATGGCATTGCGCATCAGGTTGACCAGCACCTGCTGGATCTGCACCCTGTCGACGAGGACCGGCGTCGCGGCGGGATCGACCGCAAAGAAGCTGCGGATGCCGCGCTCGCGTGCGCCGACCAGCGCGAGCTGGCTCGCCTCGGCGATGACCTGCGGCAGCTCGTGGAGGCTCTTGTCGACCTCGCCACGGGCGACGAAATCGCGCAGGCGCCGGACGATATGGCCGGCCCGCAGCGTTTCCTGAGCGGCATCATCCATCACCGACCGCAGCGACACGAAGGGTTCGTCGTCCCGCTCGTCGAGCATGTCGCGGATCGTCTCGAGATAGAGCGCGACCGCGGCAAGCGGCTGGTTGAGTTCGTGGGCAAGAGTCGAGGCCATCGTGCCCATCGCGCTCAGCCGGGAGACATGGGCCAGCTCTGCCTGCAGTTCCTTGAGCCTGAGCTCATCCTGCTCCTTGGCGGTGAGATCCCGGATGAAGCCGGTGAACAACCGCTGCCCGTCTTCACCGGCCTCGCCGACCGTCAGCTGCATCGGGAAAGTCGAGCCGTCGCGGCGCTGGCCGACCACGACGCGACCGAGGCCAATGATCCGGCGCTCGCCGGTCTGCAGATAATGCGCGAGATATTCGTCATGCCGGTCGCGATCGGGCTGGGGCATGAGGCAGGAGACGTTGCGGCCGACGAGCTCGGCTTCGCTGTAGCCGAACAGGCGTTGTGCCGCTGCGCTGAACGACGTGATGGCGCCGGTCTCGTCGATGATGATCATCGCATCCGGCACCGTCGCCAGAATCGATTGCAGATGCTGCTCGCGGGTCTCGATCGATGCGCGGACCGCCGCCTCGTCGGTGACATCGCGGCTGATGCAGGCGAAGCCGCGATGTGTGTCGCCTTCGAACAGTGCGGTGATCGTCAGGCGCGCCAGATATTCCGCGCCGTTCTCGCAGACCCGCCACGCTTCGCGCTCCAGCGTGCCCTCGTGAAGGGCGGCCGCCAGGTCTGCGCCTGGACGCCCCGCCGCAATCTCGTCGGGCGGGTAGAACAGGTCGTGGGGCTGTCCCAGAACGCGATCGAGCGGCCAGCATTCGGCACGCTCGCCTTCTTCATTATAGCTCAGCACGATCCCGGAAGGATCGAGCAGCGTCAGGACGTGGCCGCCAGCCTGTCGCAGGAACAGCAGCGCAAGCCGCGCTACGTCGCTTGCAATCTCGTCCGCCCCGCGCCTCGTGTCGACCATCGGCCGGCTCACATGCCTGGCCGGGCGCGCGTATCCGGGCGTAGCCCGACCGAGCCGCTCAGCGCCGCGCGAGAATGGCCTTCATCTCGTCGATTTCCTGCCGCTGCGAGCGCTTGATCGATTCGCAGAGCCGGATGACTTCCGGATCGCTGAGCTTTGCTTCCTGGCACATCAGGATCGCCCCGGAATGGTGCGGGATCATCGAGCGCAGAAAGGCCGTGTCGCCGATCGTGGTCTGGGTGCGGATAAGCGCGAAGCTGCCGAAGAAGGCGACCAGCGAGGCGGCGATCAGCGCGATGTTGGCGGCCTTCGACGCAAACATGTGCCGCATGGCGAGGATCATCAGCACTACCATCGGTGCGACCATCATCAGCGTCATGTAGAGCATGTTGAGGTTGTTGTAGAAGCTGTCGAGCCCGTCGATCATGACGAACATCACCAGATACATGATGACGCCGCTGATGACGGTCTGAACGGCAAGGCTCCAATAGGCGCCCATCTTCCGGGTGTTCATGTGGGACGAATGGTCCATGGCGTATCTCCTTCGCTCGGCGCCGGCCGACCTTGGTATGAGTGTAACGCCCCGCTCTCCTGTTCGCCCCCGCCATCAGCCGTCCTGATGCTAAAACCAGAAGCGAACGCCGGCGACGAAGCTGGTCGCATGGACGTCCTCGCCGGCAAGCCTCGACAGCCGCGCCGTGTCGCCGGCTTTGCGCAGATAGGAGACGCCGATATAGGGTGCGAACTGGCGGCTGAACTCATAGCGCAGGCGCGCGCCGAGCTCTATGTTGACCAGCCCCGAACCGATGTCGTTCTCCGGAATATCCTGCGCGGCGAAATTGACCTCGGCGCGCGGCTGCAAGATCAGGCGCTGGGTGATGCGCTGGTCGTAATAGCCCTCGACCCGGCCCAGAAGGTCGCCCTTGGTCGAGAGGAACAGCGCGCCTTCGACCTCGAACATGCCGGGAGCCAGACCCTCGACGCCAACGGTCGCATAGGTGCGGTTGGGCCCGCGGCCGAAGTCCTGGCGGACGCCGGCCTGAAGGTTGAAATAGGGGTCGATGGCGCGGCTATAGAGGGCCTGGACGTCTGCGCTGTCGATCCCGCGGCCAAACTCGCCTTCCCCCTCGCTCTTGAGCCAGAGGCGGTTGATGTCGCCGCCGTAAAAGCCTTCGCCATCCCAGCGATAGCCATCGCGGCCGCTATGCGCCTGATACTCGAACAGGTTGAGCAGCACCTGCCCGAAATTGTTGCCGCCGCTGTCCTTCATCATGATGTCGCGCGAGCGCGCCATCTCGCCGCCGGGAAAATCCCGATCGGCGAAGTGGTCGCTGGGGGGGGGCGGCGGGGGCGCATTGCCGGCCGGAAGCGCCGTGCCGGTCATTTGCATGCCGGGCATGGCGGAGGTTCCGGGCATGGCGGTCTGGCCATGCTGCGAATGGTCCATCCCGGGCATGTCCGGCATCGCGCCGTCCTGATGCCGGGAGTGGTCCATGCCCGGCATCTCCGCCATCGCGGGAGCAGCGGGTTGCGGTTGACCGGCGGCATCTGCCTGTGGCGCAGGACTGGCCTGGTCCTGCGAATGGTCCATTGCCGGCATGGTGCCCGGCGCTGGTTTCTGAGCGCGCGGCCTGGTAGCGGGCTTGGGGCGCGGCGCGGCGGCCTTGTCCTTCTTTTTCTCCTGCGCCGGCCGCGCCCCGCCCGGCGGCGTCATGCCGGGCATGTCGTGCATCGAATGATCCTGGGCAAAGGCGGGCGCGGCGGAGAGAAGGGCGATCGCGCTCACCAGCGGCGTGAGGATGCGGGTCATTGCGCGTCTCCCTTCGGACGGACGCTCACGACCCGCATCATCCCTGCATGCATGTGGTAGAGGAGATGACAGTGGAAGGCCCAGTCGCCGACCGCGTCGGCGGTGAAGTCCCAGGTCACCTTGCCGCCGGGCTGGACGATCACCGTATGCTTGCGCGGCGCATGATCGCCATGCCCCGTCACCAGCTCGAAAAAATGCCCGTGAATATGGATCGGATGCCCCATCATCGTGTCGTTGATGAGATTGACGCGCACCCGCTCGCCTTCGATGAAGGGGATCGGCTCGTGATGGTCCGACATTTTTTCGCCGTCGAACGACCACATGAACCGCTCCATGTTGCCGGTGAGGTGAATGTCGATGCTGCGGCTCGGCGCGCGCACGTCCGGATTGCGATCGAGCGCCATCAGGTCCCTGTAGACAAGCACCTTGTGGCCGACGTCGGCGAGGCCCTGGCCGGGCTCGCCGGTGCGGTCTACGGGCATCGGCGAGATGGTCTGGACGCTCGGGTCGCGCTTCACCTGCGGCGCGTTCGAGAAGTCGCGCATCTTCATCGAGCCCATCGCGTGCCCGCCATGATCCATGCCCGCCATCTGGCCATCGGCGCCCATCGCGCCGTGGTCCATGCCGGCCATCGATCCATGATCCATCCCCGAATGATCCATGCCTGCCATGGCGCTATTGTCCATGGTCGCCATCGCTGCCGCCGCGCCGGTCGCGAGGCGCGCGGACGCGTTCTTCTCGGCCGTCGGATCGACGCCCCGCATAGCGCCGCCCGACATGTCCATGCCTTCCATGCCCGGCATCGAGGACATGTCCATGCCCATGTCCTTCATGTCGGCGAGCGGCCGTTTGCGTAAGGGGGGAACCTCGCCGGCCATGCCGGCCCTCGGCGCGAGCGTGGCACGCGCCATGCCCGAGCGGTCGATCGCCTCGCCGACAAGGGTGTAGGCCTTGTCATCGCCTGGGCTGACAACGACGTCGTAGGTCTCGGCAACACCAATCTGGAACTCGTCGACGGTGACCGGCACCACATTCTGCCCGTCGGCCTGGACGATGGTCAGCGGCAGGCCGGGGATGCGGACGTTGAAGGTGGTCATCGCCGACGCATTGATGACCCGCAGCCGCACCCGTTCGCCCGGGGTGAAGAGCGCGGTCCAGTTGTCCATCGGACCATGGCCGTTGACGAGATAGGTGTAGGTGGATCCGGTCACATCGGAGATGTCGGCCGGGTCCATCCGCATCTGGCCCCAGTCGAGCCGGTCCTTGAGCGGCTGATCCTTGCCCGACAGGAGCCCGGCCAGGGTCTGGCGCTGGAAATTGAAATGGCCGGGGTTGACCTTGAGGCGCCGGAAGATCGCCTGCGGCGAGAGCGCGCTGTGATCGGCGAGCACGATGACATGCTCGCGGTCATAGGCGACCGGATCGGCACCGGCGGGATCGATGATGATCGGGCCGTAATGGCCTTCCTGTTCCTGCAGGCCTGAATGGCTGTGGTACCAGTAGGTGCCGCTTTGCACGACGGAGAACTGGTAGAGGTAGTTCGAGCCCGGCTTGATGCCCGGAAAAGACACGCCCGGCACACCGTCCATATTGGCCGGCAGGATCAGCCCGTGCCAGTGGATCGAGCTGTCCTCCTCCAGCTGATTGATGACGTTGAGCCGCACGCGCTGGCCTTCGCGCAGCCGGATGAGTGGCGCAGGGACCGTGCCGTTGACGCCGATTGCCCGGAACTGGCGACCATCGATGCTCATCGACTGCCGGGCGATGGTGAGCGTGATGTCTTCGCCCGACACGGTCGGCAGCGTCGGCCGCATCCCCGGCGAGATCGTCTGCGCCCAGGCCGGCAGCCAGGCTGACAAGGCGGCGCCGCCACCGGCGAGGGCCGCGCCGCGAAGGAACTGGCGGCGGTCGAGAGCAGAAATCATTCGGTTTGTCTCAGCTTGCGGAAAGAGGGCGGGCCTACTGGAAATACGCAGCCCGCCCGCGTGCCCCTCAAACTTTCTTCAAAATTTCCGCGAGGCGCGCCCGGGCGCGGTAGAGGCGTGTTTCGACCGCCTTCTGGGAGATGCCGAGAATCTCGGCGGTTTCAGCTTCCGATTTCTCGTCGATCGTACGCAAAATAAGCGTGTCCTTGAGGGAAGACGGCAGGGCAGCAATCGCTTTCATTGCTTGCGCGAGCTGCTGTTCGGCCCCGATCGCCTGATCGGGCAGCGGTGCGTCGTCGGCGACGCCGTCCGCCTCGCCGAGCGGTAGGGCTAGGGCAAAGAAATTTCGAACCGCTCGCCGACGCCGCCAGTCATGGCATTTGTTGATGACAATCCGGGACATCCAGACCTGGAAGGGTCGGGTTACGTCATAGCGGTTGAGTGCGGCAAAGGCCGCGACGAAGCTCGCCTGGGTGACATCCAATGCCTCATCCATAGATCCGACATGGCTGCGCACGAGCCGGTGAACCCAACCTTGATGCCGGCGGACCAGCTCGCCATAGGCCGCTTGCCGGCCTCCAAGCGCCAGAGCCGCGAGCTCCCCGTCCGAGCAGTCGGGGAGGCACGCGGTCATTCGGATTTGGCCGTCAGCGCTTTCACCACGGCGTCGTCGAATTTGTCCGTCTGATCCGGGCGCAGCACGGCCCGCATCGCGAAGATATGCTCAAGTGTTTCTTTCTGCAGCGCGCCCATGGCCTGGTGCGAGCGATCCACCGCAGTTGCGACTTGCGGGCCATAGCCATGCTCCGCTTCGATCGCTTCCGCGAGACGCGCATTGTCGGCGCGCAATTCGGCCTCCAGCGCTTGACGCCGGATCGCGTAGTTCTTCTCGATTGTCTCGAGTCGGCTGTGTTGCGCTGAATTCAGCTTCAGATCGCGATGGAGCAGCTCGTGCAGCTCATTTTCGACCGGGCGCACTGGAACCACATAGACGCGGCCAATGACAACGCCAGCGATCGCCGCGGCGAAGGTCACCAGGACGAGGAGCAGGAGCCGGCGGCGGTCGCGCATCACTGCGAGCTCAGCAGCGTCGAGGGCGCAAGCGCGAGCCGAGCATCGAAGGGCGATAGCGGTTTGGCATCAGCAGACCGTGTCGGAACTGCCGAGCCGGCAATTCCGATGAACAGCGCGGTTGCGGCCGCGATGCCGAACGTCATAGCGCCAAGGCTTGGTATGGCCCGGATGCGCGCTATTTCCGCCATGACCCGGCTTTCCAGGCCGCCGAGCCTGGGATCGAGAGGCGCATCGCGCAACCGCGAGAGCAGGTGGTCAAGTTCATCCATGGTGCTTCTCCGTCTTCATCCTTCAATACGCACGATGGTCCAGGAACCCTTGCTGTAGATTGAAAAGAATAATTGCGAGGGGTGGGGGCTCGGGCTGCGTATTGTCTCATGGGATCTACAGGAGAATGTTCCAATGCGTTTCTTTTCGCCTCTCGCAGTTATCGCCGCCGTCGGCCTGAGTGTTTCTGCTCCGGCCTACGCGCATCCCAAGCTTGTGTCCTCGACGCCCGCCGCGAACGCCAGCGTCTCGGCGCCTTCGCGTATCACGCTCACCTTCAGTGAAGGTCTGATGCCGAAGCTGTCGGGCGCCGAGATCGTGATGACCGGCATGCCCGGCATGCCCAACCACCGCATGGCGGTTACCGGCTTCAAGACGGCCGTCGAAGGCGGCAAGACGCTCGTGCTGGCGCTCGACAAGCCGCTCATGGCAGGCAGCTATCAGGTCGCCTGGCACGTCGTCTCGACCGACACGCACCGCATCCAGGGAAATCTCGCCTTTACCGTCAAGTGAAGCCATGAACGACGTGGCACTCGTCGCCGTCCGCTGGGCACTCTACGTCGATCTCGGCCTGCTGTTCGGCCTGCCGCTGTTCGCGCTCTATGCGCCTGGCGGCGGCCGGATCGTTCAGCGGCATATGCCGATGGCGGCAATGGTGGCCTGTCTCGCCTGTCTCGCCCTCTTGCTGTCGGCGCTGGGGTTCGCGTTGCAGGCTGCGGCCATGACCGGCCTGCCGCTCACCCAGCCTGATCTATCCATGGTCGCAGACCTCATCAACGGCACGTCCATGGGAACGGCGCTGAAGGCGCGTCTTGTCGCGCTTCTTGTTCTTCTGCTCTGCATCCCCTTCTATCGCCGGCAATCCCGTCCTGTCTTTATCGCGTCCACTCTGGCAGGCGCGGTCGCGCTCGCGACCCTCGCCTGGAGCGGGCATGGCGCGGCCGGCGAAGGCGAGGCGGGCTGGCTGCAACTGGGGGCCGATCTCATCCATCTGCTCGCCGCGGGCGCCTGGGTCGGCGCGCTTGCCGCATTCCTTGCGCTGGTTCTTACCAGGCTCGCAACCGATGATCTCGCCACTGAAGACATGGACCGGGTCATGCTCGCCGAGGAAGCGCTGCGGGGCTTCTCCCTCGTCGGCACGATCATCGTCGCCCTGCTGATCCTGACCGGGACGGTGAACGGCTGGTTCCTGGTCGGCCCGGGCAACATCGCGTCTCTCGGGCAGTCGACCTACGGCCTGCTGCTCATCGCCAAGCTGCTGCTCTTCGCCGGCATGCTGGGCCTGGCCGCACTCAACCGTTACCGCCTGACCCCGGCACTGGCGCAGGCGATCGAGGAAGAGGACGCGCCCCGGGCGCAGGCGCTGTTGCGGGCGAGCCTCGTCGTCGAAGGCGGTCTTGCGATCGTCATTCTCGGGCTGGTCGCCTGGCTGGGGACACTGTCGCCACCCATGTCGATGTAGTTTATCGTTTCGAACGCCTCGCGTTGGGAGAAGCCAATGCAATCGTACACCCCGCCGCGCGGGACTGGATCGACGAAAGACTATGATCGCGCGATCCGCCTGTGGGCGCGGGAGAAGCGGTGGCGTGCCGCCATGCTTGCCGCCCTGGCGCCCAAAGCCGGTGAGACGGTCGTCGACGTCGGCTGTGGCACCGGCAGCTTCGCGCTGATGCTCAAGCAAGCCGAGCCCAGGACGCAGGTGATCGGTCTCGATCCCGATGCCGAGGCGCTCGACATCGCGCGGCACAAGGCCGCTGTGCGGCGGGCCGATATCGACTGGCGTCAGGGATTTGCCAGGGACGTGGCGCCGGGTGCCGCCGACGCTGTCGTGTCGAGTCTCGTGCTGCATCAGATGCCGGTCAGGGAGAAGGCGGCAACCCTGCGCGCCATGTTCGCCATGCTGCGCCCGGGTGGGCGCCTGGTGATCGCCGATTATGGCCGCCAGCAGGGTTTCATGCGGCTTGCCTTCCGCCTGACCGTGCAGCGGCTCGATGGCATCGATGATACCCGGCCCAATGCCGACGGCGTGCTCCCCGGCCTGATCGCGGCGGCCGGCTTCAGGCATGTGGCCGAGACGTTTCGGCTTTTGACCATCACCGGCGCGATCGACTTGTTTACGGCGCATCGACCGGCGCAGGACCACGGCCTTACGGTTGCCAATGACCTTGGCTGATGGCGGCCAGGCGAACGGGCCCGCCGATTTGTCCGCTTAGGCGATTACGTATTGACCCTGACACGGTGTCAGACCCTAGATCGTCAGGCGTCGAAAGGAGCAAGGCGATGAACGAGACACATGGAGCGGCGCATGGCGGCGGTTGCTGCGGCGGCCACAGCGCCGCGAAAGCGGCGACCGGCGTCAAGGACCCGGTCTGCGGCATGACCGTCGACCCGGCGACCACGGCGCAGCAAGCCGAGCATGGCGGTGAACGCTATCATTTCTGCAGCGCGGGCTGCCGGGCAAAATTCATCGCCGATCCCGAGCGCTATCTCGGCCCGCCGGCACCGCCGGTCGCGGTGCCAGAAGGCACGATCTGGACCTGCCCTATGCATCCCGAGATCCGGCAGGACCATCCCGGGTCCTGTCCGATCTGCGGCATGGCGCTCGAGCCCGCGACAGTAACCGCCGACAGCGGCCCCAGCCACGAACTGGTCGATTTCACGCGCCGCTTCTGGGTCGGCCTGGTGCTGGCCCTGCCGGTGCTGATCCTCGAGATGGGCGCGCATCTCTTTCCCGTGATCCATCGCCTCGTACCGATGTCGATCTCGGTATGGATCCAGTTCGTGTTGGCGACACCCGTCGTGCTCTGGGCGGGCTGGCCCTTCTTCGAGCGTGGCTGGGCCTCGCTCAAGACCCGCAACCTCAACATGTTCACCCTGATCGCGATGGGCACCGGAGTCGCGTGGATCTACAGCGTCGTCGCGACGCTCGCGCCTCAGGTGTTCCCGCCGGCCTTCCGCGGTGAAGACGGCATGGTCGCGGTCTATTTCGAGGCGGCGGCGGTGATCACTGTCCTCGTGCTGCTCGGCCAGGTGCTCGAACTGCGCGCGCGTGAGCGAACCTCGGGCGCGATCAAGGCGCTGCTCAATCTCGCGCCCAAGACCGCGCGCCGCATCGGTTCCGATGGCAACGAAGAGGAAATCAGCCTCGATCTGGTCGCGGTCGGCGACCGCCTGCGCGTGCGGCCCGGCGAGAAGGTGCCGGTCGACGGCGTGGTCGAGGACGGCCGCTCCTCGCTCGACGAGTCGATGGTCACCGGTGAGTCCATGCCCGTCACCAAGGCCAAGGCCGACACGGTGATCGGCGGCACGCTCAACCAGACCGGAGCGCTGGTGATCGTCGCCGACAAGGTCGGACGCGACACCATGCTCGCGCGGATCGTCCAGATGGTCGCCGAGGCGCAGCGCTCGCGCGCGCCGATCCAGCGCATGGCCGATCAGGTGTCGGGCTGGTTCGTGCCGGTGGTCATCGCGGTCGCGGTGGTCGCGTTCATCGCCTGGGGTATCTGGGGCCCAGAGCCGCGCTTCGCCTACGGGCTGGTGGCGGCGGTCGCCGTGCTGATCATCGCTTGTCCTTGCGCGTTGGGTCTCGCAACGCCGATGTCGATCATGGTCGGCGTCGGCCGCGGCGCCGGGCTCGGCGTCCTTATCAAGAACGCCGAAGCGCTCGAGCATATGGAAAAGGTCGACACGCTCGTCGTCGACAAGACAGGCACGCTCACCGAAGGCCGGCCTGCCGTCACCCAGATCGTGCCGGCGCCCGGCTTCGACGAAGCCGAACTGCTGCGGCTTGCCGCCTCGGTCGAGCGGGCCTCCGAGCATCCGCTCGCGTTGGCAATCGTCGAGGCCGCGAAGGATCGCGGCATCGCCACGAGCGACGTCATCGACTTCGACTCGCCGACTGGGCGCGGCGCGCTCGGCACGGTCGAAGGGCGGCGCATCGTCCTCGGCAATGCGCGGTTCCTTGCCGACGAAGGGGTTGCGACTGAGGCGCTCGCCAGCCAGGCCGACGCACTGCGCCGGGATGGCGCCACCGCGATCTTCATCGGCGTCGACGGCACGGTCGGCGGCGCCTTCGCGATCGCCGATCCGGTGAAGGCCACGACGCCCGAAGCGCTCGCCGCGCTCAAGGCGGAGGGCATTCGCGTGGTCATGCTGACCGGCGACAACCGCACCACGGCGGAAGCGGTCGCCCGGCGCCTGGGCATCGACGAGGTCGAGGCCGAGGTGCTGCCCGATCAGAAGAGCGCCGTGGTCGCGAAGTTCAAGCGCGAGGGACGGGTGGTCGCCATGGCCGGCGATGGTGTCAACGACGCCCCCGCGCTAGCCGCCGCCGATGTCGGCATCGCCATGGGCTCGGGCACCGACGTCGCGATCGAGAGCGCAGGCGTCACCCTGCTCAAGGGCGACCTTACCGGCATCGTCCGGGCGCGACGGCTCAGCCAGGCGACCATGTCGAACATCCGCCAGAACCTCGTCTTCGCTTTCATCTACAATGTCGCGGGCGTGCCGGTCGCGGCGGGCGCACTCTATCCGCTGTTCGGCATCCTCCTCTCGCCGATCATCGCGGCCGCCGCCATGGCGCTCTCCTCGGTCAGCGTGGTCACCAACGCGCTGCGCCTCAACCGGAAAGCGCTGTGAACATCGGGGAGGCGTCGAAGCAAAGCGGGGTCTCGGAGCGGATGATCCGCCATTATGAGAAGATTGGCCTCATCCCGGCGCCGCCGCGCCGGGGTGCAGGCTATCGCGACTATGGCGAGAGTGACCTCCATCGCCTTCGGTTCATCGCCAATGCGCGAGATCTGGGTTTCCCGATCGAGGAGATCCGGACCCTGCTCGGCCTGTGGGCCGACACGGGCCGCAGCAGCGCGGATGTAAAGCGGGTCGCGTTGGCGCGGGCGGAGGAATTGCAGCGCAAGGCGGAGGCCCTGACGACCCTGCGCGAGACCCTGGTCGATCTCGCCGAGCGCTGTCATGGCGACGAACGACCGGATTGTCCCATCATCACTGAGTTGAGTCTCGACAGAAAATGTTAAGGCCGGCCGCCTCTCCGGCCAGACCCGTTCTGGCGGCCGCGGTGTTGGTCGCACTCGGCATTCTCACGATGGGGCTCGCGACATATTTCCTCGCAGTCCGCCCGCCAGGGCGATCGCACTGAGCCTCCTGGTCGTATTTGGCCGCTTTCTATACAGCAATGTCGTGCTGAGTTCCGACTTCTTGTGGGCTGTCGTCGGCTTCTTCGCGCTGGCACTCACTGCCCTCTGCCTTCTTGGGCTGGCATATGGGAGGCAATCCCTCCGTAGGACTACGGAGTGCGCAGAGGCTTCCCGCGCTTCAGGGCTTGTTGCCCCGCAGCAGGAGCGAGAGTGTGCAGAGTCGAAGCAATATCCCTGACCCGTTGGACGGTCTGGCCACGACGCTGGATCGATCGAGCTTCGCCGCCATCGCGCAGCTGACGTCCGGCCAGTCGCCCGCCACGCTGGCACAATCCTATTCCGACTGGTGGGCACATATGCTCTGCTCGCCGGGCAAGCAGCTCCAGCTTGCCGCCAAGAGCGGGCGCAAGCTGATGCGGCTTGCCGACTATGCCATGCGCAGCGCATCCGGGAGCGATCCGGAGCCCGCGATCGATCCGCTGCCCCAGGATCGGCGCTTCGCCGACGCCGCCTGGAAGCGCCACCCGTTCGACCTGATCGAACAAGCCTTCCTGCTCCAGCAGCAATGGTGGCATGCCGCCACCACCGGCGTGAGCGGCGTGACGAGCCACCACGAGGCGATCGTCGAGTTCGCGACCCGCCAGATGCTCGACATGGTCTCACCGACCAATTTCATCCCGACCAACCCCGTGCTCCAGCAGCGCATCCTCGAAACCGGAGGACAATGCCTTGTCGAGGGTGCGCGATTTTTTTGCGACGACCTGGAACGCCTGGTACGCGGGGAGCCCGCAGCGGGCACGGAGGCCTATCGGGTCGGCGAGAAGGTCGCAGCCACGGCTGGCAAGGTCGTGTTTCGCAACAGGGTCATGGAACTGATCCAATATGCGCCCGCAACCGAGACGGTGCGTCCGGAGCCGATACTGATCGTGCCGGCATGGATCATGAAATATTACATCCTCGACCTGTCGCCGGAAAATTCGCTCATCCGCTGGCTGGTCGGGCAGGGCTACACCGTGTTCTGCATCTCCTGGCACAATCCCGACAGCGCCGACCGCGATCTCGACATGGAGGATTATCGCCTGCTTGGGCCGATGGCCGCCGTGGATGTCATCCAGGTGATTACCGGCACCGAGAAGATCCACGCGGCCGGCTATTGTATCGGCGGCACGCTGCTCGCCATCACCGCGGCCGCGATGGCGCGCGATGAAGATGAGCGTCTGGCGAGCGTGACGCTGTTCGCCGCCCAGACCGAGTTCAGCGAGCCGGGCGAACTTGGTCTGTTCATCGACGAGGCGGAGATCAACCTGATCGATGCGATGATGTGGGCGCGCGGCTTTCTCGACAGCAGCCAGATGGGCGGCGCCTTCCAGATGCTGCGGTCCAACGATCTGCTCTGGTCGCGCATCCTCTCGACCTATCTCATGGGCGAGCGCGAGCCGATGACCGACCTCATGGCATGGAACGCCGACGGCACCCGCATGCCCTATGCCATGCACGCGCAATATCTTCGGCGCCTGTTCCTCGACAATGACCTGTCCGAAGGGCGCTACGAGGCCGGCGGCCACCCGGTCTCGCTCTCGGGGCTGCGCATGCCGATCTTCATGGTGGGCACGGAAACCGACCATGTCGCGCCGTGGCGCTCGACCCACAAGCTCCACATGCTGACGGGCGCGGAGATCCGCTTCGTGCTGACGAGCGGTGGCCACAATGCCGGGATCGTCTCCGAGCCCGGGCATCCTCATCGCCATTATCGCATCGCGACACGGATGCAGGATGGCCCGGCGCCAGGTCCCGATGCCTGGCTGGAGCGGGCCGAGCTGCGCGAAGGGTCGTGGTGGCCGGAATGGAGTTCATGGCTTGGATCGCACTCGGGCGAGGCGGCGGCCCCACCGGCGATGGGCGCGCCCGAACGGAACTATCCGCCGCTCGGTGATGCCCCCGGGCGCTACGTGCTGGAGCGCTGAGCCATGGCCGCCGCCAACCTCATCGAGAACCGCACGTTCGACGAGATCGCCGTCGGCGACACGGCCAGCCTCACCCGCACGCTGACCGCCGACGACATCCAGCTCTTCGCGGCGGTGTCAGGCGACGTGAATCCGGCGCATCTCGACCCTGTCTATGCCGAAACGGACATGTTCCACAGGGTCATCGCTCATGGCATGTGGGGCGCGGGGCTCATCTCGGCGATCCTGGGAACCGAGCTGCCAGGGCCCGGTGCGATCTATCTCGGCCAATCGCTTCGCTTCACCCGCCCGGTGGGCGTCGGCGACACCATCACGGCCTGCGTCACCGTCGCGCAGAAGCGCGCCGAGCATCATGTCATCGTTCTCGACTGCACCTGCGTGAACCAGAAGGGCGAGACCGTCATCAGCGGCCAGGCCGAGGTCAAGGCGCCCACCGAGAAAGTCAGCCGGCCCCGCATGCCGCTTCCCGACGTGCGGATCGCCAGCCACGACCGCTTCCGCCAGTTGATGGCGCGCGCCAAGGACGGATCTGCGTGCGTCACGGCCGTGGTCCATCCGTGCAGCGCCGACGCCATGCGCGCAGTGGCTGAGGCCGCCGACGCCGGCATCGTCGTTCCGATTCTCATCGGCCCTGCGGCGCGTATGACGAATGCGGCGAAGGACGCCGGTGTCGATATTGCGGCCTTCCGGGTGATCGACGTCCCGCACAGCCACGCCGCCGCCGCCGAAGCCGTCGCGCGCGTGCGGGCCGGCGAAGCCGCGCTGCTGATGAAGGGCTCGCTTCATACTGACGAGCTCATGGGCGCGGTCGTATCGTCCGACACGGGCCTTCGGACCGAACGCAGGATCAGCCACGCCTATGTGATGGACGTGCCCGGCTATCCGCGCCCGCTCATCATCACCGACGCCGCGATCAACATCGAGCCGACGCTTGAGGATAAGGCCGACATCGCGCGCAACGCGATCGACCTTGCCCATGTGATCAGGATCGAACAGCCCAGGGTCGCGATCCTCGCCGCCGTCGAAACGGTCAATCCGAAAATGCGCACCACATTGGATGCCGCGGCGCTCTGCAAGATGGCGGACCGGGGCCAGATCGAAGGCGCGCTGCTCGATGGCCCGCTCGCCCTCGATAATGCGATCAGCGAGGCGGCCGTGCGCGAGAAAAGTATCGTCTCGCCGGTCGCCGGCCAGGCGGACATCCTGCTGGTGCCCGATCTGGAGGCCGGCAACATGCTCGCAAAGCAGCTGACCTTCCTGGGCGGCGCCGATGCCGCAGGCGTGGTGCTCGGCGCGCGCGTTCCGATCATCCTCACCAGCCGGGCAGACAGCGTGCGCACGCGCCTCGCCTCCTGCGCGCTCGCGGTGCTGCTGGCGCGGGCTGCGACCAAGGCGGCTCCCGGCGTTGCGGGACAGCGCCGCGATGGCTGAAATCCTGTGCCTCAACGCCGGTTCGTCGAGCCTTAAGTTCGCGCTCTACGCCGAGCCGGGCACTGATGAGCCCTCTTTGCTGGCGAGCGGCAAGATCGAGAATATCGGCCTTGAGCCGCACCTGATCGCGCGCGATGCGAAGGGGGATGTCCTTGCCGAGCGGCGCTGGACGAAAGACGGCACGATCACGCACGAGACGCTGCTCGAGGATTTGCTGCGGGAGATCGAAGCCTCGGTCGGCGACGATCTGATCGCGGTCGGCCATCGGATCGTTCATGGCGGCACCGACTATTCAGCGCCGGCGCGGGTCGACGCGCCACTCCTCGCCGCGCTCGAGGCGCTTTGCCCACTGGCGCCATTGCATCAGCCCCATAATCTCGCCGCGGTCCGCGCCGTCTCCAGGCTGCGCCCCGCTGTGCTGCAAGTCGCCTGCTTCGACACCGGCTTCCATCATGGCCAGCCCCCGATCGCGACGCGCCTCGCGCTGCCGCGCGCGCTTGGCGAAGAGGGCATGCGGCGCTACGGTTTTCACGGCATCTCCTACGAATATATCGCGCGGCAGCTGCGTTCGATCGATCCCGATACAGGCGGTGGCCGCACGATCGCCGCGCATCTCGGCAACGGGGCCAGCCTTTGCGCGATGGCCGGGGGGCGCAGCATCGACACGACGATGGGGTTCACCGCGCTCGACGGGCTGGTGATGGGCACGCGCTGCGGCGCGCTCGACCCGGGCGCGGTGCTCTATCTTTTTCAGCAGAAGGGCATGACGGCGCGCGAAGTCGAGCATCTCCTCTACAGCGAGTCCGGCCTTTTGGGCGTGTCCGGCATCTCCAGCGACATGCGCGCGCTTCTCGGCAGCGAAACGCCCGCCGCTGGGGAAGCGATCGAGCTCTTCGTCTGGCAGATCGCGCGCCAGGCCGGCGCTCTCGCGTCCTCGCTCGGGGGTCTCGACACATTCGTGTTCACTGCCGGGATCGGCGAGAATTCGCCTGAAATTCGCGCCCGCGTCGCCGGTCGGCTCGGCTGGCTCGGCGTGGACCTCGACGCGGACGCGAACCTCCGAGGAGATGCAGTCATCAGCGCGCCGTCCAGCCGTGTCGCCGTCCGCGTCATCCCGACCGATGAGGAAAGGATGATCGCTATCCACACCGCCGATCTTCTGCGTGAGGAGCCGAAAGCATGAAACCTCTCGTCGATCTTACTGGCAAGCGCGGCCTGGTGATCGGTATCGCCAACGCGCATAGCATCGCGGCGGGTTGCGCCCAGGCCTTTCACGACTGTGGCGCGAGACTGGCGGCGACCTATCTCAACGGAAAGGCCGAGCCGTTCGTGGCGCCCGTCGCGGAGACCCTGGGAGTCGAATGGCTCGCCGCGTGCGATGTCCGGGTGCCGGGCGAACTGGAGGCCCTGTTCGAGCGGGTGAAGTCCGAATGGGGCGGCCTCGATTTCCTGCTTCACTCGATCGCTTTCGCGCCGAAGGAGGATTTGCACGGCCGCGTCGTCGACAGCTCGGCCGAAGGCTTCGCGCTGGCGATGGACGTCTCGTGCCACAGCTTCCTGCGCATGGCGCGTCTCGCCGAGCCGCTGATGTCGGATGGCGGCTGCCTGCTGTGCGTCACCTTCTACGGGTCGGAGCGGGTGGTCGAGCACTACAACCTGATGGGGCCGGTCAAAGCGGCCCTCGAAAGCGCGACCCGCTATGTCGCGGCTGAGCTTGGCCCCAAGGGCATTCGCGCCCATGCGATCTCGCCAGGCCCGATCGCGACCCGCGCTGCCAGCGGCATCGACCGCTTCGACGAGCTGCTCGAACGGGCCGCGGCGACGGTCCCGCAGCACCAGCTCGTGACCATCGAGGATGTCGGAGGGCTCGCCGCCTTTCTGGTGAGCGATGCCGGCCGCCATATCACCGGCATGATCATTCCGGTCGATGGCGGTCAGCACCTGCTCTGCTAGGGCGGCTCGCCGCGATCGGGGGCTATCCTATTTGTCGCTTGTGGCCTGCTTCTCGCCGTCGCCCGGGCTTTTCTGCCCGAACCATGGTCCGACAATGGCAGCAAAGGCATCCAGCGCCCCGGGAGCCGTCGGAGCGCTCGCGACGGCCTGCCAGGCCTGCTGCCATTCCTCGAACGCCGATCTTGTGCCGGCAATCATATGCTCGCGGACCGTGGCCATGTCCTCGAACAGTGCCCGCGGTCCGGCCGGGCTGACCGCGCCGGCGTCCGACGTCTTGTCCGTCGCGCCCGCAATCGAGGCACGCGCCTCTTCGGCGAAGCGGCCGGCGGCGCGGTTGCCGACCTCGAGCGACTCTTCGCCACCTTTCCGGGCGACTTCGGCGAGCTTCAGCATCAGGCCGACATTCGCTTTGGCGAGCGCGGCGAGTTGATCAACGGGATAGGGCATGAAACGGTGAACCTTTCTCTTCGCGTTTGAGCTCTGGCATATCGGGCATAGCGCCCTGGCCTGAGGCCCATCGCGTCGCGCCGCCGTTATTCGGCGAGGCTGAATCAGAGAGAATCGGTAACTCTACGTATGCCGAATCTGCGGCTTGCCTGCGACGCTCAGCCAATGCACTTTTGGCTTGTCGTCCATGTCGTGCCCGCGGGCAGCGACTTCTACCCGTCCCGTCATGATCGCGGCACGGTCGGGCATGATTATGGTCTGACCCGGCAACCGGCATGGGCGTGATACCGTCCATAGCCAGGCTCGGCCGGATTGCGGCGCTGCGCGGTCCCGTCCTCGACGTCGAGTTCGACGAAGGGCCGCTGCCCGCGGTCAATGAAGCGCTGCGCGTCGATGCGTCGTCAGGCCCGCTGGTCGCGGAAGTGCAGAGCCATATCGATGACCGCACCGTCCGCGCCGTCGCGCTTCAGCCGACCTCCGGTCTCGCTCGGAATGTCGGCGTGATGGCCTTGGGCGCCCCCATCGCGGTCCCGGTCGGAGACAAGGTTCTGGGGCGGCTCCTTACGCCGACCGGGCAGGTGGGTGACGGCGGCGCGCCGCTTGGGCCGGATGTCCCATTGAGGCCCATTCACCGCGCCCCCCCGCCGCTCGAAGACCAGAACGCGGCGACGGCGATGTTCGAGACTGGCATCAAGGTCATCGATCTGCTCGCGCCGCTCGCCCAGGGTGGCAAGGCGGCAATGTTCGGGGGCGCGGGGGTGGGGAAGACCGTGCTGGTGATGGAACTCATCAACGCGATGGTCGCGCGCTATGAAGGTGTTTCCGTCTTTGCCGGCATCGGCGAGCGATCGCGCGAGGGCCATGAGCTGCTCACGGACATGCGCGGCTCGGGCGTGATCGACAAGACCGTGCTCGTTTTCGGGCAGATGAACGAGCCGCCGGGCGCGCGCTGGCGGGTAGGGCTGACCGCGCTCACCATCGCCGAATATTTCCGCGACGAGCAGAAGCGCAATGTCCTGCTGCTCATGGATAATGTGTTCCGCTTCGTCCAGGCCGGCAGCGAAGTCTCCGGCCTGCTCGGACGCATGCCTTCACGCGTCGGCTACCAGCCGACGCTGGCCAGCGAAGTGGCCGCGCTGCAGGAGCGCATCGCCTCGGTGCATGGGGCGGCGGTGACCGCGATCGAGGCGGTCTATGTGCCCGCCGACGATTTCACCGACCCTGCGGTCACCGCCATCTCCGCCCATCTCGACAGTTCCATTCTGCTCTCGCGCGCCATGGCGGCCGAAGGCATCTATCCCGCGGTCGATCCGCTGGGATCGTCGTCGATCCTGCTCGATCCGCAGGTCGTGGGCGATCATCATTACGCGCTCGCCCAGCAGGTCCGGGAGACGATCGCGCATTATCGCGAGCTTCAGGACATCATCTCGCTGCTCGGTATCGAGGAGTTGGGCCGCGAGGATCGGCTGATCGTCGGCAGGGCGCGGCGGCTGCAGCGCTTCCTGACCCAGCCCTTCATGGTGACCCAGGCCTTCACCGGGCAAGCCGGCCGTTCTGTGGCGCTGGCCGATACGCTGCAGGGCGTCGCGGCCATCCTGGCCGGCGAGACCGACGACTGGCCCGAGAGCGCCTTCTACATGGTGGGCGATATTGAAGAGGCACGCTCTCGCGTGGGGGAGGGCGCATGAAGCTGCGGATCACCGATCCGACCGCGATCCTCGTCGACACGGACGTCAGGTCGGTTCGCGCCGAGGATGCCAGCGGCAGTTTCGGCATCCTGTCGGGCCACGCCGATTTCCTGACCGCGCTTGGCGTCTCGATCGTCTCCTGGCGGGGCCTCGATGGCGCTCCCGGCTATTGCGCGGTGCGCAACGGCATTCTGACCGTGAGCCACGGCACGGAGGTCGCGGTCGCGACGCGCGAAGGCCATGTCGGCGATGACCTCGGAACGCTCGAGCATGACGTGCTCGCGCGCTACCGCGAGCGCGACGAGGGCGAACGATCCGAACGGACCGCGTCGGCGAAGCTCAGGATGCAGGCGATCCGCCATATGGTCGAGGCCCTGCAGGGTGGTGGCCGGGAGCTTGGTCTGTGACCGCGGACAAGCCCGAGCAGCCGATCGTCGAAGCCATCCGGACCCGCGCGGAACGGCGGCGGCTTGCGCAGCGGCTTCCTTCCGTCGCCCGCAATCTCGGCCAGATCGGCGTGCTCGGCTGGCAGATCGTCCTGCCCGCGCTGGTCGGTCTCGCGATCGGCCGCTGGCTCGACCACCGGCTGGATAGCGGCATCTTCTGGACCGCGCCGCTCCTGCTCGTCGGGCTCGCCCTCGGCTGCTGGTCGGGCTGGCGCTGGATGCACCGGCAATGAGCCAGCTCTCCCCCATCCTGTTCCTGGCCCTCGGATTTGCGGTCGGCCTCGCCCATTTCGCGGCCATCGCCAGAGAAGCCGACCTCGTCACCCATGGCGGCCCGGCATCGCGCGCGATCCTGCTCAGGCTCGGGCGTCTCGCCGTCACTATTCTGGTTCTCGTCATCGCCAGCCGGCAAGGGTGGCCGGCGCTTCTTGCCGCTACAACCGGCTTCATGGGCGGGCGCCAGATCATGCTCCACCGGCTCGGAGGCGCCCGATGAAATTCGCGTCACCACTTGAAAGCCATGTGCTGTTCGCGATCGGTCCGGTGCCGATCAGCCAGCCGGTCGCCACGACCTGGGGCATCATGGCCTTCCTTACAATCGGAAGCTGGTTGCTGACCCGCCGCCTTGCGTTCCGCCCAACCCGAGCCCAAGCGGCGCTCGAGCTGGTCGTCGAGACCATCGCCGGCCAGATCCGCGAGACGATGGAGGCGGAGCCGCGGCGTTATCTGCCGCTGATCGGCACGCTGTTCCTGTTCCTGCTGGTCGCCAACTGGTCGTCGCTGATCCCCGGCGTCGAGCCGCCGACCGCGACCCTCGAAACCGACGCGGCGCTTGCGCTGATCGTCTTCGGCGCAACGCTCTGGTTCGGCGTCCGCGCGCTCGGGCCCAGGGCCTATCTCGCGACCTTCGCGCGCCCCTCGATCCTGCTCGCCCCGCTCAATATCGTCGAGCTCTTCACCCGCAGCTTCTCGCTGATGGTGCGCCTGTTCGGCAACGTCATGAGCGGCGTCTTCATGATCGGCGTCGTGCTGAGCCTCGCCGGGCTGCTCGTCCCGATCCCGCTCATGGCGCTCGAAATGCTGACCGGCGCGGTCCAGGCCTACATTTTCGGCGCGCTCGCCATGGTCTTTATCGGGAGCGCTATCAGCGAGAACGGCGCCCGCCCGCCATCCAAACAGGAGTCCCCCGCATGAACTGGATCCATCTCGCCAGCATCCTCGGCGCCGCTTTCGCGATCTCGATCGGCGCAATCGCCCCGGCGCTCGGGCAGGGCAGGGCCGTCGCCGCCGCGATGGACGCGATCGCGCGCCAGCCCGAAGCCGCCAACACCGTCTCGCGCACGCTGTTCGTGGGCCTCGCGATGATCGAGACGATGGCGATCTACTGCCTCGTGATCGCGCTGCTGCTGCTCTTCGCCAACCCGTTCGCCTGACATGCGGATCGACTGGTGGACGCTCGCGCTGCAGGCGGTCAATGTCCTCATCCTCGTGTGGCTGCTCGGACGCTTCCTGTTCCGTCCGGTGATGGATGCCATCGCTGCCCGCCAGGCATCGGCCCAGGCGCTGCTCGACGAAGCGCGGGAGGCAAAGGACCGGGCACAGGCCGAAGCGCAGGCGCTCAAGACGCAGAATGACGGCTTCGTCGCGGATGCGGCGGCTCGCCGCGCCGAGATCCGGACCGAGGCCGAAGCGGAGCGCCAGCGCCTCCTCGCGCAGGCCAGGCTCGAGGCGGACGCCGTCGTCGAGCAAGGCCATGCGGCGATCGATGCCGAACGCGGGCGGGTGGCGGCGCAGTGGCGGGAAAAGGCAGCGAACCTCGCCGCCTCGATGGCAGGCACGTTGCTCGCTCGTCTCCCGCCCGAGCAGACGGTGCAGGCCATGGTCGACGCGCTCAAGGCGCGGCTCGGGGACCTTTCCGAGGCGGATCGCCGCAGCCTGGCGGCCGCCGGGCCCGTCACCGTCGCGACGCCCGCGCCGCTGACGGCCGATCTGCAGACGCAGGTAGCGCGCGCGCTTGGCGAAATCCTGCCGGATACCGCGACCCCGATCTTCGCGGTCGATCCAGATCTCATCGCCGGCGCGGAGCTTCGCACGCCGCACGCCGTCGTGCGGAACAGCTGGCGCGCCGATCTCGACGCCATGGTGGAGAGCCTCAAGGAGGACGATCATGCCCGGATCGCCTGAAGACTGGCTGACGCAGGCCCAGAGCTGCATCGCGCGCGCCAATCTCGGGCCGCGTGTCGATGCAATTGGCCGGGTGGAATCGATCGGCGACGGCGTTGCCATGGTCTCGGGCCTTCCGGACGCCCGCCTCGACGAATTGCTGCATTTTGTCCGCGGCCAGACCGGGTTCGTCCACACGCTCGACCGGGACCGGATCGGCTGCGTGCTGCTCGACGATGCCGCCCAGGTGGAGGCCGGAGACACCGTAACCGGCTCGGGCGAGGTGGTGCGCGTGCCGGTTGGCGAGGCATTGCTTGGCCGCGTCGTGGATCCGCTCGGCCGTCCGCTCGATGGGGGCGCGCCGATCCGGGCCAAGCGCTTCGATCCTGTCGAACGGCCGGCGCCGGCGATCATCGAACGCGACCTCGTCGTCCAGCCGGTGCAGACCGGCACGCTCGCAATCGATGCGATGTTCGCCATCGGCCGGGGGCAGCGCGAACTCATTCTCGGCGACCGCGCCACAGGCAAGACGGCGCTCGCGGTCGACACGATCATCAACCAGCGCACCAGCGACATGATCTGCGTCTATGTCGCGATCGGCCAGAAAAGCTCGGCGGTCGCGCGCGTGGTCGACCAGGTGCGGCGGCATGGCGCGCCGGACCGCACCATCTTCGTCGTGGCGAGCCCCGCCGCGGCGCCGGGGCTGCAATGGATCGCGCCGTTCGCGGGCTTCACGATGGCCGAGTATTTTCGGGATGGTGGCGGCCATGCGGTGGTGGTGCTCGACGATCTCACCAAGCATGCCGCGACCCATCGCGAGATCGCCCTGCTGACCGGACAGCCGCCCGGGCGCGAGGCCTATCCCGGCGACGTCTTTTTCCTCCATTCCCGCCTGCTCGAACGTGCGGCGCGTCTCTCGACGGAGAAGGGGGGCGGTTCGCTCACGGCTCTGCCGATCGCGGAGACCGATGCCGGCAACGTCAGCGCCTATATCCCGACCAATCTGATCTCGATCACCGACGGTCAGATTATTCTCGACGCGAAGCTGTTCGCGCAGGGGCACAAGCCCGCCATCGATGTGGGCACGAGCGTGAGCCGGGTCGGCGGCAAGACGCAGCTTCGCGTCCTGCGCGACGCGAGCGGGACCATGCGCCTCGACTATGCGCAGTTCCTCGAGCTCGAGATGTTCACCCGCTTCGGCGAGCAGCCCGAGCCGCGTGTCCGCGCCCAGATCGAACGCGGCAAGCGCTTGCGCGCCTTGCTCGTGCAACCGCTGTCGAGTCCACTACGGGTCGTCGACCAGGTGGCGCTGGTCGTGGCGCTCGGCGAAGGGTTGCTCGATGGCATGGCGGTCTCGGAGATATCGTCGCTCCGCACGCGGCTGCCCGCCTGGATCGACGATCACGTCCCCGATCTATGCGCGCAGATCGAGCGGACTGGACAGATCGACACCGCGCAGCGGTCCGCTCTGATGACGACGGTGAAAGCGCTGATCGAAAGCCAGCCGGCCGGTTCTGCATCATGAGCGATCGCCTCGCCGAGATCGGCCAGCGGATCGAGACCGTCCGCCAGCTCGGTGCGGTGGTCAACGCCATGCAGGGCATCGCCGCGCAGCGGGCGCATCAGGCGCGCGCGCTGCTGCCTGCGGTGCGACGCTATGCGGAGACCGCCCGCACCGCCATTGGCCAGGCGCGCCGCCTTGACGAGCCACTGGCGCGTTTTCCGGCGCGGGCGGTCGGTGGTGCGAGAGGCGGCCTTATCCTGTTCGGTGCGGAGCAAGGCTTTGCCGGGGCCTTTCCGGAGCAGCTGCTCGACGGCGCCGCGGCCGACATGCAGGACAGGCATATTCTTCTGATTGGCGCGCGCACGGCCACGCTTGCGGCCGAGCGCGGTCTGCGCATCGCATGGAGCGCGAGCATGCCGAGCAAGGCCGATGCGCTGCCCGCACTCGCGACAAGCATCATCGACGCGCTGTACGACTATCTGGACGAGGTCGGCGCGGTGCCCATCACCATGGCTTATCCGGTCTGGAGCAGCGGCAAGGGCGTCTCGATCGTGCGCGCGAGCCTCCTGCCGCTCGACCTCGACACTTTCCCCGCGTCCACGGCGGATTTGCCGCCGCTCGTCAATATCAACGCGGCGGACCTTATCGGCGACCTGACCGCGGAATATGTCTTCGCCCACATCTGCGCGGCTGCGGTCGAGACGTTCGTCGCCGAGAATGAGGCACGGCTGCGCACCATGGCGACCGCCCGCAGCCACATCGATCGCAAGGGCGAGGCCCTGCGCCTCGAGGAGCGCCTCACGCGTCAGGATCAGATCACCAGTGAAGTCGTCGAACTGAGCGGCGGGCGACATCGGCGAGAATGAATGCAGGGCAGGCATTTCTGCTGTTCAGCAAGAAACCGCAGAACCGCCATTGTCGTCGGGATCAAGGATGGAGTTGAGCATGCACTATAGTAGCGGGAACTACGAAGCTTTCGTGCGGCCCCGCAAACCTGAGGGCGCTGACAGGAAGACGGCCTGGTTCGTCGGCTCGGGTCTTGCGGGACTGGCAGGCGCGGCGTTCCTGATCCGCGACGGCGGCGTCGCCGGCGAGCATATTACCATCCTTGAGGAGTTGCATATTCCCGGCGGCGCGCTCGACGGCCTCGACGTCCCCGAAAAGGGGTTCGTCATCCGCGGAGGGCGCGAGATGGAGGAGCATTTCGAATGCCTCTGGGATCTCTATCGCTCGATCCCGTCGCTGGAGATCGAGGATGCGAGTGTGCTCGACGAATTCTACCGGCTCAACAAGGACGATCCGAATTTCTCGCTGCAGCGCGTCACGCAGAACCAGGGCCAGGATGTGCCCGACAAGGCTTTGCTGACACTCGGCGATCGCGCGCGAAGAGATCTGATCTCCGTCTTCCTCGCGACGCGGGAGGAGATGGAGAACAAGCGGATCAACGAAGTCTTCGGCGATGATTTCCTCAGGAGCAACTTCTGGCTCTACTGGCGCACCATGTTCGCCTTCGAGGAATGGCATTCCGCGCTCGAGATGAAGCTCTATCTGCATCGCTTCATCCACCATATCGGCAGTCTGGCGGATTTTTCCTCGCTCAAGTTCAACCGCTACAACCAATATGAATCGATGGTCCTGCCGTTGGTCAAATGGTTGCAGGATCGCGGTGTGAGATTTCGCTACGGCGTCGAGGTCACCGACGTCGATTTCGACATCCAGCCCGGCCGCAAGCAGGCGACCCGGATTGCCTGGATCGAAAACGGCGTCGAAGGCGGCGTCGATCTCGGCGCCGATGATCTCGTCTTCATCACTATCGGATCGCTGACCGAAAATTCCGACAATGGCGATCATCATACACCGGCCAGGCTGAATGAGGGGCCGGCGCCGGCCTGGGACCTGTGGCGCCGGATCGCGGCCAAGGACCCGGCCTTTGGTCGTCCCGACGTGTTTGGATCCCATATCCCGGAAACCAAATGGGCGTCGGCGACCATCACCACGCTCGACGCGCGCATTCCGGCGTACATTCGCAAGATTGCCAAGCGCGATCCGTTCAGCGGCACGGTGGTGACCGGCGGCATCATCACGGTCAAGGACTCGAGCTGGCTGCTGAGCTGGACGGTGAGCCGGCAACCCCACTTCAGGAAACAGCCGAAGGACCAGATCGTCGCCTGGTTCTATGCCTTGTTCGTCGACCGACCCGGCGACTATGTGAAGAAGCCGATGCAGGACTGTACGGGCGAGGAGATCACGCAGGAATGGCTTTATCATCTCGGCGTGCCGGTCGAGGACATCCCCGGCCTCGCCGCGACGGGGGCGAAGACCGTGCCGGTGATGATGCCCTACATCACCGCCTTCTTCATGCCGCGCCAGGCCGGCGACCGGCCGGACGTGGTGCCCGAGGGCGCGGTCAACTTCGCCTTTGTCGGCCAGTTTGCCGAGTCGAAGCAGCGTGATTGTATCTTCACGACGGAATATTCGGTGCGCACGCCGATGGAGGCCGTCTACACGCTGATGAAGGTCGAACGCGGCGTGCCCGAAGTGTTCAACTCAACCTATGATATCCGCACGCTTCTGGCCGCAATCGGGCCGCTCAGGGATGGCAAAGGGATCGACATTCCCGGCCCGTCCTTCCTGCGCAAGCTGTTGATGACGAAGCTTGAAGGCACAGAGATCGCCCAGCTGTTGGAAGAGTTTCATCTCCTTTCGCGATAGCAATCAAGCGCGACCCTTCGCCTGGGCTCACGAAAATTCCGCCAAAAGCTGATGAACACCGTCGATGCATCCCAGCAGGCACTATGTCCGCGCCATCAGGTGACACGCAGAGATTCAACCGCAGCAGCCCTGGCCGCCTTTACCTACAGCGGCCTTCCCATTCCAGCCGCAAAGGCGATCCGCAAGGTTTCGGCAAGGGTACGGACTCCAAGCTTGGACATGATGCTCGCGCGATGGACTTCGACCGTCCGTGAAGAAATGCCCAGATCATAGGCGATGGTCTTGTTCGGAAGGCCTTGCGCAAGGCCTTCGAGAACATCCCGTTCGCGCGGTGTCAGTAGATCGACCTGTCGGCATGCCTCGGCTTCTTCGAGAGCGCGCCCCTCGGCCGTGTCGATGCGCGCGAACGCTCGGTCTATCGCATCGAGCAGCAGCGGCCGTTCGATAGGTTTGGCCAGGAAATCGACAGCACCCGCCTTCATCGCTTGGACAGCAAGCGCAATGTCTCCGTTGCCGGTCAGCATCACGACTGGCATGCTTATATCCATCTGCGTCAGCGCTGCCTGAACCTGTAGACCGTTCATGTCCGGCATGTGCATGTCGAGAACGATGCTACCTCTTTCAGCTTCATCTGCAATTTTCAGAAAGTCGACTCCCGAGCCATAGGTCTCGACGGCAAATCCCGCTGTCCTTAATGTGAATCCTACAGCTTTCCTGATTGTTTCTTCGTCATCAATGACATGAACGACGCGCTTGCTCTCCATGGCCCCCCGGACGTGTTGGCATTGCTGCGCACCCCAGCGGGCACAGCTTCAAAGGGGAGACCTTCTACGGGTAGGACCATGGTCCAAGGTCAAGGCCGAAATACCGCCGCATCACAACAGGCAAGGCAGGTGCTCGGCGAGAGGGGGGTAAGCGACCCGGCATCATGTGCCGAACTTTGCGAGATGACCGCTCTTGCGAACGGGGCGGCGCTCCCTCTGGTCTCCCGGCGGCAAGGCGCCGCAAGACGCTGCCGCCGGGAGTGGGCACGCCTCTTGGGGGATGAGCGCGCTGGTTGCTCCTAAGCTCGACGCGTCATGTTGTCATGGCAAGAAGCTGATAATCGCTATTCTGTGTCAGCAGCGCGCCGTAACGCCGATGTCCGGGGCGGATCGCAGCTCCGCTCGCGCGCCGCTACGGCACGGCGAATCCGATTCAGCACGAACCGGTGATCATAGGGTTTTGAGATCGAAGGCTGATCATCGCAGAGATCGCCCGCCTTCCGTGTCGCAGTTTCGATATTCCCGGCGAGGATGGCACCGATACCGGGTTGTTCCTGACGAACCAAGGATGCCAGGCCCGCGCCGCGCTCAGCGCGATCGAGCCAGCGCAGCGCTGCCATCACATCGTCGACCGGCACCGGGATGCTGGCGGGCGACGGAGGGCCGGTTGGCCCTCGACGGCGGAGCGATCGGACGCCCAGGATGCAAGGATGGCGGGCTTCACTTCGGGCTCAAGCTGCGGGTCCGAGCAACGATGAAGGGATCAAGGAAAGAGCGTGTGTGCGACATGACATATCCTCCTTTCCTGCCGCGACTTTCTCCGAAAGCGAAGTTCCCGGAAGATTGGTTCGGGCTCGTGTAGGGTCAATGGATGGGAATGCGCCCGGCGTTTGCCGGGCGTTCGTTTTCATCGTGCATTGAGCATTGAGTACTGAAGAACTGACGCGCAGCGCACCGTTCAAATTCCGTGACGAACGGCCTCCGCAATCGCCGGCATCACGTCGATATCATTAGAGGTATGCGCAACAGCGTTCGTGCTGACGATCCTCTCGACGAGCCCACCCAGGACTTGCGCTGCATCGCCGGCGAAAAGCGGATGCACGACCACGCAATCCGGTCGCGCGAACCCCATGCCGACCAGCTGGCGCGCCGCCTCGGCGAGGGTCCGGCCGGATGAGGCGATATCGTCGACCAGCACCGGCTGGCGATCGAGAAACGCTGGGGCATTCGGAATCGAGATGGTGACGTCACGGTCGCCGGACCGGATTTTCTCGCACACGAGAAACGGAGCATCGGCATCGGCCGCCACCTGCGAGACCCACTGTTCGCTTTCCAGGTCCGGACCGATGATCAGCGGACGAGCGACATTGCGCTTGATCCACGAGGCCAGAAGTGGCGCGGCATGAACAACCTGGGTCGGGATGCGGTAGATTTCCGACAACGCATGATAGCGATGGAGATGCGGATCGACCGTCACCAGCCAGTCGAGATGGCGGGACAGAATCGCGGCAAAGGTTCGCGACGTCACCGCCTCGC
Source organism: Sphingomonas sp. CBMAI 2297 (assembly GCF_029870595.1). Classification (GTDB taxonomy): domain Bacteria; phylum Pseudomonadota; class Alphaproteobacteria; order Sphingomonadales; family Sphingomonadaceae; genus Sphingomonas. The sequence continues at coordinate 59,958 of NZ_JAPDIR010000008.1, forward strand.
CGGCATGGAAGCGTATGTCCTGGCGCATGTAAGCGAGGTAGGGGGCGACGAGCCCGATCCTGCGAGCGCCCAGATCGCGCGCGGTGTCGGCTGCGAACAGCAGCGGCAACAGCTTGGCGTCCGGATGATCGAGACTCGACAGCAGGATGACCTCGCGGTCGCTGACGTCGCTTACGACCCTGAGATAGGTTTCCCCGTCAGGAAACTGACGATGCTCGATCGTGCCGACCTCTGCATCGAGCGCGGCGGATAGCGGCTGTGCCAGGGCCTCGCTGCCAGGCAGCGCGAACAGCACGGGACGGTTCATAGCGCTTCAATCCCGAAGATCGGCCCGTCGCTCACCGCATAGGCCGCCGCATAATCGAGCTCGCCCGGGCTCTCGGCATGAATGGTGCACAAGGGAGCCCCGGCATCCACCATCTGGTTCAGCCGACACTGCAGCGCGACGCCGGCGGCCTTGGCCATCGGCGCGCCGGCAAGCTTCGCGACCGTCGCGAGCTTGCGATTGTCGATACTCACCAGGCGGCCGCTATAGGGAGCGATCATATCCTGTTGGAACCGGGCGACCGGTGGAGCCCGCATGCCGCCCTGCGCTTCGCAGATACGTTGGAACTTGGCCCAGGCCCGGCCGCTTTCGAGGCACGCCCGCGCACGCGCATAGCCTTCGCCGGCCGGGGCTGCGTCCGCGAGCTCAAGCAGTCCTCCCGCCAGCTCGCAGGCCCGGTGGGCGAGATCCTCGGCGCCCGGCTGCCCCTGGAGCACGGCAAGGATATCCTGCGCCTCGAGCGCCGGACCGATGCCCCGTCCGATCGGCTCGGCGCCGGGGCCGCGCATCACGCGCGTGCGAAGCCCGAAGGCTTGGGCGACAGAGCTCAGCGCCCGCTCGAGCGTGTCGGCGGCATCGGCTCCGCGTACCTTGGCGGTCGGCCCGACCGGGATGTCGATGACCAGATGGGTCGCACCGGCCGCGATTTTCTTGGACAGCACCGAGGCGACCATCTGCCCGACGGCATCGATATCGAGCACCCGTTCCACGCCGATGATCACATCGTCGGCAGGGCTGAGGTTGACGGCGCCGCCCCAGGCGATGCAGCCGCCTTCGCGCTCGACCACCTTGCGGATTGCGGAAACGTCGAGGTCGACAGGTGCCAGCACCTCCATCGTGTCCGCCGTGCCGGCCGGCGAGGTGATCGCCCGCGACGATGTCTTGGGCATGATCAGGCCCTCCGCGGCCATGATCGAGACGATGATCGGCGTGGTGCGATTGCCCGGCAATCCACCGACGCTATGCTTGTCGACGATGACCGTTCCGGGCCACTGCAATCGCTCGCCGACATCGACCATCGCCCTGGTCAGGCTGATCGTTTCGTCCGTATCGAGCGGGACCGCTGAGCAGGCCGTGACGAATGCCGAGAGATGGACATCGCTATAGCGTCGCTCGGCGATGTCGGTGATGATCGCTGAAAAAGCCCCGTCACTGAGACGATTGCCATAGATACGCCGACGCACTTCGGCGAGCGAGGCGAGAGGCTGGGCGTGCGCGATCTCGACCGGATCGCCCTCGCTGACGCCGAGCCGCTGCCATGCGGATTCCGAGAGGCCGATCTCGCCGGGCGCTGGAGTCTCCGCGGAACTGTGCAGCAGCGAGACGACGATTTCCCGCCCGCCGGCGCGCAGCGCGACCTGCGCGCGGGACGCAAGACCTTCCGAGCGGCAGACGGGACAGTCGTGGCGCATGACCGCGATCAGATCGCTACCGGCACCCGACAGGCCGATGCGGCGTGCCCGCAGCGTCGTCGCGACAGACTCTGCTTCGGCGTTCTCGATGATCCCGGGCTTCACGCGAGCATGCCCCAGCTACCCAGCGCCGGTACGCTGCATGCCCAGCCCAGTTCCTCCGAGACACGCTTCGCCAGGACGTGGGCGCCGGTCGGCTCGCCATGGGTGACATAGACGTGGCGCGGGGCCTCGTGCAGCGAGCCGAGCCAGCGCATGAGCTCGTCGCTGTCGGCATGCGCCGAGAGCATCGTCAGGTTGGCGACCTCGGCTTCGACCGGGATATACTCGCCGTGGATCTTGATCGTCCGGGCGCCGCCGATCATGGCGGCGCCGCGGGTGCCCGCCGCCTGGAAGCCCGAGAAGAGGATGAGGTTCTTCCCATCCGGCGCGAAGCGCTTGAGATGGTGGAGCACGCGGCCGCCCGTTGCCATTCCGCTGGCCGAGATGATGACCTTTGGGGCGGGGTTGGCGGTGAGTTCCTTGGATTCCTCCACTTCGCGCACATAGTGCGCGACGCTGCACGCCGCTTCGCACTCGGCGCGGGCCAGGCGATGCTCGTCCATGAAATCGCACATCAGCCCGCTCGCGTTGATCGCCATCGGGCTGTCGAGGAAGATCGGGATGTCGCGGAGGCGTCCCTGCGCGCGCAGACGCGAGAAATGATAGAGAAGCGACTGGACCCGTCCCACGGCGAAGGCCGGGATCACCACCGTCCCTCCTCTCTCGACGCATCGTTCGACATGATCTCCAAGCGTCTTTGTCGGATCGACCTGCTCGTGGCGCCGATCGCCATAGGTCGATTCCACCAGGACATAGTCGGCGCGCGCGGGCGGCTCGGGATCTTTCATCACCGAATCGCCGTAACGGCCGATGTCGCCTGAGAAGAGGATTGTCCGCCCCTTCCAGTCGATCTCGATCGACGCCGCGCCGAGGATGTGGCCGGCGCGATGATAGCGCACCCTGATGCCGTCCGTGACTGCATGCCACGCTCCGAACTCGATCGGCCGGAAGAGCTGCAATGCCAGACGCGCGTCAGCCTGGGTGTAGAGCGGCAGCGCCGGCTGGTGCCTGGAGAAGCCGTGCCGGTTGGCGAACTCCGCATCCTTTTCCTGCAGATGACCGCTGTCGGGAAGAAGGAGCTCGCACAGGGCCGCGGTCGCCCGGGTGGCAAGGACGGTACCGTCCCAGCCCAGGCGCGCCATGCGCGGTAGCGCGCCCGAGTGATCGAGATGAGCGTGGGTCAGCAGGACTTGGCCGACATCGGCGACTTCGGGTGGAATTGGCGCCCAATTAAGGCGGCGCAGATCCCTGGGTCCTTGAAACAGGCCGGAATCGACAACGATCTGAGTTTCACCATCGTCCACCAGATAACGCGACCCTGTGACCGTTCCCGATGCGCCGAGAAAGGCGACGCCGAGACCATCGGCCGGGCGCTTGGCCAGATCGATCCTTGCTTCGCGCTCAAGGACGGTCACGCCGGACTGGTTGCGGGAATGGTGCCGTTTCTTTCTCTTGTGCATGGACGCGGGCCTGCCTCTCACGATTATGTTCGTGAGCGCAGCATTGGTTCGCGGACGCCGCACGCCTATACGCAAAAGCCGCAGCACGACTGCTGCTCCCCGGCAGCTGCGTCGCGCGAACGCCGGTGGCCGATCCGATCGATCACCTTACCCATGCTTGCGCGATGTCCGGCGGACTTCGGTCTCTACTTATACCTTGCTCCTTGGACTCGAGCCTATGCAGGCTGGACGTTGACTAGAAGAGAACGGCATATGGGCGAACATGACCATCGCATGCGCAAGCGCGGCAAGATCGTTCTGATCGGCTTCCTGCTCGTCGCCAGCTTCTTCCTCATTACCGAGCATACCGCGCACTTCCTGGGTGTGCTGCCCTATCTCATCCTGCTCGCCTGCCCGCTCATGCACCTGTTCATGCACCACGGCCAAGGTGGGCATCAGCATGGCCATGAGCCCGGCCAGGCACCCGCCGGCTTGCCGGCCAATCCCAACGGCCGCATCGAAGGAGAGTCGCGATGACGCACGCCGACTATGGCTATGGTCTGTGGGGGCTCGCGCTGGTCAATGCCGCCGTTTTCATCCTCTTTGCGTTCAGCTTCTTCAAGCCGGCAACGCGGCGCGACTGGCGCAGCTTCGGCGCGTTCAGTGCGTTCATCGTCGCGCTCTTCGCCGAAATGTATGGCTTCCCGCTCACCATCTTCCTGCTGTCGGGGTGGCTCCAGTCGCATTTCCCCGGCGTCGACTGGTGGAGCCACGATGCCGGCCACCTCCTGGAGATGATGTTCGGCTGGAGGGTCAACCCGCATTTTGGCCCGTTCCATCTTGCCAGCTTCGTGCTGATCGGCACGGGCTTCTGGCTGATCTCGGCCGGATGGGCGCCGCTTCACGCAGCCCAGCGCGTTCACAAGCTCGCGACGACGGGAATCTATGCCAGGGTCCGCCATCCGCAATATATCGGGTTCATCCTCGTGATGCTCGGTTTCCTGGTGCAATGGCCGACGTTACTTACGCTCGCCATGTTCCCCGTGCTGGTCGTGATGTACATCCGGCTAGCCCGGCATGAAGAGAAGGCGGCGCTCGCAGAATTCGGGAATGAGTATCGCGACTATATGGCACGAGTGCCAGCCTTCGTTCCCCGGCTAACGCCTCGGCCCGCGCGTCCTGTCCGTTCATCCACGCCCTTGGAGAGGCAAGGCGCGGCTCGATCGGGGGCGGAACAGGCTTTAGCCAAAAAGCACGATTGGCCGCGCCGAGGCTGAGGGGTTGGGCGTCGGGGTGCGTATTACATTCGAGCGATGGAGCTTACGCCGATCGCCATCGCATCACGGCACGTTGATTTGAGATGCGGCCCACGCTCGTTTCGGCGGATCGCACGGAGGGAAATCTGTTATGCCTTTCGATGCGACGTTGTTCATCAAAACTCGGATTGCGCCGGCCGTCGAAAGGTGCACCCGCGCCCCGAAACAGTCTGCCGTCAGCCGGATGAACACATGCCGAGGCGCCCTTAACCTCCGCTTGGAACTAACGCTCTCGCGGCTCGCACTCTCGTCTCAACACTTTTTCCGTAGCGGATAACCAGCCCCTCTGCCGCACCAGGATCGGGTGCTGCGGAAGATCTGGCGCAGTCCCGCCGCCTCCTTGATGTTAAGAGAGTAATTGGATGGGTATCGAGACACAGAGCCAAGTTCATCGATCAATAGACCCCGCTGCAGCCGACGCGATATTTCAAACCCTGAGCGCACGTTGGGTGTTGCACATCCTGGTAGCGCTGAGCAAAGACGATCTCCGCTTCACGTGCCTTCGCCGAGAGATACCGAGCATCAGCGCCAATGTGCTTACGGTCCGCCTGAGGGAACTGGAAGCGGCATGTCTGGTCTCGAGGACGACTTCGCCGCCACCGGATTCCTATCAACTTTACGGACTGGGGCCGTTGGCACATGGGTTGCGACCGGCGCTGCAACATCTGGAGCAATGGAGGATACAGCTCGGTGTATTCGGCAAGACCTAGAGCTCCGATGATTCCATCGTGGATCGGAGTCGATTGCCGCGCCTGCGGAATGCTCGCCGCCCGTCACTCAATGCTCGGGGAGAAGGACCGCCGCAACCTCGCGATAATCGACAGGGTGGATGCGGTCTTTTGATTGAAAGCGCGCAAGATCCAGGGTTTCATCGCCAAACGTCACCGCGATCGAGTTTATGAGATAGGCGCGCGTCCGTGAATATGGCAGGATCCAGATCGCTCGCTGGGTGGGAATATTTTGGCGAAGTCTGGTAAGTTTGAGTGCCAGCAGCCGGCTCGGCTCATCATTCGACCCGACAGCGAGCAGCGTGGTCCCGTAGAACTTGTTCGGGGTTCGCCAGGACAATATCTGGCTGACCGTCGCCCGCTCCTCGACCAGCTTATCACATTGCCCGGCATATCGGTCACCGATCGCCCGTGACATTCCGACACCGATGCTGTCGCCAATGATAAGGCACGCGAACATCGAACATCCTAATAAAGACAGGTTTCAGGGCCACCCGCCTCGCCCGTCATCGACCGTGCAAGTGAGCCAGCACCTCTTAGTCTTTCATGGGCAGAACGCGCGCTGCAAGCGCTGAAATATCGGCTTCCCCAAGAATGTAGGAGGCGCCCGTTTCGGAAAAGAATAGTTGTACGCGCTCTTCCTCTGCGGTGGGCGGGCAGATTGGCGCCGTAGAATGACTGTCACTCCAGGAAGCGTCGACAAACTGAACAAGCTCAGACCAGGCCTTGATACCGTCGTCGTGAATCGTGATGCGTTCCCGTCCACGAAATAGGATAACAAGCACTGATACCTGCATGATACCTTAACGGTTGATGTGTATGGTCGATGGCTTGGCACGGTCCTCAGGCTCCTGACCGTGGTAGGCCGAGTACAGGCCGAGATCGCCGAAAATCGTCTCCGATTTGGAGCGATGCTGCATTATCGGTCGCTTCCCCTCGTGAAGGGAAGGGTGTTTGTGAGCCATGGAAGATGGCGGGAACGAGACCATTCCGTCGAATGTTACAAGCAAAGCGGATGGAGATTTGTGGATCGTGGCACATCTTTCGGCCGTGGAACTTCACAACTGGATCGCGCTCTATGCGGCGGCAGGGGTCTGCTGCGCGCTCGGGATGATCATGTCCCTGGGGCTCATTCTCGTCCAACTTTACCGCGAGCAGGCGTGGGCAACGCTCACTACAGGGCGCGGCCTTCTCCTTTTCATCCCTAATACCTGGTGGCGATGGCAGAAGCTCTACCTGCTTTCGACCCCGGTAACGCTTGGAATTGTGGGCGCCTTCGCCACGACATTGGCCTGGACTTAGCGCCATGCAGTCTAGTTAAGTCGGTGCAGCGCTTCGGCGATGAGCCGCGCGACCTGATCATCCTCAACATCCCTCGGGGTGATCGGAAGGGCGGGGGCGATCTGCTCGAGTGCCCGCTGCGTAGCCGGCGTCGATCCGATGCCAGCGTTACGAGGCATTGCCTGGATCACAAGCTGTCGGATTTCGCCCGTCGCCTGCGAGCGCGCTTCTACAAGAAAATCCGGCCGACAGGCCCCGAGCGGGGTCAGACGATCAAAGATCGGCTTCTCGAGAGCCAGATCGACGCCTTCGCGTGCGAGAACGCGCCTTGAGCGGAGAAGCGCTTGCAGCACTGCCCGCTCGAAATTGCTCTCGACCGGTATGAACCGCACGCCCGAATAGATTGGTTGGGCATAGGCACGCAGGGGCGCATAGCCGTGAGCTTCTGGATACTGTCCTATTACAACAATGACGAGATACGGCCCCTGGATCGAATTGTCGCGCACCGAGGGCGACTGGACGCGATTCGCGACGTCGATCGGCTCCGAACCGGCCGGGAAGATTGTCGAGCCCTGAAATGCCTTGGCAAAGAGGGCCAGAAACCCTTGCGGAGCGTGTCCGCGTGGCCATCGACGGCCGAGTTCGCGAATGCCGGCAAGGGCCCTTCTGCTGTGCAGGGCGTCCCCATGTGTCCAGAGCACTCGTCCCAGCTCGATGCCTGGCGCCACCTCAATCTTTGCCGCCGCGCGCGTAAGCGCCCTGAATTCCTCGCCGATCGTCCGCTCGGCGGTATCCTCCGAATATGGCGCCACCAAGTGCAGGCTAGCATTGTTCATCAAGCGCCAGAGCAGTCTTGCCAGCCGCGGTATGGACGCGTTGCGCGTGCGATCGTCACTCGCGTCGTTATCGGGGCGCTGTGCCAGCTTCTCCGGCGCAGGGCGGAGCACCTCAAAATAGCCGACCGGGGGATCGGCCGGCGTCAGCGGGTTGCGGGTCTGGGTGATGCGGTTGGTGACTTGGTCGCGGAAGAAGGGGCAAGTGGCGACGTGCTCCGGTCGTTTGGCGCTGGTGAGGCGACGCAGATAATAGGTCTCGGCCTCCGATAGAAATGCCGGCGTAAGAACAGGCGGAGTGCAATCGACACCGAGACAGTCGCAGGCAAGCCATTTGCCGCCGATGCGCGCCTGCTGCACCAAGGTGATTCCAGCATCCTCATCTTGGCGTGAGCCTTCGCCGACATACCAGCGGATCAGCGCGGATTGAAGCGTTGGGGGCAAGGGAATACGGGCGCCACCGAGCCCGCTGCTGTGTCGGTCAATCAACCACATGAGGCTGCCAATCGAAGCATAGTCGATAAATGCTTTCCCAGCTCGGCTCGGTTGACAACAAGAAACGGTTCGATCTCCACTTCGGTGATTGGTCAATCGGAGGTCGTTATGAGAGCGATACTGCTAATAAGCGCTGCCCTGATCAGCGGATCGTGCGCGACGGAAGCGGGTGCGCGTCCAAGCGAAAAATCCTCGAGAACGGCCCAAGTCATCGTGATGTCGACGGCGGCGGCGCCTACCAAGCGCCAAGGCGGGATCCCGCTGACGACCGGGACAGATCCGGATGGCGGCGAGCTCGTCCAGACGCTGGCTTCGGCACCGCTTCCTCCCGCGTTTAAAACGCATGATCTGAGCCGGCGCTGGGTAGCCTTTGAAATGGCCAGCAGCTTTGCTGCATCCGCTTTGCCGGTCGCAACCGAGACAAGGGATTTAGATCCATTCGCGCATGTCGGCGTCGCCACGATCCCAACCGATTCCGGCTTGTCGGCGGCTCCGATTGCCATCCCACAATGGATGAACGGGGGGGCGGCATTTGCGACCGCCCCCCGACGCATTTCGGCTCGCTGTCCCGCGTACGGCTATCAACCTGCCGGGTTTCTCGATGCAGGCACCGAGCTGAGACGGTCCGGCTACTATGGGATGATGAGCAGCATCGCCTGTGAATATGGAATACCGGTCGGCCTGTTCGACGCGATGATCATCAGAGAAAGCCGGTACGACGCGGGCGTCTTTTCCCCAAAAAGGGCATTTGGGCTGACACAGCTCATGCCCGACACTGCGGCGGGGCTTGGCGTGAATCGCTATGATGTCGAGCAAAATCTCCGCGGTGGCGCTCTCTATCTGCGTCAGCAACTCGACAGGTTCGGACAGGTGCATCTGGCGCTGGCGGCCTATAACGCCGGTCCGGGGCGGATCAGGAACGGAGCCTTGCCCAGGATCGCCGAGACACAGGCCTACGTCGAAAACGTCCTGCTTAACTGGCGCCGCTTGCTGGGATTCACGCCACCGAATTTGTCCCAGGACGTGAGGGCTTTGTCGGTCTTGCAAAGGCCGACGATAGCCCGAGCGGCGACGGTCACGTCATATTAGGGAGCAGCGGCTCAAACAAGTCCGTCGCCATTGCCGACATCCAGAGCAGAAGGCTCAGCGTTGATATGTGGGCAAGATGAGCGCGTCTCGCCATGACGGCACCCACCTCTTTGACCAGTTTCTCCACAACGGCCTGCCGCAGCGGGCCAGCCCATTCCTTGCGCACTTCGGTCCCGTCCATGCCCTCTATCTCGTCGAGCGCAGCCACCAGCATCGACGGCAGACCCTCGAAGAGTTCCGCGAGCATCGCGATTGATGTCTGGAAACGCTCGTCAAGGAAGAGCTTTGGATTGCGATAGGTCTCTACGGCGATGATGGCTTGGATGATATTGATGTCCAGCGCGTCGAGGATCTGCTGGAATTCAAATAGATACATGGCTGCCCGTTTGGCGGGATCATGATGAAGCAACAGTCCTAAGCGGGTCTTGCTGATACCTGTCTTGAGCGCCAGCTTACGCTGTCCGATGCCATGCTCCGACATCGCTTCAAGGATCAGCGGGATGAAGTCCCGCTGATCGGCGCCGGCTGAACAACAGCCTTCGTCCGAGGCCTCGATATGGGCAAAGGATGACAAATTACCGTCTCCTGTTGCACGTTCGGTATGAAACGAAACACAGGGGCAGCTACTAATCAACCCTCGGCATGGATGTGCGGTTACGATCAGCGTGGCCGTTAACTATCTGAATGGGACCACGTTATCTGGCGGATCGTCGTCGCCGGCGGGCTGTGAGGAGGAGACGCAAGCGGAACTATCCAGCCCAATTCTCTGAAGTATTTTCGCCGCCTTCTGATCGACAATGTAAAGAAACAGCATGATCGAGAGGGTGTCGCCCAAGCTGATCTCAGAGCCTAAGCCCTCCGAAATAAGACGTTTTGCTGCATCGAGGCTGTCTGCGCTCGACTTCGTGATTGTGAGATCGATGCGGATATCACCGGTAGTGGGTATTGCCGACAGATGATCGCGAATTGTCCTCGGATCGTGGGACTCCAGCGCACAAGGTAAGTGGACACGCGCCGCCAACAGGCTCTCAAGGGTCTGGTAGCATCGGGTCTCGTTCGAGCGGAGGCGCAGGCTCTCCGTCGTCAGATTGAACAGGTGCTCCGAAATGTTGAGCGCGAGCGTGCACTGATCTCCCGTCATCGAACCTGCACCAGGCTGTCCTTCATCAGCATGTCTTGAGTGCTCATATCGTCGACAAGAATTCTGCCCGGCCGACGGGAATTCACCGACTCCGGTTAGCGAATCTAACCTGAGCCATCGATGACGGCAATTATCAGCGCATATGCCGACTCGGGAAGTGGCCTGCCCCGGAAAAGGGGGCGGCTTGCCCCGACGTCTGGGGCATTGTGCCCCGCAGGCAGGGGCATGCCGCCCCGCAAGGCGGGGCGCCTCCTTGAACCGTTCAAGATTCTTTCGCGAGTCGAACATGGTTGGGGGGAAGTTCGTTGCCGCCCGCCGTTTGACCTGACCACCTTTTGATTGGGCGCGGATCAGTCGCGTTCCGTTTGAAGGGAAACTCTCATGCAGACTGTCCTCAAGTACAGCGGTCGTGCGGAGCTGGCGGTTCTCGCCCTCATCGCACTGGTGATCGCGCTGCTTCTTCTTGCCGGACCGGCCTTCGCCGGTGCCGACACCACGTTCGATACCGCCCTGACGAAGTTCACCGACTTCCTCGAAGGGTCGGGCGGCAAGATCATTACCGTCCTGTCGCTCGCCGGCGGCATCGTCGCGCTGGCATCGGGCCGCTTCTCGATGGGCCAGATCGCAATTCCGGTCGGCGTCGGTGTGGGCGCCGGGACCGGCATTCCGATCGTCACTTCCACCGTCACCGCAACGATCTGAACAGTCCAAGGGGCGGCCGGAATAGCAGATTCGGTCGGCCTGCGGGGGAGGGTGGTGTTATGGCCGCGGACAAGTACGTCATTCCGTCTCATCTGGATGATCCTGAGCTAATCGGGCTGTGGACGCTGGATGAGTTCCTGGCGATGGTGATTCCATTCGTCTGGGGTATCCTGTCTCAGCATATCCTTATCGGCATGTTGCTTGCGGGCGCTGGCTGGTGGGGACTGAAGAAGGCTAAGGCAGGGCGGGCGACCTCCTGGCTGCTGCACATGGCCTATTGGCATCTTCCGGCCGGCTTCACCGGCATGAAGGCCACGCCACCCTCCTATCTCCGGTTGATGGCGGGTTGAGATGGAGATTTCCTACACCCACGCCCAAAGCCAGCGAATCCTCAAACAGCGCAATATGCTGGTGGTCATTGCCGGCATCCTGGGTGCCCTTTGCGCGATCTTGGCGCTCATCACAGCTACTCGCGACCGTGAGGTGGTCCTTCAGCCAATTCTTGGATCCCCGCTGGTCGTGAACAGCGCCGGCGTGAGCCGAGAATATCTTGAACTGGTGACGCGCGACACGGCCGTGCTGACGCTCGACCGCAGCCCGGCGAATCTCGAATACTGGATGAAATCGGTCCTCGATATCACCGCGCCTAGCGCGCAGGGGAAGATCCGCGCCGACCTCATGAAGATCGTGAACGAACAGCGCGGATCATCGATCGCGCAGTTCTTCACCATCCAGCAGATGGAAATCGACCCGAAGAACCTGTGGTCGACCGTTACGGGCGATCTCCACACGATCGTCGGCAACAAGGTCGTCGCCAACGAACGTCGAACCTTCCGCTTCGATTGGCAATACTCCGGCCTGTCGCTGAAGCTTGTCGGCTTCGGAATGGTGACGACCGGCAAGGAAAAGGATCAGTGATGTCGGTCTATGCGATCGGCAGCGCCGCAGTCGGCGTTGTCTTCCTCTCCCGCGTCTACTGCGTGTTGAGCCGTTGCTTGGGCGCCGGGCTGGTGGCGTTGAGCTTCGTCCTGCTCGCCTCGCCGGCATGGGCGGATCAGACCGTCATGGCGGCGGATGGCAGCCAGGTGGACTGTGCCGCCTCGGCGAAGGATCTCACCAGGATCAGCCTTGTCGAAGACGAATTCGCATCGGTCTCGAAAATTTCGACAGGCAACCCGCAGGACGACTTCTCGGTCGTGAACGAGCCCGTGCGCGGAGATATCTACCTGTCTGTGCCCGATGGCTTCACCCGTCCGGCGCTCTCCTTCTTCGCCACGAGCAAGCGCGGCTATGTCTACAAGATCGTCTGCCGGATAGCTGGCGATCAGGCGGTGCAGCTGTTCATCTCGAACCCCGCGATCGCCAAAGCGAAGTCCGACGAGAATGGCACGCCAGAGGTGGCGGTCGCCGCCAACCCGCAGGAGGCCGCCGTCGAGCTCGTCCAGGCCATGTATTCGAACAGTGTCGCCGACGGCTACCAAATGCGCCAGCGCACGCTGCGGCCGGTCTACGTTGGCAACCTCAAGGTCCAAATGATCGCTGAATATCGGGGGTCGGCTCTGACCGGGCGGGTGCTGCGCATCGAGAACCGCGGCCCTGAACCCATCACGTTGAGCGAGGCGACGGTCGCGCCGACCAGTGCGCTCGCCGTCTCGATCGCCGAGCCGAAGCTCGATCCTGGGAAGGTCACGACGGCCTATCTCGTCTCACAAACCGGGAGGCAGTGACATGGCCTGGACCGATTTCCTCAAGCGCAAGCGCGAGCCCCTCGATGGTGGTGATGAGAATCCGGAGGGGGTTTCGCCGATCGCGGCCGATCTCTCTGCGAACGAAAGCGTGCGGAAGAAACAGCGGATGCTTCTCGCCGGCGTAGCCGGGGTCGGGCTCGTTGCATCATCCTTCTGGATCTTCGGGGACGACGACAAATCGAACAGCGCCGACAGCGACGAGACGGCCAAGGTCCAGGTGTCAACCAAGGACATGGTCAACAAGAACCTCAACCAGCAGGAGTGGATGGCGCTCTCTGAGAACCAGATGCAATCGGTCGAGAACCAGCTGAAATCAGTCAACGGCCAGCAGCAGCGTATGGATCAGCTCTCGCAGCAGATCGAGCTGTTGAAGGGCGAAAACCAAGCTATGCGCGCGGATGGCTCCCGCGTTCTTTCTGCCTACCAGCAAGAGAATGAAGCGCTGCGTCGGGAAGTTGCCGCCGCTCGCACTGCGCCGCCTCCCGCGCCCGGGCCCAGCGCGATGTACGGACCAGGCGGAACGCAGGCCTATCAACGTCCGGATAGCCCAGGCGCCCCTGGTGCCGGTCGCGCGATGCCGATGGCGGCCAGCGCGGAGGTAAAGTTGGTGAGCTTCCAGACGGCCGACACAGGCAATGCGACCCGTGTGGCAAAGGGAACGACGACGTTCAGCGACAGCATCAACTATTTGCCGCCGAACAGCTTCGCGAGCGCCAAGGTGATCGTTGGGGTCGATGCAAGCGCGGGGGTGAACAGCCAGACCGATCCGCTGCCGGTGGTGCTGCGCGTCACTGGCCCGGCGCGCTCAGTCTATCAGAACGGTCGGCTCCTCACGACGAAGATCGAAGGCTGTCTCGTCAACGGCGCCGCGCGCGGCGAACTTTCGAGCGAGAAGGTCTACGTCAAGCTGCAAAAAATGACCTGCCCCCAGCCTGGTGGGCGCTACGCGGTCTCGGAGGTGAAAGGCTTCATCGCGTTCGGAGGCAAGACCGGCGTGCGCGGCCGGGTAGTGAGCCGCGAAGGATCACTGGCGATGCAAGCCTTCCTGGCCGGTCTGGTCAGTGGCGGCGGCAATGCGCTCAACACTGCCTTCAATCAGCCGCTCGCAAGTATCAGCACCGACGGAGAAGGGGGCCTCAATCGCACGCCGAACTTCGGCAGCGTGGGTTTGCGCGCGCTCGGCGGCGGCGCCGCTGAGTCCGGCAAGGACGTCTCGAAATATCTGATCGAGCGCGCTGAGCAATATCAACCCGTCATCGAGATGCCGACCGGCATCGACGTGGAAATTGTCTTCTTGGAGGGTGTCTATGTCCGCAACTGATCGTTTGCGAAAGCTCCGCGCGCTCGCGCGTCCAGCCCCAGTCGTGGCGGCGATAGGCGCACTCTGCATCGCCGGAATTGCCCTTGCAGCTGACGTGGCCGGCAAGGACGAAGCCAAGGTCAGCCTTCTCCTCAAAACGAGGCTTCCCAAGACCCCGCTTACGAAGGTTGACTGCGAGAAGATCGACGGCCTGTGCGAGGTAACGGCCGGCGCAAATCTCTTCTACGTCAATCATGGTGCGCGATATCTGATCATCGGCCGTGTCTACGATATGGAGACGCGCCAGGACCTGACAGCGGCCCGGCTGCTGGAAATCAACCCGGATATGCTTGTGGGAGGGGCCGCCAAGGCGAACGCCGTGGCCGCCGAAGGGGGAGAAGCCGACGGGGCGACGACGCCTGTCGGTAAACCAGGGAAAGTGACCGCGCCGGTGCGGCCGGTTGTTCTGAACCTGTCGGGTCTTCCGTCTGATGGCGCGATCGTCTGGGGCAATCGCACCGCGAAGCAAAGCGTCACGATCTTCACCGATTTTCGCTGCGGCTATTGCAGGGCGCTGACGAACGTGTTGCGCGGCATGGATGTGAAGGTCGTCGAGCGGCCGATCTCCGTTCTTGGCAGCCGGGATATCGCGGATCGTGTCTATTGCTCGAAGAATCAGGAGCAGGCGCTGCACGCCGCCTATGCCGGTGAGCCGTTCAAGGGGCCGACGGCGTGTGACACCAAGGGACTCGACGCCAATGAACGGTTCGCACGCGAGCATGGACTCAACGCGACGCCGATCATCGTTCGAGGCGATGGTGCCGTGCTTGAGGGGTATCGGCCAAAGGAATTCCTCGAAGCCTGGCTGCGGGGAGGCCAGTCGTGAAGGCGGTGCGGCTCGATCGGGCACCGTTGCTTCGCGGCTCGACAGCACTAGCGGCGCTCAGCCTTCTAGGAGGATGTGCGACCTTCGGCAGCAATGTGAAGGGGAGCTTCTCGTGCGCCGCGCCGGACGGTATCTGCGCACCGTCAGCTTCGATCGACGACCGGGCGCTGGCCATGATCGCGGAGCAGGGTGCAGTTGGCGACCCCTCGCCAGCGAGCGGGCCGCCCCGCCGCCTCTCGTCAAAGCCGTCCCGCACAGCGTCGTCCAGTCACGTAATTCCGGTCTCGCCACTCGATGCTCGCCGCACGCAAGAGCGCGTGCTGCGCATCATTTTCCAACCCTATATCGATGAGCGTGGTCGGCTCCATGAGGCGAGCGCGATCCATGCGGTGGTCCAGAGCGGAGAGTGGCAGCAGCAGGTGCTGGCCGACGCGACATCGATCCCGGATCGCAACGCCATCGCGGCTGGCCCGCAACCGGAATCGCTCGCCGATGCCGTAGATCGCGCAGACCTCGCGACGATCGAGGCCGGGGGCATGGATCCCAATCTTCCCGATCCTGCGGTCGTCGCCGCGGCGCGCGCTCGGCGCATCGACCCGGTCAAAGCGATCCAGAACGACGTTGCGGCCCGCCTAGCCCCCAAGGCGGGCCGCACACCAACGCCCATCCCAAGGGAGATCGGCAAGAGGCAAGCGGAGACCCGAAGTGTCGATGGAGCGGCGCAAGCGATCCCAGCCTCTAAGCTGAAAGTCGACGGTTCGTCGACGCCGCCTGTATCCGACGCCGCCGCCGTACCTGTATCCGCTCCGAAGACGACGGTCGGCGCTGAAGCGCTGTCCCGGATCAAGGCCTCTCCGGCATTCCACGAACGGGCTGCCCAAGCGGAGAGCGACGCGCGAGCTGCCGGTCAAACCGGCGGCGTTCCTGCAACGAACGTCAAGGCGCAGCCGACAATCGGCGCGGCGGGTTTCCCTGCCGTGGTGCCGGAGGATAAATGAAATGGCACGCGGCTTTCTGGATGAGCTGTTGTCGGGCATCTTCGGAGACACCAAGCGGCCCGACGTGCAGCGTCCGGACCTCTCAATCCCGATGCTGGCGCACTGGCTGCCTTATCGCAGCTATGATCCCAAGACGGGAATCTTCTATAACAGCGCGTCACGGGGTTTCGTCATCGAAGCCGCGCCACTCGTGGGAGCCGACGAGCGCACCGGCGAGATCCTGTCGCAATTTATGTCCGAAGGCGTCCCGGCGCCTGGATGTCTTCAAATCCATCAATGGATGTCGCCGCGCATAGGAGAGCGCCTGTCCAAGTGGTATGTCCCGCGCTACTCGGCGCGCGGCGTCTATGAACGGATGGCAAAGCATCGGGTCGATTTTCTCACGGATGGCGTCTGGGAATCGCTCTCGGCCGATGCACCCTTCTGCCTGCGCAATCACCGCGTCGCGATCTCCTATTCAACCCCGGAATCATCCTCCATAACGGTCGAACAGATCGTCTCGCTGATGGACGGGCTGATTTCCGCGCTCCAGTCGGTGAACGTCGCGGCGCGCAGGATGGATCCCGTAGCCCTTATCGGGTGGATCGACGACATTACTTCTCCAACGACAGCGGCCGGCGAGGACGCCGTCAGCTACAACCCCCTCGATCCCATCGCCGATCAGGCAATCCGCCGAGACATCGAACTGCATATCGAGCCGGACCGGATGCTGCTGCGGACCGAGCGCTTTCGGCCGACGGGCAAGACGTTGAAGGGCGCGCCGGAGATCGGTGAGATTTATCCGGACGTGTTCGACGTGCGCTCCTTCTCGGTGCGCAATCTCCCGAGCCGTTGGGCGCCGTGGGATGTGACGCGGCTGATCGGCGACATGTTCACCGACAAGCTGCGCATGCCCTGTCCGGTCGCGACCAATCTTTGCATCGAGTTTCCCGACCAGCAGGCCTCAACCAACAAGGCCAGCTACAAGTTCATGCGCACCACCAGCCTGGCCGATTCCAAGTCGTCGCGATTTCTGCCTCAACTCCGCGAACAGTCGCAGGAATGGCGCTACGTCAACGAGGAAATTCGACAAGGCCGCAAGCTCGTGCGCGTATTCTTCAGCGCCACGTCATTCTCGCCCAAAGGGCAGGGCGACAGCAACGAGCGCGTCCTGAAATCGATCTACCGAGCCGCAGGCTGGGACCTGCTCGATGATCGATATCTCCAAGTCATGGGTCTGCTTTGCGCGATGCCGATGACGATGGCGAATGGTCTGTCGAAAGATCTTGAACGCATGAAGCGGATGCGCACCCTGCTCACGACGACGGCCGCCAATCTTGCGCCGCTGCAGGGCGAGTATCTCGGCGGAACCATACCGCATTTGCTACTCATCGGCCGCCGCGGCCAGCCCTTCTTCTGGAGCCCATTCGAAAACAGCGCGGGCAACCACAACGTCGCGGTGTTCGGCAAGTCGGGATCCGGCAAGTCGGTGGCGTTGCAGGAGCTTTGCGGCTCATTGTGCGGCGCCGGGGCGCGCGTGGTAGTGATCGACGACGGACGGTCGTTCGAGCATTCGGCGAAGTTGCAAGGCGGCGCTTTTGTCGAGTTCACCATGAGCTCGGGCTTCTGCCTGAATCCGTTTTCAATGATCGACGAAACGCAGGCTGTCGAAGACGAGGATTATCTTCTCGACTGCATGGCGATGCTGAAAGCGATCATCAACCAGATGTCGCGGCATATAAATCTACTCGACGATACGGAACGTGGCCTGATCGACGGAGCGGTGAATCAGGTCTGGGAAGCGCACGGAAGCCGTGGCTCGATCGATCTGGTAATCGAGGCGCTCGAGGCGACAGGGAACGGGCTCGCGGTCAATCTCGCGATCGCGATGCGACCCTTCTCATCCGGCGGAACTTATGGCCGCTTTTTCCAGGGAGAGGTTTCGTTCGAGCTTAAATCTCAGCTCACCGTCTTCGAATTATCCGACCTGTCCGCGCGTGAGGAACTGCGCAGCGTTGTCCTCACGGCGATCATGTTCATGTCGCAGCAGATGATGCGCAAGCTCGATCGCTCGATTCCAAAGGCGCTGCTTCTCGATGAAGCGTGGCAAATGCTCCGTGGGGGTGCGATGGCCGATTTCATCGAGACCTATGCGCGCACATGCCGGAAATATGGCGCCTCCCTCGTCACGGCGACGCAGTCGCTGAACGACTACTACAAATCGGCCGGTTCGATAGCCGCGCTCGAAAACTCCGACTGGTTCGTGATCCTTCAGCAGAAACCGGAGACAATCGCGGACTTCAAGAAGCACGATCGTTTCGAAATGGACGATTATACGGACGCCCTGCTTCGTTCACTGAAGCGTAACGGCTTCGAATATTCCGACATCATGATCAAAGGGCCTGATACCTTGGCTGTTGGCCGTCTGGTGCTGGATCCTTATTCGGCGACCCTCTTCTCTTCGAGCCCCAAAACCTTCGCCGCGATCGACGCGCTCATCGCGGAAGGTTTGAGCATCGATGAGGCGATCGAGCGGATCGCCTTCCCCGACAATCCTGAAAAATGGGTGAGCAGCCTCGTCCCGGCGGACGAGGCTGCCATCGCGGCGGAGTAGCGACGATGGCAGCACGCCCGGACAGCGGAACACATCGACGGATCGTTGGCTTCACCCGGCGCGAATGGCAGAGCACGCTCTATTTCCTGCTGCATGGTCTCGGGTTCCTGGCTTCCACGTTGCTGATCACCTGGGGGCTGTTCTGCCTCTTCTTCCTCGCGATCGGCGGCTTCTCGTTCGATGGCTTCGTCCACCAGCTGAACAATTTCACGACGCGCTACGTCGCCGCCGATCCGGCTCGGACCGGCGCTTTCCTTAACATGTTCGCGATTGCGCACATGATCCTGTCCACCGCCGTCATCGCCTTTCGCGCCGATCGCATCCTGCCTCCGCGCGATGAAGAGGGAGCCTCGCGTCATGGCTGAACAACCTCAACTCGACTTTCCCGTTCCACCCTCTGCGCCTGACGTTCGTGAAGCGAAGCGCAAGATCGGGTTCGGCGGGTTCACTCGCGGCCAGATCTTTCTCGGGCTGGTGCTGGTTGCGACCATCGTCTGGGGGATGTGGGTGACCCGCGCACTAACCCAGTCGAAACAGGAACATATCGTCTCAGCGCGACTTTCGTCGCTGGTGGGCGACTATGTCGAAGCCCAGCGCTACTCGGGTTCGCCGCCCGATCGCGTGCGGGCCGAGATGCAGGCGTTCATGTCATCGCTCGACACCGAGCTGCAGCGTCGTAGCCAAAGCGGTCAGATTGTCCTTGTTGGTGAAGCGGTGCTCACCAAGAACGTGCCGGATATCACCGATAGCCTGAAGAAGGCCGTCTTCGCTGCCGGAGTGCCCGAGCCCAAACGCCTTTCGGTCGAAGAGTTGCAGCGGATGCAGGAGCTGGCAGCAGCGCAGTCCGCAGTGGCAGCATCGCGAGCAGCACCACTGGCGACGCCGGGCGCCGCTGTCGATCCCATGGCTGGTGTAGCGGGCATCGGGCCGCTGGCACCGGTGGCGCCCAATGCACCGTCGCAGCGGGTTCCCGCGCAAGTGTCCGGCGCATCGGTCTCGACCTTCGGAGGTCCCGATGGCAACGGCGGCCAATGAAATCGAGCCCCTGCGCTGGCGGCCGCGGAAGCGTTTATGGGGGGCGCTGGCGGCAGCTGTAATCGGCACCGTCGTGTTTGGTGCGATCAGCGGATGGCGCGACGACCACGTCCTTCTCGTAAATGTAACGGACTCGCTGCCGAACTGGGCGTTTCTCATCCACCGCAAGCAGGTCCCGGCGCGGGGACAGTTCGTCTTCTTCGATCCGCCCCACACCAATCTCGTGCGCCGGCATTTCGGTGCCAAGCCGCAGATGTTCGGTAAAATCGTCTATGGCATGCCGGGCGACGTCGTCGCACACAACGGTTCGGTCGTGACGATCAACGGCAAACCCGTCGGTCGCATGAAGCCGCAGACCAGGGATGGCGAGCCGCTCACGGTAGGCGCCGTCGGCGCTATCCCTGCGGGTTGCTATTATGTCGGCTCGCCCCACCCCGATGGCTTCGACAGCCGGTACGCCGACATTGGCTTCGTCTGCGCGCGCCAGATCATTGGCATTGGGAAGGCTATCCTATGAAGCAGATTCTTGCTGGTGTGGCGGCGGCCGCCATCCTTATCACGGGGGTCGCTTTCGGCATTCCGGTCCGCACCGAGGCGCGTGACTATGGCCAGACCGGTCAGGCCTTTCCTGTGATCGAGCCGGACCTGCTGGCGACGATCGAGACCAGGCTGAAGCGCGCGGAAGCGAGCGGCGAGCTCGCGCGAACCAACGAGATGTTCGTCAAGCGTGCCGAAGCCAAGGTGCGGCGGCCGACGCCTGTCGGCGGGATCACACCAGCGCGCGAGGCGCGGGAATGGGATTTCGATCCCACCGTCCAGGTCGAACATGATGTTCGCGACCAGAAGGGCAACCTCATCGCGGCGGCCGGACACCGGATCAATCCACTCGATTTCGTTGCGATCCGACAGGACCTCGTATTCATCGACGGGGATGACGTCGCTCAGATTGCTTGGGCGACGGCCCGGTACACTGACCTCAACGCCAAGATCATTTTCGTGAGCGGATCGCCGATTGCAGCGATGACAAGCCGAAAACGGCGCTTCTACTTCGATCAGGAGGGCAAGCTCAGCGCGCGATTCAAGATCGAGCATACACCCGCCGTCGTTCACCAGACTGGCCGCGTCATGCGCGTTTCTGAGCACGTGTTGCGTAAAGGGAGGCCAGGCTGATGCCCTTATGGCTCGACCTTCTGCGCACACCTATGGCCGCGCCCGAAACCGCAACGCTCAAACGGATGCGCCTCGTCTGGCAGAGCCTCTGTTTCTCGACCGCGGCCGGTGCTGCATTTTTCGGCCCGATTCACCGCGCGGTCGGCCGCGGCGCATCAGGCGGGATGGCGATCCTCCTGTCTGTCTGCGTCCTTTGGACCGCGTTCTACTTCATCAGGAAGCATAGCGCGGACAGCGCCTACCTCGACACCTTGGGGAATAAGGAATGATGCGCTGGCTCCGCTCTATCGTGACCGCACTTGCGCTCGTTTTGGCCATCGGGGCTTTCGCGCCTCGAGCCGAGGCCGCGCCGACCTGCAATGGCAAGTTTGTCAACCCTATCACGGATGTCTGCTGGTCATGCCTTTTCCCGCTTTCCGTCGGCGCACTGAAGATCTGGCCGAGCAGTCGACCAGATCCTGGCAATCCGGCCTCGCCGATTTGCGCCTGCGCTGACCCGCTTCCACGCATCGGCATTTCGGTTGGCTTTTGGGAGCCCGCCCGGCTCGCAGATGTTACGATGAAGCCGTGGTGCTTTCCGAACCTTGGAGGCATCCGAATCGCTCCCGGGTTCGACATCGGCCAGGGATATCTGGCGGGTCCGTCGATGGTAGGCGGCCGATCCCAAAGCACGGCCAAGTGGCATGTCCATTGGTACGTCTATCCGCTGCTTTACTGGATGGAGATCCTGACCGACTTCGTCTGCTTCGAGCAAGCCTCGTTCGACATCGCATACATCACCGAAATCGATCCGCTCTGGCAGGACGACTCGCTTGCCGCGCTGATCAACCCTGAGGCGATCGTTTTCGCCAATCCGATCGCGCAAGCAGCCTGTGCGGGCGACTGCATCGCCGGCACCGTCAACCTTCCTCTCGACCCCCTCTTCTGGTGTGCAGGCTGCCAGGGATCGATGTACCCGCTGAATGGCAATATCCCATCCTCGATCGGGCATGTGCAGTCATCCCGGCTCGCGGTTTCACGGTTTGCCTACAAGATGCACCGCGAAGCGCTGGCCTGGGGCACGATGGGTTCGAAGGGGCTCTGCGGAAAGTACCTCATGCCGATCATGCGGAAGCAACAATATCGCTTCCAGATGGTCAACCCGATCCCCACGGTCAGTGGCCGCTTCGCCTGCTCGGCGATCGGCGCATCCACGATGCCGCCCGACGCTGGCCGCGCCTATCCCGCCGGCGGCGAGGACATGGGCTACCTCGTGTGGCGCAAGCGCAACTGCTGTGTGTTTTAGGAGATCCAAGATGCGCCTTCTTCCCTTGGGTATCTTGGCCCTTCTTGGAATGGCAGCAGTGTCAGCGCTGCTTGCCCAAAACATCGATGGAGTTGATGTCCAAGCGGTAAAGAAACGCTCGGCTGACCTCGCAGCCGAGGCGCAGGCCTTTGTCGATCAGATAAAGGATCGAGGGGATCGGTTCCGGGAAGAGGCCGCGACGACGCGCGACGGGGGAACCGAGAATATGCGCCGCGTCGCCGCACAACGTCTTCCGAAAGGTCCAGCGGGTCCGGTCGATTTTGATGAAATCGTGCAAGGGGCGGCCAGCAATACGCAAACCAATGGTGGGGAGGCACCGCAGTTCATCGCGTTCGCCAGCCTGTCGATGCCAGACGAAGCTTTGAAGCAACTCATCCGCGACACTGCCGCTGCTGGTGGCGTGGTCGTCTTTCGCGGCTTCCCGAACAATTCTGCCAAGGAGTTCGTGGCGCGACTGAGCAGGGTGGTCAATAAAGGGCAGTTCGCAAGCATTGGCGTCGATCCGCGGCTCTTCCGCGCCTTCCAGGTCCAGGCCGTCCCAACCTATGTGAGCGTTTCCTCGGACTTCGATCTCTGTGCGGGCTTTTCCTGCACGACGAAGGTTCCGCCATATGATCGCATGATCGGCAATGTGACGGTCGAATATGCCCTCAGTACCTTCGCCGAGGGCAACGGCCCCGGCGCACGAGTGGCTGCGGTGGCGCTGTCGAACATGAAGCGGACCAACCCGTGATTGCGCGGCGCCTTGTGAGCACGCTTTGCGTACTGCTCCTGGTCGCCGAGCCGGTGAGTGCGCAAACCATGACGGTAGAACAGGCTCGCGAAGAAGGCAAAGCGATGGCTCTGGAGAAGAGGAACGATTCCTCGATCGTGCCGTCGACCGATGCCCAGGCGAAAGCGGTTCCGGGCTATTCGGGAACGGACCAGCCTCAGAGCACCTATTTCGACGATCCCGATCGGCTTGTCTCCGACGCTCAGGCCATGAAATCGGGAAACGAAAGCTATCGCCTTTCGACCGATGCCGATCATATCCGGCCGACCTTCAGCAACGCAGACATTCTGGCGACCACTAATCGTGCGACAACCGTGGAGAATGACCCGACGACCTATCTCGACGACGTGGCGATCTCGAGCGGCTCGGGCGCCTGCACTCCCTTGCCTCCGCCGACAAGCGGCACGGGATATTATGAGGCGACCTGCAACCAGGGCACCAAGATCGAGGATCAGCCGCGATCCTGTGCGATTACCATGGTTCCCGAGACGACCACGACCGACGCTTACAAGTTCTTCGTCGTTCCGAATGGTGCCTATGGCACACCGTTTGCGCGCTACGATGCAATGGCCCCGCATCTCGCCGCGGGCACCTGCAAGCCCACAGGCATAGTAATGCAGGCGTGCGCCGCCCATGTCATCTACGGCGTTTCCACCAACAAGTTCTGCGACGATTATTATGCGACCGAATATGTCTGCTCGGAGAACCTGACAGATCTATCGCTGCTTCCGAGCCCCATCACCGGCCAAGGATGGCATGCCAAGACGACCGAGGCGAAGGTCACCGTCAAGCGCGTTGACGGCTGCACAGGGCTTGCAGGCGACACCATGTGCTCCGCCGATCCGGCTGGCGAGGTTTGCACGGAAGGGTTGGAGACCCGGATCATCGAGGGCGTGCCTGTGACGCAGCCTTGTTGGGCATGGAAGCGGGATTTCTCGTGCAAAGTCATGACGGCAGGAAACGACTGCGGCGATTTGGAGGCGAACTCGGCCTGCACCTATGTCCGGGACGATTGTCTGGACGATCCCCAGGACGGGCCGTGCAAAGTCACGGAGAAGGTCTATCGCTGCCCAACACCGGCAAGCAAAGTGCCGACCGACAAGCAATATATCTGCGGAGACGACGTCTACTGCGTCAATGGCGACTGCGAGCCGATCGTTCGCGAAGCCTCCACCGAATTTCGCGATGCGCTTGTCGGCCTGCATGCGCTTGATCAAGCGGGCAAGGAATTCGACGAGAATAACTTCCGCGTGTTCACGGGTACTCGCGAAACCTGCCACAAGCCGGTTTTCGGCCTGATCAATTGCTGCGCCGGCAAAGTGTCGGGTGCCGTCCCCGTGGCGGCAGGCGCCGCGGCGCTGGCTGGCGGGCCGGCGGCGATCGCCGCGTTCGCCACCCCATTTCTCGTCCTGTTCGCGTGCAGTCAGGACGAGATGAAACTCGACATCAAAGATCGGATGGGGCTTTGCCACAATCTCGGCACGTACTGCTCATCGAGTTTTCTCGGCATCTGCTCGACCAAGCGCACTGCCTATTGCTGTTTCGAAAGCAAGCTCTCGCGCATCCTGCAGGAGCAGGGCCGCCCCCAGCTCGGCAAGCCTTGGGGTAGCGCGAAAAAGGAACAGTGCCAGGGATTCACGGTCGACGAATTCGCCCGGCTCGATCTGTCGGTGATGGATTTCACGGACGTCTATTCGGACTTCATGGATGCCGCGAAGCTGCCCGACGAGGTGCAGACAATGTCGGACATCCAAGCAAAAATTCAGTCCTACTACGATCTCCACGGCAAATGACGTGGTCCCGATGAAGCCCGCGCTGAGAGAGGCCGCCGTGCGGCTCAACATCAGGAGAAAGTTCATGACACTGTCGCTTCTCGAGCTTCCGGTCATCGTGTCAGCGTTCGTCCTACAGCCCTCCAGCAGCACGCCTCCCACGCCGGTGCCGACACCGTGCGCTGGCCAGCACCGCACGACGGTGGCGGACTGCTGCGTCCACGTCTCGGGGTGGGATCGGCCTGCAGACCAGATCCTCCTCACATCCCTCCGCGCCAGCTCCAGCGATGACGAAAGGAAAGCGAGCCATGTTGATCTTCGGTAAGACGTTCATCCTGACCGCCGCGCTGTCAGCCGCGATCTGGGGGCCGCAGGTCCTCGCGCAGGAAGCACCGCCGCCACAGGGCGATACAATTGAACAGGATCGCTCCGACGACTTCTATTGTCGCGAACGGCGGCTCGGCCAATGGTTCTATTGCGCGAAGCCCAAGCCAGCGGAGGAGACCGGGTCGACGGCGCAGGTCCGGGAGGAGAGCGCGGTCGATCGCATCGCGGCCATCGCCAAGCAACTGGATGAGCTGAAGGCGAAAGCGATCCTGGATCCGACCGAAACCAACGTGATCAACTATGTGCGCTTCCAGCGCGAGCAGCTCGATCGCGCGTCGACCTTCTCCGACACCTGGCAGCGCGCGCTCTGGCAGAACCCGGACCTCGACTACACGCTGCAGCGGCCCGTCTCGACCGTGGGCAAACGGCTCTGGCTGGACAACCGCCAGGCGGACCGGGATGCGGTCCTCACGAACCTCGGCCAGCGCTACGGTCTCTTCTATTTCTATGCTCAGAGCTGCGGTGCCTGCGAGGTTTTCGCGCCGATCCTGCGATCGGTCACCGACAGCCACCGCATGACGGTGATGGCCGTCTCGATGGATGGCGGGCCAAACCGCGAGTTCCCGAACTACGTCGTCGATTCCGGCCAGCGCGCACGGATGGGGATTCCAGGCAACGAGACGCCAGCGCTGGTCCTCTTCGACACCCAGACCAAGCGGACGATCCCGGTCGGTTACGGCGTGCTGAGCGCTGATGAGATCATGGATCGCATCTTCATGCTGACCAACACCAAGGTGGGGAGCGATTACTGATGGCGCGCGGGCAAAAGGGCGCGCTGCGCCGTAGGCTGGGCACCGGTCTCGCGCTGGTCGCCGCTTCGCATTTCGCATTGGTCGGCGTCGCGCGCGCCGATGTCGCCTCGCAGATGAACGGCTTTTTCAACGACGCTGGCGGCGCCGCGAATGTCACCGGGCCGACGGCGTTCCAAGGCCAGTCGGCCGGCTATTACTCGCTGGGCAATGTCTGGACGCGCTTTCCACAGAAGAGCGTTTCGCCTTTCAACCTTCAGCTGCCGAGCGCGCGAGCGGGATGCGGCGGCATCGACCTTTTCGCTGGCAGCTTCTCCTTCATCAATGCCTCGGAGATCGTGGCCATGCTGAAGGCGACCGCGAATAACGCTCTGGGTTTCGCGTTCAAGCTCGCGATCGATTCCGTTTCGCCGGAGATCGGCAAGGTGATGGACGAGTTCAGCCAGAAGGCACAGCTTCTCAACCAGATGAATATCTCGAGTTGCGAGACCGCGCAGGCGCTCGTAGGCGGGATCTGGCCACAGATGGAGACCACACGCTCCACGATTTGCGAGGCCGTCGGCAACAGCCAAGGTGTGTTTTCGGACTGGGCTGCGTCCCGGCAAGGTTGCAACAACGGGAACCGGCGCGACAGCACGATCGCGGGCAATACCGACGCCAATATGAAGGACCAGCTCGTCGGGGAGCCGCACAATTACACCTGGGAAGCCCTGAAGAAGTCGGCCAAATTCGGAGCATTCGACCAATCGTTCTCCGAATATATCATGACGCTGGTCGGGACCGTCGTGACGACGCCGTCGACCGATCCGAGCGTGGGCGGGAAAGTCGTCATGTTCGGACCGGCGGAGGAGGCGGTGGTAACGGCCTTGCTTGACGGCACAGCCGATGCGCCGGCCGTGAAGATGCTCAAGTGCAACGACACCGACTGCTACGATGTCGGTGAGCAGACCCTGACGGTGCCGGCATCGTCGGCGTTGCGGCCGCGGATCGCGGGAATGATCCGCTCGATGAGCAGCAAGATTCGCACGGACACCGCCCTCGATGCGTCGGAGAAGCAGCTCCTGAACCTCGCCACGGTTCCGCTCTACAAGATTCTCTCCGTTCAGGCTTATGCGCATTACGCCCTCACCGATGGCGAGATCGAGACCCTGTCCGAAATCGTTGCGGTCGACCTGCTGGCGGCGATGCTCGACAATATGCTCGATCGGGTCGAGCAGGCGCAGACGCATTATCAGACATTCGACCAGGCGACCGCGACTCAGTGGAAGCAGCAGATCGCGGCCACACGGCAGAAATTTGCGCAGCGCGATGTAAAGCTCTCTAACAAGCTGCAGGTGACGATGCAGATCATCGACCGCAGCATCATGCTCGAGTCCACACTTCAAAACTCAATGACGCCGGGCATGTCATCCGCGCTGAACTTCTCACGTGGCCTGAACGCACAGGGCCTGATGTAGGGCGGGGGAGCCGGGACGATGCTCGAAGTCTTCACGGTCGGGGGCGGGGAGTATCTCGTCAACACTTTCAACGCGGTCGCCGCTTGGTCGGGCGGCGGCGGGTACCGATCACTTCTGCGGGTCGTGATGGTGATGGGCCTCATCTACTCGCTGCTCGTGGTCGCCTTCACCATGAACTTTCGCGTGTGGATGAACTGGTTTCTCCAATCAACGGCCATCTACCTCTGCCTCATGGTGCCTACGATCGATGTGAAGGTCACCGATCGGATCAATCCATCGCTCGCGCCGGCTACAGTCGCCAACGTCCCGTTGGGGCTCGGTGTCCTGGCGAGCTTCACGACGCAGATCGGAGACTGGCTGACGCGAACGGCAGAGACTGTCTTCGTAATGCCAAGCGAGCTCAACTACTCGACGAACGGCATGGTCTACGGAGCGCGGCTTTTCGACGCGACCCGCAATTTCATCATTCGCGATGCCGAGTTTTCAACGAACCTTGAGGAGCACTTCAAGAAGTGCCTTTTCGGCGATGTGATGCTCTACCAAAAGTCGCTGACGCTCCTCGCGCAATCGAAAGACCTATGGGCCGACATCGGGCCCGGATCGGAGGCGCGCTCGCAGCAATGGCTGGAGCGTCAGGGGGACGGGACCGTCACCAGCGCGATCGTCACGTGCCGGCAGGCCTATGGGATGCTCGATGCACAGTGGGCACCGATGATCGAGGCGAACACTCCGATCTGGGGGAAACAACTCTATCCGAAGCTGAGCAACTCGCTGGCTGCCGACAAGCTCAAACATGATCTGCCGATCGCGAACGCCGCGTTCACCGGCTCGGGCAGCAGTTATAGCGATTCCATGCGGCAGAACACGGCGATCAATGCGTTCATGCAGGCGCGAAATAGCATGGCGGGAGGAACGGGCGCGGCGACGATCGATACCTTCGCACAGACCCGTGCCGACATCCAAGCCCGCAATACCTACAATTCGATCGCGCAGCAGGCGATGGCGTGGGTGCCGATCCTCAACATCGTGCTGACCGTCGTATTTTTTGCGATGTTCCCGGTGATCTTCCCGCTTTTTCTGATGCCACAAACGGGGCTGGCGTCGCTCAAGGGCTATGCGATGGGGTTCTTCTACCTGGCTGCCTGGGGGCCGCTTTACGTCATCCTCCATATGATCTGCATGACGCGGGCCGAGGCAGCCTCCGCTGGTGTCGCCGCCGGCGGGGTGACGCTCGGCACCTACGCCGGAATTGGCGCGGTGAATGGGGAGACGGCGACGATTGCCGGCTTCATGCTGATGAGCATCCCGTTCCTCGCCGCGGGCCTCGCGCGCGGTGCGATGTCGATCGCCGGCCAGGCGACCTCGATGCTCGCGCCGGCGCAGAATGCGGCCGAAGCCGCAGCCCTCGAGCAGACCACTGGCAACTACTCCTACGGCAATGTGAGCTGGGCGAACGCGACATCGAATATGCGCCAAAGCGACCAGTGGTCGACGGCGCCGAGCTTCATGGGCGGTGCCACCAGCGTCGGGTGGCGACAGGACAACGGCGCGGTCGTGTCGGGTTTCGGCAACGGCCAGGAGGTGTTCGATACGAGCGGCGCGATTTCGCGATTGGGCTTTACACCCACGATGAGCACGGGTTCGGTGGCAGAATGGCGCGAGATGGCGAACGAGGCGCACCGCCAGGCGCAGGCCTATGAGAATGCCGCAGCCGACATCCTGACGGCGACCCACGCGAACCGCAGTGCCTTCGGTACCTCCACCGAACGCTCGTCGGGCTGGGAGTCGAGCAGCGGGCGTCAGGCGAATAGTTCTGTGGAGGCGTTCGACAGGCGGACCGCAAGCAGTTCACAGGGCCTGGAGGAACGCGATACGATCTCTCAGGGCCAGCGCATTACACAAGGGCATGACCGCCAAGCACAGACCAACGACCAGATATCGGGGACTATTTCGGCTGGAACGGGTGGTCGGCAAGCGGGACGTGGGGCTGGTGATCGCGGAGGAGTGCTAGGTCGACTACCCTCCATCGGAGGAAGCGTTTCCAAAACAGGCAGCCAACTCGACGGCTTGCGTTATGGGACGGACGAGACTCGTGGCAGTGACAGCGCCAACACATCGTCGAGTGGGGTGCGGGACGAACATGCCAGCGGCAGCGGCGCGACGATGTCCGATGGGACTTACTCACGCAGCGGCAGCTTCAGCCGGGCTTCTGCGACATCGTCCGCGTCGTCGAGCACGGAGGATTCACTCGCGCGAGCGAAGTCCTATTCGGAAACGGCCCGCCGGCTCGAGGAGCTTTCCCAACAGCTCTCGCGCGATGCAAGCTATGCGGAAACGCATGGCATGCAGCTCAGCGAAAATCTGAGCCAGGATCTTGCGCAATGGTATCGGCACCAGCAGGTCGAGAACCCGGGTCTTGAAGCGCCTGAGCTTTGGGCAACCGATCTGACCGACCAGCAGCGTCTCGTGCGCCAGGAAATGATCACGCGCTGGATGCACGACAAACAGGATGGCATTCGAGCCGAGATTGCGGGCCGCCTGCACGACCCGGACCTCGTTGACGTGAGCCGGCCGAGCGTCTCGAGCGCAGCAGACGTCAAGACATCTTACCGTCCACACGGACCCGGGCGATTGGCCAGCGGCCCTGCCGGTGCTGGCGATGTGGCCGCCGCCGCAATCATCGAGGCCGGCAAGGGCGAGTTGAATAACGATCGAGCAGCGGCTCAGACGATGCGAGGGCAGCGCGTGCTGGGTGCCGTCGATCTGGAGCAGGAAGTGAACCGCGATCATGATCGCGGCTTCTTCCAAGACCCCAAGCTTCGCGAATAGGTCAGATCAGGTAGAAAATAGCTCCGACAAAGCTGACCATCAGAGCATAGGCCAAGGCATAGCCGATCATTCCGCCACGCGTCGGATTGCCCTCCTGGTCGGTGATCATCTCGATTTCCGGGATTTCTTCCTCGACGACAGCAAGTGTCGGACCGCCAGGAAGGTCCTTAGTCAGATTGTAGGTGTTGAGGTCGAATTTGGCGAAACGCATCGGCTTTCTCCGCGCCTCCACCATAGTGCGTTCGAGGTTTGTTCGCAACTGCTTACGTTATACGGCTCAGCTGCGTTAGCGCGCGAAATGCCCACGCTAGAGGAGCGATTTCGCGAACTGGACCAGTCTTGATGAATTAACCTTCAAGGTGTATATCGGGATGGCGATCAAGCGGAAGCCGCATCATAATCTGGCTGCGGTCCAGGCGAAGTTCGCGCAGGTTGGGACCTTGGAGATCACGCGCACCGCCGTCCAGGGCGCCCGCGCTTTGGGCTATTCGCTGGGAGACATCGTTGAGGTGGTGCAAGCACTTGAAGCCGGCGACTTCATTAAGTCGGAGACAGCGCACAATCCGCCCAACTCGAAGGTATGGCACGACACCTACAACATGCCGTGGGACCAGCGGTGGCTGTATCTGAAATTCGCAGGCGAAACGTTGGTCGACGTCGCGCTCACATCGTTCAAAGAGGTCGGCAATGACTGAGACGCGCATCCATCCCGAGACCGGCACGCTCCTGCGACGCAGCGTGCGTCCGCAGACTGTGAAGTTCGGCTCGATGACGCGCACCGTCGAGGTACCCGGTTGGTATCCCGACGATGACGGCGACGCGATTCATTCCGGGGCCGATCTCGCCGAATCCGATCGCGTGTTTCGGGAGCTGAAGAAGGCCTATGCGGCTCATGTCCGCGAAGTCCGCAAGCGCTTGAAGCTGACACAGGAAGAAGCCGGATATCTGATCGGCGGTGGTCGCCGGGCCTTCCAGAAATATGAAAGCGGGGCCATGTCGCCGAGCGATGCGGCTGTGGGCCTGATCGAGCTTCTCCATCGGCATCCCGAGGAGGTCGAGTTTCTGAAGTCCATTCGGTCAGCAGCATAGAGCATGAACCAAAGTATGTATCTTACGGGGTTCGGCCCCGTTCATCGTTCTCGCAAGACGGGATGCGCCGGGCTATGCCGCAGGAATATGTCGGGTCCGCCTTTAACATTGAATTATAGGCGATAGCTATACCGTTGGCATATTAGCATGGAAAATTCCGAGGCATTGATCGACCTTGGAATTTATGCGATAGATATGCCATGAAGGTAGGTCGAACTGATAAATTGAGGTCGTTGCTCGATGCGTGGGAGCCACACACGGTGGCGACCAGCCCGCATCTCAAGGCGCTCGGTCTGACAGCACAGGACCTGCAGAACTATAGATCCTCGCAGTGGCTCGTCTCGTTGGGTCGTGGCGCATTCAAGCGCCCGATGGAAACAGTGACCTGGCAGGGAGCGCTTTACAGCGTTCAGTCCCAGCTGAAGCTGCCGGTCCACGTGGGCGCGCTCACGGCGATCGAGATGACGGGAAATAGCCACTATGTGCGCTTCGGAGAGAGCAGGGCCTACCTCTTCTCGCCGCTGCACGTGGTTCTGCCGGCATGGTTTCAGAAACATTGGGGGGGGGAGGTCCGTCATATGCAAACCAAGCTCCTGCCGAACGATATCGGGCTCACCGAGCACCGAACCCCGGAAGGCTATCCATTGACAGCCGCTACGCCCGAGCGGGCGATACTGGAGCTGCTGCATCTCGCGCCAAAGGAATTCGATCTCGTCGAGGCCTGCCAGATCGTGGAGGGCATGACGTCGCTTCGCCCCAAGCTCATGCAGTCCCTGCTCGAGGCCTGCACATCGGTGAAGGTCCGGCGGCTGTTCCTCTACCTTGCGGAACGGGCGGACCTCCCGGTCATGCGGCACGTGAAGGTGGAGCAGATAGATCTGGGCTCCGGCGATCGCAGCCTTGCGAAAATGGGGCGGTACGTCCCGAAATACAGACTGCTCCTCCCCAGGGAGCTTGTGTCGAGTGGCAACTGACCAATATCGTGACCAGGTTCGCCTGCTGTTGGACGTCCTGCCTTTGGTCATGGCGGAGCCGGCCTTCGCATTGAAAGGCGGCACGGCGATCAACCTGTTCGAGTGGGATCTCCCGCGGCTCTCGGTCGATATCGATCTAACCTACCTTCCCCTCCAAGACCGGGCGGCCTCTCTGCAGGCGATCGGCGAGGCGCTTGCCCGGATCAAGGTAGAAATCGAACGCCGCCTCCCGCCAACCCGCGTGACCCAGACACGCCAGGGCCAGGAAGGTATGGAGGTCAAGCTCAACTGTCAGCGCGGCAAGACCCAGATCAAGGTCGAGGTGAATCCCACCCTGCGCGGCCATCTCCTTCCTCTCCGCGATCTTCCCTGCTCCGACCGTGTGCAGGAGAGATTTGAGGCTTTCGTCGAAGCGCGCTGTCTCTCGCACGGCGAGCTCTTTGGCGGCAAGATTTGTGCCGCGCTGGACCGGCAACATCCGCGCGATCTGTTCGACGTGAAGCGTCTGCTGGACGTAGAGGGCGTCGTCGATGAGGTTCGTCACGGTTTCGTCGCGGCGCTTGTAAGCCACGGGCGCCCGATCGCTGAACTGATCAGCCCGAGCCGAAAGGACCAGAGCGGAACGTTCAAGGCCCAATTCGAAGGCATGCCCTTCGAGCCGTTCACCTATGAGGATCATGTTCATACGTTCGGTCGCCTCGTGGCGGCGATCCATAGGTCCCTCGGCGCTGATGATCGGAGGTTCTTAGAGAGTTTTGAGGCCGGAGACCCGGAGTGGGACGCCTTCCCATTGCCAGCGCTTCGCGAGCTGCCCGCTCCTCAATTCAAGTTGGTAAACATCCGCAAATTTCGAAAGGCACAGCCGGAACGGCACGCAGCGGGTCTCATCGCGCTGGAAGCAGCTTTCGAGAAATAGCACGCGGTAATGCGCATCGCAGGAGAGCGCCCGATTGCTTCGTGGGTCCGGGCTGAGAGATTCGAATTCATCCACGAGTTGAAATCGTGTTGGTTTCGGAGTATATGAAACTGACTCAACAGGAATGATCGAATGGTTCGCCCAGCAAATATCGGTTTCGTTGATGCGGATCGCGTCCTCCACGACCGGATTGTGGCGAGCACCGACCGCATCATCAAGATGATGCCGGCGGCGGCAAAGGCGGCGGCGATAAGCAGCGTCGACGTGCCGAGCCTTGTCTTCCATCTCGCGCTTGGCATCCCGGCGGTCGAAACGGATAATCCGGAAGCCGCGGAAAGAATTACGAACGCCATCGCCTTCAAACGGCGGCTGATCGATGCTGCAGGCGGAGCTCTGACCGCGGAGAAGGTTCGCACGTTGCTTGGGCACAAGACGATCCAGGCCGTCTACAAGGCGGTCAAGGATCGCCGACTGCTGATGGTCGAAGACAACGGGACGAAGCTCTTCCCGGTCTTTCAGTTTGATGGGAATGCAATTCTTCCCGGCGTTGCGAAGGTCCTTAGCGCCGCGCCGGAAACGACGGGCTGGGCCGTCCTGCAGTTCCTCGTCAGCGGCGATGAAGGTCTTGATGGAGTGAGCCCGATCGCGTTGCTGAAGGGCAGCGATGCGGAAGTTGAGCGCCTAGTGCGTTTCGCCCGTACGCTCGAAGATTGACGCAATATGGGAGCGAAAGGCGGGATACCCGTGGCGACGATCGCGACGGGGCGAGTGCTTCATCGCGTGCACGCCGCGACGGTCGCGGCCAAATGGTATGGCCGCAAGGACGCGACCTGGCGTTGGGACGATCCGGACGGCAAATTCGGTGTGCTGTATTTGGGCAAGACGCTCGTCGGCCCCTTTGCCGAGACCTTGCTGAGGAGGCCGACGGACCGGGATGTCCTTTGGGATCAGGTCGCCAGGAGACGCGCTGCAAGATTCTCCGCAACGCGACCGATCCGGCTGGCGAAGGTCCACGGACCGGGTCTCGGCTGGTTCAGAACGACCACCGCCGGAGTCTCGGCCGACTTCGATCCGGTAGACAATCCTGGCGCGTATGCGGTGCCCCAGCGGATCTCAGCGGAAATCTACAGCACCACCAGCCTCGATGGTATCCAGTACCGATCGCGGTTCGACAGCGATGAGCTTTGCATCGCGCTGTTCGATCGGGCTGACGCTGCAATCTCCTTGGACACGGAGGGTGTCGTCATCGCCAAGGACTGGACCCGGACCGTGCTCGGCGATCGCGGCTATACGCTGATCGAACTCTGAATCACTGACCGGCTGACGCCGGTAGGATCAAGCGGTGGGGCTGAAGCCGTCCTTGTGGGTATGTCGGTCGAGGTAACGCATGATGATGTCATCGGTGATGTTGCCGGATGTGGTCGAGAAGTAGCCGCGCTGCCAGAAGCGTTGGCCCCAATATCGTTTGCGGATGTGCTCGAATTTCTGTTGGATCTTGCGGGATGAGCGCCCCTTGGCCCGGCGCACGAAGTCGCTGACCGAGACGTGCGGCGGGATTTCGACGAACATGTGTACGTGGTCCTTCGACAGCGCGCCGTTGATGATCTTCACGCCCATCTCGGCACAGACCTGACGGATGATCTCGCGCACCCGTAGCCGAACATCGCCGATCAGCACCTTGTACCGATACTTCGGCGCCCAAACGAGATGGTAGCGATGATGGAATGTGGTGTGACAACCGGACCGATACGCCATAGCCTGTAACCTCGGGAAAAGCGGAAGCTTCACGCCTTCGGCGGCTTCCGCTTTTCCCGAGGTTACAGGCTAGCACGCGAGTCTGTGGCTGAAGCCAGTATCCGACTGAAGTCGGAGGGGTTCCTCCTTGCTAGAGGACTCTAAAACTTCGAAGCTGCCCGGGCCGCTTACGGCGCGATGCCGCTCGCAGGCCGGTCAAATGGTCCAGCCAACCAGGAGCTCAGATATTCGGCGACCATCGCGAGAAAATGCTCGCGCTGATCAGGCTTGGCGATCGTGAACCTCTCCAGCGGCCAAGCCAGAAGCCGGTCGAATGGGCGCGGATGGATAGCGAATCGCGAGGCGAGCGGAACTTCCAGCTCGGCCGCCGCCGCGGCGAAGAGGGCGCGCTGGATGTGGCCGTTGCCGTCGAGAAAGGGGTGGATCTTCCCAAACCAGCAGAAGAGGTGGGTCAAGGTCAGGAGCTGGACAAAAGGTGTGGCGGACCGAGCCGGGACCAGCTCGCGCCGAACCTCGGAAAGCATGAAATCGAGCGCGGCAGTGACCTTCTGAGGTTCCTCGAATGCGAAGCTCTTCTTGAGATCGAAAATTTGCGGGGCGCCCATGCGCCGTCCCTCGAGCGAGGTGCCGACCGTGCCCCGATAGGTGCCAGCATATTCGGGGTAACCGGACGGCGTGAACTCGGCAAACAAGGCTCGATGCAGGTCACGCGGGTCGGTCAGAATGGACATCCGATAGGTAGGGTCGGCGAGGATACGCTGCTGAAGCTCGGCGCAGGCCCGCGTCATTGCCGCATCATAGTCCGGCATGGCGTAGGCCTGCCATTCTGGCGCCACGCCGCTCGGCGTCATAAGAACTCCTCGCCGGCATGATCGTCGAAGATCGCCGCATCGCGGACATAGCCCGCGACTGTGTCGAGCGACTTGTGCCGCGAATGGTCCTTCATCTTGAACAGGTTCGCACGCTTGGCGGCCGCCTCGGTCAGGAACCCCGCGCGCAGCGAATGTCCGGAAAACAGGCCCGGGTCGAGCCCAGCCGCCGATGCGCAGGCTTTGACCAGCCTGGCCACGGTCTTGTCGGTGATCGGATCGACTGTGAGCGCGTCACCCCGTGTCAGCCGACGGAACACGGGGCCAGTCCGCGGCTTACTGGTCGAGGGATCCAGACCCTGCAGATCGGCAGCCTGAAGCCAGTCGGTGAGAAGTGCCACGGGCCGGATGTGGCGGCCCTCGGGGATCGCAATCTGCTGGCCTTCGGCCACCTGATCGCCTTTCGAACGCGGGATCGTGATCCGCACGCCGGAGGCCTTGAAGGCGAGATCGGGCAGGAGCATCGCGGCGATCTCCGAACGGCGAAACGCGCCCGCCATGCCGATCGCGAGGATCGCGCGGTCGCGCCTCGCGCGCAGGCCGGTGCCGGCGATCGTCGCGAGCATGGCGCTGAGCACGTCGGCGGCCGCCGGCGCCTTCTGGTCCTTCTTGCGCGCATATTTGCGGCGTACGCCCGCCATCATCTGGGCGATGACGCCGGCGGCGTCGCGCGCGCTCGGCGAGGCGAGACCTGCTTCCTTGTGATGGTGATTGATCGCAGCGACGCGGCGGCCGATCGTGACTGGCGCGATGCCGGCTTCGGCCTCGACATGCGCGAACAGCGCGACGATGTCGGGGTGTGCCGGCAGCGCTTCGACGTTGCGCGCGTCACAAAAATCGCAGAACCGCTCCCAGTCCGAGGCATAGGCCCTCTGGGTCGAACCCGCCTTCGAGGCGGCGAGCGTGTCGCGCGCGCCGTCAATCTCGGCGAGCAGGTCGGCGGGCAGGTTGGTCGAGATCGGAAGCAGGTCGCGCGCCATCGGGAGGAGCCTAGCCGAGCCCCCTCCCGATGCCAATTCTTATGTCCGAGAATCGCATTTATCGGACATAAAAGTCCGATGGAGTGTCTCGTGACATAAAGGTGGCATTATGGCATAGAATGGCTTCTGGTATTCAGCTTTTCTAGTGAAGCTCGGATGACGATACAGGTCAATATCACGCCGAATGGTCGGATGAGTCTGCCAGCCGACCTGCGCAAGCGCTTGGGCCTGTCCGAGGGTGGCGCGGTGTTTCTCGAGGAGACCGAGGATGGCATCGTCCTGAGAACCGCAGCGCAGGCGGTCGCGCACGCGCAAGCGATCGCCCGTCGCTTCACTGAAGGAAATGCGGACGCCACGGTTGATGCTTTCCTGGCCAATCGGGTGGCAGAAAGCGGCGAATGAGCGAGGTCATTCTGGATGCCTCCGCGCTCGTTGCGATGCTGAAGGAAGAGCCGGGCGGCACGAAGGTCGCCGGGTCGATCGCATCTGCGCGGATGAGTATGGTCAACTACGCCGAAGTCGTCAGTCATTTCGTCCATCTCGGCATGCCGGAGCGCGATGTGGATGCCATGCTCGACCCGCTGCCGCTCGAACTGGTCAGCCTTGACAAGGGAACCGCCCAGATCGCCGGGCGTCTGCGCGCGATTACAGCCGATGCCGGCCTGTCCCTTGGTGATCGCTGCTGTCTCGCGCTCGCGGTACGCGACGGCCTACCCGCCTGGACCGCCGACAAGGCTTGGCGGACGATCGCCGATCGAGCCAGCGTCAAGGTCGTGGTGATCCGATGACGAGCGGCGTGCGCCCCATCGACATGATCTTGCTCGACGAGCTCTTCGAGATGGGCGGCGGCTATGTCCTGGACTTCTCCGACCGGACGATGCGTGAATTCTTCGCGCAGGAACTGAACGTCGACATCGACGATCCCTGTTATGCGCGCAACGGAACCTCGAAGGCGAAGCGCCTGCGCACTTTCCTCACCATCGTCGATTCCCCAACGGTTGTCCGAACGCTGCGTGCTCTTTGGGATTACCGTCAGGCCATCAATGCCCGCCGGCGCGCGACCGACAGCGTCGCCAATGGCGAAGGCCGGTTGCTCGAGCTGATCGGCCGTCTCGAGGGCAAGCCAGCGGCACCCGAGACCGCCCCGACACCCGCTTTCAAAGGACCACAGATCGCCGAAGCCCGTAAAGCTCTTCTCGCGATTTGGGATCTTGCGCCCCAGCAGCGCGGCTTTGCCTTTGAACGTTTCCTGCGCGATACGTTCCGGCTCTTCGGCCTCAAGCCCCGGGACAGTTTTCGCCTGCGTGGAGAGCAGATCGACGGCAGCTTCGATCTCGCCGGCCACACCTATCTGCTTGAAGCAAAATGGGAGGCCAAGCCGACACCAGCGGCCGATCTCCACGTTTTCGAGGGCAAGCTCGGCGAGAAGGCTGCTTGGTCCCGCGGCCTGTTTGTGAGCTACATTGGCTTCAGCGAAGACGGGCTGCACGCCTTCGGGCGCGGCAAGCGGATCATCTGCATGAGCGGCGAGGATTTCGATGCCATGTTCGAAAAGCTGTTGCCAATTGATGAGGTGCTGAGTCGCAAGGCGCGCCGCTTCGCGGAGACGGGCAATCCTTATGTCCGGGTCCGCGATCTTTTCTAAGGCTGGCAAAAATACGAGCGCGATGGCGCGCGATGAGCGCCGAGGCTATGAAGCTGATCGGTAAACTAGGAAAGGCTCCCCGAGAATAACAGCGATCTTGCCGACTATCTCGCTGAAAAGGCAGGCACCAGCAAAGCAGACGCTCGCAAACTAGTCGATGGCCTGTTCACGGCGATCGCGGACGCCGCCGCCAAGGGCGAGGAAATCGCGCTCAATGGCTTCGGCAAATTCAAGGTGAAGGCCAGTCCGGCGCGCGAGGGCCGTAACCCCGCCACGGGGCAGACCATCACCATCGCCGCGTCGAAGAAACTCACCTTTACGCCGGCGAAAGCGATCAAGGACCGACTCAACGGCTGATCCTTGTGCCGGTCAGCGTCAGGGCCACCCGTTCTGTCGGTAGGAACCGCTGGCCGGCCAGTCCTCATAACCCTATCAAAAAGCTCGACCTAGATTGCGTTGCTTGACGGTGGATCGATGAGGTCGCCTGAGCCAATGCGATCAAGACAGCGACCGGAAAACTATTGCAGATGCCGGATCGAATGGCGCGAGCAACAGCAACCGAACCTGATGGCTCGACGATCGGAGGATCACCGGCGACGTAGCGCCGCCAAGGCATCCGGCATGATCGTATAAACCGCCTCCCGCTGGGCGCCACGGTTCTGATGATTGACTCTATAGCCCTGATAGTGTCGTCGCAGGAGGCCGCCGCGGCATAGATCGGACACCGCACGGCTGACATTGCAACGACCCGACCGGCGAACGCGCTCGCGCACCTTTTCCTCGACCAGACGCTCTGCCTGGGCCGGATCGGTCGGGAGTTCATCAGCCTTTTCGAGTGCAACTCGCACCGTTTCGATCGTAGAACGACGCCATGGTGAGCGCTGCGCGATGGGAACCAGTGCGTCGCATAGCCAGTCACGCACCGGTACGGCGTCACCGTTTACAACAACACTCGGCCCGGCGCTGCCCTTCTCGTCAGCAACCTCCGCGAGAAGCTGGAGGAGCATGTAAGAGAATTTCGGACGCTGTGAGGCGGCAGCGATAGCGGCCATCAGCGATGGCGTGTCCATCGCTCGTGCAGGGTTAGCGGTTGTCTCGAACAGATCGGCCTGATGGAACATAGCATGAATCTACGCTGCCTTTGCACGGATGTGAATCCCACAATGACGACCGACAGCATTTTTCTCACGGAAAGCAGATAGAAGGCCAATCCAACATGCAGCAGACAGCCAAGTAGATGGCCGACAACAAGAATCAGCACTTCGTCCCTCGGATCCATCTTCGACCGTTCACGGTCAACGGCGATGGATTGGCGATCAATCTGTTCAATCTCGACCGCATGAAGGCCATTCCCAACGCGCCCGTCAGGAATCAATGTTCAGGCGACTATTTTTACGGGCAAAATAAGCTTCTCGAAAACGCGATCAATTTCATCGAGGACCCATACGGACCGATCGTCCGCCACCTGTCCGAGGGCGGCACGGTCGGATCCGCGGTCAAGATCGTCATGAAGCGCTTCATCTATCTCCAATATCTGCGGACGGAAGCCGCCTCGCTGAAAGCGAGCGAAATGGCGCTGGCACTGCAAGACGTTCCTGGGTCCGACCTTCCCGTCCCCACGATCAAAGAGGCATCGAAGGAAGCCGTCCAGGCGGCCATGCTGAGCTACAAGGACACGATGCGGATCGTCGACGATCTGACGCTTTGCATCGTGCGGAACCGGACAGGCCTCCCCTTCTTCACCTCCGACGATCCCGCCGTTCTGACCAACCGCCTGCATATCCAGCGGCCGCGCAAGGGCCGACCGAGCTTCGGGGTAAAGACTGCTGGTGCCATCTTTTTCCTGCCGCTCTCACCGTCGCTCTGCGCAATCCTGTACGACGGTGCCGTCTATAGCTCTGGTCATAGCGCGCATTGGATCGAAATCGATCGGCAGGGGGACATTGAGGCGCTCAACGCCCATCAGATTCTTGGCTGCTGTGCCAACGTGTATTTCCGGGAGTGGGATGATCGCGACAAAATCGCGACGCAAGTGGAAGCTGCGAAGACCGGGAGACCTGCCACGCGCCAAACGGTCACCCAAGCCGTCCTCGAAACGACAAGCGATTGGGGCGAATATTACGCCGTCAGGAAGCCTACTGACATCAGGAGCGGCGAGAAGGTGCTCGTCCGTGTCGCGACCAACCACCCGGCCCCTTCGACCTGGCCCGCGTTTCTGCGCTTCCGATCGAACGCGCACGCCTACTCAAATGACACCGGCGCTGGCTTGACCCGACGGTGGTGTCTTGAGCAAGGATTCGTGCAAGGAAGCTGCTATCGAAAGATCTCGGTCTAGCATGACGATGCGCCGATCGATGTGACGAGTGGCATCACCGGCGATCTCACGCGACATCGCCCAGCAGATCGCCCATGACGTTGTTCGCGGCCGGTGTCCAAGTCGTCAGCCGTTCGGCAATCGCACAAAAGCAGCGCGTGAAGGCGACCTGACCGCGATGAATGTCAATCGCGTGGTCAGGTTCGCCAGTATGGACGATGGAACTGCGGGCGTAATAGATGGCTAAGACGCTGGCCTGATAGCTCGCCAGCCCTGGCACACCCTTCATGCAGATCCCGATCCGGCGTCGCAGGCGCTCGGCAATCGCGGGGGCATATTGGTCGGTGAGCAGCGTCTCGAACGCGACCGCTAGCGCGACGATCGCCTCCGCCTCGTTCGCGCGGGCACTAAACGACTGTCGGAACCAGTCCAGGGCGGTGAGCAGGCGGCGATAGAGGCGGTTCTCCGGCTTCGAGTGCGTCGCGAGATTGACGTGGCGGAAGTACCCCCGCTCCACCGTGTTCAACGCCTGAGTCACCTTCGGCGCAAGCCGCCTCATGCGGGACGTCGCCAGTGCACTGGTGGAGAGCGTCGCAGCTACATCCGATAGTTTCGCCAATTCGAGCTGGGAGACATTCATGGGCACACGGCGGGTGGACATCGGGCGGCCGCGGATCGCCTCACCGATCAGATAATGGGCGATGTCGAGCGTCTCGAAATTGTTGACGAAGGACGAGTTGTGGTGCCGATCGAGCGGTCCGACTGCCTCCTGCGACAGGCAATGCAACATCAGCAGGTTTGCCGCCGCCACCCTGATCTTGAGCGAATAGATGAACTGGTTCTCGTACATGTCGCCAGTGAAGGACGTGACGCGGACCAGCATCAGCGGGTTCTTCCCGAACCATTTCGCCGTGTAGGCAAAGTGCCGGAAATCCGATTTGTCGATGCGCTGCTTCACGCCGAGACCCCTTGCCATCCGCTCGATGCTGGCGACCGCCGCATCGAACGAATTGCTCTGGGTGCTGACCGCAAAGCCCGCCTTCTTGAAGACTGCTTCGGAGCGGAGCTTACTGTCTTTCGCGAAAATCCCCGGCATTTCCATGCCGAAGCCGGTCAGGGGATAGAGGACGAAGCCCGGCCTGTCGGCGCCAGCGGCGGCGAGTCCGGCGATGACGCATGCGGGTACATCACCGCTCCCATTCTTGGCGATATGGAGGATATAATCGTCGAGCAGCGAGCGCCCGATGTAGAACTCATTGGACCACAATGTGCGCGCGATCGCCGCGCGGAGCTGCAGGATATGATGCTCGATCGCCTGGCGATCCTTGGCCGACAGCTTCTTCTCGTCCGTGACGAGATCGTCGATGCTGTCGAACTGGCTGAGCAGGTTGTGCTTGGCCTTCAGGAAATCGTCGGACTGTTTGAGCTTCTTGCCGAGCGTGACAGTCAGGCCGCCGAGCGTCGCGGTCATTCGCCGCCCTCGCTCTTGCGGGACGCCTGCCATTGCTGTGCTGCCACCTCGATGTCGAAATTCTCGATCGACAGACCCACGATCGTGTTGATGAAGGTCTTCGCCTCGGCAATCACGGCCTCCGCCTCTTCGGGATTGCTGAAGGCACCTTGATGTACCACCGCATTGCGCACCGCGTTGATCTTCTCGGCCGATGCCTTGAGCACCTTGCCGATCGGGCTCTCGTCCGGGGTCGCGAAATAGACCGGCACGAAGAGCCGGGTTACCTTGAGCGGCAGGCCGTTCGCCCAGCGCAGGAACATGTCGACGATCGTGTCATCAAATTCGGTCTTGCGAGCCCATTCCGTCCGAATGGCGTAGTTGGCCGCGATCTCCGCTGCCGTCGCGCAACGGACAATCGCCGCAGATGGCTCTTCTCGAAGGTGTAGTCCGGATAACTTGGTCCACTGTGACTGCAATTTTTCGAGATCGGTGCGCTCATTGTAGGGCTTCGACGATTTCTTGCGATGCGCGTTACCGTTTGCCTTGGTCATCTGCCCCCCCAATTTTGCCGCACTCTGAACCGGACAATCTCTTCAATATCTTTTCTACAGCGAAGGTATAGCGTGCGATGCTCGGGCAGGTTGATCGGAAAAGCCCGGCGCCAAACAGGGGGATTGAATGACCGCAGTCGCGGCGACGAACGTCTATTACATCAAGCTCGGCCGGGGCGGCGATTGGGAGGCCGAGAGCATCCGCGACGGCGTGCTGCGCTTTGGCTATCGCGAGGCGCCGCACGATCTTTGCGTAGCGGGCGACTGGTCGGGCGTCTGGGAAGCGATGAAGGAGCGCCGGGGGGACGCTGGCGCGGCGACCCGCGATGTGAAGCAGATTCGGGCATTCTACGAGAGCGCCGAGGATACCATCTTCATCACCTTTGTCGGCGGCCTGCTCTACTGGTGCCGGCCGGCTGGCGACATTGAGATCCTGTCGGACAATAGCCACCGCCGCGCGACGCTCGATGGCTGGCACAGCACATCGATCGGCGGGAGCCTGCTGACGACCGATCGGCTCTCCGGGCGATTGCTCAAGGTCCAGATGTTTCGCGGGACGATCTGCGACGTGGGCGCGGCCGACTATCTGCTGCGCCGACTGAGCGATGAATTATCTCCAGAGGTGGCGGCAGCCGAAGAGGCGGAACGCGCCCTCACCGCGGCGATCATTCCCCTGATGCGATTGTTGACCTGGCAGGATTTTGAATTGCTGGTCGATCTCGTCTTTTCGAGCAGCGGGTGGCGCCGGCTCAGCCAGGTTGGCCGAACCCAGAAGACGATCGATCTCGAACTGGTGCTTCCGAGCACCGCCGAACGGGCCTTCGTGCAGGTGAAATCCCAGGCCACGCGGGCGTCGCTCGACGATTATGTCGGTCGGCTCGCCGAAGCTGACGCGTATGACCGGATGTTTTTCGTCTGGCATACCGGCAACATCCCGGAGAACGGGGGGCCGGAAGGCGTGATCCTGCTCGGGCCGCAGCGACTCGCGCGGATGATCCTCGATGCAGGATTGTCGTCGTGGCTCCGGGAGAAGGTCTCGTGAGGCTCCACATATCTGCACTGTCGCTAGCGCGGCCTGCGCGAAAGGACTGAGCGTGGACTACGAACCTTATCCCGATGAGATGGAGGACGAGCCTCGCTATCGTCCAGTAGCGGACATCGGCCACGCCGAGCTCTACGAGGCCCTGATGACACTCGCCGGGTTTGGCGAGAACCCATTTCTGGCCATGCAGGCGAGCCAGCTGTGCCTGGTCGACAACATGCTCAACCGCGTTGAGCAGGAGATTCTGGAACGCCAGCTCGATGATGAACCGCCGCGCGGCCGGATGGCGCAGCTCTCCGCGCTGACGCCAATGTGGATCTATGCCGCCTATGAACTGCTGCGCACATGGCGCCAGCGGTGCGAAGAGGTGATCAAGCTCGCGGAAAATGGAGGGATCAGCCTGAAGGCGACGAACCTCGCACGGGAACTCGGCTACCGGCACTACGACCGGGAACTTCGGGCCCAGCAGCTTCGCGACGCGCAGGAGCGACCAGAGCTCGTCGATCAGATGCGGATCGACCTCCGCCGAACGGAAATGGGCTTCACCAGGCTCGAGTTCCTGCGCGTCGCGCTCGCCAAGCATGAGGTGAGCAAGAAGGGGAACAAGAAGCCCATCGCCTTCGCGCCCGGGCGGGCCACAGTCGACCGCCACTGCGGCGCGATGCAGTATGAGCTGAGCAACGGTGGCGCCATCATCGACTATGTTTCGCGCAGGGAGGTCGCAGAGACCATCCGATATATCCCGGAGTTGGAGAACCCGAGCGACGAGGATCTTGAGGGCTTTAGGGCCTACATGAATCCACCGGATGTCGAACCGCCGACTCTTTAAGATCACGAGTGCGCCTGCGATGTCGATGAGATGAACGGCCCACGGCAGAAGACGCTCGCGAGCTAGTCCGGGACCAGGATTTCCATCGCTGCGAGCTGAGCTACCAGCTCCGCCCTGGTGATTGGTACATTGAACCGCCATTCAAGCAGCCGCACACCGTGACGGGCCAGGAGCCCCCGCTTTTTCTCATCGCGCAATTGGGTGAGCTTGAGCCCTTCCTCGCCGCCAAAGAGCGCCACGGGCGCGTAGTGCTGCTGTCCCTGATACTCGATTGCAAGGCCCAGCTCCGGCACATGGATATCGACGGACTGCATGCCGAGGAAGGCCGGCCGCCATTGGTGAACCGCCGAGGGCCATAGGGTGCGAACGAGGTCCAGGAGGGCGACTTCGGAAACCCAGCCCAGTCCGATCTCAGGAATCGACCGCTCACGG
Organism: Sphingomonas sp. CBMAI 2297; assembly: GCF_029870595.1. Taxonomy (GTDB): domain Bacteria; phylum Pseudomonadota; class Alphaproteobacteria; order Sphingomonadales; family Sphingomonadaceae; genus Sphingomonas. The sequence goes on from NZ_JAPDIR010000008.1 coordinate 104,672, forward strand.
CGGAACGCCTCTTCGGCCGCGACCATAGCGGTCGCAAAAAACGCCGATGCCCCCGTGTCGGCGGCGCCGATGTTGATCGAGAAGATCCGGCCACGCCGGGCACCATGGTTCGTGAACTGCGCCATATGACGCCGATAGGCCGCCCAGTCGGAAGCGGGCGGCATGGGCGGTATCATAGTCGACCCGAAATCCGGTCGAAGCCTGATCATCTCCTCCAGGACTGGCGGCTCCAGCGTGAATTGCGCATCGAGATGAGCGAGGAACGCCTCGAACTCCTCCAGCAGCCGCCCGACGATGAGCGAGGATTCCGCATGTCTGCGCGCCAGTATACGGATGTCCTGCGCGCGCAGGGGCGATCCAGTCAGGAACCTGAGATAGATGACCTCGTCGAAAAGCGGCTCACGATCGCGGCCTGGCACCGCATCGACCAGCGCCAGTGCCTCCTCGAGCCGGTCAGCTTCGGTGAGTTCCAGAACGCGCTGCCAATGCGGATCAGGGTCCCAGGGTCTGCCGTAGAGATCGGGGAGATCGTCCGGGAGACCGGTGCCGTCAGCGCCGCGCCATTTCTCGCCGAGCAGGCGCGCCTGCAAACCGTAGCCCCGGGCGCGCTGGTTATCCTCCCAGACACGAGCAATCGGCAGGGCCGGATCGAGAGGATTGGGCTCCCAGGATTGGCCTTGGGCGATCCCTTCCGGACGCATCACATAGCCGATGTCGAAGCCCGCGGCCGCGTAATCAGCCATGGCAAGATCGCCGATTGCTTCGACGATGCGCTCAAACAGGCAGACCTGATCTTGCCGAACTCCGATCGAAAGCAGGACGCGCCCGCGCGCCGACGTCTGTCGGGACAGGCCCGGAGCGTGGGCCGAAAGCTCGATGGCGCGCTGCCGCCGAATTCCCGGCCCTTCGAGGAAGTGAATCCGGTGGGTGATCTCGTCAGGGAAGTCGGGATAGGTCAGGGGGACCGGCGTCACCGCCTTGGGCACGCGCTTCTTGGGCGGCGCCTCTGGACCATATTCCGTCAGCAGCTCACCGCAGAGCGCCGATAGCCGCGCGAAATGGACGGCCGTCGGCGAGCCTGCGTCGCGTTTGCCAGCGAGCGTCGTGTAGAGCTTCTGCCACTTTGCCAGATCCTTGCGGTAGAATTCGCGGGACATCCGGCTGCGCAACGTGTCCTCGTGGAGCTTCGCCGCCTCACGGAACGCCTGAAGACCGGCATCTCCCTCTTCCGGTGACGGGGGCTTCAGCACCACGCCTCTCGCCTCGTCAGCCGAATGACGGCGAGCCGTCGGCCCAGCCGGACGCCTGCCACAGGATGTTGAACTGCTCCTGCAATTGCGGCTGCATCGGCGCGGCGAGATCGGCGACCTGAAGCTCAGGCAGGAAGAGCTCCGGCTTGCGGATCCTGCGGCCGCCGCCGCGGGCGCGCGTCAACTCGACATCCTCCACCCCGCGGAATGCGATGCCGGCGACGGCCGGACCGGTTAGCCCTACGTCCGCGAGCACGCTGGCAAGCCGCTCGAGATGCATAGCAATCGATGCTTCCAGCTCGCGGCCATCCACGAGGATTTGGGGATCATCATCGATCCGGGCCCCGATCATCGCCTCGAATTCGATCAACCCGGGGCGGACCAGGCGGGTACGCCACCGGGTCTCCGGGTTATTTTCGGTCTGGATGAGCGGCAGCCCATAGCTCCACCACTGACGCTCATCCGAATTCGACTGTACCCGGGCCTGGCTGTCAGGGGGAAAGCGCAGCGCCGCTGCAAGGGCGGTCTTGGGATCGAGGGTCGGCCGGTCCATCGCGGCCAGCGGCACGATGCGCAGCGTCATGCTGGGCATGGCGACGATCTCGGGAAGCCCGCCGCGCATGCGATCCATCTCCAATTCCGAAATCGCGGTACGCGCCGCTTCCCAGCGGTGATCGACCTGCGGCGCCGCAGGGGCCGGCGGCGCCACACGAATCCGGGAGCGCCCCACCTTCTCGAACGCATCGATCGCGCCGATCAGGGTTCCGGCGCGTGTATTGAGTTCCCGGATCGCGTCCAAAGTACTCTGCTGCATGCCGTGCCGCACATCATAGTCGGTCTTCGGCCAGGCCATGTTGGGGTTGCGGCCCATCACATGAATGCGCTCATAGACCAGCTCCATGAGGGACGTGTTCGCCGCGCGCAGCGCCATCGCAGCCTCCTGCAGGGCCGCGTCCTCGAAATCGAAGGCTGCACCAGTCCAGGTGGCTGCCATATCGTCTAGCGGGTCCAGCGCCTTGCGCGGATAGGGCGTTCCGAAATTGTGCTCGCGCAGGAACTGGCGCAGCAGCTCCGGGATCTGCAGGCGGTAACGCTGCAACAGTTCGACGTCGTGGGGATGCGGCTCGGCCGGCGGCGCAGTCGCCCGAAGGACCTCGTCGTCCAGGATCAGGCGAAGGGTGCTTTCCAGATCCTTTTGAAGCCCAGCCCGGGCCGCCTGACGCTCCTCGTCGGTCGCATCGGCCGGGCAGTGAAAGAGGATCGGCCGTTTGAAGTGGGTAAGGTCGAACGGAAGGGGATGCTCGTCAGGATGGCCCATGGCCGTGTTCATGACGCCGATCATCCTGCCCCACCCGCGCGATTTCAGCGCCCAGCCATGTTCGAGCAGGACGTTGGGGTTGGGCGAGAGCTGGCCCTTGGCGCGCGTGGCAACGTGCGTGAGGTCGGACAGGAAGGCGACTGCTCTGTCGATCTTGCCGAAGATGGTGTCCGCGAGCGGTGGCATCCCCGGCACATCCACGGTGTCACGATCGGCGCGAAGCTCACGATCGGCAGGGTCGACGTCCGCGTCTGCATTGACGGCTCGTATGGCGCGGTCGAGCGCCCACTGGATAAATCCGCGACCGACCCGGTTCTCCGTGTCGCTTTGCCAGGAATAGAAGATATGGTGCGGCATTCAGGTGGCGATTCTCGTCGTTATTGCGGACGTCCTCGCTAACATGCCTGCCTGGTCCAGGCATTAGCGACGCACTTCCCTCGTGGAATGATTGTCATCAATGACACTTTACCTGTTAGTGCTTGGTAGAGTGTCATTGGCGACATCTATCGGCAAATCACCGTCCAGTCCCGTTCAGGTCGGCGGCGGCGCCCGAAGACGCTCGATCAATGCATCCACTTCGTCCATTTCCGTCTCGAGACCGACCAGCGCCGCCCGCAATCGCATCAGGACGAAATCGTGCGGCAAGAAATGCCGGGCAAGCCAGCCACGCCGGTCAATATGAGAGATGCGACCGGTCAGCGATTCGATCGCACTGGCGCACCGGTCACGATCGGCGAGGGCAGTATCGATCTTGCGCTGCCACGCCCTCGTCCGCGCCTTGGCACGGCGTATGTCATCGCGCTCAGCCTTCGCGGCAATGCGTTGCGCTCTCGCCGCCGCCGCATTCTCGACCTGCTCGCACCTAGCGCGCTGCGCGGCCGCCCGCTCCTCGCGCTTCTCGAGCGCGTAGCGCCGGACCGCCGGGCTGCCCACCGGCCCGACCATGCGAACGAACCAGCTCAATCTGCGCCGCGCCTTGTGTTCGATCTGCGAAACACGCTGGCCGGAAAGACCCATGACATCGCCGATCTCGCGGAGCGTTCGGAGCCGGCCCCTTCCAAGCCCATGACGATGGCGAATGACGTCTTCCTCCTGCGATGTCAGAAGCGACAGTATCGTGTCGATCGCTGAGCCGTGTCCGGCCCGGTTCGCCGCCTCGAGCGCTTCGATCGCCTGCTGTCCCATTTCGGCGGCGCTCCCGAGAATGTCCATTCGCTGCTCCTCCTTCCGCCAGCAGGCGGCCACCGTCCAGCCGAGCGATCAAAGCGGTGCCAGCCGTGACACCATCGGCTGCGTCTTCAGATTTCCGCCCGGCCGACGGTGCAGATCGATGATACGGCCTGCCGCCGGCGTGAAGTCCATCAACCCGGCCACCGTCTCATAGGATGTGTTTGGCCCGAAATAGCGCTTCGCGCCGTGCCACTTCCGCCCCTCGATCAGGCGGACCCGGTACGTGCCCGCAGGCACCGGCAGGGACACCCGGTCATTGGCGGCAACATAGATCGACAGTGCATGGGTGTTCGTATCCGGGTCCACCAATTGCTCCACAGCGTTGGCATCAGCGGCCGCGATCGTGAGATGGCTTCGCGCGACCAGACCTATCACATTGCCCGCGACCGTTACCGATCCGCTTTCCGGAAACGGCTGCGCCGGCTCAAGATCAGGAATCCAGCCATGACGCTGCGCGTCCCCATAAAATGGGATTAGGATCAGCAGCAGGCTGAGCACCGGCAGGGCGAAACGAACAGCGATCGCCGCCGCCGACGGTTGCCGGCGATATCGCTGGTGGCTCGGATCAAGCCAGGCCGCCTCGATCCGCCCCCTTCCCTCATTCCATCTCGTCCGGTTAGCGCGCTGTCTGTAGCGCTCGCGCATATAGTCGCGATCATCAATGCCCATTGAGCAGTCGCCTCCTGCCGAATGTCCGGGCCGCTGACGTCTCGGTCAAAACCAACCGTCCTTGCGGCCTTCGCCCGTGTCGCGAAGGTTTCGGCCGTCGATGGCGGAGCGGCGGATCTCCAGCTCGACCTCATCACCCTTGCGCCGGGTGCGGAAGTCCGCATTGCTGAGGCCGTTGCGCCGGGCATAGTCCTCGGCGGCCTTCTCGCTGCCGAACTTGCCGCCTTCGTCAAAATCCCATGCCATCGTCACTCTCCTTGCTTTCAGCCGGCACCGCGCCGACCGTTCGTCATCAAAGATCAAGGCCCAGGCTGCGCTCGGGCAGCGGCGGCAGCAGGTCTGCCTTTTCGGGCTTGAGATCCGGGGGCGCCTTGAGGCCGTCGCCCTTGATCGGTGCTGCGGGCTCAAGCGGCCCGTCCGGAATGGGGGGAAGATCGGCGAGGATGTCCGGCTGATCCGCGAGGTTGATCCCGTCGATCGGGCCGGGATCGAACTTCACCGGCTTGGCGCCGCCCTTCTTGCCGTCGATATCGAGGCGGCCGACCGTCTCTAGGGCCGAGGTCTTGTTGCCGGCATTGTGGTCGAGCTGGCGTTCGAGCTTTTCCTTATCGTCCACGATCATGGTGAGTTCGTCGCGCACCCGCGTCACGCCCACATTGAACAGGCGCTGGTTCGACAGGTTGCGCTCATGGCTGTCCATGACCGTGATCGCCTTGTCGGTGGTGATGCCCTGCGCCATGTGCATGTTGAGCGCGTAGGCGAGGTCCAAACGCGAGAGCATCGGATCGCCCGGCGCCAATGTCAGGGTCTGATTGCCCGCCGTCTCGACGGTGATGCCCGAGGCATCGGCCGAGATGATCCGGGCGAGCGCCGCGTTGTGCAGGTCGCGCGGCTTGTCGTTCGCGGTCCAGCGGATGCGATCCCCCTCGCGGACATGCAGATCCTTCTTCTCGGTGAGTTCGAGCCGGTCCCGCTTTTCGGTGGGCGAGAGGCGCTGCGGGTCGAAGCGAATCTTGCGGCGCCCATCGACCAGTTCGACCTTGCCCGAGGGCAGCACCCTGGAGACGTCATAGCGTCCCTGCGCGAGCCCGACGTCCTGCGCGCCGCCGCGGCCGACATCGAGGGTGAGGCCGGGCCGATAGCTGGCGGCGTAGCGAAGCTCCTCGCGGGTCAGGTTCACGCGGTCATAGACGATGAGATGGATGCCCTCGCCCCGCACGGTGCCCTCGGCGGCAAGGCCGTCCTGGATGCGCTGGTTGATGATGGCGCGGGACTCCCGGCCAGACGCAAACACCTGGGTCGCGGCACGGTCGTCCGCCCCCAGCGCGAGCCACCTGTCGGCGGCCTCTTCGGGCGGGTTCGCGCTTTCGTGGACGTTATCGCCCAGCACCTTCATCGCCTCGCCCGCCTTACCGACATTGGCGAGCGCGGCGACGGTGCGCAGCGTGTCGGTCCGCTGACGGATATTCTCGTCCATTCGGGCCATCGTGCCGCCGGCGGCCTGGATCATCGCGAAGGACTTGCCGGCGTCGATCGAGGAGAGCTGCTGGCGATCGCCAACCAGCACGAGCTTGTCGATGCCGAGCGCCTCGACGATGCTGTGAAGCTTCAGCATGTCGGCGCTGGAGACCATCGAGGTCTCGTCCACGACCAGCATCGCGCCGCCGAGCCGCTCGCGCGCCTCCTCGTAGCGCGGCGTATCGCGCTCGGTCAGGTAGCGCTCGTTGGCGAGCACGAACGAGGCGATCGTCTGGCTCTTGATCCCGGCCCCTTCGGCGAGGTCGGCGACCATCTTGTTCTGGAAGGCCAGGCCCAGCACATCCTTGCCTTCGCCTTCCGCGATCCGGGCAACCGCCTGCAGCATGGTCGACTTCCCGGCGCCGGCGACGCCCTGGACAGTCACGGTCCGATCTTCGGAGGAGAGGATCAGGGTCGCGGCTGCGAGCTGCCCCGCATTGAGCGGGCGATCGGCGACCTCCTGCAGGCGGGCGGGCCCATCCTGCGCGGGGAGTATCGGCACCGCCTTGCCCACGCCCGCATCGACCGCCTTGAGAACGGCTTCCTCGGTGCGCAGCGCCTCCTGGGTGGTCACCATCCGGACGCCCTTGTCGCCGGCGCGGGCGACACCGGGGATTAGCTGGCGGTTGTCGTAGAGCTGCTCGATCCGGTGCTCGACCGTCTCGATGGTGACGCCCTTCAGGCCGAGGTCCAGCGCGGTCTTGGAGAGCTTGTTGACGTCGAACGCCGCCTCGCGTTCGGCGAGGATGCGGACGGCCGAGGCTACCGCCAATTGCGTCCGGGCGACGGCCGGCGATTTGGTGGCGCGGGCAAGGCCGCTGTCGATCAGCGGATCGGGCGAGCGAAGGAAGCCGCCGATGAGATCGCGCGCGCCGGCGATCGCGTCGGTGACCGCCCGGAAGCCCCGCTCCAGCTTGTTGTCGGCGGCGCCCTGCCCTGCCCGGGCCAGCGCCGAGGCGAGCAGTCCTTTGCCGTCGAACCCGAGCTCCGCCGCCTTGTCGATCCATCCTTTGAGGAGCCCGTCGCGGTCCTCGACATTGAGCTTGGGATCGCGGGTGGTGGTGGTCACGCCGTCGCGCCCCTTGGCCGAGACGATGCCGAGCTCGGCCGCCTTCTCGAGGATCGCCTCGCGCCGTTGGCTGAAGGCATCGATGATCGCCTTGGGCACGCCCATGATCTCGAACGTGCCGTGCTTGCCCTTGAGCTCGACCTGGTAGCCGAGCTTCTCCAGCCCGGCGCGCAGGTAGGCGTGGTAGATCGCCCCGACGACCGCGTTATTCGACCAGATCTTGTCGGCGTGCAGCGCCTGCCATTTGCCGTCGGGCATCTGGGTCAGATTGGCGATGACGGAGTGGACATGGGCCTGCGGATCGAGCGCGCGACTGGTGTCGTGCTGGAACAGCGCATAGACGAGCTTGCCGGTCGGCACCGGCACCTTGCGACCCTCGACGTCCTTGCGCCCTTCGGCGAGATTCTTCTCGACCCAGGCCATGGTTTTCTGGACCGCGACCATGTTGGCGGCGAGCACCCGCTTGTCGCCGGCGACATAGGCCATGACCGACACGGACTTGGGCGCGGAGAAGGTGAGGTCGACACCGTTGCGCCGGTTTTCGACCTGGGCGACGCCCTCTCCGCTCGGCAGGACGCCGCTCAGAATCTGCTCGAAGCTTTCGCGGCTGACTTCGCCTTCAAGCGCGAGGGCTTCGGCCCCTGCCCCGCCCCAGGCACTGACCTCGGAGGAGCCATCGGCCGTGTAGTAATTGTCCTTGAAGTCGTCCTTCGCGAAATAGTTCGCGGCGCCTGATGCGGAACGGACGGCGGCGACCGAGAGCATGGATCAGATCCCCATGTCGAGATCGTCCTGGTCACGGCCCGCGGCGAAGCCCTGACGCAGTTCGATGAGGGTCTGATCCTCGACTTGCGGCGCCTGCGGTGACGGTCCGCGCCGGTCGTCGGCGGGCCGCTGGCCGGTCTCCTGCTGGGCGTCCCTGCCGCGCGCGCCGTCCTCCTTGCCGCCGCCCGCTCCCTTCGCCTGCGGGGGCACCGGCCGGTCATCGCTACGCGGGGCGGTACGATGGGTTTCGGCGGCCTGGTCCTCGCTCGGCGACTGCAGGATCCGCGCCGCCATTTCCTTCGCAAGATTGGTTGGCTCGACCACCTCATCCACGATCTGGACGGCGCCGTCCCTGCCGCCGGCCTCACCGCCCTCCTCGTCGAAAATCTCCTCCCCGCGCTTGGACCGGACGGGCTGCATCACGGGACGCTTCAGGAAGCCCGGCGCCACGATGGGGTAGTTCTTCCATTCGAGAAGGATGCGCGCGGCCGGGAAACCGTCGGGGAATTTCACGAACCCGTGCATCGAGGGCAGGTTGGTGATGTCGTCGGGGATCACGAGGGGCTCGACCTGCTTGCGCGGAGTCAGGGTCGAGGCGTCGCGATTGTTGTTGTAGCCGTAGCTATAGGCCTCATCCATCTGCCGCACTTCGCGGTTGCCGATGTACTGCGAGCACTCCTCGGCGGTCTTGAACTCGCTGGTCGCGAGGATGAGCTTGGAGCGGGCGAGCGAGGCGAGATTTCGCGCGCCTTCCTCGCCATAGACCTCGACCAGCTTCTGGAAGCTGTGGAGCCCCAGGATCATTGCGCCGCCGAAGTTCCGCGCGGTCTGCAGGCCCTTCTCGATCGCAGGCAGGCGGTGCAGCGCGCCGACCTCATCGAACATGAACCAGGTCCGCAAGCTGCGCGTGCGCGGCAGCGTCATGAGGCTGGTGATGGCGATGTTCATCCAGAGCGTCAGCAGCGGCCGGTTCATCTCCAGATCGTCGTAGTCGGAGGTGACGAACAGGATCGATCCGGGCGCGCGCTCGGTGGTCATCCAGTGCCGGATCGAGAACGGCTCTCCTTCGTCGGGCAGGAAACGCAGGACCTGCGCATTGGTGTTGAAGACGGCGCGGATCGATTCCGCCATGCGGGCCGCTTCCGGGGCGGTCAGCGGGTCGGCGATGGTGTTCGCGAGGAAGCGATGCACCCGCTTCAAATCGGCGGTCATCAGGTTCTCGGCGAGCGCCAGGTTGGTGGTCTGGCCGCGCTCCTGAAGCCGGACGCACATCTCGATGAACAGGGTGCGGGCCGCGAGCGCCCAGAAGGGCTCGGACGAGCCGCCATCGGAGGGAATGAGCGCCGCGGCGGCCGACGTGAAATGGCTGTAGGTCGAGCAGTCGTTGAAGATCGACCAGGCCGGGCAGCGCTGGTCCATCGGGTTCAGGATCGTGTCGCGCATGGGATCGTAGAAGGCTTCGACATAGGCGCCGGTGAGATCGAAGATCACGGCGCTGTCCTGGCGCTGGCGCATCTGGCTGACCAGACTCCTGAGCTCGGTGGTCTTGCCCGCGCCGGTGGTGCCGATCAGCATGGAATGGGACTGCTCGAGGCGGTGCGGATAGGGGATGCCGGCGAGCGTATAGGGATGGTGGATGCCGCCCGCCTTCCGTGTCGCGAACGGCAATTTGAGCACGGCGGCGGACGAGCGGCCGGGGAAGAACTCGCGCGCGTCCTCCGCGAATTTTTCCGCATTGTGCTGCGCGATTTCGGAGACCAGCACGGCGCGATCGACCAGCATGGCGCCGCGCTCATGGCGTTCCTGAAGGATCGAACGCCCACGCCTGCGCGAGATGTCGACGAACCAGATGGTGAGTGGCGCGACCACGAAAACCGAGACGAGGATCGAGCCGATCAGCGCCCGGATGGTGGTCTCTCAGGCCTGCTGCACGGCCGGGATATAGGGCACCACGGGCATGACCGTTTTGTAGATCTCGCCATTGGGCAGGGTGACGTTGACGCGCTTGTTGGGATTGAGGTCGACCCAGTTCCAGAGCGCCGAATAGATCTTCATGCAGACGAGCTGGAATCCGTGCTCGTGGAGGCGGATCGAGAGGATGACGAACCAGGCCGCGAGGAAGGCGAAGAACCAGACCATGATGGGCAGCCGCGCGCCCGAAAACCACATCAGCATCTCGTGGGTGAGAAGCTGTGAGCCGCGGGTGAAATTGCCCGAGTTTCGCTGCACGCGGCCGCGCGCAGAGTGGTGGGTCAGCGGGATGTTTTTCCCGTTCGAGCGGATGTCCTCACGCGCCATGATATTGCACCAGGCGCTTGTCGGTTTCGGCAACGAGGCGGTCGCGAAGCTCAGGATATTGCTCGCGCAGAATGACGTCGAGCACGAGCTGCTGGAACTCGCTGATCCGGGCCAGGCGGCGCTGGCTCGCGGTCAGCACGTCGGAGGATGAAAGGAAGACATTGAGGGCCGACCGGATGACGTCGGCGACGCTCAATTTCTGTTCGGCGGCGATCACGCTGAGGCGGTCCCATTGGGCGCGCTCCAGGCGGACGTTGTAATGCCGGTAACTGGTAGCCAAGACCAACCTCCTAGCAGGGAGGCTGGTGGGGACTGAAGAATGGCTCTATTTATAGCCGAGCGGCCCGGTTCCGGCAAGTTGATCGTCATGGACCAGCAGGCCGTAGTCTCACAGACCACGCGCGAATGGCTGATTTCCGCCGTTTTTGCCCGCCCACCAGCTCGTACTACAACGTAGTCTCCTTTCCTTCCGCGCTAACCCGTTGTGAAACAACGGAACTCATGCACCTTCAGGTGCGTAGGGTGTGCTAATCCCAAGAGCCCGATCCCCTGTCCCTGGGCCTGTTACGATGTCGTCGGAGAGGAGCCGGTTGCCGGGACCGGCGAGGTACGCGCCGCCGTGAGGCGGAACGCGCGAGGCCGGTGTCACCGATCCGATCAGGGCGCGAAAAGCCCCGATGCGCAGCATCAACGTCGGCCAAAGGGCCGCGTTGGAAAGGCGAGGATCGTGACCCGAAGGGCGGAGACAAGGCGCATGCCTTGGCTCCGTGAGGTTGGGCTCTCGTTGCCTGAAGGGCATCGGGAGCCCTAGCGAATAGAGCCGTCGTCGGGCGCAGGCCCGATGCGCCCAGCCCCATGAATCTTCTTCTTCCTGCCCTCACCAACCAGCGCTATGTTCAGCCAGTTCATAGCCCGATTAGCCTTCACAAGAGGCACCTATGGCAAAGACACTGGAACAGGAGAGACAGGCTCTCGAAGAGGATCAGCGCCGGCTGGAAGAGCGGCGCAGGAAGCTCGAAGAGAAAGAGCGCGAGCAGGCGATCGCGACGATCGAGAAATCCGGACTGCTGAAGCTTGAACCTAAGCGGCTCGCCGATCTGACGGCCCGCATCAAGACACTGGGTTTCGAGGAAGTCGAAAAGCGGCTCAAGGCCTGAATCATCCCCCGCCGCGGCAACGCCGCGGCACGGTCATGGGGGGCTCGATGCCCCCCGTGACCGTTCCTCTCCCAGCAAAAAAAGGGGAGAGGCCGCAGCCCCTCCCCTATCGTTCAGAATTCGTCGATGATGCCGCCCGGCGCGGTGTAGACGATCCGGTCGATCATCGCCTGTCCGAGCGCGCCGTAGTCGCCCTCGTCAATGGCGAGGAACCCCAGCTCATCGTCCTCGACCACATGCTGGTCGAAGTAGCTGTGCATCGCGCGGCGCTCGGCATTGGCGACGGCGGCGAAGTAGGCGGCGTGCTGATCGGCGGCGGCGATGTTCGTGATCGTCTGCATGTTCGTCTCCTGTCGTCTTGAATGACAGGGGAATGGCGTCGGGCGGGCGGGACCGTGTCAGGCCTCGCCGGCTTGCCGGCGACCGCAAAGCGGCGGTGGGGGTCACGATTTTCTTCGGCGGCCACCGTCGTTCGAGATTGATGCGCAGCGCCCGATCCGCCGAAGAAAATGGTGGGGCCCCGCCGGGCTTGAGACGGTCTCGTCCGCCCGACAGAATGGGAAGACTGTGAGAGATTTTTCCTCTCGGGGAAGCGCCTCCGGCAAGGCGTAGCGGCGCGCGGACCGACGGGTCCGTGCGGCACGCGAGCGAGCCGGTGTCGTCACGATGAAACGCCGCCCCATCATGGCTTTTGCGAATTATGAGAACGGCGTGCACGGACCCTTCACCGATCTCGGCCAGCGGGCGGAGCGGATGGACAATCCACTGATCCGGGAGGGTGCTGGACAGGGCCGAAACGACTTCGCCTTGGTGTCACAGGAGGTCTGTGTTAGGCGCCGGATTGCGCTGCGAAGGCTGCGGCGCCGGGACTGGTAATCCCGTCGAGAAAGGCAGCTCGGTGTGATCTCACGCCGGGGTGCCTGCGCACATGTCCAGGTGCCTTGGCACTAAAAGCGTAGGCGCATGTCTCGACGTGTTACCAGCCCCGGCTCCCGCGCACGGCGCGGGAGCTCTCCGGGGAGGAGCGACGGCCCGGAAGCTCGCGAGGATGGACCGCGCTCGAGGTAGCGATATGGACCTCTCGGAGACGGACCCGACGGTGACACGGGCGCTTGCGCTGGCATTGATGCGGCAGGCCAAAGAGTATCTGGCGGCGACAAACGATGTCGATGCCGCCGACCAATTGCAGCGCGCGATCGATACCCTGCTGACACCGCGAACGCCGGTCGCGGCATAGGCTCGCAGCGGCATTGCGGGGCGCGCCGCGCGCGGCGACGCGCCCCTTCGCGACGTCTGGTCCGGGCGGAGGCTATGCCCATTCCAGACGGGAACTGTCGTCAAGATCTCCGGTCGCGATCAGGCGGTCGAGCCGGGACAGGTATGGGGCTGCACCCTGCGCTTCGACGCTGCGCCGGATCGCGGGATCAGCGAGGCGGGCACGGACATTGTCGACCGGGATTTCGCCGACGCTCTCCGGTCGCAGTCCAAGCCCTTCGAGCAGCGCGAACGCATTCTGATAGGCCAGATCGAGTTCGAGGCCGAGATCGGAGGTCAGCCCGACCGACAGGGTGATCGGGCCAGTGTCGCCCTCGCGATAGACGCTGACCCGGCGGCCGCGAAACTGGGCCTCATCCAGCACCGTGATGACATCGGTCTGATAGTCGAAGATGCGTGCGATGCTGGCGAGCGCCAGCGGGCAGACACGCGCCTCGAACCGATAGGAGAGATAGTCGTCCTCCGCGAAATCCGGATCCAGCAGGGTCATGTCGAGACGCTCGCCTTGGCCGCGCAGAAATTCCCGGAAGGCGGCGAGCTGGCGGGCGTTGATGACGGCGGTCTGGCGTTCCTGATGGTCGGCCGATGTGGTGATGCGAAACACAATGGACATCTCGTCCTCCCTTGCTGAACGCAGCACCCGTCCCTTCTCCCCTCTGGCCGCCTGGCGGGGCGAAGTCGGTGCGAATGGTGGCCATTGCGCGAGCGCGCCAGCGCTCAGTCCCCCGCGGCGCGAAGGGGCTCGATGCCCCTGAGCGCCGCATGTCCACGCAGAAAAAGATGGAGAGGCCCCGGCCGAAGCCGGAGCCCCTCCAAGCGAGCACTCACGCGCTGCGCTGGGTGCGCTGGTGCGCGAGGCGGACGATGTGCAGCGGCACCCCCGCCTGCCGCAGCTTCTGGGCGAGGTTCTGCTGGATGCCCGAGCCTTCGCAGATGACGGCTTCCACCGGCTTGAGACCGAGAATGCGGTCATTGCGGACGAAGGCGGCGCGGTTGCCCTGACTGCGATCGAGGCGGAACTGGATGACCTTGACGCCGCGCGATGCCGCCCATGCGTGCGCCACGGCATCGCAGCCCTTCGCTTGCGCGGTGGTCGCGAGGATCATCTCCGGGATGCGTGCCTTGATGCTGTCGAGACCGTTCCAGAGCAGGTCCACGTCCTCCCACACCTGACCACCGGAGAACGCCACGACCGGGCCTTCGGGGGCGAACTGCTCGCGGCGCTCCCGGGCTTTCGAGGCAAGATAGTCGCGGGCCTCGATCATCGATGCGGTAAGCGCGCTGGAAACCCGGCTTCCCCGCACCGGCGAGAAGGGCTTGCCGGTTTCGACCCGATAGACCTCGGCGGCATGGTCGCGCATGCATTCCATCGCCTCGCGGCAACCCTGGAGGGTCTGGCAGAGGAGCTGGGTGTCTTCGAGTTCGGTCGCGTAGATCTCGGACGGATCATAGCTGCGTGCGAGATCGCCGAGCTTCTTGGCGGCGTCATCCTCGCGGCCCTCGATACGCTTCGCCACGACATGGAAGCTGTTGGCGAAACCCCACGCCAGATCGGCCGCAAACGGCTCCATGCGGGTGTCGCGCAGCACGTCGAACATGGTCTGCATCATCATCTCGGTGGCGGCCCGCACCTGCTCGGGATCGGGCATGTCAAGTGCTTCGGGCGCTTCGACGATGCTGAGCTTGGCCATCTCGCTATGTTCGATGAACGCGCCCTCGTAGGTCTGGGTCAGTCCGTCATTTTCACGCGACGCGGCGACGAAGCTGGCAAGGTCGGCGAAATTGTTGAAAGAAGTCATAAAAGCCTCCGAACAAGTCGATCTCTCATCCGGGATTGGATGAAAGATGAAATCTCATCGGATGGGCCGACGGGGCTTTGTCAGGGACGCGGGGACAAGTCCCCGCGCCGCCTCGGCGGGGCGTGGGGGAACCGATTTTCTTGGGGCCAGAGCGCAGCGACGGTCCCGGGAAAATTGGGGGGACCGCGCATCCTTGAGAAAGCCCCCCAAGGCACATCACACTACGGCGATGAAGCTTGTCTGATACCGAGATGTTAGAGAGAGAATTGGATTTGCCCCGGCCGCGCGGCGGCCGGGTTAACAGCAAATCGCTCCATACTGTCCCAGGAGAAACCCCCTCCCCATCACCCCCGCAAGGTGATCGTAACCCGGCAGGGCGGAGACGCGGCAAGGCCGTGGCTCCGGGAGCCGCAGGCGAGTAGAGCGCCGGTCCCGGCCTGAGCCTGTCGAAGGGCCGGGATGCGCCAAATGATCGAGCACCGACGCCGCAGGCAATGTTGAAGGAATGAAGAGTGAAGGCCCAGATTCAGGCGAACTATGAGGAGCGTCTATCGCGATATGCTGCACTGTTGCATGGCAATGAGCCACCGGGGCTGGTGGCGAAACTCGCCGTCTATCAGCAGCTCCTGCGGCAACGTGATATTCATGGCGACCGCCTGTGGCAGATCGAGCCGATCCTCTATCCGCTGGCGGAGCAGGACGTGATCGCGCTGGTGAACAGCGTGATCAAGGTCGTCACCGATCAGGAGTGGAAGCTCCGGGATGGGGCGAGCTTCCATGTCGGCGAGTTCTACGCGATCGGCGTCGAGAACATGGTCCACAACCTCGAGACGGGGCGACGCGCGAACTTCCCGGGCCAGTTGAGCTGAAGGGCGGCGCCCGCAGGCGCCGCTCTACCGGGTCAGAAGAAGTCGATCTTGTCGGCGATGATCTCGCAGCCGTACCGGGTGACTCCGTCGCGATCCTCCCAACTCGAATAGTGCAGCCGGCCGGTGATGGCGACGACATCGCCCTTCTTGCGCGAGGCGCCGGCCTTGCCGAGGCCGTTGAAGCAGGTGACCTTGTGGAACTCTGTCTCTTTGGCGGTGTAGCCGGTGGCGTCGTCGACATAGGTCTTGCCGTCCCTGAGCTTCACGCGATCGGTCGCGACAATGAGGGTGGTGACGGCGCCGCGGGTCTCGGGGTCCTTGGCGACGCGGCCGGCGAGATTGACGTTGTTCATGGTAGTGCTCCTCGTTGGGTCCAGCGGCCTTCCCGCCGGTGACACCGAAGAGCGGCGTGCGGAGAGGGTCCGCACCGTAGCGTCAGCGGAGGGGAACCCCTGGAGGGAGTTGGCGCGGGCAGCCGCGAAGCGGCAACACGGGCGACCGGATGGGGTTGCGGGACGTCTTCGTCTCGCCGCAGGTGTCAGGAACAGGCGAAAGAAGGCTGCTGGCCGCGGCGGGGCTCTACCCGATGGACGATCGCGCGGCGCGCTGCTCTTGACCCCGGCGCCGGCGGCGGAGCGCCCTCAGGAGTTCGTGCTCAGCAATCGGTCACGGGCAAGCCCGTTCGGCGAGGCCCGCTAGACGCAGCGATCGGGATTGAGGGCAGAGCCTCGTATTGCTCGGCCTCGGCGGCCTCAGGCGCGAAATGGCAGACGGAGTTTCGCGCGGCGGGACCTTTCGCGCGCGGTATCATGCTCATCAGCCCATCGGTCGGCGGCGATCTCTTCGTCCGTAGGTCGCGCGCCCGCGAGATCGGCCCGCTGCTTGTCGCTCAAGGTCTCGGCCGTGCTCACCGCCCGATTGCCGTGCCGCTGGTTCGTTCCCATGTGTTCTCACTCCGAAGTCGCGATGATCCGCGCCGCGTGGCAAATGCGGGCGCGGCCGATACTGGTCAGGAGGTACGCTTGACCTGCGTGACCTTGCCGGCGTCGTAGGCGGCGAGCCAGCGGGTGCGGATGGTTTCGTAGAAGGCGGTTGGAAGCTGACCGTATGCAACCTCGCCCAATGGATCGCCGGGCACCGTCCGAAGATCGGGCCCGGGCCATTGAAAATAGTTGAGCTCCGTGAGGACGACCCACGAGCGATCATCATCGAGCCCGAGACGAACCTTCGTCGCGTGCGGAATTTCAACGGCAAGGCTCGTGTCGGACGGCGGCGTATGGGTCACTGGCAGGATGGTGACCATCTTGGCGCCTGCCTTATTTGTCGTCGCGAGCAGCACGGCGCAGGGACGGTCTTTGCTGCCTTCTTCGTGACCTGCCTTTGCTTCATGGCTCCAGAGATACGAGTAGCGAATTACGAGGCCGGGAACTGGATCGGGAATTTGCACTCGTCAGGACTCGACCTCGTGATCGAAGGCAGCGGCTTCTGCCGGCGCTCGCGCCGCTCGAACCCCCTCCACGATTTCCTCCGGCACGTCAGTCAACGTGAAGACCTCGCGATCGCGCCGCTTGAGCCGCTGATATTCGGCGGCCGACATCAACACGAGGCTATCGTGGCCATGATGCGTGATGGTAAGGGGCGCAACCAGCGCCTGGCGGCTGATGCGGCCGAAGGCCTTTGACGCCTCAACGGAACTGACAGTCTGGGGCATGGTGATTCTCCTGTCCGGAAAGTACGGAGTTTCCGGATAAATTTCAAGTCCTCTCTGTCGCGCGCGCGAGGACGATAGCTGAGGACACGGTCACAGGGAAACGAAGGCAGGGCCCGCTTGCCGTGAGGCAAACGAGCCCTGCGGGGTTGCCGCGCGCCGGAGGGACGCGCGCGGCAGGGAGAGAGGATCGTCAGTCGGCCATCTCGGGCGTGCGGCGACGGCGGCCATTGCCCTGCGCGGGCTCGCCGCCGAACGCGCCCTCGGCCGAGGATTCACCCAGGCCATCCGTACCGGCGAGGCCGTTCGGCTTGGCCGGCTCGTCCGCACCGGGCAGCGGCGGCAGGCTGTCGTCGGCCGGGGCGGTGTCGGTCGGCGCATCGCGGCGGCGGTTGGGACGCGACCAGACGATGTTGTACGAGCCGTCGTCCTGACGGAACGCCGAGATGTAGAGCGGCTTGTCGAGGCTGGGATCCTCGATCTTGCCGTTGAGGAACATTTCGCCGGTCGCATTGGACGCCAGCTCGAACAGTGAGCCGACCTGGACCCACTGGCGTGCCGCCGAGAGCGCGAGGATCTCGAACTTGGGCGCACGCGGATTGGCGGAATGGACGGTGCGAAGGGCGATGACGATCGCGACCGTGAGCGTCGAGATTTTGCCGGTGTAGGTGCCGCTGGCGTTCTGGGTGATGGTGCCGATGTTCATGGGAAGTCTCCTGAGAAAGTGCGCTCGAACCCCTTGTCCGAACACCTTCTCTCACCCGCTCCTCTCCTCGGCCGTTCGGCCGAGTAAGGCGCGCCAGCGCCGCTCCGACGCGCCACTTCGGCGCCGTCGGGTACTTCAGGGCCTCGCAATCACGCGATGCGTGTCAAGTCTGGGGAGCGCTTGCCGATGGCCGCCACAGGGCAATGACATCCTGCATCTCTTCGGCGAAACCGAGACCGTCGATATAGACGGCGCCGCGGTCGTTCTGGCCGAGAAAGCCGATCACGCTCGTGATGTCGTTTGCCACGTCGATGTCGAGGCCGAACATGTCGGCGATCTCGAAATGACCAAGCTCCGGGCCATTCCACCAGGCCATCAGAAAGTTCGCGACGCGGCGCGCCTGCCCGGTGTCGCCCATGGCGAGCGGGATAAGCCGTGTCAGCGCCGCACGGGCGGAATCATAATCTGTCGGTACGGACGTCATCGGTTTTCTCCGCGCGCAGAGGGTATCGAGGCGACACCCGGGCGCAAGCGTTTCTGCCTCGAACGGCCCGATCCTAATGAATCGAGCCGAACAGCCGCCGCTTGACCTCGGCCTGGTGCCGGCCATCCTTCTCGCCGATCGTCGCGGTCATGTCGGCGAGGAGCTGTTCGGCAAGCCTCGGCGGGATTTCCGCATAGGGCGTGATAACGGCGATCGCGGCCTCGGGCGTGGGAAGCTCGCCCGGTTCCGTGCCCCGCCAGATCAGCGCTTCCCCTTCATCGGGCTCATCATCGGTGCGAAAGCACACCTGAGCATAATAGGTCTGGAGCGGTCGGTCCCAGCCTACCGCCGCGCAGATGACGTCGGGATGGCCGGCCTTGGGCGGGAGAATGTGCCTGCTCATGCGTGTGTCCTCCGCATTCTGTGCGCGACGTGCCGCGCGGCGCCTTCGGCGCTGTTGATGGCCTGACCTGCTGCCGATGCCGCGCGGCGCGCGCCCGCCCTGCGCAGCAGGTTACGGGCTTCGCGCAGGCGTTCAACGGCAATCGCAATGGCTTGTCCGTCCTCGGACGTCGCGGGTGTGATGCGGCGCAAGATTACCTCCATTTTGGTTGGAAATTGGCGAGGCGACTGATCGGCTCAATCGTCGCAGGGGAGCATGATCGTCAGGACACGGACGGTCACCGCGGCGTCGGCAGGATCTTCCGAGCCCCATTCGAGCGAGGGATCGTAATAATCGATGCGAAAGCAGACGATGTGACCCTCGAGCTCGAACTGCCCGTAGTTGCGTTCCGGGCCGTCATCAGGCTTGAATTCGTAGCGCCGGACGGCCGCGAGTACCGCGGCCTGGGCGACGGCTTCGCTGACGATGCGGTCGCCGCCTGCCAATGTGGCGAGACAGGTCGCCGTCATCACGATCCGCGCGTTTCGATCGAGGCCGAGCCGCACGCGGTCATTGAGCTCGGCGATCCGGGATATGGTGCTGGTCATGCTGCCTCCATCAAGCCGGCGTTGAAACTCGCGATCCATTCTTCCATCGTCGGCCGCTCGGCGATCGGCACGATGCTGGCGGCGTCCTGGAAACGGATGAGATCGGTCGGCGCATCGCGACGGATCGCGTCGATCTCGGCCTCGGGGAGCAGCCGCTCGGCGCGGATGAAATCGGTGATCCTGCCGGGCCGGGTCCTGGTCGATCGGCGCCACAATCCCTCGACGGTGCGCAGGCGCGGTTCGGCGCGGGCCTCAATCAGGACAATCAAGCGAAGGCACCACGCCGGCAGGGCGCGTACTTCATCGGGCCGGATGGCGCCGCAGAAGAAGCAGCTCGACTTGGGCGGCACCGGGAGACCGGCGGCCTCGATCCGGGCGATGCAGCGATCGCGCGTCCAGTTCCATTCGCGCAGCGGATAGCGGCACTGGAACAGCGGATCGTCCAGCCCGGCAGCATGGGCATGACGCCGGGAATCGGAGGGCGACGTGTCGTAGCCGATCAGCCGCTCGACCTTCTGCCCATTCGCCCATGCGGCGCGAGCCGGTGCCCATTGCTTCAGGAAAGCGTCTTGCGGCGCCACCTTCCATTTGAGGCTGCATTAGGTCTGCATCGACCTGTCGTATTGGCTGCGCAAAGCCCGCATTTCCGACATCCCCAGTCCTCCTCCCCTTCCAAGACGCCCGATTAGGGCGTGACCGCCTTCAGGCAGTGGAGGGATCGGGCGCTTCGGCGTTGATGCGGATAGGGACGGGCAGGCGTATCCGATCGAGTTCCTGCACGAGTTGCGCGTTGCGGCGTTCAAGGCGCTCCGCGCGCTGTTCGGCCTCGAGGGCGCGCTTCAGCAGGCTGGCATTATGTGTTGCGAGGGCGATGTTCTTGGCTTCCACGTGCCGAAGAGCAGAGCGTGTGCGATCGGCATCGCCGGCGGCCATTTCAGTGGCGCCCTCACGTTGCGATTGAAGCTCGCGCAGGGCGTCAAGAACGTCGGCATGGTGCGTATAGATGATGTTGCGGCCGACCCCGGCTGCTCGTGCAAGAGCGGCGACCGTTGGCGCGGCGGACGGGTCTTTGGCAAGGACGCCAAGGGCTTCGCGCAGACGTGCATTGGTGTTCGCCCGGCGACGGGCCTGCGGGGTGGATAGGTCAGATTCAGACGTCACCGGCATTTCCTTCGTCGAGCTGGTCGAGGATACGGCGAGATTCCTGGATGCGGGCTTCGGCAAGTGCTCGGCTCTCGCGATCGAGGTCATCGCGCTGGATCAATGCGGTGTTTCGTTCAAGCCGCGCTTCCCAGACCGGCCTATGCCGGTCGGTCACGGCGAAGTTGGCGCAAGTCGAGCAGGTGCTTTGTGTGCGAAGCACCGGGTTCGGCTCGCGCTCGCCGCCGAGGCAAGCGGAGGTCTCCCGGCGGTAGAGGCAGTAGCCCCAGTCGCATACGCCGAGGCGCATATCCGTGCCGGCGAGGATCTCGGTGATATATCCATCGACGTCGCTCGATAGCGTGCGCCCGCGGAACGGCGATCGCTCGGAGAGCATGACGCCCGCCTTCCCGGCGACGTTCGGCGCCAGGAGCAGGTCTTCCAGCGCCTTGCGGGTTTCTTCGGCGGCTTGGTCGTCGATCAGCTGGGCAAGCTCGAAGTCGGTGCCCACATAGGCCCGGTCGGTCATCGCGCGGTGGACATGGCCGAGATGGCGTTGCAGCGCCGTCAGGCCGGTGCGGTCGCGCCGCCCGATGAACCGTGAGAACGTCTTGCGACCCTGATAGGTGGTCAGGTGCCAGGTTCCGCCTTGGTGTTCCGGCAAGGCAAGGAACGGCGCAAGTCGTTCGTTCAAGCGGATATTGACCATGGGTGATCGCAGTCGAGCGACGGGCATCATCGTCGGAAGCGGCGAGCGTCCCCGGCCGAGCTGGTGGAGCCAGAGGTTCCTCTTCCCGCTAAGTTCGCGAAGCGGAGCGGAGAGACGTTCGAGGATGTGGATCGCCCGCTGGACCGGCTCGGGCGCGAGCCAGCGATGGACGTCCCCATGTTCCGTCAGCGACGTCTTCGTGATCGTGCCGACCAGATAGACGTGTTCCTCGCCGTCTCCGTCGGCCGCGCGCCGTTCGAGGCAACCCTCCTCAAGCCTGAGTATTTCGGAGGCTCTCGCGCCAACGAGATAGGCGATGACGACGAAGCAGGCGTCGCCAAGGCGATCGAGCATGAACGTCAGGCGGCGCAGCGGCCATTCCGGATTCGGATACAGATCCGCGTGGGGGCATGGCTCAGCCAACATGGCGCGTCTGATATGCCAGTGGAGCCTTCGCCCCTGATGCTGTTGTCGAAACTTCTCATACAGATCTTCGAGGCGATCGCGCAGCGCGAGTATCTGGTCCGCTGGGTCACCGAGCAGTTCCATAGCGCCGCTGATGAGAGGCACGGCGATCTCGTCGGGCGTATAGGGATGGCCGCCATAAGGTTTCCAGTGCCGCTTCCCAACCGAACCGGCGCGAGGCGGCGCCATCAGCGGCGCGTCGTCCAGCTTGTCGCGCTGCATGTGGAACGTGCGGATCGTGCCGAGATAGCCTTCGGCGGTGCTGAGGGAGAGCCGTGAAGCGTTCCTGCCGGGACGGGCGCGCAACATGGCCACGAACCGGTCGACGGCGTCTTGATCGAGATCCTTGAAGCATCGGACGTTCTCGGCTGCCATCCATCGAACGAGGAAGCGGATGTGGCTGAAGTGACCATCGACCGTTTCCTTGCGAAGTGGCATCCGCCCTTCGGGCGGATCGGCCCGCAGCGAGAACAGGAACAGTTCGGCGGCGTGCCGGAGCGGCGTCCACTGATCGTCCGTGAACCGGCTCCCGTCCGGCATTTCGAAGCCCCAGTTGAACGTCGTGGCGGCGGGGACGCCTTCGTTTCCGAGCAATGGCGCCGGAAGTTGGGTAGGCGTGGATGTCGGGACGGAGGCCATGAGGCTATTCCAGGTCCGGCAGCGGCGGCAAGGCGGGTATGTGCCGTTCCGCGTCCGGCATCATTTCGGGCGGGAACGCCGGCAGCAGGTCTTGTGTCAGCGCCCGAAGGCTGGGGGCATAGAAGAGGCTGAACCGGATCGGGTCGATGCGTTCCCGCGCCGCTTCAAGATGCATGGTGGCCTGGACAATGCGCGCCAGATGACCCGGGTCGATCGGGACGATTAGGCCTGGACAGGCAAGGCAGCCTCCCAGTTTCGGGCACACGCGGCCAGGCTGTGCCTGCCCGCCGTCGACCGGTCGAAGGCAGTCGTGGCCGAACAGCGCCGTCACCCGCGCGCTGGTATCCGGCCCTTGATGTTGCGAGTCATGGGCGGGCGTCTCGCCGGTGACCCATGTGATCATCAGCGACTGGAGCCGAGCGATCGTATCGCGTTCGAGGCGGCGGACGGCCTCGCCATCGACATAGATGTCGGTGGTGGCGACATTCGCATGATTGAGGACCGCCTTGGCCGCCATGATATCGCCCTGCGACGCTGTGTAGTGGGCGCTTGCCATGCTGCTGCGGAACAGCTTGGGCGAGAAGTCGGGAAGCAAGGAACGGGACTTGCCCGGATGCGCATCGTTCCAGGAGGCGATCGCGCCATTATGCCGTTCGTAGAAGCGCAACATTGCCGATCGCAACGTGGCCTGCACGATATGACCGGCGTGATGCTCGCGCTCGAGGCGTCCTGTCGTCATGAGGAAGCGGTGGAGGAACAGCCGGTCGCGTTTGGACGGCTCCACATGCGGTAATAGGGGCGCCGTCATCGCAAGGAGCTTTTCGATCAGGCGCGGCGCCGCATAGGGTCGGCGATTGTCGAACGAGCGCCGTTGCATGCGCTTCACCTTGCCGCCGGCACGAGGTTTCACCCACTCGACCATGACGCGATGCCGCTCGAGCGGATGCGGCACGAGGCAGTCCCGCTTGATCTGGCGCAGCGGACCGGCGTTGGCCGCCGTCTGGATCAGCAGCACGATATAGAACGCAACCAGCGTGTCGGTCGTGAGGTGGAGATAACCCTCGAGCTCGCGGAACCCGCCTACCTCGGCGATCCTCTGCCGATCGGGCTTGTTAAGGTCCAAGCCTCGGTCGATCGGCATGATGCCGTGGCCGCGGCGATGGAGCTTCCAGATCCAGCGATCCCGTTCGGCGGTCCGCCCACTATGGAGCGGCACGTTCGGAAGATTGACGATGGTTTGCCCGTGCTGGAACTTGGCCCATGCCGTGTCGATCTCGGCATAGCAGACTGCCAGCAGGGCGCGCATTGCGGCTGGTGTCAGCCGGTCTTGCGGTAACCGCTGGACGCCGGCGAGCGGGATCGGATTGTTGGGAACGGCGAAGCCCGGTGCGAACAAGCCTGGATTGTCCGCGATCGCGCGCTTGAGGACGGGCCGGATCATACCGAACTGACCGGATTGTGAGCGGACGCCACGCCTGCGCCCGTCAGTGGGCATCGCCAGCCAGGTGATGAACCGGCGGATCGTTGCCGTGTCGAGGTCTGCCGCGCGCCTGACACGCGCGTCTTCGCGCAGGAACCTACCGAACACGCGCATCGCGAACCAGCGCGCGGTGCGGGTCGCGACGCTGGATGCCATATCATGATCGCGGAAAGCCCGGGCGATGGCGGCGCTGATATCGTCCGGCAACCCGAACAGCGCCGGGTCGAAGCGTTGGACGATCTTGCCCCATTCGTCGCGGAACTGGATCTCGACGACCTCCGCCGGATGGTTCGCCGGTGCCGGATCGAGTCTCAGCGTGCGATCGAGGCGGCCCCTAGCCATCGGCGGGGATCAGCTCGCCATAAAGATAGGCGAGGCTTTCGCTCAGGTCGCGCTCGTGCAGCTCGACGCAGCGCAGATAAATCGCGGTGGTTGTGATCGAAGCATGGCCGAGCAGCACCTGCACGACCTTGAGCGGGTTGAGATCGGGATTGGTGCGGGCCTGGATCTGAAGGCGGGCCAGCATCGCCATCGCGAAGGTGTGCCGCAGCCAGTGCAGCGTGCCCTGAAGTCCCGCGGCCGCGAACGCTTCCGCGAGCTGCGCCGTCAGGAGTTTTCGCGTCATGGCGCGGCCATGCTCGTTCAGCAGGAGATTAGGCGGCGCGCGATAGCCCCGGTCGGAACGGCGGATACCGCGGACGATCCGGGCGCGATCCTCGCCCGCATACCAGTGTGTATGATCAAGCAGCCGAAGCGGCGGATAGACCGTCCTTGGCCGGTCGCCCTTGGTGATATGGAGCGGCACGCCGACAAGTGGATCGCTGTCGAGGTAGAGTGGCCAGCTATCCGGGATCTGGTCGAGGGCGAGCGCGCAAAGCTCCTTGCGACGCAGACCCGCCCCAAGCGCCCATTGCGCGGCAAGTCGGGCGGTAGGCCTCAGATGCGCGAACAGCCGTGCCAGTTCGTCGGCACGCAGCGGTCGCGGCAGTTTTTCCGGGCGTGAGACGATCAGCTCATTGACCTGGCGCCGCTGCAAGCCTGGGCGATAGGCGCCGTCGAGCATCAGCGTCATCTTCTCGGTCAACCGGAACGGGCAGTGGTCGATCAGCCCCTTATCGAGCGCCCAGCCATAGAAGCGGCAGACGGTCGAGACACGCGCATTGATCGTGGTCCGGGCATAGGGCCGCCCGGTATGCGTGCTGGGATTCTCCAGCATCCGGTTGCGATAGGCGGCGATGACGCGTTCGTCGGCTTCGCGCCATTCGATCCCCGATTGTTCGAGCGAGTCGAACCAGTCGTGGAGATGCTCGCCGTAGGTCCGCACGGTTTCGGAGGCGTGGGCACGGCCGCTTAGCTCTGCATGCTCCATGAGCCAGACGAAGGCCGGCTCGATGATCGCCATGTCGGCGTCGAACAGAATCGGGAAGCCAGCGGGGACATTGGGCACGCCAGAGGCAGCCCGAATCACTGATACCACGGGCCATCTCCCTCGCCCGCACAGGTGCGATTTCGAAAGTAGCGCAACATGCTCGATTTGGCCGACGCATTTCGATGGAATGGGCGCTTTCCTCGCCATGCCGAAGGGTGTCGCTTCGACCAGCCTACCCCAAGCACTCACCGCGCCTGCTGACACCTGGCGTCCGCCTTGATATGAGTGGACGATGATCGAGGGGGGAAGCGGTGGCGCGTCGGGTATTCTTTAGCTTTCACTATGACCGTGACGTTCGACGGGTCGTGCAAGTCCGCAATTCCTGGGTGGTTCGTCCAGGTGGCGAAGCGCAGCCTTTCTATGACAAGGCAGAGTTCGAAGAGGCAAAAAGACGCGCGGGCGGCATAGAAAAATGGATCGAAGAGCAGCTCAAAGGCACGTCCGTGACTGTGGTGCTGTTCGGCGCAGAGACGTATGATCGCGAATGGGTCCGGCACGAGATCAAGAGAAGTTACGAGCTTGGGAAAGGCCTATTGGCCATCGACATCCATAGCGTAAAAGATCCGCAACTTGGAACTGATCGACAGGGGACCAACCCTCTCAGTTATTTTACAATAAAGCAGAATGGCCGAGATATTCCGCTGTCGAACCTATACGGGACATATGATTGGGTCCGGGATAACGGCTATGCCAACATGCCGGCTTGGATCGAAACTGCGGCAAAAGCGGCCGGTCGCTGACACCAATGAGTATCTATGAACTGGCCATACTTGGTGCGGCAACGCCAGAGGAGCGTGCAACACTGACAGCGACGCTCACGGATATCGTTTCCGACTTCGGATTGACGTTGGGGGACGATGTAGTTGTGCATAATGCGGCAACGCTGGGTGAGCGGCACAAGCCAGCAGCATTCGCGTGTGCGTATTTTGGAGGAAATGCCCAGCAAGATCTCGAAGCGGCCCAAGACCTGATCCGGGCCAGTGCGCCCATCATTCCAACGATTGCCGCTGGCGCAGACTTCAATGCTCACATCCCCCCGCTTCTCCAGCCCATCAATGGGCTAACGCGGCGCGCTGACGATCCAAATATGACTGAACTCGCGTCAGCAATGCTGGAATGCGTGGGCTTACTTCGTCGACAGCGACGGGTTTTTGTGAGCTATCGGCGCGTGGAATCCCGAGCAGCAGCGTTGCAACTTCACGATCTCCTTGCGTCCCGCGGATTCGACGTATTCTTGGACACGCACGACATTAGGCCCGGCGATCCGTTCCAAGATGTGCTTTGGCATAGGCTCGTCGATTCTGATGTTATGGTTATGCTCGACACGCCTACCTATTTCGATAGCCGCTGGACTCGACAGGAAATAGGAAGGGCGCGCGCGAAAGAGATCCAGGTCCTTCGTGTAATTTGGCCTGAGCATACGCCAAACAAGCTGACCGATCTTGCAGAGACTATATATCTTGATCCAGAGGAACTCGAGGGGCCAGATGGCCCAATAGTAGCCAAAACGGCGGATACAATCGTCCTGGAGGTCGAGCGGCTACGAAGCCGGAGCATCGCATCTCGATATATGTCGATTACCGGCAAACTCCGCGCTGACGTCGAGAAAATTGGTGCGTCAGTGGAAGGCGTCGGCGCACATCGGGCCGTCGCCGTGCGGTTGCTGGACGGCGAAAAGATCTGGGCATATCCGATCGTCGGAATCCCCACGGCTGAAATTTTGAACGATGTGGCCGATAAGGCGCGACGAGCGGAACAGCAGGAGATACCGGTACTGGTCTACGATCATATCGGCATCCGTGATGCATGGAATGCTCATCTCCGATGGCTTGGGGAGCATATTCGCGCGGTCCGCACGATTAAAGTTTCCGAAGCCGGATGGGCTCTTGCGGCATGGGAGAACTGACCATGACTGAGGCCATTTTTCTTTCGGCAGGCGTGCCGGATCCGAAGCGAGGCCCACAATATGCGGCGACCGCTGACAGTGTCGCGATTACAGCCGCAGTCTCCGCTTTGGTGCACGTCACGCTAGGACGCAGGCTGCTTGTTTGGGGTGGTCAACCCGCAATAACACCAATGATCTGGGTGGTCTCGCAAGACATAGGAATAAATTACGGACACTGGGTCCGGCTCTACCAGTCTCGCCATTTCAAGGACGAGTATCCCGAGGATAATGAGCGGTTCAACAACGTGGTTTATACGGACGAGATTGAGAAGGATCGGGAGAAGAGCTTGCTGGCCATGCGCGAGCGTATGTTTTCCGAACACAAGTTCAAAGCGGCAGTTTTCATTGGGGGTATGGGCGGGATTGTACAGGAATATGAAATGTTTCGACGCCTGCAACCGGACGCTGCAGTGATTCCAGTAGTCTCCACGGGCGGCGCGACGCTTGAAGTTGGGGCGCAGGTTGAATCTCTATCGCCCGACCTAGCGGAAGACCGGGACTATGTTGCGTTATTTCACCGCCACCTTGACGTTTCCGTCCGAGAGGAGCGCTTCGAAAGTCCAACTCTCCAACCGGATGTCGTTGAGAAGCGATTTTGGCAACCCCCTGCCACTGCTTAAACGGGACGGGAACTCGTTATTCACCAGCCAGCCACTCGCTAAGCTCGGTAGCTGTGTTCCTTTTCTCGTCGAGGACCATCCAGACGCGCTTTTGATGACCCTGTAGATCCCCCCAGACGATGCGGCGGTATAATCCCAGATACTCCCACGACGCCCATGCCTGCTCATGCGCGCTGTCGGATGCCGGGAACAGCGCGATCTTCGTCAACCCTTTATACCCATCCGCGACGCCCAACTCCCAGGGCACCCAACGACTGTCCTTGCTGTTCTTGCTTGCAAGAAGGACAAAGCGCTTGGTCTGACGAATACGGCTCTTTAACAGCCCTGCCGTTTCCTCCGTCGTGTATGGGGGCATTTCCGGGTCGATTTCATCGACATAAACCTTGGCGCCGTGCCCTTCTAATACACGAATGGCGCCAACGACGAGATCATCGTCCTTGCTTGAGTGCGAAAGAAATGTAGCACCCGACAGCGCCCGAGAAGAAGCAGATTTCCTGAGGTTTACCTGCTCGTTGATGTTCAATTTGCCAGCGAAATTACGAAGCTCGGATTTGGTAATATATTCTATCATTCTTGCCGCCCGCTCTTAATTCCGCGCAAAATCTCCGATTCTCTGCACTTCAGTTATTTGCTCGGATCGCAATGGCCTCTTCAATCCAAGTCTCGATCCCATTCTTAATCGAGTCATAGGCGGCTTTGCTATCTGCTCCGGAAGGAGAGACGAGCTTCACTATGGACGAAAGCTTCTTCCCTGTATTGGCGTAGCCTATTTCATCAAATGGATTGCTGCCTGCCACGCACGAGTTCCCATCGTGACCAAGAAGTTTGTTTATCCGGATACCCACCACGCCTTTGCCTGCGTCCCAACCTTTGACGATCTCGCGGATCACCCATGGCCGGTTCGCTGTTTCCGAACCGACGAGCACCACCACGCAACTCTTGCCGTACATGTTGTCATCGATCCATTTTTCGATGGAGGCTTTGCCCTTCCGCTTGACCTCCTCCCAAGCATTCGCAGTGCAAAGAGTCTGCCCTTCGAGGGCTCCGATGTTACGCACCTGCTGAGTACGCCAAAAATCGTTCGCGAAGTGAAAACTGAAGAAAACGCGCCGCGCCATAAGGCCCCCTTTTGTTCTCCGACCTTCTACAGAGGCGGCCATCGTTCCGCTAGAGAAATCGATTCGGAAACGAATGGCTTGAATAACAAGCGCGGCATTTTTGTGCGGCGCCTCATGCGACGCTTAAGCGTCGCTGCGCGACGCGAGGGACGGGCCGACCACCGCCAGCTCTTTGGGTTAGCGCGGCAGTCGGCCCGTCCCTCATCGCGCGCAAAGGAGACAGTTTCAATGGGTAGACCTAAGCTGCAGCTGTGCCGTCCAAGGCTGATGCTCGGCAGTGTCGCGTTCGTGAGGACATTGGCGAGGATCGAATAGTAAGGCGGCCAATGCTTGAAACGCGTGGGCACATAGCGGACCACCTCGTAGGGAATGCCGCGCGCCGCCATCCAGAGCGAGATCACTCTCTGATACTCGTAGGTTTCCGGCTTTTCGGCACCGGGATCGGCCGTCAGGACCAGGTCGGGCGGCTCGCCGCGCGATTCGAGTTCGACGAGGAGAGCGGTTGAATCGACGCCGATCCCATAAGCAAGAACGACCGGCGGGGGCGCGGCAACAAGGATGTAGTCGACCGGCGCGCGAGCCCCAGCGGACTCGACAGTTGGATGTGGAAGCATGGGGCTTCGAGTCCTTGAGGGCGGCAAAATTGCCGCCCCGCCCGGCCCCCCTCCCCTCTCTGCTGGAATCGGAGCAGGCATCGTCCGATCCGCAATCGGACGGAAGCACGATGGTCATTACGCGGATGATCCGCTCATGCGGCCTGGGCGGCGGCGCCTATTGCTTGGAGAGGGCCTCCTGCAGCGCGGCCTTCACCTTTGAGCCAGTACCGAGACAGAGAGTTACAGGTAGCGCGAGATCGCCTTGAAATCCTCAATCGCCCTGGCCGCGCCGCCTTCGTCCGCGGCATGGCTTAGGCAATGGTCGATATGATCGTTGATGAGGGCGCGCTTCGCGCTCGCCACGGCCTTCTCGACCGCATCGAGCTGCTGCGCGACGTCGACGCAGGTCCGCCCCTCCTCGATCATGGTGACGATGCTGCGGAGATGCCCCGTGGCGCGATTGAGCCGCTTGATGATCGCCGGGTGGCTGGCGTGCTTGTGGTTGCTCATCGGTCTATCTTTCACCACCCAAAACGCTTGTCGAGGAATTCATACATCCCCCCCAAGGGGATGTTGCACACATCCCCCCAGGGGGATAGGGAGAGACCATGCTTCATGTGCTCGCCAACCGCACCTATCGCCACCTGTTTCTGGCGCAGATGATCGCGCTCGTCGGGACGGGCCTGGCGACGGTCGCGCTTGGACTGCTCGCCTATGACATTGCCGGCGGCGATGCGGGCGCGGTGCTGGGAACGGCGCTGGCGATCAAGATGATCGCTTATATCGGCGTTGCGCCGATGGCGGGCGCCTTCGCCGACCGGGTGCCGCGCAAGGCGCTGCTCGTCTCGCTCGACCTGGTCCGCGCCGCCGTCGCCATCTGCTTGCCGTTCGTCACCGAGGTCTGGCAGGTCTATATGCTGATCTTCGTGCTGCAATCGGCCTCGGCGGGGTTTACCCCGACCTTTCAGGCGACCATTCCCGACGTTCTGCCGGAGGAAGCCGATTATACCCGCGCGCTGTCGCTGTCCCGGCTCGCCTATGACATGGAGAGTCTGACCAGCCCGATGCTCGCGGCCGCACTGCTGACGGTCATCAACTTCCACTGGCTGTTCTCGGGCACCGCGATCGGCTTTGTCGCTTCGGCCGCGCTGGTCGTGACCTCGGGCCTGGCTAAAACGGTGGCCGCAGCGACCCGCAGGATGGGCATCTACGACAAGACGACGCGCGGCATTCGCATCTACCTCAAGACGCCGCGGATGCGCGGCCTGCTCGCCGTGACGCTGGCCGCGGCGGCGGCGAGCGCGATGGTGATCGTCAATACCGTCGTGATCGTGCGCGGGCTCGGGCTCGGCCAGCGGGACGTGGCGCTGACCCTGGCCGCCTTTGGCGGCGGCTCGATGTGCGCCGCTTTCGCGCTGCCCCGCATCCTCGATCGCGTCGCCGACCGCGCGATCATGATCGGCGCCTCGTTCTTGCTGGTCCTCGGCTTGGCCGCGTTGACTGCGATCAGCGCCATGATTCCGCCGGGGCAGGCTTATTGGCACATTCTGCTCGGTGGCTGGCTACTACTCGGCGTCGCTTATTCGATGAGCGTCACGCCGGGCGGCCGGCTGCTGCGGCGTTCAGCCAGTTCGGAAGACCGGCCTGCATTGTTCGCGGCGCAGTTCGCACTCAGCCATGTCTGCTGGCTGATCGCCTATCCGCTGGTCGGCCAGCTTGGCGCGCGGGTGAGCATGACCGCCGCATTCGGCGGTATGGCCGCGCTGGCGGCGGTTGGTGCGGTCGCGGCGCTGCTGCTGTGGCCGGCGAACGACCCGGACTCGGTGTCGCACCGTCACGATGATCTTCCGGCCGATCATCCCCATCAGCGTGACGCTCACGCCGACGGCGATGCCAAGCACGCCTTCGTGATCGATGACCTCCACCCGCGTTGGCCGACGACATGAGCAACACTCGCGCATTGCCAGGGCGATTACTCTCGCGTTACCAAAGAGCGGTGATCGCGACACCTTTCCGCACCAAGCTTGTTCGGGGCCGCCCTTTGGCGTTGCTCCTGATGCTGCTCGCCCTGGTGGGGATGGTCGGCATTGCGAGCTGGCACGATTCGAAACCCCACGTTCATGACATCGCGAGTGCCGAGCATGTGATCGAGCTTAGCGATCATCATCCCGGCGACCTGCCGCAGCCAAGCGATCCGCTGCACCTCGCAGCGCATGTCGTCCTGCAAGGGCTCGCCATTCCGGCCGAGCCGGCAGTCATCGCAACCGCGCCCGCTCTCGCGGTCGTGTGGACGATGGCGGGGCCAGCCGCGGTCGATTCTCTCCCGCCGATATCGATCCTGCGCCCCCCACGGGACTGACGGTCCGACGCGGCATCGTCGCAGCGGGAACCAGTCAGCTCGAAGGGAATAATCATGAATGGCGTAAAACGCCGGCTGGCGCGTTGCGCGATGGTCGGCATGACGGTCGTGCTATGGGGCGCGGCCTTGGGAAGGACGGCCTATGCCCAGGAGGCGCCGCCGTTCCCCACATTGCTCAAGCAAAGCGAAGGGGCACCTCGTGCAGCCGCTATCGCCGCCGATGTCGCGCAGGCGGAGGGACTCGCCGAACAAGCGCGCGCAAGGCCCAATCCGAGCGTGAGCGTGCAGGCCGAAAACATTGCCGGCAGTGCACCTTATAGCAGATTCGACGCGGCGGAGACGACGCTTCAGATCAACCAGCCTTTCGAGCTGGGTGGCAAACGTTTTGCCCGCATCGCTGCTGGTGAGGCAGGTGTGGGTGCGGCAAAGGCGCGTGGGCTCAATGCGCGGGTCGCCTATGCCTATGATCTTGCGACCGGCTATGCCGCCGCGGAGATCGCGCAGCGCCGGATCGAGCTTGCCCAGGATGAAGTTGGGAACGCCGAGGCCGACCTGAGAGTCGCCAATGCCCAGGTCGGCGCTGGCAAGGAAGCACGGCTGCGCAGCCTTCAGGCGGAAACCGTTTTGCAGGCGTTGCGGGCCGATCTGGACCTCGCGAGGGCCAACTACACTGGAGCCCTTGCCCGCCTGTCAGCGCTCTCTGGCGTTGCGCAGCCCTATACCGGCGTTTCCGGGTCCGTGCTGGCGCTTTTCGATACGTCTCCGGCGGTCGGTCCTGTCGATCCGGGCCGTTCGACGATCTATCGAACCGCCCTCGCCGAACGGGAGGCGGCAAACCAGCGGCTCGCTTATGAGCGCAAGCGTGCGATACCCGACGTCACCGGCTCGCTCGGCGTCCGGCGGCTCGAACGCGAGGGGGCGAACGCGCTTGTCGTCGGCGTCTCGGTGCCGCTGCCGCTGTTCGACAGCAACCGGGGGAATATCGCCGCTGCGCGCGCCGAAGTAGCCGGCGCCGAGGCACGCGCAGAAGTCGCCCGGACCGAAGCGGAAGCAGAGCTTCGTGGCGCCATCGCGCAGGCAGAGGCATCCGAAGCGCGTGTTAGAGCCGCGCAAGCGTCGCTCGCGACCGCGCAGGAAGGCTATCGCCTTGCCCGCATCGCCTACGAAGGCGGCAAGGCGCCGCTGATCGAACTGCTGACCGCGCGCCGCAACCTTGGGCTGGCCCGAGGCGTCGTGCTCGACGCCCAGGCCGGCCGTTTCACCACTTACGCCATCCTGGCCCGCCTTCAGGGCCGCACCATCACCGGAGACCCGATCCAATGACCTCCGAGAAGAACCGGCTCTATGCCGGAGCCGCTATTGCGCTTGCCATTGCAGCCGGAATCGGATTCGGCATCGCTCGCCTAACCCAACCCGTTCTGCCCGCTCCCGAGGCCGCTTCCGCCAAGGCCGACACACCGAAGGATAGTGTCGTCATCACCGCCGAAGGCATCCGCATCTCGAAGATCGGCATTGCGCCGGCCGCCGCAGGCGGACTGGATGCGGCGATCAGCGCAAGCGCCACCGTTGATTCGACGCCCGACGCCGAAGCGGTGCTGACGGCGCGCGCGGCGGGGACGGTCACGCGCATCTTCAAGCGGATCGGCGATCCGGTGCGTGCCGGAGAAACGATCGCTTTGCTCGAAAGTCGCGACGCCTCGGCAATCGCCGCCGACCGCGGCGCCGCGGCCGCGCGCGTCACGCTCGCAGAGCGACAGCTTGCCCGTGAGAAATCGCTGCTCGATCAAGGCGTGAGCCCGCGCGCCGACTATGAGACCGCGCAGGCTAATCTTGCCGTGGCGCAGGCCGATGCCCGTCGCGCCGCCGCCGCCGCCGGTGCTGCACGGGTGGCGTCTGATGGCCGCTCGGTGGCGGTGGTCAGCCCGATCACCGGGCGCATCACCTCGGCAACCGGAACCCTCGGCACCTTCGTGTCGGCCGAGACGGAGCTGTTCCGCGTCGCCGATCCGACACGCCTGCAAATCGCGGCAAGTCTGCCGCCGGCCGATGCGCCCCGCGTGCGGGCCGGCGATCACGTAGAATTGACCACCACTGACGGGCGCAGGATCGAGGGGCAGGTCCGCTCCGAGACCGGCGTGGTCGATCCGACGACGCGCGCCGCGACCGTCATCATCGTGCCGAGTTCGGGCGGCAGCACGCTTGTCCCTGGCCAGCTCGTCCAGGCGCGTATCTTCGCAAGCGGAGGCGCGGCCAAGGGCGGCGTGAGTGTACCGCAAGATGCCGTGCAGACACTCGGCGACCGCACCGTCGTCTTCGTTCGCACCGCGACCGGCTTCAAGGCCACGAACGTGCAGGTCGGGAGCCGCTCCGGCGGGCTGGTCGCGATCATCTCCGGCCTCGTCGCCGGTATCCCGATCGCGACCTCCAATGCCTTTCTCCTGAAGGCTGAGATCGAGAAGAATGAAGGAGGTGAGGAATGATCGCCGGTATCCTCGCGCTCTCCGTCAGGATGCGATGGCTCGTCGCGTTCCTGACGCTCATCGTAGTCGGCTTCGGTGCCTGGCAGATCACCAAACTGCCGATCGACGCGGTGCCGGACGTCACCAACCGCCAGGTGCAGATCAGCACCTTTGCCCCGACGTTGGGTCCGGTCGACATCGAGAAGCAAGTCACCTTCCCGGTGGAGACGGCACTCGCAGGTATTCCCGGCCTGGAGATGACGCGCTCCTTCTCGCGCAACGGGTTCAGCCAGGTGACGGCGGTTTTCACCGACGACACTAATATCTATTTCGCGCGCCAGCAGGTCACGGAGCGGCTCACTCAGGCCAAGGACAGCTTGCCCGCCGGCATCCAACCCAACCTCGCGCCGCTCAGCACCGGCCTCGGCGAGATTTTCTTCTATTCTGTCGCGTTCCGGCATCCCGACGGCAAGGGCGTCAAGGTCGTGGACGGCAAGCCGGGCTGGCAGTCCGACGGCAGCTATCTCACCCCCGAAGGCGAGCGGCTGACGACCGAATTGGCCAAGGCCGCCTACCTGCGCACCGTGCAGGACTGGATCATCCGGCCGCAAATGCGCAACGTGCAGGGTGTCGCCGGGGTCGATTCCAACGGCGGCTATGTGAAGCAATATCTGATCGAGCCCAATCTGAACGCGCTTGCCAGCTATGGTCTGTCGATCACCGAGCTTGCAGACGCGCTGGAGCGCGCAAACCTGTCGGCGGGCTCCAACTATGTCCGGCGTGCAGGGGAAAGCTTCCTTGTCCGTGCCGATGCACGGCTCAAGTCGATCGAAGACATTCAGGAAGCTGTGGTCGCCACCCGCGCCGGCGTGCCCGTGCGGGTGAAGGATGTCGGCCAGGTCGTGATCGGCGGTGCAGTCCGTACCGGATCGGGCAGCCGTATGGGCTCGGAGGCGGTGATCTCGACCGTGCTGATGCTGGTTGGCCAAAACAGCCGCATTGTCGCAAACAGTGCGGCCGAGAAACTCGACCAGGTCAACAAGGCGCTGCCGCCCGACGTGTTCGCCGAGCCGGTCTATAACCGCTCCAAGCTGGTCAATGCGACCATCGCGACGGTCGAGAAGAATCTGGTCGAAGGCGCGCTGCTCGTCATCGTCGTCTTGTTCCTGCTACTCGGCAATATTCGCGCGGCGCTCATCACCGCCGCGGTGATCCCGATCACCATGCTGATGACGGCAGCGGGCATGAATGGGCTCGGCGTCTCGGGCAATCTGATGAGCCTGGGCGCGCTCGATTTCGGTCTCATTGTCGATGGCGCGGTCATCATCGTCGAGAATGCGCTGCGGCGCCTCGCCCAACGCCAGGAGCATGAGGGGAGGCTGCTGACCCTGCGCGAACGCCTGGGCGAAACGATCGAGGCATCGCAGGAGATGGTGCGGCCGACCGTCTATGGCCAGCTCATCATCTTCCTCGTGTTCGTGCCCTTGCTCACCTTCCAGGGCGTCGAGGGCAAGACCTTCTCGCCGATGGCGATCACGCTGATGGTGGCGCTCGCCAGCGCTTTCGTGCTGTCGCTGACTTTCGTGCCGGCGATGCTCGCAATCCTTATCAAGGGAAAGGTCAGCGAGACCGAAGTGAAAGCAATCCGCTGGTTCAAGGAGAAATATGCACCCATGCTGCGACAAGCAGTCGCCCGACCGCTGCCGTTCATTGCAGGCGGCGTCGGCATCTTTGCGGCGGCGATCCTCTGCTTCGGCCTGCTCGGCGAGGAATTCATGCCGCAGCTCGACGAGAAGGACATCACCGTTACGAACTTCCGCGTGCCCTCGGCCTCGATCGACCAATCGACGCAGATGCAGCTCCAGATCGAAAATGCGCTGAAGTCGCTGCCAGAAGCGGCGCTGGTCTTCTCGAAGAACGGCAATGCCGATCTCGGTACTGACCCGATGCCGCCCAACGCCTCGGACACCTATTTCATCCCCAAGCCGGAGAAGGAATGGCCGGCAGAGGTGAAGTCCAAGGAGGATATCCTGCGCCGCATCGAGGAGAAGATGAAGCCGCTGATCGGCAACCGGACCGAGATCCAGCAGCCGATCCAGATGCGCTTCAACGAGCTGATCGCGGGCGTCCGCGCCGACGTTGCAGTCAAGCTCTACGGCGACGATCTGGATCAGATGAGCCAGCAAGCCCAGCGCATTGCCGGCATCCTCCGCGCGATTCCCGGCGCAGGCGATGTCAGCGTCGAGCAGACGGACGGCGCCCCAACTTTCGACGTAAAGATCGATCGCCAGGCAGCGGGACGCTACGGCCTGTCGGTCGAAGAGGTGGCGAACACCGTCGCCGCAGCACTTGGCGGACGGGAAGCCGGGCTCCTGTTCGAGGGCGACCGGCGTTTCGCCGTAGTCGTTCGGCTGCCCGACGCCCAGCGCGACGATCTGGAAACGCTCGGCGCTATCCCGGTCATGCTGCCGGCGGCCGAGGGACAGGTCGCGCGGTCGATCCCGCTCCGGGAGGTGGCCCGGTTCAGCTACACCCAGGGGCTGAACCAGATAAGCCGCGAGAACGGCAAGCGCATGGTGGTCGTTCAGGTCAATGTGCGCGGGCGCGACCTCGGCGGATTCGTTGAGGAGGCGCAGGCGAAGATCGGCCAACTCCAACTCCCGGCCGGAATGTACACGGCGTGGGGCGGCACATTCGAGAGCCTGCAATCGGCGCGGCTACGACTGCTGATCGTCGTGCCGATCTGCTTCTTGGCGATCTACGCGCTGCTCTACATGGCGCTCGGGGGCCTGGTGCCGGCAGCGATCGTGTTCAGCGCGGTGCCCATGGCGCTGGCGGGCGGCGTGTTCGCGCTACTGCTGCGCGGTATCCCGTTCTCGATCACGGCCGCGGTCGGGTTCATCGCCTTATCCGGCGTGGCGGTGCTCAACGGCCTCGTGATGATGAGCGCGATACGCAAGCGCCGTGAGGATGGTGTGACCGAGGACGAGGCGATCATCGGCGGAGCGATGGAGCGTGTACGTCCCGTACTGATGACCGCGCTGGTGGCCAGCCTCGGGTTCGTGCCGATGGCGCTCGCGACCGGTACTGGCGCCGAGGTCCAGCGGCCACTGGCGACCGTCGTCATTGGCGGGCTGATCACTTCGACCGCGTTGACGCTGCTGGTGTTACCGGCAATCACCGTGTTTGTGGGTCGTCGCTCGCGGCGAAGGCAGGCGGGGCAAGCTATCGCCCCGTCTGCTGCTAGCTGACCACTACCGAACGGCGAGGAAATGATCGAGCAGGCCGGGGCACAAGCTATTAGGATTGGCGTGTCACCAGGCCTGCTCGATCAAGGAGAGCGCCTGCCAACAAGAGGTCGACAGCGGGTAGACCAAAGAGCTGCTGCGGTGCCGCCCAAGGCCGATGCTTGGCGGGATGACATCGGGAGGCGTCGAGCGTGAATGGTCTCAGATCACCACCCCGCCAGCCCCCCTGCTCCGTCAGCGCGCGGGCCCGCCGCGCTGGACGGCCTCGGCGACACCCTGGATTTCGGCGACTGCCATATCGAGCCTTCGCACCGCTTCATCGCGACCGTCGCAGCCCTCGCTCGAGGAGAGCTCGATCATCAGGAAGGTGAAGAGCGTGTCTCCGGCCTCACGGGCGTCGCTCAGGCTTTCGACATGGGCGAAGTCGCTCCCGCCATAGACATCCGCGCAGGCGCGTTGGAACTGGTTCAACATGACGGGGGCTCCTGATCGGGAGTTGCGAAATACGCCCAACAGATCTCGATCCCGGCATCGAGGGTGACACAGTCGGGCCTGCGAAGCCTTCCCCTGCACCGGACACGCCGCCGAGTGGCATGTAAGGTCACCGCGATGGTACGGCGATGCGCGAAGCGAGGATTTCGGCGACGGCCGCCGTCAGGTTGGCGTGGCGGGCGCTGAAACGGATTCGGGTGGCACCGCGGCGATCGTATCGGAGATCGCGGCGTAGAAGGCCGTGAGGAACGGCAGGGTCTGGGCAAGAAGCGCCGCAGGCCATTCAACATCGTTAGGTCGCCGAAAACCGCCTTGCATGTAGAAGGGATGGACCAGCGTCAGCACCGGTTCGGCGGCGTCGGGGAACGAAAGCCCCTCGATTTCCGCCAGGCTACGCGCGATAGCGAGGTCATGCCCAACGGTGCGGCGCATTTGGTCGTCGGTGAAGCCGACAAGGCTAAGCCACGCTTTGAGCGCCAGTTCGATCGAGATGGCGGTCCAGTAGTAGCGGTGCTCGGTGGTCATGGGCGCATAGTCGGCAACTGCTGACTGCAGGAAATGTTGGGCCGCGTCGATCAGGTGACGCGCATAGGCGCGTCCATCGGTGCGGGACATGGTGGTCTCCTGCGATGGGCTGCGGTGCGGGTGTTCGATGACCTCGAAGGCCTAGGCGGCGGGATCGATGACCGTGAGATCGCGGTCCACAGAGCAACGGCGTCCGCGCCAGCGCTGGCTGCGGGTATTTCACCCCAGGGATTAGCGAGCGCCGAATCTCGTCGCCCCGCCGAACAGGCGAAGCGCCCGTGCCATCTCCTCGCGCAGCCGGGCCTTGCTACCGACGACAACCGTGGGATCGAGGAGTTCGCCGTCAGGATCGATGAAGCCATACGCGGGCGCACCGCCCTGCTCGATCGAAACCATATGCCCCCTGTCGGGGCCGGGCCCCTGATAGCGGGCCGTCAGCTCGCCCAGCTTGGCGGTGAGGCCTTTGGTCGCCTTGGACCAACGGATGTGGCCGGCGCCGACATTGCTTCCGGCCTCGCGGCCTCGGTCCATCCAGAGCTTCAGGTGCGCTTTGACCTGCGGCGGCGTGTTGCGCGTGCGCTCACGATTTCGACAGGTCGGCAGGGCTGCCGAATGGGCGTCGAGAACCCGCAAATAGTCGCCATGCAATGCGACAAGAATGTCCTCAACATCGCTGTCCGCCAGGAGGGCGCGAAGGCGGTCTCCCTGCTCGGGACTGGCAATGAGTTCATCGGCGCGAGCCGCCGTCAATTCCTCGGCCTCAGACAATGCCGACGCTGACGAAGCGAAGCCCCTGGCGGCCGTGAGGACGATGGCGCGACCGCCGCAGCGACCGCCCGTCTCCTGAAAGCGCTCGAAGATGTCGCCGCGGCCGAG
Organism: Sphingomonas sp. CBMAI 2297; assembly: GCF_029870595.1. Lineage (GTDB taxonomy): Bacteria > Pseudomonadota > Alphaproteobacteria > Sphingomonadales > Sphingomonadaceae > Sphingomonas. The sequence goes on from NZ_JAPDIR010000008.1 coordinate 143,877, forward strand.
TGCGGCTGCTGGGTGATCACCGAGGATGATGACCCGCCGTGGCCACGGTGTCGGCCGTGGTCGATCGCTCGGCTTCAACCAATCCGAGGGCAGACATCGTGCCGCGACGAACGGTCGCGACGGCGCGCCTGTTCTTGCCGCGGCAAGATTGGCGCGGCGGGCCGTATCGAAGAGATCATCGACGTCACCGCCACCATCGGCAAACCCGCGATCATAGGCCGAGCGTTCTGCGGTTTTGGACGGTGGACGGTGATTCCAACCAACGTGGGCCGCATACCAGCCATCGGCATAGCGGATCGCCTGATTCCAGTCATAGCCGTAGCGCTCTCTGCCGCGCAGGATCGCCGCATCGCGCTCGTCGCCGCGTACCGAGGCGGCTCGGTCCTCGGTGAAGCTGAAATTGCGTGCCTGGCGCTCGGCCTCGGCAGCTGCGGCGATGGCGTCGTTGACCGGCTTCATCGCGACGACACGTTCGCGGGTACGCGCCATGCGGTCTGCCGCCGTCGATGTTGGCGGCAGGTCGGGATAGTCGCGCCAGGCTTTCGCAATCGCCTCGGCTTGATCCGGTGCGCGGCCTCGGGCAAGCCAGGTGGCGGCCGAGCAGGGATCGAAGGGCGGGATATTCTCGGCACGTGTCATGTGCTCGGCCTCCGTCGACATCAGGCAAAGAGGCGCATGGGCTGTGCGACCGGCGGGGGCAGGCGCAGGTCGCGCTGCAGGCGGGCGGCGAAACGGTCGGGCGCCATGAGGTCGTTGACCGATGCCCAGTGATTGCGATCGCCGCAGTGGTCGTCACGGCCGCGAACGCGGCGATAGAGGACTTCCCGGCCCGGGCCCGAACAGCCGAGCGAGAGCTGCACCCACGCCTCCTCGCCATGGAGCGTGATTTCGCCGGAGACCGCGGGGCCGCCCTTGTTGGAGCGAATGTCGTAGGTCCCGTCGCAGAGGCCGAGGGCGTCGGCCAGGCGCCGCATCGCGGAGCGGCCCTCGGAATGGAAGAGCCGCTTGGCGGCCTCGTCATAGCTGACGCCGCGATAGGCCAGATTTCGCAGCACCGGGGTGCGGCGGATTTCGGCAATCTGGTCCATGCAGGTGCGCCGAAGCTCCAGGCTGGACGGCCGATCCTCGCACACTGCGCTCAGATGGCGGACGAGCAGGATCACGGCAGGATCGGTTTCCGCATCCTTGCCGGCGTTGCGGCAATCCTTGATTGCGGCGCCGATGGCGTGGAGGGTGGTGAAGACCGTGATCAGCGAGCTGGGATCGAGCGCTTGCTGATGGCGCATGGCGACGTCGTAAGTCATGGGGAGGCCCTCCGGTCTTGAGCGAAAATCCGCTCAAACGGCCCTCTCCCCCTCCCCTTTCTCCCGTGGGCGGCCTCGGGGAGCGCTGACTCTCAGGCGGCGATCGGCAGCGGAATGGGAACGCTCTGCCCCGTGGCAATGTTGATGAAGGCCCCCGCATGCCCGATCGATCCTCGACCAATGAGGTCAAAGAGCAGCGCCAGGGCATGGCTCGCCACGACTCTGTTCACGAAGAGCGATTGACGCTCCAGGGCCTCGGCCATCGAGCATGACGGCGCATCGTCATCCGGTAGGGTCTCGTCCGCGATCTCCGGAAAATATTCGAGGACCGTGGGAGGTAGTTGATGGTCGGCCTCGGCCTCGTGGTTCGGGCAGCCGAGAATGAATTGTCCATCGCCCGCGCGATTGCCGAGGTCCATCCAGTAGGTCGGCGGGCTCCGCCCGGCCACCAGTGCTGCTCCTATGGCCCGGCGCGCGGAGGCGGTATCGACGCAGGTGATGAGAATATCAGCGCCGTCGAGCTTGGCGGCCTCGGGCGCCCGTCCGTGTACCGCCGTCCAGGCAAGGCCGTGAGCGAGATTGACCCGCTCGGTCAGGGTCCGGGCCTTGGAGTTGCCGATGTCGCATCGATAGAAGGGCTGTCGGCCGAGATTGGCTTCGCTGACGATGTCATCGTCGACGACGGTCACGTCGAGCGAGCGAGAGGAAATGGCGCGCAGTGCGGTGTCCAGCGAGGCGAGGCCCATCAGCATCTGCGCTCCGTTGCCGCCGCAACCCACGAGCACGACCTTGATCGCCCCGCTGCCAAGGGCCGCGGGCAGATAGTGGCGGGCAGGCGGATCAGAGCTCATGATAGTCTCCAGAAAATGGGCTGCGCGGAAGCGGCAGGAACATCCCGCCGGCGCACAGCCGGGAGGCGATTGTCGGGCCATCCGCGTGACCGAGACGTCCGACCACCATGGAAATCTTGGTCGCGTGTGCGTCGTCGGCGTCGTCGGTTGCGCTGAAGAAGGCGGGAGCATGGCCATGGCTGTGGATGTCACAGACGATATGCCGGTGCGGCGGCTGCACGGGTGGACGGTAGGTGAGGTGCGACGGCGTCGCGTGGTCGATCTGGGGGAGATCGAGCGTGAATTGCCGATCGTTCTCATCCCAGACGATGAACGCCGCGGCCTCGTTCGGCAGAGCGGCCCGAAAGTGCTTGAGGACTTGTGCCAACAGCTCTGCCGGTATCAGTCCGCAGCGCAGATCCGCGCGCCCGGCGCCAATGCTTCCATACGGGAGATAAGCTGGAATAGGCGGTGTGACGGGCAGGTCCAGAGCGAGCCAGGCCCGGCGCAGGATCAAGCAGACACCGTCGCGGCCGACGACGAGGCATTGACCGACACGGGCTTCGCGAACCGCGTCGATGGCAGGGGATTGCCCACTGGGCGGCACCGGATAACATGGCGCGGCCGCCAGGACGGCAGCGGAGGTCGGGTCTTCGGCAAGGGCTATCATCGGCGGGACTTTCCGTAGATCAAGTCACCAAGCGTCATCGGCTCGGCCTTGGTGCCCCCTCGTGGGACGGCTTGACGACGATCGCCAACGAACGCCTTCAGGCGTTTGACCGGGAAGCGTGTCGCGCGGGTCGCCGCGAGATTGTCCCAGAGCCGCACGAGACCGCCCTTTCCCGTGACGGTCAGCTCCTGGCCCGGATTGGGGTGCGTCGACCAGGAGTCAAAAAGCGCACGTTCGAATTCGGGAATGGCCGCCACCTCCAGCGATGTCGGCCTCGGAATGTTGCCCCAACACAGCGAGCCATTGAGGAAGACGTTGAGGATGGGCGAATGAAGCAGGATGGTCTCGGCCGTGGGCCGCTCGCTGCGGCCAAGGGCATAGACACCAAGCCTACGCCGAGTGGCGACAAGGACGTGCGCGGGATATGCGACCGGGACAACGGTACGGCCAGCAAGCGCACGAAGGCCCGCCGGCGGGGTCGACAGGTTGAAATATGCTGGCCGCACCTGCGCGGGCACCCACCAGACGAGCAGATCGGGATGCGCAACGAGCACCGTCTCGGGGAGAATTTGGGGCGCGGCGACGCGGCCGAGCGCCTGCGACCAATGCCGCAAATGTGCTCGTGTCAAAGGCGTCCCGGCGGCGATAGTCGGTGCGCCGGCGGCGTCATGGTCGATCTGGTGGATGCTGGCGAAAGCGTCGGCATCCTCGTCGGGGGTAAGATGGGAACCGAGGCCGCGGGCCCCGTTGCTTCTGTAAAGCAGGATGGCGTTGGTCAGCACCAATCCGCCGGCAGTTCGCTCGAACTGCACGCAATGGTCGGTCATGTCGGCCTCGCTATTCGGGGGGATAGAGTTCGATTAGGTGTCTGGCAGCGCGCAGAAGCCGGGCGCCAACCGCGAGCGAGGCAAGCCATGCATCGATTGCTGCGATTTGTGTCATCGGGCAGAGACCCGTCACGTCCATGAAGCCATACTCCATGCCGTGGCGCCCGACATCGTCGACCTCGACCGCGAACTGCTCGACGGGAACGAGGGTCAGCGGCGGCAGTGGCGAGCATTCCTCGATGCCGGGGACATATTCGTAGAGAACGTCCATCTCTACGCGCCAGGCATGATGCTCGTCGGGCAGATCGGTGAGTGCCGCGTGAGCATCGCGTAATTCGCGCAAGGCCCGGCGAAGGACAATCGGTAGCTTCGACTGAGGCGCCGCCTTTGCTGCGAACATCCATTCCGGCCGCTTGGCATTCATGGCGGACGGCATGATTTGGGCGTCGATTTCGCTGGGATCAGCCCCGTGGTAGGCGATCAGGGCTTCGCGGGCGGCCCCATCTTCGGTCTCGCCATCCCAATAGTACATCGAGATATTGTCGAAGAGATCGTCATAGCAGAACACCGGGAGAGCGCTTCCGAGCGTGCGCTCGAGCGCCCGGTAGGCCGCCGCGCGCCACGGGATCGGCCGATTGCTGTCCTCGATCCATCCAAGATCCAACTGTCCGACGCTATCGCAGACGATGGCGATCGCCGGCGCGCCGCAGGATTCCCCGTTGAGGAGGACGACGCGCAAGTCCGCGATCGTACAGCTTCGCAGGATGTCCAGGACCTTCGCCGTGAAGACCTGCTCGATGCGCCGCCGTGCCTCGGGGCGCGTCAGACGCGCTGTCGCCCCCTCCTTCGACACCACCCAGCTGCCCACCAGCTTGTGATGGGCTACGAGCGAGCGATCGAAGATCACGGGAATATCGGGCGAGAAGCGGACGGACCGTCCGGCGAGGTCAGCCGAGCGGTGGGAGGGGCAGGCCGATGGGTGGAGCGATGGGATCGGCGGGACCGTCCTCTTGCGTGCCCGCGCAAAGGACGATCTGCGCATGGAGGGCTTGGGCCTGTTTGCTGCAGGTTGGCCGGGAAAGTCCGGAAGTGTCGCCATGGTCGTTCTCGATCCATTCGAGGAGCGTGTTGCGCGGTGCTGCGGGGATGGCCGCTGTTCGCGGGCGTGCCACCTCAGCCCTTCGTGCCGACCGCGCGGCGATATTCGGTGACATGGACACCGCCGGTAACCCCGGCATCCACCAGGTCGGCATTGAGGATCGCCGGGTAGAGGGTGGCGTGATAGGCGCGCAGCCCTTGCGGGTCGTTGGCAAGGTGCGGCGGCTGCGGGAGGTCGATACCGTCATAGCGGTAGACCCGGGCAAGGTGATCGATCTGCATCGTAATGTCCTCGTTGGAATGGCAAAGGGGCGCCGGTTCATCCCGTCACCAAAGACTGGCGGGTTCCTCCGATTTGGCATCGGCCGGAAGGGCGCCCGGTGCTGGCGCAGCCGGCGCGATGGTCGTGGGGCCTGCCGACTTGGGAGGCGTCGATGCCGCCTTTGCCTTCGCCGCCTCGGCGGACGCTGCGCGGGCGGCCTCGGCCGCGCCCCGCTGGGTGGCGATCTGGTCAGCGAGCGTCTTGCGCGCGGCAATCAGTCCGCCAAGGGCGCCGTCGGCACCCTTCGAGAGCTCGGCATCGATCTCAGCGGCCGTCGCTGTGATCGAGATCGGACGCAGCTCGCCGGCCTCGGCCTTGTGCGTTTTCCCCTCGGCGATGCGGGGAATGATGATGAGGGTGACAACATCGTCAGCGCCGGCGACGAGATCGAAGGCGAGCGAATAGCTGCCCAGCAAGGGCAATAGGCTTGAGATCAGCATGTTGGTGGTTCCTTGATTGGAAGGCTGGTGGGGTCAGGCGGCCAGGTCGGCGACCACCTCCTCGGTCTCAGCGGGCGGAAGAAACTGGGGCGGCGAATAGCGGCCATTGAGGGCCATCGCGCTCGGCACCCGGTCGGCCCAGTCGAAGCCAACCGCATTCAACATGCCGGAGATGAGGTCGGCCTTCTTGGCGCCAAGCAGTTTGGCGAAGGCTTTCTCGCCCATATGCGCCACCAGGCCGCATTCGCCGGCGATGAATTTGAGCTCGTCCTTCGTGTAGCGTTCGAGGAATGAGCGATCGACCTGCCAGACCGTCCGAATGTCGATGCCGAAGGCGCTGGCAAGATCGGCGACATGCGTAAACGACTGGACGTCCCGGGCATAGGCGGCCCCGATCGCGGCGAGCACCGTCGTGGCTTGTCCCTCCGACAGCTCACGGATCTCTGCGATCTTGTCCTTGAAACCGCGATCGGGGAACGCGGCGTCGACCAGCAGCGCGGCGCGCGAGGTCAAAGTGCCTGCCTTGATGTGCGACAGTGTGCCGGTCAGCGCCGCCACGAGGATCGCCGCCTGCGCAGCCGATGGATCGTCAGCCAGCCCGCGCGCGAGTGCCGTCCGCCAGGTCGCCTCTCGCAGGTCGGCGGTGCGACCCGCGATGGACTTTGCGGTGATGCTCGGCCCGGTGCTGGTGGAAACCTTGCGCACGACGGTCCCGCGGCCGGCCAGAGGTGCCACGGGCGCGGCGTCATCGATCAGGCTGCCAGTTTCTCCGCCATCCTCGATTTCGTCGCCATCGTCGGCAAGATCGGCCTCGTCGCCATCATTGGACCCGATTGCTGCGGCGGCATCCTCGGCCTCGGCGGCCGCCTCCGCTTCACGGCGCGCGGCTTCGACGACTTCGGTCTTGAGCTGGAAGCAGGTGGCATTGGTGCAGTGACCATCGTCGACATGGGTGTCGAACAAGGCGCGCTGCGTCCCCGAATTGAACGGACAAGTCATGCATTCCGTCTTGTCGAAGAGGGCGTCGGCCAGACGCTGGGTGACACGCATCAGGAGGTCGCGGGTCTTGGCGATATCAAGGCTAGCCGCGATGATCGTCTCGAGCGCCTTGTCCTGCTTGTCGGCGGGAACGGCGGCCAGCAGCTCGGCGTGTCCGACCTTGATGCGGCGCTCGTCGAGCGCGGTTTTGACGGTGTCGGAAAGGTCGGCGAGCGCGAGGCGGCGATCGAGCTTCGCCCGAGACCAGCCAAGCCGCCGGGCAGCCTCGGCGCGGTCGCCTTGACACGCCGCGAGGTAGCGAACGGCCGCGTCTGCCTGCTCAGTCTCCGAGGGGTCATCTCGATCGTCGTTTTCGGCAATAGCGGCATCGAGCGCCTCCTGATCCGTCATCTCCCGGATCAGGACCGGCACCTCCCCGTCTTCGCCGAAGGCTTCCATGGCGGCTCGGAAGCGGCGCCCACCGGCGACGATCGTGAAATGCTCCGGCAGGTCGGCAGCGGGCCGAACCAGCATCGGCTGCAGCATGCCTCGCAAACGCAGGGAGGCGACGAGTTCGTCATGCTTCTTCCGGTCGAAATAGCGGCGCGGATTATAGCCCACGGCAATCCGGGCGAGCGGGACCATGGCGGTTCCGACAGGGTGCGATGCGGTCAAGGCGGTTCTCCTAGTGAGAATGGCGGTGCACGCGCTTGCTCGCGACGCGCACCCTTTCGGTGAGCCTGATGCTCACCCTTCCACTCCCCCTCCCCTTTCACCGCTCCGCCGTCTGGTCATGGAAGATGTCGGCCGCCCATTGCTCGAGCCACGGCTCGAACATCTCATCATGATCAAGATCGCCGGACTCGATGAGATCGCGGATTTCGGTACGGGCCTGCGCGATTGCGGCCTCCCAGGGATCGATCGGCGGAGGATCTGCGTCAGCAGGCCGTTGCTGCGGAAGGCGGCGCGGCCGCTCGGTTAGTCGGTGGTACTGACCGGCGAGCCATTGCTCCATGTAATCGGCCACGACGCGATCGGTCTTGGAGATCCCCGCCTTCAGGGCTGCCCGACGCGCACCGACGCCATAGGCCTGGCTGTCGATCGACGCGACCCGGTGTGCGAAAGGCAGAAGGAAGGGCAGTGCCGTGCCCTTGACGCCGAATGCGTGGAGCAGAACACCGGCCGGAAGAATCTGATCGAGATGGTCGATGACCGCGATCAGGCCTACCGGTCCGTGAATATCGCGCCGGCACATGCTTCCGACACCGATCAATGCGCCGGGGCGGAGCGAACCCCAGAGCGCATCGACACAGCGCTCATAGTCGGATGGTCGCCGGCCCTGGATCACAGGCATCAGTCTGTCGGCTATTCCGGCATCCTCGCCCAGGATGCGGCAGTCGCGATTGGCGCGGATGGTGCGCGACAGGCGGTCGAAGACTTCGTCGCGATCTCGCGCGATCTCAGCCTCGACGCAGTAATCGGCACTTGCCCACCATTGGAATGGATAGGCCGCCGCGAGCGATACATAGTCCGACAGGGACCACGGGAAGCCACCATAGCGCGCAGTCGCGACGAAGCCTGCGGAGTCCAGGCAGAGGCCGGACAAACCCCGTGCATTCTGGAGTTGCCCCAGGCGCCATCCGGTCCATTCCCGCCAGCCGCGCTTTTCGGACCAACGTGAAAGCGCGTTCGCCGAGATGAGCGCGGTCCGGCCAAGCGCGCGTGCCCGCTGAAGGATCGGCCCATCGTTCAGGTGCGGAAGGCCGACGATGACGTTGATGGGCATGATGCGCGCTCCGCTCGCAACGGAAGCACGCGGACAATTGACGGTCGCGCATGTTCACGTTACGTTCTAATGAGTAGGAGATTTGCCATGACGACGCCCAGCATCCGACACCTGTTCGATCTCGACATAACGCTGCGGGATGCGGCGCTGGATATGGAGAACCGGCCGACCCGTCGGATGATCGCCAATGCGGCGATCGGCATGCATGTCGAGGACGCCTACTATTCGGTGCGGGAGCTGCGCGAGGCGGTAAGCTGGGTGCATGAAGGGGTTTCGGCGGGCAAGCTGAAGCTGGCGGAGATCCTGGGCAATGATGGTGCCGACGATTTTCAGCGCTGCATCTATTTCTGCCTCGCCGGCCGCGGCGTGGTGTCGATGCTCGACGATCTTGAATGGCTGGAGGATCTGCTGGAGCGGCGCGGGCGCATCGCAGGCGAACAGAAGCGCCTGAAGGAGACGGTGATGCCGCTCGTGAACCCCTATGTGGCCGACGCGCCCGATGGGCCGTTGGTCAGGATGGACGGAAATTTCGAGCAGGGACCATCTTGGTGGGCCGACCCGACTTTGTCGGCTTGACCATCAGCGCTCGCAGCTCAGGCGGTTCCCGTGCCGCCAGCGCGACGGTTCGATCCAGTCTCCGGCAAAGGCCCCTGCCCTTTGCCTCCTGGCCGAAGCGAAGGCCGCATTATATGCGCGCAGGCGAGCGGGATCGTCTCTGAGATAACTCGCCTGCGGGGTCGCGAGACCCGCGCGGATAAGACGCTCTCCCAAATCCGCGCCGTCGACTGTAACGACCGCAACGGGGCGGCCATAAGAAGACGAAGACACGAGCCGGATCGTCGCGGCCTTGGAGCGCAGGGCGTTCGCGGCGAAATCCTGTGCGGCCTTCCCACACTGCCAACATCCCGAGGCGCGCCGACAGAGCTGCCCGCGCTCGAATGCGTCGACCCCAAGCAACCGGAAATCGACGGCCACGGTATCGCCATCGAGCGCCCGCGCCTTCGCGTCGAAACTCTGAGACCATGAGGGCGATGTGAGAGCGGCTCCGCCCGCGAGGATGATGGCCGCCGCGATCCGGATCAAAATGTCATCTCCACCTCGACATGATCATCGGCCGCCGGCGTCGTGCAGACCCGGAATGGTTGCAGCGGATCGCCAGTGCGGACGATCGACAGCCTACCCGGCCGCTCGTCGAATAGGCGACCTGCGACGCGATTGGCGTTCTCGCGGCTGCAAAGCTGCAGACGCTTGGGCGACAATTCAAGACACGCGGCAAACATGATGGCTTCTCCCTGCTGCGGGAATGATACTGGCTGACGCACTCATGCAAAGATCGTCTTGTGAACCTTAGTGACCGGCAGGATCGTCCAGTCGCGCTCCATGAACCGGCTGATCGCATAGCCGCAGCGAGTCGCGGGATCGCGGAAACTCAGGCGGCGGCCGCGCTTCACGACGATAAATTCGTCACCCACATGACCATCGGAGAAGGTCAGCGCCTGGGCCAGTTTGATCCGGTCGCCGTCCTCGATCTTGCGCGATCGGCGGGCCAGGTTGGCACGGCACCGCGCGCGCCAGTCGAGGGCGTGCTCCCGGTCGGTCGGGGTCAGAAGGTCGAGAATGTGGCGGGGACAGCTATCCTCATAGGGGCCGACAGATTCGTCCATATCCTTGTAGCCGAAATGCTCGCCGGACTTGCTTTTGGGATTCCACATCACCTTGCAGACGATCGCGAAAACCTCCTTGCCGACGCCGTCGATCATCACCTGAGCCGCAGCATAATAGGTGCGATTCTGGGGGCAGGATGAGGCGAGCACCTTCAGTCCCTTGATCGTCCCGTCCGCCTCGCGGCTATAGGTGAATTGCGCGTCCAGATAATCCTTGGCGGTCTTGTGTCCGCCCATGTGGAAACGGGACATGGTGAGCCAGCCCATCGGTATCTCCTGTGATGTCGGGGAAAATTCGGATTAGCGGCGGTCAGGCCGCCTCGAGGATCTGCCTGACCCCCTCGGCCGATGACGCCGTGTCGTCGCTGTCGCCAAACGCCAGAAGGTAGTTGAAGGCCTGCTCAGCTTTCGAGGCGGCGTGAATGATTGCGGTCTTGTCCGCGCGCAAAATGCCGAGCCAGTGGGCGACGTAGCTCGCATGATTGTCGTGCAGTTCGTTCGGCAGATCCAAATGCGCGCAAATCAGGCCGCTTCCGATCTCAGCCACAAGCTCCTCGAAACTATAAGCTTTGTCGCCGAACCGCTTGCCGAAGGTCCGGGCAAGGCGCGAGCTGCCGCCTGACCAATGAACGGTCTCGTGTGCCCTCACCGAGGCGTAATGATCCATCGTTGTGAATGACCGCCGGTGCGGCATCTGGATGAAATCAAATGTCGGGTGGAAGAAGGCGCGATCGCCGCCATGTCGAACATCTGCCGGCACATGATCGAAGAACTCGTCGATGGCAGCTTGCCGCGCAGATGGATCGATCGGCGCAGGGGTCGCGTCGTCCGGATAGAAATAGGCGGGCAGCCCATCGATCTGATCGGCGTTGAACACGAGATAATGGCGAAGGAAACGAATGCTGCGTTCGCTCTCGGCACCGGTCACCCGGTCCGACTCGGTCTTTTTGAAGCTCGAATAATAGACCGAGAGCGAGCCGTGCTCCCCCCGGCGAACATGGCCGCCGAGCGCTTCGGCCTGGCGATACGTCATCCAGTAGCGCGAGCGATAGCCGTTCGCGTCTGCGATCGCCCAAAGATAGACCGTGTTGATCCCGGTATAGGGCGTGCCGCAGTGTCGGAGCGGACGGCCACCGGCGCCGGCAACCCGCCAGGGCCGAGTCCAGGGCGGGACGCCTTCTTCCAGCTTTCTGATGATGAGGTTGGTGATTTCGGCCGCGACGTCGCGGCTCGGACGGGCTTTCGCAGGCATGGCTGATGCTCCAGCGGGATGACGATGGGGTTCGGGAGAGGCAAGCGTGCGGGAGGGGACGATCGCGCAAGTGGCGCCGACCGCCCCCCTGTCCTGCTGGGTCAGGCTTCGACCGGCTCGATCACCGTATCGTCCGCGACCGAAGCGCCTTCCGCCATGTGATCATCCGACAACGCAGAGCGATCCGGCTCGCCACCGAGACGATCGGTCGGGCACGGGGCCGCAGCACCAAAGCGCATCGCGTCCGGCACCCATGCGAGCACAGCGTCCTTCGTCTCGGGCTCGACAATGGCCGCCCCGGCGAAGAGTTTTTCACAGCTCTCCGAGATCTCCGCCTTCTTCAGGGTGGCGTGCCGAGCCGTCAGCGCGCCGCCGCCGACGTCATGAAGCAGGCTCAAAATGCTGCCCTTGTTGACCCGATCGAAGAAGTTTTCCGCGGTCGGACGCCACCAGCTCGCAACGTCGATCTCGAGGATCGAGGCCAATCGATTGTGGATCGCGACCTGGCCGCTGGCCCCGCGCGGCTTGGCCTCGATCGACATGGCAACGATATAGGCCAGCCACTGCGCCTTGCTGTCGTCATCGAGCGCGCGAAACCCTTCGAACCGATCGATTTCGTGATCGTGGTCGCACCATCCGGCATCAAGGCCATCATGCGCTTCGGCCAGGTAGGACCGGGCGCGTGAGCCGGGCAAATCCGCCGTGACGGGATCCTGCGGGGCATCAGCGCAGATGGTGGTGCCATATTGAACGATCTCGTCGGCAGAACCGCCGCCGGCGAAAACCCGGGCGTCGATCATGACGAACAGCGCGTAATCGAGCGCGAGCGCCGGCTGAGCGAGCAGACAGGATGCGAGAATATCGCGGCGTTGTATGGCAAGCTCGTCGTAGAGCCGATTGCTGAGCGGCTTGCCGCCAGGTGCCACAGCTTCGGGTCGGCGAGCTGGCTCGGGCGAATCCTTCACGCCGACGCGAAACCTGCCCGCCCCGCCCTCGTCGGGTTCGCCGGGATTTCCGCCGCCCGCATCATCGATCGCGTCGGGTTCTTCGACGATGAGCTCCTGCTCGCTATAAAATTGGGTGTCGAGACGCATCTCGCCCTGCGGCGTCAGAAGCAGAAACGCGCCGACATGCGGCCGCAGCTCATCTGGCAGCACGGGCGCGCGATGCTCGATCGCCTCGGCCTCGGCGATCAGTCGGTCATCCTCCTGGTCCAGGGCCTTGTAGGCATCGGGCGAGATGGATTCGTCCTGCATTTCGGCCTCGAGCTCGGCGCGGCGCGCCTCGATCTCGCCAAGGCGGGCGGATTGCTCCTCGGTGAGCGCGGGCGGCTGCAGGATGGCACGGTAGAGGCCGTGGGCGGCGTTGTGGGCGTAGTTGCTGGCGATCGGCCTGATCCAGGCAAGGCCCGTCTCCTCACCGATGCGTCTCGCTTCGGCCTCCATGATGTCGCCGGCGAGACGGTGCGCGATCTCGGGATTGTTCCAGCGGTCGTTGCCGTCGGTGAAGAGGTCGCCATCGACCTTGCCGCCTGCCGCGCGATACCGCTCCTCGCCGACCAGAATCGCGATCGGATCGCTGGCCTTGAGCGTCTCATTGGCGATGACGCGGCGGATGGTGTCGGCCGTTACGTGGCCATTCTGGTAGCTGTTCCAGACCAGAAGCTGCTTGTCGTGGCTTTCGGTCGACGCATAGGCTTTGGCGATGTCGAGCGTGATCTCGCTTTTGCTCAAGGCGTCGAAGATCGGCGCTGCCAGCGAGGCGAGGCGCAGGCGCCCCTCGACGAAGCGACGTGTCACGCCGAAACGCTTTGCGACAGCATCGAGATCGCCGGTCGAGCCGATGAAGTGCTGAAAGGCGCGGCATTCCTCGGCGGGGGTCATCTTGAGCTGATGGAAGTTGGTCGCCGTGGACGTTTCGGACAATTCGGCATCGTCGCCGGTAAGGATCATGACGGGGACATCGAAATCGGCTTCCGAGATCGTACCGCGCTCGGCGAGCAGGCGAAGCGCGCGCCAACGGCGTCCGCCATCGAAGACCTCGAAGGTGCCGCGCGGCTTTTTGGCGGGCGTGACGAGCAGATTCTGAAGGACGCCCTTGGCCTCGATACTGGCGGCCATGGGTTCAATCTGAAGCTGTTCGTCCGGTGCGGTACGGACGTTGATCGGCGAGAGCCGCAGCTTGGCGAGTTTGATGGTCTGGATCACCGGGGTCACTCCTCTTGGCGTCCGGCAATTCCCGGACACCACCCCGTTCCCCCTTCCCTCTTTCCCAAGAGCGGCCTCGGTCGTTTGACCAAGGGCGACCCGCGCTCACCCAGGATCGGCGAGAATGCGCCCAAGGATGTCGGCGGCGATGCTCACCGGAAGGAACACCCGTGTCCGGTACTGAATGATCTCGGTGAAGCAGCCCAAGGATTTCAGCCAGGCGAGCTGATCCGACGGCGCCCCGACTATCTCGATGCGATGATTTCGGTTCACCATCGCGCGGCGGATCGTCATGGGGAATGGGCGGGCAACATCAACGCTTCGACCGGAATGGGCCGATTTGATGATGTCCGAGGGCGGCAGGTTCTCGGCGCGATCGATGCCGAGCTTGGTGAAAAGCTGGACAACGTGCTCGTCGAAAACGAGGCGGCCGAGCCAGCTATTTCCCGCTTTGTCAGCGATGCGGTTGACCACCAGATGATCGCTGGGCAGCGCCGACCAGATCGGCAGAAGCAAGCCGGTCGCGAGGCGGATCGTCTCGGTGTCGACCTTGTTCGCCGCTTCATCGGCTTCGGCCTGCCATTTCGCGCAGAAGGCGTCCCGATCGACTATTTTCCAGGCGCTCTCGAAGAGCTCATGCTCGCGGATATGTTCCCGCCGGGTCGGCCTCGTCAGCTCGAAGCGCGGGATCGGCGTTCCGTCCTTCTCCTCCATGAGCGCTCGGGCGCGGGTCTGCAGCGCGACCATCCCCGACTTGGCGTTGAGCAGAAATACGGCGGTGCTATCGCTGTCGGCGATACGCAGCACGCGCTCCAAGGTGACAGGGGTCCGCCGCCGCGCGATCTCGATGGTCAGCAAGTGCGACGTCGCCCCGCTGACCGGGTCGGTCCGGAGCAGTGTGTCGTCGATCAAGGTGGCGGAATCGACGAGGATCGTCTCGACACCGACATCGAGCCGGCCAGCCTCCCTCGCCGCCGATACCCGTGTCTCGACCAGGGACAGAAACTCATCGAAGATGCTGTTCTGCAGGCCGATGGGAAGCGCGAGGATGCGATTTAGCCATCGCTGGATGGGCGGCAGTTCCTCTTTCAGGACGCCGTCCTTGTCGCAGAGCTCGAGACCGGTCCGATCCTCGAATTCCGAATGCGAGATGCTCTTGAGCTTGCCATCGACCAGCAAGTGGAACCACGTCACCAGCGCAGCGCAAGCATATTCGCTCTCCAGATTATCAGCCGGGTCGAAGAGATTCTGACCGCCGGTCTGGCGCTGACCCCGTGTGAGTGCGCCGAGGCTGTCGAGCCGCCTCGCAATCGTGCTGGTGAAGCGGAGTTCGCCTTTGCAGTCGGTCGTGACGGGCCGGAACAGTGGCGTGCTCGCCTGATGGGTCCGATGGGTTCGGCCAAGGCCCTGAATGGCGCGGTCCGCGCGCCAGCCCGGCTCGAGCAACAGATGGACGCGTTGCTCCTGGTTCGGCACGTCCATTGATGCGTGATAGGATCGCCCCGTCCCGCCGGCGTCCGAGAAAATGAGGACGCGCTTCAGCCCCTGCATGAAGGCCGCGGCCTCGGCCTGACTGGTACGGGTCGAACGGGTTTCCAGCTTCTGCCGGCCGTCGCCCGTCGAGATTAGGCGTTTTGTCCGCCCAGTGACTTCCGCGACACGATCATGCCCGAAATGCTCCAGGATGCCGTCGAGCGCCGACATGATCGGCGGCAATGCGCAAAGATGCTCGATCATCAGCGCGCGGGCAGCTTCGGCTTCGGGATTGTAGACGGGATTACCCGTCTCGTCCGTCATCGGCTCGGAGCGCTGCGTGCCTGTGTCGTCGGTGAAGACGCGCATTTGGCGAGTAGGGAAAGCGCGCTCGAGATAATCGATGACATATTCACGAGGGCTGAGGTCGATTTCGAGGTCGACGCGCTCATCCGGGCTGAGCATGCCCAATCGCCGGTCGAGGATGGACTCGGCCGTCGTCACCAGTTGAAGCACCACCGACTGGCCCGCCATAAGATGCTCGCCGACCGCGGCGATGACCGTTGGCAGCTTCATCGAAAGCAGCACCTGGCCGAAGAAACGCTGCTTGGTGGACTCGAAGCGCGAGCGGGCCGATGCCTTCGCCCCGCTATTCAAAGTGGTGTTCTCGAGACCATCGACGACGCCGGTGAGTTCCAGGGCTTTTTCCATGTTCCGGTGGATGATGGACCAGGCATTGGCGTAAGTGTCGTAGATCTCGATCTGCGCGGGCGTCAGTTCGTGCCGCAGGATCTCATATTCGACACCGGCGAAGCTCAGCGCTCGCGCCATGTAGAGCCCAGTCGCCTTGAGATCGCGTGCGACCAATTCCATGGCGGCGATCCCGCCCTGGCGAATGCTGGAGATGAATTGCTCGCGATTGGCGAACGCCGTCTCCGGTCCCCAGAGCCCGAGCCGCACGGCATAGGCAAGGTTGTTGACCTCGGACGCCCCCGTCGCAGAGGCGTAGAGGATCCGCGCGGCGGGCAGATGGTTCTGGAGCCGAACGCCGCTGATGCCCTGTTGCGATCCCTCCTTGGCTCCGAGTGCGCCCTCGCCTCCTGCGACACCGCCCATCTCGTGCGCTTCGTCGAAGGCGATGACGCCGTCGAAATCGGCGCCGGCCCAGTCGATGATCTGCTTCAGCCGGCTATGTTCCCCGCGCATCGATCGAAGGGTCGGATAGGTGACCAGAAGGACGCCCTGGTCAAGCCTGATGGGTTCGTCGATCTTCCAGTTCGATATGGGCTGAATGTCACCGGCGAGCCCGCCGAGGGCCGTCCAATCACGGCGAGCATCTTCGAGGAGGGGCGCGTTCTTGGTGACCCAGATATTGCGACGCCGCCCCTGAAGCCAGTTGTCAAGAATGGCGGCCGCGATTTGGCGACCCTTGCCTGCCCCGGTTCCGTCCCCGAGGAAGAAACCCTTTCGGTAGCCGCGGCCCTCCTCCGAGATAACGAGGCCGACACCATCCTTGTCCGGTGCGAAGCGCCCAGGGATCGTCTGAGCCCAGGCATGGCCGGCGTAAACGACGGTTTCGAGCTGGGAGGCCGAGAGCAAACGGTCTGTGACAGTCCGCTCCGGCAGCGAAGGGACGTAATCGGGGATCGGCGCTGGGATTGATCCCATGGCAACGGATTCGACGAGCGCAGTCGGGTGTTCGCCGGCTTTGTCGAAAACCAGGCGGCTTGGCCGATAGGGCAGATAGACGCCGGTCTGTTCGAGCAGCGGCGCCGGGGTTTCGAGCCTGGTGTAAGCAACCGGCAAGACATGGTTGCGCACGGCAGCGTGAAAGGCCCGGGGCATGGGCTTGGCGCTTTTGACCGCTCTGAAGAGCGAGATGCCTCCGCCCCGCTTCGGCGCGGGTGCCGGCTGATCTGCGACAAGGGACAGGCGAGGTGTCACGGTGAGAACGTCGAGCAGTTCCGCGATTGATCCACCCTGGATGACTTCTGGTGCGAGCCTGCCGGCGACCTTGTCGATGACGAAGATTCGCACGTCGATAGACGTGCCGTGTTTGAGATAGCAGCCTTCAAGTCGAACAGAGGCTTGCACTGTCGATCCGCGAAGGACGGTCTCGTAGTGGTCGCGCATTCGGGTGGTCGGTCCGAACCAGTCGGGCATGATGGCAACGAGGCGGCCCCCAGTCTGCAATCGGCGAAGTGCAGCCTGAAGATGCCGAACGGCCGCAAGATCATCGACGCCGCGGCCGAGCGACCGCGAAAACGGCGGATTCATGAGGATCAGGGAAGGACGCGGTGCGTCGCCAAGAGCAGCATCAAGAATCGCCCCATCATGGCCGGTGATCGTTGCGCCGGGGAAAACGCCGTGCAGGCGATCGCGGCGGATCGGATCGAGCTCGTTGAGATGCAGCGATCGATGAGCCCCAAGCTGTGCAACGAGCAAACCGTTGCCGGCGCTGGGCTCGAGAATGACGTCATCCTGCCGGACATCTGCGAGCAGAATCGCGACGGCCGCAATGTCGACAGGAGTCGAGAATTGCTGCCATTCGATCTGGTCTTCGCTCCGCACGGTCTGAGTGGGGAGGCGCTGCGCGAGGTCAATCCGCGCGGCGACATCGGCGAGGCTGGCCAGAGGCGCCAATGATCCACGGAGATGAAGGGCGAGTGCGTGCTCTAGCACCTCGAAGCTTGAGCGCTGCGTCCAGCGTCCTTCGGCATCGGTTCCGCCGAACGCCTGCACCATCGCCCGATTGAGATGTTGACGGGTGACCGGCTCGCCTGACGCCAGTTGGGATAGAAGGATGTGCGCAGCGGCACGGTCGCCGCGCTCGGCGGTCTGAAAAAGGTCGGTCATTTGGGAATCTCCTGCGCGGCTGCATCTGTCGCAGCGACACACCCTCGATCCCCCTCCCCTCTCTCCGCCCCGGGATCAGGTCCGGCAGTGCGCGTCGAGGAACTTTGCCCAATCCTTGAAAGCCGGCGGCGGCGGGTCGCGGCGGATGATGAGCCCGGGACGGGGATATTTCGCTTCGGCGGACGCCGCGGCGCGACGCCCTTCTGGATCATTGTCCTCTGCGATCAGCAGGGTCGTAATGCCGGGTGGAATGACCAGTTGATCGAGCCGCCTGGCGCCAAGTGAGGCCCAGCAGGGGATGTCCTTGATGCGGGTGTAGGCGCCGGCAGTCTCGAAACCTTCGGCGATCGCCAGCGTCTCGCCCCCTGCCCGGCCCCGCCATGCGCCTGTCCCAGGCACGCCGAGCATGACTTTTCGGAGGCACTTCGCTGTCGCAGGGTCGAGAAAGTTGCGCTGGATCGCGACGAGCTGCCGGATCTCGCGAACAGCAATCAGCAAAGCCGGTCGATAAACGGTTTTCGGCTTCGGGAGGTATGGGCAGCGCGAATGGAAGCGCACGTCGGCAGGCGCTGGCAACAAGTTGCGTCGCTCAAGATAGCGCTCGGCCAGCGTCCCTTTGACGCCAATGGCCTGCTCCCAGATGCGCGAGACATTGGCGCTGCCTTGCGGTCGATCCTGTTCCGGTATTGCATAATGTTGGCCGGTTCGAACCCGACGCAATTCCCGCAGAACATCATCGCGTGCGCAACCCGCGAAGCACGTCACCAGAATGCCGCGGTCACCTTGGCGGATCGAAAGACTTGGATCGTTGTCGCCATGTGCCGGGCAACGGGCCATAGCCCTGTAGCCGGTCCAGGTGCCGCCAAGAGCGCCTACGAGGTCAACAAGTTCCTGGGTCGGTCGTTTGGCCGTGAGTGGCATAGGACTACCTCCTGCTCGGTAGCCACATCCCCCCTTCCCTCTTTCAGCGCATGGCGCTGTGACCCGGACCTATCAACGATGAGGGTCGGCGCGCTCACGTTGATCGCTTCATCGGGCACGACTCGGGCTCGTTCGCAGGCGACGAACGGCTCGGACATCATCGGTCAATCGTCAGGCCGGTTCTTCCGCCGATCCGCATATTTGATCACGAAGGCCTCCCAGAGCCGCATCCATTCGGTGTCGGTCCGGGGCCTCTTGATATCGGCGAATCCCTTGCGGAATGCGTTGGCCATATCGTCGACTGACCAAGGATGGCCCTTAGTGAGACCGACACTCCGAAACGCCTGTTCGCGGTCGCCATAGGAAAGCGTTCCCGGCGGGAATGCGTGAAGCGGTTCGTCTGATTTCGCTGCGGGTTTCGTTGCCTGCGGAACGGTGCGAACCGATGATCTCGGTGCCGTTTCGACGCCTGGCGCCCCAACAAGTCGCAAATGGGGTCCGACCAATTTACGCTCCATCGGCGCTGGAGACGGATGAAGGACCACCTTCCTGCCGGAGAGATCGACGTTCGCATTGGGATAAACCGCCGAGACGAGCTGCATCGTCTCCCGCACCGTTTGACGAAAGCGCTTGCTGTCAGCCTCGTTGCCGAGGTGCTTTGCCAGTTGATCCCAAGAAATGATCTGCCCCTTGTCGGAGCCGATCCGTGGGAGGCGATAGGCAAGATAGGTATAGAGATCGAGCGCCGTTGGCGTCCCTTTAAGCTCCCGGATCGCTACTTCGTTTAATGGGACAGCGTGCTCGATAAGGTGACTGTAGAAGACCTCCGACATACGGATTTCCCGCGCGAAGGTGCCGTTCTTGTCGAGTGAACCAGCATATTCATTTGAGATCTTCACATCGCGGACCGCAAAGGCGTTGTCGTCCGTTTCGGTGCCATCCCAGCGAATCTGCCACTCGCACGCCAGCAAGCGGTCGACCTGTTCGCGCATCAGATTTGCGGTGCCACGGGGGCCATAGGACACCGTTTGATAGCCAAGCCGCCGCATCCATTCCGTGAAGTTGCGGCCGAGATAGACGTCGCGCGAACGCTTCATTACCGCCTGTGAAAGCAGATAGATGAGCGCAACCCTGGGATAGGCCCCATATGGAACACCCAGGCTTCTCATGACCGACTTGCCATCGATATTTTGAAGAACCGGCCGAGGGTTGATTGCCAGCGCGTACTTGCCGTCTTCCCGGATAATCGGGAGCGTGTCGTCCTTCGGGCGCTTGGTCGGGAGCGACATGGCGCAAAGCGCGGAATGGAGAAATGCCGGGACAGGCTCTTCGTCGTGGACTCGCAGGAAGGCGTCGAGCGTCAATTGGGTTCCGGCAGTGGAGGCAAGCTTCCGGACATTCTCTGCACCGCCATCGATCATGGCGAGTGCATATTGGTGCCCAATCGGCCTATGCTGATCTCCGTTCATTGTTCCGCCCTTCCCCGAATCTCCGGGGTCTGTGATGGCGCTGTCTCAACAGGTTTGGGTTTCGAAATCAACCCTGTTGGCAGTTTTGGCGGGAAATCAGGGGTGAGAGTTGCAATTCGACCGATGATCTCGGTGCCGCTTTTGCCGAATCGCCCCTTCCCACTTTCAAAAATCGAAATTTTGAAGCCGATTCGCGAATCGGATTGATTCAGGGATTCATGTAATAGGTATGCGCTCCGAGATCATCGGTCTGTTGGCACCGAGATCATTGGTAGGACGCACCGAGATCATCGGAAGGTACTGAGATCATCGGTATTTATCCACAGGGCATCGCTCGGTGCAGCCGGACGCAGCAAGTTTTCGGAAAGCTTGCACCGACTCGGAGATCATCGGTGCGCCTCTACCAGGGCGCATTGGCATTACCTTGAAATCCGAAACGGCTCGGAGATCATCGGTAAAGTTGTAAGTTCGATGGCCAAATCGTTGCTCGAAACTGCCAACGTCGCTATTGTGGGCCATCAAACCCACAAAAGCGGAATCTCATGGCCACTGATCCCACAAATGTCCCCGCCGATGACCTTCTGGAAGGTGGCCTGGATGTGCTTCACCGTAAAGCGCTCACGATCCTCAAGCGGATCCGCGACAGCGCGGTCGATCCAGAGACAGGGCAGAAGCGAGCCCCCACCTTCCCTATCTCCAAGGCTGCATCACTTGTCGGACGCACCGCGTCGGCGATCCGAGAAGCTGAACGCGACGGGCGTTTGCCGGAGCGTGGGCGGACGGCTTCCGGTCATCGCGTCCAATATACGCTCGAAGAACTCGATCATATGCGTGAGGTGTTCGGAACGCGTCCGTGGCGCAGCCCGGAAGATCCACCCGCCATTCTCTCGGTCTGCAATTTCAAGGGCGGTGTCGGCAAGTCCACGATCGCGCTGCACCTGGCTCAGCACTTCGCGATCAACGGCTATCGTGTGCTGTTTATCGACTGCGACAGCCAAGCTTCATCGACAATGATGTTCGGCTACCGACCAGACGTCGATCTGGAGGAGGACGACACGCTCTATGGGCATTTCCATAACCCGGAATTGCTGGGTGTGCGAAAGATCATTCGGAAGACCCACTTCCATGGGCTCGATCTGATCCCTGCGAATTTGCGGCTCTACAATCTCGAATACGAGATCGCCGGCTACCTCGCGCGCAATCAGAACCTGAACATCATCGACCTGATCGCCGAGGCCATCGACTCGGTGGTAGAAGATTACGATGTGGTGATCATGGATCCGCCTCCAGCACTCGGCATGGTCTCCATGGCGGTCCTTCAAGCAGCCAATGCGATGGTGATCCCCGTGCCGCCAAGCCTGGTCGACTTCGCATCGACGGTGTCGTTTATCGACATGGCGAAGACCACGATGAAGCAGCTCGAGCAGCTCGCGGGGAGGGGGCGCCCGGCTTACAATTTCATCCGTCTCGTCGGCAGCCGGGTCGACGACAGCAAGTCGATGCATCGTGAGATACTTTCGATGATGCGGAGCGTTTTCGGAGGCTCAATGTCTTCTTCGGTGATGGTCACCAGTGCGGAGATCGACAATGCCAGCTCGCGGATGAAGACGGTCTTTGAACTGGAAAAGCCCGTCACTTCGCACGAGGTTTACAACCGGTGCATGAGGCATCTGAATGAGGTTTGCCGAGACATCGAAGAAGACGTTTTGCGGACCTGGCCGAGCCGGGCAGGGGGGCAGCTTTGAGCAGCAGTTGCCACGTGGCAACTGCGGGCAATTGTTCGCCGTCTATGGGGCTGAAATCTGCTAAGAATGATGCGTTGTTGCCACGTGGCAACCGAGCAAGGAAAGCGTTTATAAACAGTATCATGAGCCAAATTCCAGGATCAGTTTTCCCTCAGAAAAGGGGAGCCGAAGGCGAGGCGAATTTCGGTTTGTTGCCACGTGGCAACAGACCAACAAATCGGGTCTCCAAGATGCCGGAAATTCGAGTAGGAGCGAGCCGATGACAAAAGGAAATAAGGGCTTCGGCTCGATGTTCACCGAAGGCCTGGATAATGAGGCCGAGCTTGACAATGCGAGCCCCTCGGAAGGGATCATGGCGAGCCGAAGCCAGACCCTGGCGCGGATAGCGAGCGGCAAGACGGTTACCGATCGAACGGAGTGGGTGGACCCGGCTCGTTGCCGTCCCTGGCGGATGCACAATCGCGACCTGGACCATTTGTCCGAAGAGAGCTGTCGCGATCTGATCGACTCCTTTCTCGCGGCGAAGCGGCAGCGCATCCCGGCGATCGTGCGTCGTCTGAAGGACGATCCTGACTACGATTATGAGATCATCGCTGGCGTTCGCCGGTGGTGGACCGTCCAGTGGCTCCGCGAACATCATCATCCAGAATTTGATTATCTCGTCACGATCCAGACCGTCACGGATGAAGAGGCATTCCGGGTTTCGGACGTTGAAAATCGGTCGCGAAAGGACATTTCAGACTGGGAGCGTGCAAAGGAATATGCGCGAGCGCTGTCGGAGTTTTACGAGAACTCCCAGTCCCAGATGGCGGAGCATCTCAACCTCTCGCGGTCATGGCTGAGCCGCCTGCTGGATGTTGCGAGGCTTCCTGAGGAGATCGTGGCGGCATTTTCGGACACCCACGACATTACCGTTCGAGTGGCGCGCGATATCAAACCGCTGACCAGCGAACCGAAAACTCTGAAGCGAATGCGAGACGAGGCCGAGCGCATCGAGGCCGAGCGTAGGAATGGTGGTTCCAGTCTGACCGGACCCGAGGTGGCGAAGCGACTTGTTCGTGCGACCGTTGAGGCAAAGAAGAAGGAGACTGGCGAGCGAGAGATCACGGGCAAAGGCGGAAAGACGATTCTGCGCTATGCCAGTGCCAGAGGTGGGGGGATCACGATCAAGATCGTGCCCCGGACCGGCGCCACGAAGGCCGAGCTCATGAAAGCGATCGAAGAACTGTTGCCGGCGAGCTGAGCAAAACAAGCGAGACGGCGTTTCAGTACGGAGGGCGTCCCGGTCGCTATTCGGCCCGCAGCCGGCGCTGCGCGGCAGGCGTGGTGGGCAGCGCCGCGAGGAGCTTTCGGGCACCCTGAGGTGTCACAGACAGCAGCTTCGAAACGGAGGATGCCTGGAGCCCTGGATAGGCGATCAATAGGCGCCCGAGAAGCGGCAGGCGACTTCGCTGAGTTGCACCTAAATTGGTGAGCTTGGCGACGTCATGCTCAATTGCGGAAAGCTCGCGGAGCCCCGCCGCGCTGATCTGCCCGATCTCCTTAGCGAGGAACCCGGTCAGCGCGGCAGGGGAAGGGGGCATGAACTTGGGGAGCGGCACCAGTGAGGGGATGATGCGGCTCGTGAAGCCAGCGCGGTAGAGCATGCGAGGAAGAGCGGTCGCGACGAGCCAGTTGCGATCGCGGCAGCGGGGAGGAAGCTCCAACGAGCGTCCGTCGATCGCAACAACCTCCGAGGCGCCGACCGGAAGACGCTCGGTCATTTCGGCAAGAGCGAACACGCGCTCGGCGATGGACCGGAGATCGGCGACGGGGAAGGGTGCATCCGCCGCAGACTTCACCTGACGCCAGAGCGGGCCGAAGTGTGCGAGATCGTCTCCACCATAGCGCTCAGCCTCTGCACGGTCGTCGAGGATGGTTCGGAGAGCATTGAGGGATGCGCGGCCAACCGGGTCTCTGACATCCTCGTCCCGACTTAGTGCGAGGTGGAAAATGGACGCCACCGATATCGGATCGTTGAGACCTTCGGAGGCGCGGGGAGGGGCGCTTCGCCCCGCGATC
The DNA here is from genome assembly GCF_029870595.1 of Sphingomonas sp. CBMAI 2297. Taxonomy (GTDB): domain Bacteria; phylum Pseudomonadota; class Alphaproteobacteria; order Sphingomonadales; family Sphingomonadaceae; genus Sphingomonas. The sequence goes on from NZ_JAPDIR010000008.1 coordinate 167,780, forward strand.
CAATCCTGCAGGTCGCCGACAGCGATCGGCACGCCGGCGAGACCTGCTAACGCCGCGGCGCCGTGAAGGCGCGATCGCGCAAGGAAAATGTCGGCGCTTGTACTATGATGAAGCCGGCCGTCGAGCCGGCCGAGCAGCAACATTGGGTCATTTGCGCGGCGGTCGACGATCTCCTGCATCGCTCTTACGCTTAGCGCGTGAGGAAACCAAAGTCAGCAGTTGGTTTCGCCTCATGCTATCGTCGAAAAGTTCATATGCGATAATTGCACTTATCACATAAGCAGATTTGACCGTTCTTTATAAGGTGGGCTACAAGCGCGGCTGAGGAGCGAGGCGCGTCGTGAGCACCGAAACCGCCCGGGAAGGGCCAGAAATCCCCGTAGCGCCGCCTGAGGCTGTCCTGCCGGCCGTCAGGGCGCCGGCCGACCTTGCGTGGACGATCGTGCAGATGCGCGCCGGCGAGCGCATCACCGTCAACGAGGGCCTGATCGCCGCCTATCAGGCCGCTTCATCGCCCCATAGCATCCGTGCGCTCAAGTCCGACGTCGAGGCGTTCGATGCGTGGTGTAGGCGCAACAACCGGATCGCGCTGCCGGCCACGCCCGAGACCGTGGCCGATTATCTCGACGCGCGGGCCGGGAAGGGGAGCCGGCCGGCCTCGCTATCCCGCTACAAGGCGTCGATCGCCAAGATCCACCAGCTGCTCGAGCTCAAGGATCCGACGCCGGCGCCGCTGGTGAAGCTGCGGCTCCAGACGGTGCGCCGCGAGAAGGGGGCTGCGCAGAAGCAGGCGCGGCCGCTGCGGTTCAAGGGCCCGGTGCGCGACGTCGAGCGCGACAAGGCGCGGGGGCTCAACATCCGCGCGCTGCTCGAGAGTTGTGGCGAGGATCTGCCGGGGCTGCGTGATCGGGCGCTGCTATCGGCCGCTTATGACACCGGGCTGCGCGCCTCCGAACTGGTGGCGGTCGCCATTGAGCATATTGAGGAGGCGATCGATCCCGAAGCGCGGCTGCTGCAGATTCTGCGTCATAAGGGCGATCAAGACGGGGAGGGGGCGACCGCCTACCTCAGCCCGCGCACCGTCGCGGCGATCGCGGCGTGGACCGAAGCGGCGGGGATCACGACAGGGCCGCTGTTCCGGCGGGTGCAGGTGCGGCGCTACAAGGCGCGGGCAGCCGTGCGCGGTCGGCCGATCGACAGCATCTCGGGCCGGGAGACGTGGGATCTGCGCAAGACGCTGTCCAAGCCGGCGGTGAAGGCGCGCGTCGAATATGACATCGGCACCGTGGCGCTGCACCCGGGCTCGATCGGACCAATCTTTCGGTCGATCATCGGCCGCGCGTTCGACCGTGGCGCGCTGCCCGATTTGACGGCGGACGATCTGGCGCGGTTGCTGAAGGGGATCAGTGCGCACTCGACGCGGATCGGGCTCAATCAGGACCTGTTCGCCAGCGGGGAGGATTTGGCCGGCATCATGGACGCGCTGCGGTGGAAGTCGCCGCGGATGCCGCTCGCTTATAATCGCAATCTCGCGGCAGAGCAGGGGGCGGCGGGGCGCCTTATGGCGAAGATTGGCTAGTCATGACGGCCTAAATAGGTCTTTGGATGATGCCGTGCGACCACACGACGGCGGCAGGTAGATCGAGGGATTTGCGCAGCGGCAAGAACCGGAGAAGGGAGGCTGAGCCCCCGGGGTCTTGAGCTACAACGTTAAGCCTAAGAAACGGGCAGGGGCCTGGTAGCGCGTAGTGTATGAGCGAAGCCACCATCGCTCAAACTCATCAGCACAGTCCAATTTCGAAGAGGAAACAAGAAAGTGGTTCCGGAAACGGTATGGATCTTATCCTGTGTAAACGCTCGCGCTAAATGGCGGCGTTCTGATCGCGCTATTTGTCAGTTGCCGGGTCCGATGACGAGGCAATCGCGCGCGGCCTGAACGATGTCAGCGGTGACCTCCTCGACGCGGTTGAGGGTCATGATCCGCCGCATCTGCGCGAACAGGCGCTCCATGAGCCGGAAGTTGCCGCGCGTGATGCGGATCACGGCTGCCTGCGCTTCGATCGCGTCGAGTTGGGCCGGGTCGAAGCTGATCCCGAAATCGCCGGCGTGGGTCGCGAGCAGCAGCCGCATTTCGGTCTCGGTAAGCGGTTTGAACTCGTGGACGAAGCCGATCCGCGAGTAGAGCTGGGCATAGCGGGCGAGGCGCTTCTCCAAGCCCGGCATACCCATCAGGATCAGCCCGAAGCCGTGGCGATCGGCCATGTCGCGGAGATGTTCGAGCGACTTTATGGTCAGGCGGTCGGCCTCGTCGACGATGACGAGGGGGCAGGCGATGCGGGCGGCGTCATGGGTGATTTCGTCCTGCGAGCCGCCCGCGACCGTCAGCCGGGCATAGCCCAGCTTAATGAGGTTGAGGCCCAACACCGCGTCGATCGTCTTGGGCGTGTTGCTGACCGACACGGTGTAGAAGACGGCGCGGCAGCGAGCGACCTTTTCGCCAAGGAGCGCGGCAATGGGACGGAGCGCGGCATATTCCCCCAGGTCGGGGAAGCTGGAAAACTCGCGCGCCGATCGCGTCTTTCCGACGCCCGGCCGGCCATGACACACGCCGATATAGCGGTAGTGCGCGCAGGCTTCGGCAAACTCGACGAACCGGGCATGTTCGCGGGTCGCCAGGAACGGCTGCTCGACCAGGAACTCAATCGTCAGCGGCGTAGAGCCGGAGCCCTCGGTAGGTGGTGGGCCGGGAAGCCGTATCCTCTTGGTCGCCATCGAAGGTCTCCGTGGGGGCAGGCACCTGCTTGTCGCGCTCCTTCGCGCCGCGCCGGGCGCGCTGGATCGCGCGCAACGACGGGTGCCCAGCGTGCTCGGAGCTGAGCGCACGGCAGACGAACCGGCCCTGGTGGTAGACGTGGATCTCGGTCAGGTCGCGGGGGTCATAGACCGCCTCGACCTGCTCGCCGACGAAGGCCGCGAGCGTGGGTTCGACATAGCGCCTGCCCATCAGACGGATGCCGTCGCGCAGCACTTTACGGGGCTTGGGCACGTGCACGAGCAGCATGTCGAGCTGTTCAAGGCTGTCGGGCATTGCGGGCAGGAACCCGCCCTTCTGCCAGCGCGTGATCGGCGGTTCGCCGGTGCTGCCATGCGGGCGACGATGATAGACGCCGCACACGAACGCCTCGAAGCGGGCGCGCAGCTCGTCGAGCGTGAGCACTGGCGCCGACAGCGGCTTGCCCGCGATCAGGTGGCCGGGCAGGTCGGGCAGGAACATGTCGTTGATGGTGCGGAACAGCCGCTCGATCTTGCCGCGCCCGCGAGGACGCCCCGGCAGCGAATGGATGAGGCGGATTTTGAGGGCGATGCACGCCTGCTCGATATGCTCGGAGATGAAATCCGAGCCGTTGTCGACGTAAAGCTGTTCGGGAATGCCGCTGACGATCCATTCGGGATTGGGCTTGCGCCAGATCGCCTGCCGCAAGGCGAGCGCCGTGTTGAGGGCACTGGGGGCATCGAGGCTGAGGAAGTAACCGGCGATGGCTCGGCTGTGATCGTCAACGATGACGGTCAGCCAAGGACGCACCGGGGTTCCGGCATCATCGAGCACGAGAATGTCGAGAACGGTATGATCGGCCTGCCACATCTCGTTCGAGGTCGCGGCTTCGCGCCGATGCACTAGCTCGTGCTGGTCGCGGTAGACGGCCGGATCGGAGGCTGCGGCGATCTGGCTTGCCGGTATCGCCCTGACGACACGCGCGACGGCCGCATAGCTGGGGGTTCGGTGTCCATGCGCGATGGCGAGTTCCTGCACCTTTCGGTGAATGGCGGCGACCGGGGGTCGCGGGCGCTTGGTGGCGAGAGTGCGGGTCAGTTCGACCAGATGTTCCGGCAGGTGCAGCCTGCCCCGATCGTTGCGCGGCAGACGCGCGAGACCGGCAAGTCCTTCGGCACGGTAGCGCCCGAGCCAGCGCTGCAACGTCCGCTCGCTCAGCGTGCCGGTGCGGGCGAGGTCCGCGAGCGGGATGCCATCGGCGAGGTGCGGTTCAAGGACGCGGTAGCGCTCGATCGCCAGCGGCGGGACAAGCGCCGGATGCGTCACCGCCGACGGTCCGTGTCGCAGGTAAGGAAAACGGAGATTTGCCTGCCCATCGCCATGCGAGTCCGCTCGCGTTGCCAAACCGGCCTGTTCGACGTAAATCTACCCGGTAAAGAAAACTAGGGCAACATAGACCTGCCGATGACGACTTTCTTCCCAAACCGCGCCCGATCGGGGCGCCACCGGCCCTACGCATGAAAATCGGTTACGCCCGCGTATCGACCGCCGAGCAGAACCTGGACCTCCAGCGTGATGCGCTGAAGGCTGCCGGCTGCGAGAAGGTCATCACCGACAAGGCCTCCGGGGCGACTGCCGCTCGCCCTGGATTGGAAAAGGTGAAGGAGCTGCTTCGCGCCGGCGACACACTGGTGGTCTGGCGCCTCGACAGGCTCGGCCGCTCGCTCCGTGATCTGATCGGATGGATGACCTACCTCGACGAGGAAAAGGTCGGGCTGCTGAGCCTGCACGAGGCGATCGACACGACCACCACGTCGGGCAAGCTTACCTTCCACCTGTTCGGGGCATTGGCGGAGTTCGAGCGCAACCTGATCCGCGAGCGGACCCAGGCCGGTCTCACCGCAGCCCGCGCTCGCGGCAAGAAGGGTGGCCGGCCGGCCGCACTCGGCAAGGACAAGCGCGACCTGCCCGTCAGGCTCTACCACGAGAACACGATGCCGATCGCCAAGATTTGCTCGATGCTCGGCATCTCCAAGCCAAAACTCTACGCCTATGTGCGATCGGCCGAGACCAAGCCGGTAGCCGCGTAGCGACGCTCGCCGACAAATAGCGCGATCAGAATGCCGCCACTTAGCGCGAGCGTTTACACCGTTCGCGGTCCCGATCGGCCCAGCGTCCCCCGGAACCGTTCGTTATCGGGAAGGCATCTAAGCGGTCTGCACCATCCTTCATCTAAAGTTCTCCAAGCGCTTCTGAGGATTTTCGGGCGCACCAAAAGCACTTGCTCCTCCAGTGGCTGGAGCATGTAACCGCAATTTGCTCTCCTGCGGACGGGGGGCTGGAGGTGGCTTTTTGACGGCCCGTGTTGAAGCAATCGGTATGTCTCGACGCTCATTAGTGGCGCGGCTGGTGGCCTGTGGAACCGGCTTGGTGCTCGGTTCTCCAACGCTCGCGCGACAGACTTCCCGGTCTGCGGGCTCGTGGAACTTCGGTGCGGCTCACCTCGAATGGGAGCCGCTGGAAGTCGGCACGGGTGATACCCTCCTTGTTTCGGCACAAGTGCGCGGAGTGCCGGTGCGGGCGGTGCTCGACAGTGGCAGCGGCGCGTCGATCATGAGCACGGCGCTCGCGGCGAAGCTCGGCTTGAACGATGGTGAGCGGCGCATGATTAGCGGGCTGAGCGCCAAGGCCCCGGTGCTGCTGGTCCGCGACATCGACGTACAGCTCGCCCGCGAAACCCGTCGCTTACCCTTTGCCGTCGTTGGTGATCTGAGTTCAGTGTCGGCGGCCTTCGGACGACCGATCGATATCCTCCTCGGTGCCGATATGTTCACGGGTAGCTGCATCGCGCTCGATTTCGCGAAAAGGCGTATGGCGGTCGTCAAGTCAGGCACGTTTCTCGCCGGTCCCGACTGGCGCGCTGTCGCGCTCGGGCGCGGTGCCAAGCAGGAGCTGTTCATTCGAGCTTCCGTCTCGGGTTTGCCTCCCGTGCCCTTGATGATCGATCTTGGCAGCTCGGCCGCGCTGATGCTCTCGTCGGCCTATGCCCGCGATCAAGGGCTGTTGAACGGGAAGCTCGTCTCGACCGCGGCGATCGGCGGCGTCGATGGTGTGCGTATCAACGATGCTTTCACGATCCAGAACATCAACATCGAAGGGCTTGGCGTCTCGAACGTCCCCACACTCGGGATGAGAGCTTGGCTCTCCACCAGCACGGTTGGCAATGTCGGCCTACCGCTGATCGCTCAATTCGACGTGGTGTTCGACGTGACCGCCGGATTCGTGTGGCTCCGGCCACTCGGTCCTCGTCGTCGCCTGCCGATGCTGAAGGACCGTAGCGGCCTTGGCCTCGCAGCCTCACCAACGGCGCTCACCGTTGTTCATGTGGCGGCGAACAGTCCCGCGGAAAAGGCTGGCTGGGCGGTCGGCGACCGGATCGTGGCGGTGAACGGCCATTCGATCGATGCGAACTATACGCGTGGGGAGCTCTGGCAAGTGCGCTCCCGGCCTGCTGGCACCCTCGTAAAGCTGACGATGGCCTCGGGTGATGTGCGCGAGCTCAGGCTGGCCGATTATTATTGATCGGCTTGAGGGTGGCCTTTGCCGATCGCCTTCATGATCCGACAATCGGCCATGCGCGCCTTGGTGCAGCTCTGGCTGAGCATTGCCAACTCATCCCGCAACACCGCGAGTTGCGCCAGTCTCTCCTCCACATCCTTGAGGTGCTGAGCAGCGATAGCTGAGGCGGCACCACAATCCTGGTCCGGGTTCTGCGCCAGCCCCATCAACGAACGGATCTCGTCGACGGAGAAGCCAAGCCGGCGACCGTTGCGGATGAAGTGCAAACGCTCAATGTCACTGGCATCGTAGGTTCTGCGACCCGACGCCGTGCGAGGGGCGGATCGGAGCAACCCGATCGACTCATAAAAGCGGATCGTCGTCACCTTCGTCGAGGTCTCGCTGGCGAGCTGCCCAATCATCACCGGCTTCATCATGCCATCCTTGCTTATGCGAACGTGTCGCACATTTCGCTTGCTTCTACAGCGACTGGAGGTGGTAAGGAAGGCCGCATGAATGCTTCTACCGAAAGCTGCGGGTGCCACGGGGAGCCCGCGCGCGCGCAAACCGATCCGGCCTATCGCCGTGCGCTGCTGACCGTCGTGGTGCTCAACCTCGGCTTCGGAGTCGCCGAGCTGTTCGGCGGGTTCATCGCCGATAGCCAAGCGCTGAAAGCGGATTCCCTCGATTTTCTCGGGGACGGGTCGATCAGCCTTATCGGTCTTCTCGCGCTTGCCTGGTCCGCACGGGCGAGGGCAAAGGTCGCGCTGACGCAGGGGTTGTTTCTCGGTGCGCTTGGCGTGGGCGTAATCGGTTTCGCGATTTGGCGCGCCCTGAACGCAACCGCGCCCGATGCCGAACTGATGGGCACAATCGGCGTTGTCGCGCTCGCGATCAATGTCGTGTCCGCCTTGGTGCTTGCGCGTTTCCGGGAAGGGGACGCCAATGTTCGCGCGATCTGGCTGTTCAGCCGCAACGACGCGCTCGCCAACGTGGCGGTGATCGCCGCAGCCGGTCTGGTGGCGTGGACAGGAAGCGCCTGGCCGGACCTCGCCGTCGCCGGCCTCATCGCCCTCCTGTTCCTCCACTCCGCTTATGAAATCGTCACTGGCGCTCGGCGCGAATTGGGAGAGCGGTAGTGCGTCTGCTCGCGTTGATCCGGGCAATGCTCTCGTTGCGGCTGCTCTCCGCGCTCGCGGCGCTGCTGATCCCTGCTGCGGCAATCGCCGAACCCGGCGACGTGCAAACCGCATGGCGGCTGCTCGACTATATGGCCGTCGATTATGGCGGCGCGGTCGCCAACGGTCGGATCAAGAGCACGTCGGAATATGCCGAGATGACGGAGTTCGCCGCGTCGGTCTCGACACGGCTTCAGGGCCTGCCGGCGAAGCCGGAGCGTCAAGCCCTCATCCAGCGGGCTGCCAACCTCCAGGCGGTGATCGCGGAAAAGGGACCGACTGAACAGGTGGCAACATTGGCGCACGGGCTCGCGGCCGATCTGTTGCGCGCCTACCCGGTGCCGCTCGCGCCCGATAAGGCTCCGAACCTCGTCTCCAGCGATGCACTGTTCCGACAATCCTGCGCGTCCTGCCACGGGATGACGGGCAACGGCCGTGGCCCTGACGCCGCCAAGCTCGCTACGCCCCCGATTGCTTTCACCGATGCCGAGCGCGCGCGCCAGCGCAGCGTGTTCGCGCTCTATCAGGTGGTGACGCAAGGCATCGACGGGACCGCGATGCAGAGCTTCGCCGATCTGCCCAACGATCAGCGCTGGGCGTTAGCATTCCGAGCCGGGAGCTTCGCCTTCACGGATGCGCAGGCGCGCGAAGGCGAGCGGCTTTGGAAATCCGACCCGACCCTTCGCCGGCGCATTCCGGACCTGAAAACCCTGGTCGCGCTCACCCCGGCCGCGCTCGGCGCGGCGATCGGCGACGCCAAGGCTGACCCAGTGCTCGCGTTCCTGCGTCGTCATCCCGAACAGGTGATACAACAGGCTCCCGGCTCGCTCGCGGTCGCCCGCGCCAAACTCGCCGAAAGCGTGGCGGCTGCGCGGCGCGGCGATGCGCGCATGGCGAAAGAGCTGGCGCTGTCGGCCTATCTCGATGGGTTCGAGCCGATCGAGCCAACACTCACCGCGCGCGACGCGACGCTGATGGGTCGAATCGAGGGCGCGATGGGGGAGTTCCGCGCCTCGATCGACCGGGGCGCGTCGCCCGATGATCTCGCGGAGAAGGTCGCAGTACTGGGCGGCCTTTTCGACGATGCGGAAGCGGCGCTCGCGCCTGATGCCGCCACCGAAGCGTCCACGTTCCTGGGCGCGTTCACGATCCTGCTGCGTGAAGGGCTCGAAGCCCTGCTCATCGTTGTCGCCATGATCGCGTTCCTGCGTAAAGCCGAGCGCGGCGAGGCGCTGCGGTACGTGCATGGCGGCTGGGTCAGCGCGATCATCGCGGGCGGGATCACCTGGGCGGTCGCCACCTATGCGATCGGGATCAGCGGTGCGAGCCGGGAGCTGACGGAAGGGTTTGGCTCGCTGTTCGCCGCGGTCGTGCTGCTCTCGGTCGGGATTTGGATGCACGGCAAGGCGCAGGCCGATCAGTGGCAGCGCTATATTCGCGAGAAGATGTCGCGGGCGCTCTCGGGCGGGTCGGGCTGGTTCCTGTTCGGGCTGGCGTTCGTCGTAGTTTATCGCGAGGTCTTCGAGACGATCCTGTTCTATGCCGCGCTTTCGGCGCAAGGTGACAACGGGATGCTTCTCGCGGGGGCCGGGTCGGCGATTGGACTGCTCAGCCTGATCGCTTGGGCCATGCTTCGCTACAGTCGCAAGCTGCCGATCGCGCAGTTCTTCCGCTATAGCTCCTGGCTCATGGCGGTCCTGACCGTCGTGCTGGCGGGTAAAGGCGTCGCCGGGCTCCAGGAAGCCGGCCTTATCAACATCGCACCGCTCGCGGACGTGCCACGGCTGTCGATGCTCGGCGTGTTTCCCACTTGGCAATCGGTGCTGGCGCAACTCCTGATGGCGGTCGCCATTGCGGTCGGGTTCGCCTGGAACGGGCGCGACCGATCCCGCTCGGGTTCCGGCTCAGTGACCCTTGGTTCGAATTAGTGCAATGACATGAAAACCCTTCCGTGATAGAGGCAAGCTAGTGCGAGCCTTTTTGCCTTTCCTGACATGCCTGATGCTGGTCCTGACCAGCTTCTCCGGCATGGCCCATGCCGCCGATCTGGCGGGGGGAAGCATCGCGGGCGTTGAGTTCACGGTCCATACCGCCGGTGACATCGATCAGGTGCCATCGGACTCGGACAAGAATGTCCCGCATCATCACAATTATTGTCACGGACACGACGTCGGCGCGCCTGCGCGCACGACGATGGAATATACCCCCGTCCTCACAGTGCCCAAGCCGACAATCTCCGCCTCTGCGTCGCTCGACGGCCGCACCGGCATGGTCCATTTGAGGCCCCCCCAAGCCTGACGTCCGATTTGGGCGTGCGTTGGCGCGCCCCTGTCGATCATCGTCAGGAGTCCTATTTTCATGAATCGTATCCTCGCGGCCATGCTGGCCGCAGCGTCTTGCGCCACGATGGCGCAGGCGCAGGTCGGACCGTCCGCGCCTGTTGCGCAGGATGCGCCGGTCTACACGCTTGACCAAGCGGTCAGTGCAGCGGGCGGTTCGGCCCCTGCTGCGGAAGCGGCGACAGCTGGAATCGACGCGGCCCGTGCAGGTCGCACAGTCGCCGGCTTGCGGCCCAATCCGGTGGTTCAAGGCCAAGTCGAGAATGTCATCGGCTCCGGGCCGTATCGGGGGGTCCGCAGCGCGGAAACCACGGTCGGCTTTGCGATCCCGATCGAGCTAGGCGGCAAGCGCGGCGCCCGCGTCGCGGTCGCCAATGCGCAATTGTCCCGGGCCGAGATCCAGGCCGCGATCATCGCGGCGGATGTCCGGCTTCAGGTAACGCAGCTCTATGTCGAAGCGGTCGCGGCCGATCGCCGGGTAATGACAGCCCGCGATCAGGCCCGGATCGCCAGCGATGCGCTGCGGGCCGCGAGCGTTCGCGTGCAGGCAGGGCGGGCATCGCCACTCGAGCAACAGCGCGCGGATGTCGCGCGTATCAATGCCGACGCCAATGTGGAGCGGCAGCTTCGCTTGGCCGAGGCGGCCCGCGCCAATCTGGCGCGTCGGATCGGACGGCCGATCGACGGCCTGCTCGATGACACGCTGCTCGATCGCCTTCCCGATGTGAACGTCTATGGGCCGTTGGCACCGGTCAACACGACCGGCACACTCGCGCTGGCGGCAGCCAACGCGGATTTCTCCATTGCCGAAGCCGGCGTGCGGCTCGCGCGCGCCAATCGCGTGCCTGACCTGAACGTCGGGCCGTCGATCCGCCGCCTGGAAGCGACCAACGACATGGCGGCGGTGTTCAGCGTGTCGATCCCGATCCCGGTGTTCAACAATGGTCGCGCCGCGATTGCGCAGGCGACCGCGCAGCGGACCCAGGCGGATGCGCAGCGCCGCGTGACCGCGCTCGACATCGAACAGGCGATCACGGACGCGCAGGCGCAGGCGGCCAATGCCGCAACGACGGCTCGTGCGGCGTCGGGGCCGGCGCTGGCGGCTGCACAGGAGGCCGCCCGCATCGCGCGGATCGGCTATCGCGAGGGCAAGTTCGGCCAGCTCGAATTGCTCGATGCTGAACGCACGCTCGCCGAAACGCGGGTCGCCGCGATCGACGCGCTTGCCAATTACCAGAATGCCCGCGCGCAAGTGGAGCGACTGACCGCTCGTGCGCCCAATGGGGGGAATCAGTGATGAAGAGCTTTTATCTCGCGGGCGCGGCGTCGCTCGCCCTGCTCTTGGCTGCCTGCGGCGGCAAGGATGGCGGAAACGAGGCAACTGCCGAAGGCGCAGCTGCCAATGAGACGGCAGCGGGCATGGAAAAGGGCGGTGCTGAAGGCGGTCATGCCGGTGAAGGCGTCGTCACATTGGGTGCCGACCAGATCGCCACAGCGGGCGTCCAGGTCGGACGGCCGATCATCGGCGGGGCCGGGACGATCGAGCTGCCCGCGATCATCGAGGGCGACCCACAGGGAACGCAGGTCGTCTCGGCCGCAATTGCGGGACGCGTGGTCGCGCTCACCCGTAACCTCGGCCAATCGGTCGGACGCGGCCAGACCATTGCGGTCATCGAAAGCCGCGAGGCGGCGCAGATCAAGGGCGAGGTCGAGGCGGCGCGGGCGCGGCTTCAGCTCGCTAATTCGAACCTCGCGCGCGAACAGCGGCTGTTCGCGCAGAGAGTCTCCCCTGAACAGGATCTGATCGCCGCCCGCACAGCGGCGACGGAGGCGCGGATCGCCCTGACGCAGGCGCAGAGCATGGTTTCGGCGGCGGGTGTCGGCGGCGGCGGGCTCAACCGGCTCGGCATTGCCGCGCCGATCTCGGGCCAGATCATTGCGCGCCCCGTGACGCTGGGACAAACGGTCGCGGCGGATGCCGAACTCTATCGCATCGCCAACCTGAGCCAGGTGTCGATCGCGCTTAATCTCAAGCCCGAGGATGCGGGCCGGGTGCGTCCCGGCAATACGGTGCTGGTGAAGGCGGCAGGCCGTCAGGCGACCGCCCGCGTGACCTTCGTGTCGCCGGCGCTTGATCCGCAGACGCGGCTCGTGCCTGCGCTCGCCACCCTCGACAATCGCGGTGGCGAATGGCGGGTCGGCGAGCCTGTGACGGCAGCCGTGCAGCTCACGGGCAGCGGCGGGAGCGGGGCGGTCCGCGTGCCGACGACGGCGGTCCAGAGTTTCGAGGGCAAGTCGGTCGTGTTCGTGCGCACGCCCACCGGCTTCAAGGCGACCCCGGTCCAGCTCGGCGATGCGTCGGGCGACACGGTGATCGTCCGGTCGGGCCTGACCGGCAACGAACAGATCGCCACCACCGGAAGTTTCACGCTCAAGGCCGAGATCGGCAAGGGCGAAGCGAGCCACGAGGATTAAGCCATGATCGCCCGTATCGTAACCTGGGCGGTCGAGAAGCGCTGGCTAGTCCTGCTCCTCACCGTCATCGTCGCCGCCATCGGCGCCTTTTCCCTCTACCGGCTACCGATCGACGCGGTGCCGGACATCACCAACAATCAGGTCCAGATCAACGTCCGCGCGCCTGCCCTCTCGCCCGAGCTGGTCGAGAAGCAGGTGTCGTTTCCAATCGAAACCGCGCTCGCCGGCACCCCCGGCCTGGAATATACGCGCTCGTTGAGCCGCAACGGCTTCGCGCAGATCACGGCGGTCTTTTCGGACGCGACGGACATCTATTTCGCCCGCCAGCAGGTGGGCGAGCGTCTGCGGGGCGTGCAAGAGAATCTGCCCGACGGCGTGAACCCTGAAATGGGTCCGATCGCGACAGGCCTGGGCGAGGTGTACATGTACACCGTTCGTCTCGATCATCGCGAGGACGACAAGCACAAGCCCGGTGAACCGGGCCAACAGCCCGATGGCAGCTACATCACGCCAGAGGGCGAGCGACTGACGACCGAAGAGGACAAGGCGACCTACCTGCGCACCGCGCAGGACTGGATCGTGACGCCGCTTCTGAAGACCACACCGGGCCTCGCCGGTGTCGACTCGATTGGCGGTTACGCCAAGCAGTTCCTCGTCGTGCCCGACGTGCAGAAGCTGGCCTCGCTCGGCATCACGCTGACGGACCTGGGAAATGCGCTGGAGCGCAATAACACCAGCGTCGGCGGTGGCTTCGTCAATCGCAATGGCGAAGGTCTGGCTGTTCGCTCGGATGCGCTCGTTCGCAATGCCAGCGAGTTGGCCAGGACCGTGATCGCGACACGTAACGGCGTGCCGATCACGGTCGAACAAGTTGCGACTGTGAAGACGGGTCAGGCGATCCGCATGGGTTCGGCATCGGAGAACGGTACCGAAGTCGTCGTCGGCACGGCGATCATGCGGATCGGCGAGAACAGCCGCATCGTGTCGACCGCGGTCGCTGAGAAACTGAAGACGATCAACGCTTCGCTGCCTCCTGACGTCGTAATTCAGCCGGTGCTGAACCGCACCGAGCTGGTCAATTCGACGATCAAGACGGTCGCGAAAAACCTGTCCGAAGGCGCGGTGCTGGTCATCGTCGTGCTCTTCCTGCTGCTCGGCAACTTCCGTGCGGCCCTGATCGCGGCGTTGGTCATCCCGATCACCATGATGCTGACAGGCTTTGGTATGCTGCGCGCTGGGGTCTCGGCCAATCTGATGAGCCTTGGGGCTTTGGACTTCGGTCTGATCGTCGACGGCGCCGTCATCATTGTCGAAAACGCGCTGCGCCGGCTTGCCGAGCAACAGCATCATGAAGGCCGATTGCTCAGCGTCAAGGAACGGCTCGCGACCGTGGCAGCCGCTGCGCGTGAGATGATCCGTCCCTCTGTGTACGGGCAGGCAATCATCATCCTCGTCTACGTACCGCTGCTCACGCTGACCGGCGTGGAGGGTAAAACGTTCGGACCGATGGCGCTGACCGTCATCATCGCGCTCGCCTTCGCCTTCATCCTCTCTCTCACCTTCGTGCCGGCGATGATTGCGATCTGGCTGTCGAAGAAGGTCGAGGAGAAGGACGGCCGCATCATCACGTGGCTGAAGAAGCGCTACGAACCCGGTCTCGACCGGGCCATGAAGCGCCCGACGCTGACGATCGGTGCGGGTGTGGGAAGCCTTGTGGTGGCGGCGCTTGCTTTCACTACGCTCGGCTCGGTGTTCCTGCCGCAGCTCGACGAAGGCGATTTGCTGATCCAGTCGCTCCGCATTCCGGCAACGTCGGTCCAGCAGAGCCAGGCGATGCAGGTGCCGATCGAGCGGATGATGTCGAAGCAGCCGGAGGTGCAATTCGTCTATTCCAAGACGGGCACCGCCGAGCTGGCGGCCGACCCGATGCCGCCGAACGCGACCGACATGTTCGTCATCCTGAAGCCGCGCAAGGATTGGCCGGATCCTGAGCTTCCCAAGGAGGAGCTGGTCAGCCGGATCGAGGGTAATCTCGCGAAGATTCCGGGAAATGCCTACGAGATCACCCAGCCCATCCAGATGCGCTTCAACGAGCTGATCGCCGGCGTGCGCGGCGACATCGCGGTGAAGGTGTTCGGGGACGACTTCAACCAGATGAACCGGACGGCCGAGCAAATCGCGGCGGTGCTGCGCAGAACGCAAGGCGCAGCGGACGTGAAGGTGGAGCAGACGACCGGTCTTCCCATGCTCGACATTCGCGTCAACCGCGACGCGATGGCGCGGTTGGGCGTTACGGCTCAGGATGTGCAGGACACCGTGACTGCGACGATCGGCGGGCGAACATCGGGCCAGATCTTCGAGGGCGACCGTCGCTTCCCCGTGGTGATCCGCCTGTCGGAGGCGCAGCGTGCCGACATCGGCCTGCTCCAACAGGTGCAGGTGCCGGTGGCAGGCGGCGGCTATGTACCGCTGTCCAGCGTCGCCGAGATCAAGGTGGTCGATGGTCCGAACCAGATCAGCCGCGAGAACGGCAAGCGGCGCGTGGTGGTGCAAGCCAACGTGCGTGGCCGCGACGTCGGATCCGTCGTGGCGGATGCGCAGGCGGCGATCGGCAGCCAACTCCGGCTGCCTGCCGGCACCTATCTCGAATGGGGCGGCCAGTTCGAGAACCTCCAATCGGCAAGCGAACGGCTGAAGCTGGTCATTCCGGCTTGCTTCATCTTGATCCTGCTGCTCCTCTACGGGGCGTTGGGATCGGTCCGCGACGCCGCGATCGTGTTCACCGGCGTGCCTTTCGCGCTGGTGGGCGGCGTCCTGTTGCTGTTCCTGCGGGGCATGGACTTCTCGATCTCGGCGGCAGTGGGCTTCATCGCCCTCTCGGGCATCGCGGTCCTCAACGGCCTCGTCATGGTCAGCTCGATCCAAGATCTGATCCGATCAGGGATGAGCCGCGAGGAAGCCGCGCATGTTGGCGCGATGCAGCGTCTGCGACCCGTCATCATGACCGCGCTAGTCGCCAGCCTCGGCTTCGTGCCGATGGCGCTGGGCGAAGGCGCCGGCGCAGAGGTTCAAAAGCCTTTGGCGACGGTCGTCATCGGCGGTCTGATCTCGGCGACGCTTCTTACGCTGTTCGTGCTGCCGACACTCTATGCCCGGTTCGGGCAGAAAGTGATCGAGAAACCCGAGCACTACAATGAGGAGCATGAAGGGGACGACCACGGTCAGACCTTCGTGAACAACTTGGCCTGATGGATGGGCGGGGCGATCCGCGATCGCCCCGCCCATCTCTGGGAGATGGGGATATGCCTCGCACCATAACCAGCTCGATGCTTCACGGCGGGCCACTGCGCATCTGGTCGGCACTCACCGATCCGGATCATCGCCGGGCGTGGAGTCCGCTCGTATTTCTCGATGATCCGTCCCGGCTCGGCGACACAGAATGCACCTTTGCGATCCAGGGCATCACCCGGCCAATTCGGACGCCAGCACGGATTGATCGATTCGATAAACCGCACGCCTTCGCTTGGTCCTGCGGCATCCCCTATCTGTTCACGCTCGAAGAGCGGTACGAGCTGGCGGGGGACGATGGCGGCACCAGGCTAACGCATAGCTGCACGCTGCGCGGGGCGCTCTCCCTGCCGTTCGCGGCGATGATGTTGCGCCGCCTGCGATCCCTGATGGTCGAATCTGACGATCGCCTCGCAACCTATCTCCGCTGGCGGGTAGGTCAGCCTGCCCGGGCTATCAATCGTCAGCGCGTCCCCTTCCGCTGCAGGAGGAAGGCGCGATGATGATGCACTGTAAGCGGGTGCTGCCCGCCGTCATCCTCGTTGTCGGGCTCGCGGCGTGCTCGGAAAGAAAGCCGCCAGCCCCGCCAACGGAGCAGCAGATCCATTCGTCCGACAGCGCCGTGGCGACCGGGGAAATGGGGCGGCATAGATATCGCTGTTCCGACGGGGAACCGCTGTTCGTCGATTACAAGGACAACGGCCTGCAGATCGATTTGCGGCGCTCCAACGGGGGACCGCCGATGATGCTGACCGCGCCAGCGCAGGGCCTGCAATATGTCGGCGAAACAGCCACCGCGACCTTCAAGGGGTCGCAGCTCACCATCGTGGAAGGCGATGGCCGTACCCGGATCTGCGAGCAGGAAGGCACGCGATGAACTGCCCTGCCTTCGAACGCCACAGGGCGCTTCGTCGGAAGAGACCGATGTCTGACACGTCGATTTCAAATGTGACAACCTTGTGCGGCCTGAATCGGGCCGGTCTGGCGATCGCGCGCCTCGGCGTCGTTCTCGTCTCCGGGGCGGTTATAGGGGCGTGTAATCCAGCGCCGACCCAGCCTACCGAGCCGGCGCATGAAAAGCATCTGACGTCGAAACTAATCGCGCAGCGCATCATGTACTGCGACGACGGCACACGCGCCGATGTCGACTTCATCGATGACGGCTTGAAAATGGCCGTCACCTGGCTGCCGAAGGGCAGGACCGAGATCCTGCGCGCGCAGCGAACCGGTGACGAGTTTCGCGGCGACCATTCGCGGGCTGTCGTGGCGGGCGGATCGATCGCGTTCACGCGACGCGGGAAGATCCGCGTCTGCCACCGAACCCCGGAGGAGTCCTAGGAAATGCAGGCACTGCTCTATACGCTTGCGCCTGTGCTGGCGGTCGTGCTCGGCGCGATTGTCGCGAGCCGCACCAAGTTGAAACCTGGCCTCGTGGCGGGCCTACAGCATCTCGCTGCCGGCGTCGTGTTCGCGGCGGCAGCGACCGAAATCCTGCCGCAGGTCAAGCATGAGGCATCGCCCAGCGCGACGTTGATCGGCGGGGCGGCGGGCGTCGCGACCATGCTGGGGCTCAAGGCTCTTGAGGCCCGCTTCAAGGGGCCGATGGCGCTACTCGCCGCGATCGGCATCGACATTCTGGTCGACGGCCTGGTGCTCGGCCTCGCTTTCGTGGCGGGCGAGAAGGCAGGTCTCCTGCTGACGATCGCGCTCACTCTGGAAGTGTTATTTCTGGGACTGACGCTGACCGACGAGCTGGCGGAAACCTATCGCTCGCGCTTGCGCATCATCGTGATCGTCTCGGCATTGGCCCTGCTGCTGCCGATCGGCGCGCTCGCTGCCGTGCCGGTCGCCGCGCTGTCGCCGGTGATGATCGCCGGCTTCCTCAGCTTCGGGCTGATGGCGCTGCTCTACCTCGTCACGGAGGAGTTGCTGGTCGAGGCGCACGAGAAACCCGACACCCCGCTCATCAGCTCGATGTTTTTCGTCGGCTTCCTGGCCCTGCTGACACTTGAGGAGATGATGGGATGATCCCGGGCAACGACAACAATGGCGGGCAGGAGCGCCGCACACTGTGGATCGTCCTGCTGCTGAACGCGGCGATCGCTGCGGGCTTCTTCGTTTCCGGCTTCTTCGCGGACTCGAGCGCGCTGATCGCCAACGGCGTCGACAACCTGTCCGATACGGCTGTGTATGCGCTGAGCCTTGTGGCGCTCACCCGGGGCCAGACATGGAAGACACGCGCCGCGGTCGCTTCGGGCGTCATGCTGCTGATCTTCGCGGGCGGCATCTTGATCGATGTCGGACGGCGCTACGTGCAGGGCAGCGAGCCCATCGGACCTACCATGATGGTCATGTCCGCGATCGCCGGCGTCGTGAATTACCTCTGCCTGCGGCTGCTCCAGCGCCTCAAGGATCCGGACGTCAATCTCCGGGCCGCAACCACCTTCAGCTTCAACGACTTCATTTCCAACGGCGGCATCCTGATCGCCGGCGTGCTGGTGCTGTGGTTGGGTACCAATTGGCCGGACCTGCTGGTCGGCTTCGCCACCGCCATCATCGCCATCAAGGGCGGTGTCGAAATCCTGCGCGACGCGCGCGCCGAAACCAAGAAAAGCGAAAGGAGGTCGTCATGAACGACAAGCTCGAACTCGACATTCCAGTGTTGTTGCCGGACCTTCCTGACGCGGCCGATGCCTGCCTGGACCGTCTCGTATCAACCCTGTCAAAGCGCGAAGGTGTCGAGCGGGCGCATGTGATCTGTCTCGACGGCAACACGCCAGCGGCGCTGTGCATCCATTTCGATGCCGCCAAGCTGCCGCTGCCACGGTTGCGCGAAATGGTGCGCGCCGCAGGTGCCGAAATCACCGAGCGCTACGGCCATGCGATCTGGCAGGTGACGGGGATCAACCACGAACGTCGGGCGCGCACGGTCAGCGATGCGCTGTGCGCCTTGCCCGGCGTGGTCCAGGCAAGCGCCAGCACCAGCGGGTCTGTCCGGGTCGAATATGATCGCCGCGAAACCACCGAAGAGGAGGTGCGCGCTGCGCTTCGCAAGCTGAAGGTGAGGGTGGGCAAGCGGGTCGCTGCCGATGAACATGCCGGCCACGACCACGGCCCCGGGGGCCACGGCGCGGGCGAAGAGAAGCACGGCCCCGGCGATGGCCACGACCATAGCCACGCCGAATTTCTCGGCCCCAATACCGAGCTGATCTTCGCGCTCGCCTGTGGCGCGCTGCTGGGGATCGGCTACGCGATCGAGAGGCTGGTCGCTGGCGCGCCCGAATGGCTGCCGACCGCCTGCTATATCGCAGCCTATTTCTTCGGCGGATTCTTCACGCTGCGCGAGGCGATCGACAACCTCCGGATGAAGAAGTTCGAGATCGACACGCTGATGTTGGTCGCTGCGGCCGGCGCCGCTGCGCTGGGCGCATGGGCCGAAGGTGCGCTGCTGCTGTTCCTGTTCAGCCTCGGCCATGCGCTTGAGCATTATGCAATGGGCCGCGCCAAGAAGGCGATCGAGGCGCTGGCGAAGCTCGCGCCCGAAACCGCGACCGTGCGACGCGGCGGGCAGACCAGCGAAATCCCGGTCGAGCAGATGGTCGTCGGGGACATTGCCATCGTCCGCCCGAACGAGCGCCTGCCTGCCGACGGCTTCGTCATCAAGGGCACCAGCGCGATCAACCAGGCCCCGGTCACGGGTGAAAGCATCCCGGTCGACAAGGTGCCGGTCGCAGATGCCGCAGCGGCACGCGCCAAGCCCGATGCAGTCGACGCGGAAAGCCGGGTTTTTGCTGGTACGATCAACGGCGGCGGCGCGATCGAGATCGAGGTGACACGCCGTTCCAATGAAAGCGCGCTTGCCAAGGTCGTGAAGATGGTGAGCGAAGCGGAGACGCAGAAGTCGCCGACGCAGCGCTTCACCGACCGGTTCGAACGGATCTTCGTGCCCGCCGTCCTGGTCCTGTCAGTGCTCCTGCTGTTCGCATGGGTGGTCGTCGACGAGCCGTTCCGCGACAGCTTCTATCGCGCGATGGCGGTGCTGGTGGCGGCAAGCCCGTGCGCGCTCGCGATCGCAACGCCGAGCGCGGTCCTGTCGGGCGTTGCCCGTGCAGCGCGGGGCGGCGTGCTCGTGAAGGGCGGTGCACCGCTCGAAAACCTCGGGTCGCTCAAAGCGATCGCTTTCGACAAGACGGGCACGCTGACCGAAGGTCGTCCGCGCATCACTGATGTCGTGCCCGTCGATGGCGCCGATGAAGGCGAGTTGCTGGCGCTGGCTGTCGCCGTCGAAGCGTTGAGCGACCATCCCCTGGCCCAAGCGATCGTCAAGGACGGCCGCGAACGTCTGAACGATCGTGCCGTGCCGACTGCCGGCGACCTCAAGAGCCTGACCGGTCGGGGCGTCACCGCGAGCGTGGATGGCGAGACGGTGTGGATCGGCAAGGCCGAGATGTTCGGAAGTGAGGGCATTCCGGCGCTGGGGCAGGGCGCGCAGGACGCAATCGCGAAGCTGCGCGAGAACGGCCGCACGACAATGGTGGTCCGCAAGGGGGACCGCGACCTGGGCGCGATCGGCCTGATGGACACGCCTCGCGAAGCTGCCAAGACCGCGTTGCGTCGGCTGCACGAGATGGGCGTGTCGCGGATGATAATGATCTCCGGCGATCACCAGAAAGTCGCCGAAGCGATCGCCGACGAAGTCGGGATCGACGAAGCGTGGGGCGACCTCATGCCCGAAGACAAGGTTGCCGCGATCAAGAAGCTCGCCGGCGAAGACAAGGTCGCGATGGTGGGCGACGGCGTGAACGATGCGCCGGCGATGGCAAGCGCCACGGTCGGCATCGCGATGGGCGCGGCGGGGTCGGACGTTGCGCTGGAGACAGCCGACGTGGCGCTGATGGCCGACGATCTGGCGCACCTGCCATTCGCAGTCGGTCTTAGCCGCCATACCCGTGGAATCATCCGGCAGAACGTCTTCGTCAGCCTGGGTGTCGTCGCCTTCCTGGTGCCTGCTACCATCCTCGGCCTCGGCATTGGGCCAGCGGTGGCGGTTCATGAGGGATCGACGCTGCTCGTCGTCATCAATGCGCTCAGGCTGCTCGCCTACCGCGATCCGGCAGGGAAGGCGGCATGAAGTGGCTGATCGCCTTCGACCTCGACGGCACGCTTGCCGAGAGCAAGCGGCCGTTATCGGAGGATATGGCCGCAATCCTCGCCCGATTGCTCGCCATCACGGATGTGGCGGTGATCTCGGGCGGGGACTGGCCGCAGTTCGAAAAGCAGATCGCCTCGCGCCTTCCTGCCGGCGTCGCGCTCGACCGTCTCTGGTTGATGCCGACCACAGGCACGAAACTCTATCGGTTCATCAATGGCGCTTGGCGCGCGGTCTATGCCGAACTGTTCGACGACGCGGAGAAGGCGAAGATCCGCACGGCCTTCGATCAGGCGCTGACCGATGCCGGTCTCGCCGACGAACGTATCTGGGGCGAACGGATCGAGGACCGGGGCAGCCAGATCACCTTTTCGGGCCTGGGGCAGGCAGCGCCGCTGAAGGAAAAGGAAGCGTGGGATCCTGACCGAAAGAAGAGGACCGCGTTGCAGGCCACGTTGCGCGCGAAGCTGCCGGAGCTCTCGATCAATCTCGGTGGCACGACATCGATCGACGTGACCAGAGCAGGGATCGACAAGGGCTATGGCCTGAAGCGCCTGAGTGCCGAGAGCGGTGTCCCGCTCGACGGGATGCTGTTCATTGGGGATGCGATATTCCCCGGTGGGAATGACTATCCCGCTGCTGAAATCGGCCTCGACACAGTGAGGGTGCGCGACGTCGCGGAAACCACCGCCGTCGTGACCGCCATCATCGCGTGTCTGCACCGATAGGATCAAGATACATGGTCGGCTCCATCGCGGAATGCCGCATTGTCAAAGCTCTGGCTTCTGTCGCTTAGGGCAGCGCTTCCTAAAACGAAAAGAAGGCAATGTGCGCGTCTCCGCGAACAAAGCCTCCAGCGATCAATCTAAGAGATTCCGCCGCGCTTCTCAATCGTAGGGGGCGTTTGCGGGAGGGGGCGGAATCCTACGCTAAGGATTTGGGCCAGCGATATTCCCCGGTTAGATTGATGTGTTCCCATCCCAACGGCGAGACGTGGGCGAGTAGATCAGGCGCGATATGGGTACCGCTGGCGGCCCGGGTATTGACGACCTCGCCGAGCTTCATGGTGTTCCAGAATATGATGATGGCGGCGAGCAGGTTCATTCCGGCGATGCGATAGTGCTGGCCTTCGCCGGATCGATCCCGGATTTCACCTCGGCGGTGGAAGCTGATGGCGCGCTTTAGGGCGTGGTGGGCCTCACCCTTGTTGAGGCCGATCTGAGCCTGGCGCTGGAGGCCGGCATCAAGAATCCAGTCGATCATGAACAGGGTTCGCTCGATGCGGCCCACCTCTCGCAATGCGAGGGCCAGCTCATTCTGGCGCGGGTAAGAGGCGAGCTTGCGAAGAATCTGGCTGGGGGCGACGATCCCCGCTGCGATCGTCGCCATGATGCGCAGGATGTCGGGCCAGTTGCGCTCGATGAGCGGTTCATTGATCTTACCTCCGACCAGCGCTCGCACATTGGCCGGCGTCGCGTTGGGCGTGAAGGCATAGAGTCTTTTCTGAGGGAGATCGCGGATACGGGGGGCGAACCTGTAGCCGAGCAAGGCGCAGGCGGCGAACACATGATCGGTGAAGCCGCCCGTGTCGGCAAAATGCTGGCGAACGCGGCGGCCCGCGTCATTCATGAGCAGCCCGTCCAGGATATAGGGAGTCTCGCTGACCGTTGCCGGGATCACCTGGGTTGCGAACGGCGCATATTGATCGGACACATGGCTGTATCCCTTGAGGCCCGGGACGTTGCCATATTTCGCGTTGATCAGATTCATCGCCTCGCCCTGCTCGGTAGCAAGGAAGAACTGCCCGTCGCTGGATGCCGATTGCCCTTGTCCCCAGAAGGCGGCCATGGGCAGGGCGGCGTGGGCCTCCACGATCATGGCGAGCGCCCGATCATAGGCGCTGCCTTCGACATGCCAGCGCGCGATCCGCAGCAATTCCCAGAAGCTGTGCGTGTTGGTCGCCGCCGCCATCTTGCGCAAACCGAGATTGACGCCTTCCGCCAGCAACACGTTCATCAGGCCGATCCGGTCGCTGCAGGGCGCGCCGGTGCGCAGATGCGTGAACGCCTCGGAAAATCCGGTTCGCTCATCGACTTCCAGCAACAGATCGGTGATCCTCGCGGGCGGGAGCTGTTGATAGAGATCGAGCACGAGATCCTCGGCCCCTTCGGGCGTGTCGGCCCTCAGCTTGTCGATGTGCAGCTTGCCGTTCTCGATGATGCCGCCTGGGATCGTGCCGGTTCGCGCCGCGCGGCCAAACTCCTTCAGCCGTGTATCCAGTCGAGCCCTGCGCTCGGCCAGCCATTCGCCGGGCCGCAGCGGCACGGCGAGCCGCGCGGTCTGCTCTATCGCCTGTGGCGGGACCAGAAGCTGCTTGAGGTCGCCATAGCGGCGCGATCCCGCCAACCATATGTCACCGGACCGGAAGGCGTCGCGGATGTGGAACAGCACCGCGATTTCCCAAAGCCGGTGGTCGCCGCTGGGCTCAGCGCGAAGATGACGATGCCATTTCGAGTTGGGACGTAGAAAATCCACCGGCGGATCGACCTTGATCCCGTTACGCAGCATCGCAACGGCCGCCAGAAGAGGCGTGGCGATCGGCGCCGCCTGCATGTCGAGCAGGCGCAGCATCCTGGGCGCGTAGAGGCGGAAACGGTGATAGCCGTCCAGCACACGGCTGAGCGGGTCGGCCGCGAGCACGTTGGTCAGCGCGGAGGCCGTGGCGACAAGGGTTCTGAACCGTTCCCAGCCAGGCCCGGTGGCGATTATCCCGTCCAGGGCCGTGCCATCGTCCTGCGCTCCAAGCAAAGCACCACCGATTTCGGCAAAGGACTTCAGCGTGTCCCGAACGGCCGCCTTTTCGTCGGCGATCCTGGTGTTGCAAAGGCGTTCGGAGGCCCGATAGAGACGGCCTACGATGCGATCGTGGGTCTCCACGATGACATCGGCCAGCGATGACCGCCATTCCAGGGTGCAGACAGCGAGGATCGCAAGCCGCCTGTCTTCGGGCAGATCACGCATGCCGTCGGCGTAATAGCGCTCGCCCTGCCGGCGAAGCCGGGTCACACGATGCGCCGGCACGCCGTCCAGCAAATCCGCCGGAAGATCGAACCTTTGAAGATATTCCAGTCGATCCATCAGCCGGTTAGCGGCTGCTGAATTTGCGCCAACCTCGAACTGTCGCAGCCATACGAAGCGCGTGACGCGACCATCCACCGTATCCTCCAACAGGTGAGCCAAATTCTCGCTCAGGGTTGGCGTGATGCGATGGGCGATAAGATCCTCGATCCGGCGCTCGGCCTCAACCAGCGCATCGGCGCAAAGGCGCTCGATCGTCGAGGAGCCGGGAAGGATCGTGCGGGTGCGGCGACACTCCGCAACGAAGCGACGGGCAAGATCCTCATTCGATGTCGCCGCCTCGGCTTCCCGAGCGATCCATTCGCGCAAATCCCGTGCGCCCCGCCCCGAAAAGGAGCGTGGCTGTTGAAAAAGTCCTACTGAAGGCTGCCGATCGTCTGTCGAAATCGCCTTTTTAGATTATGCGAGAGGTTTGCTTATCCGGTTCCACCTGAGACATCAGGAGCCACCTTGGGGTCGGGATCCTGTGCCTTGCCGGTTGCGGGTGCCGCTTTCTGGCTCGGCATAGCGGTGAGATAAGCAACGATCGCGTCAACGTCCTTCTCGGCCACCGGCGCCTTGTACACCTCACGCATCTTGGTGACGGTCGCCTTCCACTGGTCCGCCGATAGCGCAGGCTGAGTTAGCGCCATGCTGGCCGAGTGGCACGAAGTGCAGTTGGCGTTGATGACGTCGGCGTGCGGACCATCGGGGTAGGTAGCGTCATCGACCGGCAGGTCGACGCTGGTCGAGGCGAGCGAAAAGCCGCGGGCTGAGACGCTGGTGGGCGGTGCCGGCTCGGATGTCTCGGAGATCGGGGCAGGCGCCTTGCGGCTGCTCGGCGCCCCGATCGAGACGAGGATAATGCCGGTCAGGCCGATCAGGCCAGCGGCCATGATGCCGGGAGACGGGGTCTTCATGCTACTCGCTCCTCAGGCCGCGATGATGGTGGTGGTCTCGATATTGCCGCGCATGAACCCGCCCGGGTTCCAGATCGGCTTCATCGGCTGGGCGACACCGTTGGTGTTCCAGCAGCGCACCATGATCGGGTTGGCACCGCGTCGCAGCGGCACGCGACCATCCCACCGACGGAAGCTGTACCTGCCCTCGTCCGCTCCGAGCGTCGTCCTGTACCAGGTGCGGCCTCCGTCCGACGATACATCGACCTTGGCGACGCCGCAGTCGCCGCCCATCGCGATGCCGCCGACCGGGATCGATGCCTCATAGGCTATCGTCTGGCCATCGGGCAGGCTGGTCATCCAGCTGCGCGGGATCATGCGGTTGATGGGGACAGTCGGGAAGTCTCTGGCGCCGGGCGCGACATTCGCGCCCGGCGTCGCGGGGATCTTGTAGGCCTTGGCCATCCAATACTGGTCGTCGGGGCCGGGCAGTACCTCGATCGAGTTCAGCATCTTGACCCAATAGGTCGAGTACCAGCCCGGCACGATCAGCCGGCAGGGAAAGCCATTGAGGAGCGGCAGCTGCTCGCCGTTCATGCCGAAGGCGATCATCACTTCGCCGTCGCGGGCATGGTCGATGTCGAGCGCCTTCTCAAAGTCAGGGGCGCCCGCCACGACCGGTTGATCGAGCGCACCGAAGCGCACCTGCACCGCGCCTGTCTTGACCCCGGCGAGGTCGAGCACGTCGCGCAGGCGCACACCGAGCCATTTGGCATTGCCCATCGCGCCGTTGCCCCATTGCGCGCCGGCAACACGTGGCTGGAACAGCCCACGGCTGTTTCCCGAGCATTGGTTGACCGCCGCCATCTCGACCCGCGGCAGGCGCAGCAGCTGGGCGAGGCTGATCGACAGCGGTCGGTTGACGTGGCCGAAGACGTTGAGGCGGAAAGTCTCGACATCGATCGAGGTCGGGATGTCGGCCCAGTGCCAGCGGACGAAGAACTGGTCGTTGGGCGTGAACACCGACTTGTCGAACACGTCCATCGGCGTTTCCAGCAAGGGCGGATGGACACGCTGGAGGATCATGCTGCCCTTGCCGGGAAAGGCGCTGGTCATCGGCCGTTCGGCATTGCCGCCAGGCAGCTTCAGGTCGACGAGCTGCTGCGCCAGTGCCGGCGCGGCGGCAAGGCCGGCGGTACCGAGCGCGGCATGCCTGAGAAAGCGGCGACGGCTGGTCTCACTCGCCAGTTCGGCGTCGAAATTGTCCATGACAAGGCTCTCCTGTGGCCAGCCACGCTGGCGGATCGAAGGGGCGTTTCGCAAGTGATCGGACCGACTGATCCGATCATCATGGCGGATCAGTTCGGGGTGGCGATGCAGGGTGAGACGAACAGGTTGCCGCGCCATGCGCCGGCCAGCGTCTTGGCGCCGACGAGCAGCCACATCGCCGCAAGCGCGACTGTCAGCACCGTGCCGACGAAACCGAAGAAACCGAGGTTCAGCGTCGTGCCTAGGCGTAAGGTGGCGACGGTGTAGACGCCGAGCGGAAAGGTATAGCCCCACCAGCCCAGGTTGAACGGGACGCCGGCGCGCCAGTAGCGGATGGTGATGAGCGTCGCGAGCGCCAGCCACCACAGGCCGAAGCCCCACAGGCAGAGTCCGGCCACAACGCCGATCCCTTGCGCGACGGCACCGACACCGGCCAGCCCGTGCGCCGCGAGGATAGCCGGCGCGTCCGCCCCGAGCACCAGCATGCCCAGAGCACCCGTGCCGATCGGTCCCAGCGCCAGCCAGGAGGACGCCGCCATGCTCTCCTGCGGCAGTTTGTGGAGCGCCATGCGCAGGATGAGGATGGCGAGGATGCCGAACGCGACCGGCACCGAATAGGCCCACAGCACATAGGAGGTCGCAAGCGTGACGAGCTGCGCGTGAGGATCGGCCAGATGCGGCGCGAGCAGCCCGCCGCTGGCGCCCGCCACTTCGGCAGCGACGACCGGCAGCAACCATACCGCGGTCATGCCGTCCAGGCTGTGCTCGTGACGGGTGAACATCATGTACGGGATCAGCACGCCACAGGCGAGCGACATGGCGGCGTCGATCCACCACAGGACGTGTGCGACCGGTACGATGCCATTCCCGAACCGTGCGATGCCGAAGGCGAGGCAGCCGTTGATGATCGTCGCGAGGCCCATCGGGATGGTGCCGATGAACATCGACACGGTGTTATGCCCGAAGATGCGCCGCGCCTCGTGCCCGAACATCACCCAGCGCGCGCCATAAAGGCCGGCGAACAGCGCGAAGAGTGCGATATTGAAGAACCACAACACCTCGCCGACGGGTTTAAGCGAAGGCCCGATGCCGGGCACCTGCGGCAGCGCGAGCGCGAGGATACCGGTGCCCATCGTCGCGGCGAACCAGTTGGGCGTGAACTGACGAATCATCTCGCGGGGATGATCGAGCCGGCTGAGCGGCTTGAGGCCGCTGAGAACGGAGTGCGTGTCGGCAGTCATGCGACCTGCTCCTTGATGAGGTCCGTCAGCGCGTCGGCCGCGCGGGTGCGATAGCGTTCCTTGTGGCGCAGCGCGTGAAAGGCGCGGTCGGGCAGCCCGAGCGGCAGCTCGACAAGGTCACCGGCCTTGAGCGCGCGCGCGACGACCAATCGCGACAAGACGGCAACGCCGGCACCCGCCTCGACGGCGGTGCGCACCGCCTCGTTGGACGGCAGCGTCATCGCTATCGTCAGCTGGGCCGGATCAAACCCGCGCGTTCGCAGCACGTCCTCGAAGGTCGAGCGCGTACCCGATCCCAGCTCACGGACGATCCAGCGTTCAGTGCGCAGCCAGTCCTCGTCGACGCGCCCGGTGTCCTCGCGGCCGACCAGCACCATCGGATCACGCCCGACATGCCAGTGGGCGAGCGCCGGTTCGTCCACCTCGCCCTCGACGAAACCGAGCTCCGCCGCGCCGCTCAGGACCTGCGCTGCCGCACCTTCGGTGTTGTCGATCGCCAGTTCGACCGCGATCTGCGGGTGGCGTTCGTGGAAGGCGGCGAGCTTTGCCGGCAACCAGTAGCTCGCGATCGTCTGGCTGGCGACGATCCGCAATGAACCACGGGCAAGCCCGGCATAGTCCGCCAGCATCGTCTCGGCATGCGCTGCCCGCCCCAGCACCGCGCGCGCTTCCTCCAGAAAGCCGCGGCCTGCTTCGGTCAGCTGGATGCCACGCCCGACGCGGTGAAACAGAGGAACCCCGTAGCGCGCTTCGAGGGCAGCAATCGCGCCGGAGGCAGCGGACTGCGTGACGTTCAGCACCTCCGCTGCCTTGGTGACGTGTTCGCGCTCCGCGACACCGACGAAGATTCTGAGCTGCTCCAGGGTCATGCAGCATATATCGCGTACTTAGATCGATACGACCAACCGTTTGATATGGTCATTCCAATCTGGATATCGGAATGATCGGCAGCCTTTCGTCTGCGATGGTCTCGAAGACTTGGAGCGTTAGGCGGGCCTGCGACGTTTGATCGTCCATGACCGCTCATCACTGGCGGGGTGATCCTTGCGATGCTCGTCCTGTTCGTCGGCGCGCCGCTGGAACGCCACATCCGCGAGCGAGCCCGCCTGACGCCGGCCGAGGCCGCCAGGAAGGATGCCGAGCGCAAGCCCTGATCGCGCTGGCCCGCCCGGTGCCTGTCGGCGCTGAGGAGCAGCAAGGGCGCTATCAGGACACCAGCGCCGCATCGGCCTGCCGCCGGACTTCATCGGCAATCGGATGCAGCTCGGCCGCAGGCCGCTCGCCCACCACACTATAGCCGATCCCGTCGACTGCCCATGTGACCCGGCCCATGGTCCCGCTGGACGTGCTGGTCATGCTCGCAGTCTTGTCGATCTGCATAGGCCTCGTCAGCACCGCGAGTTTCGACGCTTGCGGTCCGTCGTAGAGGAGCAGTGCCGCAGGGCCGTGAGGCGTCGCGACCAGTCGCCCCCCACCATAGCGATAGCCGGCTGTGCTGAGGTCCGGGATGGTGACGCGCTCACCCAAACGGGCGGAGGTCCATCGGATCAGCATGGCGCGCTGATCCGGACCGATCTCCGCCGGTCGTATCCGGTCGGCGGCATAGACACGGAAATTGTCACTCGCCTCGTTGGCCAGCGCCGCGATGCCTGCGCGGGGTTCACCGCTCCACTTCGCGCTCGACCAACCACCGCCAAACCCGACCGCCAGCAGAAGTGACGCGGCGATGGCGAATTGCCATCGCGGCTGACGTTGCCGCCCCCTGATGGCTGCGACGCGCATCGTCGCCGGGATCGGTTCATCCGCGATCGGGGCAAACAGGGATGCAAGGGCTCGCGCCTGCTCCGCCTGTTCCCGCAAACGGGCATGCAGGTCCGGCTGGCCTTCAAGATAGGCGTCGACCAGGCGCTGCCGCTCGGGCGACAGCCTGCCATCGATCCATGCGGCCAGATCGTCCTCGCCGATCGGGCTGGTCATTGCACGCTCCTCAATCGCGGCCGTTCACCCTCCCGGAGGAGGGTCGCCAGTCGGTCGCGCGCCCGGGATATGCGCGACATCACCGTGCCCAGCGGCACGCCGACAACGGCAGCGACCTCCGCATAGGGCAGGCCCTCGACCGATACGAGGAGCAGCACCGTTCGCTGCTCCTCGGGCAACGCATCAAGGGCGCGCAGCAGGTCGCGGTGGTGTAGGCCTGTTTCCTGATCGGCCGGACGGCCGAGCGTGGCGTCGTCCACGAGGTGGAGCGGAACCGCTGTGCCTCGCCGGCTATGCTGCCGCTGATGGTCGACCAACAGATTGTGCAGGATCGTATAGACCCATGGGCGCACCTCCGCCCCGCGTCGTTGTCGCCAGCGCCCGACCGCGCGCTCGAGACAATCCTGCACCACGTCATCTGCCATTGCCCGATCGCGCAACCACGACCGGGCATAGCGGCGCAGACCGGGGATCAGGGGCTCGATCGCGGCGGCAAGCGGGTCCATGTCAGTCGCGCTGTACCTGCACGATGCGTCCCGGCGCGCCGTTCACCACCTCAGCGACCGCCAGAAAACGGCGGGGCGTCGCGGTGCTGCCTTGAACGATCTGCCGGATCGGACCCGACGCGTTGACGATCGCCGCACCCGCCGGGTTGCTCATGAAGTTGGCAAGCGGCTCTACAGCGCCGCTACCATCCGCGTTGGCGGTCAGCACGAGCATGTAGGGCTTCTTGGGCTGCAAACCGGTAACGGCACTCTGCACGACCTGAATGATGCCTTGGTCGAAGAGGGTGATGCTGCTTGCCGCACCCTTGCCGCCGATCGGCCCCATAGTCAGATGCAACGCCTTGCCGGCCGTGCCGAGCGGCTGGAGATTGTCGGTGCCGGGGCCTGTCGGAACAGCGTTCGGCACATAGGCGATCGCCTGCGGTGCCTGTCCGACCGGCACGGTAGCGACGACCGTGTTGCCAGCGGTGTCGATCGCGGCCAGCTCATCGGCATTCTCCAGCCCGACATAGATGCGCCGACCGTCGCCGGACGGCCAGACACCGTGCGGCATCTTGCCGACTGGAATGGTTGCCACCAGCGTGAAGTCGGACGTGCGGAACACCTTCACCGCATTCTCCCCGCCGACCGTCACATAGGCGAACTGCCCCTTGGCCGTGCGGGCGAAGTTGACGTGATTGGTGATCGGCCCGGTATCCAGCACCTTGAGGATTGTGAAGGGTGGCCTGGCATCGAATGCGACCGTCTTGCCGATGTCCTTTAGCGTAAACCACGCCTGCTTGCCGTCCGGCGTCGCGGCGATGTTGGGGCAGAATGGGCTCGGCTGCGCCACCTGTCCGACCTGTGCGTGGGTTGCGACATCGAACACGGCCAGCACCGGATTGAACGAGGAACAGACATAGCCGTATCGCCCATCGGGCGAGAAGATCGTCATACCCGGACCACCGGGCGTCTTGATGCGGCCGGTTTCCTTGTACGTCGCGGGATCGAGCACGGCGATATAGTCCTCGCCGCGAACGGTGACCCAGACCTCCTTTCCGTCCGGCGTGAAGAACGCCTCGTGCGGACTGCGCCCGACATAGGTCGTGTGTTTGACCGTGTTGGTGGCGGTGTCGATCCACGACACGGCATTCGATCCGATCGACACGACCGCCAAGGTCTTCCCGTCCGGCGAGAAGCCCAGGCCGTGGACCAGCACTTGTCCCTTGTAGAGCGGGGAGAAGTTCATCGGCTGCGGATCGCCGAGCTTGATGACGCCGAGCAGCCGGTTGTCGGCCGGGTCCGTCACCGACACCGTGTTGGAGAATTGTTCGGACGCATAGACGCGGTCGCGGTGGCTGACGGGCATGTCCTTGGCGTTCCACGGCGCCTGCTGCGCCATGGCGAGGCCCGGTGCGGCGCTCATCAGCAAGGCGGCCGAGCGCAGGATGGTCCGGATCATGTCAGTGCTCCATAGGGCTGTGGTGGTCGCCGCCCTGCGTCGGGGCCGGCGTCGAAGGCGGTAGCGGCTGACCGATCGCCAACTTCATAGCGGCAATCTCCTGCTGCTGATCGATGATGATCTCCTGCGCGATGCGCTTGAGCTGCTCGTTATGGCCGTAGCGCAGCTCCGCCACTGCCATATCGATCGCACCCTGATGATGCGGGAGCATCATCGTGACGAAGTCGCGGTCGACGTTGCCGGACGGCTTGACCATCATGCCCGCCATCATCCGGTCCATCGCGGCAGCCACCATGCTGGCGTAACCACCGGCAGGGGCGGCCGCGACTGCGCCTGTGAGCAGGGCCGAAGCAGTCAGACCGAGCATCCAATATCGTCTACGCATAAGCCTCCGGCGCATCAGTCCTGAAAGCATAGACGACGCTCGTCCGGGTTTATTCCATGGGTGAGCCGGTTATCAGCCTTCCCGATTGGGAACCTCCAACGGGACGACCGTGACCGACACAAAAATCCGCTGTATGCCCGCCGGGGCTTTCCCAAAATATGTTCCCGAAATATGAGTCCCGAAATTCGCTGTTTGAGATGGGATAACGGGACTCATGCTGGTTGGTTATGCGCGTGTCTCGACCTCCGACCAGGACCTGACGCTACAAACCGATGCGCTGACCAAGGCTGGCTGTGAAAAGCTGTTCACCGACAAGGTGAGCGGCGCGAAGCTGAACCGTCCCGGTCTGACCGAAGCTCTCAATTTCGTGCGGGCCGGTGACACGCTGGTGATATGGAAGCTCGATCGCCTTGGCCGATCGATCGGGGGCCTGATCGAACTGGCGGCGGACTTGTCCGCTCGGAAGATTGATTTCCGGTCCCTGACGGACGGGTTCGACACGGCAACCCCATCGGGCCGTCTGCTGTTCCATATCCTCGCTTCTGTCGCGGAGATGGAGCGCGAACTGATAAAGGAACGGACGATTGCCGGTTTGGCAGCGGCACGGGCCAAGGGCGGCACGGGCGGAGGCCGCAAGTCGGTCATGACGCCTGACATGCTCGATACCGCCCGCAAGCTGCTCAAGGCTGGCGACAAACCGGCGAAGGTCGCGAAGCTGCTCCAGGTCGGCCGTTCTACCTTCTATCGCCACTTCCCTGCGGCCGAGCGCGAACCCGGCTAACCGGCGTCAGAAGATCGTCGCGTAGTAGGATTGCTCGAACCGGCCACGGCTGATCCGGGCCATGCGCTCGATGCGTTCCGGCACCGGGGGCGGGCGACGGTTCCGGGCCGGTCTTGCGTCGGTGCGGGCTAACAGCACGAGATTGGCAATGGCCGCGCCCAACAGAAACTCTTCTTCGGCACCGCGCAGTCCGCGAAGGTGCAGGCGGGTCAGCCCTCGCTTGCCTTTGGCATCGGCGAACACCCGCTCGACACCCCGGCGCAGCCGCATCGACCGCTTGAATAGCGGCGTCTGCATCTCGCCGCGCACCATCTCACGCACGTCCTCATATTCGCTGTGCGTGACCGACCTGTTGCTGCCTGCGGTGCATTTCCGTTTGAGGTGACAGGCGCGGCAATCGGCAGGACTGGCGCTGTATCGGAGAAAGCCCGCCCGACGATCGGCACCGCGAAAGGGCAGTATCTTCCCAGCGGGGCAGACATAGCGGTCCTGCTCCCGCTCATAGCGGAAGGCTTCGCGGGGGAATTTGCCCTTGGTCTGTTCGGATCGTTCCAGCACCGGGATATGCGGGATGGTGCCGCGATCGGTGACGAACGCCAGGAACGCAGCGCTGCCATAGGCGGTGTCGGCCGCGACACGCTTTGGCCGATAGCCGAACCGATTGTCGGCCCGTGCCAGCATGGTCCGCCCCGCATCGACTTCCGCGGCGAAGCGGGCGGGACTGGCCTCCACGTCGATCGCCACCCCTCCCGGCGTGTCAATCAGGACATTGAAGGCATAGCCGAACCGGCCCCGCGCCGTGCGCGCCGACCATGCCGACGCCGGATCGGTGCGTGACACCTCGGCCGGTTTGCCACGCGGTACGCCATGTTCCTGCGGTGGAGCATTGGCCTGATCCGCCAGCCATTCACAAACCGGGCGGGGAAGCCGGGGCGCGGCCATGTCGGCGTCCCGCATCTTGCGCTGCCAGCTTGCATCGGCCGCGACGAACGATGCATCGATTGCGGCATCCTTGTGGGCGATCAGCCCCGCATCGGCGCAGCGCCGCACCGTCTGCTCGAACAGGATGCGGAAGATGCTAGCATCGCGGAATCGGCCATGCCGGTTCTTGCTAAACGTCGAGTGGTGCGGCACCGGCGCGTTGAGCGGCAATCGGCAGAACCAGCGATAGGCGAGGTTGAAGCGGACTTCCTCACACAGACGGCGCTCCGACGTGATGCCATAGAGGCGAGCGATCAGCGCCATGCGGACCAGCAATTCAGGCGCGATCGAGGGACGCCCACGGCAACTGTAGTGCGGCGCGAGCGCATCGCGCAGTTCACCCAGGTCGATCAGCCCGTCTATCCTGTGCAGGATATGATCGGCGGGGATCATCGCTCCCAGCGCCCGCCAGCTTGCGCCCTTGCCGCCTCGCTGTTGCTCACCCATCATGGCCGCTGCTCCCGATGTGTCGAAGCAGGGAACCCGTTAGGAACGCGATCGGATCACCCGGCCTTTTTTCAACAGCCCCGACCGGTTTTGACACCTAAGTGGTTGTATATTGGTCAAGCAATTCGATCACGGCACAACTCGCCGCCCCGTCGCCCTCGCAACGGTCGATCGTCGTGGCAAGCAGGCTTTCGAGTTGCGCTAGGTCTGCCATTTTCGCGCGAACCCGCTCCAGGTGGTGGGCCGCGATCTCGCGGACCTCACTGCACGACGCCTGCGCGGGACCGCCAAGTGACAGGATCGCGCGCACCTCGGCCGGGGTGAAGCCGAGTTCACGCGCGCCACGGATGAATCCAAGGACGCGGACGTGGCCGGCCCCATATACTCGCCGGCCCCCGCTCGTGCGGGGTGGGGTCGCCACAATGCCGACGCGCTCGAAATAGCGGATCGTCTCGATGTTCACGCCGGTTCGGCGCGACAACTCGCCGATAGCTAGGCCTTTCTCATCCCTCATAATTCGCTTGCTCCTGTAGCCGCTACAGGAGGCATTAGGGGGTTATTCCGCCGGAGACGACTGATGAATAAAAGGATTTTGCCGCACGAAACCCTGGCCGCTTCCGCATCGCCACGCCGCGCCGACGCGGGGCTATCCGCCCTGGGTGCGCTGGCGAGCTTCGGCGCGGTCCTAGCCGCCGCATCCTGCTGCGTCTTGCCGCTCGCGCTGGCGGCGCTGGGCGTGGGGGCGGGCCTGTCGAGCACCTTCGCCGCGCTGATGCCTCTGCGCTGGGCCCTGACGGCGCTTTCCCTCGTCGGCCTGGCTGCCGGGTGGTGGGCGTATGTGCGGCGTCGGAGGACCTGCGCTGCGGATCGGTCCTGCACCGTGACCCTACCGTCCCGCGCAACTCCGATCATGCTCACGATCGGCACGACCCTGACGCTGACCGCGCTGATATGGGATCGCATTGAAGCGCCGCTTATAAAGGCGCTTTCCTGATGCAGCTCACCTCCACGCTGACCTGTCCCGAGTGCGGCGGTGTCGCGACCGAGACGATGCCCACCAACGCCTGCCAGTTCTTCTATGATTGCCGACATTGCGCGGCGGTGCTGCGGCCCCTGGCCGGCGACTGCTGCGTGTTCTGCTCGTTCGGCGATGTCCCATGCCCTCCGATTCAGGAGGCGAAGGCGAACGGGACCGTGGCGGGCTGCTGCGGGTGAGGGGGTATCGCTCCTTTCAATCCGGGATGAGCGCGTAACCCCGGATTTGTAGATTCGCCAAGGTTGTAAGCGCCGAATCATCGATCTCAACGCCCGAAGCCACTTGGTTCGGCATGATCTCATTTCCGACCATGGCCTGACTGCAAACGCGGATTGAAACACCGGCTTTCTGGAGAGCGGCAATCAGCGCAGCGTTCGGGTTGGCCGCTACCTTCATACGCGCCGCATATGGCGCGTTCTGCAGGACGAGCGGGGTCGCGGGACCATGAATGATGACGGCGATGTCACCAGCCGGATGGACCTTGTCCGCGCCTAGCAGGTTCACGAAGCGCGCGACCTTCTCAAGGCTGGGATTCACTTTGTCGGGAGAGCTTGCGGCCTTGGTGACATTGAACAAGACGCGGTAGCGAAGCTTGGGATCGGGCCGCTCGGCAGCACTGGGCACGGCCACGATCCCGCCAAATCCCGGTATTACGGGATAAACCAGATTATCCTGTGCAGCTAGCGAGGTGCCGCCGGTCAGCATCGTTGCCGCGAGCAGAAATGTGGCGAAAGCTCTTTTTGGCAACCTTGCTCTCCTGTTGGACGGTAGGCGCTGCATAAACTCTCCAGAAGTGGGAGCCTACGCCTACGCAACACTGAACTGGCCCATCATTCCATTATCCTCATGTTCAAGGATATGGCAGTGATACATGAAGGGAGCGCTCTTGGCCGGCTGATCAAATCGGATGAGAAGCTCCACCGGTTCCTTGACGAGGACCGTGTCGCGCGGCCCCTGGTCGAGAACATCGGGCTGCCCGCCACCGCGGGTGAGAACATCAAAGTGGACGCCGTGAATATGGATCGGGTGGCGCATCATTTCGCCAGACACCTCCCATATTTCGGTGGAGCCTAGCTTCACCGTCTCATCGATGCGATTCATGTCGAATGGCTTGCCATTGATCGTAAGGCCGCCACCGCCGCTTCCTGAGCCCATCATGCCGCCCATGCCCATGTTGAGGCTCAGAGGGCGACGGCGCACCGCCTTGCTGGCGTCGGGCCCAGTTCGTGATGCCAGAAGGGTCGGCACGACGCCGCTGGCACGAGCCTGTCCCAACGGCCGTGGTTCAAACCGCAGCACGGTCGCTGGTGCCGCGGCATCGGTCCTTCGGGCGCCACGCCCCATCATACCCATGCCGCCCATCATCGAGCTGTTGGTATCAGCCGCCGTCACCAGCGAGGCGGACCTACCGTCCGTGAAGTCCACGAGAAGCTCGGCACGTTGGCCCGGCGCCAAGGTTATGGCTTCCAATGCCACTGCGTGTTCGAGCAGCCCCCCTTCGGTTCCGATCCAGTGAAAGCTCCGCCGATCGGAAAACGACAGCTCATAAATCCGCGCGTTCGATGCGTTGACGAGCCGCAGGCGAACCAACCGATTTGGCACCGCCGCCAGCGGATTCACCGCGCCGTTCACAAGGATCGTGTCGCCGCGCCGGCCCTGCATGGCGACCATCATGCCGCCTGGCATGACAAGGCGACCATTTTCGAACTGGCGATCCTGGATGAGCAGGGGCAGATCGTCCACGCCATATTCTGACGGGAGCCCCAGGCCCTGCTCTTCGTCGTCGGTTACCAGCAACGCCCCAGCCAGGCCCGAATAGACTTGCTCGGCCGTCAACCCATGGACGTGTGAGTGATAAAGGAGGGTCGCTGCGGGCTGCCGGATCGGGAGCGTGGGCCGCCAGGTCGCGCCCGGCGCGATGATCTGATGGGGGCCGCCATCCAGCTCTCCGGGGATCAGAAGCCCGTGCCAATGCACAGTCGTGTCCGCGTTGAGCCCGTTGGTCACGACAGCCGCCACGTCGTCGCCACGGCGCACCCTGATCGTCGGTCCGAGATAGCTGCCATTATACCCGAGCGTGTCACTCGGCCGGCCTGGATAAAATGAAGTCGTTCCGGACTGGACCCGTAGCGCGAATGAGCGGCCAGGCCGTGCGTCCAACAGCGGCGGCATCGGAAGCGGGTTTGCACCTCCCCCGCCGAGGCCCGGCGTGGAGCGCGAGCAAGCGGTGGTTGCGAACAATGCCGCTCCGCCAGCCAACAGCGAACGTCGATCGAGCATCTAAATCTGTCCCAGCGTGCAGCGCAGCTCGGAAGCGATACGGACAGCCTGGTCGATCAGCATGGGGTTACCTCGCACTCCGGCGCTTCGAAGGAGCCTCGATGGCTTGGCGAAATAGTAGCTCACGGGGGGAACCTCCTAGCTGGCGCTTGATCGAACACCACTCCATCATATATGCTACATATAAGATGTTTGGAGCAACTGTGCCACCTTCCCTCGTTAAAATGTCTCCGGAGCTTCTGGAGGAAAAGGCCGGCGAAGCGGAAGCGTTCCTCCGTTCGCTTGCGAGCCGGCACCGTCTGATGATCCTGTGCAGCCTGCTCGGCGGGGAGTTGTCGGTAACCGATCTGGGCGAACGCCTCGGACTGACACAGTCGAATTTGTCCCGCCATCTGGCCACGCTGCGCGACGAAGGCCTGGTCGGAACACGGCGGGAGAAAACGACGATATTCTACCGCATCACGTCCGAGCGCGTGCTGCCGATCCTGACGGAACTCTACGCACTCTTTTGCGCCGGTGACGAAGCTGAGAGCAGAGAATCCTGACGATGGAGGGTTTCACCCCATTCTCGGCCATCGTGGGCGGCGCGCTAATCGGCCTCTCGGCTTCCTTCCTGTGGATCGCCAATGGGCGCATCGCTGGAATCAGCGGCATCGTCGGCGGGGTGCTTGCGCCTGTCCGCGGCGAGATGGCCTGGCGCGCAACATTCCTGGTCGGCCTGCTCGCCGCGCCCTTGCTCTACCGGGCGGCGGGCGGCCTGCTACCGGACCTCACGTCGCCGGCCCCAGTCGCCGTCGTGATCGCAGCCGGCCTTCTGGTGGGATTTGGGACTCGGCTCGGGAGTGGTTGCACCAGCGGGCATGGCGTCTGCGGAATAGCGAGGCTCTCGCCCCGCTCGCTCGCCGCGACAGGCGTCTTCCTCATCACAGCGGCCGCGACTGTGTACGTCGCCCGACACGTCATCGGACTCTGAGCAATGAGGAAGCTGCTCATCGCGCTCGCCTCGGGGCTCATTTTCGGCTTCGGCCTGATCGTCTCCGCCATGATAGCCCCCAGCAAGGTTCTGGCGTTTCTTGATGTCGCCGCGCCGTCGTGGGACCCGAGCCTTGCCTTGGTGCTGGCCTCGGCCGTCATGGTTTCAGCGTTGGGATTTGCACTCGGCCGAAGGCGCGATGCTCCGCTTTTCGCACCGGCGTTCAATGGGCCATCGTCCCGGTCCCTGGACAAGAAGCTTCTCTCGGGCGCGGCTTTGTTCGGCGTCGGATGGGGCCTCGTCGGCTACTGCCCTGGTCCGGCCCTGGTCGCCCTGAGCCTCGGAGCGCCGGCGGCGCTGGTGTTCGTCGTGGCGATGCTGGCGGGCATGGGCGTCTTCGCCCTTCAGGAACGTTATCGCGCAGCCAGGCCCGGGGCAAACCCATGACGCCGGTCGACATCCTCACGCTCATATCCGGTGTCGTCGTCGGCTTTACCCTCGGGGTGATCGGCGGCGGCGGCTCGATCCTTGCCCTGCCGTTGCTGCTGTATGTCGTGGGCATGAAGGACCCGCACGTCGCGATCGGCACGAGCGCGCTGGCGGTGGCCGCCAATGCCTTCGCCAACCTGATCCAGCACGCCCGGGCCGGAACCGTGAAGTGGCCCTGCGCCCTCGTCTTCGGGGCATCGGGCGTCATAGGCGCCCTGATCGGCTCCACCCTGGGCAAGATGGTGGCGGGTCAGCATCTCCTGGTGCTGTTCGCAGGCGTGATGATCGTGGTGGGGGTTTCCATGCTGCGCGGCAAATCCGGCGGCGGCGACCCGGGCGTGCGGATCACGCGCCCCATCGCTGTGCGGCTCGTGGCGATCGGCCTTCTCGCCGGCCTCCTGTCAGGGTTCTTCGGCATCGGCGGCGGCTTCCTGATTGTGCCCGGCATCATGCTCGGCAGCGGCATGCCCATCCTCAACGCGGTCGGATCGTCGCTGTTTTCGGTGGGAACGTTCGGATCGGCGACAGCCCTCAACTATGCCCTGTCAGGACTCGTGGATTGGCGCGTGGCCGGCTTCTTCATCGCTGGCGGGGTCGCTGGCGGCGTCGCCGGCATGCAAACCGCCATCCGGCTCGCCGATCATAAGGGCTTGCTCACCCGCATCTTCGCTTTCGTCCTGCTGGCCGTGGCCGCCTACATGCTGTTCCGCAGCCTGGGCGGGATCGGCGGCTAGACACCATTGGAGACCGATCATGATCTTTCGTCAGTTGTTCGAGCCGGAGTCCTCGACCTACACCTACCTCCTCGGTTGCCCGGAGACGCGCAAAGCCGTCCTGATCGATCCTGTCCTCGAAACGATCGAACGCGACCTTGCCGCGCTTCAGGAACTGGATCTCGAACTGGCTTATACGTTGGAGACGCATGTGCATGCGGACCACGTCACATCGGCCTGCTATCTGCGCAGCCTTACCGGCTCCAAGATCGCGTACCCCGCCATGGACGGCCTTCCCTGTGCTGACGTGGGGGTCGCCGAGGACCAGCCTTTGACTGTCGGCGCGCTCAAGCTTCAGCCGCTGTTTACGCCGGGGCACACCGACGCCCACCATACCTACCTGGTTGAGCAGCCCGATGGTCTTCGCGCCTTCACCGGCGACGCCCTGCTAATCGACGGCTGTGGCCGCACCGACTTCCAAAACGGTGACGCCGCCACCCTTTATCACTCCGTCACGCAGAAGATTTTCACGCTGCCGGGCGATGGTCTGATCTACCCGGCTCACGACTACAATCATCGCCACATCACGACAGTGGCGCAGGAGCGTGAACGGAACCCGCGCCTTGCGGGCAAGACCGTTCAGGAATTCGTCGCGATCATGGCCGCTCTCGATCTTCCCTACCCAAAGAAGATCGACGTTGCCGTTCCGGCAAACAAGCTTTGCGGTGATTGCCCGACAGATTTGCCGGAAATGCTGCGCCAGATAGGCGGCAAGTCCGAGCAGGGCTGAGCCATCCGATACAGGTTCATTTACAGGAGAAAGTCGATGCCAACACGCACCTCGAAACAACTGGTTTCCGAAGCGAATGCGATTGTCGAAACTATCGCGCCTGACGATGCAGCCAAACTTGTCGGCAATCCCAAGGTCCAGTTCGTTGACATCCGCGAGCCAGGGGAAGTCGCAAAATCGGGGCTGGTGGCTGGTGCGGTGCATGTCCCGCGTGGCCTTCTGGAATTCCAGGTCGATCCTGAAAGCCCCACCCACAATGCCAAACTCGCCAGTGGATCGCGGTTGGTGCTCTATTGTGGGTCCGGCGCCCGCTCGGCGCTGGCCGCAAAATCACTCAAGGAGATGGGCGTGGAGAATGTCGCCCACGTCCCCGGCGGGTTTGCGGCGCTCAAGGATGCCGGCGCTTCAATCGCACCGGAATAACCCATGGCGCGCTCGAGCGCCGCTTCTCGCAGGCAGGATACAATCCTTGGATAGCCATATCGCATTCGCCAGCCTCGGATTGAGCCCGATAGCCATCTCCATAGGCCCGCTCGACATCCGCTGGTACTCGCTGGCCTATATCGCCGGCATCATTGCCGGGTGGTGGTATCTGCTGCGGCTGCTGGCCCAACCAGCGGCCCCGATGAACCGCGCACAAGCCGACGATCTCGTGTTCTACGCGACGTTGGGCGTTATCCTCGGTGGCCGTCTCGGCTATGTGATCTTTTACGGTCCTGAGATGATCTTCGACCCCCTGCAAATCCTCAAGCTGTGGGACGGCGGCATGTCGTTCCACGGGGGTGCAGCTGGCGTCTCGCTCGCGCTGATCCTGTTCGCGCGACGACACGGCCTCGAATGGCTGCGGGTCCATGATTATGTCGCCTGCACCGTGCCGATCGGCCTGTTCTTCGGCCGCCTCGCTAATTTCGTGAATGGTGAGCTTTGGGGAAAGCCCACCGATGTGCCTTGGGCGATTGTGTTCCCCGGAAGTCGCGATGGCCTCGCGCGTCACCCGAGCCAGC
Source organism: Sphingomonas sp. CBMAI 2297 (assembly GCF_029870595.1). Lineage (GTDB taxonomy): Bacteria > Pseudomonadota > Alphaproteobacteria > Sphingomonadales > Sphingomonadaceae > Sphingomonas. Next base: position 208,869 of record NZ_JAPDIR010000008.1, read on the forward strand.
TCTACGAAGCCGGGCTGGAAGGACTGGTCTTGTTTGCCGTGCTCGCGTGCCTTTTCTGGTTTACCAACGCCCGACGTCGCCCTGGCATGCTCGTCGGCGTGTTCCTTCTTGGCTATGGGCTCGCTCGCTTCATTGTCGAATTCTTCCGGGAGCCGGATGCCCAGCTTGTCGGCTTCACAGCCAGAACAGGGCTTCATATGGGTCAGTGGCTCACCGTGCCGATGATTGCCGCAGGTATCTATTTGATAGTCGCAGCTTGGCGCGCCGGCTCGCGCAACCAGCAGGGCAAATCAGTAAAAAGTGAGCCAGCAATCATGCCAAAATCGAGTTGCAGTGAATAGGAACTAGCGGTCGCTATCCTGCTGCTCCTCAAGGCTAGCACCAACTTTGATTGTGCATCGCACCGTCTCGCGCGTTCGGGCTGCGGCCTTGCTGCACCCTTCGATCGTTTCGCGATTGGCCAACACCATCCTGTCGGCCGCTATGATCGCGCGGAACGCGGTGGGCGAGGCGGCCTGCATCATCCGCTGCCCGCCTTCCCACATTGACAGGTCGAGCGCTCGCGCCGCCATCTTTTCCGGCCATTGCCAGCTCGCCGGCACGGCACGCGCGACGACGCCGGCGAACGCCGCCCAAAGCACCATGCCGAGCACCACTCCGCCGATCGCCGTCCACATCAACCAGCGGTTCTGCTCGTAGCCCCGCCGCGCCGATGCGGTGACGCCCTGAAGCGCCCGAGTTGCATCCTTCAGCTCTGCGGCTGCGGTCGCGATCGTCCGCCGGTCCTCGGCGCGGGCGTCACCGCCTGCCGCTACGATCCGGTCAACAACGTGACGCGGCGTTGCTCCGTCCCTGGCTGCCGTCACCAGCGCGTCGGCGCGCTGCAAGGTGGCGTCGATCTTCTGCACCATGCCCGCCAGCGTCTCGCTATAGGGGGCGTTTGCGGGAGGGGGCGGAATCCTACGCTAAGGATTTGGGCCAGCGATATTCCCCGGTTAGATTGATGTGTTCCCATCCCAACGGCGAGACGT
>NZ_JAPDIR010000009.1 GCF_029870595.1 Sphingomonas sp. CBMAI 2297
TGGCACGTAGCGCGGCGTCGATCGCCTTCACGCGCGCATGCGGCACCGCGTCGGGAAACATCGCCTCGAGCGTCTCCAGGCTCATCGCCTTGAACTGGTCATATTGCGGATGGGCCGTGAAACCCGGCAGCTCGCGTTCCAGCACCGCCTTTGCCGCGGGGTTGGCGGCGAGCTGCTCGATCGGCGTTCTGGCGCTGAACGCGGGCTTGTCCTGGCCGGCGGCGGCGTGCAGCGGCGCGGCCATCGCCTGCAGGGCGATGGCGAGCTGCAAGATTCGAAAACCCGTGCGCATCCATGCTGTCCTTGCTGAGCAAAGGAGCGATGCGGCGAGTGGAGCCGCCGCATCGCCCAGTTGGGGGGTTAGTTGATCGTGACGGCCGGCGAGACGGTGAGGCTGCCCGAGGCGTTGCAGACGCCGCCGATCAGCGCCAGGAAGCCGGTGGTGCCGGGCAGGGCGGCCGAGAGCGGGCCGGCGGTCGAGGTGAGGTTGCTCCACGGACCGACGACGTCGCGCGGGCCGCAGTCACCGAGACGGGTCGAGACGGCCATGTCCTTGATCGTCACGCTGGTCGACGACGTCGCCTGGACGCGCAGCGGCAGCACCAGGCCGTCGTCGCACGCCAGCGGGCCGCTGGCGGCGCTGCCGGTGTAGCTGGTGAAGGTGATGCCCGTCGAGTCGGTGGTGCCGCTCAGGGTGACGTTGCACACCGTGGTCAGGGTGCCGTTCAGGTCCTGGGTCAGCTGGCCCGAAGCCGTCACCGCGGTGTTGGCGGGCGACAGGGTCTGGGCCATGGCCGCCGACTGGAAGGCAACGATGCTGATGAGAGCGGCGACAGACTTGGTGAAGATGTTCATCGTGAGTTTCCTTTTCAATGGAGATGAATTTGAAACAAGGCACGTCCTTCACGGGTAGTTTCTGGTTATATGTGCGACCACATCTTTGAATTTGCGGGTATTTATTTGATACCGACGCGCACGCTGAAGCCGATGATGCGCGGATCGAGCGTGAACACGTTGGAAAAGGTGCCGACTTCGTTCGGGCCGGTGAACGCGTCGGTGATCGGCGTGCTGTTGAAGACGTTCTTGACGTAGAACTGGTACGTCAGGTCCGAGGCCGGGCGGCTGAGCGTGATCGCCAGGTTGGCGTTGCCCCAGGCGCGCAGGCGGTCGTAGTCGGTGTTGTAGACACGGGCGAAGCTCGCCGACTGGCGATAATAGTCGCCACGCAGCGACAGCCGCCAATCGTCGAGGAACACGGTATATTCCGCACCGATGTTGAAGGTGAGGTGCGGTGCGTTGGGCAGCTCGTGGCCGCTCAGATCGGCGGCGAAGCCATAGCCGTTATTGGGGGCGCCGTAGTTGGAGGGGTTGGGGCCGTAATAGTTCGCCGGCTTGCTCGGATCGTAAGGCGCGGTCGGGCTGTAGGTAAATCCGTAAAGGGCCTGGCCTATCCCGCCGGGCGCAAACGGATTTCCGGCGGATCCGAATACGTGAGGCGCTTCGCAGAAGAAGTTGATCCCTGAATCCGAAGTGCTGTTGATGTCCTTGGGATTGACCTTCTTGAGATAGGCGGCGACCAGCGCCTTGGGCGCGATGCAGGTATTCGGGCTCTGTGCCCAGGGGTTGACGGTCATCCATTCGTCATGGCCCTGCACGCGGTCCATCACGTCGATCGAGCTTTGCCCGTTGCCGATCCTGGTCCGGAGATATCCGAGCGTCGCGCCGACCTTGAAGTGCCGCGAAGGTATCCAGGCGGCTTCCAGCTCCGCGCCATAGGTGATGGCGTCGAGATTCTCGGTATTGATCGCCCGGTTGATCAGCTGCGAGATCTGGTAGTTCTTGTAGTCGTTGAAGAAGGCGGAGAAGTTCAGCAGGATCTTTCCGCCGGCAATCTTGTTCTTCATGCCGATTTCGAAGGTGTTGAGTTCCTCCGGCTTGAAGTTGGTGGGGAGCCGCGTGTAGGTTCCGCACACCAGTGCCGGTGCCACCGGCAGCCCGTTCGGGCCGCAGGGCTTGTCGGCCTGCCCCCGGGGATTGTCGCCACCGCCCTTGTAGCCGCGCGCATAGGAAGCGTAGAGCGCGGTCTCGTCGGTGAACGCCAGATGCGGCTTCCAGTTCAGCGCTAGCCGGCCGGTAACGCGCCGCCATCGCATCGTCTCGGCGGGATCCGCCGGATAGCCGCGATCGACCGTACCGCTATTGAGCCCCCGGGTATCGCTCAGCAATTGGGTGGCATAGGGTATGATCAGCTTCTGATCGTCGGTGTAGCGCAGCCCCGCGGTCACCTTTAGGTTCTGAGCGGGCTTCCAGTAGATCTCTCCGAAGGTCGCCCAGGATTTGGTCTTGAGCTGCTGGATGCTTCGGAAATAATTGTGCCCCTCGCCATTGATCTTGTCGATGGGGTTCGGATCGATATAGGCGCAGCCGACGCCCTTGGCATCGCAATATGGACCTTCGGACAGCGCTGCGATGGTGAAGAGGTTGCTGAAGACGTAGTAGTTCTCGGTGGTCTCATAGGACAGGTAGTTGGCGCCGAGGTTGAAGTTGAGCGGTCCGTCAAAGGATGAGCTTAACCGGATCTCCTGCGCCCATTGCTCGCTGCGCGCCTCCGAACGATCGATTGCCGCCGGCGTGGTCAGCTCGCCGAGTTGCGGATCCTTGAACGTGCCAAGGCCGTTCCGGGAGCCGAGATAGGGCTTCCAGGCTGCCTTGACGCCGGTAGCGTATTGCTCCGGCGCGATGAAATAGGGCACCGCCTGAAACCGGAAAAAGTCCTGCGAAGCGCTGTAATAGTCCTTCGTGTACAGGACCTGGCCCGTGAAATGCAGGCGATCGGTGAGGTCGATCTCCGCATTGAACTGGAACAGGTCGTTCCGGGCCCGGTATTTCGGGTCGTAGAAGGTGCCGATCTCGCGCAGGTCATGGGATTGCTGCCCATTGGCGGTGCCGAAGGGATCGAGCCCCATCGGCGTGTAATAGCTGCCATAGGGACCCCGGTTTCCGGCCAGCGCCAGGGTGAGCGCCGTCACGATCGGAAATCCGCGGCCATTGGGCACGCCATAGGCGGCATCGGAATACAGCGTCTTTTGCTGGCATCCCGGCGTCAGCGCGCCGATGCTCCACGCGCCGACCACGGGCTGCGACTGCGCGGTGCCGTTCCGGTCGGTATAGTCGATCTTCTGCGGCGTCTCGCCGCGTGTGCACAGCTGCTTGCCGGTGCGCGCGCGGTCGTCGTTCTCGTTGAAATGCTCCCAGAAGAAGCTGAAGCGCAGCGCCGGATCGGGCTCCCACAGCGCCGACAGCCGCGTCGAATAGAGATCGCGGCCGTTCACATTCTTCTGCGTCACCGTGTTGTAGTCATAGCCGTCGCGCTTCGTCCACGCGGCCGCGGCGCGGAAGGCCAGGGTGTCGCCAAGCGGGATGTTGACGAACCCGCGCAGGCGGGTGGTGGAATAATTGCCGACCTCGCCCTGGATTTCGCCGGCCCATGCGCCGAGCCTGGGCTTGGCCGGCAGCATGTTGACGACACCCGCCGTCGCGTTGCGGCCATAGAGCGTGCCTTGCGGCCCACGCAGCACCTCGACGCGCTCGACGTCGAAATATTCCTGTTCGAACAGTCGGTTGCGGATCAATGGCGTGTAGTTGAAGCTGATCGCGACGGCCGGGTCGGCGGTGACGGAGATCGCCTTGGTCCCGATCCCGCGGACAGTGAAATTATAGCCGGAGAAATTGTCCTTCGAGAAGGAGACGTTCGGGATGGCGCGCAGCAGTTCGGGGCCGCCCTCGATCTTCTGGTCCGACAGGTCCTGCGCCGTGAAAGCCGATACGGCGGCCGGCACGTCAATCAGGCGTTCGGACATTTTCTGCGCGGTGACGACGATGTCGTTGCCGCTGCCGGCATCTCCGGATTCCTGCCCCTCATCGGCGGCGAGGGTCGGGCCCTGTCTATGGTTCACAGCCTCGGGCCGCGGACCGGCGGCCACCTTTCTGGCGCGCTGGATATTGCCTCCGCGAAGGATCAGGAACGCATCGCCGCGCTTCTGATAGGTCAGGTCGGTTCCGTGCAGGAGCTGCGCCAGCGCCGCTTCGACGGATGACACGCTCTTGATCGGACGCGCCTTCTTCCCGCGCACCAGATTCTGGTCGACCAGGATCTGCACGCCGGACTGGCGCGAGAGCAGGTTCAGCGAATCCTCCAGGCTGGCTGCCGGAAGCGTGATGCCATGTTGCGCCAGTGCTGGCGGAGCGGCGCAAATGGCGCCGATGGCGAAAGCGAAAACGGCAACGCCCGTACTAAGCGACCCCTTGGACTTCGGCACTATCTGTTCCCCCCTTTTGGGCTCGGATTGAGCGACCTCAGGGGAAAGACGCGACGCGCGCCGAAACTTCACAGAGTTTTTTGCTTCAGCCTTGTTGCGACGTGAGCAGGGAAGCCGGAACGATCAGCGCTTCGATATCGTCAGCGCACCCTCGGACTTGCGGACCCGGAATGCGTGGGTGATCGACAGGTTCTCGAGCTGGCCGGCCGGATCGGTCAGCCTGATCCGGCCGCTCACCGGCTTCTCGGCCAGGCTCTCGTCGGCGATGGCAATGGGCAGGGGCGAGAGGCTTTGCAGATCGGCGATAACCTGCCGCAGCGGCGTGCCCCTATATTCCATCCACTCGCCGCGCCAGCGGGCGACCTCGTCCTGCGCCACATCGGCGGCCCGGTTCAGGCCCGCCTTGTCCAGAATGGCGGCCTGTCGGGCGCGAAGCTGGATCGGCGCGTCGAACCACCCGTTCCGGCCGAACCGGACCACTCCGGATGCGACAGTGACACGGATGCTCCCCGGCTTGGTCGAGACCTCGAAGCTGGTCCCGACATCCACGATACGCGCGTTTCCAGTATCGATCCGGAAGGGGCGCTGCGCGTCGTGCACGACATTGGCGAAGAGCGCGCCCTGGGTCAGCTCGACCACGCGGTCATGACGCGTATAGCGGACCTTCACCCGCGCGCCGCCACCCAGGGTCAGCCGCGTACCGTCCGCAAGGGTGACGGAACGGACCTTGCCGTCCGCCACAGCATAGTCCTGCGGCTGGGCGAAATGCAGCGCGATCAGCGGCAGCGACTTGTAGCCGCCCAGCACGACGAGCAGGACCGCCACGCCGCCGACCAGCCAGGCATTGCCCGATCCGCCCGCGCGGCCATAGGCTTGCAGCGCCGCGTCCATGTCCGACCCCATGATGCGCCGCCACATGGTGTCATAGGCAGGCCGGCAACGCGGATCGCCGGCGAGCCACGCGTCGAAGGCGGCCTCGTCAAAGGCCTCGTCGCCCATGCGCCGCTCGATCCATTGGGCTGCTTCCCATTTTATGGCGCTAGTCTCGGACAGGGCCGCCTCTCTTCTCGATCTTCTCGATAGCCGAATCGAGATCGAATATGGCGCGCGCAACATGGTTGCTCACGGCGCTGGGGGAAAGGCCCAAGGCCTGGGCGACTTCCCCCGCCGACTGTCCGCGGACCCGCCGGCGGATGAAGACTTCCCGCCTGAGCGAGGGCATCGTCTTGAGGATGCCCGCGATCAGCTCGATCAACTGCTTGCGCGCCAATTGCTGATCTATCATCGGCTGGGGGCAGGGGATCGCGTCGGACAGTTCGACGAGCGGAGCCCTGCCGGTGCGGCGGAAATGATCCCGGACCAGATTCAGCGATATGCGACGCAGCAGCGCGGGAGCATTCTTCACGCTGCTGTCGGGCTTCGCCTCGAAGATCAGCAGCCGGAGATAGGCTTCCTGGACAATGTCCTCGCTGAGTGCCGAGTCGTGCACCTGCCGCCCGACATATTCAAGCAGGCCAGTGCGTTGCGCGCTCAAATGGGCGGGGCTCGAAACCATCGGGCAGATGCATATGCGCCCGATATGACATGGGGGTTTCGGTTGGGCCCGGCAGTTTTGGGCATGCGCCGATACCCGGACGGGAGCCGCCATGCCAGCGCTTCATGGTCCGTCCTGGAGAGATCGGCCCGGCTCTGAAGCGAGCCTCGCGGAATGGCGGCTCCATCGGTAGCGCAGGGAATTATCCCGGCTTGCGGAAACGCAGGACGAACTGGTCGGTCTTGCCGCGTATCGAGGGATCGAAGACATTCGCCCCGCGGGAATCCGCCGGATTCCGCAGGGCATCGGATTCGCCGTCGAGGACGAACCCGGCCTTGACCACCTCGCTCTTGACCAGAGCCTCGTCGATTCGGTGCAGCTTGGCCATTCCGGCATCATCCAGGCCGGCCGCACCGGCGTGATCGAGGATGACGTAGAGGCCGCCGGGCTTGAGCGCATCGAAGACCTGCTTGTTCAGCATCGACGTGCCCGCGGCGCCAAGCCAGATATGGACATCGTGATAATTCTGCGACGTCCATATCAGGTCGGCCTTGCTGGGCAGGTCGAACGGCCGGTCGTTGGCGACGATCTCATGAACATTGCCGCGGCCGGGCTCGCCGGACACGGGGGGCGGGAGCGGGCGGCCCTTGGCGCGGTCGAGCAATATCTGGGGCGTCACGGCATAGACCGCGCCATGCGGGCCGGCCGCCAGGCTGAACAGCCGCGTGAAATAGCCCTTCCCGGGAAGAAAATCGACGATCATCTGGCCGTGCCGCACCTTGGCGAAGGCGAGCATCTCGGCCGGCTTGCGGTCCGCATCGCGCGCCTTGTCGGCATCCGGGCGGCCCGAATCGGCCAGGATGGCATGCCATGAGACCTGCGCCGCGACGGCGCAGGGGGCGAGGGCGGCCATCAGCGTTGCGGCGGCCAGCAGAATCCGTGGCCGTCGGCCGGTAGGAAGAATCACGGCAAGTCCTTTCATCTGGTTCCATCCGAACAGAACCTGGCCGCGAGCCTGGCGCTTCCGGGTTTCGATGAACGTCCGACAGCCTTCGATCAGCGACACGGCGCCCTCTTCTACGGCTGCGGCCACGACGCTATGATCCGTCATGGTCGAGGAACATGTCGCGGATCCGCACGAAGAACCCGCGCTTTCGCCACGCGTCGCCTTGCTGTCGATCGCCGGTTTCTGGCTGTTCTATTGCGCCATCGTGACCCTGCGCTCGGCGGTCATCGGGCAGGCCGGCCAACTCGACATATTGGCCCGGCGCTTGGCGATCATGCTCTTCAGCATGGGGCTCACCTGCCTGCTCTACCTGATCCTGCGCAGAATTCCGACAAGCTCGCTGCGGCGTGGCATGATCGCGGCGGGCCTGCTGGCCGCGCCCGCGGCGCTCGCCTTCTCTTCCGTCAGCTGGGTGGTGTTCGACGTTCTGAAATCCCCCTGGACAGCGACCGCGAACAGCCCGGCCAACCCGCCCGGCGCGGCGCGGCAGCGGTCCGGCCGGATGATGGTGCAGGTTGGGGGGACGAACGCCGACGACGCCGACATGGCGGTGGTCAAGATGATCGCGGACAGCGCGGTCAACAGCTATTTCTTCTTCGTCGGCTGGGCGGCGCTCTACCTGGCGCTGCGCTATGCCGCGGAAGTCGGTGCGCTGGAGCGCAAGAACGCCACGTTCCGCGCCGCGGCGCAAGCCGCCGAGCTTCGGGCATTGCGGTATCAGATCAACCCGCACTTCCTGTTCAACACGCTCAATTCGCTGTCCACGCTGGTCATGGCCGGCAGGCGCCCCGCCGCCGAGCGGATGATCATCAATCTCTCGAGCTTCTTCCGGGCCAGCCTGGTCGGAGATCCGAGCGAGGATGTGCAGCTGACGGAGGAAATTCGGCTCCAGCGCCTGTATCTCGAGATCGAGCAGGTCAGGTTCCCCGATCGCTTGCGCCTGGCCATCGACCTGCCGGACGATCTGCGCGATGCGCTTGTCCCCGGACTGATCCTGCAGCCGCTGATCGAGAATGCGGTGAAGTATGGCGTGTCGCGGTCGCGCCGCCCGGTCACGATCGGCATCCGCGCGAGCGAGCGGCTCGGCCTCCTGCTTCTGACGGTGCAGGACGATGGCGAGCCGGGCGCGGCCGGCAAGGCGATGGAGGAAGGGACGGGGCTGGGCTTGCGCAATGTCGCCGATCGCATCGCCGCGCGGTTCGGCGATGCGGGCTATTGCCGCGTGCACCCGCTCGATCCCGAGGGATTCCGTGTCGACCTCGCAATGCCGCTGACCTTCGATGTACGCTGAGCCCATCCTGCGGACGTTGATCGTCGACGACGAGCCGCTCGCGATCGAGCGACTGGTGATGCTCTGCTCCCACATTCCCGATCTCGCGCTGGTGGGAACGGCGTCGGATGGAGAGGTCGCGCTGCGGCTGGCAAAATCGCTGGCGCCCGACCTTGTGCTGCTCGACATCGCCATGCCGCAGGTGGACGGCATGGATGTGGCCAAGGCGCTCTGTGCCGGGGAGCGGCCGCCCGCCATCGTCTTCTGCACGGCCTTTGACGGCTTTGCCCTGGCGGCATTCGATGTCGCGGCGGTCGATTATCTGCTGAAGCCGGTAACGTCCGAAGGGCTGGTACGGGCAGTTGCGCGCGCGCGCACGCAGGTGGCCGGCTCCGAACGCCGCGCCACCGCCGAGGCCGACCGGATCGAGGAATTCTGGGTTCCCCATCGCTCGGACATGGTGCGCATCGCGGCAATCGATATCGACCGGATCGACGCGATGCGCGACTATATGTCCCTGCAGGTCGGGTCGCGCAGCTTCCTGCTCCATCGCACATTGGGCGATCTCGAGCGCCGGCTGGATCCGGCCAGGTTCATCCGCGTCCACCGCTCGACCATGGTCAGGCGGGACTTCATCGCCAGGCTGCGCCATGACGGGCTCGGCATCTGGTACGCGGTGCTGGCCGACGGTGCGGATGTCCGGATAGGCCGTTCCTATCTGGCTGCCGTGAAGGCCCTGGCGGGCCGGTGAGCCCGCCAGAGCCGTTCGGTGGCAGGGCGGGGGAGCGCGCTCACCGCATGCGGCTGTCCATGCCGGCCGAAGCGAGACGATCCTGACGCACGCGGGATGCCAATGTCATGATCCTGGCGTCGGCCTGGCGCACCGCGGCGATGCGACAGCGCTCGCTTTCGGCCGACGGCAGGATGCCGATATGCGGATATGCGTCGCAGGCACGCGCCGCCGCCTGGCGGACACGTGCGCGCGCCGTCCTGACGCCGGCATCGCTTGCAAGGTCGAGATCGCGCGTGGAGACGATGATCCTGCTGGATCCATGCATGCCGGTGCCGGAATCGATCATAGTTGCGCCGGCGACGTTCGACGAGCCCAGAAGGGCGAGGGACGCCAATCCCAGATATGCTATACGCATCACATCATTCCCATGTTGTTCAGGCCGATCGCGCGCTCCGGAGGAGGGCGATGACGCATGGATATTCGATGGAGCGGGCCGGGCGTCGTCCTCTTCGACCGGCCGCGGGCAGCATTCTATCAATCGCCGCGGCGCGCGATGAACGACAGACGGGATTCGACGAGCGGTCCGGATTTCCCTGCAAACGGGCTGAGTACTCCCGGGGATTGCCCTGGCATGGATGAACTCGGCGCTATTCCATGGCCTTTAGCCGGAACGCCGCCATGGGGGGAAGCGCCTCCCGCGAGATCGATAATATACATTATGTAAAATGCCGACGACACCGGAACCGACGGCATCGGGCCCTTCGAGCCCCCTCGCATCGCCCACAGGCCCCCGGCCGCAGCCGGAGGCCCTTGGAAGCGCGATCACGCGGCCCGGAACAGCTCCGGATCGAGCGCCATCACCGTCTCGCTGCCCGCCTCGATCTTGCGGCGCAGGCCGCTGGCGTCCGGAAGGAAGCGCTCGGCATAGAAGCGCGCAGTGACCAGCTTGGCCTCGTAGAAGCCGGTGTCGCCACCGCCGGCGGCCAGCGCGGCCGTGGCGGCCCGGGCCATGCGCAGCCACATCAGGCCCAGCGCCACCGTGCCGGTGAGCTGCATGTACGGATAGGCGCCGGCGCCCACGTCATTGGGGTTCTTGAAGCCGTTCTGGGCGAGCCACATGGTCGCGCCCTGGAGATGGCCCAGCGCCTTTTCCAGGCCCTCCGCCAGCGCGGCGAGCTTCTCGTCGCCCTTGGCCGCGGCCGCTTCCTCGGCGACCAGCTTGAAAAAGGCCTGGACGGCGCGGCCGCCGTTCATGGCGAGCTTGCGGCCCACCAGGTCCATCGCCTGCACGCCGTTGGTGCCCTCGTAGATCATCGAGATGCGGGCATCGCGGACATATTGCTCCATGCCCCATTCGGCGATGTAGCCATGGCCGCCATAGACCTGCTGGCTGTCGGTCGCGACCTTGTAGCCGATATCGGTGCCGACGCCCTTGATCACCGGCGTCAGCAGGCCGACCAGATCGGCGGCGAGCTGGCGCTCCTCCTCGGTAGCCGCGGCATGCTCGAGATCGACCTGGAGCGCGCCCCACAGGCAGAGTGCCCGCAGCGCCTCGGTCTGCGCCTTGGCTTCCATCAGCATGCGGCGCACGTCCGGATGGACGAACAGCGTGTCGGCCTTTTCGTTCGGCTCCTGCGGACCGGTGAGCGCGCGGCCCTGGCGGCGGTCATGCGCATACTGGACGGCGTTCTGGAGGGCGACTTCGCCAACGCCCAGGCCCTGCAGGCCCACGCCGAGCCGCGCCGCGTTCATCATGATGAACATCGCGGCAAGGCCCTTCATCTCCTCGCCGACCAGCCAGCCCGTGGCGCCGTCATAGTTCATCACGCAGGTCGAATTGGCGTGGATGCCCATCTTGTGCTCGATCGAGCCGCACGAGACGGCGTTGCGCGCGCCGAGCGAGCCGTCGTCATTGACCAGGAACTTGGGGACCACGAACAGCGAGATGCCCTTGCTGCTCTCCGGCGCGCCCGGCGTCTTGGCGAGGACGAGGTGGATGATGTTCTCGGTCAGGTCATGCTCGCCCGACGAGATGAAGATCTTGGTGCCGGTGATGGCGTAGCTGCCATCGGCGTTCGGCTCGGCGCGGGTGCGGATCAGGCCGAGATCGGTGCCGCACTGCGGCTCGGTGAGGTTCATCGTGCCGCCCCAGGTGCCCGCGACCATCTTGGGGACGTATTTCTCCTGCTGCTCGGGCGAGCCCTTGACCAGCAGCGCGGCGACCGCGCCATGGGTGAGCCCCGGATACATGGCGAACGCCATGTTCGAGGAGATCATGAACTCCTGAAAGGCCGTGGAGATGACGTGCGGCATCCCCTGCCCGCCAAACGCCTCGGGAAAGCTGAGCGTGCCCCAGCCGCTCTCGACGAACTGGGCATAGGCCGCCTTGTAGCCGTCCGGCGTGGTGACGCTGCCGTCGTCATGGCGGGTGCAGCCCTGCTGGTCGCCCGAATGGTTGAGCGGGAACAGCACTTCGGCGACGAACTGGCCGCCCTGTTCGAGCACCGCGTCGACCGTGTCCGGCGTCGCATTCTCGAAGCCCGGAAGATTGGCGTAGCGATCGAGGCCGATCACCTGCTCGAGGATGAAGCGCGTGTCGCGCACCGGCGGAGTATATTGGGGCATTTCAGGTTCCTCGGGGGCTAGTCGCTGCTTTTGAGCAGCTCGACGAATTGCTGGAGCTCGGCGATGTGCGCGTCGATGTCGCGCTTCTGGTTCTCGAGCAGGCCGATCCGCTCGAGGCAGCGCTCGAGCGTGACCTGCTTCTGGGTGCTGCGGCCGTCGCCGACATCGTAGAGGTCGATCATCTCGCGGATCTCGGCCAGGCTGAAGCCGACGCGCTTGCCGCGCAGGATCCAGGCGAGCCGGGCGCGGTCGCGGTGCGAATAGATGCGGGTGGTGCCGCGGCGCTCGGGGCCGATCAGCCCCTCGTCCTCGTAGAAACGCAGCGCCCGCGGGGTGACCGAGAATTCGGCGCACAGGTCCGAAATGGTGAAGGATTCGCGGTCCGGACGCGATTCGATCGGCGCCAGGGCCTCGAGCGGAAAGGCTGGTGCGTTCATGGGCATGGAAATTACCTTCCCTTTACGTGAACGTCAACTCTTCGGGCGCCGAAAAGTCGCGAAAGTACCGACCCCATCGCGCGCGGCTCCCCTCGCCCCCGTTCGGCGCCCGCGACGGCGCGCCGCCCGCAAGGGGCGTGACATGGGCTATGTTCGCGCATCGACATGACGCGAGTGTTTCAGGGGAAATCCAACATTGGAAGCGGCGGGGAAATGCCGGCTGCCCTCGGGTATGAGCCGGATTGGCGGACGCCTGTTCCTCCATCGGCATCGCTGCTCTCCACGGTCACCCCTGCCCGCGCGAACTCTCCCGTCGTCCCTGCATATTCTCCGCCGTCACGCCCGCGAAGGCGGGGATCCAGGGCCAGGAGCAAGGACGCGAAGCTCGCCTTGCCGTATCCGGCAAGCCCAAGCGCGATTGCTTCGATTGTCCCGCGCTACCCTGGATCCCCGCCTTCGCGGGGATGACGGGAGAGTTCGCGGGGATGACAGTGGAGAATATACGGGGAGAGCTCGCGGGACGATGATGGTAGAATATGCCGGAGCACCAGGACGCCGGGACGGCGGTGGGGAACAAAGCCCTGCCCTAGCCTCCTCCGCAGAGCCTGCGCCCATTGGCGTCGCGCATCGCCGAGGCCTCGGCGGCCGACTCGCTCAGCCGGACGACTTCCAGGCCGGCATAGGAGGCGCGCTTGGCGCAGTACCGGTTGCAGCCATCGGGCAGCGCGCCGGGAAAGGCGATCTTGTCGCCATCATATTTCGCGTCGAACGAGCAGCTGCCATCCTCGCCCAGCTCGACATGGAGCGACTCCCCCACCCGGCTCGCCCGGCCCGAGCCGCTGCAGGTGATGCGGTCGCCATAATCGACGAACGCGCCGATCCGATAGCCGAGCTGCTCGTCGGGAACGATGCAGATGCGATCGGTGTCGCGGGCATAGAGGCCGGCGATATCGGTATCGGCGGGGTTGCGGATCAGGCCGCGCTCGATCGCGGCCTTTTCCAGGTCCTGGGGAGGCTGGGCCTTGTCGGCCTGCTTGGTGCCGCCCGAACAGGCGGCCAGGAGCAGCATGAGGAGCAGCCCGGCGCGCTTCACTTCCGGACCAGCTTTCCGCCTTCGATCACGCGATAGAAGCAGCTCGGCGCGCCGGTGTGGCAGGCCGGCCCCTGCGGCTCGACCTTGAGCCAGACGCAATCCTGGTCGCAATCGATGCGGGCCTCGACCAGCTTGAGGACATGGCCCGAAGTCTCGCCCTTCTTCCAGAGTCGGCCCCGGCTGCGCGACCAGAAGGTCGCCTCGCCGGTGTCGAGCGTGGCCTGGAGCGCCTCGGCGTTCATGTGCGCGACCATCAGCACCGAACCGTCGGGCGCGGTGCAGACGGCGGTGATCAGGCCGGCGGCGTCATATTTCGGGTCGAGCAGGGCGCCCGTTTCGCGATTGGTGTCCACCGGAACGTTCTAGCCCAACTCGTCACCCCGGCGAAAGCCGGGGCCTCCTGCGCTGGCGCTTGCGGCCTGGGATCCCGCCCCGGATCCATTCCGGGCCGCCGGGATGACGATCACTTATGATCCCGGATCGCCTTCACCAGCGCGTCCTTGTCCATTTCCGAGCGGCCCGCGATGCCGATCTTCCTCGCCTCGTCGTAGAGCTGCGCCTTCGAGCGGCTCTCCAGCGTTCCGCCGGGATGGTCGAGCGTCCCCGCCGCCTGGGCGTTGGCGATTCGCGCCGCCTTTTCCTTCGAGGCGCCTTCGTCGCGGAGTTTCTCGTAGAGTTCGCCGTTCTTTATCTGCGGTCCGTGGTCGTGCCCGGGCATGGATCGTCTCCTTCTGCCCTGAAAAACCAACGAAAAAGCCAGCAAGTTCATTTCTTTGTGACAGACCGGCGACAAACCGCGCCGAAGCGCCTATATGCCCGCTCGACAGTTCCCAACCCCCTCGAGGGCTGATGCTTACCACGAACCCGTTCGATGACGACAAGCTGCGCGAAGAGTGCGGCATTTTCGGCGTATCCGGCATGGACGGCGCCGCCGCCGCGGTCGCGCTCGGCCTGCACGCGCTGCAACACCGCGGCCAGGAGGCGGCGGGCATCACCAGCTTCGATGGCCACCAGTTCCATACGCACCGCGCGATGGGCCATGTCGCGGGCAATTTCGACCGCGACGAAGTGATCCGCGCGCTGCACGGCAATGTCGCCTGCGGCCATGTCCGCTATTCGACCACGGGGGAGACCGCGCTGCGCAACGTGCAGCCGCTCTATGCCGAGCTGGCGAGCGGCGGCTTCGCGATCGCGCACAACGGCAATATCTCGAACGCAATGCGCCTGCGCCGCGACCTGATCCGCCGCGGCGCGATCTTCCAGTCGACCTCGGACACCGAGGTGATCATCCACCTCGTCGCCACTTCGCAGTTCCGCACGCTGATCGATCGCTTCATCGACGCGCTCAAGCAGGTCGAGGGCGCCTATTCGCTGATCGTGATGACGCCCGAGGGCATGATCGCCTGCCGCGATCCGCTGGGCATCCGCCCGCTGGTGATGGGCAAGCTCGACGATACGATCGTGTTCGCATCGGAAACGGTAGCGCTGGACGTGGTCGGCGCCGACTATGTCCGCGACGTGGAGCCGGGCGAACTGGTGATCGTCAAGGGCGGCGAGATCAGCTCGCACAAGCCCTTCGCGCCGGTGGGGCCGCGGCCCTGCATCTTCGAATATGTCTATTTCTCGCGCCCCGATTCGATCAGCGACAACCGCTCGGTCTATTCGGTGCGCAAGGCGATCGGCGCGCAGCTGGCGGTCGAGGCACCGGTGGAGGCCGATCTGGTCGTCCCCGTCCCCGATTCGGGCGTGCCGGCGGCGATCGGCTATGCCCAGCAGAGCGGCATCCCGTTCGAGCTCGGCATCATCCGCTCGCACTATGTCGGCCGCACCTTCATCCAGCCGGGCGACAAGGTCCGCCACCTGGGCGTGAAGCTCAAGCACAACGCCAATCGCGAGCTGATCAAGGGCAAGCGCGTGGTGCTGATCGACGATTCGATCGTGCGCGGCACCACTTCGCTGAAGATCGTGCAGATGATGCGCGAGGCCGGCGCGGCCGAGGTGCACATGCGCATCGCCTCGCCGCCGACGCGGCATTCGTGCTTCTACGGCGTCGATACGCCGGAACGGGCCAAGCTGCTGGCGGCCAAGCTCGACGTGGGCGGGATGACCGACTTCATCCATGCCGACAGCCTGGCCTTCATCTCGATCGACGGCCTGTACAAGGCGCTGGGCGAGGCGCGCCGCGCGGACATCCATCCGAAATATTGCGATGCCTGCTTCACCGGCGAATATCCGACCGCGCTGACCGACCAGGACGAGAACGGCCCGCCGGCCGACCAGTTCGCGCTGCTCCACGAGCGGGTGGGCTGATCCAGGCATGCGCGAGGGGGCATTTTCCGGGCGCACGGCGCTCGTCACCGGCGCGAGCCGCGGCATCGGCGCGGCGACGGCGCTGGAGCTGGCCAGGCAGGGCGCGCATGTGATCCTGACTGCGCGCACCGCGGGCGGGCTCGAGGAAGTCGAGGAGGCGATCTTCGCGGCCGGTGGCTCGGCGACGATCGCGCCGCTGGACCTGACCGAGAATGACGGCATCGCCCGCCTTGCCGAGGCGATCTCCGGGCGCTGGGCGGCACTGGACCTGCTCGTGCTCAACGCGGCGACGCTCGGCACGCTGAGCGCGGTGCCGGCGATCGACTTCAAGGAATTCGCCAAGGTGCTGACGCTCAACGTCACTGCCCAGGCGGCGATGCTCGCGGCGTTCGATCCCATGCTCAAGGCATCGGACGGTGCGCGCGTGATCGGCGTCTCCTCGAGCGTGGGCCGCACGGCCCGGGCCTATTGGGGCGTCTATGGCGCGTCCAAGGCGGCGTTCGAGAATCTGCTGCTCACCTATGGCGAGGAAGTCGCGCATATCAGCAAGGTGCGCGTCGGCATCGTCGATCCGGGCGCGACCCGCACCAGGATGCGCGCCCGCGCCTTTCCCGGCGAGGATCCGGCGACGGTGAAGGCGCCCGAGGCCGTCGCCGCGCGGATCGCGGCGCTGGCGGTCTCCGGCTTCGAGACCGGGCATTTCGAGCGGGTCGAGGGCTAGCGCGCGGCGAGCAGCCGGTGGCGCGGCGCCCGTCGGCGATGAGCAAGACGAAAACCGCATTGTCGAGCACCCGATAGCCGAGACGATATGGCGCGACGAGAAGCTGCCGATGGTCGCGGTCGCCCATCTCCTCAAGCTCGCGTGGAACGCTGCCCCGAAAGGGAAATTCGGCGAGCGAGGCTATGCGTGCCTCGATCTTCTCGACTGTCGCGAAGGCTTCCTCGCCCGAATGGTGATCCGCGATATGATCGCCGATCACCTCAAGGTCGTTCCGGGCTTCATGTGTCAGGAAGACCGTGAAACTGGACGTTGCCATCAGCGCTTGGCGAGCTTGGCCTTGAGATCGGCGAAGACCTCATCCGCGAGGCGATAGCGCCCGGCCTCGATGTCCTTCTGCTCCAGCGCCAGGATCTTGAGCAGCGCGAGCGTCTCCTGATCCTGCCCGAGGCCGCCCGTAACGCCTATTTCGCCGCCGCCTCGAACAGGCGGTCAAGGAATGCCGTGCGCGCCTTGCCATAGGCTTCGTCCGAGGCCTTGGGTGCGGCGGCCGAGACGGCGATCACCACCTTCGACTTCGGATCGATGCGGATCGTCTGGCCGAAAATGCCCTGGGCGCCGAAGCGGCCCTCCGGATAGGTCCACCATTGATAGCCATAGCCGCGGCCCGGCACGCCGATATCGGCATGGGCGGCGGTCGACTGGCGATACCAGCCGGCGGGCACGGCGCCCTTCCCGCCCTCGAGCACGAACTGGCCCATCCGGGCATAGTCGCGCAACGACACCGAGAGGCAGCAGCCGCTGACTTCGTGGCCGGACGGATCGACCATCCAGAACGCGTCCTGCTCCATGCCATAGGGCTTCCAGATCTTCTCGCTGAGATAGGTGGCGAGCGGCTTCCCGGTGGCGCGCATCACCAGCACGCCGATCAGATTGGTCTCGCCGGTCTTGTAGACCCATTTGCTGCCGGGCGCGAACTCGCGCGGGAGCTTCTTCATGTAATAGACGGTGGGATCCTCCCCCGCCGGCACCGGCTCGAGGAACATCCGGGCCACGTCGGACTTCGCGTCCGTATAATCCTCGTTCCACTTGACGCCCGACGTCATGGTGAGGAGCTGCGCGATCGTCACCCCGTCATAGCCGCTGCCGGCCAGCTCGGGGATATATTGGGTCACCGGCTCGTCGACCGACTTGATGAAGCCGTCCCCGATCGCGGCGCCGACCAGCGACGACGTGAAGGACTTGGCGACCGAGAAGCTGGTCCAGCGCCCCTGCCGCGAATAGCCGCGGGCATAGCGCTCGAGCACGATCTTGCCGTCCTTGAGCACGATCAGCCCGGCGACATTCTGCTGGGCGATGAACGCGTCGATATCGGCATCGGGAAAGGCCAGCGGCTTGCCGGCGGGCAGCGGATGGACCTTGCCGCCGGCCTGGACGACATGGCCGGGAAAGAGCTTCTCCATGTGCGGGAAATTCTGGTCGCGCTGGGCCTGGCTCCAGAACAGCACTTCGGCGCCCACCTTGCGCAGCCCGGAATTGTCGCCCGGCTGCATCTGCACCTCGGGCGAGGCGACCGCCTGCGCCATCGCGCCCTGCCCCGCGAACGCCCCGAGCGCCAGCGCGCCCGCCAGAAGCCAGTTCTTCATACCCCCTCCTCCTTCACCAAGGTGAGCTGGACGACGTCGATCCCGCCGCCTCTGAACCCACCTTCGCAATACATGAGATAATAACGCCACAAATTTATGAATTTGCTATCGAATTTACTCGGAAGCTCACCCGATTCCACCACCGTGTCGAATGTTTCGCGCCAGCGCCGCAGCGTCTCGGCATAGTCGGCGCCGAAGCTGGTGCGGTCGCGCCAGGACAGGCCCCGGGCCTCGGCGAGCGCGCGCAGCCGCGTTTCCGAGAGCAGCATGCCGCCGGGGAAGACATAGGCCTGGATGAAATCGACGTTCGCGGCATAGTCCTCGAAGAACGCGTCGTCGAAGGTGATGATCTGCAGCGCCGCGCGGCCGCCCGGCTTCAGCGCCCCGGCGATCGCGTCCAGATAGGCCGGCCAATATTCCCGTCCCACCGCTTCGGCCATCTCGATGCTGGCGACCGCGTCATAGCGTCCCGTGACGTCGCGATAATCGGTAAGCGTGAAGCGCGCGCCCTGCGGGACGCGCGCCTCGGCCCAGGCCCTTTGCTCGGTCGACAGGGTGATGCCATGGACCCTGCGCCCCTCGCGCACCGCCAGCTCCGCGAAACTGCCCCAGCCGCAGCCGATCTCGAGGATCTCGTCGCCCGGGCGCGTGGCCGTGCGGGCGAGGATGGCGGCGAGCTTCTCCCGCTGGGCCTCCTCCAGCGACTGGCCGGGCGCGGTGAACCGCGCGCTCGAATAGGTCATGCCCGGATCGAGCCAGAGCCGGTAGAAGTCGTTGCCCAGGTCATAGTGGAAATGGATGTTCCGCCGCGAGCCGTTGCGATCGTTGCGCCGCATCGCGTGGATCAGGCGCTTGATGCGCAGCGAGGGGCCGGTTGCCCGGGCCTGGCGGGCCAGCTCGGCCCGGTTGCGGCCGAACAGCGCGAAGAGCGCCACCGGATCCGGGCTTGCCCATTCGCCAAGGGCCCAGGCCCGGTACCAGCCGATCGAGCCGCCGAGCGCGAGCCGGAGCAGCGCGCGCCAGCTGCGCAGGTCGACGATCGCGGCGGGCCCGGCTTCCCGGCCGCCGAGCAGGCGCGTGGCGCCGTCGGGCAGGCGAAGTGACAGGCTGCCGCTGGCGATGCCGGCATCGATCCTGTCCAGCTGGCGGCGGAAGAGAGGCGCGAGCGCTCGCGAGAACCACCCTCCCCTTCGCGGTGCGGGGTCGTTCGATGGGGGCTGGCTCAGTGGCGCATGCATCGTGAAGCGCACAATGCACGCGCCGGTGAGTCGGGCAAGCCCAAGCTCGGTGCAGGTTGGAGACTCATATTGTCCGCCGTCATTCCCGCTTCTCCACCGTCATCCCCGCGCGGGCGGGGATCCCGGGTAGTTTGAGACAATCGACGCGATCCCGCGCAGGGTCGCCGGAGACGGCAAGGCGGGCCTCCCGGCCATTGCCCCCGGCCCTGGAACCCCGCCTGCGCGGGGATGGCGGAAATAGCTTCGACGGCCCGTTCGAGTTCTCGACGCGGCGCTAGGCGCGGCGCTTCACGCGCTCGCCGTTGAACAGATAGCGCAATGCCGGGCTCAGCCGGATCAGCTTCCAGATTCCGTAGGAGCCGAGAAAGGCCGCCAGGCAGAGCAGGATGAATCTGGGCCAGATCGGGATCGGGAGCAGGTCGATCCACGGCGTCGCCAGCACGATCAACGGCTCGTGGAACAGATAGATGACGAAGGAAGCCGAGACGAGCGCCTTCACCCAGCGGCGTTCGCCGTCGATGAAATAGGCGAGCGCGCCGAGCGAGGCCTGGGTGAGGCAGATCGCCGCGACGCCGGTGAGCACCGGACGCCAGACCAGCTGGATCGAGCGCGTGGCGAAGACCACCGCCACGCTCGCGGCGAGCCCAGCGAGGAACAAGGGCCAGGAGAAGCGGGCGAAACGCCGGTCGAGCGCCGGAATGCGCTGGAGTATCGCGCCCAGGACGAACCAGGGCAGATAATCGAGCGCATAGCGCGCCGAGAGGAAGTTGATCGCGAAATTGTCCAGGTAGCGATAGCGCTCGAGCTGCAGCGCCCCCAGGGCGCACAGGCCGAGGACGATGCCGGTGGCGAGCATGATCGGCACGAACCAGCGGACGAGCCCCGGTCGCGGCCCCTCGATCCCGGCATGGGCGAGCCCGGGGAACAGCCAGACCAGGCCGGCAAGCCCGGCGGTGTAGTAGAGCAGCACCTGCACGAACCAGAGATGCTCGAACGGATTGCGCTCCGCCCAGGTCATGATCTCCCACCAGCGCGCCAGGGGCTGCGGATGGCCGGTCTCGAGCAAAAGCAGGAAGTGCATCGCCGGCACCAGCAGCAGGGTGCCCGCCAGAAAGGGCGGGACGAGCCGGTGGAGGCGCGACGGCAGATAGCTTGCCACCGGACGGCGCTGGAGCAGCATCGCCGCGAAATAGCCGGCGATCATGTAGAATCCCGGCATGCGGAACAGGTGGAGATAATCGGCGAGCTGGACGAAGTCGCGCGACCGATCGTGCATGTTGGCGATCCACGGCCCCGGGCGGACGGTGAGCGCGGCGTGATAGGGAATGCCGAACAGCAGGAACACCGCCCGCAGCGCATCGAGGTCATGCCGCCGGGCGCGCTCCTCGGGTGCGCGGAACATGCTGGAGGCGCCGGTGCCGGGAGTCATTGCCGCCGGAAGCGCCCGAACGGCGCAAATGCATGCGGGATGCGGCCGGCGCTGGCACGGGTCAACATGAACGGTGCGATAGGGCCGCCCGCGCTCAATGCAAGCCGATAGCGATAACAGCCCGGGTTTATGCGGTTCTCAGAGCTTGTGCGGTTCCTTGTCGACCATCCAGGTCTGGCCCTTGGAAACCAGCTTCTGAAGGTCGGCGGTCTTGCCCTCGCTCGCGGCCTTGTTCTGCGCGACGACCGCGCTTTCGAAGGTCGGCGCGGGATCGTCGTAGAGCACGCCCAGCGCCATCGGGAACGGCCCGAAGGGCATCTCGACCAGCATGTGCGCGATGGCGCGGTTGGTGACGTTGTGGACGATCACCTCCGCCCCCTGCCAGTCGCCATCGGCCACGTCGACCACCTTGAGCGTGAGCCGCTCCCGGTCGAGCGCGATGCCCTTGGCACCGCCGGCGAACAGCATCGGCTGGCCATGCTCGACCCAGAGCTGGCCCAGCGCCGCATTGGGCTTGGCGGTGAAGGGCTCGAAGACCTCGTCGTTATAGACGATGCAGTTCTGGAAGATCTCGACGAACGCCGCGCCGCGATGGGCGTGGGCGGCCTTGAGGACGCTCGGCAGGTTCTTGTGCACGTCGATCCCGCGCGCGACGAAGCGGGCCCCCGCCCCCAGCGCGAAGGCACAGGGCTTGG
This sequence comes from Sphingomonas sp. CBMAI 2297, assembly GCF_029870595.1. Taxonomy (GTDB): domain Bacteria; phylum Pseudomonadota; class Alphaproteobacteria; order Sphingomonadales; family Sphingomonadaceae; genus Sphingomonas. The sequence continues at coordinate 21,054 of NZ_JAPDIR010000009.1, forward strand.
CGGGGTGGTCGACCGAGCCGAAGGGCGTGGAAGGCGAACGCGTGCCCTCGCGGCTCGTCGGCGAATACTGGCCCTTGGTGAGGCCGTAGATCTCGTTGTTGAACAGCAGGAACTGGCAATCCAGGTTGCGCCGGAGCAGGTGCATCGTGTGGTTGCCGCCGATCGACAGCGCGTCGCCGTCACCGGTGATGATCCAGACGTCGAGCTCCGGATTGGCGAGCTTCACTCCCGTCGCCACCGCCGGCGCGCGGCCATGGATGGTGTGGAAGCCATAGGTCTCCATGTAATAGGGGAAGCGCGACGAGCAGCCGATGCCGCTGACGAACACGGTGTTCTCCGGCGCGACGCCCAGTTCGGGCATGGTGCGCTGCACGGCCTTGAGGATCGCATAGTCGCCGCAGCCGGGGCACCAGCGGACCTCCTGGTCGGTCTCCCAGTCCTTGGGTGTGCTCGGGCGGATGGTGGTGATCTCGTTCATTCGACAGTCTTCCCACTAAGCCGCCAATGCTCTTTCGCCTCGAGCAGCGACATCACGTTCTTTCGGAAGCCCTGTTCGGGCACATAGGCAGCGTCGGGATCCGCGACCCAGCCACAGGCCGGACAGGCAGCGATGCCGTCGGCTTCCGGCGTCTCCATGTCGCAAACCGGACAAATCACGGATTCACCGCCTCCGGGCTGGGAAGCTGGCGGTCGTCGGGCGGCAGTTCCTGGTCGAAGTCCGCGCCGATATGCTGGGCAATGGCGGCTTCGATCTCGGCGATGCGGAAGGGCTGGCCCGAGACCTTGGTGAGCGACCGGGCATCGACGAGATACTGGTCGCGCAGCAGCGTCTTCAGCTGGCCGGTGTTCATTTCCGGTACGAGAATATGCTCATAACTACTTAGCAAATCACCGAGATTCTTGGGTAGCGGCCAGATGTGGCGGATATGGACATGGCTGACGTCATGTCCCCTGGCCCGCGCTCGGCGCACCGCCTGGGCGATCGGGCCATAGGTGGAGCCCCAGCCGACCACGACGAGCTTCCCTCCGGCCTGCCCCTGCTCGATCGCCTGATCGGGCACCTGAATGCCCATCACCTTGTCGCGGCGGATGTTGGTCATCGCCTGGTGGTTGGCGGGGGAATAGTCGATATTGCCGCTGCCCTGCGCCTTCTCGATGCCGCCGATGCGGTGGAGCAGGCCCGGCGTGCCCGGCTTCACCCAGGGGCGCTTGAGCTTCTCGTCGCGGCCATAGGGCTCGAATTTCTCGCCTTCGGGCGGGATCTCCGTATGGAAGGTCACCGGGAACGGCGCGTACGCCGACATGTCCGGCACTTTCCAGGGCTCGGCGGCATTCTGGAGATAGCCGTCGGTGAGCAGCATCACCGGGGTCATATATTGCGTGGCGATGCGCACCGCCTCGATCGCGACGTCGAAACAATCGGCGGCCGAGCGCGCGGCGATCACCGGCACCGGCGCATCGCCATTTCTGCCGTAAACTGCTTGATATAGATCCGATTGCTCGGTTTTCGTGGGAAGCCCGGTCGAGGGGCCGCCGCGCTGGGCGTTGACGATCACCAGCGGCAGCTCGGTCATGATCGCCAGGCCGATCGCCTCGGTCTTCAGCGCGATGCCGGGGCCCGAGGAACAGGTGACGCCAAGGCTGCCGGCATAGGCGCTGCCGAGCGCCGAGGCGACCGCAGCGATCTCGTCCTCCGCCTGGAAGGTGGTGACGTCATATTCCTTGTAGCGCGACAGCGTGTGCAGGATCGCGCTGGCCGGGGTGATCGGATAGCCACCGAAGAACATCGGCAGGCTGGCCAGCTGCGCGCCGGCGACCAGGCCGAGCGAGATCGACTCGGCGCCGGTGACGGTGCGGTACAGCCCCGGCTCGGCGGGGGCGGCGGCGACCTGGCGCTGGGTGATGCCCATCGCGCCCAGCTCGGCCGTCTCGCCATAGGCATGGCCGGCGTTGAGGGCGGCGATGTTCGCCTCGGCCAGCTCGGGCGCCTTGGCGAACTTGGCCTTGAGCCAGTCGACCAGCGGCTGGCGGTCGCGGTCGAACATCCAGAGCGCCAGGCCCAGCGTCCACATGTTCTTGCAGCGCAGCGCCTCCTTGTTGCCAAGGCCGAAGGGCTTCACCGCGTCGAGCGTGAGCTGCGAGATGTTGAGCTTGAGCAGCTGCCATTTGGCGAGGCTGCCGTCCTCGAGCGGATTGGCGGCGTATTTCGCCTTGTCGAGGTTGCGCTGGCCGAACTCGCCTTCGTCGGCGATGATCAGCCCGCCGGGCTTGAGCGCATCGACATTGGTCTTGAGCGCCGCCGGGTTCATCGCGACGAGCACGTCGGGCTGGTCGCCCGCGGTGTCGATCCGGGCCGAGCCGAAATTGATCTGGAAGGCGGAGACGCCGAACAGCGTGCCCTGGGGCGCGCGGATCTCGGCGGGGAAATCCGGGAAGGTGGCGAGGTCGTTGCCGGCCAGCGCGGTGGACAGCGTGAATTGCCCGCCCGTGAGCTGCATGCCGTCGCCGGAATCGCCGGCGAAGCGAACCACGATCGCTTCGGGTGCGGGATGCGCCGACGCCTCTTCGGGCGTGAGCGTGTGCGCGGCAGTCGCCATGGCCGGTATCCTGCGGTTCTCTATCGTTACAAGGGTGTGTACGCCCCAATTTCCCCCAACCCAAAGTAGAAAATGCCCTCAGCCCTGCAAAGGCTCCTTTGCGGCCAGGCCGCCCAGGGCGAGGATGGAGGCGACATGGCGCCGCGAGACCTCGAGCGCGTCCTCGCCATAGCCGCCGCCCAGCGCGCTGGCGAAGGGGATGCCGTGTGACGTCATGACGCCGGATATCCAGCGGTCGCGGGCGATCAATCCCCCATAGCTGAGCGACAGGCGGCCCAGCCGGTCGCCGGCGAGCGGGTCGACCCCGGCCTGGTAGAGGACGAGATCGGGGGCGAATCCGCGGAGCAGCGGCAGGAGCGTGCGCTCCAGCGTTTCGAGATATTCCGCGTCGCCCACTCCGTCGGGCAGCGGTACGTCGAGCGTCGAGCGCGCCTTGCGGACGGGGAAGTTCTTCTCCGCATGGATCGAATAGGTGGCGATCTCGGGCCGGCCGGCGGTCAGCGCCGCGGTGCCGTCGCCCTGGTGCACGTCGCAGTCCACGATCAGAATGCGGTGGCCCTCCTCCACCAGCCGGGCCGCGGCGATGGCGAGGTCGTTGAACACGCAGAAGCCCGCGCCGGTACCGGCCAGCGCGTGATGGCTGCCGCCCGCGGTGTTGGCGGCGAAGCCATGTTCCAGTGCGAGCCGCGCCGCCAGATAGGTGCCGCCGGGCACCGCCTGGGACCGGCGCGCGACTTCGGGCGTGACCGGGAAGCCGATGCGCCGCTCCTTCTCGGGCGGCACCGCGGCGCGCAGCACTTCGTCGACATAGTCGGGATCATGCACCGCCTCGAGCCAGGCGCGCGGCATCGGCTCGGGCTCGTGCCAGGCGAAGACGGGCCCTTCCTCGCGCAGCAGGTCGCGGACCAGGCCGTTCTTGTTCCACTGATACCGGCTGCGCGCCGGGGCGGGCGCGACATAGTCGGGATGATGGACGAGGTGGATCACGCGCGCACTCAGAGCGGACCATAGCTCCGATAGTCGGAGTAGAAGTCGTTGTCCCACACGAAGCTGGTGAACGACATCCCGATATGCGGCTCGAGCCCTTCGACATGGTGCCACCAGCCAACCGGCAGGAATATCGCGTCGCCCGGCCCGATCTCGCATTCGAGGACCGCCGGCTTGCCGGGCGCGGCCGGCCCGGGCGGCAGGTCGTCCGTGCCCCAGGCGCTGAAGCAATGCCGCCAGTTGCGCATCAGCGGCGTATCGTGGCTGGCGACCATGCGGACGCGCTTGCGGCCGACCAGCTGGATCAGCAGGTTGTTGGTCAGGTCATGGTGCCAGGGCGTGATCGTGCCCCGCGGGCCGATCCAGATATGCCCCATGCCGCGCGGCGTGCCCTCGTACAGGATGCCGGGAATCTCCCCCGCCTCGGCGAAGAGCGGCGCGAACGCGGCGCGGTTGGCGTCGCTGTTGTTCGCGGTGACGTAGAAATCATTGCTGTCGCCCGGCGCGGCAAGGCGCGCAGCGATCTCAGAATAGGGCCGGAAAGCACCATGCGCGTCCGAATTGCCCTCATAATCCGAGTCCGCCTCGCGGTTCCACTGGACCCGCACCGGCCGATCTCCAAGGGCCGCGGCAACATGCGCCAGCGACCAGAGCCGCCGCGCCGGCCAATGATCGAACAGGCCGCGGATCAACGCCGGCCGGTGCGCGCGATAATGGTCGCGATACAGGGCCTCGCCGTCGGGCCTGTCGAGCACCGGGATCGCCAGCGCGGCGGGATCGCGCGCGGCAAGGCGGGCGCCGTTCTGCAGCACCCATTCCCATTTGCCGAGCCGTTCGTGCAGCCGGGTGCGCAGGCCCTGGGCCGCGAGCAGATAGGGGCTTTTCGCCGCCCGCGCGACCTCCGCCTGGACCAGGCCGAGGCCAAGGCCGGCACTGCTGGCGAACTGGCGCGCGAGCGCCTCCGGATCGGCGCCGTCGAGCAGCTGCTCCGCGACCGCCTGGCGGAACGCGTCGTTGAGCGCCGTTCCGCCGCCGGAGCCGTTCTTCCGCTTGTTGGCCATGCCGCCTCTCCCTTGCTGCTTGCCTGATGGCGCAAGCCGGGCGCGGGCGCTAGAGGGTGCGCCATGACCGACATCGCCTCCCTCCCCTATCGCCCCTGCGCGGGCGTGATGCTCCTCAATCGCGCCGGCCAGGTGTTCGTCGGCCAGCGGCTCGATTCCGTGCTCGAGGCCTGGCAGATGCCGCAGGGCGGGATCGATCCCGGCGAGGCGCCGATCGAGGCCGCCTGGCGCGAACTATGGGAGGAGACCGGGGTGCGCCGCGACCTGGCGGAGCTGATCGCCGAGGCGCCCGAGGAGCTCTATTACGACCTGCCCGAGGACCTGGTGGGCAAGGTGTGGAAGGGCAAGTGGCGCGGGCAGCGGCAGCGCTGGTTCCTGTTCCGCTTCCTGGGCGAGGATGCCGACGTCAACATCCGGACCGCCGAGCCCGAATTCCGGGCCTGGCGCTGGGCCGCCCCGCGGGACCTTCCCGACATCATCGTGCCGTTCAAGCGCGTGCTCTATAAGGAACTGTTGACCGTCTTTGGACAACATCTCGTCTGATCCTGCCCTAGTTTCGCTCCCATAACGGCGATACGGACCCTCTCATGCGCGCCCTGCTCCTTGCCCTGCCGCTGCTGCTCGCCAACGCATCGGACGATGATTCCGCGACGGTCGATCCCACGGTGATCCCGGCGACGATCAGGGCCATGCTCGATGCGGCGATGGAATCGGGCAGCGAGAGCGACGTCGCCGTCATCGTCAAATATGCCCGCTCCGCCTCGCCCGCCACGGCCGACCAGGTGGTGAAGATCGCGACCGACTGGCGCAACGAGCGGACGAAGAAGGCCCAGGCCAAGATCCGCAGCGCCGATTTCTTCGCGCTGGTGAAGGGCCATGCCGAACTCGGCGGTTACGTCACCACCGGCAATACCGAGAATATCGGCGTCACCGCGGCGCTGGAGCTCAAGCGCGAGGCGCTGCAATGGCGCCACAAGCTGCGGGTGCAGGCCGATTACCAGGAGAGCCTGGGCATCACCACGCGGGAACGCTATCTCGCCGCCTACGAGCCCAACTGGAAGTTCGACGACCGCGCCTATCTCTACGGTGCCGCGCAATATGAAAGCGATCGCTTCTCGGGCTTCACCGATCGCGTCTCGCTGTCGAGCGGCATCGGCTACAGCGCCGTCAAGTCGCCGGCGGTGAAGCTCGACCTCGAGGTCGGCCCCGCTTTCCGGTATACGCGTTTCATCAACGATACCGCCGAGAAGAATGCCGCGGCGCGCGGCAGCATCGATTTCGGCTGGAAGATCACCAAGGGCATCTCGGTGACGCAGGTCGCCTCGGCCTATGTGCAGGATTCGAACAGCACCGTATCGTCCAAATCGGCGCTGCTCACCCGGCTGATCGGGCCGCTCTCGGCGCAGTTCAGCTATTCGCTCCAATATGAAAGCATGCCGCCGCTCGGGCGCAGGACCACCGACACGACCAGCCGCGCGGCGCTCGTCGTCGATTTCTGACGGCGGGGCCGTCCTTCCGGCAAAGACCCGGGCCCGGACTCCGAAGATCATGCCCGGATTGCATGACATCCCAGCGCTCGGCGGGATGACGCAGGGGGTTTTACGCGCTAGGTGCCCAGGATGACCGAGCTTTCCAAGACAGAATGCGCGGCAGTGGAGAGAGCCGCGGCGTCGCCCATGCTGGCGCGCACCGAGGCCTGGACTGCGATCAACAGCGGCACTCGCAACCTGGCGGGGCTGAGTCGCATGGCCGATGCCCTGGCCGATGCCTTTTCCGCCCTGCCCGGCCACCTCGCGCTGGTGGAGCCCGAGCCCGCCGAGAGCATGACGGCGGACGGGCAGGTGCAGGCATTGGCGCATGGCCACCACCTCCATCTCGCCGTGCGGCCCGAAGCGCCGGTACAGATATTGCTGACCGGCCATATGGACACGGTCTACGGCGCCGATCACCCCTTCCAGGCGAACCGCTGGCTGCCCGACGGCAATCTGAACGCGCCCGGCGCAGCCGACATGAAGGGCGGGCTCGCGCTGATGCTCGCCGCGCTGGAGGCAGTGGAGGGGAGCCCGCTGGCGGGCCGCCTGGGCTATGAGGTGCTGATCAATTCGGATGAGGAGACCGGCTCCTTCTCCTCGGCCGGGCTGATCGCGGGCGCCGCCAAGGGCAAGGTCGCGGCGCTAACCTATGAGCCCGCCTTGCCCGACGGCACGCTGGCCGGCGCGCGCGGCGGCACCGGCAATTTCTCGATCCTGGTCCATGGCAAGTCGGCCCATGCCGGGCGCAATCCGGATGAGGGGCGCAACGCGCTTGTCGCCGCGGCCGACCTGGCGATGCGGCTGAATGACGCCAAGGCTCCCGGCCTGGCGGTCAATCCCGCCAGGATCGACGGCGGCGGCCCCAACAATGTCGTGCCCGAGCTCGCGATCCTGCGGGTCAATTTCCGGCCCCGGGACAGCGAGGCGATCACCCTGGCGCGGATCGCGATCGACCAGGCCGTCGCGATCGTGTCGGTCAAGCATGACGTGCGCATCCACGTCCATGGCAGTTTCAACCGCCCGCCAAAGCCGCTCGACTCCGGTGCCGAGAAGCTGTTCGCGCTGGTGAAGGCATCCGGCGCCGATCTGGGCATTCCCGTCGCGTGGAAATTCTCCGGCGGCGTGTGCGACGGCAACAACATCGCCGCCGTCGGCGTGCCGGTGGTCGACACCATGGGCGCGCGCGGCGGCCTGATCCACAGCGCCGATGAATTCCTCATTCCGGAGAGCCTGGCCGAGCGTGCCGCGCTCTCCGCCGTCACCATGCTGCGTATCGCCGAGAAGGGAAGATTATGAGTTTCGTGATCCGTGCCGCCCGCGACGAGGATCTGCAGGCGCTTTACGAGATGGCGAAGCTGACCGGCGGCGGCTTCACCAATCTCCAGCCCGAGAAGGAAGTGCTGCGGGCCAAGCTCGCGCGCAGCCATGCCGCCTTCGAGCGCGGCGAGGACGAGAGCGGCGACGACGTGTTCGTGCTGGTGCTCGAGAACAGGGATACCGGCGAGGTGCGAGGCACCTGCCAGATCTTCACCGCCGTGGGGCAGCGCTGGCCCTTCTACTCCTATCGCCTTGCCACCGAGACCAAGCACAGCGAGGAGCTGGGCCGTACCTTCCGTGCCGAGACGCTCAGCCTGGTCAACGACCTGGAAGGGGCCAGCGAGGTCGGCGGGCTGTTCCTGCATCCGGGCGAGCGGGCCGGCGGCCTCGGCATGCTGCTGGCGCGCAGCCGCTATCTCTTCATCGCCCGCCACCGCCAGCGTTTCGCCGAAAGGATCCTGGCCGAGCTGCGCGGCGTGATCGACGAGGCGGGCGGATCCCCCTTCTGGGACGGCGTCGCGGGGCGTTTCTTCGGGATGAACTTCCAGGAGGCGGACAGCTTCAATGCCGTCCATGGCAACCAGTTCATCGCCGATCTGATGCCCAAGCACCCGATCTATACCGCGATGCTGCAGGAGAGCGCGCGCGGCGTGATCGGCCTGCCCCACCCCTCCGGCCGCGCCGCGATGCGCATGCTGGAGAGCGAGGGCTTCGCCTGGGAGCGCTATGTCGACATCTTCGACGGCGGCCCGACGATGACCGCGCGCACCGATCAGGTGAAGACGGTGCGCGACGCCAGGATCGCTCGCGTGGTGGCGGTGGAAGCCGGTGGCGAGCCTGCCCTGGTGGCCACGGGCAGGCTCCAGCAGTTCCGCGCCACCCAGGGCCGCGTGGCCGAGCGGGAGGGGGGCGCGGCGATCGACCCGCAAACCGCCGAGCTGCTCGGTGTGGGCGTTGGCGACGAAATCATGCATGTGGCGCGCTGATGCTCGTCGAGATCAACTTCGACGGGATCATCGGCCCGAGCCACAATTATGCCGGGCTGAGCCATGGCAACCTGGCGGCGACGCGCAATCGGGGCGAGACTTCGTTCCCGCGTGCCGCGGCGCTGCAGGGAGTCGCCAAGATGCGCGCCAACCTGGCGCTCGGGCTCGCCCAGGGCATCCTGCTTCCCCATGCCCGGCCCGACCATCGCTGGCTCGCCAGCCTCGGCACTCGTTTCGAGGATGCTCCGCCGCATAGCCAGGCCCAGGCGCTGTCCGCTTCGCCGATGTGGGCCGCCAATGCCGCGACTGTCTCGCCCGCGCCCGACACGGCGGACGGCAAATGCCATCTGAGCGTCGCCAATCTGGTGACGATGCCGCATCGCAGCCATGAATGGCCCGAGACGCTGGCACAGCTCCGCCTCGCCTTTGCCGGCCCCGCCTTCACTGTGCACGCCCCCGTGCCGGCGCCGTTCGGCGACGAAGGCGCGGCCAATCACATGCGGCTCGCCGCCAGCCATGACGCGCCGGGCGTGGAAGTGTTCGTCTATGGCATTTCGGGCGGCCCCTTCCCCGCGCGCCAGCATCCCGATGCAAGCGCGGCGGTGGCGCGGAAGCATCGGCTCGAGCGCGTGCTGTTCGTCCAGCAATCCGAGGAAGCGATCGCGGCAGGCGCGTTCCACAACGACGTGGTCGCGGTGGCGAACGGTCCCGTGCTGTTCACGCACGAACTGGCCTTTGCTGGCAAGGATCGCTTCTATGCCGATCTGCGCGCGATGCTGCCGCAGGTCGAGATCGTCGAGGTGCCTGCCGCGCAGGTGAGCCTGGCCGATGCGATCAGATCCTATCTGTTCAACGCGCAGCTGGTCACCCTGCCCTCGGGCGAGATGGCGCTGGTGCTGCCGGGCGAGGCACGCGACACGCCTTCGGTATGGCGCTGGCTGCAGGAGCATGTCGCGGGCAACGGCCCGATCCGGCGGCTCGAGGTGGTCGATGTGCGCCAGTCCATGGCCAATGGCGGCGGGCCTGCCTGTCTGCGCCTGCGCGTGGTCTGCGATCCCGCGACGGTCGATCCGCGCTTCCTGGTGGACGATGGCAAGCTCGATCGCATCGCCGGAGTGATCGAGGCGCATTGGCCCGAGGCCATACCCTTCGACTCGATCGCCGATCCGGCGCTGATCGCCCGGGTGGAGGCCGCGCGCCGGGCGTTGCTGGAGGCGTTGGAGATCCCGGAGCTTCTCTAGCGGCACGAGCAGCCGAAGTGTCGGGATAATTGACAGTTAACTATCTAATTTAACGCGAAACTACGTATTTTGGCGCTTGGCCCGGCGCTTGCTTAACCTTTCCCATGCTCTATCGCGTCCGTCGCCTGTTCACGATCAAGACCAAGTTCGAGGCCTTTCTGGTCATCTATGGTCTTGCCTGTGGCGCGACCGAGCGCGGGGTCCATTATCTGGGGAAGTTTCCGGGCTGGGGTGGCTGGATGCTCTTCGCGTTGTGCCCGATTGCTGTATTCATGGCGGGCGCCAAGATACTGGACAGCTTCGATGTTCCGGATTGAGCGGGGAATTGCGTCTGTAATAGTCGGGGGCTAGGGCCGGCGAGCTGGCCTGTGGGGAGGTTCTGAGCGCGTGCGGTTGTTTCGAGGCATTTTTTCCTCTTTGGCGGCGCAGGCGCTGCTGGCGGCGGTCGTGCCGGGTGGACTCATGGTGTTCGTGATGCACGAGAGCCAGCAGGCCGAGCTCGTCCAGCGCGACCGCGAGCGGCTTGACGCCTTCGTGCAGACGGTCGCCGAAGCGGCCCGTGCCGGGCGCCCGCTCGATCAGGCCGCGAACCTGCCCGGGCCGCTTGCCGGCCGGGTCCTGCTCGTGGATCCGCAGGGCCATGCGATCGCCGGCCCCACCACTTCCCTGCCCGCGCGCGCCGAACGCCCCGTCCAGGTCGATGGCCGCACCGTGGCGACGGCACGGGTGGTCCGCCCGCCCGAGCTGTCCGATCAGGACCGGCGGGTCCTCGCCACCCAATATATCGGCGTGGCGGCGATCCTGGTGGTGCTGTTCGTGCTGCTGCTGGTGATGGCCTATGTCTTCGCGCGGCGCTGGTCGCGGCCGCAGCTGCAGCTCTACCGGATGAGCCGCGACGTGGTGAACGGCGACCTCGATCTCTATTTCGACGAGGAAGGCCCGGCCGAGGTCGTGGCGACGATGCGCAACCTGCGCCGCATCGCCAGCCAGTTCAGCCGGCTGGAGACGGCGCGGCGCACCTGGCTGGTCTCGATCTCGGGCGAGCTCAAGGGCCCGACCGAGAATATGGGCGAGCATTTCATCAAGCTGTGCGAGGTGCAGCCGCCGCTTCCGCCCGCGCTGATCGGCGCGATCGAGGAGGACACGCGCCGGCTGATCCACATGGCGGAGGATCTGAACGCGGTGGCGCTCGCCGATCTCGGCCGCCTGCCCGTCACTTTCGCCTCGGTCGATCCGCGCGCGCTGATCCACAATGCCATCTATGCCGATCGCAAGCGCGCCGAGGCGCAGGGCGTGCGGCTGGAGACGAGCACGCTCCCCGAATATACGGTGATCGTGAAATGGGACGGGGCGCGAATCGAGCAGCTGTTCGGCGCGCTGATCGACAATTCGCTGCGCTACACGCCGCGCAACGGCCGGATCGTGCTGGGCCTGGAGAGCTCGCGCGACGCCTGGCGGCTGATCATCGACGACAATGCGCCCGGCGTCGACGTGATGCTCGCCCAGCGCCTGTTCGAGCCTTTCTATCGCAGCTCGGACCGCGCCGACGAATCGGCGGCTTCCGGCCTGGGCCTGGCGACGGCGCGGGCAATCGTGGAGGCGCATCACGGACGGATCGAGGCGAGCCGTTCGCCGATCGGCGGCCTGCGCGTCACGGTGATCCTGCCGGGCAACCCGCCCACGGCCTGATTCGGTCAGCCGGACTCGATTTGCGTCGCGGTCGCCGCGTCCACGCAATCGACGTGCGCGGCGTAGCAGATGCGGGGCGCATTTGTTACGATGGCTGATGTTGATCCGTGCTCTGATGAGTCTTGGCATCGCGGCGATTTTGACATCGCCCGCTCATGCACTTTGCAGCTACCGTGGCGTGGATAACGCAAAGACCACTGTCGCCCAGGAGTTCAAGGATTCTCGCTGGGTTGTTCGTGCCCATGTGGTTTCCGCAGACTATCATTGGTCCGACGAAAACGAATCGTGGGTCCTCTACCGGCTCGAAGTCGTCCAGAGCTTCAAGGGCGATCTTCCGCGGAGATTCACTTTCTTCACAATGCGGAACAGCGGCGGATTCTACATGGATGGCGATGGCGGAGTGCCTGATCTGGACGGAGACTATCTATTGTTTCTCACGCGCCGGCCCTGGCCTCGCTCCGATCCGCCGGCAGCCAGGGGGGCGTTGTGGGTCAACTATAATTGCGGCCAGTCGAAAGCCTGGTCGCAAGTGACCCAGAAAGAAAATGCTCAGCTTCGGGAGCTTTCGGCTCGGCGGTGAGCGCGCCCGAGCCCCAAAACATAAAAACCCCGCTAAGCCGATGGCCTAGCGGGGTTTTTAATGGCGCGCCCGGAACGATTCGAACGTCCGACCCTCAGATTCGTAGTCTGATGCTCTATCCAGCTGAGCTACGGGCGCGCTGTGGAGGGGTGCCTTTAGAAGCGGTTTTCGGATCGCGCAAGCCGTTGCGTGCAGTTTTCCACAGGCATAAGGCGCTGACATGCGATTTATTCTGCTGCTCAGCCTCGCCGGGCTCGCCGGCTGCACCCAGGCGACGGGGCGATACCCCTCGCTGCTGCCCCGCCCGATCGAATCGACGAGCCTCGCCGAGCCCGAGCGGCCGGTGCCGGTCGCGACGCCCGACGCCGCGCTCGACAAGCGGATCGCCGAGATCCGCGCCGGGCTCGACGCCGGCGCCAGGGCCTTCACCGCCGGCGCCCAGGATGCCGAGGCCCGGATCGCCGTGTCGCGCGGCTTGCCCCAGGGCTCCGAGGCGTGGCTGCAGGCGCAAGTGGCGATGGGCCAGCTTGCCGAGCTGCGCCGCCCGGCCGTGACGGCCCTGTCCGACCTGGACGAGCTGGCGACCCAGCGCGGCGTCGACGGCCTGCCGCCCTATCCGGCGCTCGATGCCGCCCTGGCCGACGCCGACCGCGCCGCCACCGCGCAACAGGCCCGGATCGATTCGCTCGAGGCCGCGCTGGGCGGCACGGGCGGCTAGTCAGTTCCCCGCCAGCTCCGGGTGCAGCACCCGGAGCACCGGCATCACCGAAGCATAATCGTCGGTCCAGGGCTCGAAGCCGGGCCAGGACCGTAGCCGCCGCCAGCCTCCGCCCCGCGCCACCAGCCGGTCGAGCACCGCCTGGTCATGGCTGAGCGCGATCCATTCCGACGCCGATTCGGCCCTGGGCTCCACCTGATCCACCTTCGTGCCGCCGCCCGGCTGCGGCGTGGCAACGAAATGCGGCTCCGGCTCGTAGGACAGCCGCACCGCCTTCCAGCCGCCATCGCGCGCGGCGGCGGACACCACGGGGGCCAGCGCCATGAACCGGTTGGAGATATGGACTAGCAGCAGCCCGTTCGGGGCAAGCACCCGGCCATAGGTGGCGAAGGCCTGGCGCGTCAGCAGGTGCATCGGCACCGTATCCGACGAGAAGGCATCGAGCGCGAGCAGGTCGAGGCTGGCGCTCTGCGTCTCGGTGAGGCGCACGCGCGCATCGCCGATCGAGATGCGCGTCTGCGGCGCGCATTGCCGCAGGAACGTGAACTTGCCCGAATCGCGGGCGAGATGGACGATCGCCGGATCGATCTCGAAGAAGCGCCAGCTCTGGCCGGGCCGGGCATAGCAGGCGAGCGTGCCGGTGCCGAGGCCGACCACGCCGACGCGCGCGGCGGGACCATAGAGATCGGGCAGCGCCTGCATCGCCTGCCCCACGCCCGATCCCGGCACGTAATAGGTGGTCGGCCGGGTCGAGAGCGCCCCTTTCAGCTGGATGCCGTGGAGCGTGGTGCCGTGCGCCAGCTGGCGCTCATCGTCATAGTCCGTGACGGTATAGACACCGAAATAGCTGCGCGTGCGGGCATCGGTGAGCGAGAGCTGGATCGAGCGATAGCCGCCGAACAGGATGAGGCCGCCCGCCAGCGCTGCCAGATAGGCCGGGCGGCGCCCGACCGCGAACAGCCCGAGCAGCGCGACGAGCACAAAGGCGATCTGCTCGTGCATGATGCCGAGCAGGTTGCCGGGATTGACCGCGCCGAGCCAGACCAGCAGCGCGACCAGCACGACCAGCGTGATCGTCTTGCCGCGGGTGCCGTGCCGCCAGAAATCCCCGATCGCCGCGAGGAGGAACATCTGCGGGCAGAGCGCGCCCGCCGCGAGGACGAGCAGCGGATATTCATAGGTCCAGTCGAACAGGATCGGCGCGATCAGGCCGGCGAACACGCCGCCGAGCACGCCGCCCACCGACATGGCGAGGTAGAAGCCGGTGAGCCGGTCCGGCGCCGGGCGCAGGGCATACATGCGGGCATGCAGCGTCACCGATACGGTGAAGAGCAGCAACAGCCCGATGATCGCGTTGAGATAGGCGAGCTGCTGGTGGCCGGCGATCAGCGTCGCGCCGAACATCAGGATGATGACCGGCGCGAACTTGGTGAGGATCTCGGGCAGCACCGCATTGTCGCGAAAGGCCACCGAGAAGCTGAGCAGATAGAGGCCGAGCGGCAGCACCCACAGCATCGGCACCGCGACGATGTCGGTCGTGAGGAAGGTCGTCGTCGCCAGCATCAGGCCCGAGGGGACCAGCGCCAGCGCGATCCAGTGGAACACCCGGCGCCAGGGCGGCGCGGGCGTATGGTGCGCGACATGCGGCTCGCCTTCCGCCCGGCGCGGCAGGCGCGCGGTGCAGCCCGCGACCAGGATCAGGACCAGGATATAGCCGCCGGTCCACAGCCAGCTCTGGCCCTTGAGCGCCAGATTGGGCTCGACGATCAGCGGATAGGCGATCAGCCCGCCGAAGCTGCCGATATTGGAGGCGGCGTAAAGGGCATAGGGGTCGCGCCCGTGACTGGCGATGCTGTACCAGCGCTGGAGGAGCGGCGCCTGGGCAGAGACGGCGAAGAACAGCGGACCGATCGAGGCGACGAGCAGCCAGGGTACCCAGAGCGCCGGCTCCGCGTCGCCGGGCAGTTCCATCGCGATCACGCCGATCGGCAGCCACAGTGCCGCGATCAGGAGCACCGCGAGATGGATCGTCCCCTGGGCCCGCGGCGACACCCGGCCCAGCCAATGCGCATAGGAATAGCCGCCGAGCAGCAGCGCCTGATAGACCAGCATCGCGCTGTTCCACACCGCCGGCGCGCCGCCCAGTTGCGGCAGCGCCATGCGCGCGACCATGGGCTGGACGAGGAAGAGCAGGAAGGAGCCGGCGAGGATCGCGGCGACGAACAGCCAGCGCGTGGTCCGCGTGCCGGGCTGCGGCGTCCCGTCGTCGATTGCATTCTCCATCGCTTCAGGCCTCCGCGCCGCTGTGCAGCGATTCGGCTTGCCGATGGATGAACCAGGCGCGGAAGTTTACGAAGCCTAGGCTATGGGGGGCCCGATTTCCCTCCCCGGAATTTGGGCCCTGTCCGGATATGGCGGGCTGCGGGATGTGCGACACGATCATGCCGTGGACGCAAGCAGAGGAAACCCTACTAGTAAAGGGTCCGGGTGCGCCGACAGTCCCGATCTCGGTTCGACCTGGAACTTATCGGGGTAGATGGGGCCATCGCGGCTCCATTACTCCAGATGTCGATTGGGCCCGATCGGGGACGCATACCCCCCTCCGTCCCCCTCTCCGTCAGCCCCCGCTTCCCTCTCTCCGTCATCCCCGCGAAGGCGGGGATCCAGGGCCATGCGCAAGGGCCGCGTGGGTCGCGTTACCGTCTCCGACAACCGCTTCGATTGTCCCATATTATCCTGGATCCACGCCTTCGCGGGGGATGACGATGGATGCGGGATGATGGTGGAGAGTATGAGCCCGTGACCCAGGCCCCTGCCACAATCCGGGAATGGTGAAATCTCCGGATCGCAAGGCGGAAAGCGCCGGCCGACCCGGCGCCTCACCCGCCGGGCCGTGCGATCCGATAGGTGATGTGCGGGTTCAGCCAGTCGGGTGCCTGGGGATGGATGAAATCCTCGGCGGGAACCCGCACCATGCCCAGCCGCTCCATCAGCCCCCAGCTGCGGGCGTTGCCGAGCACCGTCATCGCCGCGACCGTCGGCACGTCGAGGCTGGCCCAGGCCCAGTCGAGGCTCGCCTGCGCGCCTTCGCGGGCATAGCCCCTGCCCCAATGAGCCGCCGCGAAGCGCCAGCCGATCTCGGTCTCTCCGAAGAGCGGTGTTCCCTCCGGCCCGGGCTTGAGGCCGCAAAAGCCGAGGAACGCGCCGTCTTCCTTGCGCTCCACCGCCCAGAAGCAATGGCCATGGGCGTCGAGCAGGGCATTCTGCCGCGCCATCGCGGCATCGGCGGCCTCGGGACTCAACGGCGGACCAAGGAACTCCATCACCGCGGGGTCCCGGCCCATGGCGTGCCAGGCCGGCCGGTCGCTTTCCCGCCAGCGACGCAGGACCAGGCGTTCGGTCTCGATCATGCGGGGCGCTCCAGGATATACACGATCATCGCGCCCACGGGATCGTCGGGCGCATGCGCGCGGAGGTGGAAGTCGAGATCGGGGCGGCGACGCATGCCGAGCCGCTCCATCAGCCCCCAGCTGCGATCGTTGGCGATCGTGGTCCAGGCGCCGATCGCCGGCGCATCGAGATGGGCCCAGCCCCAGGCGATGCTCGCCGCGGCCGCCTCGCGGGCATAGCCCTTGCCCCAATGGGCCTCGGCGATGCGCCAGCCGATCTCCGGCATGCCGGCAACCGGCGCTTCGGGGCCATAGTTGCTGGCGATGCGGAGGCCGCAGCTGCCGATCAGCTCGCCGGTCTCGCGGAGCATGGTGGCCCAATAGCAGAAGCCGTAACGCGCCTGATCCTCGAGCCGCCGCGCGAACATCGCGTCGATGTCCGCCGGCGCCTTCAGCCCGCCGAGCCGCGCCATCATCGCGGGCGTGTTGACCAGGGCTTCGAATGCCGGACGGTCGGCGGGCGTCCAGGGACGCAGGCTGAGGCGCGCGGTCTCGATCATGCCGGGCGGTCGATCGCGTAGACGATCATCGCGCCGAAGGGGTCGCCGGGCGCATAATCGGGGTGCCGGAAATCGAGATCGGCGCGGCGGCGCATGCCCAGCCGCTCCATCAGCCCCCAGCTGCGGCGGTTGCCGATCACCGTCCAGGCGGCGATGCGCGGGCGGGCGGTATTGGCCCAGCCCCAGGCGATGCTCGCCTCGGCCGCCTCGCGGGCAATGCCCTGCCCCCAGAATTTCTCGCCGATGCGCCAGCCGATCTCCAGCTCCTCGGGCACCGGCGTGCCGGGATGGCCGCCGATGCGCACGCCGCAGACGCCGGCCAGCTCGCCGGTCTCGCCGATCTCGACCACCCACATGCAATGGCCGTGGCGCGCTTGCTGCGCCATCATCTTGTCGATGATCGCGTCGTGCTTCGCCCGGGGTACGGGGCCGCCGAAATGCTCCATCATCGCCGGCGTGTTGGCGAGCGC
Organism: Sphingomonas sp. CBMAI 2297; assembly: GCF_029870595.1. Taxonomy (GTDB): domain Bacteria; phylum Pseudomonadota; class Alphaproteobacteria; order Sphingomonadales; family Sphingomonadaceae; genus Sphingomonas. The sequence continues at coordinate 38,181 of NZ_JAPDIR010000009.1, forward strand.
ATGGAAGACGGGCTTGTCCGTCTCGCGCCAGGGACGGAGGATCAGGCGCGCCGTCGCGATCATCCGGCGAGCAGCCTTGCCGCCAGCGGCGCGTGATAGCTGAGCACGCCCGAGCAGCCGGCCCGGCGAAAGGCCATCAGCGTCTCGAGCACCAGCGCCTCGCGCTCCCCTGCCCCGGCCGCCGCGGCCGCTTCGATCATCGCGTACTCGCCGGAGACCTGATAGGCGAACACCGGCACCTGGAACGCGTCCTTCACGCGCAGGATGATGTCGAGATAGGGCAGCCCGGGCTTCACCATCACGCTGTCCGCGCCCTCGGCCAGGTCGAGCGCGACTTCCCGCAGCGCTTCCTCGGCATTGGCCGGATCCATCTGATAGGTCTTCTTGTCGCCCTTGAGCAGCCCGCGGCTGCCCACCGCGTCGCGGAAGGGGCCGTAAAAGGCCGAGGCATATTTGGCGGCATAGGCCATGATCTGGACGTTGACATGGCCATTGGCTTCGAGCGCGCCGCGGATCGCGCCGACCCGGCCGTCCATCATGTCCGACGGGGCGACGATGTCCGCCCCCGCCTCGGCCTGGAGCAGCGCCTGGTCGACCAGCACGGCGCTGGTCTCGTCGTTGAGGACATAGCCCTGAGCATCGACGATGCCGTCATGGCCATGCGCGGTATAAGGGTCGAGCGCCACGTCGGTGAGCACGCCGATATCGGGCACCGCGTCCTTGATCGCGCGGATCGCCCGGCACATCAGATTGTCCGGATTGAGCGCCTCGCGCCCGTCATCGGTGCGCAGCTCCCGCGGCGTGTTGGGGAAGAGCGCCAGGCAGGGAATGCCGAGCTCGCGGGCCTCGCGCGCGCGCGCCGCGATGTCCTTCACGCCCCAGCGCGAGACGCCGGGGAGCGAGGCGATCGGCTCTTCCGCCGCGCCTTCGGTGACGAAGAGCGGCCAGATCAGGTTCGCCGGGGTGAGCACGGTTTCCGCGTGCAGCCGGCGGCTCCATTCGGAGGCGCGGGTGCGGCGGAGGCGGAGCGCGGGATACTGACTCATGGCCGCGCTGATGCGCCCTCAGCAATTGGGTTGCAAGCGCCCCGCGGGCTCGGTGGCGGCGAGCGCCTCCTCCTCCACCGCGACGGGCTCGGGCGGCACTTCCAGCACTTCGCTGCGCCAGTGGCCATAGCGATAGTAGAGCGCCGCCAGCGCCAGCGAGCAGGCAGACCCGATCGGAAAGGCCAGCCACAGCGCGTCGCTGCCGAACCAGCGCTGGCCGAGGACGGCGAAACCGAAGCGGATCGGGAAAAGCGTGATCGCCAGGATGACCAAAGGCGGCACGGTGGCGCCGTTGGCGCGGACGGTGGAGAACAGCACCATGGTCGCGCCGAACATCACGAAGGTCCAGCTGGCGAGCAGCTGGATGTGGCGCGCGATCGGGATCGCCGGGCTGTCGCCGCCGACGAACAGCGCCATGACCGGGCGATCGAACAGGAGGATCGCGACGATCACGACCAGGGTTATGACGGTGTTGTAGGCCAGCCCGGCGCGGGTGATCGCGTTCACCCGGTCCCATCTCCCCGCGCCGATATTCTGCGCGGCCATGCTCGACACGGCGACGCCGATCGCCATCGCCGGCATCTGGATATAGGTCCAGAGCTGCTGCGAGACGGCATAGGCTGCGGCGGTGTCGACGCCGAGCCGGTTGACCAGCCCGATCATGGTGAGGCCGGCGGTGGACATGACGAGCATCTGCGCGCCCATCGGCAATCCCTTGGCGACAATGGTGCGGACCAGCGCCCTTTCCGGGATCAGATAGTGCAGCTCATGGCCCCGCAGCCGCACCGGCAAGTCGCGCCAATAGACGTAGAGGAGCAGGCCGAAGGACGAGACCAGCCCGGCAAGCAGCGTCGCGGTGGCCGAGCCGGCGATGCCCATGCGGGGGAACGGGCCGATGCCCTGGATCAGCAGCGGGTTCAGCCCCGCGTCGATCGTGACGCTCAGCACCATGAACCAGAGCGGCGTGATCGAATCGCCGGTGCCGCGCAGGCTCATCTGGATGAGCACGCCGAGCATGCTGAACGGCAGGCCGAGGAAGATGACGCGCAGATAGTCGCGCGCCATGTCCTGCGCCTCGCCGGGGGTGGCGAGCAGGCGGAGGATCTGCGGGGCGAACAGCCAGCCGAGGATCGCGATCACCACCGCGCCGCCCATTACCAGCCCGATCGCCGAGCCGAAGGCGCGCCGCGCCGCCTCGACGTCGCGCCGCCCCATCGACTGGCCGATCAGGATCGTCGCCGCCATGCCGAAGCCGAACACCGCCGAGAACATCAGGAACATGATGATGTTGGCATTGGCGGTTGCCGCCAGCGCCTGCTCGCCCAGGAAGCGGCCGACCCAGATCGAGTTGATCGAGCCGTTCAGCGACTGGAGGATGTTCGAGCCCAGCGTGGGCAGCGCGAACAGCAGCAGCGTCCGGCTGATCGGGCCCTGGGTCAGGTCGTGGCGTTGGGGAGGACCGGCCATGGCGCTCGCTCTGGTTGGAGTCGGCGGAAAGGACCTCCCGCCGCTCCTCACCAGCACCCGGCGGCGGTCAGGTCAAGCCGGCTGGGCGCGCCGGCGGCGCATCACCCAGAGCGCGATCGTGCCCAGCGCGAACAGGCCCAGCGCCTCCTCCGGGATCGGGCTGGGATCGCCGCCGCCCGGATTGGTGGTGCCCGGCGGCGTATAGGTGCCGGTATAGGTGCCGAGGTGGAACTCGCCGTTCTGGACGAGGCTGCCGAACACCGCCGAGCCCTGGATATAGTTGCCGGTGGTCGCCGCCGCGCTCGGCGCGAGCACCGATCCGCCCCAGGCAGTGGTGGCGTTCAGCGTCTTCGCATCGGGGAAGTTCCAGATCACGTGCTGGCCCAGCCCCTGGGTGCCGCCCAGGAAATTGTCGTTGAGCGTCACGTTCGCGCCGCTGACGTTGACGATCGCGGTGTCGGCGCCGTTCAGGTTGAACTGGATCTCGCCGATCTTGTCGAGATCGGCGGCGCTGATGTTGAACACCGCCACGCCGTCCGCGTTCGGCACCGCGTTGAAAGTGCCGCGATTGCCGGCGATCACCAGGTTGCTGTTGGCATCGAGCCCGCCCAGCGTGCGCGACAGGTCGGTCAGGCTGCTGGTGAGCAGGCTGCCCTGCTGCTTCAGATTGACCGAGAAGGCCGGATCGCTCGCCGTCAGGCCCGACTGCACGGTGTTCTGGTTGACGTTGGTGTTGGCGATCGTGCCGCCGACCTTCACCGTCTGCGCCGGCCCGTTGAGGTTGAAGCCGCTGTTGACGTTGCCGCCGATCACCGCGCCCGAACCGTTGTTAAGGTTCTTGGTCGAGCCGTTGACATCGCCCACCACGGTGAGGCCAGGCACGCCGAGCGGGCTCGGGGCGGGATTGCCGATCTGATAGTTGGAGGAATTGCCGTTGAGGTTGCCGCCGACGAAGGTCCGCCCCTCGACTTCCGACGAGGAGGTCAGGTCGCCGAGCACGACGAGGTTCCAGGTGCGCAGCGCATCGAGCCCGGCGATGGACTGGGCGGACGCGGGCATGGCGGCGAACAGCGCCGCTGCGGCAATGCCGGCGGAAAGCAGAAGGCGGTTCATGGCGACTCCGAGGGATTAGCGACTCGGAGTTGGTTAAAGGGGCTGGAATGCCCGGAGGATATTGAGAACTATGGTTAACGGCGTCCCGTATCGGGAGGCTCGCCCATTTCCGTCATCCCGGCGAAAGCCGGGATCTCATGCGATCATGAGCGAAAAGCCCAGTGCACGAGACCCCTGCTTTCGCCGGGATGACGATCTGGATCAGCCCAGCCGCGCCAGCGCGGCCGACAGCCGCTCCGCCTCGGCGGCCTTTTCGGCATGGTCGGTGCGGGCCTTCTCGACTGCCTCGGGCTTGGCCTTCTCGACGAAGCTGGCATTGCCCAGCCGGCCCGCCAGGCCGTCGCGCTCCTTCTCGGCCGCGGCGATCGCCTTGGCGAGGCGCGCCTTCTCGGCTTCGATGTCGACCACATCGCCGAGCGGCACCACGAAGGTCGCCTCGTCGACGATGATCTGCAGCGAGCCGCCCGCAGGTACTTCGCCCGCGGCCTGATCGACACGGGCGAGGCGCGCCAGCGCGGCTTCCTGGCGGCCCAGGCGCGCGCTGGTCTCGGCCGAGGCGTCGCGCACGAACACCGGCAGGCGCGCACCCGGCGGCACGTTCAGCTCGGTGCGGGCGGCGCGGATCTCGCTCACCAGCCGGATCAGCCAGTCCACCTCCTGCGCCGCCGCCGGATCGAGCGCGCGGGCATCGGCCATCGGCCATCTCGCCACGATCAGCTCGTGATCGCGCGGACCCATCTTCGACCACAGCTCCTCGGTGATGAAGGGCATGAACGGGTGGAGCATGACCAGGATCTGGTCGAGCACCCAGCCCGCCACCGCGCGCGTCTCTTCGGCACCCTCGGCGCCTTCGCCCTGAAGGACCGGCTTGATCAGCTCCAGATACCAGTCGCAGAAACGGCTCCAGACGAACTGGTAGATGCTGTTCGCCGCCTCGTCGAAGCGCAGATCGGCCAGCGCGAGGTCGATCGCCTGGACGGTGGCGACCGCCTCGGCGACGATCCAGCGATTGACCGCCAGCTGCGCCGCAGGCGGCTCGAGCGTGGTCGAGGCCGAGATGCCGTTCGACTGGGCGAAGCGCGCGGCGTTCCACAGCTTGGTCGCGAAGTTGCGATAGCCCTCGATCCGGCGCTCATCCATCTTGATGTCGCGGCCCTGGCTTTCCATCGCCGCCATGAAGAAGCGCAGCGCATCGGCGCCATAGCTGTCGATCAGCCCGAGCGGATTGACGACATTGCCCTTGGACTTGGACATTTTCTGCCCGTCCGCCGCACGGACAAGACCGTGTAGATACAGGGTCTTGAAGGGCACTGCTTTCATGAAGTGCAAGCCCTGCATCATCATGCGGGCATCCCAGAAGAACAGGATGTCGAAGCCCGAGATCAGCACGTCGTTCGGATAGCGGCCGCCGAGCGTGGCATCGGGATTCTCCGGCCAGCCCATCGTCGCGAAGGGCCAGAGGGCGGAGGAGAACCAGGTGTCGAGCACGTCATTGTCCTGCCAAAGGATGACGGCATCGGGGTTCCCGGCCTGCATTTCGCGGGCTGCCTGCTCATTTTCGACGATCAGGATGGCTCCGCCCGCAAGGTCGACGCCGGTGCCGGGGCTGCCCGACGTTACGAGCCCTGCGAGTTCTTCCTCGCTCTCCGCGACGAAGATACGGCCATCCAGTGCGAACCAGGCCGGAATCCGGTGCCCCCACCAGAGCTGGCGGCTCACGCACCAGGGCTGGATGTTCTCCATCCAGTTGAAATAGGTCTTTTCCCAGCTCTTCGGCACGATCTTCGTGGCGCCCGAGCGCACGGCCTCGATCGCCGGCTTGGCCAAGGTAGCGGCATCGACATACCATTGGTCGGTCAACCAGGGCTCGATCACGTCGCCCGAGCGATCGCCGAACGGCGTCGCGATCGTGCGTGGCTCGGCGTCATGCGCCGCGCCTTCCTTGTCGATGTGCGGGATCAGGAAGCCTTCTTCCTTCAGCCGCGCGACCACCAGCTTGCGCGCCTCGAACCGGTCGATGCCGAGCAGTTCGGCGGGGATCAGCCCGTCGGCGGTCTGGGTAATGCGGGCCTTGGCGTCGAGCATGTTCAGCATGTCGCGCGCCTCGATCCCGGCCCGCCTGCCGACCTCGAAGTCGTTGAAATCATGCCCCGGCGTGATCTTCACCGCGCCCGAACCGAGCTCGGGATCGGCGTGCTCGTCGGTGACGATCGGGATCAGGCGGCCGGTGATCGGCAGCTTGACCATCTTGCCGACCAGCGCGGTGTAGCGCGTGTCCTCGGCGTTCACCGCCACCGCCATGTCGGCGAGCATCGTCTCGGGGCGCGTGGTCGCGACCTCGATGAAGCCCGAGCCGTCGGCTAGCGGGTATTTCAGGTGCCAGAAACTGCCCTTGACGTCCCTGGTCTCGACTTCGAGGTCGCTGATCGCGGTGCCCAGGCCCGGATCCCAGTTCACCAGCCGCTTGTCGCGGTAGAGCAGGCCCTGCCTGTGCAGCTCGACGAACACCTTGAGGACGGCCTTGGAGAAGCCCTCGTCCATGGTGAAGCGCTCGTCGGACCAGTCCATCGAGCAGCCGAGGCGGCGGAGCTGCTGCGTGATCTCGCCCCCGCTCTCCTCCTTCCACTCCCAGACCTTGGCGACGAACTCCTCGCGCGTGAAGTCGGTGCGCTTCTGCTGTCTGAGGTTCATCTGGCGCTCGACCACCATCTGGGTCGCGATGCCGGCATGATCGGTGCCGACCACCCAACGCGCGTCCTTGCCCTTCAGCCGGGCGTGGCGGACCAGGATGTCCTGCAGCGTGTTGTCGAGCGCATGGCCGATATGCAGGCTGCCCGTCACGTTGGGCGGCGGGTTCACCAGCGTCCAGGGGTCGGCGCCGTCACGCTCGGGGCGGAACAGGCCGTTGGCTTCCCAATGCCGGTACCAGCGGGATTCGAGCTCGGCGGGGTCGAAGGTCTTGGGCAGTTCGGTGGTCATGCCCCTGCCCTTAGCGAGGTGTTTGCGTGGTGCAAACTCCCTCGCCCCACTTCCGTCACCCTGAACTCGTTTCAGGGTCCAACGCGCCGCAAGCGATATCGCCGGTGGAAAGTTGGATGCTGAAACGAGTTCAGCATGACGGAAGCTTATTGCGGCTATGGCCTTACTTGACGGCAGTCGCGCCGGCATCCTGCTGCTTGCCGGTATACCGATCCAGCCAGCCCAGCACGGTGCCATACCATTGCATCGAGTTCTTCGGCTTCAGCACCCAGTGGTTCTCGTCCGGGAACACCAGCAGCTTGGACGGAATCTCGCGGCGCTGGAGCGCGGTGAAGGCAGCGAGCCCCTGGGTATAGGGAATGCGGAAGTCCTTCTCGCTGGTGATCACCAGCTGCGGGGTCTTCCATTTGTCGACATGGTTGACCGGGTTCCACTTCTCGAATGCCGCGGGGTCCTCGAAATAGGCCTTGCCGCCATGTTCCCATTCGTCGAACCACAGCTCCTCGGTCTCATAGGCCATGGCGCGGGCGTCGAACACGCCGTCATGCTGGACGATGCACTTGAACCGGTCCGGCCACTGGCCTTCGATCCAGTTCATCATATAGCCGCCATAAGAGGCGCCCAGCGCGCAGGCATTGCCGGCATCGAGATACGCAAACTTGTCCGTCGCGGCCTTGAGGCCCTTTTGCAGGTCCTCGAGCGGCCAGCCGCCCCAATTGTTGCGGATCGCGTCGGTGAAGGCCTGACCATAGCCGGTGGAGCCGTGGAAATCGACCGCGACCACCGCATAGCCGGCACCGGCGAACACCGCGGGGTTCCAGCGATAGGACCAGCTGTTGTTGCTGCTTCCCTGCGGGCCGCCATGGACGATGAAGGCGATCGGCGCCTTCTTGCCCACCGCCAGGCTGGCCGGGCGCACCGCATAGCCCCAGACCGTGTCGTTGTTGGCACCGGCGAAGCTGAAGCGCTCGACCTTCGGCAGGTCGATGCCGGCGAGCTTCTCCGCATTGACCGAAGTCAGCCGGGTGCTGGCCTTGCCCTTGAGCTGGTAGAAATCGTCCGGCGCGGTGAGGCTGTTCATCGAATAGACGATGCCGCCCCTGGTCGGCACCACCGCGGTGACGTTGCCGAGCTGGGTGAGCCGGGCGACCTTGCCGGTCTGCGGATCGACCGACCAGATCGGAGTCTCCTGGGTATCCTCGGCCGTGACGTACAGCGCCTTGGAATCCGGCGCCCAGGCGATGGAGGCGACCGAACGGTCCCAGGCCTGGGTAAGTGCCTTCACTTCGCCGGTGGCGAGGTTGCGCAGCTGGAGCACCTGGCGATCGGCCTCATAGGTGGCGCGCGCCATCGAGAAATAGGCGAGCCACTTGCCGTCTGGCGAGACGGTGGGGAGATTGTCCATTCCCTCGTTCGCCTTGGTGAGGTTCACCGGCGCCGAGCTGCCGTCCGCGGGAGCGGCGAAAATGTCGAGATTGGTCGATTTGGATTCGATCCGGCCGGCCTCGCGCAGAGCAAAATAGACGGTCTTGCCGTCCGCGCTCCACGACACTTCCTCGCCGCCGCCGAAGGGCTTCGAAGGCGTGTCGCCGATCAGCCCGCCGACGATGGGCACGCCGTTGCCGGTGGCACCGTTCGGGCCGAAGGGCAGCACGAAGAGCTGCGAGCGCTCGCCGTTCGACCATGTATCCCAATGGCGGACAAAGAGCTGGTCATAGGTGCGCCCGGAGCCGGCGTTCGGATCCTTCTTGACCATCGCCGGCTCCAGGCTGGGCGCGCCGGGCTTGCGATCGGCCCAGACGAGCAGCTTGCTGCCGTCGGGCGAGACCTTGAACCCGTTGAACCCGCCCGGGATATGGGTGAGCTGCGTTGCGGTGCCGCCGGTGATCGCGATGCCCCATACGGCATCCTCGCCGCCCTTGTCCGACTGGAACCACACGGTCCTGCCGTCCGCCGAGAATTGCGGGCTGGTCTCGTTGACATCGGCCTCGGCGACGAGCTTCTCGGGCCTGGCGCCCTTCACCGTGAGATCGAGGCGCCACAGGTCATAACGGCCGCGATTGGCGGCGAGATCGGTCTCGCGCTGCTGCCAGACGAGCCAATGGCCATCGGGCGAGACCGCGGGGGCGCCGACGCGCGACAGGGTGGCGACGTCCTGGATGGTGAGATCACGCGCCAGCGCGGGCGCCGCGGCGAAAGCGAGCGTGACGCTCGCGAGCAGGATATATTTCATGCCGCGAGGATAGCCGGAAGGTTGCGGCCGTTACAATCGGTCAGCGCACTAGACCGGCGACAAAGCCCCAGGTCCAATCGAAAGTTGGGATGCGGGCACCGCGATGGCTCCTTCTACACCCCGTCGCTCCGGCCTTGTGCCGGGGTCCACCGGGAGGCAAGAGGCTCCTAGGGTAGAAATCCGATCAAGGCTTTGATTTCTTTCGCCATCTCCGCGATTCCCTTCACCATCCCCGCGCAGGCGGGGATCCAGGGCCAGGAGCGGATTGCGCTCAATCGCGTCCCGCGCCCTCCAGGGAGCGCCGGCCTGGTAGCCTCTTTGTCCCGCGCTACCCTGCATCCCCGCCTGCGCGAGGATGACGGGCCTTGCTGATTGAGTCGTGACCCTAATGCTGGACTTGAGGCACTGTGAACCCCGGCTCAAGGCCGGGATGACGGATATGGCGGCTGAATCCAAGCCTTCGCCCCTTGCCCGCCTTAACAGGCAACCGAGGCGACGACGGGGCTGGAAATAATGGCCCGACCTATTGCCGCCCGGTGATCCGCGAAATCTCGCGGGCGACCATCTCTTCCACCAGCCGCGGCAGATTGGCGTCGAGCCAGTCTCGCAGCATCGGCTTCAGCATCTCGCGCACCATGCCCTCGAGCGTGTCCGTGCCGGTGACCTCGGGCTTCACCACCATGCGCGACAGCGCCTCGAGCGGGCCGCGCGTCGCTTCGGCGGCGCGGTCGGACAGGATCGGATCGGCGGGCACCTCGGCCGCGGCCTTCGGGGCGGCTTCGGGCGGCGTAGGGGAACCCATCGACATCGGCGTCGGCGTCTCCAGTCTGTCCTCGTCGACCGGCTGGCTCAGTTCGAGCACTTCGTCGATGGCGGCGGGCTTGTCCGCCACCGTCGTCGCACGTCCGCCGCGGCGCGCACGCGTCGCGATGGCCGCATCGCCTTCCTCGGCGATGATGCGTTTGATGGAGGATAGAATCTCCTCCATCGACGGCTCGCTACTGATGTCCCCCATCAACCGGCTACTCCTGAAAGCCCCGGAGGCGCGTCATCAGGGATTTTTACGGTTAATGTCAACAGGCCGCGTGGTATCGCCGCGCTGAAGCACGGGATCGAGCGACGTGGTGGTGACGGCCGGCGTCTGGGCGGGCGTCTGGTTGGTGCGCGTGCCAACGGCCTGGGGCTCGGGATCGTCGTTGCGATCCGACCAGCGATTCTTCACCCGCTTGTAGTTGATGCCCGGATCGTAGAGCGGGCCGCCGTCCAGGTTGAGATCCTGTGCCTCGGCCCGGCCCATCGCGGCGAGCAGCGTGAAGCCGGCGACATAGGCGTCGCGCTCGGCGGTGACATAATTGACCTGGCTGTTGAGCAGTTCCTGCTCGGCGTTCAGGATATCGAGGATCGTGCGGGTGCCGACGCTGTTCTCGGCGCGGACACCCTCGAGGCTCAGCTTGTTGGCATCGACGGCGACACGCGACGATTCGATCACGCGCAGCGCCGACTGGTAGCTGGCATAGGCCGAGCGCACCTGGGCGATCACGCCGCGCTCGGTGAGCGTGACGGTCTCGATCGCCGACGCCTCGCGCGCCTGGGCCTGGCGGACCTGCGCGGCCGGGCGGCCGCCCTGGAACACCGGCAGGCTGAGCTGCGCGCCGAGCGTGGTCGAGATCCCGTCCGGATTGAGGCCCATGACCGAGCGCGCCTGCGGCGTGAGCGAGCCCAGGTAATTATAATAGCTGCTGCCGACGCCAATGCTCACCTGCGGCGAGCGGCCGGCCTTGGCCGCGCTGACGTCGAAGCGCGAGGCATCGCGCTGCTTCTGCGCGGCTTCGAGGTTCGGATTGCCGGCAATCGCGGCCTGTTCGGCATCGGCGACGTCGACCGGCAGGCCCGGCAGCGCCGGCGGCTGGGCGAGCACGCCGGGCGCGGCGCCGACGATGCGGATGTAATTCTCGCGCGAACCGATCAGCCCGGCCTCGGCCGTGCGCAGCTGGCTCTCGGCGAGCGCGAGCCGCGCCTCCGACTGGGCAACGTCGGTGCGGGTAAGGTCGCCCACCTCGAACCGGTCGCGAGTCGCCTGGAGATTGACCTCAAGGACATGGACGTTCTGCTGGTTGAGGCGAACGATCGCCTCGAAGCGCAGCACGTCGACATAGGCGGTCACCGTATCGGTGAAGAGCTGCGCCTCGGCACCGCGCAGGCTGGCCTGGCCGGCGGCGACGCGAGTCTCCGCACCGCGCACCGAGTTGCGCACCGCGCCGCCGCTGTAGATCGGCACCGAGAGGTTCAGGCCGAGATTGCCGTTGCGGCTCGGGCCGATGGTCGCGTCGCTGTTATAGGGGCTGGTGTTCAACGAACCGGTGCCGTTCAAGCCGGGACGGCCGGCGGCCTTGGCGATCGGCACGTTCTCGTCATTGGCACGCTGGTTGGCGCGTTCCGACTGGAGGCCCGGATTGGTGTTGTAGGCAAGCACCAGCGCATCGCGCAGCGTAGTGGTCGGCTGCGCCGTCTGGGCCGGCGCGCCGGTGCCCACCACCTGCACGGGAATATCGGTGCCGGCGCGCGTTGTCGTGGTCTGCGCGGCGGCAGGCACGGCGATCGCGACAAGACTGGCGCCCAGGAGCAGAGAGGAAATTCGCATGAGCCTCTTTCAGATCAGAATTGAAAGGTTCGTAGGCGCTCGAAACCGGGAAGAACTGCACATTCGATATCGGCGAAATCGACGAGGCCGAAGCCGCCTTCGGTGCGGCGGCCCGCCGCAAGGCGCGTCACGCCGCGATCGAGGAGGCCGGTCACCACCCGACCATCGGGCCCGACCTGGTCGAGCAGTGCCGTGGGAAGCGCTTCGACCGCGCCGTCGACGACGAGCAGGTCATAAGGGCCTTCCGGAGCATGGCCGGCGGCGAGCGGCCCCTCGACCAGCTCGACATTGGCATAGGCAGCGAGCGCGGTGCGGGCGAGCGCCGCGAGGCCGGGCTCCTCCTCCACCGCGACCACCGACCCGGCGAGGCCGGCGAGCAGCGCCGTCGCATAGCCGCCCGCCGCACCGATCAGCAGCACCTTGTCCGTGGGCCGGATCTCGGCCGCGGTGAGCAGCCGGCCGGTCGCGAGCGGCAGGTTGTGGCTGCGCCCGCCGGCAAGCGGCAGCAACGTGTCGCGATAGGCGATCGCGCGATGCGCCTCGGGAAGAAAATCCTCGCGCGGGAGGCGCGCCATAGCCTCGACCACGCGGGCGTCGTTGACCGCGTTGGTGCGCAGCTGGCTGGCGACCATCGCGTGGCGCATCACTTCGAAGCGGTTCGCCTCGGCAGGCGCGGAATCTACCGTAAGAGCCATCATTACCCCGGCTATCTGGCACAACCGTATTAGTTGTGCAATACACTGATTATGTAGGGCGGCTTGTATCCCCTTCGCAACCCTTCGCCAAGCAATGCGCGCAGCTATTTTTGCACTGCAATGTTGACAGCGGGCGAAGCACCTGCGCATTGCCGCCGCTCGCTCCGAGGCCCGATGGCGGAGTGGTGACGCAGAGGACTGCAAATCCTTGCACGCCGGTTCGATTCCGGCTCGGGCCTCCACTTCCTTCCCCGCACCACCATCCTCTCACCCAGCGCGCCGGCACGCCGGCAAAACTGTGTCTTTCCCGCAACTCATCGATCGAATCGCACGGAACATCGACGCCGAACCGGCTCGGATGCGGAACAAATCGCGATTCACCGCCGTTGATCCCGCGCTTATCGGGAGACGAGGCATGTACGATTTCGGCATCCGACACGCTCTTACCGGCTATCGCGTGGCGTACCGTCCGCAGCAGCAGAATTATTGCCCGGGCTGCGGCGGATCCCATTGGGTGATCGGCCGGTTCACGGCGGAATGCGCTTTCTGCGCCACCGCCCTGCCGCTGATAGTGGGCGGAAGCACCGGCAGCGGGCTGATCCGCCAGCGGGGCGAGGCCGCGCTGGCCGCCTGAACCCTGGCGCCGGGACATGCGCGGGATCGGCAACGGACCCGCCCGAGACTTGCAGCGTGCCGACGAGCCGCTATGCCGCCCCTATGACCGGCGCCCAACTTACGCTCTACAATTCGCTGACCCGCAGCCTGGAGGTTTTCCGGCCGCTCGATCCCGAACGGGGCGTGCGCGTCTATTCCTGCGGGCCGACGGTCTACAACTATGCCCATCTCGGCAATCTGCGCGCCTATGTGTTCACCGACACGCTGAGCCGGGTGCTGAGCTGGAAGGCCGGGGAAAATGCGTGGGGGCCCCTCACGCATGTGATCAACATCACCGATGTCGGCCATCTGACGTCGGACGCCGATGCGGGCGACGACAAGATGGAGGCGGCGGCCCGCGCCCAGGCGAAGAGCATCTGGGATATCGCGGCGCATTATACCGCGGCATTCAAGCAGAACATCGCCGACCTCAACATCCGCCAGCCTTCGCGCTGGTCCGTCGCGACCGACCATATCGCCGAGATGATCGATTTCGCGGAGAAGATCGCGCCGGATCATTGCTACGCGCTCGATTCGGGCCTGTATTTCGATGTGACCACCGTTCCCGACTATGGCCGCCTCGCCGGCAATCGGGACGATGCCGCGGAAGGCCGGATCGATCCGGTGGCCGGCAAGCGCCATCCGCAGGATTTTGCCATCTGGCGCAAGTCGCCGCCGGGCGAGCAGCGCCAGATGGAATGGGACAGCCCCTGGGGCAAGGGGGCGCCGGGCTGGCACCTCGAATGCTCGGTGATGAGCATCAAGTATCTGGGCGCTCCCTTCGACATCCATACCGGCGGGATCGACCACCGCGAGATCCACCACCCCAATGAGATCGCGCAGAACCAGGCCTTTTGCGGCTGCGGCGATTCGGGCGCGCATTTCTGGATGCACAACAACTTCCTGGTCGATCGCCAGGGGAAGATGAGCAAGTCCAAGGGCGGCTTCACCACGCTCCAGTCGCTGATCGACGCGGGCGTGCATCCCCTCGCCTATCGCCTGATGTGCCTTTCCGCCCAGTATCGCAGCGAACTGGAATTCTCGGCCGAAAACCTGGCCGCGGCGCTGACCCGGCTCAAGCGGCTGGTGATGACGGTGACCGCGCTCAAGGCCCGGGCCGAGGGCGAAGGCACGGCGCCCCAGGCCTGGCTGGCACGGCTCGACGAAGCCGTGTCGGATGACCTCAACACGCCCAGGGCACTGCCGGCGCTCGACGAGCTGCTCGCCGAGAAGAAGCTGGCGCCCGCCGATCGCCTGGCAGGGCTCGCGGCGTTCGATGCGGTGCTCGGCCTGCGGCTGCTCGAGCTGACTCGCGAGGAGCTCCGCGTGCGGCCCGTGAGCGCCGCGATCACGGTGCAGGAGATCGAGGACCGGCTGGTCGAGCGCAAGGAAGCCCGGCTGGTGAAGGACTTCCAGCGTTCCGACACGATCCGCGACGAACTCGCCGCCGCCGGCGTGGAGGTGATGGACGGTGATCCGCTGGGCTGGGACTGGAAACCGGTGTTCGACTGACGGAGAAAGCCGCGCTCCCCGCCGCCCGGCCCGAATCCCGACCGGGATCGCAATCTAGGCCTTTGACCCGGGCCGGGCGCGCGCTAGCCTCCGGTCCATGAAGGCCGTGCTTCCCGCCCTCGCCCGCCCGCTGGTGGAGCCGCAGCTCCCGGCCGGGCTCGACATCCATTGGTTCACGAGCGCCGACGAGGCGGTCGCGCTCGTCGCCGACGCGGACATCGGCTGGCTCGACCACAATGATCCGCGCGAATGGGCGCGTGCCGTGGCGGCGGCCGGGCGGCTGCAATGGCTGTCGACCATCTATGCCGGGCTCGACGCGCTCGATACCGATCTGTTGCAGGCCCGCGGCACCCGCGTGACCAATGGCAGCGGCGTCAACGCGCATGCCGTTGCCGAATATGCCGTGATGGGCGCGCTGGTCGCCGCCAAGCGCTTCGACCAGGTGGTGCGCGCCGCCGACCGCCACGAATGGCCGACCGACGCGCCGGGCAAGCTCGAGCTGTTCGAGAGCAAGGCGCTGGTGATCGGCTATGGCACGATCGGGCGGCTGATCGGGGAACGGCTTACGGCATTCGGCGTCGAGGTGACCGGCGTCACGCGCTCGGGCGCCGAGGGCACGGTGCGGCCCGATGCCTGGCGCGCGCTGCTGCCCGAGACCGACTGGCTGTTCCTCGCCGCGCCCGCGACCTCGGAGAGCCGCGCGATGATCGGCGCCGAGGAACTGGCCGCGATGAAGCCCAGCGCCTGGATCGTGAATGTCGGCCGCGGCGAGCTGATCGACCAGGATGCGCTGATCGAGGCCTGTACCCGGCGACGGATCGCCGGCGCGTTTCTCGACACGGTCACGCCCGAGCCGCTGCCGCCCGAGCACCCCTTGTGGAGCACGGCGAACATCATCCACTCGATGCACCTATCCGGCCGCAGCCAGACGCGGATGTTCCTGCGCGCCGCCGCGCTGTTCGTCGAGAATGCCCGGGCCTTTGTGGAAGGGCGCCCGCTCCGGAACGAAGTCGATCTCATCGCGGGCTATTGAAATTTTCCCGCCCGCCTCGGTTTTGCTTGCATCAGGCCTTGGCGGGCCATTAGTTAGGCAAATGCCTAATAAAATCGATGCCGCATTCGCCGCGCTCGCCGATCCCACCCGCCGCGCGGTGGTCGAGCGGCTGGGCGAAGGGCCGGCCAGCGTGAGCGCGCTCGCCGCCGGCTTTCCCATGGCGATGCCGAGCTTCCTGCAGCACATCCGCCTGCTCGAGGGCGCCGGCCTGGTGCGCACGGCGAAGCAGGGCCGGGTGCGCACCTGCACGCTCGAGCCGCTCGCCCTTGCCGCGGTGGAGCAATGGATCGTCGAGCGCCGCCGCGCGACCGAGGCGCGCTATGACCGCCTCGCCCATTTCCTCGACGCGCAGGAGAAGGAGAAGGACCATGGCTGAAGCCGTCCACGACAAGTTCGTCATCGAGCGCCGTTTCAAGCAGGCACCGGCAAAGGTGTTCGCGGCGTTCGCCACCGAGGAGGGCAAGGCGCGCTGGTTCTCGGGGCCGAACGAGACCTGGGACATGGTCGATCGCCATTTCGATTTCCGAGTGGGCGGCACCGAGCATCTGGAAGGCCGCTGGAAAAGCGGCACGGTCACGCGCTTCGACTGCTCCTATCACGACATCGTGCCGGATGGCCGCATCGTCTATGCCTATCGCATGAAGCTGAACGGCAAGCCGATCTCGGTGAGCCTCTGCTCGATCGAGCTGCTGCCCGACGGCGACGGCACTCGCCTGCTCCACACCGAGCACGGCATCTATCTGGACGGCTATGAGGACAATGGATCCCGCCTACACGGGATCGGCCTCCAATATGACAAGCTGGCCGAGACGCTGCCCGGCTGACGGCTTCGTTGCGCCAGGGCGGGCATTCGTCGCGGAACGCTATGCCCGCCATTCTCGGCACGCCAGCACGGCGCCTGTCCCTTCCCCGGGTTCAGGAGGACCGCCATGCCCTTTGCCGCTCGCCCCATCGTCCTCGCGCCCGCATTGCTGCTCGCCGC
The DNA here is from genome assembly GCF_029870595.1 of Sphingomonas sp. CBMAI 2297. Lineage (GTDB taxonomy): Bacteria > Pseudomonadota > Alphaproteobacteria > Sphingomonadales > Sphingomonadaceae > Sphingomonas. Next base: position 54,557 of record NZ_JAPDIR010000009.1, read on the forward strand.
GTCCGCCTGCTTCGCCGGCACGCCGGACAAGGCCGCCGCCAATGCAACCGAAGCGGCTGCCGGGCCCTCGCCGCAGAGCCTCTCCATCACCGGGGACGTCCAGGTGCCGGCGGGCGCGCCGATGGCGGGCGGCAAGGTCGTTGCCTGCTCCTCGCCCTATCAGAGCTGCAAGACCAAGATCGAGGCGCCGCTGCGCCAGGCAGGCGGCTCGACCTGGACCTATGCGCTGGCACTGCCCGATCGCGGGCCGTGGCAGCTCATCGCATGGAAGGATGTCGATGGCGACGACGAGGCTTCGCCGGGCGACTATCTGGGGATCGCCCGCGACGGCGCCGAGATCACGGCCCCGGCCAGCGCGGTGCGCATCGCGGTGAAGCGAGTCGAAGGAGACCAGACCGCGGCCAAGGCTTCGAACGGCGACATTCCCGGGCTGGCTGGAAGCTGGTCGCAATCCTCGACCGGCACCGAGCTGGTGATCGGTTCCAAGATCAAGTTCCAGCCAAGCATGGCGACCGGCTATGGCACCAATCTGGGCGGCACCTTCGGCCCCGGCTCGGCGACCAACACCACGATCGTGACCGAGTCCATGCCGGTGACCGTGCGGCGCCAGATGCACCTCGTCATCCGCCGGGACGGCACCTTCACCTGGCGGATCACCAAGGTCCAGCCGGAGGGCAAGAGCTGCTCCAAGACGATCACCCAGGAGAAGCTGGGCCGCATCCAGACGGCGGGCGGCAAGATGACCTTCGCGATCCAGGGCGGGCAGGAGAGCTGGAGCGGCTGCGGCAAGGGCGGATCGGGCACGATCTCGCCGCGTAGCGAGACCTATAGCTACAGCAACGCCGGTGGCGGCCTGCGGCTCTCCGGGCCGGGCGGCGTGAACTGGTCGTTCCGCCGGGGCTGAACGATTTACCCTGGAAGGGAAATTTTCTGCTTGCAAGATTTTACCCAGTCGGGGTAAGCCGCCTGGGCTATGACCACACTTGCAGGCACCAAGATCCGCCGCTTCCGCGAGGAACGCTCCCTCACCCGCGCTGCGTTCGGCGCGTGGTTCGACATTCCCGGCTCCACCGTCCAGGGTTGGGAGAAGGACGGCAAGCGGGCGAACGCCAAGGTCATGAACCTGATCGCCGCCCACGGCATTGCCGGCGCCGCCGACTGGAACGTCACCGTGCGCGATGCGGAGAACGACATGCATGCGAGCTGGGCCCCGTCGAGCTGGAAGGCAGCCGAGGCGCGTCAGCTGCCCAATTACCCCGATCAGGGCGCGCTCGACGCGGCGACGACCCAGCTCACCTCCTTCCCTCCCCTGGTCTTCGCCGGCGAGGCGCGCGAGCTGACCAGCGAACTCGCCAAGGTGTCGCGCGGCGAGGCCTTCCTGCTCCAGGGCGGCGACTGCGCCGAGAGCTTCGCCGAGTTCCACCCCAACAACATCCGCGACACGTTCCGCGTCATTCTCCAGATGGCGGTGGTGCTTACCTTCGCCTCGAAGCTGCCGACGGTGAAGCTCGGGCGCATGGCCGGCCAGTTCGCCAAGCCGCGCTCCGCCGATACCGAGACGATCGGCGGCGTCGAGCTGCCCAGCTATCGCGGCGACAATGTCAACGACATTGCCTTCACGGCGGAGGCGCGCACGCCCGATCCGCAGCGGATGCTGCAGGGCTATTCGCAGTCGGCGGCGACGCTCAACCTGCTGCGCGCCTTCGCGCAGGGCGGCTATGCCAATCTGCACCAGGTCCACAAATGGACCCACGACTTCATGGGCCGCAGCCCCTGGGCGAAGAAATATGCCGATCTGGCCGACCGGATCGGCGAGGCGCTCGACTTCATGGCCGCGTGCGGCATCGATGCGGACAGCGTGCCGCAGCTCAAGGCCACCAATTTCTATACCAGCCATGAGGCGTTGCTCCTGCCCTATGAGGAAGCGCTCACCCGCCAGGACAGCCTGACCGGCGACTGGTACGACACCAGCGCGCACTTCCTCTGGATCGGCGACCGCACCCGCTTCGAGGGTTCGGCCCATGTCGAATTCCTGCGCGGCATCGGCAATCCGATCGGCATGAAGTGCGGACCCACCCTCGAGCCCGACGCGCTGCTGCGCCTGCTCGACACGCTGAACCCGAGCCGGACGCCGGGGCGGATGACGCTGATCACCCGCTATGGCCATGACAAGATCGAGGCCGGCCTGCCCAAGCTCGTCCGCGCGGTGAAGCGCGAGGGGCATCCGGTGGTGTGGAGCTGCGATCCGATGCACGGCAACGTGATCAAGGCGGCCAATGGCTACAAGACCCGGCCGTTCGAGCGGATACTGGCCGAAGTGCGCGGCTTCTTCGCGGTCCACCGCGCCGAAGGCACGTTCGCGGGCGGCATCCATGCCGAGATGACTGGGCAGAACGTCACCGAATGCACCGGCGGCGCCATCGACATCACCGAGCAGGGCCTTGCCGATCGCTACCACACCCATTGTGACCCACGTCTCAATGCGGGACAGAGCCTGGAACTCGCCTTCCTGCTGGCCGAAATGCTCAACGAGGAAATGGCGGAACGCCGCAAGGCCGCTGCTTGATCAATTGTTGCGGAACACATCCGTAATTTAGCGGATTTACATCGCTGTCAGCATCTTGGATGGACTGCGCTTTACGCGGAGTTTTAGTTGGCAACGGTGAGGGAGCGTCTGCCAGAGAACTGGGCTGCGTCGGTGCGTCCGGCGCTAATGCTGTTTGCGGGCGCGTTGATCGGCTGCATTAGCTGGGCCCTGTGGCACCGTTTCACCGGCCGCAATCCCCCGATCGGCATCGCCATCGGAGTTTCGGTCAGCGGGTTGATCCTGAGCAGCACGCGGCTCTGGCCGCTGCTCGCGATCGCCGTGCTCGCCACCTATGAGATATTCGAGCCGCAATATCCGCTGGTCGCCAAGCTCGCCGCCGCGCTGGGCCTGGCGTTCGGCGCACTGCTGACCGCGTCGATCATCCGCCGGCGCGGCGTCCGGCCCACCGAGCTGCTCGATCCGCGCTCGATCCTCTGGGTGTTCGCCGCGGCGCTGGCGGGATCGCTGCTGGCCGCAGGGATCGTGGCGCTCGGCACGATCGCGGCGGGCCGGCCGACCAACTTCGTCGAGAAGTTCGCGCAGCAGGGCCTGGGCATGATCCTGGCCGCGCCATTCGTGCTCGTCTGGGCCAGGCCGCTGCGCGAGCGCTGGTCGCTGCTCCGATGGGCCGGCTTCGTCGCCGCCATGCTGCTTTGCGCCGTGGTGACGACCGTCGTCTTCCTGCTGCCCCGCGAGGATCCCGTCGCCTGGGCGATCTTCCCGCCGCTCGTGCTCGCGGCGCTGGGCTGGCACCTGCGCGGCGCGACCACCGCCATGGCCATTTGCGCGGTGATCGTGCTGTGGAGCACCGAGATCGCGACCGGGCCGTTCGCGCTCGCCGCGCCCGACAATCGCGTGCTGCTCGCCCAGATGTTCGTCGCGGTTACCTGCGCGACCATCGCCCTGCTCGCCGCCCATGCCGACGAACGCCATGCCGAGGACAAGCTTCGCATCGCCGCCAAGCGGATCGAGGTCTCGCGGCGCAACCTCACCAACATGGCGCGCGATGCCGCGACCGCGGTGGCGATCCTCGATCGGGACATGCGCTATGTCGCCGCTTCGCAACGCTATGTCGCCGATCATCACCTGCCCGAGGGGATGGCGCTCGAGGGGCACAGCCATTTCGAGGTCTTCCCCGATTGCTCGCCCGAGCGCCGCGCCATGTTCGCGCGCGTGCTCGACGGCGAGCAGCTCTCCGGCGATGGAGACCCGTTGCTGCATGCCGATGGCAGCGTCGACTATGTACGCTGGAGCCATCGCCCCTGGTATGACGAGGACGATCGCATCGCGGGCATCGTGCTCGCGAGCGAGATCGTGACCGCCGAGATGGAGGCGCGCCGCAAGCTGGAAGAGGCCGAGCGCCGCTATCGCGCCGTGTTCGAGCAGGCCGGCGTGGGCGTGGGCCGGCTCTCGCTCGAGGGCGTGTTCCTCGAAGTCAACGAACGGATCTGCGAACTCACCGGTCATCCGCGCGAGGCGCTGATTGGCGAGAGCTGCCGCAAGACCAGCACCGCCGAGGAATGGCCCGCGACCATCGAGGGGATCGGGGCACTGGCGCGGGGCGAGGTCGCCTATTATTCGGACGACCGCATGGTGGTGACGCACGAGGGCGCGCTACGTCCCGTCCATTGCACCGCCAATCTCGTCCGCTCGGGCGACGGCACCGAAGACTATATCGCGGTCGTGCTCCAGGACATCTCGCCGCGCATCGCCGCGCAGCGCGCGCTGGAGGAGAGCGAGAGGCTGCTCCGCCTCGCCCAGGAAGCCGCCGGCGTGGGCGTATGGGAAATCGACCTGGAGCGCGGCGGCTCGCGCCATTCGCCGCAGAGCGCGCGCCTGTTCGGCCTCGAATGGCGCGAGGGCGAGTATCGCATGGCCGATGTCGCGGAACGGCTCGGCACCGAACAGGTGGCCGAGCTGCGCAAGGCGATCGCCAGCGCCAGGCGGATCAGGGGCCCGCTCGACATGACGCTGCGGCTGACCATGCCCGGAGGCGAGATACGCTGGGTGACGCTGCAGGGCCGCTACGACCCGCATGACGGCCAGCCGCGGCTGCTCGGCCTGGTGATCGACATCACGCATGACGTGGAAGCCGATGCCCAGCTGCGCGAGGTGCACGAGAAGCTGCTCCGGCTTGCCCGGCTGAACGCCATGGGCGCGATGGCATCGACGCTGGCGCACGAGCTCAACCAGCCGCTCGCGGCGATCACCAACTATCTCGAGGCCTGCCGCTATCTCACGCGCTCGCGCGGGGAGCCGGACCATGACATCCTCGACGCGCTCGACCATGCCCGGGTGCAGGCGCTCCGGGCCGGCGACATCATCCGCAAGATCCGCTCCTTCACGGTCAGCGGCGAGATCGTCCAGACGCGCCTCGACCTCAACGCGGTGATCTACTCGGCCTGCGCGGCGGTACGGCAGCTCAAGATCGCGCGCGAGGCGAGGATCGATTGCGACTTCGATCCGGCGCCGGCCAATCTCGTCGGCGATGCCCTTCAGATCGAGCAGGTGCTGAGCAACCTGATCCGCAACGGCGTGGAGGCCACCGCGGGACGCGTCCGCCGCGAGGTGAGCGTGACGACCCGGGTCGGGCCGGAGGAAGTCGTCGTCCAGGTCGCCGACAGCGGCGGCGGCCTCAGCGAAGCGATGCTCGACAATCTGTTCGAGCCGTTTCGAACCACGAAGGAGAGCGGCACCGGGCTCGGCCTGCCGATCTGCCGCACGATCGTGGAAGCGCATGGCGGGCGGCTCTGGGCCGAGAACGGCCCGGGTGGCGGCGCGATCTTCAGCTTCGCGCTGCCGACCGCGGCGACGGAGGAAACCGAGCCGCTCCACGGCGAAACATACTGAAACACCGTTGCAAGACCCGACATGCAAGAGCGACCTCAGCCGGCGCCTTGCCCCTCTGTGCCGCCGGCTCCCCAAACTACGGGGCGACCGGAGAACGACCTCCGGTCGCCCTGGCCTTTCTCAGGCGAGCGCATGGCAGACGGCCTCGATGTTGAGCCCGTCGGGATCGCGCACAAAGGCGGCATAATAGTTCGCGTGATAGTGCGGCCGGAGCCCGGGCGCGCCATGGTCGCGTCCGCCCGCCGCCAGCGCCGCCGCGTGAAAACCATCCACTTCGGCGCGGGTGGCCGCGCGAAAGGCGATGTGCGTCCCTTCCCCCACCCGCTCATTGTCGCCGATCCAGAAGAAGGGATCGTCGCCCCGTCCGAAACCATGGGCGGTGCCGCCCGAGCCGTTCTCGTGCGCCGGCACGGTCATCAGCAGCGTGATGCCCAGCGGAGCCAGGGCGGCCGCGTAGAAATGCCTCGAGGCCTCGGCGTCCGAAACCGCGAATCCGACATGATCGAGCATCTGCCTTCTCCTGCTCAGGGATAGAGATCGACGATTTCCGCACCCTCGCCCTCCGCCGCGAGCAGCAGCGTCCGGTGGCAATGTTCGGGATTGCGCTCGAAGCAGAGCAACGCGCTCGGCCTTTCCGCGGCCAACGCGCGCATCGCCGCCGCCTCCGCCTGCGCCTCGGGCAGATGGAGCTGCCCGGCATAGACCTGGCGCAGCGTCTTCACGTCGCCCTTTTTCGCGGCGTCGCGGCCGGGCTTGGGCGTGCCCAGATGCCTGAGCAGCACATAATCGATCCCCGCCGCCTTCAGGCTCGCGGCAAGGATGTTCTTCGAGAAACCCGGCCGCCGGGAGAGCGGCACCGCCCGCACGTCGATCACGCGCTCCACCCCGGCCGTCCGCAACGCGGCGAGGAACTCGTCCATCGTCGTCGCCTCATAGCCGATGGTGAAGATCCTCATGCGATCGCCTTCTCTCCCCGGAGCGCATGGACCGCGCCCCAGGCGATCAACGCCTGGCCGGCGAAATAGGTCGGCCATACCAGCAGCTGCGGGATCGGCGAGCCGGCGAGCGGCCCCATGCGCAGGAAGATCAGCCAGTCGGAGGCGAAGAACAGCAGCGCCCCCGCCGCGACCAGCGCGCCGAGCCGGCTGAGCATGGCCGAGGCGGTCATCAGCGCGAGGCCGAACACATAGACTCCGAGCAGCTCCGGGTTAGGCAGCGTCGCGAACAGATACCAGGCGAGGACTGCCACGCCGGCGGCGATCGGCGGCGCGATCCAGTTGGCCGCGGGAAGGCGGCGGTGGCGCAGATAGAGATAGCTCGCGAGCAGATGGCCGGCCATGAACGCCACCCCGCCGATGGTGAAGCCGTGCAGTTCGAGCAGCACGTCGCCGAGCGCACCCAGCGCGAGCACCGCGCCGATGATCCGCCCATCCTGGTTCACGGCCTTGCCGCGCGCCCAGAGGGCGAGCAGGCCGACGCCGAGTCCCTTCCAGACGATGGCGGCGATGCCGCCGGCCTCCAGCCAGTAATTGGCGTAGTAGCTGGCGCCGGCGATGATCGCGGCGGCGAAGAGCGGTTCGATGCGATTGCGGTCCATCCGCCCTTGATGCCGCGTGACTGGCGCTCTGCCAAGCATCGCTCTATCGGAAGCCGATGCACGACATCCACATCATCGGCGGGGGCCTTGCCGGCTCGGAAGCCGCCTGGCAGCTCGCGAACCGGGGTTTCAAGGTCCGCCTTTCCGAAATGCGCGGCAGCGGCACCATGACCCCCGCGCACCAGACCGACGGGCTCGCGGAGCTGGTCTGCTCCAACAGCTTCCGTTCGGACGACGCGCAGAACAACGCGGTCGGCCTGCTCCACCAGGAGATGCGCGACCTGGGCTCGCTGATCATGGCCGAGGGCGACCGGCACAAGGTCCCCGCCGGCTCGGCGCTGGCGGTGGACCGCGACGGCTTCTCCGCGGGGGTGACCGCGGCGCTGGCGGCCCATCCGAACATCGAGATCGTCCGCGAGCGAGTGGACCGGCTGCCGGAGGCCGGGCTGACGATCGTCGCCACCGGCCCCCTCACCGCCCCGGGTCTTGCCGAGAGCATCGGCGCGGCGACCGGCAAGGACCAGCTCGCCTTCTTCGACGCGATCGCCCCGATCGTGCATCGCGAGAGCATCGACATGGAGACCGCCTGGTTCCAGTCGCGCTGGAACAAGGTCGGCCCGGGCGGCACGGGCAAGGACTATATCAACTGCCCGATTACCAAGGAGCAGTACCTCGCCTTCCATGCGGCCTTGCTCGCGGGGGAGAAGGCCGAGTTCCGCGAATGGGAGAACGTCCCCTATTTCGAAGGCTGCATGCCGGTCGAGGTGATGGCCGAGCGGGGAGTCGACACGCTGCGCTTCGGGCCGATGAAGGGCGTGGGGCTCGACGATCCCAGGACCGGGCGCTGGCCCTATGCGGTGGTCCAGCTCCGGCAGGACAATGCCTCCGGCACGCTATGGAACATGGTCGGCTTCCAGACGAAGCTGAAATATGCCGAGCAGGTTGCTCTTTTCAGGACCATTCCCGGCTTGGAGAAGGCGGAGTTCGCCCGCCTTGGCGGGCTGCATCGGAACACTTTCATCAAGTCGCCCGAACTGCTCGACGGCGAGTTGCGCCTGAAGAGCGCGCCTCATATCCGCTTCGCCGGGCAGATCACGGGCTGCGAAGGCTATGTCGAGAGTTCGGCGATCGGGCTGCTCGCCGGGCGCTTCGCGGCCGCGGAGCTGGCGGGCGAGACGCTGGCGGCGCCTCCGCGCGAAATGGCGCTGGGCGCTCTGCTCTCGCACATCACCGGGGAGGCGGAGGCCGAGACCTATCAGCCGATGAACGTCAATTTCGGGCTGTTCCCACCGATCCCCGGCAAGACCAAGAAGGCCGATCGCAAGCAGATGTACACCGGCCGCGCCCGCGAAGCGATGCAGGGCTGGATGACTCAGTCCTCGCTGTCGCCGGCTTCCTGACGGGGGCTGCCCGGCGCCTGCGCCTGCGTCTTCGCCGGGGCGCAGGCGCAGCGCGGCTTGGCATTGCGCTTCACCGCGGTGGTGGCGAACTCGGCGCGGGTCAGCGTGCCGGACTTGTCCTTGTCGGCCCCCTGGAAACGCTCGACCGCCTTTACCGACCATTCCTCGAAGCTCAGCTTGCCGTCGCGATCGGTGTCGAGCTTGGCGAAGAGCTTGCGGCGCAGGGCGAAATACTCGTCCTTGGTGATGGTGTCGTTCTTGTCCTTGTCGATCCGGTCGAACCGTTTCTGCTCGCGCGTCTTCGCGGCGGCGCTGGGCGGCTCGGCCGGGAGATCCTGCTCCGTTTCGGACGCAACTGTCGCGGCGGGGGCCGGCGGGAGCCTGGTTTCGGTGCTCGCGGAGCCGCGAAACAGGAACAATCCGGCTACGACCAGCAACAACGCGCCCGCCGCGCCCACGAGATAGCGCCACATCCCTTCTCTCTCCCCCCTCTGAGACGGGAGCAAGGCTAGCCCGAGCGCCGGGTCAGCGTCCAGTGAGGCGGTGCCATAGCAGCCGGCCCACCCGCCCCGGCGCACCCGCCGGCTTCGGCGCTTCCGCGAGGTCCAGCCGCGCCCGGTGCGCGAGCGCGCCGAGCGCCCGCGCCGGGCGGCTCCAGCGTGCCCCGGCGGCGGCATCGAGCAGCGGCCGCGCGAGGTCGCGGGCCATGGCCCTTTCCTCCTCGGCCTGCAGGTTATGGGCGAGATCGGCCAGCGCCCAGCCCTGCCCCGCCGCCGGCAACGGGTCGTTCCCGCCGCCGAGCAGCCGGCCCGCGGCGACGAACAGCTGCCCTCGCCCCTCGGCGAAGCGACGCATCGCATCGGCGTCGAGAGTAGATTCCTCGATCAGCACTTCCCAGCCATGGACGATCGGCACCAGCGATGCGCCGGTGACGCCATGACGCAGCACCTCCACCTCCAGCGCCCGCAGCACCGGCTCGGCGGGTGCCGGCGCGCGATCGAGCTTTTCCAGTGCCTCGCGCCACCAGGCGAGCCGCATCTGGCCGAGCGCGGGCTCCCGCGTGGTGCGCAGCAGCCGGGCCAGCGCATCGTCGAGCGCCAGTAGCGCGAGCAGCCCGGCCCGGCGCTCGATCGGCGCGTAGGTGAGGATCAGATCGCGCTCGGGATCCTCCACGATCCCCGTCATGCCGGCCCTCCGGCGCATAAGGGTAGCGTTAACCATCCGGATTTATACGTAATTAGCGACAATTGATCCAAGGTGCCTCGTTGATCGGGGACGGGGGGCCCTTCCATGCACGAAGGACGGCTGAATTTGGCGACCGCGCGCGCCTTTCTGGGCAGGCTTGCGCGCGACGTACGCGCCAATACGCTCGCCATCATGACCGTGGCGCTGATCCCGCTGGCGGGCATGGTGGGCGGCGGCGTGGACATCAGCCGCATGTACATCGTCAAGACGCGCCTGCAACATGCTTGCGATGCGGGCGCGCTCGCCGGCCGCAAGGCGATGGGCGGCGGCGTGTGGAACTTCAACAATTACTACGCCCGCACCCAGGCCGAGCGGTTCTTCGACGCGAACTACAACGCGTCCGCCTATGGCGTGACGGCGCGCTCGCGCGCCTTTTCCGAAAATGCCGGCAAGGTGAGCGGCACCGCCTCCGCCGACCTGCCGATGACGCTGATGCGCATCTTCGGCAAGACCAGCGAAACGCTGTCGGTGACCTGCGACGCCGAAATGCGCCTGCCCAACACCGATGTGATGTTCGTGCTCGACGTCACCGGATCGATGGGCAGCAAGGCCGTCAGCACCGATTCCGATACCAAGATCAACTCGCTGAAGACCGCGGTGAAGTGCTTCTACGAGATCGTGGCGCGGCTCGACACCGATGCCAACTGCACCACCGGCGCGCCCAGCGGCGGCACCGGCAGCCAGGTGCAGCTCCGCTTCGGCTTCGTGCCCTATTCGACCAATGTGAACGTGGGCAAGCTGCTGCCGACCAGCTTCTTAGCCAACAGCTGGGATTATCAGTCGCGCGTCAAGGTCGGGATGGACTGGAGCGCGTGGCGGGACAATCGCTATCACAGCAAGACCAACAATTCCTGCGTGCCGCAGGCGAGCAACGCGACCACGCAATACCAGTCGAGCGCGACCGGGCGGAGCGGCAACAACGCCTGCCTCGAACAGGTGCGCAATTATGTGCCGCAGTGGAAATACGATCAGATCAGCACAAACATAAGCGGCCTGAAGAACGGCACCCTGTGGAACAACAGCTTCACGATGCCGCTCAACAACGACGGCTCGAACCGGTCAATCACCTGGGACGGCTGCATCGAGGAGCGGCGGCCAACGGTGCGTCAGTCGAACTATTACCCGATCCCGAGCGGCGCCAATGACCTGAACATCGACCTGATGCCCAGCCAGGGCGACAGCACGACGCTATGGGGGCCGGCGCTTCCCGCGCTCATCTATGCGCGGAGCATGACCAGCAGCTGGTCGCAGCTCGACGCCACCCCCACGACCAGCACCGACAATTACTATAATTCGATCCCCTATTACTGCCCCGCCGAGGCGAAGAAGCTGCAGCAATGGCCGAGCGCCGATGCTTTCGACAATTATGTCGACAGCCTCTATCCCACTGGCAACACCTATCACGACATCGGCATCCTGTGGGGCGCGCGCTTCATGTCGCCGACGGGCATCTTCGGAACGGAGAACGCCTATACCCCGCAGGGCGGCGAGATCGAGCGGCACATGATCTTCATGACCGACGGCGATGCCGTGTCGGCGCCCTGCGACTATACGGCCTATGGCGTCGGCTTCTTCGACAAGCGGACCACCACCGATGTCGGCAGCGCGTCGAGTTGCGCCAATGAGCGCCAGTCGTTCGACGACCAGGTCAATGCCCGCTTCACGGCGCTGTGCACCGCGGTCAAGAACAAGAACATCACATTGTGGGTGATCTCGTTCGGCAGCGGCTCCAACGCGACCACGGAGGGCCGCTTGCAGACCTGCGCGAGCGACGGGCGCTATTTCACCGCGCGCAACTCGGCGGCCCTGCAGCAGACCTTCAAGACGATCGCCGACCAGATCTCCCAGCTCAGGCTCACCAAATGACGCGCTTGCCTTCCCTTCTCCGGCGGGCACGCCCCCTGGCGCGCGACGAGCGCGGCGTGACTGTGGTGGAATTCGCCATCGTCGCGCCGGTGATGGGCCTGATGCTGCTCGGCGCGTTCGACATCGCGCACACGCTGTACATGCGGGCGGTGCTGCAGGGCATCGTCCAGAAGACCGCGCGCGATTCCACGCTCGAGGACGCCGCGGATCCCACGGAGCAGTCGCGGCTGGACGCGGCCGTCACCGGGCAGGCCAAGGCGCTCGCGAACAATGCCGTGGTGGTGATCAGCCGGCGCTTCTACCGGACCTTCTCCGATGCGTCGGCGGCGCGGGCGGAAGCCTGGACGGACACCGATCGCAACGGCACCTGCAACAATGGCGAACCCTATGAGGACGCCAACCAGAACGGCACCTGGGACAAGGACGGCGGCAATAGCGGCCAGGGCGGCGCCAAGGATGCCGTGCTCTACACGGTGAAGGTTTCCTATCCCCGCTTCTTCCCGATCTACAATTTCATTGGCGGATCGAGGACCACGACAGTGACGGCATCGACGGTGCTCAAGAACCAGCCCTATGGCGACCAGGGCAGCTACAGCGCCCCCGTGGTCCGGTACTGCCCATGATCCGCGCCCTTCCCCGCCCCGCGCTCCTGCGCCGCCTGGGCCGCGACACCAGCGGACTGGCATTGCTCGAGTTCGCCTTCATCCTGCCGGTGGTGCTGACGCTGAGCCTGGCCGGTGCGGAGATGACCAACTACATCATCACCAAGATGCGCATCAGCCAGATCGCGCTGCACCTGGCCGACAACGCCTCGCGGATCGGCAGCGGCAGCCAGCTCCAGGCCAAGACGATCAGCGAGATCGACATCAACGACCTGCTGACCGGCGCGCAGCTGCAATCCGGGGAGCTCGATCTGTTCACCAACGGCCGGGTGATCATCTCGGACCTCGAGCCGATGGCCAATCCCAATACCAGCGGGAAATACAAGATCGTCTGGCAGCGCTGCAAGGGCGCCGTCACCGGCTTCTCGCCGCAATATGGCAATCTCCGGGATGCGAGCACCACGACGTCCAACATGGACGGCATGGGGCCCCAGAACCGGCAGGTGATCGCGCCCGATGGCGGCGCGACCATGTATGTCGAGGTCTATTACAACTACAAGCCGCTGATCAGGAGCTCGCTCACGCCGGGCGGGACCATCACCGAGATCGCGTCGATGATGGTGCGCGACCGGCGCGACCTCAGCCAGATCTACAATGCCGAGAACGTCGCCAAGGCATCGTGCTGACCGCATGAAAAAGGCCGGGGTTTCCCCCGGCCTCTCCCATATCCGATGCGGTTCCGCGGGGCTCGGCCCCCGTCTCAACCCTTGTAGGTGACCTTCTTGACCGCCGCGACCACCTTGTCGGCGGTGATCAGCGCCAGCTTCTCGAGGTTGGCGGCATAGGGCAGCGGCACGTCCTCGTTGGTCACGCGCAGCACCGGCGCGTCGAGATCGTCGAAACCCTGCTCCATCGCCACCGCCACGATCTCCGACGAGATCGAGCAGACCGGCCAGCCTTCCTCGACCACCACCATGCGGTTGGTCTTCTTCAGGCTCTCGAGCACGGTCGCCGTGTCCAGCGGGCGCAGCGTGCGCAGGTCGATGACTTCCGCGTCGACACCCTCGGCCGCCAGCTTCTCGGCGGCTTCCAGCGCGACGCCGACGCCGATCGAGTAGCTGACGATCGTCACGTCCTTGCCGGCGCGGACGATGCGCGCCTTGCCGATCGGTAGCACGTAATCATCGAGCTTCGGCACTTCGAAGGTGCGGCCGTACATCAACTCGTTCTCGAGGAAGACGACCGGGTCTTCGCTGCGGATCGCGGCCTTGAGCAGGCCCTTGGCGTCCTGCGCGTCATAGGGGGCGATCACGATCAGGCCCGGCACGCTGGCATACCACGGGCCGTAGTTCTGCGAGTGCTGCGCGGCGACGCGCGAAGCGGCGCCGTTGGGCCCGCGGAACACGATCGGGCAGCGCATCTGGCCGCCGGACATGTAGTTGGTCTTCGCCGCCGAGTTCACGATGTGGTCGATCGCCTGCATCGCGAAGTTGAAGGTCATGAACTCGACGATCGGCTTGAGGCCGCCCATCGCCGCGCCCGAGCCGAGGCCGGCAAAGCCGTACTCGGTGATCGGCGTGTCGATCACCCGCTTGGCGCCGAATTCCTCGAGCAGGCCCTGGGTGACCTTGTAGGCACCCTGATATTCGGCGACTTCCTCGCCCATCACGAAGACGCGCGGATCCTTGCGCATCTCCTCGGCCATCGCGTCGCGCAGCGCCTCGCGGACGGTCGTCTTGACCATCTCGGTGCCTTCGGGGATCGCCGGATCCTTGACGGTGGCAGCCTTCTCGCTGGCAAGCTGCTTGGTGCCGCTATCGGCCTTTTTCGGGCCGCCATCCTCGCCCGCGGCGGGCTCCGCCGGCGTGGGCGCCGGAGTCGGAGCCGGAGCGGCGGCGGGAGCCGGCGCGGACGCGTCCTCACCCTCGCCCGCGATCGTCGCGATCACGGTGCCGACCTTCACATTGTCGGTACCCTCGGCGACGAGGATCTTGGCGATCGTGCCTTCGTCGACGGCCTCGAACTCCATCGTCGCCTTGTCGGTCTCGATCTCGGCGAGGATATCGCCCGACTTCACCGTGTCGCCTTCCTTGACGAGCCACTTGGCGAGCGTGCCCTCTTCCATGGTGGGCGACAGCGCCGGCATCTTCAGTTCGATCGCCATCTCAGTAGGACTCCACCAGCACGTCGGTATACAGTTCGGAAGGATCGGGTTCGGGGGTCTGCTCGGAGAAGTCCGCCGCTTCGTTCACGATCTTGCGGATCTCCGTCTCGATCGTCTTCAGCTCGGCCTCGGTGACCTTCATGTCCTCGAGCTCGCGCTTGACCTGCTCGATCGGATCCGACTTGTCGCGAACCGACTGGACCTCCTCACGGCTGCGATACTTGGCCGGATCGGACATCGAGTGGCCGCGATACCGGTAGGTCTTCATCTCGAGGATGATCGGGCCTTTGCCCGAACGGACCCAGGCCAGCGCCTCCTCGGCGGCGCCGCGGCAGGCGAGCACGTCCATGCCGTCCACCTGGATGCCGGGGATGCGGAAGCTCTCGCCGCGCTTGTAGAGCTGGTCTTCCGCCGAGGAGCGGTTGACCGAGGTGCCCATGGCATATTGGTTGTTCTCGATCACATAGATGATCGGCAGCTTCCACAGCTCGGCCATGTTGAACGATTCATAGACCTGGCCCTGGTTGGCCGCGCCGTCGCCGAAATAGGCCATGGCGACGCCGCCATCCTCGTTATACTTGTGCGCGAACGCCAGGCCGGTGCCGAGCGCGACCTGCGCGCCGACGATGCCGTGCCCGCCGTAGAATTTCTTCTCGGTCGAGAACATGTGCATCGAGCCGCCCTTGCCCTTGGAGATGCCGGCGGCGCGGCCCGTCAGCTCGGCCATGATCACCTTGGGATCGATGCCATAGGCGAGCATGTGGCCGTGATCGCGATAACCCGTGATCACCGAATCCTTCTCGCCGTCGAGCGCCGACTGCAGGCCGACCGCAACGGCTTCCTGGCCGATATAGAGATGGCAGAAACCGCCGATGAAGCCGAGGCCGTAGAGCTGGCCCGCCTTCTCCTCGAAACGGCGGATCAGGAGCATCTGCTTGTAGAACTCGAGCAGCTGCTCCTTGGAAGCCGGGTAGCGCTGCGGCTCGTCGGGCCGCTCGCGATTGGTCTTTGCGGGTTCAGTCGATTTGCGAGCCGGTGCTTTGGCCACGATCAGGAAATCCTCGTCCGGGGAGGGGGAAGGCGGGTGCCTATAAGCGCGTTTTCGCCCGCCGCGCAACTAACGCGGGAATGCGCGTGCCGTTCAGTTGACGCCACGGCAATTGCAGTCTGCGCAATCATGGGTGCAGATTGCGTACGCTGCAACGCAGCGTCGAGAGATCAACGCCCGGCGGGTGCCGGCGCATGCTTCTGGAGCGGGATCACGACCTCGTCGGGGCGAACGACATTGAGCTGCTTGCGCGCCAGCTCGTCGGCTAGGTCGGGGTCGACACCGCGCCGCTTGTCGAGCAGGTCGACTCGATTCTTCAGCGCCGCGCGCTGCTTGTCGAGCGCGGCATATTCCGCCTTTTTCTGCTCATATTCCGCCCTGGTCTGCTTGGTCTGCATGATGCCGGTCGGCCCGAGCACCGCATTATAGCCGAAGAAGCCGATGGCGATCAGCGTGAGCGCGGGCAACCCGGCCCGGCGAAGCAGGGTCTGGAACGGAGAAGCGGTACGCGAGCGCATGCCGTGTTTCTCGCTTAACCATGCGCCGCGCGCAAGGCCCGTATTGGTGCGGAGGAACCCCTTTCCAACGGAGCTGCGCCGGGCAAGGGCCTCAGAACGCCAGGCGAACGCGCGCGACCACGCGATCGCCGCTGTTGCCGAGGTCCGCGAATGGCGAGGTGCCGGGGCCATGGGCAAGGTTGGTGCCGACATAGTCCAGTCCGATCGTGAAGGGGAACTGGTTATACTCCATCCCCAGCCGCCAGTCGGTATAATCACCCAGCGGCCTGAGCCTGGCGGCGCGCAGCGGATCGTCCGTGCTTCCCGTGCTGCGCCCGAGCGTGGCCGAAACCGATATCGGCGTTGCCGGAATGCCGGCATTGGCGGAGGTGAACAGATAGAGATTGTCGCCGCCGATCGCGCGCTGGCTCGGCGCATAGACGGCGCCGGCGCCGAGCTGGAGCGGCCCCAGCGTGTAGCTGGCCCGGGCGCCCAGCTCGACATAGTCCATGCGCTCCCGCGCGCCCGTGAACAGATGCGCGGCGACATGTCCGCGCAACCGGAAGGGCCCTGCGTCCGTCGCGGCCCCCAGTTCCAGATCCGCCACCGCATCGGCGCCCGCATGCCTAGACGCGCCGCGCAGGCTCACGATCCGGACCGATGCCTCAGCCGCGCCGATCGCGACCAGCGCATCGGCGGAAGCCACCGCGCGGCCGTCGCTCCAGCTCAGGCCCCGGCGGCTCTCGTCGGTTGCCAGCTCGACTCCGCCGGAGAGGTCCTGCGCCCGCGCCGCCGCGCCCAAGGACATGGCCAGCGTCGCCGCCGGCAACAGAATTGCACGCGTCACTCTCATATCCCGCGGCGCACTCCCTTCGGTTCGATCTCTGCCTTCAACACCGCCCGGTCTTCGCTCGCCACCGCCAGCAGGTGCGCCCGGAGTTCCCCGGCACGCCGGGCGATTTCCTTCGTTACCGCATTCTCGCCGGCACCGCACCAGCCGGGGCGGCTTCCTTCCAGCATCGCCCTTCGCTCGATGCTGCGGTTCAAGCGCAGCTGCTGGCCGGATCGTGCCTCGCGCTCGATGCGCAGATGCGCGCGCCAGGCACAGCGCAAGGTGGACGGCATGCCCGGCTTGGCGACGGAGCCGATCTGGCGCCGCGCCAGGACGACGCGCGCGCGGTAATGCGCGTCGACACGCTCGCCGGCATGGTCGAAACTCGTGCGGTGCTCCAGAGTCGAATGGACCGGTTCCGGGGCTGCAAGCGCCAGCCCGAGCGCGAGAACAATGCTCATCGATCATCTCCTTGCGGCGCACCGGCTCCTGCCGGCCGGCGTCCCCTCGGCGGATGAAGAAGCGCACCCCGCCGCGCAACCGCCGGAGTCCGGCAGAAACACTTCCTCACGATGATCGCATGGATTTGGCGAACCCGCGGCGGCGGATTGGCGGGTAGCGGACCTATCGCAGCCTAGACATCGGCACCCCAGACGCCGCCCCACAAGGACGTGGCGAAAATCGCCAGGCCGGTGGTCGCGACCAGAAGCGCGACGCCCGCGCGCGATCTTGTCGCAAACCGGGCGACGAGCAAAGTGACCGCCACCATCCCGGCGGGAATGCCGAGGAGATAATAGAGATCGGGATGAAACGCGCCGTTCCGCCACCAGGCGAAGGCGGCCATCGCGAGCAGCAGCGTCCAGAACAGGCATGCGAGAACGAGAAAGAAGCGACGCATTGCAATCTGGTGCCAGCGGCATCGGCGGCTGGCAACCGGAATGTCCGGGGAAGTCGACGCCGCCTTCCGCATCGGCTCCTGCTGCCGCCGTCCCCGCAAGGGCGGAGCCGGCGGCCGGGAAACCCCTTCCCCTCCCCCGCGGGGAAGGAAGAACGGCCTTACTTCTTCAGCACCGAGCGCCCGGCATAGACCGCGGCGTCGCCGAGCTCTTCCTCGATGCGGATCAGCTGGTTGTACTTGGCGAGCCGGTCCGAGCGGGCCAGCGAGCCGGTCTTGATCTGGCCGCAGTTGGTGGCGACCGCCAGGTCGGCGATCGTCGCGTCCTCGGTCTCGCCCGAGCGGTGCGACATCACCGCGGTATAGGACGAGCGCTGGGCCAAGCTGACGGCTTCCAGCGTCTCGGTCAGCGTGCCGATCTGGTTGACCTTCACCAGCAGCGAATTGGCATAGCCGCCCTCGATACCGCGCAGCAGGCGCTTCGGATTGGTCACGAACAGGTCATCGCCGACCAGCTGGACCTTGCCGCCCACCATGTCGGTGATCGCCTTCCAGCCCTCCCAATCGTCCTCGGCCATGCCGTCCTCGATCGAGAAGATCGGATAGCGGCCGACCAGATCCGCCAGATACTCCGCCATGCCGACCGGCGAGAGGATCTTGCCCTCGCCGGAGATGTGATAGGCGCCGTCCTTGAAGAATTCGGTGGCGGCGCAATCGAGCGCGAGCATCACGTCGTCGCCCGGCGTATAGCCAGCCGCCTCGATCGAGGACATGATGAAGTCCAGCGCCTCGGTGGTGCTGGCGATGTTCGGCGCGAAGCCACCTTCGTCGCCCACGCCCGTGGCCAGGCCCTTCTCGTGCAGCTTCTTCTTCAGCGTGTGGAAGATCTCCGAGCCGCAGCGCACCGCCTCGACGATGTTCTCGGCGCCGACGGGCACGATCATGAATTCCTGGAAATCGATCGGATTGTCGGCATGCTCGCCGCCATTGATGATGTTCATCATCGGCACCGGCAGCACATGCGCGTTGACGCCGCCGACATAGCGATAGAGCGGCAGCCCGCGCGCATCGGCAGCGGCCTTGGCGGCGGCCAGGCTCACGCCCAGGATGGCATTGGCGCCCAGCCGGCCCTTGTTCTCGGTGCCGTCGAGCTCGATCATCGCGGCGTCGAGATCGGCCTGGTCCTCGGCCTCCATGCCGACGACTTCCTCGAAAATCTCGCCGTTGACGGCCTCGATCGCCGCATCGACGCCCTTGCCGAGCCAGCGCGACTTGTCGCCGTCGCGCTTCTCCACCGCTTCATGCGCGCCGGTCGAGGCGCCCGAGGGCACGGCGGCGCGGCCGAAGCTGCCGTCCTCGAGCATCACATCGACCTCCACGGTGGGGTTGCCCCGGCTGTCGAGAATCTGGCGGGCGTGGATGTCGATGATTGCGGTCACGGAACGGTCTCCCTAGGTATGGCAGTGAGGGCGCGACGCGGCCTCTAACGGCAACGGATGGAACTCGCAAACGTGGCCGTGGTTGTTTCGCAATGGGCATGGAGGTTTTTTGGCATGGCTGACGAAACGACGGGTGATACGCTGAATGCTCCGGCCGCGGCCGAGGGTGGCGCCGCTACCAACAAGCTGCGCGAAGAGGCGAGCAAGCTGGGCAACCAGGCCGCCGAGCGCGCCCGCGCCCTGGCCGGCGAAGGCAAGGAAAAGGCGACCGGGGCGCTCGACGAGGTCGCGAGCATGATGAAGTCGGCGGCCAACGACGTCGATGCGCGGCTCGGCGAGAATTACGGCAGATATGCCCGCTCCGCCGCGGACGGCATCTCAAACTTCGCGGAGAGCCTGCGCGGCAAGGACGTGGACGATCTGGTCGCCGACGTCACTGCCTTTGTCCGCAAGAGCCCGGCTGTGGCGGTGGGCGTGGCAGCCGGCCTGGGCTTCGTGCTCGCGCGCCTGATCAAGTCCGGCGTGGATGCGGCGGCGGACGCGGCCGACAGCGACAAGTCGTAAGCGGCGAAACGGGGGGTGGACGCACCGCAGCCTGACGAGAAGAGCATCGGCGAGCTGCTGCAGCAGTTGGTCGATGACGGCAGGGCCTATGCCGATGCCGAGATCGGCTATTATCGCACGCTGCTGCGCGCGAAGCTGCGCGACGCGCGGGAGATGCTGTGGATGGGCGCGGTGGCGCTCGTCCTTGCCCAGGCCGCGGCGGTGGCGCTGGTGGTCGGGCTGGTCCTCACCCTCGCCCCGCTGGTCGGCCCCGGCCTGGCGACGCTGATCGTCGTCCTGGCGTTCCTGGCGATCGCCGGACTGATGGGCTGGCTCGCCTGGACGCATGTGAAGCGCATCTTCAAGGAAAAGCCGTGAGCGAGAATCCGCATGACGTGGATGCCGCAAGGGCGCGCATCGCGGCGGCCAGGGCACGGCTGTTCGGCACGCTCGGCCAGGTGCAGGAGCGGCTGAGCCCCGCCAATCTGGCGCAGGACGCGGTGGAGACCGCCGCGCAGGGCGTCGCCACCGTCGCGCGCAAGGGAGCGGAGGCGGTGCGCAGCCGCCCCCTCGCCGCCGCCGGCATCGCCGCTACCATCGGCCTCGTCATGGCACGGGGCTGGATCGGCGACATCCTCGCCAAACGGCATGAAACTCGCGACCCGGCCACGGGTTTGAAGCGTAAAGGCAAGAAAGGATCCTCGTGATGAGCACCAATCCCGCGAACGAACAGGGCGAGAGCCTGGCCGAGAACCCCTATGTGCTGGTCGCCGGCGGCGTCGCGCTGGGCGTGCTGATCGGCATGCTGGTTCCGCGCGGCAAGAAGGAGCGCGAGCTGCTCCAGGGCACCGGGCGCCAGCTCGCCGGCAAGGTCACCGGCACCGTCCAGGCAGTGAAGGAAGCCGGCAAGGCGGAGTTCGACGCGCTGCTGCCGAGCCGCGAGGACGCCAAGGAACGCGTCACCTCGCTGTTCGGCAATCTCGTCGATGCGGCAAAGGGAGCGGCGCAAAAGGCTTGAGGCCGGCGCGCCCCCTTCCTAGAGGCCTCTATAAACCAGAAAATGCTTTCGGAGGCCCAATGAGCAAGCTGCATCTCGTCTTCGGCGGTCGCGTGACCGACCCGCAGACGCTCGATTTCGTCGATCCGTCCAAGCTGGACGTCGTCGGCATCTATCCCGATTACGCCAGCGCGGAGAATGCCTGGCGCAGCGCCGCCCAGCGCACAGTGGACGATGCCGAGATGCGCTATGTGGTGGTGCACCTGCATCGCCTGCTCGAGCCCGATCTCAAGGGCTGAGCGCCGCGAGCGCGATCGGCTCCGGCGATGGCGGAGCCGATTGCGATGCGCTTCGCGGTGCAAGCAAGCTTCCCGCCGGGCTGCGGCCCAGCCAGGGCATCGCGGCTCAGGCGTTGCGCCAATGCCACATGAACAATGGCCGGGCAGCTGCGAGGCCGGCCAGGAAACCGCCGATCGGCGCGGCGGCGCCCCAGGCGAGCACCTCCCAAATCGACCTGCCCGGAGAAGCGGGCTGCAGCAATGCCGTCACGATGCTGATCGCCGCCCAGGCCGCAGCGAGCCACATCACATATACGGTACGCGCCGAAAAGGGCCCGATCGGCGGATTGCGCGGCGTGCCGTAGAGCAGCGCATAGGCTCCGATCACCGCGGACAAGGCTCCGTTCATGCCGATCAGCGGCCAGAGCGCATCGGGCGTGACCAGGAAATAGGTCGCGGCGGAAACCACCGCACCCAATATGTAGAGCAGCAGGAATTGCGGCCAGCCGATCACCTGCTCGGTCTTCTGCCCGGTCAGGACCAGCATCAGCACGTTGAAGAAGATCTGCAGCGCGCTGCCATGGATGAACAGGGTCGAGAATGGCGTCAGCAAGGCTGGCACCGCCCATGTTCCCGGCGCAAGCAGCTCGGCCTGCAGGCGCGCCGGGATAAATCCACCCAGCATTGCCGCTTCGGGAAAATAGCGCGTGATCAGGATCAGGGCGCTGACCAGCGCGGTCAGCGCCGCGATCGTGATCGTCGCGGGAGAATCGCGGAAGCGCACGCTCAGATGAATTCGATCTGCGACACCAGATAATAGCGATCGCCAGCGGGAACCGAGACCTCGACCTCCTCGTCCACCTTGCGCCCGATCAGCGCGCGGCCGATCGGCGAGTTGTACGAGATGCGGCCCTTGCTGACATCGGCCTCGGTCTCGCCGACGATCTGATACTTGATCGGCTTGTCGTCCTCGTCGAGCAGCGTCACCGTCGCGCCGAACACGATCTTGTCGCCCGAAAGCTCCCGCGGATCGATGATCTGGGCACGGCTGAGCTTACCCTCGATGTCCGCGATCGTGGCTTCGTTCTGGCCCTGCTGCTCCTTGGCGGCATGATATTCGGCATTTTCCGAAAGATCGCCATGCGCGCGCGCTTCCTCGATCGCATCCACGATCAGCGGGCGTTCGATTTTCAGGCGCTTCAACTCCGCGGTAAGCTTGTCATAGCCTTCCTGAAGCATCGGCATCTTGTCGACCGTCGCCATCCACCAAGTCCTTCAAAACGCCCCGTCCCACAAGCGCCCCCGGGGGAACGCCCGCACATGGATACTGATGGGGGAAGATCAATTGTGCGAACGCGAATAATAAGCCTGCCAATGCCGCACTGCAAGGCTAGGAAAGTTATCTTCGGGCCGAAGCTGGAATAATCCGCGCGGCTTCCCGGCGGAATACCGGGAAGCCGCCGGGTCGGGTCAGCCGCGCGACGCGTAGAAATCCTGGAGCGGCCGCACGTCCAGGCTGTGCTTCGACAGCGCCTCGATCGCCCGCGCCGCCGCGACGCTCGCCTGCGCCGTGGTGAAGTACGGGATCTTGAGATTGAGCGCCGAGCGGCGGATATCCGACGAATCCTTCAGCGACTGCCAGCCCTCGGTCGTGTTGAAGATCAGCGCGATGTCACCGTCCAGGATGCGGTCGACGATGTGCGGGCGGCCCTGCGCCACCTTGTTGACACGCTCCACCTTGATCCCCTCGTTCGCGAGGAAATCGGCGGTGCCGCCGGTCGCGACGATGGCGAAGCCCATCTCGGCGAGCAGGCGCACGCCGGGCAGGATCACCGGCTTGTCGGTATCCTTGACGCTGACGAACAGCCGGCCCGAACTCGGCAGCACCGTCCCCGCCCCCAGCTGCGCCTTGGCGAAGCTGGTCGCGAAGTCCAGGTCGATGCCCATCACTTCGCCGGTCGACTTCATCTCGGGCGAGAGCACCGGATCGACGCCGGGGAATTTGTTGAACGGGAACACGGCTTCCTTGACCGCGATATAGTCGATGTCGCGATCGATCCGCGGCAGGTCGGCCAGCATCTCGCCCGCCATCACCCGGCTCGCGATCTTGGCGACGGGCGCGCCGATCGCCTTGGCGACGAAGGGCACGGTGCGGCTCGCGCGCGGATTCACCTCGATCAGATAGACTTCGCCGTCCTTCACCGCGAACTGGATGTTCATCAGGCCCTTGACCTTGAGCGCGCGGGCCAGCGCCTCGGTCTGGCGCTCGATCTCGGCGATGATCCCGGCCGGCAGGCTGTAGGGCGGGATCGAGCAGGCGCTGTCGCCCGAATGGACGCCGGCCTCCTCGATGTGCTGGAGCACGCCCGCGACCACCACATCGGTGCCGTCGGCGATCGCGTCCACGTCCACCTCGACGGCATCGCGCAGATACTGGTCGATCAGCACCGGCGAGTCGCCCGAGACCTGCACCGCGGTCTGGATGTAATCGTCGAGCTGCTGGGTGGAGTCGACGATCTCCATCGCGCGGCCGCCCAGCACATAGGACGGGCGCATCAGCACCGGATAGCCGATCCGCTCGGCGATCTTCACCGCCTCGTCGCGGGTGCGGGCCAGGCCATTGGCCGGCTGCCTGAGGCCGAGCTTCTCGACCAGATCGGCGAAACGTTCGCGGTCCTCCGCCAGGTCGATCGCGTCCGGGCTGGTGCCGAGGATCGGAATCCCAGCCTCTTCCAATGCCTTGGCCAGGTTGAGCGGAGTCTGGCCGCCGAACTGGACGATCACGCCCATCAGCTCGCCCTTCGACTGTTCGACGTGCAGGATCTCCAGCACGTCCTCGGCGGTCAGCGGTTCGAAATAGAGGCGGTCCGACGTGTCATAGTCGGTGCTCACCGTCTCCGGGTTGCAGTTGACCATGATCGTCTCATAGCCCGCGTCCGCCAGCGCGAAGCAGGCATGGCAGCAGCAATAGTCGAACTCGATGCCCTGGCCGATGCGGTTCGGGCCGCCGCCCAGGATCACCACCTTCTTGCGGTCGCTCGGCGCTGCTTCGTTCTCGGGCTCGCCGAAGCTCGGCGCCTCATAGGACGAGTACATGTACGGCGTCTTCGCCTCGAACTCGGCCGCGCAGGTGTCGATCCGCTTGAACACCGGGCGCACGCCCAGCTTGTGGCGGTGCGCCCGCACGTCATTCTCGGTCACGCCGCCGGTCATCGCCTTGACGACTTCGCCGATCAGGCCCGACGACTTCGCCATGGCATCGGTGCCTTCGCGCAGGTTCGCCGACTTGAGCGCGAGGAAGGCCAGGCGCTTGTCGCTGAAGCCCATCGCCTTGAGGCGGCGCATGCCCGGCGCATCCTGCGGCAGGCCCTTGGCCATCACTTCCGCCTCGGCCGCGATGATCTCGGCCAGCCGCTCCATGAACCAGGGGTCGTACTGGGCGATCGCGCAGACTTCGGCAACGGTGAAGCCCTCGCGCAGCGCCTGCGCCGCGATCAGCAGCCGGTCCGGCGAGCGCACGGCCAGCGCCGCCTCGATCTCGACGCGAGGCGCGCCGGCGAGCTTCTCGACATTGTTGAAGCCGCTCAGGCCCGTCTCGAGGCCGCGCAGCGCCTTCTGCATCGATTCGTGAATGTTGCGCCCGATCGCCATCACTTCGCCGACCGACTTCATCGCGGTGCCGAGCGTGGCCTCCGCGCCCTTGAACTTCTCGAAGGCGAAGCGCGGGATCTTGGTGACGACGTAATCGATCGTCGGCTCGAACGACGCCGGGGTGGCGCCGGTGATGTCGTTGTCGATCTCGTCGAGCGTGTAGCCCACCGCCAGCTTGGCCGCGACCTTGGCGATCGGGAAGCCGGTCGCCTTCGAGGCCAGCGCCGACGAGCGCGACACGCGCGGGTTCATCTCGATGACGATCAGGCGGCCATCCCTCGGATTCACTGCGAACTGCACGTTCGAACCACCGGTTTCCACGCCGATTTCACGGAGCACCGCGATCGATGCATTGCGCATGATCTGGTATTCCTTGTCGGTCAGCGTCAGCGCCGGCGCGACAGTGATCGAGTCGCCGGTGTGCGTGCCCATCGCATCGACATTCTCGATGCTGCAGACGATGATGGCGTTGTCCTTGCGATCGCGGACAACCTCCATCTCATATTCCTTCCAACCGAGGAGAGACTCCTCGATCAGAACCTCGGTCGTCGGCGACAGGTCGAGGCCCGTCCGCACGATGGCGATGAATTCCTCGCGGTTGTAGGCGATGCCGCCGCCCGAGCCGCCCATGGTGAAGCTGGGGCGGATGATCGCCGGCAGGCCGACATGTTCGAGCCCGGCCAGCGCCTCGGCCTCGGTATGCGCGATCGCCGAGCGGGCGCTTTCGAGCCCGATCCTGGTCATCGCGTCCTTGAACTTCAGCCGGTCCTCGGCCTTGTCGATCGCCTCGGCATCGGCACCGATCATGATGCAGCCGAACTTCTCCAGCGTACCGTCGTTCGCCAGCGCTAGCGCGGTGTTGAGCGCGGTCTGGCCGCCCATCGTCGGCAGCACCGCGTCGGGGCGCTCCTTCTCGATGATCTTGGCGACGATCGCCGGCGTGATCGGCTCGACATAGGTCGCATCGGCCAGCTCGGGATCGGTCATGATCGTCGCCGGGTTCGAATTGACCAGGACGATGCGATAGCCCTCTTCCTTGAGCGCCTTGATCGCCTGCGTGCCCGAATAATCGAACTCGCAAGCCTGGCCGATCACGATCGGACCGGCACCAATGACGAGGATGGAGGAGATGTCGGTGCGTTTGGGCATCTTATCGAGTCACCAGCAAGCCTTGGCCACGGAGGTCATTGTAAATGCAGTCCTCTTTCGCGGCATGGTTCGAAACATTTTTCGGCACATATGCCGCCCACGCGGCACCGGCCTTGATCGGTTTAAAGTCGGTCATGCCGCATCGCTCGGCCGCCTCGACAATCTGCGCCTTGGTTGCCCAGCCTTCTGGAACCTCGGCACACGCCAATAACGGTAGGGAGCCGAGTAGCATGACCGCTCGTGCGGTCACCGCATCATCCCCACGAACCGCTCGAACAGATACAGGCTGTCCTGCGGCCCCGGGCTGGCCTCGGGGTGATACTGCACGCTGAACGCCGGCCGATCCGTCAGCTCGATGCCAGCGTTCGAGCCGTCGAACAGCGACACATGCGTCTCGCGGGCATTCTCCGGCAGCGTCTCGCGTTCCACCGCGAAGCCGTGGTTCATGCTGGTGATCTCCACCGCGCCGTCTTCCAGCCGCTTGACCGGATGGTTGGCGCCGCGGTGCCCCTGGAACATCTTGGTGGTCTCGGCACCCACCGCCAGGCCCAGCAGCTGGTGGCCCAGGCAGATGCCGAACAGCGGCTTGCCGGTCTCGAGCAGCTGGCGGATCACCGGCACGGCATATTCGCCGGTCGCGGCGGGATCGCCCGGGCCGTTCGACAGGAAGAAGCCGTCCGGGTTGAACGACATGATCTGCTCGAACGTCGCCGCCGCCGGCAGCACGGTCACCTTGGCGCCGGCCTGGACCAGGTTGCGGAAGATGTTGCGCTTCGAGCCATAGTCGAGCGCGACGACATGCGGCCGCACATCTTCCTGGCCGCCATCGTCATAACCGAAGCCCAGGCGCCACACGCCGCCTTCCCAGCCATAATGGGTCTCGACCGTGACGGTGATCGCCAGGTCCATGCCCTCCAGGCCCGGCCAGGCGCGCGCCATCTCGAGCAGCAGCGGGATGTCGAACTTGCCCTCCGCCGAATGCGCGATCACGCCGTTCGGCGCGCCGGCCAGGCGGATGCGGCGAGTCAGCGCGCGGGTATCGATGCCGGACAGGCCGATACGGGCATGCTTCTTCATCCAGGCACCGAGATGCTCGGTCGAACGGAAGTTGCTCGGCTCGGTCACATCCTCGCGCACGATCATGCCCAGCGCATGGGGGTCGTCGGCCTCGATATCGTCGGGGTTGGCCCCGACATTGCCGATGTGCGGGAAAGTGAAGTTGATGATCTGACCGGCGAAGCTCGGATCGGTCATGATTTCCTGATAGCCGGTCATCGCGGTGTGGAAGCACACCTCGCCGACCGCCTGCCCCTCGGCCCCGAAGCCCCTGCCCCAGATCACGTCCCCCGACGCCAAAACCAGAACACCGGTAGCTCCGGCAGGCATGGGCGTAGGCGTGGCGTCGGCCATTTAGGGGTGGCTCTCCATTTGAGGTGCAGCAATGTCGCTAAGTGCCGCCCGCTAGACCCCTACCCCCCTCGCGTCAACCGGTTCGCGGGTCTATTGCGGGCAATTCCCGATTCACGAGAGACGAAATGATCCGAGACGACATCAAGGCAGCCCAGATCACCGCCATGAAGGCCGGCGACAAGGGGACCCGCCAGGCGATCAACCTGATCCTGAGCGCGATCAAGAACCGCGACATCGAGGAGCGCACCAGGTCCGTCCAGATGGACGACGACGCGATGGTGATCGAAGTGCTCCAGAAAATGGTGAAGCAGCGCCGCGAATCGATCGAGATGTTCGAGCGGGGCGGCCGCCAGGACCTTGCCGACACGGAGAAGGCCGAAGTCGCGGTGATCGAGCGTTTCCTGCCGGCGCAGATGAGCGATGCGGAGACGACGGCAGCGATCGAGGCGATCAAGGCCGAGCTCGGCGCTTCGGGCATGAAGGACATGGGACGGGTGATGGCCGAGCTGAAGGCGCGCCACGCGACGACGCTCGACATGAGCAAGGCGAGCGGCCTGGTGAAGGCGGCGCTCGCCTGACGTGTCCCTCACCCCCGCCTTTCTCGACGAACTCCGCGCCCGGACGCTGCTGTCCGGGCTGATCGCCAAGACGGTGAAGCTCCAGAAGGCGGGACGGGAATTCCGCGCCTGCTGCCCGTTCCACAACGAGAAGACACCGAGCTTCTACGTCAACGACGACAAGGGCTTCTATCACTGCTTCGGCTGCGGCGCGCATGGCGATGCGATTCGCTGGATGACCGACCAGCGCGGCCTGCCCTTCATCGATGCGGTGAAGGAGCTGGTCCAAGCCGCCGGCATGGAGATGCCCGAGCAGGACCGTCGCAGTGCCGAGCGGGCGGAACGCGCCAAGGGGCTGCACGAGGCGATGGAGGACGCGGCGAAGTTCTTCGTCGAGCGCCTCCACGGCATCGAAGGCGCCGAGGCGCGCGCGGTGCTCAGGAAGCGCGGGATTACCGACGAGACCGCCCGGGCCTTCGGCATCGGCTATGCCCCCGATTCGCGCGGCAAGCTGAAGGAAGCGCTGAAATCCTATGGCGACCCGATGCTGGTCGAGGCCGGGCTGCTGATCGCGGTCGAGCAGAAGGATCCCTATGACCGCTTCCGCGGCCGGCTGATGATCCCGATCCGCGACGTGCGCGGCCGGGCGATCGCGTTCGGGGGGCGCATCATCGGCGATGGCGAGCCGAAATATCTCAACTCCCCCGAGACGCCGCTCTTCGACAAGGGGCGCACGCTCTACAATCTCGATCGCGCCCAGGCCGCGGCGCGCAAGTCCGGCCGGATCATCGCGGTCGAGGGCTATATGGACGTGATTGCCCTGGCCCAGGCCGGCTTCGCCGAGGCGGTGGCGCCGCTCGGCACTGCCATGACCGAGCATCAGCTCGAGCGGCTGTGGCGGATCGCCGATGTCCCGCTGCTCTGCTTCGACGGCGATTCGGCCGGACAAAAGGCGGCGCTGCGCGCGGCGCACCGGGCCATGCCGATGCTCGAGCCGGGGCGCAGCCTCGCCTTCGTCACCCTGCCCGACGGACTGGACCCCGACGATCTCGTCCGCGCCCAGGGTGCCGGCGCCTTCGAGGCGCTGCTCGGCAAGGCGCGGCCGCTGGTCGATCTGCTCTGGGAAAGCGAAGTCGCCGCCGAGCCGCTCGACACGCCCGAGCGCCGCGCGGGCCTGAAGCGGCGCCTTGGCGAGCTGGCCGGCGGCATCGGCGATGCGAACGTGAAGCACGAATATCTCGCGGAGTTCCGCGAGCGCGCCGACGCGCATTTCGGCCGCGGGCCCCGCGCCTTCGATAACCGCGCCCCGCGTGGTGCCGGCCCGGGCCCGGCCCGCGGCAAGCGCGACAGGCGCGGCAACTGGCTCCCGCCCGAGCCGCCGCTGACCCAGCAGACCCGTTCGGTCCAGGCCGGCGGGCTCGATCCGATCCTTGCCAAGGCGGTGCTCGCCGGGCTGATCCGCCACCCCGCCGAGATCGCGCGCCACATGGAGGTGCTCGGCTCCCTGCGCGGCGCATCCGGCGCGCTCGGCAAGCTGTTCGAGGCGGTGGTCGACGTCGCGCTCGAGGATCGGCAGCTTGATCGCGCCAAGGTGCTCACCATATTGGCGAAGTCCGGTTTCGATCAGATGGCGAGCGAGCTGTTCCGGGCCGATACCCTGCCTTTCTCCTTTACCCGGCCCGAAGCCGAGGAAAAGAAGGCGCGCGAAGACCTGAACGAGGCGATCGCGGTGATGGTGGCGCGCCCAGCGGTGGACGCGGCGCTGGCAGAGGCAACGGCTGCGATGCTCGAGCGTTTCGACGACGCGGCGTTCGCCCGGCAGACGGCTTTGCTCCGGCAGAGACAAGAGCTGGAAACACGTCTTGCGAATCTGATGCTTGCGGACGACGAGAATTTCGAGGATTAGGGCGGCGTATAATTGCCGCCATCCAAGTTTCGAGGATTTGAATGGCCAAGGCGAACATGGCGGACGTCACCGATACCGGCGAGGCGGGTGACGCGCCGCTGATCGATCTGAACGAAGGTTCGATCAAGAAGCTAGTCGCGCGGGCGAAGAAGCGCGGCTACATCACTGTCGACCAGCTCAACGAGATGCTGCCGCAGGACCAGATGTCCTCGGAGCAGATCGAGGACGTGATGGCGGCGCTCAACGACATGGGCGTCAACGTCGTCGAGAACGAGGAAGCCGGCGAGGATGCCGAGCCCGAGGACGACAGCGCCGACGATACCGATTCGAACGACGGCAACGACGATTCGGCCCCGGCCTTCGAGACCAAGAAGAAGGAAACCGTCGATCGCACCGACGATCCGGTGCGCATGTACCTGCGCGAGATGGGCGCCGTGGAGCTGCTCAGCCGCGAGGGCGAGAT
The DNA here is from genome assembly GCF_029870595.1 of Sphingomonas sp. CBMAI 2297. GTDB lineage: Bacteria > Pseudomonadota > Alphaproteobacteria > Sphingomonadales > Sphingomonadaceae > Sphingomonas. The sequence goes on from NZ_JAPDIR010000009.1 coordinate 84,533, forward strand.
CGCGATCGCGAAGCGCATCGAGGCCGGCCGCGACACGATGATCCTGGGCCTGTGCGAATCGCCGATCACCTTCAACGCGATCATCGGCTGGTCCAACGCGCTCAACGAAGGCACGATGCAGCTGCGCGAGATCCTCGATCTCGACGCGATGCTCTCCAAGGGTCCGTCGGCCGAACAGGTCGAGGGCGCCGAGGACGACAATGGCGAGATCAGCGAAGCCGCCGCCGGCCCCTCCTACAAGGAAGAGGAAGAGGTCGAGGAAGTCGCCGAGGAGGAGGACGAGGATTCGATGACCGAGCGCCGCGCGCCGCGGCCCTCGGACGACGAGGAGGAGGACAATACCCTCAGCCTCGCCCAGATGGAGGAGACGCTCAAGCCGCAGGCGCTCGAGAAGTTCGCCAACATCACGTCGATCTACAAGAAATTCTCGAAGATGCAGCTCCAGCGCCTCGACGCGATGGCTGCCGGCGGCGAGCTCGTCGCCTCGGACGAGAAGAAGTACCAGAAGCTGCGCGAGGAGCTGACGGCCGAGGTCGAATCGGTCCAGTTCCACCAGCAGAAGATCGAATATCTCGTCGACCAGCTCTACAGCTTCAACCGGCGCCTCACTGCGCTGGGCGGGCAGATGCTGCGCCTTGCCGAGCGCCACAAGGTGAGCCGCAAGGACTTTCTCGATCGCTATGTCGACCATGAGCTCGACGAGCAGTGGCTGCAGTCGGTCCAGGGCCTCGACAAGAAATGGGCGGCCTTTGCCGCGAACGAGGGCGGCGCGGTCGACCGCATCCGCATCGAGATCTCCGAGATTTCGCAGTCGACCGGCATGGCGCTCGCCGAGTTCCGCCGCATCGTCAACATGGTGCAGAAGGGCGAGCGCGAGGCACGCATCGCGAAGAAGGAGATGGTCGAAGCCAATCTCCGCCTCGTGATCTCGATCGCCAAGAAGTATACGAACCGCGGCCTGCAGTTCCTCGACCTGATCCAGGAAGGCAATATCGGCCTGATGAAGGCCGTCGACAAGTTCGAGTATCGCCGCGGCTACAAGTTCAGCACCTATGCCACCTGGTGGATCCGCCAGGCGATCACCCGCTCGATCGCGGACCAGGCGCGCACGATCCGCATCCCGGTCCACATGATCGAGACGATCAACAAGCTGGTCCGCACCAGCCGCCAGTTCCTCCACGAGCAGGGCCGCGAGCCCACGCCGGAGGAAATGGCCGAGCGGCTGAGCATGCCGCTCGAGAAGGTGCGCAAGGTGATGAAGATCGCCAAGGAGCCGATCAGCCTCGAAACGCCGATCGGCGACGAGGAGGATTCGCACCTGGGCGATTTCATCGAGGACAAGAACGCCGTGATCCCGGTGGATGCCGCGATCCAGGCGAACCTGAAGGAAACGGTCACTCGCGTCCTTGCTTCGCTCACGCCGCGCGAGGAGCGCGTGCTGCGCATGCGCTTCGGCATCGGCATGAACACCGATCACACGCTCGAGGAAGTCGGCCAGCAATTCTCGGTCACTCGCGAACGCATCCGCCAGATCGAGGCCAAGGCGCTGCGCAAGCTCAAGCACCCCTCGCGCAGCCGGAAGATGCGGTCGTTCCTCGACCAGTGATCGGCCGCTGACCGCAGACAGGCGAAGTTCGGCAATGGGGAAGGCACCGCCTTCCCCATTTTCGTTTCGGGCTGGCAATAGATGCCACCGATCCGGATGGATTGTTTGCCCTGTCCTTACGACGCCTTACGCCGCATAGCTCCTTTCGATCACAAGGTTACAGGCTGCGCCGTTGCGATCCGATCTCGACCTGGCCCGGCCGGGCCTATAGCTTCGCGGCACCTTCCATCAGCGCGAGGTATCGGCATGTCCACATTGTCCGTGCAGGTTGCCCCCTTCAATCCCGGTGAAGTGCATGTGCGCGTCTGGGTATATACTTCGCCAGGGCCGAGCTTCGAATGGAACGGTACCGCAACGACGGGTAGCCCGATCAGCGAGAGCTGGGACGATCTCGAGCCCGGGCACTATGCCGTCACGATCTCCTGGACCGAAGGCTATCAGAACATCGCCTCGGGCATTGCCGGCAACCAGATCGTCTACAACGGCAATTATCTCTATTATCAGGTCCTTGGCAGCCCGGCGGACGGCAATGGGGTGTCCGCGGTCTTCGGGCTGGTGATCTGACGCGCCAACCCTGACCGAATCGTGCCGCGGCCGCGGCTCCGCTCTCGGCTTCGCCGAAGACCGCATTGCGCGCCACGCATCGCGGCCGGGCCGCGGGAAAGGCTCCACTGGAGTTGGTGCCCGGATCGACTACGCCTTCCACATGCCCAACCAGCAACTGGGAAAGTGGACGGATCGACCGGCGCGCCTAGGGAGCCGCCCGGTACTTGCGGATACTATCGCGACGCCGCCGGACTTGCTTGCCGCGCCTTCGCTCATTTCGATCGGAACGGCGCGGGAACGATCCATTTATCCACAGTAAATTCGCGATTTACCTTGTCTTTACGTGCTTCGGTATAACCCCGAGTTGCAAAACCTGCCCGTCGGCATGGGGCCGTCAGGAGATGTGGGGGCTTATGCCGTTTGATTCCGTACAAGTTGCGCGATTGGGCGGTGCCTGGGGCTCGATGGGGGCGCTCATCGCCTCCGATGGCAGCGCCAACCACCCCTATCTGCAGCGCCTCGCCCGCAACGAGGAGCCGTTGCGCGACCTGTCGGACGCGGTGCATCATATCTGCCTGCTCCATGGCCGCCACCCGGGCGTGATCGACCATGCGCTCGGCCACGCCCGCCTCGGCATCGAGCGCGACTGGCTGGAGGCCGCCGCCGACGCCTTTGTGATCGAGCGCGCCTTTCTCGTCCGCATCGTCGCGGCCGCGGGCCCGATGCCCAGCACGCCGGGCCATGCCGAGACGGAAGCCGCCACCGCCGCGCAGCGCCATGCGATGGACATGCTCGCCCAGTCGGATCGCGCGGGCTGCGCCACCGGCGCGGCGATCGCGCTGGCGATGGACTGGGCGGTGATCCGCGAGGCGCTGGACGCCGCCGGCGAGCGCCTGGGCCTGACCCCGCCCCCCTCGCAGCTGCCGCTGGCCGAGGAGACGGTGACCGTGGTCGACACGCTCGTTCGCGAAGGCGTGCTCGAGCGCGCGATGCTGTTCGGCGCGCAGCAGCTCTTCGCCCAGCATCGCGGCCTATGGGACCTGCTCGAGGCCCGCGCCTCGGCCCGCGACCGGCAGTAACGACACCGACCTTGCGCGCGGCGGCTCCGGGCCCTTGCGCGAGGCGGCTTCGGCCCTCTAAGCCATGGCCATGCGCTTCGAAGGCACCCAAAGCTATGTCGCGACCGAGGACCTGAAGGTCGCGGTCAACGCCGCCGTCACGTTGCGGCGCCCCCTGCTCGTCAAGGGCGAACCCGGCACGGGCAAGACCGTGCTCGCCTATGAGATCGCCAAGGCGGTGGACGCCCCGCTGATCGAGTGGAACGTCAAGTCCACCACCAAGGCGCAGCAGGGCCTGTACGAATATGACGCGGTCGCCCGCCTGCGCGACGGCCAGCTCGGCGATCCGCGCGTCCACGAGATCGCCAACTATATCCGCAAGGGCAAGTTGTGGGAGGCGTTCACCGCGCCCAGGCTGCCGGTGCTGCTGATCGACGAGATCGACAAGGCCGATATCGAGTTCCCGAACGACCTGCTCCAGGAACTCGACCGGATGGAGTTCCACGTCTACGAGACGCGGGAAACCGTCCGCGCCGCCGAGCGCCCGATCGTGGTGATCACGTCGAACAACGAGAAGGACCTGCCCGACGCGTTCCTGCGCCGCTGCTTCTTCCACTATATCAAGTTCCCGGACCGCGAGACGATGCAGGCCATTGTCGACGTGCATTTCCCCGGCATCCAGAAGATCCTGGTCTCCAAGGCGATGGATATCTTCTACGAGATCCGCGAGGTCCCGGGCCTGAAGAAGAAGCCCAGCACCAGCGAGCTGCTCGACTGGCTGAAGCTGCTCCTCCACGAGGAGATGCCGCTCGACGTGCTGCAGAACAAGGACCCGACCAAGGCGATCCCGCCGCTCCACGGCGCGCTGCTCAAGAACGAGCAGGACGTGATGCTGTTCGAGCGGCTCGCCTTCATGGCGCGGCGCCAGCAGGGCAAGGGCTGATGCCCTATACCGGAAGCTGCGCCTGTGGCGCCGTGACCGCCACGATCGGCGGCGAGCCGGTGGCGGTGCGCCAATGCTGGTGCCGCCAGTGCCAGCGCCTCGCCGCCGGATCGGCCACCACCAACGCGATGTTCGCGACCGCCGACCTGGTCGTCCGCGGCGAACTGGCGAGCACCAGCTATGTCGCCGAGAGCGGCAACACCCTGACCCAGAGCTTCTGCGGGGCCTGCGGTACGCCGGTGATGGGCCAGTCCTCGGCCCGCCCGCAGTTCCGCACGCTGCGCCTGGGCTTTCTCGACGATGCGCAGGGACTTGCGCCGACCGTCGCGATCTGGACCGACGAGGCCCCCGCCTGGGCTCGCATCGATCCGGCGCTGGAGACCTTCCCGCGCCAGCCTCCGGCGCCCGCGCCCAAGGCCTGATTTACCCGGTCTGGGCACCTGGCCCGCGAAAAGTCACGATAGCTGGCTCTTGCGAATTGTGACTTTCCGGCAGGAAATTTACCCAGATTAGGTTGATAGCCCAAACAAGTATTTGATTTTCTACCGTCATCCCGGCCTTGCGCCGGGATCCCGCTTCTTCCTGCGCCAGCGAGACAGCGGAACCCTGGCGCAAGGCCGGGGTGACGAAGGAAGAATATGAGTCCCCGACCTGGCTACTATCCCGAAACGCGGTCGCGCAACGAGGCGATAGGCGCATGGCGACGATGAGAAAGAGCGCCGACAGTTTCTCAGGCGAAGTCCAACATTGGAAGCAACTTTGGCGGCCTCGCGGGAACGGGGTTAACCGCTTCTAAACCAGCCCGGGTTACGGACCGCTTGGGGGGGACCTTGTATGGGTCCCGAGTATGTGTCCGCGTATCGCGTTTCCCGTGCTGCTCGCCGCCGCGCTCTCCGCCGCGGCGCCTGCCGGCGCGCAATCCCTTCTCGATTATGTCGGCGAATGCGTGCCGTTCGCGCGTGCCGCTTCCGGCATCCAGATCTATGGCGATGCCTGGACCTGGTGGGATCAGGCCGAGGGCCGCTACCAGCGCGGCCGCGTGCCCAGGGTCGGCGCCGTCCTCGCCTTCTCGAAGAGCGCGCGCCTGCCGCTCGGCCATGTCGCCGTGGTCAGCCGGATCGTCGAGAAGCGCGTGCTGATGATCACCCATGCCAACTGGTCGCGCTTCGAGGGTGAGCGCGGCCATGCCGAACAGGACGTGACGCTGTTCGACGTGTCGGAGCGCGGCGACTGGAGCCTGGTCAAGGTCTGGTATCGCGACCGCGACGGGCTGGGCAGCTCGGTCTACCCGGCGCACGGCTTCATCTACGGCACGCCGGATCGCAACGCCCCCGCCACGGTGCGCAAGGCCCGCCCCTCGGCCGAACTGACCGCCAGGCAGCCCGACTATGTCGGCTCGCTGATCGACGCCTATGCGTCGCGTTGAGCTTGCCGGGAGCGGAGCGGCAAGGCATCTAGCGGGGCATGACCGGGGGGGATCTGCGCGCGAATCGGCGCTGGTGGTGGGCGATCTGCGCGATCGCTTTTGCGGGCCTGGCGCTGCGCTTCGTCTGTTCGCTGGGCGACCTGTGGTTCGACGAGGCCTGGTCCGCGTCGCAGGCGCGCGATGCGCTGACGCCGATCGGCGTGTTCATCGGCATCAATCACGACAATAACCACCATATCAACTCGCTCTGGATGCAGATGGTCGGCTTCGGCGCCTGGCCGCCGCTGGTCCGCCTGCTCTCGATCCTGAGCAGCAGCGCGGCGATCCTGGTCGCCGCGAAGATCGCCGAGCCGCGCGGCCGCGCCACCATGGTGGTGACTGCCCTGCTCTTCGCCTTCTCGCCGATGCTGGTGACGATGGGATCGGAAGCGCGCGGCTATGCCGGCATGTCGCTGGCGATGCTGATCGCGATCCTGTTCATCGATCGCTGGCTGGCGGGCGACCTCAGCTATCGCCGCCCGACCACCTTCGCGCTCTGCTTCTTCCTCGGCGCCTTCTCCCAGCTCACCATGATCTTCGCGGCCGTCGCCCTGGTCGGCTGGCCGTCCTTCGTGCTGTGGAAGCGCAACGGCTTCCGGGCGGCCGCCATCGAGATATTCCGGACCTTCTGGCTGCCGGTGCTGGTGCTGGCGGGGGTGCTGGGCTTTGTGCTCGCCGCCGGCCATTTCGCCGGCACCGGCTTCCGCTTCGGGCGCTATGATCCGTTCGACTTCATGATGTACCTGAACGGCACCACCACGGCGATCGGCTACACGATCGGCGTGCCCTGGAAGGATATCTGGCCGATCGTGCTGGTGCTGGTCCTGCTGGTCCTGGCGCCGCGCTGGGGCGGCTCGCGCATGGCGCTGTACCGGCTGGCGATCTTCGCCTTCCCCTTCCTGCTCGCGGTGCTGCACGCCGGCAATGTCGGCCATGCCCGCTACTACATGCCCGCCCTGCTGCCGCTGCTGCTGATGCTGGGCGAGATGATCGGCTTCGGGCTGGACAGGCCGGACTGGCGGCGGATCGCGGCGGGCATCGGCCTGGCCGCGATGCTCGGCGGCAGCCTGTGGTGCGACTATGTGCTGGCGGTGGACCAGCGCGGCGATCCGGGCGGCCCGGTGCGCGAGATGATGGCGCGCGCGCCAGAAGGCACGACGATGCTGCTCGATCGCGACACCGGCCAGGCGGCCACCGACGTCGCCGCCGCGCGCCGGAAGTACAAGCTCAAGGTGATATTGGGCCGCTGCGACCCGCAGGCGCGCTTCCTGCTGGTCGACCGTTTCCTGGGCGAGGCGTTTCCGCCGGATGCCGACCGCTGCGGCGGCCATTTCGCGCTGATCGCCCAGCATCGGATGCGCAGCCTTTCGGGCACCAACTGGAACCTGTACGAACGGCGCAGCCAACCCTAGGGGCAGCGGATGTTCTTCTCCTTCCTCGACGAGCTGCGAGCCGCCGGCATACCGGCCAGCCTGAAGGAGCATCTCGTGCTCCTGGAAGCGCTGGACCGCGACGTGATCGAGCGGACGCCCGAGGCCTTCTACTATCTTGCCCGTGCCACCTTCGTGAAGGACGAAGGGCTGCTCGACCGGTTCGACCAGGTTTTCGCCAAGGTCTTCAAGGGCATCGCCACCAGCTATGGCGTCGCCCCCGCCGCCGTCCCCGAGGAATGGCTGCGCGCGATCGCGGAGAAGTTCCTGTCGCCCGAGGAGATGGCGAAGATCCAGTCGCTCGGCTCCTGGGAAGAGATCATGGAGACGCTGAAGCAGCGGCTCGAGGAGCAGCAGGGCCGGCACGAGGGCGGCAACAAGTGGATCGGCACGGGCGGCACCTCCCCGTACGGCAATGGCGGCTACAATCCCGAAGGCGTGCGCATCGGCGGCGAGAGCAGGCACAAGCGCGCGCTCAAGGTGTGGGAGGGTCGCGAGTTCCGCAACCTCGACAGCACCCGCGAGCTCGGCACCCGCAACATCAAGGTGGCGCTGCGCCGCCTGCGCCGCTTCGCCCGCGAGGGCGCCGCCGACGAGCTCGACATCGATGCGACGATCGAAGGCACCGCGAAGCAGGGCTGGCTCGACGTGCACATGCGGCCCGAGCGGCACAATGCGGTGAAGCTGCTGCTCTTCCTCGATGTCGGCGGATCGATGGACCCGTTCATCAAGCTGTGCGAGGAGCTGTTCTCCGCGGCGACCAGCGAGTTCAAGAACCTGGAGTTCTTCTATTTCCACAACTGCCTGTACGAAGGCGTGTGGAAGGACAATCGCCGCCGCTTCCAGGAGCGCACGCCCACCTGGGACATCCTCCACAAATATGGGCACGACTATAAGCTGGTCTTTGTCGGCGATGCCTCGATGAGCGCATACGAGATCACCCATCCGGGCGGCTCGGTCGAGCATTTCAACGAGGAGGCCGGCGCCGTCTGGATGCAGCGCGCGCTGAACACCTATCCCGCCGCGGTGTGGCTCAACCCGATCCCGCGCGAGCAATGGGGCTATACCCAGTCGGTGAAGATCCTGCGCGAGCTGCTGGGCGACCGCATGTACCCCCTCACCCTGGCCGGGCTCGACGAGGCGATGCGCGAGCTCAGCCGCAAGCGCTGACGACCGTCCGGCTCATTCCCTTTCCGTACGCGCCTTCGAATCCTTCACGATCTGGCGCGAGATCGTGCTCATCTGCGTCACCGACGTGCCGTTCGGGCGCACCTTGTAGAGCCCGGTGAGGAAGCCGCGATCGATGCCGGTCATCGCGGGCGGCGGCGCGACCTGGGCATCGAACAGCGTGAGGATCGTGTCCGCCTCCACGCCCTGGCGCGGCGGGCGGGCCCCGGCCAGGGTGCGCATCGCGACATAGTCCGAGATCTGGGTCAGCGTCTTGCCGAGCAGGGCATTCGCGTCGAGGACCATGATCGACTGGAGCACGGCCTGCCGGGTCTGGAGATCGACGATCGACGCGCCATAGACCCGCAGCGTTGGCGGGCCGTCGGCCTCGGTCTGGCGCGGCGCCTGGCCGTTCTCGTTGCGTACCTCCACCGTGCTCCACACATGCACGGGGCCGTCGCGCATCGCCCGGCTCATCTCCTCGGTGCTGACGCCCCGGAACAGGCCTCCGAAACGCTTGCGGAGCTTCTTGACCACCGCATCGGCATCGTCGGCGACCATCACCACCAGGTTGGGCTGGCACTTGCCCGCGTCCGCCGCCTCGATCCCCGCCTGCCGGGCATCCGCGCGAATGCGATCCTCGACGATCGAGGCATATTGCCGCGGCAGGCCGAGCACGAACGGGCAGACCGGATCGACGAAGCGGGCGAGCTGCCCCTCGGTGCTGGTCACTACCTGGCGGACGAACTTGCGAGCCTCGCGCGGCGGAACCCCCTTCTGCCCGCGGACCACGATGCCGGGATCGTCGGCGGGCCTGTCCTGCGCCTGCGCCGTGCCGGCGGCGGCGGCGATCGCCAGGGCGAAACCGATCAGGACCATGCGCACCATATTCACTCCCAATCCACTCCCGTCCAACCCGGCGTGCTATCAATTTACCACACCGCTGCCCCGCCGGTGAAGCCCGCTAGCGCTGCCTGCCCGTCACCATCGCGCGCGAGATCCGATAGGCATGGTCCCCGCCCTGTGCATAGGGATCCCGCAGCCGGTAGAGGCCGGCGAGCAGGCCCAGGTCCATGTCGGTGATCTCGGCCGGCGGCGGTGCCACGGCGGGATCGAAGAGCGACAGGATCGAAGCGGCGGCGATCGACCCCTTGGCGGGCGGCCGCGCGCCCACCAAAGTGCGCATCGCGGCATAATCGGCGATCTGGCGCACCGATTTGCCCTGCGCGGCCCGCTTGTCCATCACGATCACCGAATTGATCGTGACCGTCTGGGTCTCGCTCTCGAAGATCGTCGGGAAATCGGGGTCCTCGTCCCCGGTGGCGATGTTGCCCCTGTCGTCGCGCGTCACGATCAGCCGCCAGGCATGGATCGGCCCTGCCGTGAACGCGTCGCGCAGCGCGCCTTCGTCCAGATTGGCGAAGGCCGCGTTGCGGCGCTTGCGCATCGTCTCGATCAGCGCATCGGCATTGTCGGCGAACACGATCATCAGGTTCGGCTGGCATTTCGCCTTGGCGAAGCGGACCGAGCTGGCCGTGGCGACGATGCGGAAACGCTCCTCGATCGGCGCCCGGAACCGCTCCGGCAAGCCTAGGACGAGCGGGCAGACCGGATCGACGAAGCGGGCCAGCTGGCCGCTGTCGCTCTCGAGGACCTCATGCAGATAGCGCCGGGCCTTCCGGATCGGCTCGGGCCCCTTGCCGGTGACGACGATGCCGCCGTCCTGCGGGGCGTGGGCGACGTTCGGAGTCGCTTCCTGCCCATGAGCGGCCGGCACGGCGGCGAAGGACCACAGGAAAAGTGAAGCCAGGCAGTGGCGCATGCGCATGTCGATCCCTCTCGCTGATCGGGACCCCGCATGCGCCGTCTTCTCAGAGTCGGTCGACCGCCCGATGGAGACGCCGGAGTATCGCGCCGTCATGCGCCTGTCCATTGGCCGCCTCGGTGGCGAGCGCCATCAGCCGGACCGCGCCGAAACTGGCCGAAAGGCCCTTGAGACGCAGCGCCGCCGCCGCCCAGCCATCGGGGCTCTCGGCGGTCTTCATCGTCTCGAGGCACCGCTGCACCCCATCGTGAAAGGCTTCGCGCAGCTCGGCGATCAGCGCGGGCTCGTCGCCCACCGCCGCCGCCAGCGTCGCATCGATTGCACCCGGATCGTACGCCATGATCCGTCCCTAGCCGCATATCGTTAATAGCGCGTTTCCATGCCGCTGTTGGTACGACGCCGAAATGTGGTAAATGCGCGTCATGATTGGGGGAAAACCTGCCGAACCGCTGCCCGCGAACGAAGACGCGGAGGAGCTGGTCCTGTCCGAAACCGTGGCACCCGCGCGGATCGCGCCGGCGCCCGCCGCCGATGAAGCGATCGAGGAAGCGGAGGAGGCCGACGAAGCGCCCCGCCGCACCGCCCGGATCCTGCCCGCGCTCGCGATCCTCGCGGTGCTGGGCTGGTTCGGCGCGATGGGCTGGCTGCTGCGCGGCACCTTCGCCGCGCCGATGGCGCCCGCCGGGCTCGTCCAGCTGATCGCCGCGCTCTGCGTTCCCCCGGTCCTGGTCGGCATCCTCTATCTCCTCGCCCTGCGCACGAGCCGCGCCGAGGCCCAGCGCTTCGGCGCCAGCGCCCGCGCGATGCGCGCCGAGGCGGCCAGCCTCGAGCGGGTCGTCGCCACGCTCTCGCGCAAGATCGAGGAGAATCGCGCCGCTCTTGCCGAACAGACCAACATCCTGATCGCCATGGGCGAGCGCGCTTCCGAGAAGCTGGAGAGCGCCGCCGGCAGCGCCGCGCAGCACGCCCGCTCGATCGACGCCAGCACGCGCCATCTGGGCGAATCCGCCGCCGATGCCGAGCACCGCGTCGCCGTCGTCCTCGCCTCGCTGCCCAAGGCGCATGAGGAGATGCGCGGCCTGTCCGACCGGGTCGACGCCGCCGGGCTGCTCGCCGGCGAGCGGGCCGCCGCCCTCGACACCCAGCTTTCCGCGCTTGCCGAGCGCGGCCGCGAGGCCGACCAGATCGCCGGCGGCGCCGCCGACCGGCTCGCCGCACACATCGCCCGCATGGAAGCGACCAGCCAGACCGCCAGCGCCCGGCTCGAAAAGGTCACCGGCGAGATGTCGACTCAGGTCGATGCCGTGCTCGATCGTGCCGCCAATGCCGTGGACGAGGCGCGCAAGGGCATCGCCACCCAGGGCGAGGCGATCCTCGCGATGCTTTCCGCCAACCAGGCCGCGCTCGACCGCGCGGGCCGCGACAGCGCCGAGGCGATGGGCGCGCGCATGGCCGCCATCGAGGAAGCGATCGGTCGCATCGGCAGCCGCCTCGCCGAGGAGCAGGGCCGCGGCGACATGCTGTTCGAGGGGCTGGCGTCGGGCGTCGACAGGCTCGACCGCGCGATGGGGGACCTGCATGCGGCCGGCACCGAGCGCACCGGCAGCCTGGCCGCGTCGATGAGCGCGCTGCACGGCTCAGTCTCAGCGATGACCGTGGCGCTCGACACCGGCGACGAGACGGCGCGCCGGGTGATCGGCACTTCCGAGGATCTGCTCACCGCGCTCGACGCTTCGGCCCGCGAGATCGACGAGACCCTGCCCGAGGCGCTCGCCCGGCTCGATGCCCGGATCAATGCGAGCCGCCAGGTGGTCGCCGCTTCCAAGCCCGAGCTGCTCGCGCTGGTCACTGCCGCCGAGAGTACGCACGACGCGATCGAGGCCATTGCCGATGTGGTCGGCCAGCAGCGCGACACGCTGGCCAAGACCCAGGCTTCCCTGCTCGAGACGCTGGCCACCGGCGGCGAGCAGGCCGAGCAGCTGGGCGCGATGGTCGACGAGACGATCGCCACCACGCGCCGCTTCGCCGAGAGCGCCGCGCCGCAGCTGGTCGAGGCGCTGGTGAGCGTCCGCGAGACCTCCAGCGCCGCCGCCAGCCATGCCCGCGAAACTTTGTCGAGCATCGTGCCGCATGCCGAGCGCGCGATCGAGGAAGCCGCGGGCGATGCGCTGCGCCGGGCGATCGATGTCGCGATCCGCCGCCAGCTCGCCGACCTCGCCGAGACGACCGAGGCCGCCATGGTCGCGGCCACACGCGCTTCCGAACGACTCACCCAGCAGATGGTGGCGCTCGCCGACACCACTGCCCAGGTCGAGGCGCGGATCGCCGAAGGGCGCAAGGAGCGCGAGGATTCGGACAGCGACAATTTCGCCCGCCGCGTCTCGCTGCTGATCGAGGCGCTCAATTCGGCCTCGATCGACATCACCAAGGCCTTCTCGGCCGATGTGACCGACAGCGCCTGGTCGGCCTATCTGAAGGGCGATCGCGGCGTCTTCACTCGCCGTGCCGTGCGCCTGCTCGATCCCTCCGAGACGCGCGACATCCACCGGCTCTATGAGGACGACGCGGATTTCCGCGACAACGTCAATCGCTACATCCATGATTTCGAGGCGATGCTCCGCCAGATCCTGGCGCTGCGCGACGGATCGCCGATGGGGGTGACCCTGCTCTCGTCGGACATGGGCAAGCTCTATGTCGCGCTCGCCCAGGCGATCGAGCGGCTGCGGACCTAGGATCGGCCGGGCATGCTCGCGCTCGACGATCCGCGCCGGAGAGAATTGCAGCATGCCTATGGCGATGCCGGCGATATTCCGGTGCCGCTGCGGGCACTGGCCGCATCGCCGCGGCCCAGGGGCGGCCCGGGCGGTTCGCGCGCCGAGCCCTGGTTCGGCCTGTGGTCGGCGCTGTGCCATCAGGGCGATGTCTATGCGGCTTCCTATGCCGCGCTCCCGCATGTCGTGGAGATCGCACGCACGGCCATGGGCCCGGTCGATTTCTCCTGCTTTCAGCTGCCCGCGGCGATCGAGGTCGCGCGTCGCACCGGGCGCGGGCCCGAGATTCCGCCGGAACTCGCCGATGCCTATCACGTGGCGATCGCGCAGTTGATGGAAGCGGTCAGCCTTCACCGCGACGATCCCTGGGACGAGGACCTGCTGCTGTCGGCCGCCGCAGCGCAGGCCGTGGCCAAGGGCCACATCGCGGCGGCGGAGGCGCTGCTCAACCTCGATGCCGACTGGATCGGCAAGATCAACCGCGGCGAGTTCGACTAGGCCGTAGACTCATAGAAGCGGCCCGTCGGCAAACGCCCCAAGTGCGGACGTTACGGTTTGTCGAACTCAGCTTCGTATAGGCGAAGAAGCTCCGTCATTGTGAGTTCCGCGTCTGCTGGACTCGGCGCACGATACCCGCTCTTTTCGACCACAGCGCGCGCCGCAGTATCGCCGGTTCGCGCCGCCTCGATGCCCTCGGCCAAAGTCATCCGAAAATCATTATCTAGATCGGGATAGGCCCGCCCTAAATCTGCCATTTCCGCCGCGGCCGCTTCCAACGTCTCTTGGCGGACATAAGCGCCAAAAATCTGCTGAAGCCGCTCGCTCAGATTTGTATCCATAAACATCCCTTAGGCGCGAAACTCTGGTCGCGCTACGACCGCTTCCCACCCAAGACCGGCCGATTAATCGGATATACCGAAAGCTGTCGTTTATGGGTTCACACCCTAAGGGCGAGACTGCATCAGCGAATCCTTCATCCCCCGCACCGCGCTGCGGGAGCCGCTACGAAGCGTTCCCCGGCTGCACATGCGCCCACCAGTCGAGCATGTCGGTGGTGACCCAGCCATTGATGTAGTTGAGATAGAAGATCGCGAAGAGGATCGTCGCCACGATCGTGGTGCGGAACGCGATCCGCCTCGCGTTGAACTCGTGCGGCGCGCTCGGCGCCTGGCCGGGGACCAGCGCCACCCCCGCCTCCTCGCTCGTCTTCACGCCGAACGGCAGGACGAGGAACACCGAGAAGGCCCAGAACAGGAAATAGATGGCGAGCGCGGATTTCCAGGGCATGGCGCGGTAATAGGGCCCTGGAAGCGCGAGCGAAAGCCATCATCGTCGCCGGGAGGCGATCAGGCCTCGATGATCAGCACGTCGACGATCGGCTTCTTGCCGGTGTAGCGGAAGGCGGCGCGGCGCACCGCCAGGCGCACGGCCTCGCGCAGCTTCTCGATATCGCCCCGCCCTTCCTTCTTCACCGCTTCCGCGGCGGCCTCGCCGGCCTCGGCGATGAAGTCCTCGCGGTCTTCCTCCACCGGCACGCCCTGGAGGCGGATCTGCGGCTCGCCGAGCAGCCGGCCCTGGCGGATCGCCACCGCGGCGCTGATCTGGCCGTGGAAGGAGATGCGGCGGCGCTCGTTGATCGTGGTGCCGTCCGCCGGCAGGATGATGTCGCCGTCGAGCACGAGCCGGCCTGCCGGCGCCTGGCCCACGCGCTCGGGGCCGTCCGGGGCGAGCCGCCAGATCTCGCCATTCACCTGGTTGATTGCCCTGGGCACGCCCAGCGACAGCGCGAAGCGCGACTGCTCGTGCATGTGGCGGACTTCGCCGTGCACGGGCAGGATGATCTCGGGCCGGATCCACTTGTACATCTCGGCCAGCTCGGGGCGCCCGGGATGGCCGGAGACATGGATGAATGCCTGGCGATCGGTGATGATGTCGACGCCGGCGGCGGCCAGCGTGTTCATGATGCGGCCGATCGCGATCTCGTTGCCGGGGATCTGGCGCGAGGAGAAGACGACCAGATCACCCTCGGTGAGCTTGAGCGGATGCGAGCCCTCGGCGATGCGGTTGAGCGCGGCGCGCGGCTCGCCCTGCCCGCCCGTGGCGACGATCAGCACCTTGTCGCGCGGCATCGTCATCGCCGTGTCGAAATCGACCGTCTCGGGAAAGTCGCGCAGATAGCCGGTCTGTTTGGCGACGCGCAGGATGCGATCGAGCGAGCGCCCGGCGACGCACAGCGCCCGGCCCGTGTCCTGCGCCACTTCGCCCAGCGTCTGGAGGCGCGCGGCGTTGGAGGCGAAGGTGGTGACCAGCACCCGGCCCTTCGCGGCGCCGATCACTTCGTCCAGCCCCTTGCGGACATCCCCCTCCGAACCCGAGGCTTCGGGATTGAAGACATTGGTGCTGTCGCAGACCAGCGCGAGCACGCCCTTGTCCCCGATCGCGGTCAGCTCCTCCGCGGTCGAGGCGCCGCCCAGCGCGGGCGCGTCGTCCAGCTTCCAGTCGCCGGTGTGGAAGACCCGGCCATGGGGCGTCTCTATGAGGACGGCATTGCCCTCGGGGATCGAATGGGCGAGCGGGGTATAGGTGATGCGGAACGGCCCGAGATTGAACGGCCCCTCCTCGTCGACGACGTTGAGCTCGACCTTCTCCTCGATGCCTTCCTCTTCGAGCTTGCCGCGGATCAGGCCGGCAGTGAACGGCGTGGCATAGAGCGGCACGCCGAGATCGGCGGCGAGATAGGGCAGCGCGCCGATATGATCCTCATGGCCGTGCGTGAGGACGATGCCGAGCAGGTCGTCGATCCGCTCCTCGATGAACTGCAGGTCGGGCAGGATCACGTCGATCCCCGGATAATCGGGGCTGCCGAAGGTGATGCCGCAATCGACCATCAGCCATTTGCCCTGGCAGCCATAGAGATTGACGTTCATGCCGATCTCGCCGGAGCCGCCCAGCGCGAGGAAGAGGAGTTCGTTTTCTGGAGTCACGATGATCCTATGCTCTGTTCGTCGTCCCGGCGGAAGCCGGGATCTGAGGCGGCAAACGCACCGCCGGCGGCACGTGACCCCGGCCTCCCGCCGGGATGACGGCTATCTGCTGGCGCGTTCCCACAGCATCGCCAGCCCCTGGATGGTGAGATCCGCCTCGAGCGCATCGAACACATCCGTATGCTTCTCGAACAGCACCGCGAGACCGCCGGTGGCGATCACCTTCACGGGGCGACCGATCTCGGCCTTCATCCGCGCGACCAGCCCCTCGATCATCGCGACATAGCCCCAATAGATGCCGATATGCATCTGGTCCACCGTGTTGCGGCCGATCACGCTGGCGCTTTGCGGCGCGGTGATCGCGATGCGCGGCAGCTTGGCCGCGGCGGTGACCAGCGCATCCAGCGACAGGTTGATGCCGGGCGCGATGATCCCGCCCTTATAGGCGCCGCGATAATCGACCAGCTCGAACGTGGTGGCGGTGCCGAAATCGATGATGATCAGGTCGCCGGGATGGCGGGCATGGCCGGCGATCATGTTGAGCGCGCGGTCCGCGCCCAGGCCCTGCGGCTCCTCCACGTCGAGCGGGAAGCCCCATTCGGCCTTGCCCTGCCCGGCGATCACCGCCTCGGTCTTGAAATATTTGCTGCTGAGCACCTGCAGATTGTGCAGCGCGCGGGGCACCACCGTGCCGATGATCACGCCGGAGACGTCGGCGCGGTCATAGCCTTCCAGACTGAGCAGCTGGCTGAGCCACACCGCATATTCGTCGGCCGTGCGCCGCGGATCGGTGGCGATCCGCCAGCGCGCGCGAACCTCGCCGCCTTCGAGCAGGGCGAAGACGACATTGGTGTTGCCGGCATCGATCGCGAGCAGCATGGCGGGGCCTCTCAGAGCAGGAACACGTCTGCGGCGTGAATGACATGGCTGGTGCCGTCGGCCAAGCGCAGGATGAGCGCGCCTTCGCCGTCGAGCCCGCCGAACAGCCCGTCCATGCTGGTGCCGTCGGCGAGCCGGGCGGTCAGCGCGGTGTCGATCGGGTGCGCCCGCGCGAGCCAGCGCTCGCGGACCGGCGCGATTCCTTCCCGCCAGCGCGAGACCCAGCGGGCGAAGCTCTCCGCCAGCGTCTCCGCGAAGAGCTGCGGATCGGGGGCAACGCCGTGCGCGGCCAGGCTGGTGGCCTTGCGGTCGATATCCTCCGGGTGATGCGCCAGGTTGACGCCGAAGCCCAGGATCACGGCGTCCCCTACCCGCTCGAGCAGGATGCCGGAGAGCTTGGCGCCGTCGATAAGGACATCGTTGGGCCATTTCAGCATCGGCTGGCCGGGGGCCGGACCGGCAGTCCGGAACGCCGGGACCGGGCTCGGGCCACCGCCGGGGAACAGGAAGGTCGAGACCGTCTCTTCCAGCGCCACCGCGGCCACGAGCGCCAGCGTCGCGGGCGCCGGCTCCCCGAGGCGCGTCCGCACCAGCGTGGACACATAGAGGTTGCCGGGCGGCGACTGCCACGCGCGACCCTGACGGCCCTTGCCCGCGCGCTGCCGCTCGGCCCGCAGCCACAGGCCTTCGCTCGCCCCGCTGCGGGCGAGCTCGGCCATGTCGGCATTGGTCGATCCCGTCTCCGCGACGGTCCGGACCGTCGCGGTCAGAACAGCGCCTTCGCGGCGACGCCGGTCCAGATCTCGAGATAGCCGAGCAGCGGCCAGCCCAGCGGCGAGATCACCGCGGCGGCAACCGTCAGCAGCACGCCCTCGACCGGGTCGGTGCGGCCGCCAAAGGCGGGCGCCGGCTCGTCGAAATACATCACCTTGATGATGCGGAGGTAATAATAAGCGCCGATCGTCGAGGCGGCGGCGGCCACCGCGGCGAAGACATAGAGGCCCGCATGCACCGCCGCCAGGAACACCTGCAGCTTGGCGAAGAAGCCGAGCAGCGGCGGGATACCGGCCAGGCTGAACATGAAGATCGCCAGCGCCACGGCGAGGCCGGGCCGCGTGCGCGACATGCCGGCCAGGCTCGAGATCGTCTCGACCGGGCGACCCTCATGATCGCGCATCTGCAGCACCACCAGGAAGCTGCCCAGCGTCATCACCACATAGATCGCGACATAATAGAGCACGCTCGACACGCCCGCCTCGCCACCGGCGGCGAGGCCGACCAGCGCGAAGCCGACATTGGCGATCGACGAATAGGCGAGCAGCCGCTTGATATTCTCCTGGCGGATCGCGGCGACCGAACCGAAGATGATCGAGGCGAGTGCCGCGAAGACCACGATCTGGCGCCAGTCGGCGATCGCCGGGCCCATCGCGTCGATCGCCACGCGCGTGGCGAGCGCGATCGCGGCCACCTTCGGCGCCGAGGCGAAGAAGGCGGTCACCGGGGTCGGCGCGCCCTCATAGACGTCCGGCGTCCACATATGGAACGGCACGGCCGACATCTTGAAGGCCAGGCCCGAGAAGACGAACACCAGGCCGAACAGCAGCCCGATCTTCTGGTCGCCCGAGGCATAGGCGTCGGCGATGCCCGAGAAGAGCGTCGTGCCCGAGAAGCCATAGACCAGCGAGATGCCGTAGAGCAGGATGCCCGAGGCCAACGCGCCGAGGACGAAATACTTCAGGCCCGCTTCGGCCGAGCGCGTGTCGCGCCGCATGAAGCTGGCGAGAATATAGGCCGAGAGGCTCTGCAGCTCGAGGCCGACATAGAGGCTCATCAGGTCGCCCGCGGAGACCATCATGCCCATGCCCGTCACCGCGAGCAGGATCAGCACCGGATATTCCGGGCGCAGATCGTCGCCCGAGGTCTGCTGGAAGAAGCGCGGCGCGATCAGGATCGAGACGCCGGCGGCCAGGAAGATCAGCGCCTTGGCGAAGGCGGCGAACATGTCCGGGCGATAGAGGCCGCCAAAGGCCTCGCCGCCGGCCGAAGCCGGGCCGGCCAGGGCGATGCCGGCGCCGATCAGCACCGCGATCGCGGCCCAGCTGACCAACCTGGTCGACTGAGCGCCGCCCCATGCGGCGACGAGCAGGAGGAGGATCGCGCCCAGGGCGAGCACGAGCTCGGGCAGCGCCATCATCAGTTGCAGCGAATAGTTCATCAGTGCGCCTCCCCGTGCGCAACAGGGGCAGCGGCGTGGGATGCGCCATGTTCAGCGGCGGCGGGCGCGGGCCTGCCGGCGGTCGGAGCCGAGTCACCGGCGGGCGCGGCGCGCTCGATCCGGGCGACCAGCTTCTGCACGTCGCCGCGCATCGGCTTCATGAAGCTCTCCGGATAGACGCCCATCCAGAGCGTCACCGCGGCCAGCGCGCCGAGCATCGCGAACTCGCGCAGGTCGAGATCCGGCATCGCCTTCACATCGTCCTTGGTCAGGTCGCCAAAGGCCACCCGGCGATACAGGTACAGCATATATGCCGCGCCCAGGATGATGCCGGTGGTGCCGAGCAGCGCATAGAGCGTCGAGACCTGGTACAGGCCGGCAAGGCTCAGGAACTCGCCGATGAAGTTGCTGGTGCCCGGCAGGCCGACCGAGGCCATGGTGAACAGCAGGAACAGCACCGCGTAGCGCGGCATGTTGATCGCCAGGCCGCCATAGCGGTCGATCTCGCGCGTGTGCAGGCGGTCGTAGATCACGCCGACGCAGAGGAAGAGCGCGCCCGAGACCACGCCGTGGCCGAGCATCACCATCATCGCGCCCTCGATGCCCTGCGCGTTGAACGCGAACAGGCCGAAGGTAACGATCGCCATGTGCGCCACCGACGAATAGGCGATCAGCTTCTTCATGTCGCTCTGCACCAGCGCGACGAGCGAGGTGTAGATCACCGCGACGGCCGACAGGGCGAAGACCAGCCAGATGAACTGGGCGGACGCCTCCGGGAACATCGGCAGCGAGAAGCGCAGGAAGCCATAGCCGCCGAGCTTCAGCAGCACGCCCGCCAGGATCACCGAACCCGCGGTCGGCGCCTGCACGTGCGCGTCGGGAAGCCAGGTATGGACCGGCCACATCGGCATCTTCACCGCGAACGAGGCGAAGAAGGCCAGCCATAGCCATGTCTGTATCTGCGGCGGGAAGTCGTGCTGCATCAGCGCCGGGATCGACGTCGTGCCCGTGGTCAGGATCATGTAGATGATCGCGATCAGCATCAGCAGCGAGCCGAGCAGCGTGTACAGGAAGAACTTGTACGACGCGTAGATGCGGTTGGCGCCGCCCCAGATGCCGATGATCAGGAACATCGGGATCAGGCCGCCTTCGAAGAAGACGTAGAACAGCATCAGGTCCTGCGCCGCGAAGGTGCCGATCATCAGCACTTCGGTGGCGAGGAACGCGGCCATATATTCGGGCACGCGCTTCTCGATCGAGAGCCAGCTCGCCCCGATGCAGACCGGCATCAGGAAGACCGAGAGGGCGATCAGCAGCAGCGCGAAGCCGTCGATGCCCAGCGCCCAGGCGAACTCGGCGCCGCCGATGCCGAACAGGCGGACATGCTCGACGAACTGCCACTGGGCAGCGCCGTCGCCGCTCTGGAAATTGGCCCAGAGCAGGATGCCGAGCGCCAGGTCGACAAAGGTGGCGGCAAGCGCCAGCCAGCGCGCCGATTGGGCGTTGAGGAACAGGCAGGCGACCGCGGCGAACGCGGGCACCGCCAGCATGACGGTGAGGATCGGGAAGCCGCTCATCGCGCGATCACCCAGGTCAGCGCGGCAGTGAGGCCGATCAGCATGATGAAGGCATAGGCGTAGACATATCCGGATTGCAGCCGGGCAGCGCCGAAGCTGCCGAGCTGGACGACCTTGGCGGCACCGTTCGGGCCGAACCGGTCGATCGTGGCTTCGTCACCCTGCTTCCAGAACAGGCGGCCGATCGCGAAGGCGGGGCGCACGAACAGGAAGTTGTAGAGCTCGTCGAAATACCATTTGTTGAGCGAGAAGAGGTAGAGCGGGCGGAACGCCTCGGCGAACTTCGCGGGGAAGCCCGGCGACACGATGTACGCGCCATAGGCAATGGCCAGGCCGCTCAGCATCGCGATCGTCGCGCTGAGCTTCACCCACACCGGCACCTCGTGCATCGCGTGCATCAGATGCTCGTTGAAGGCGATGGCGCCGCGCCAATAGCTCTCGCCTGCGCTCGGCTCGATGAACGCGCCGTGGAAGACGAAGCCGGCAAAGATCGCGCCCAGCGTGAGCAGCACCAGCGGGATCAGCATCACCACCGGGCTCTCGTGCGGATGATAGCCCGCCGTGCCCTCGGCATGATGGCCGTGCAGGATCTCGTCCGCGGTCGGCGCGTGGTCGCTGACTTCCGCCTCGCTGTCATGATGCTCGTCATGGCCATGGCCGTGATGATCATGGACGGCGTGCTGGATATGCTCCGAGCCCGCCCAGCGCGGCTTGCCGTAGAAGGTGAGGAACACCAGGCGCCAGCTGTAGAAGCTGGTGAGCAGCGCCACGAGCACGCCGACCCAGAAGGCGCTGGTCTGCCCCGCGGCATAGCTCGCCTCGATGATCGCGTCCTTCGAGTGGAAGCCAGCAAAGCCGAAGGCGACCGGATTGCCGAACAGCGCGGGGATGCCCACGCCGGTGATCGCCAGCGTGCCGAACAGCATCGTCCAGAAGGTGACCGGGATGTGCTTACGCAGGCCGCCATAGAAGCGCATGTCCTGCTCATGGTGCATCGCATGGATCACCGAGCCGGCACCCAGGAACAGCAGCGCCTTGAAGAAGGCGTGCGTGAACAGGTGGAACATCGCCGCACCATAGGCGCCGACACCGGCGGCGAAGAACATGTAGCCGAGCTGCGAGCAGGTCGAATAGGCGATCACGCGCTTGATGTCGGTCTGCGTCGTGCCGACGGTGGCGGCGAAGAAGCAGGTCGCGGCGCCGACAAAGGTCACCACGCCGAGCGCGACGGCGCTCTGCTCGAACATCGGCGACATGCGGCACACCATGAACACGCCGGCGGTCACCATGGTCGCGGCGTGGATCAGCGCCGACACCGGGGTCGGGCCTTCCATCGCGTCCGGAAGCCAGGTGTGCAGACCAAGCTGCGCCGACTTGCCCATCGCGCCGACGAACAGCAGCAGGCAGAGCACCGTCATCGTGTCGAAACGGTGGCCGAGAAAGCCGATGGTCGAGCCGTGCATGTTCGGCGCGGCGGCGAGGATCGTCGGAATGTCGATCGTGCCGAACACCAGGAAGGTGCCGAAGATACCGAGCATGAAGCCCAGGTCGCCGACCCGGTTGACCACGAACGCCTTGATCGCGGCGGCGTTGGCGCTCGGCTTGCGGAACCAGAAGCCGATCAGCAGGTAGGAGGCGAGGCCCACGCCTTCCCAGCCGAAGAACATCTGGACCAGGTTGTTGGCCGTCACGAGCATCAGCATCGCGAAGGTGAAGAGCGACAGATAGGCGAAGAAGCGCGGCTGGTCCGGCTCCTCGCTCATATAGCCCCAGCTATAGAGGTGGACGAGCGCCGAGACGCTGGTCACCACCACGAGCATCACCGCGGTCAGGCTGTCGACGCGCAGCGCCCAGTCGACCTGCATCGAGCCGCTGGTCATCCAGGTAAAGACAGGCTCGACCCATCCTCCGCCCGGGATCGCATTGGCATCGAATATCATCGTTCCGGAACCGAAATTACCGGTCAGGAACTGGAGGAAGATCGGCCAGCTGAGCCCGCAGGCAAGGAACAGCGAACCCGTGGTGATCACCTTGGGGAACGTGTTGCCGAAGGACTTGTTCGAAAGCCCGGCCACGGCTGCCGCGAGCAGCGGCAGGAATACGATGAAATGGATCGACGACATCAGAAGAACCTCGTCCCCCCGGCGAACGCCGGGGCCTCAGGCGAGAGCGCGGGACAGGAGCCGCACGAGATCCCGGCTGTCGCCGGGATGACGGAATTGGGCACGCGCATCACCCCTTCATCCGATTGACGTCTTCGACCGAGATCGTGCCGCGGCCGCGGAAGTAGATAACGAGAATGGCGAGACCGATCGCGGCCTCGCCGGCAGCGACGGTGAGCACGAACATCGCGAAGACCTGGCCGACCAGGTCGCCGAGCGCGTTCGAGAACGCCACCAGGTTGAGGTTCACGGACAGCAGGATCAGCTCGATCGCCATCAGGATGACGATCAGGTTCTTGCGGTTCATGAAGATGCCGAGCACGCCGAGCGTGAACAGGATCGCGCTGACGACGAGATAATGGAAGAGACCGATCACAGCTCGACCCCCTGCCCCACGGGATGGTTCACGTTGCGGGTCGCGTCCTTGGCGCGGCGTTGGACCTGGCGGCTGATCTTCTGCGGCTTGACGTCGGTGCGCGGACGCAGCGTCAGCACGATCGCGCCGATCATCGCGACGAGCAGCACCAGGCCGGCGCCCTCGAACACGAACAGGTAGCGGGAATAGAGAAGCTGGCCGATCGCCTCGATATTGGGCACCTTGGCATCGACGGGCGCGACCCGACGGCCGAGTTGCAGCGCGCCGGCGCTATAGGCACCGGCGGCAATCAGTATCTCGGCGACCAGTGCAATGGCGAGCGCAAACCCAACGGCCGCGTACTTCATCACGCCGGCGCGCAACTCCGCGAAGTCGATGTTGAGCATCATCACCACGAACAGGAACAGCACGGCGACGGCACCGACATAGACGATGACGAGCAGCATCGCGATGAACTCGGCATGGGCGAGCACCATCAGCCCGGCGGCGTTGAAGAACGCCAGGATGAGCCACAGGACGGAATGGACCGGGTTGCGCGACAGGATCGTCATGAGGCCGGAGGCACACACGACGAACGCAAACAGGTAAAAGGCGAGGATCTGGATCACGGAATCGAACAGCCCCTGTAGATTGGCGTGCGCTTAACGGTACGGTGCATCGGCGGCAAGGTTCGCGGCGATCGCGCGCTCCCAGCGATCGCCGTTCTCGAGCAGCTTCTCCTTCTGGTAGATCAGCTCCTCGCGGCTCTCGGTGGCGAACTCGAAGTTCGGCCCCTCGACGATGGCATCGACCGGGCAGGCCTCCTGGCACAGGCCGCAATAGATGCACTTGGTCATGTCGATGTCGTAGCGCGTGGTGCGGCGGCTGCCGTCTTCGCGCGGCTCGGCCTCGATCGTGATCGCCAGCGCCGGGCACACCGCCTCGCACAGCTTGCACGCGATGCAACGCTCTTCGCCATTGGGATAGCGGCGCAGCGCATGCTCGCCGCGGAAGCGGGGCGAGATCGGGTTCTTCTCGTACGGATAGTTGATCGTCGCCTTGGGCTTGAAGAAATACTTCAAGGTCAGCGCGTGCGCCTTGACGAATTCCCAGAGAGTCCAGGTGCGGATGAAATGGGCGACGTTCACTTAGTCGTCTCCGGAAGCAAAATGGGGGGACCGCACTCAAGGTTTTCTGATGCGGTCCTATGATTCATTACGAGTGCCGCCTCCGGTGGTTCTTCCCCCACCGCGCGGAAAGTCAACTCACCCTTATAGCTGGCGCCCCGGTATACGCCCTCAACGACAACAACCGTCGTTCGAACGTCACCGGCCAGCCGCTGATCAGCGTAGCGGACCGGATCGGTAAGTTCGAAACTCCGGGGGGCGCCCATCCCCTGGGGCATAACTACGCGAAGGACGCCCCTACCCTTGTTCACGCTGAACCGCATCAAGCGTACATCGGCGCTAGTCGCAGCACCCTTGTCTTTGCACAGAAAGAACACGGGCTGGTTGTATGTCACCTGCTCTGCGCCGAAACGTGTCGTAGCTTCCTGGGGCAAGGGCATGAAAATCGCCAAGGCGAGCATCAGCATCATACCGGCAGCCCCACCCGCTGGATCATCAGCCAGCCCGAGACCAGGAAGACGAACAGCAGCGACAGCGGCAGGAAGATCTTCCAGCCCAGGCGCATCAGCTGGTCGTAGCGGTACCTGGGCACCGTGGCCTTCACCCAGCTGAAGCAGAAGAAGAAGAAGCACATCTTGGCGAGCAGCCAGATGATGCCCGGCACATAATAGAGCGGCGCCCAGTCCAACGGCGGCAGGTAGCCGCCCCAGAAGAGGGTGGCGTTCAGCGCGCACATCAGGATGACGTTGGCATATTCGCCCAGCCAGTAGAGCGCGAAGGCCATCGACGAATATTCGGTCTGATAGCCCGCGACGAGCTCGCTCTCGGCCTCGGTCAGGTCGAACGGCGCGCGCTGCGTCTCGGCCAGCGACGAGATGAAGAACACCACCGCCATCGGGAAGAGCAGCGGGTTGGCGAAATAGCCGTTGACCCAGCCGAAGATCGCCGAGCCCCGCTGCGCCTCGACGATGCCGCCGACATTGAAGGTGCCGGCCCACAGCACGACCGAGATCAGCACGAAGCCGATCGAGACTTCATAGCTCACCATCTGCGCCGCGGCGCGGATTGCCGAGTAGAACGGGTATTTCGAGTTGGACGCCCAGCCCGCGAGGATGATGCCATAGACGCCGAGCGACGAGGCCGCGAGCACGTAAAGCAGGCCGACATTGATGTTCGACAGCACCACCCCGGCCTGGAACGGCACCACCGCCCACACGATGAGCGCCACCGTGAAGGTGATGATCGGCGCGAGCAGGAACAGCGTCTTGTTGGCGCCCGACGGAATGATCGTTTCCTGCAGGAAGACCTTCAGGCCGTCCGCGAAGGACTGGAGCAGGCCGAGCGGGCCGACCACGTTCGGGCCGCGGCGCAGCGCCATCGCCGCCCAGATCTTGCGGTCGACATAGATGATCATCGCCACGGCGAGCATCAGCGGCAGCGCGATGACCAGGATGCCGACGATCGTCGCCACGAACCACGCCCATTCGAAGGGCAGGCCGAGCCATTGGAAAAACGGAGTCATTCTGCGGCCTCTGCGAAGTCTTCGCCGTGGATCAGCTCGGCCGAGCAGCGCTGCATCGTCGGCGACGCACGGCAAATGGCGTTGGTGAGATAGAAGTCGGCGATCGGATAGCCGAGCTCGCCCTTGGCCTTGGCGGCCAGCTTGGGCGGCGAGAAGTCATAGCCGGCCAGGCCTTCGCGGCCCAGCGCCGGCACGTCGCCCGCCATCTCGGCGCGCAGCTGCTCGAAATTGTCGAACGGCAGCGTGTGGCCGAGGCGATCGGAGAGCGCGCGCAGGATCGTCCAGTCCTCGCGGGCGTCGCCGGGGGCGAACACCGCGCGGTCGGCGCGCTGCACCCGGCCTTCCAGGTTCACATACGTGCCCGGCTTCTCGGCATAGGTCGCGCCCGGCAGGATCACGTCCGCATGATGCGCGCCCTGGTCGCCGTGATGGCCGATATAGACCTTGAAGCTGTCCTTGAAGCTCTCGAAATTCACTTCGTCGGCGCCGAGGAAGAAAGTGAGCTTGGGCGCGGCGGCGACGATGTCGGCGATGCCGCCCTTCCGGGCATAGCCGAGCATCAGCCCGCCCATGCGCGCGGCAGCGGTGTGGACGACATTGAAGCCGTTCCAGGCGCCTTCCGTTTCGGTAGCGGGGCGCTGGAAAGCCTGGGCCATCGCCAGCGTGGCGCCCTGCCCTTCCTTGAGCGCGCCCGGGCCGACGATCAGCACCGGCTTCTTCGCCGCGTCGATCGCCTCGGCCGCATTGTCGGGCAGCTTGCCGAGGATCGACAGGTCGTTGCCCAGCCACTCGACCTTGTAGGTCAGGTCGGTCTCGGGCCCGATCGCGAAGACCTTGGCGCCCTTCTTGATCGCCTTGCGGACGCGGGTGTTGATCAGCGGCGCCTCGAAGCGGAGGTTCGAGCCGACCAGCAGGATCGCGTCGGCATCCTCGACGCCGGCGATCGTGGTGTTGAACGCCACCGAACCGAGGTTCGACACGTCATAGGCCAGGCCGGTCTGGCGGCCTTCGAGCAGATCCGAACCAAGCGCCTTCACCAGCGCCTTGGCCGCGTACATCGTCTCGCAGTCGACCAGGTCGCCGGCGATCGCCGCGACGCTCGAGCCGGCGCCCTTGGCCGCCGCGGCAATCGCGTCAAACGCTTCGTCCCAGCTCGCTTCGACCAGCTTGCCGCCCTTGCGGACATAGGGCTTGTCGAGACGGCGGCGGACCAGCGCATCGACATGGTAGCGGGTCTTGTCGTGCGCCCACTCTTCATTCACGTCTTCGTTGATCCGCGGAAGCACGCGCATCACCTGGCGGCCGCGGCTGTCGAGGCGGATATTGGTGCCGACCGCGTCCATCACGTCGATCGACAGGTTCTTCTTCAGCTCCCACGAGCGATATTCGAAGGCCACCGGCTTGTGGGTCAGCGCGCCCACCGGGCAAAGGTCGACGGCGTTGCCCGAAAGCTCGCTCTTGAACGCCTTTTCCAGATAAGTGGTGATCTGCATGTTCTCGCCGCGATAGATCGCGCCGATATCCTCCACGCCGGCCACTTCCTCGCCGAAGCGGACGCAGCGGGTGCACTGGATGCAGCGGGTCATGATCGTCTTGATGATCGGACCCATGTATTTCTCGGTCACCGCGCGCTTGTTCTCGGTGTAGCGCGAGTGGCCGCGACCATAGGCGATCGACTGGTCCTGCAGGTCGCACTCGCCGCCCTGATCGCAGATCGGGCAATCGAGCGGGTGGTTGATCAGCAGGAATTCCATCACGCCTTCGCGCGCGGCCTTCACCATCGGCGAGTCCGTGCGGATCTCCTGATTGTCGGCGGCGGGCAGCGCGCACGAGGCCTGGGGCTTGGGCGGCCCGGGCTTCACCTCGACCAGGCACATGCGGCAATTGCCGGCGATCGACAGCCGCTCATGATAGCAGAAGCGCGGGATCTCCTTGCCCGCGGCCTCGCAGGCCTGGAGCACGGTGGCGCCCGCGGGCACCTCCACTTCGATTCCGTCGACGGTTAGCTTCGGCATTCTAGTTCGTTCCCCGCGCGGCCGAACCGCGCATCTTGTAGAGTCCCTCGGCGAGCACGCCGTGGATCTCGGCACCGCTCAGGTTCAGCTTCTTCCTGCCCGCACAGGCATTGATCGCCGGCACGATCCGCTTGAAGGCCGCGGCCTCGGCAGGCGAGCGCCGCGCGCTGCGCACGAATGCATCGCTCGCGACCGGATCGCGCCCCGCCACACAGGCGCCGAGCGCGCGGCTGCCGGTCGCGCCGTCCGCCACGGCATTGGCCGGCACCGGCACGGCCGGGCTGGCAAGATAGAGCTGCTCGATCAGCGCCCAGCGCACGAAGCGGCCGCCCGCGCTGACCTCATCGGCGCGCGCGCCGCAATGCGCTTCGGCGAACAGGCCCAGCACATCCGCGGAAGGGCGCTCGCCCGGAAAGCCCAGCTCGACCACCTTGCCCGCGTCGCCCGGCTCCTTCGCCACCGCACAGGCGGCAAGCGCGTGCAGCCGCGCCTCGCCCGCCGTGCTGACGGCCCAGTCGGTATCTTCCACGGGCCGATCGAGGCGCGCATTGCCCTGAGCGGACATCTGGCCCATGTCGACGCCCCAGGGCGTCTGGGCGTGCGCGCTCGCGCCCGCAAAGACGCAAAGGGCCGCAGCCAGGGCGAAGCATTGCCTCATTGCGCGGCGCTGCCCTTGCGATAGACCCACAGGCCCTCGGCGACGCCGGCGCGGAGCTGCGCCTTGCTGAAGCCCACCTTGGCGCTGCCCGGCGTGCAGCGGCCAACCGCGTTGACCACGGCCGGGAGCGCCGCGCGCTCTTCCGCCGAGCCCTCGCCGGTGCGGACGAGCGCATCGGCCGCGACCGGATCGCGCGTCACCGCGCAGCGGGCGAGATCATATTGGACCAGGTTCGGATCGCCGCTGCCCTGGAAAGGCGCCGGATCACCGGCCAGCGCCGCCGGAGCAGCCGCATAGGTCTCGGTATAGACCTGCCGGGCGATCGCGCCGCGAACGATCTCCTCGCCGCGATCGCGGCCGATGATCGCGCCACAGGCGCCGTTCTTGTCGGCCAGCTTCTTCGCCGCGCTCTTCGATTCCCCGCTGCCGACCTTCGTCGCGAGCAGCGCGGTGGCGGCCGTGCGATCGGCATCGACCGCGCACTTGCCAAAGGCCGCCGGGCCCTCGGCATTCTGCGCATGCGCCGCCGGCACGATCGCCAGCATCGCCGGGACCGCGAGCATCATCAGGACCTTGGTCATTCCGCTGCCTCCTGCATGCCGGCACCCGCCTGGCGTTCGTTGATCCGGCGCTCCAGCTCCGGACGGAAATGACGGATCAGGCCCTGGATCGGCCACGCCGCGGCATCGCCGAGCGCGCAGATCGTGTGGCCCTCCACCTGCTTGGTGACCTGCTGGAGCGTGTCGATCTCGCTGATATCGGCATCGCCGGTGCGCAGACGCTCCATCACGCGCCACATCCAGCCGGTGCCTTCGCGGCACGGCGTGCACTGGCCGCAGCTCTCATGCTTGTAGAAATAGCTGAGACGCGAGATCGCGCGGACGACGTCGGTCGACTTGTCCATCACGATCACGGCGGCGGTGCCCAGGCCCGAGCCCAGCGCCCGCAGCCCGTCGAAATCCATCGGGCAGTCCATGATCTGCGCCGCCGGCACCAGCGGCACCGAGGAGCCGCCCGGGATCACCGCGAGGAGGTTGTCCCACCCGCCGCGGATGCCCCCGCAATGCTTCTCGATCAGCTCGCGGAACGGGATCGACATGGCCTCCTCGACCACGCACGGCTTGTTCACATGGCCCGAGATCTGGAAGAGCTTGGTGCCCTTGTTGTTCTCGTTGCCGAAGCTGGCGAACCATTCCGGGCCGCGCCGCAGGATCGTCGGGACGACCGCGATCGACTCGACGTTGTTCACCGTGGTCGGGCAGCCATAAAGGCCCGCGCCCGCCGGGAAGGGCGGCTTCAGGCGGGGCTGGCCCTTCTTGCCCTCGAGGCTCTCGAGCATCGCGGTCTCTTCGCCGCAGATATAGGCGCCGGCGCCGCGATGGACGAACACGTCGAAGTCATAGCCCGACTTGCAGGCATTCTTGCCGAGCAGGCCGGCGTCATACGCCTCCTTCACGGCGGCGAAGAGCGTCTCGGCCTCGCGGATATATTCGCCGCGGATGTAGATGTACGCCGCGCGCGCGCGCATCGCGAAGCCGGCGACCAGCGCGCCTTCGATCAGCTTGTGCGGATCGTGACGGATGATCTCGCGGTCCTTGCACGAGCCCGGCTCGGACTCGTCGGCGTTGATCACCAGGAAGTTCGGCCGATCCGGGCGCGGTTCCTTGGGCATGAAGCTCCACTTCATGCCGGTCGGGAAGCCGGCGCCGCCGCGACCGCGCAGGCCCGACGCCTTGATCCTGTCGATGATGACGTCGTTGCCGAGCGCCAGCAAATCCTTGGTCTTGTCCCAATCGCCGCGCTGCTGGGCAGCCGGCAGGTTCCACGGCTGGAAGCCGTAGACATTGGTGAAGATGCGGTCCTTATCCGCGAGCATTTATCGGCCCTTCCCCACCATGTTCTGAATAAAGATGTACGCGAGCACGCAGAGCCCGAGCACGATCGCGATGCCGACCAGCTTGAAGGCGATCTTCAGCGTCCAGCCGAGCACGACGATGCCGCCGATGATCGCGAGGATGACGAAGACGAGGTTCTTGGTCTCCGGCTTCATCACCATTCCCCCCGATAATCGTGGTTCCCGGTCTCCATCGCCGCCAGGTTGGTCGGCTCGCCGAGCGGTTCCACGGTGTGGCGGCCGGGCTCCTGCGTGCCGGTCTTGGGGCTCTCGCCCCGCGCCAGCGCGTCGAGGATCACGAGAGTCCGGTCATAGTCCAGATCCTCGTAATTGTCGTCGTTGATCTGGACCATCGGTGCCGAGGAGCAATTGCCCATGCACTCGACCTCGGTGAGCGTGAACAGCCCGTCCTCGGTGGTGTGGCCTTTTTTCAGCCCCCGCGCCTTGCAGGCGGCCATCACATCGTCCGATCCGCGCAGCATGCACGGCGTCGTGCCGCAGACCTGCACGTGATAGCGGCCAACCGGCACCAGGTTGAACATGGTGTAGAAGGTCGCGACCTCGAAGATGCGGATGTACGGCACGCCCAGCTCGCGCGCGACGAACTCGATCACCGGGATCGGCAGCCAGCCCTGGGTGTTGGTCTCCGCGCCGACCTGGCGCTGGGCCAGGTCGAGATAGGGGATGCTGCACGAGAGCTGCCGGCCCGCCGGATAGCGGCCCATGATTTCCTGTGCCTTGACGGCATTCTCCGCCGTCCAGGCGAAATTGCCCCAGCGCGCGCGGGTTTCCGCTTCGTTGGGAAGTTCGGGTGCGTCGGCCATTAACGGATGAACTCCACGCGATCGACCAGGTCGTCGGCGAAAGAATAGATGGACATGACTTCGAAAGGCTCGCTCTCGGGCGAGCGGGCGACCTTCTCGTGGAGCACCACGGTGTCGCCCAGCATATAGCTGTTCAGGATGTCGGCGCGGTTCTGCGGGAATTCGGCGAACATCGCCTTCAGCCCCAAGCGGACGCCTTCCCTGCCCTCACGCAGCACCGCGCCGCGATAGCCCGCCTCGCAGGCATCGTCAGTCATCAGCGCGACATAGGCGTCGGCATCCTGCGCATTGTAATGCGCGATCATCTCGTGCGCGATCGCGATGCGATCCTGGCTCACCGGTCGCACTCCCCGAACACGATGTCGAGCGCGCCCAGGATGGCGGTGATGTCGGCGAGCATATGGCCCTTCGACATGAAGTCCATCGCCTGGAGATGGCTGAACGCGGTCGGGCGGATCTTGCAGCGATACGGCTTGTTGGTGCCGTCCGCGACCAGATAGACGCCGAACTCGCCCTTCGGGCTCTCCGTCGCGACGTACACGTCGCCCGCCGGCACGTGATAGCCTTCGCTGAACAGCTTGAAGTGGTGGATCAGCGCTTCCATCGACTGCTTCATCTCGCCGCGCCGCGGCGGCGCGATCTTGCGGTCGAGGGTGAGCACGGGACCTTCCGGCATCTGCTGGAGGCACTGCTTCATGATGCGCGCGGACTGATAGACTTCCTCGACGCGGACCATGAACCGGTCATAGCAGTCGCCACGCGTGCCGACGGGAATGTCGAACTCGACCCGGTCGTACACGTCATAGGGCTGGGACTTGCGGATATCCCAGGGGATGCCCGCGCCGCGGATCATCGGGCCCGAAAAGCCCCAGGCCACCGCGTCCTCGCGGCTCACCACCGCGATATCGACGTTGCGCTGCTTGAAGATGCGGTTCTCCGCGACCAGGCTGATCGCGTCGCCGAACAGGCGCGGCAGGCGGGTGTCGAGCCATTCGGCGATGTCGGTCAGCAGCTTGAGCGGCACGTCCTGGCGGACGCCGCCCACGCGGAACCAGTTCGAGTGCATGCGCGCGCCGGAGGCACGCTCGAGGAAGTTCATGCAGTCTTCGCGGATCTCGAACATCCACAGGTTCGGCGTCATCGCGCCGACGTCCATCACGTGCGAACCCAGGTTCAGCATGTGGTTGCAGATGCGGGTCAGCTCGGCGAAGAACACGCGCAGATACTGGCCGCGCAGCGGAACCTCGAGGTTCAGCAGCTTCTCGACCGCCAGCACATAGCTGTATTCCATGCCCAGCGGCGAGCAATAGTCGAGCCGGTCGAAATAGGGCAGCGCCTGGGTATAGGTCTTGTACTCGATCAGCTTCTCGGTGCCGCGGTGGAGCAGGCCGACATGCGGATCGATGCGCTCGATGATCTCGCCGTCCAGCTCGGTCACCAGACGCAGCACGCCGTGCGCCGCCGGGTGCTGCGGACCGAAGTTGATCGTGTAGTTCGCGATCTCGGTGTCGCCCTTTTCCGGCTTGCCGCCGTCGGTGACACCTTCGATCTCGTCGAGATATTCAGCCATTACGCTTCACCCTCCGGCGCCTTCCTGGCGCGCGGCTTGCGGGGTTTCCTGACCGGCTCCGCATCGGCGGCGCCGTCGCTGCCCTCGGTCTTGGCAGCCTTTGCCTTGGCCGCCTTGGTGGCGGGTGCCGGCTTGGGAGCTTCTTCCACGACCGCCGGAGCCGGCGCGCCCTTCGCCTCGGGCTGCGGCTTGGGAGCCGGAGCGGGCGCAGGCGCGGGAGCCGGCGCCGCGGGGGCAGCCGCCTTCTCGTCGCCCGGCAGCACGTATTTCGCGCCTTCCCAGGGGCTCATGAAGTCGAAATTGCGGAAGTCCTGGGCCAGCGTGACCGGCTCATAGACCACGCGCTTCGCCTCTTCCGAGTAGCGCAGCTCGACATAGCCCGTCAGCGGGAAGTCCTTGCGCTGCGGATGGCCGACAAAGCCATAATCGGTCAGGATGCGGCGCAGGTCGGTATTGCCCGAGAAGAGCACGCCGTACATGTCGTACACTTCGCGCTCGAGCCAGCCCGCGACCGGCCAGACGCCGGTGACGCTGGGGACGGGCTTCTCCTCGTCGGTGCGCACCTTCACCTTGATGCGGTGGTTCCGCGTCAGGCTGAGCAGGCAATAGACCACTTCGAACCGCTCCTCGCGGTCGAGATAGTCGACGCCGGCGATCTCCATGAGCTGCTGATATTCCAGGCCCGGCGTATCGCGCAGCAGCGTGAGCCCCTCGACCGTGCGGGCGCGGTCCAGCACCAGGTTCACTTCGCCGACACTATCCTCGGAGAAGAGGAGGATATCGCCGAGCGCCGCCTTGGCCGCCTCGATCACGCCCTCGTTCGAGGCGAAGCGCGGCGCGGAGGTCTTCACCACGCTCATCGCTCGATCGTCCCGACGCGGCGGATCTTACGCTGGAGCTGCATCACGCCATAGAGCAGCGCCTCGGCGGTCGGCGGGCAGCCCGGGACATAGATGTCCACCGGCACGATCCGGTCGCAGCCGCGCACGACGCTGTAGCTGTAATGGTAATAGCCGCCGCCATTGGCGCAGCTGCCCATCGAGATGACGTATTTCGGCTCCGACATCTGGTCGTAGACGCGGCGCAGCGCCGGGGCCATCTTGTTGCACAGCGTGCCGGCCACGATCATCACGTCCGACTGGCGCGGCGACGCGCGCGGCGCGGCGCCGAAACGCTCCATGTCGTAGCGCGGCATGTTGACGTGGATCATCTCGACCGCGCAGCAGGCGAGACCGAAGGTCATCCACCACAGCGAGCCGGTACGGGCCCATTGGAACAGCTCCTCGGTCGACGTGACCAGGAAGCCCTTGTCGCCGAGCTCGGCATTGATGTCGTTCAGGAAGCCGACGTCCGGGAGAGTTCCCGGCGGGGGCGGCGTCGTGGTGAGCTCTACTCCCATTCGAGCGCTCCCTTCTTCCAGGCGTAGACGAGGCCGAGCGTCAGCTCGGCGATGAAGATCATCATCGAGATCCACGCGGTCCAGCCCAGCGAGAAGACCGAGACGGCCCAGGGGTAGAGGAACGCCGCTTCGAGATCGAAGATGATGAACAGGATGGCGACGAGGTAGAAGCGCACGTCGAACTGGCTGCGCGAATCCTCGAAGGCCGGGAAGCCGCACTCATACTCGCTGAGCTTGGCCTCGGTCGGCTTGTGCGAACCCGTCAGCCGGCTGACCAGCATGGGCAGGAACACGAAGGCGCTCGAAAGCGCGAGGGCGACCCCGAGGAACAACAGGATCGGCAGATATTGTGACAGGTCGACCAAGGGCCTTCTCTTCTCGCGGATGCGGAATCTGAGGGGGCTTCTAGGACTCACTTCCCCGGGACGCAACGCCTCGACGGGTGAGAATGACTCGCAAGAAGAACCGGTTGTGGATGCCTTGGTCCGGAAGCCTTCCGAAACCGCGTTTCCAGGGGCCGCGGCATCGCCGGAACCGCACCGCGCCGGCGCAATCGCGCATTGCCATGGGGTGATTTATATGTGCAATACACTTGCCATTGTGAAATTTTGTGAACGGGGTGTCTTCACATGATCGCACGGACTCTGCTGCTCGGGATCGCACTGGCCATGGCCGCCTGCCCGGCCCTTGCCCAACCGGGCGCGGCGACGAAACCGGCGGCGGCGCTCGACGAGCGCGAGATCGCGGGATTCCCGCATGCGCGGCTCTATCGCATCGCCGGCGAGACGCGCCGCCCGGTAGTGGTGATCCTGCCCGGCGCCGAGGGCGGCGACGAGGCCGGCCGCCGCTTCGGCCCCATCCTGGCAAGGCTCGGCTATGCGGCGGTGAGCCTGCCCTATTACTCCCCCAACTGGGGCAAATATGGCCCGCCCCCCGCCTTTCCCGACCTGCCCGGCAGCTTCATCGACATCCGCGTGGACCAGCTGGCCGGCCTTCGCGCCGCGCTGGCCAGGCTCCCCGGCGTCGATGTCGAGCGATTCGGCCTGTTCGCCGGGTCCAAGGGATCGGAGTTCGCGCTGGTCGCGGCCAGCCGCTATGCCTGGATCGACGCGGTGGTCGCCTACACGCCGTCGGATCTGGTTTGGGAAGGCTGGGGCCCGGAGATGCTGGAGGCGGAAGGCACCCGCTCCTCCTTCTCCTTCGCCGGCAAGCCGCTCGCCTTCATGCCCTATCGCGGGTTCGTCGCGGGGCTGCAGGCCGGCCCCGCCGCCGATCTGCGCGCGATCCACGAGAATGGTCGCGCCGACCATCCCGATCGCGAAGCCGCCGCCCGCATTCCGGTCGAGGACTATCGCGGCGCCCTGATGCTGATCACCGGCGATGCGGACCGGCTGTGGAATTCGGGCCGGATGGCACGCAACATCGTCGCGACGCGCAAGGCCAGGGGGCTGGAGACGCAGGCGCTGATCTATCCGGACGCCGGCCACGACCTGGGTGGCGGATCGGCGGAACCGCGCGTCGATCCGCGTGGCGGCGGCACGCCGGAGGCGAACGCCAAGGCACGCGCCGATGCCTGGCCGAAGATGGTGGCGTTCCTGGCGGCGACGCTCCGCCCCTAGGTCGGGAACCCGGGCAGGCCCTTGAAATCACTTCCGTCATCCCCGCCTTCGCGGGGATGACAGTGAAGGACATTGCTCCCAAAGATCAGCGCAGCGAGTTCGCCACCAGCTTGTGCAGCTTGGAGTGCAGCACGTCATTGGCCGCGAGATACTGGTTGCGCTCGCGCGACAGGTCCTGCCCGCGATAGTCGGTCACGAAGCCGCCGGCCTCGCGGATCAGCAGCATGCCCGCCGCCACGTCCCAGGGCTTCAGGTTCGATTCCCAGAAACCGTCGAACCGGCCCGCGGCAACCCAGGCGAGGTCGAGCGCCGCCGAGCCCAGCCGGCGGATCCCGGCCACTTCGGGCGCCACCGCGCCGAAGATGCGGCTCCATTCGGCGAAATCACCATGGCCCAGGAACGGGATGCCCGTGGCGATCAGCGCCTCGTCGAGATGGCGGCGCGCCGAGACGCGCAGGCGCTGGTCCTGCAGCCAGGCACCGCGGCCCTTCTCCGACCAGAAGCTCTCGTCGGTGAGCGGCTGATAGATATAGCCGTGCGTCACTTCGGGCTTGCCCTGGGCGCCGTGCGGGTCCTCGACCGCGATCGAGATGCAGAAATGCGGGATGCCGTGCAGGAAGTTGCTGGTCCCGTCGAGCGGATCGATGATCCAGCGCGGCTTGTTGGGATCGCCCGCGATCTCGCCGCGCTCCTCGACCAGGAATCCCCAGTCCGGCCGCGCCTTCTGGAGCTCCTCGATCAGCGTGTCCTCGGCGCGCCGGTCGGCGAGGCTGACAAAGTCCGCCGGCCCCTTGCGGCTGACCTGGAGGTGCTGGACTTCGTTGAAGTCGCGGCGCAGGCGCGGGCCGGCCTTGCGGCAGGCGCGCTCCATGACGGTGATGAGGCCGGAATGCGAAACCATTAGACGGAGCCCTTACGCTCGAAAACCAGGATGCGGGCTTCGCCCACGGGGTGCGCGACATGCTCGTCGCCGATCTCGGCCACGAACATGTCGCCGGCAGCCAGGCGCGCCACATGCTCGCTACCGTCCAGACGATAGTGCATGTCGACTTCGCCATCGAGGACGCAGAACAGCTCGGCACCGTCATTGACGTGCCAGCGATAGGGCTGGTCCGTCCAATGCAGGCGCGCCGTCGCGCCCTCGATCTCGACCAGATCGCGCGCGCCCCAGGGCCGCTCGGCCCGGAAGCTGCGCGCGTCTCTGATCACGCTAGGCATCAGTCCGCGCGGCGGACATAGGCCTGCTCGTACACGTCGACGACGATGCGCGTGCCCGAGGCGATGTGCGGCGGCACCATGATGCGCACGCCATTGTCCAGCACGGCGGGCTTGTACGACGACGAGGCCGTCTGGCCCTTCACCACCGCATCGGCCTCGACGATCGTCGCCTCGATCGTGTCGGGCAGCTGCACGCTGATCGCCTCTTCGTCATAGAGTTCCATGATCACGTCCATGCCGTCCTGCAGGAAGGCGGCGGCATCGCCGAGCAGGTCGCGCGGCAGCGTGGTCTGGTCGTAGGTTTCCTTGTCCATGAACACCAGGCTGTCGCCCTCGGGATACAGGAACTGGAAGTCCTTGGTGTCGAGGCGCACGCGCTCCACCGTCTCCGCCGAGCGGAAGCGGACATTGTTCTTGCGGCCGTCGCGCAGGTTCTTGAGCTCGACCTGCATGTACGCACCGCCCTTGCCGGGCTGCGTGTGCTGGATCTTCACGGCACGCCAGATGCCGCCTTCATATTCGATGATGTTGCCGGGACGGATGTCCACGCCGCTGATCTTCATGGTCGAGACCTATGGAACTGAGAAAGAGCTGAGCCGGCGCCTTTAGCCGCGCGCGGGGACTTGGGCAAGCCATCCCGGTTCTTGCCGGCCACGCGGGCGGAAGCCGGGGTCTCGTGCCGCATGCTGTCCGATTTGCCGCACGAGATCCCGGCTTCCGCCGGAATGACGGATCACGGCCGGGCATTCCGCAGCAGCGGATAGGGATTGACGTTCCGCCCCTGCCA
Source organism: Sphingomonas sp. CBMAI 2297 (assembly GCF_029870595.1). GTDB lineage: Bacteria > Pseudomonadota > Alphaproteobacteria > Sphingomonadales > Sphingomonadaceae > Sphingomonas. The sequence continues at coordinate 122,149 of NZ_JAPDIR010000009.1, forward strand.
CCAGCCCTCGCCCGGCCGCATGCGCTTGATCTCGAAATGGAGGTGCGGCGCGCCGCCCGCCGCGCTGCCGCTATTGCCCACCGTCGCGATGCGCTCGCCCTGGCGCACCGGCTGCCTCTCGTCCACCAGCCGGCTGTCGAGATGGGCATAATAATGGATCGTCCCGCCGTCCCGGGTGCGCACATAGAGGGTGTGGCCGCCATTCACGCTCTCGAAGACCTTCTCGACCGTGCCCGCCGCCGCGGCGAGCACCGGCGTGCCCCTGGGGGCCATGATGTCGATCGCATGATGCTCGCGCGCGCCGTTGCCGCGGCTCTGGCCCCAGCTGTCGCTGAGCTGGCCGGCGGCCACGCCCTCCACGGGAATGATCAGCGCGGCGGCATCATCCGCATCGTCCGCGCCGGCGGGAGCGGCGTCCTGGGGCCCCGCAAGCTGCGACGGGGCGGCCGGCGCGGCGGGCTGCACCGTGATCCGCACCAGCGACAGGAACCCCGCCGCCATCAGCGCCAGCAGCACGGCCAGGCTCCAGCCGGCCCGCTTCGCCCAGAGCCCCATCGCGCCTATTCCTGGAACACTGCCCTGGTGCCCGGCTTCACCATCAGCGCGAGCCGCGCCGCATCCCAATTGGTCAGACGGATGCAGCCGTGACTCTCGGTGCGGCCGATCAGCTGCGGCTCGGGCGTGCCATGGATGCCGTAATGCTCCTTGGAAAGATCCAGCCACACCACCCCCACCGGGCCGTTCGGCCCCGGCGGCAGCATCGCCGGGTCACTGCCCTTCTTCGCGTCCCAGAACAGCTTGGGGTTGTAGTGGAATTTCGGATTGGTGTCCGCCCCGTTGATCTTCCAGGTGCCGATCGGCAGCGGATCGTGCGCGCTGCCCATGGTCGCGCTGAACTGAGCGACCAGGCGCCCCTGCCCGTCATACACCTTGAGCACCTTCTCGCTCTTGTCGACCACGATGTGATCGGCCTCGGGCACCTTGGCCTCGACGTTGAGCATGTTGAGCGTCCGCCGCCATTCCGGCTTGATGTCCGCCGGATAGTCGCGCGATGCAGGAAGCGCATTGGGGAAGCGGAACGCCGCGCCCGGCACGATCCTGCCGCCGCCCGGATTGAGCTCGACCAGCACCTCGGGCGTGGTGTGGAACATCTCGGCCAGCTTCTCGAGCGGGCGGGTATAGGCGAGCGAGGCCAGCCTGGCCTGCTTCTCGGGGTCCTTCGGGATCGGGTTGACATAGGGCCCGGCCAGCGTCCCGGCGTCGAGAGTCAGCCGCCGGACCGGACGCAGCGAGGCATAGGGCGCGAGCGCGCGCAGCGTCGCCGGATCGAGCGTGCCGGTCGCGGGCATGCCGCGCGCGGTCTGGAACCCCTTCAGCGCCGCCGTGAGCGACTGGCCCGGGCGCCCGTCGAGAATGCCGGGCGAGAAGCCGAGATGATCGAGGATGACCTGGGCATGGAGGATGGAGTAATCGATCGGCGGCCTGCCGGAAGTTCCCCCCTGCCCCGCCGCGGCGGGACCAAAGGAGACACAGGCGAGGCAAGCCGCGAATCCGACAAATTTCCGCACCGAATCAAGCTCCTGCAGATGACGTTCCGCAAGAACAACGGCTGGAACTCCGAGTGTTTCCGTCGTCCCGGCCCGGACGACGTCCGGGATCAGGCCAGCAGCGCGGCGAACGCCTTCATCGCGGCTTCCTCGTCCCCGTCCCATATCGCGCCGGAAACCGCGAGGAAGTCCGCGCCCGCCTTCACCAGCGGCGGCGCGTTCTCGGGCGTGATCCCGCCGATCGCGACGCAAGGCAGCTCGAACAGCGCCGACCACCAGCTGAGGATCACCGGCTCGGGGCGATGCCGGGTCTCCTTGGTGGCGGTGGGATAGAAGGCACCGAACGCGACATAGTCCGCCCCCGCCTCGCCGGCTTCCATCGCCAGGTGCCGGCTGTCGTGACAAGTCACCCCCACCTGCACCTGCGGGCCGAGCACGGCGCGCGCCTCGCGCGGATCGCCGTCCTCCTGCCCCAGATGCACGCCATCGGCACCCAGGCGCTTGGCCAGGCTGACGCTGTCGTTGACGATGAAGGCGATGTCGGCATCGGCGCAGATCCGCTGCAGCGGCTCGGCAAGGCGTGCCGCCTCGTGCTGGTCGACGCCCTTCACCCGGAACTGGAACGCCGCCGCCGGCCCGGCACCGAGCGCGCGCTTCAGCCGCTCGGGGAAGGCGCCGCCCACCTCGCGCGGCGAGATCAGGTAGAGCTGGCAGGGCGGACGACGTACGTCCCGCTCGAACTGCGCGGCGAAATTCGGGTCGAGCGGCGGCAGGCCGTCTTCATCCAGGTCGGTCATCGGGGGAGCCTTAGCGAAAGCCGGTTGGCTTCACCACTATCGATCGAAACCGAGTGGCGGCCGGGCCCCGGCCAAGGCAGGATCGCCGCAGGATAACAAGCGGAAGGGGGATTCGCATGTTCAGCATGTTCAAATGGCCAATCGGCCGCGCCGGCCGCGGCGCGATGTTCCTGTGGCTGATCCTTGGCAGCCTGGGCTTCTCGGCGATCAAGTTCTTCGCCTTTCGCCAGGTCGCTCTCGGAAGCATCCAGCTCGGCTTCCGCTCCGAGGCGATTGCGCATCCGACTTTCTTCCCGCTCTGGTACGTCGCATTGGAAGCAGCATTCGACCTGGCGCTGCTTGTCGTGGCGATTGCCCGGTTGCACGACATCGGCAAACCGGGTTGGTGGCTCTTCGGTTTCGTTGCGCTGGCGGCCCTCGCATCATTGCCCGGACTCGGCGTGCTTTTGCTGGTAGCGCTGGTCCTCTGGATCGCTCTGCTGTTCTGGCCGGGCACTTTCGGCCCCAATGCCTACGGCCCGCACCCACTCGGCTGGGAGTCGCGCGAGCAATATGAGGCGCAGATGCGCGCGTTGCGGGAACATGCCCCGCCGGGCAAAGCCTAGCCGGCCCGCACCACCGCAATCAGGAACCCATCCCAGCCCTTGTCGCCCACCGTCTGGATCGCGGTGGCGTCGAGGCGCGGCTCGGCTGCGACCGCGTCGAACAGCGCGCGGGTGCCGAGCACGCTGGGATCGGCGCTGTCCGCCTCCAGGACCCTGCCGCCGCGGACCACATTGTCGACCAGGATCACGCTGCCCGGCCGCGTGAGCCTGAGCGCCGCGTCGAGATAGGCCCGGTTGCCGGGCTTGTCGGCGTCGATGAACACCAGGTCGAACGGCCCCTCACCCGCCGCGATCATCGCTGCGAGCGTCTCCGCCGCCGGTCCGACGCGAACGTCGCAACGGGCATCGAGCCCGGCCCGCGCCAGATTGGCCCGCGCCACCTCGGCATGATGCGGCTCCAGTTCGAGCGTAACCAATTGTCCGTCCCCCGGCAGGGCACGGGCGAGGCAGATCGTCGAATAGCCGCCCAGCGTCCCCACTTCGAGGATGCGCCGCGCGCCGGACATTCGGGCGAACAGCTCGAGCATCCGGCCCTGCGCCGCCGAGACATCGATCGCCGGCAGCCCGCCCGCGGCATTGGCCGCCAGCGTGGCGCCGAGCGCCGGGTCCGCGCCGATCAGCTTGCCGGCGATATAGCCGTCCACCGCGATCCAGTCCTGCGCCATGCCCGTCTCCGCCGCGCCGATTGCCACTTGGCCCAGGATGACCCAAAGTCGCCCCGATGGGGAGAGGCTTGCGCGGATTTGGTCGACGGGGTGCCCTGGCGGGGTCCCTCGCGCTTGCCGCCTGCGGTGCTCCCGCGCCCGAGAGATACCTCGCGCCGGTGCCCGCGGCGGAGCTGGCCGGGCTGCTGCCCGGGCACCTCATCCGCCGCGAACCCATGGCCCCCTGCGACGCGGGGCCGCTCAGCTTTCCCGCGCCGGGCAAGTTCCTCGCCTATAATGGCTTCGGCAACGCCTCCGGAACCTATCGCGTCGTCGATGGAGCGGTGGAGCTCGACGGCATTTCCGGCGGCAAGCGGGATCGATTCCGCATCCGCTTCGCCCGGGACCCGAAGGGCACTCTCCTCCACGCCTATCCCGACAGTGAACTGCGCCCGGCAATACTCGATCCGATCAATGCCGGAACCGTGGCGACCGGCTGCCACTAGCGCCTAGCTCTTGATCCCGATTCCCGTCACGGGCCGCGTCTCGACATGGGTTTCGAACCCCGCGATCAGCGGCCGTCCCTTGGCGATCGCCGCCTGCACCGCGGGCAGCTTGAGCGAGTCGGCGTGGAACTGCCGGGTCTTCCAGATCTCGGTGATCCAGATGCCGTCGGCGTCCTTCAGATCCTCGGCGATCAGATAGGCCATGCAGCCCGGCATGTCGCCGGTGCCGCCGGAGAGCAGCGCGACCAGCTCGGCCCGCTTGCCCGGCCGCGCCTTGATCTTGCCGATCAGGCCATAGGGCTCGACTTCTTCCATCCGCTTCCCCCGTGCCGGCACGGACCCGGCCAGCATCGCCATGGCGAGCCCTGCCAGCACGGGTCGGCGACCGATCATTCCTCGTTCTTGTAGATGCGCACGAGCTTGTCGAGCATCGCCAGCGCCTCGTCGCGGGGGCGCTGGAAGGTGTTGCGGCCGATGATCGAGCCATTGCCGCCGCCGTCGCGGATATCGCGCGCGTCCTGATAGACCGCATCGGCGCCCTTCGCCGCGCCGCCCGAGAAGACGACGATGCGGCGGCCGGCGAAGCAGCTCTGCGCGACATGCTTCACCCGGTCCGCCTGCGCCGACCAGTCGGTGCCCTCATAGACCTTCTGGGCTTCCTTCTGCTCGATATGCGCGCTCGGCAGCTTCACCTTGATGATGTGCGCGCCGAGCAGCGCCGCCATGTGCGCGGCATAGGCGCCGACGTCGAGCGCCAGCTCGCCGTCCTTCGAAAGCTTGCCGCCGCGCGGGTACGACCAGATCACCGTGGCGATGCCGACCGAGGCGGCCTCGGCGCGCAGTTCCTTGATTTCCTCCATCATGCCGAACACGTCGTCGGCACCCGGATAGATGGTGAAGCCGATCGCCGAGCAGCCGAGGCGCAGCGCATCGTCGACGCCACCGGTGACGGCCTGGTCGATCGAGGTCGCCCAGCTGTTCGAGCTGTTGACCTTGAGGATGGTCGGGATCTGGCCGGCAAAGGTATCGGCCCCGGCCTCGATCATGCCGAGCGGCGCGGCATAGGCGCTGAGGCCCGCGTCGATCGCCAGCTGATAGTGATAATGGGGATCATAGGCGGCGGGGTTCACCGCGAAGCTGCGTGCCGGACCATGTTCGAAGCCCTGGTCCACCGGCAGGATGATCAGCTTGCCCGTGCCGCCCAGCTTGCCCTGCATCAGGATGCGGGCGAGATTGGCCTTCACGCCCGGATTGTCGGACTCGTAATTGGCGAGGATGGCTTTGACAGCGGGCGTGATCGACATGGATTTTCCCTTGTTCGTGTAGTGCTGAACGAGCCCCTATCGCCCGGTTTCGCAAGCGAAAAGCCTGACAACGCTGCCACCGCACGGGCTTTTCCGGGAAGGGCGGCGAAAGGGGGCCCCGGGGCCGCGCTTGACGCCTCCCCCGGCCCGCGACAGCATGACGCCGGGCAATGGGGGACGGAACATGGGAATCGCTTCGCTTTCCAGGCGGCTGGCGCTCGCCGCGCTGCCACTGGCACTGCTCGGCGCCGCGCCGGCCCCGCGGCCGATGTTCGCGGCGGTCAAGGAAGGTCAGCCGGCGCCGCCATTCACCCTGCGGCTGATCAACGGCGGCAAGATCTCCTTCGAGGAGTTGCGCGGCAATGTGGTCGTGCTCAATTTCTGGGCGACCTGGTGCGTCCCCTGCCGCACGGAACTGCCGACGCTCGATCGCTATTACGAACTGCGCAAGGACGCCGGTCTCCGCGTCTATGCCGTCACTACCGAGGATTCGCTCAAACCCTATCAGCTCAAGAAGCTGTTCGACGTGATGCACATCGAGCCGGTGCGCTCGATCAAGGGCCCCTATGACGTGCTCGGCGGCGCGGTGCCCACCAATATCGTCATCGATCGCAACGGCGTGGTCCGCTATGCCAAGGCCGGCGCGTTCACGCTGGAGAGCCTCAACGCGCTGCTGGTCCCGCTGCTCAACGAAAAGGCCAGATAGCGCCGGTCAGTGCATCGTCGCGAGGCTCGGCGCCTGCTGCCCGGCCCGCGCCGGAACGCCGCCCGCCACCTTGAACCGCGCGGCCTGGGCGGCAAGCTGCGCGACTTCGTTCGACAGCGACCGCGAGGCGGCGGACGTCTCCTCGACCATCGCCGCATTCTGCTGCGTGGTGCGGTCCATCGATCCGATCGCGCCGTTGATCTCGGCGATGGCGCTGGCCTGCACGGCATTGTCCGCCGCCATCCCGTCGACCAGCTCGTGCACTTCGCCCACGCCCTCGCAGATGCCCGCCAGCGCGCCGTCGACCCGCTCGACCGCCGCGACGGCGGCATGGATGTCGCTCTGCGTCACGGTCAGCTGGTCGCGGGCGCGCTTCGCTTCCTCCTCGGCCCGCATCGCGAGCGCCGAGACCAGATCGGCGACCACCGCGAAGCCGCGTCCCGCCTCGCCGGCACGCCCGGCCTCCACCGCGGCATTCATCGCCAGCACGCGCGTCTGGAAGGCAATCTTGTCCAGCCCCTCGATCACGCCGTCGATGCCCTTGGCGCTTTCGCTCACCCGGCCCATCGCCTGCACTGCCTCGTCGGCCACTTCGCGACCGCCCCGCACGGTCCCGATCGCTTCGCCGGCGCGCGCCACGGTGCGTGCCGCGGCCTGGGTGCTGGTCCGCAGCCTGGTATCGACCTGGCTGATCGCGGCATTGGTCTCCTCCAGGCTCGCCGCATTGCTCTGCGTGCGCTCGGCGAGATTCTCCGAGGCGTCGGCGATCTCGCTCGCGCCCGAGCGGATCGCCTCCGCGCTGTCGCGCACCGCGCCGATCAGCGTGCGGAGATTGCCCAGCGCATCGTTGAAATTGCGCTGCACGCTCGCATAGCCCGAGGGGAAATCGCCGCCGATATGCGCGGTCAGGTCGCCTGCCGAGAGCTTGCCCAGCCCCTCCGCCAGCGTCTCGACCACCAGGCGCTGCTCCGCATCCGCGACGGCCTTGGCCGCATCGGCGGCTTCCTTGGCGATCGCGGCGTCGCGGAACACGAGCAGCGCGCGGGCCATGTCGCCGATCTCGTCGCGGCGATCGGCATCGGGCACCTCGACGCGATTGTCACCGCCGGCCAGGCGCTTCATCACGCCGGTCATGAACAGGATCGGGCTGCCGAGCAGCTTGCGGAGCAACGCCCAGAGCGCGCCCGCCGCCACGACCAGCGCGATCCCGCCGATCACGATCGAGCGCTCCTCCTCGCGGCTGGCCTGGTCGATCGCCGCCAGGCTTTGCTGCACGTCCCGATATTTCTCCTCGCGCAGCGCCTCGGCGCCCTGGGCAAGCGTGCGCACGCCGGCCGAAGCACGCTCGTCCCGGAGCAGCTCGCGGGCCCGCGCCGCTTCCGATGCGGACATGTGCGCGAGCAGCGGGGCCACCGTCTCGGCGCGCCAGCGGGCCACGCCCCGCATCGTCGATTCCAGCAGGGCACTGTCCTTGGGATCGGTCAGCAGCGGCTTGAGCGCCTGGGTCGCCTTGTCGAACTGGGCGATGCTGCGCTGGAAGGCGGCCGCGTCGGCGGGGTCGTTGCTCATGGTATAGCCGCGCAGATTGGCCACGGCGGCGAGCAGCGAATTCTCGATCTCGGCGGCCAGCGCCTGCTCCGCGTCGATCCTGCCATTCGCCTCGGTCAGGCTGCCGACCTCGGCCGAGGTCGTATAGACGAAGGTCATGATCGCGGCGGCGATCAGGATCACCAGCGCGAAGGCGCTGGCCAGCTTGTGCGAGATCGGCAGGGACTTGGTCATGGGCGCTCCGGGCGGCTGACGGGCGCGGAACACGCCTCTTCTCCGCATCGGGCATTATAGCCGTTTCGGTGCTACCCCTTGGGAAATCGCGTAAAATACATAAAAGAGAGGGGCATCGGCGATGCGCCCCTCCCCGTTCAGCCGCGTGCCAGCGCCGCGACGCCCGGCAGCTCCTTGCCTTCCATCCATTCGAGGAAGGCGCCGCCCGCGGTGGAGACGAAGGTGAAGTCGCCCGCCACGCCGGCCTGGTTGAGCGCCGCCACCGTGTCGCCGCCGCCGGCGACCGAGACGAGCTGGCCTTCCTTGGTAAGCGCCGCCGCGGTCTTGGCGAGGCTGATCGTCGCGGTGTCGAACGGCGGAGTCTCGAACGCGCCGAGCGGACCGTTCCACACCAGGGTGCGGCAGGTCTTGAGCACGTCCGCCAGCGCCTCGGTCGCCGCCGGACCGATGTCGAGGATCATCTCGTCCGAAGCGACTTCATGGACGTTGACGGTGCGCAGGCTCGGCGGGTTGGCCGCGAACTCCTTCGCCACCACCACGTCATAGGGCAGGTGCACGGTGCAGTTGGCGCGATCGGCCGCGTCGAGGATCTCCTCGGCGGTGCCGGTCAGGTCGTGCTCGCACAGGCTCTTGCCCACATCGACGCCGCGCGCCGCCAGGAAGGTGTTGGCCATGCCGCCGCCGATGATCAGGTGATCGACCTTGTCGACCAGATGCTTGAGCACGTCGAGCTTGGTCGAGACCTTGGCGCCGCCGACCACCGCGGCGACCGGATGCTCCGGATTGCCCAGCGCCTTGTCGAGCGCGTCGAGCTCGGCTTCCATCTGGCGGCCGGCAAAGGCGGGCAGCGTGCGGGCCAGGCCCTCGGTCGAGGCATGCGCGCGGTGCGCGGCCGAAAAGGCGTCGTTGACATAGAGGTCGCCCAGCGCGGCGAGCGCGGCGACGGCCTCGGGCGCGTTCTTCTCCTCGCCGGCGTCGAAACGGGTATTTTCGAGCAGGGCGATGTCGCCATCGCGCATCGCGTCGATCGCCTCGGCCGCGCCGTCGGTGTCGATGAAGCGCACTTCACGGCCAAGGACATGGCTGAACGGCCGGGTGACGAGCGACAGGCTCATCTCCGGGTTGCGCTGCCCCTTGGGCCGCCCGAAATGCGCGAGGACCACGACCTTGGCGCCCTTGTCCGCCAGCTCGGCGACGGTCTGCACCGCGGCGCGCAGCCGGGTATCGTCGGTCACCCGGCCATCCGCCATCGGCACGTTCAGGTCCTCGCGGACCAGCACGCGCTTGCCGGCGATCTCGCCCATGTCGTCGAGCGTCTTGAAGGGGCGGGTCATATCGTCCTCACAATTGGTCGTTGATGCGGGGGGCGACATGGCCTCCCCTCCCACCGTCACCCCGAACTTGTTTCAGGGCCCAACTCTCCACGGGCGATACCGCTTGAGGCGCGTTGGATGCTGAAACAGGTTCAGCATGACGGCAGGTATTGAGGGTGGCGGTTAGCCCAGCTTCGCCATCGCGCTGGCGGTGTCCACCATGCGGTTCGAGAAGCCCCATTCATTGTCGTACCAGCTGACGACGCGCACCAGCTTGCCGTCGATCACCGCGGTCTCCAGGCTGTCGACGGTCGACGAGGCCGAGGTGTGGACGATGTCGATCGAGACCAGGGGCTCGTCCGAATACCAGAGGATGCCCTTGAGCGGGCCATTTTCCGACGCCGCCTTCAGCACGGCATTCACTTCCTCGATGCTGGTGTCGCGCTTCGGCGTGAAGGTCAGGTCGACAAGGCTGCCATCCGGAACCGGAACGCGGATCGCCGAGCCGTCCAGCTTGCCCTTCAGCTCGGGCAGCACCTCGGCCACGGCGCGGGCGGCGCCGGTGGTGGTCGGGATGATGCTCATCGCGGCGGCGCGGGCGCGGCGCAGGTCCGGGTGGATCTGGTCGAGAATCTTCTGGTCGTTGGTATAGGCATGCACCGTGGTCATCAGGCCGCGCTCGATGCCGATCGTGTCGTTCAGCACCTTGGCGACCGGCGCCAGGCAGTTGGTGGTGCACGACGCGTTCGAGACGATGCTATGGCCGGCCTCGAGCTTGTCGTGGTTCACGCCGAACACCACGGTGAGATCGACATTCTTGCCCGGAGCCGAGATCAGCACCTTCCTGGCGCCGGCATCGATATGCTTCTGGGCGGAGGCACGGTCGGTGAAGAAGCCGGTGCACTCCAGCACCAGCTCGACGCCGTTCTCGGCATGCGGCAGGTTGGCGGGATCGCGCTCCTTGGTCACCTTGATGTGCTTGCCGTCGATGACCAGGTCCTCGCCCTCGGCGGTGACGGTGCCCGGATATTTGCCGTGCACGCTGTCGCGCGAGAACAGCCACGCGTTGGACTTGGCATCGGCCAGGTCGTTGATCGTGACCAGCTCGAGCCCGCTGTCGGGGCGCTCGAGGATCGCGCGCGCCACCAGTCGACCGATGCGCCCGAACCCGTTGATCGCAACCTTCGTCATGCCTGTTCTCCGTTCAACTTTTCGACGATCCGCGGCACGATGGCTCCCGCGGTGAGCCCGAAATGCTCGTAGAGCTTCAGATAAGGCCCCGAGGCGCCGAATCCATCCACGCCGAAGTTTAGCCCGTCCAAGCCCGTATATCGCTCCCAGCCCAAAGTCGCGCCGGCCTCGATCGAGACCTTGAGCGCATGCGCCGGCAGCAGGTCGCGCTTGTACCGCGCGTCCTGCGCGTCGAAACGCTCCCAGCACGGCATCGATACGACGTCGGCGCCGATGCCCTGGGCTTCCAGTTCGTCGCGCACCGCAACGGCGATCTCGACTTCGGAACCGCTGGCGATCAGCACCACCTGGCGCGGCGCCTCGGCCTCGCGGATCGCATAGGCACCGCGCGCCGAGCGGTTCTCGGCAGCCTCGGTGCGCAGCTGCGGCAGGTTCTGGCGGCTGAGCGCGAGCAGGCCCGGGCCGTCCGCCTTCTGCAGCGCCAGTTCCCAGCATTCCGCGGTCTCGATCACGTCGCACGGGCGATAGACGTCGAGATTGGGGATCAGGCGCAGGCTGGTGAGGTGCTCCACCGGCTGATGGGTCGGGCCGTCCTCGCCCAGGCCGATCGAGTCGTGCGTCATCACATAGACGACGCGTGCCTGCTGCAGCGCCGACAGGCGGATCGCCGCGCGGGCATAGTCCGCGAACACCAGGAAAGTGCCGCCATAGGGGATCACGCCGCCATGCAGCGCCATCCCGTTCATCGCCGCCGACATGCCGAACTCGCGGATGCCGTAATAGACGTAGCGGCTGGCATAGTTGCCGGCGCTGAACGTGCCCAGGCCCTTGGTCAGCGTGTTGTTCGAGCCGGTCAGGTCGGCCGAGCCGCCGACGGTGTCGGGGATCTGCGCATTGATCGCCTCGAGCGCCATCTCGCTCGCCTTGCGGGTCGCAACCTTCTGCGGCGCGGCGAGCAGGCCCTGGATGTGATCCTGCATCGAGAACCAGGCCGGCAGGTCGCCGCGCATCCGGCGCTCGAATTCGGCGCGGTCCTCATGCGCTTCGAGCCGCTGCTTCCACGCGGCATGCGGCGCGGCGCCGCGCTTGCCGGCTTCCAGCCAGGCCGCGCGGATATCGCCCGGGATCTCGAACGCCGGGTGGTTCCAGCCCAGCGCCGCGCGGGCGGCGGCGACTTCGTCCGCGCCCAGCGGCGAGCCATGGACCTTGGACGAGCCCTGCTTGTTCGGCGCGCCCTTGCCGATCACCGTGCGGCACTGGACCAGCGACGGCAGCTCGCTGGCGAGCGCTTCGTCGATCGCGCGGGCGATGTCGGCCCGGTCATGGCCGTCGCACGCGACGACCTGCCAGCCCGAGGCGCGGTAGCGCGCGGGCACGTCCTCGCTCGACGAGAGCGAGACCGCGCCGTCGATCGTGATCTTGTTGTCGTCCCACAGCACGATCAGCTTGCCGAGCTTCAGATGCCCGGCCAGGCCGACCGCCTCGTGATTGATGCCTTCCATCAGGCAGCCGTCGCCCGCGATCACCCAGGTGCGGTGATCGACCAGGTCGTCGCCATAGACGGCGTTCAGGTGCCGCTCGGCAGCGGCCATGCCGACCGCCATGGCAAAGCCCTGGCCGAGCGGGCCGGTGGTGCATTCCACGCCCGGCAGCTCGAAATTCTCGGGATGGCCGGCACAGGGGCTGCCGACCTGGCGGAAATCGCGGATGTCCTGCAGCGTCGGCTGGGCATAGCCGGTAAGGTAGAGCGTCGAATAGAGCAGCATCGAGCCGTGCCCGGCCGAAAGCACGAAGCGATCGCGGTCCGCCCATTTCGGATCGGCCGGATCGAACTTCAGATACTCCTGGAACAGCACCGTCGCGACGTCGGCCATGCCCATCGGCATGCCCGGATGCCCCGAATTGGCCGCCTCCACGGCGTCCATCGACAATGCCCGGATGGCATTGGCGCAATCGGCGAAGCTTGCGGTCACTTGGAGTCCCCTGATGCTGGCGCGGACGCCTTTGGGCACCTTGGACCGCCACGTCAACCGCCTCGACACCCCGAGCGCCGGCCGGATGCCGGGCGGACTCGAGCCGGCGCGGCTCCGGTCCGCCTCGTCGAACGCGCCCTGCAACCGATACCATTCAGGGGTTGCTAGGTTCGGATGGGGTGCGTAACGCTTGCGGCATGGCAAGTACGCCCGCCGATCGTATCGAACAGGCCCTCGTCCGCATCGAGAAAGCCGCCGCCGCGCGGGCCTATGCCTGCGAACGGATCACCCAACGCCACGCCAAGCTGCGCGCCCGCATCGAGGATGCGGTGAGCTCGCTCGACGCCCTGATCGCGCGCGAAGCCGGGGCGGAGCAGGACTGATGGCGGACCTCGACATCTCCGTCGCCGGCCGCAGCTATTCGGTCGCCACCCGCGAAGGCGACGAAGCGCATATCCGCCACCTCGAATCGATCCTGCAGCGCCATGCGGAAACCGCCCTGCGCGCGTCGGGCGGCCTGAACGCCGAGCGCACGCTCGTCTATCTCGCGCTGATCCTCGCCGATCTGCTCGACGAGACCGAGCGCAGTCCGCCCGAAGGCGTGTCGCCCGTGCTGCTCGAGCGCATCGCCGACCGGCTCGAGGCCGTGGCCGCGGCGCTCGAAGAGGATGCCGGCGAGGCCTGACCTCCATCCCTCGCCCCAATCCCGCCATCGCTTGAGGCCCCGGCCTTCGCCGGGGTGACGGAGAGGCGAGCGGGATGACGAATTTGGGCGGAGCCGTTGCGAATGCCCTGCGAAATCCCTACATCCGGCCGTGGCGGGCACTGCCCGGTACGAGCCATAGCAATTATCCCTGAGGCTATTCATCATCCATGGGGGCTGTCCCTGTACGGATCCTGGTCCGCTGCACATGGTCCCCACCTGACGTAAAGGGCGTCAGTGGATATTCTGGCAAACGGCCATGGCGGTCCCGCCACCGCTCCCCTAGAAGCGTGGCATGATCGACAAGCTAGCCCTGCGGGCGCAGCTCCGCGCCGAGCGTGACGCCTTCGCCATCGCAGCGAGCGAGGCGATCCTCGCGCCCGAGGCGTTCGTCGAGCGCCTGGCCCCCGGGGCGATCGTCGCCACCTATGTCGCCATCGGCAGCGAAGCCGATCCCACCCAGCTTGCCGCCGCGGCGGCCGAAAGGGGTTGCGCCCTCGCCCTTCCCTTCGTCGTCGACCGGGCGGCGCCGATCCGCTTCCTCGCCTGGCAGATGGGAGAACCGCTGGTCGATGGTCCGTTCGGCCTGCGCCAGCCGCATGCCGACCGCCCCGAAGTCGCGCCCGATGTGATCCTGACGCCGCTCGTCGGCTTCGACGCGCGGCTCAACCGCCTCGGCCAGGGCGCCGCGCATTACGACCGCGCCTTTGCCCGCTATCCCGATGCCTGGCGCGTCGGCGTGGCCTGGGCGATGCAGGAAGTGCCGGCCATCCCCTCCGACATCTGGGACGTGCCGCTCCAGGCCGTAATCACCGAGAAAGGCATGACATGGCACGCGGGAGCATAGCGCCGAGCTGGCGCAAGCCCGCGGGGGCGCTGGGCATAATTGCCTGGATCCTGGTTTGGATCGTGCTGGTGGCGAGCTTCTCGCACTGGATCGGCCGGCTGCACGTGCTCGCCCAGCTGCCGATCTATGTCGTGACCGGCATCGTCTGGATCCTGCCGCTCGGCGGGGTGTTGCGCTGGATGGAAACGGGGCGCTGGCGCCGCGCCTGAAGGCCGCCCTTGCCCCTTGCTTTGTAGGATGTCGCCTGCTGAACCCGTACAGCCGGCCGCGGGGCCTGCCGCTCTTTGACCTGTAGGAAAGATAGGATCATGCGTGCGCAAGAATGTTACGAGATGCGCCGCGTTTCCGGGAAAATAGGGAAAATAGGGCCGCCGAAAACCTGCGTCCGGCATGTGCTTCCGGTACTTTGGCGAGTCGGCGCTTCGCATGCTGCTGGAAGATGCCATGCGGCGCATGGCGCGAGTGACGGGGCTCGAACCCGCGACCTCCGGCGTGACAGGCCGGCGCTCTAACCAACTGAGCTACACCCGCATGCGTGCACGAGAACCGACCATCGCCGCCACGGCATCGATCCGCCGGGCTCCGCACGAGCGGCGCCTTACCGGTCCGGCAATGGGGAATGGCGCGAGTGACGGGGCTCGAACCCGCGACCTCCGGCGTGACAGGCCGGCGCTCTAACCAACTGAGCTACACCCGCTCTCTCGAAGCGAGGAGGCGGGCACTAGACGCGAGATTCGGGGGTGTCAACCGGATTGGTCGCGACTTTTTCGCCGCAGCGGCCGATTATCCACAGGATCGTTCACCAAGGTCCCGTGCTCGAAGAGAAAACCGGCGATGTCCGGCTTGCCCGCCGCGTTCACCACCGTCTGGATGATGATCAGCAGCGGCACCGCGAGCAGCGCCCCGGTGGTGCCCCACACCCAGCCCCAGAAGCTCAGCGAGATCAGGATCATGATCGGGCTGATCGTCAGCCGGTGGCCCACGATCAGCGGCGTCACCACATTCGCCTCGATCAGGTGGCAGGCGATCATCACGATCGGCGGTACGAACGCCCAGCCCAGGTCCGGAAAGGTCATCAGCCCGCCCATGGCCAGCAGCAGCGCGGCGAACACCGGCCCGAAATAGGGGATGTAGTTGAGCAGCGCGACGATGCCGCCCCACATCAGCGGCGTGGGCATGCCGATCGCCCAGAGCACGCCCGCGACGATCAGGCCCAGCGTCAGGTTGATCAGCGTGATCGTGCCCAGATAGGCCGAGGTATCGTCCACCACGTCCTGGATCACGCGCGCCGTCGCCATCGCGCCGCCGAAGCTCGCCCGGCTGGTGATCGCGTTGCGGCGCAGCCGGGTCCAGCCCGACAGGAAGAAATAGATGACGAGGATGGCGAAGAACATCTCCACCAGCGCCGATGGCGCGGAAGTGGCGAACAGGTCGATCAGCGAGCGCGGCGGCGTGGCCGCCATCACTTCGGGCTGCTTCATCGGCGCCGAGGCGAAGTTCATCACCGTCTTGTTCACGAAGCTGTCGAGGTTCGCGTAGAACTCGATCAGGGGCTTCAGATTCTCCTGGATCTGCGGGATCTTGGCGGGAAGGTCGCGGATCCATTGCCAGGCCGGCACCACGATCGAGGCCAGCGCGACATTGGCCGCGATCAGGAACAGCAGCACGCAGATGAACGCCGCGATCGGCGCGGGCACGCGGTGGCGCTCCAGCCATTCGAGCAGCGGCACCAGCGCGATCGCGATCACCAGGGCGGTGGTGAGCGGCAGGAAGAACACCGCGCCCGCCTGCAGCGCGAAGGGCAGCGCCAGCAACAGGCCGATCCCCGCCATCAGCGCCAGCGCCGCCATCAGCCGGTCGCGCTTCTGGCCGTCGCCCATGCTTTCCTGGCTCGATGGCCCGAGCAAGGGTGCCCTTGCCGGTCCCGACGGCAGGCCGTCGTCCAGGGGTTCGCCGCCGATGCTGCCGGGTCGATCGCTCACTTCTGCCCTTCCCTTTCGCGGCAGACCCTAGCGCGTCCCCCCTCCTTCGTCATCCCCGTGAAGGCAGCCCCCCTGGATCCGGGCGGCTCGGCGGGAAACGCCGGATCGCCGCCTCCGCGGGAATGACGGTGCCGGGCTTTCGCGCCCGTAACGGCTGCGCTAGCCTTGCCGCATGGGCGAGAACATCCTGGTCATCGACGAGGGCACCACCTCCACCCGCGCGATGCTGTTCGCGCCGTCGGGCAAGTGCCTGGGCAGCCACAGCGCCGACCTTACCCAGCATTATCCGGGGCCCGGCCTGGTCGAGCATGATGCGAATGAGATCTGGCGGCGCTCGCTCGAATGCGCGATGGCCATGGTGCAGCAGGCCGGCGGCCCGCAGGCGATCGCCGCGATCGGCATCACCAACCAGCGCGAGACGATCGTCTTCTGGGACAAGACCACCGGCGAGCCGCTTGCGCCGGCCATCGTCTGGCAGGATCGCCGCTCGGCCGCGATGTGCCGGGCCTGGCGCGAAGCCGGCGAGGAAGCCGGCGTCCAGGCGCGCACCGGGCTGCTGCTCGATCCCTATTTCTCCGGCACCAAGATCGCCTGGGCAATGCGCAACTGGCCGCAGCTGAAGGGCGTCGGCGATCGCCTCGCCATCGGCACGGTCGAGAGCTGGCTGGTGTGGAAGCTCACCGGCGGCCTGCACGTCACCGACGCGACCAACGCCTCGCGCACGCTGCTGATGGGGCTCGGCTCCGGCGGGTGGAGCGACGGGCTGCTCGACATGTTCTCCGCCCCGCGCGACGCGCTGCCGGAGATCGTCGATTGCGCGGGCAGGTTCGGCACCACCAGATTGTTCGGCGGCGAGATCCCCATTTGCGGCCTGGCCGGCGACCAGCAGGCCGCGACGATTGGGCAGGCCTGTATCGAGCGCGGCGACACCAAGGCGACCTATGGCACCGGCGCCTTCGTGCTGACCAACGCCGGCGGCACCCCGCCCTCCTCCAGGAACCGGCTGCTCGCCACCGTGCTCTGGCAATTGGGCGGGCGGCGGACCTATGCGATCGAGGGTTCGGTGTTCGTCGCCGGCAGCCTGGTCCAGTGGCTGCGCGATTCGGTGAAGCTGATCGAGACGGCGCAGGAGACCGAGGCGCTGGCCCGCTCGGTCAAGGACAATGGCGGCGTGTATCTCGTCCCGGCGCTCAGCGGCCTCGGCGCGCCCTGGTGGGAACCGGAAGCGCGCGCCGCGATCTCTGGCCTCAGCTTCGCCGCGACCCGCGCGCACATCGTCCGCGCCGCGCTGGAGGCGATGGCGCACCAGAGCCACGACCTGAAGGCCGCCTTCGCCGCCGATGGCGCGGACTGGTCGCGGCTGCGCATCGACGGCGGCATGGTCACCAACGACTGGATCGCCCAGGACCTGGCCGACATCCTCGCGATTCCCGTGGATCGCCCCGACTTCGCCGAGACCACCGCGCTGGGGGCCGCGATGCTCGCCGGCATCGGCTGCGGGATGTTCCATGGGATCGAGGACGCGACGAAGATGCGCGGCGCGGGGCTTACGTTCGAGCCGGGGCTGGATGGCGATGCCCGTGCCACTCGGCTGGCGGGCTGGAGAAGTGCCGTGACCTCGGTCGTCACTCCCGCGAAAGCGGGAACCCATCTCCCGGACTAGCCTGTAACATACCGCCTTACCTGCTGCCCTCGCGGGAGATGGGCCTCGCTTTCGCCGGAGTGCCGAAGGGATTGGCGGGGGGCGCAAATGCGAGAGCCCCCTACCCCAGAAACACCCGCACATATTCCTCCACCGGGCGCCGCAGCAGCGTCTCGTTGACGAAGAACGGGATCGACCCCTTCTCCCACCGCCCGATCCGCACGCCGGCAACGCGCCCGCGCTCGAACGCGGCCTCGGCCAGCGCCTGCGGCATCTCCAGCCGGTAGATGTTCGACGCATCCGGGTTCGGCGCGCGCTT
The DNA here is from genome assembly GCF_029870595.1 of Sphingomonas sp. CBMAI 2297. GTDB lineage: Bacteria > Pseudomonadota > Alphaproteobacteria > Sphingomonadales > Sphingomonadaceae > Sphingomonas. Next base: position 140,010 of record NZ_JAPDIR010000009.1, read on the forward strand.
CACCTTGCCGCTCTTCTCCAGCGCCGCGAACAGCGCACCGGCCGCGCCATGCGCCCTGGCGATGCTCTCGGGCAGGCGCTGCAGCCCGTCGAGCGCCAGCAGGGCCGGTGCCCAGCCCTGATAGATCAGCCCGCCATAGAGGTGCCGCCACTCCCTCGCCCTGGCGATCACCGCCGCCGGCCCGGCCAGCACCGCGCCGAACGGGGCGCCGAGATATTTGTAGAGCGAGACATAGACCGTCTCGAACGGCGCCACATAGGCCTTGCGGTCGAGCTTGGGCGGCGCGAGCAGCAGCCGGGCCGCGTCGAGGTGCATCCGCGTGCCGTGCGCCGCCGCCAGCGCGGCGATCTCCGCGATGCGCTCCGGCGGGATCAGCTGCCCGTCCAGCCGCCGCACCGGACTCTCCAGCGAGATCGCGCCCACCTTGAGCGCATAGGGGCCCTTCTCGGCGGCATCGAACGCCGCAACCAGCTCGTCCCGGGTCGGCGCCACCCGCCCCGCCGCCAGCGGCACCAGGTTGATGCCCGCCAGCCGCTGCGCCATGTTGCTCTCGTCGCGGTAGAGATGGCTGTCATATTGGCAGAGCGCATGCGGCGCGTCCCCGCACAGCACCCGCAGCGCGACATTGTTGGCCAGCGTGCCCGTCGGGAAGAAAGCGCAGGCCTCCTTGCCGAGATGGGCCGCAAAGGCCTTTTCCAGCGCCTCGACCGCGCCGCCGTTCAGATAGCCGTCGCGCACCGAACCGCCGCCCGCCAGCTCCGCCAGCCGCGCCGACATGGCGGCGGGATCGGGCGGCGCGGAGTCCCCGACCAGCCAGACGCTGCGCGCATCGACCGGCGGAAAGGCCGGTGCCGCTTGCCACCCCGCCGCCCGGGCCAGTGGCGGCAGGGCCATGGCGGTGGCGGCGAGCCCCAGGAACGCGCGGCGATCGGAATGCATCGGGAGTCTCCCTTCGGATGCCGATCCTAGCGCGCGCCGCTCCCTCCGCCAGCGCCTTTGCGACTCAGGCCGCGGCCTCTCCGACGAACAACGCCCGCAGGTCCTTCTTCAGGATCTTGCCATTGGCGTTGCGCGGCAGCGTGTCGGCCACGAAGCGCACCTGCACCGGCACCTTGAACGCCGCCAGCCGCTCGCGGACGAAGCCCTGGAGCTCCGCCTCGGTCGCGCCGGTGCCCGGCGCCATATGGACCACCGCCACCGGCTCCTCGCCCAGCGTCTTGTGCGGCACCCCGATCAGCGCCGCGTCCATCACGCCGGGGAAGGCGTAGAGCACATCCTCCACTTCGCTCGAATAGATGTTCTCGCCGCCGCGGATCACGATGTCCTTGGCCCGGTCGACGATGTAGAGGAAGCCCTCCTCGTCGAGCCTGGCCAGGTCGCCGGTGCGCACCCAGCCGTCGATGAAGGTCTCGGCGGTGGCCTCGGGCTTGCCCCAATAGCCCTTCACGATCATCGGCCCCTTGGCCCAGAGCTCGCCCACTTCTCCCACGGGAAGCTCCCGGTCGCCCTCGACCGTCATGATCTTGAGGTCCGCGGTCGCCACCGGCTGGCCGGCGCTGGTCGGCCGGGTCAGATAATCCTCGCCGCTATGCTGGGTCACCGTCGCCATCGTCTCGGTCATGCCCCAGCCATTGCCGGGCAGCGCGCCGAATTCCTCATAGATGCGCTTCACCAGCTCGGGCGCGGAGGGCGCGCCGCCATAGGAGATCGCCTCCAGGCTGGAGAGGTCGTATTTTTCCCGCGCCGGATGCTCGAGCAGCTGCCAGGCGATCGTCGGCACGCCACCGGTGAAGGTCACCTTCTCGCGCTCGATCAGGCCCATCGCCTGCTCGGCGTCCCAGCGGCGCATGAACAATATGGTCTGCCCGGTCGCGATGCCGGTCATCAGCGCGGCGCTGCACGCGGTGACGTGGAACAGCGGGATCACCAGCAGGCCCACCTTGTGCGGGATCACCGCAGGCGGCATCTCGCCCCGCCGCAGCATCGCCCGCGCCGCGCTGTATCCGCTCGACAGGATGTTGGTGCAGATGTTGCGGTGCGTGCCCAACGCGCCCTTGGGACTGCCCGTGGTGCCGCTGGTGTAGAAGATCGTCGCATCGTCCTCGGGCGAGACCGCCACTTGCGGAAAGGGAATGTCGGGCAGGCCGGCCCAGTCGCTCCGCGTGCCGATCAGCACTTCGAGGCGGCTGGCATTGCCGCCCAGTTCCTCGTCGCAGCGGCTCACCACCACGCGCTCCAGCTCGGGCAGATGCGCATAGCAGTCCTTCAGCCGCGCATGCCGCTCGGCATCGACGAACAGCACCTTCGCGCCCGAATCCTTCAGCCCATATTCGAGCTCGCCGCCGGTCCACCATGCATTGAGCGGCACGATGATCGCGCCCAGGCTCGTCACCGCGAAGAAGATGGTCGGCCATTCCGGCAGGTTGCGCATCGCCAGCGCCACCCGGTCGCCCTTCCGCACGCCCATCTCGGTCAGCCGCTGCGCCAGGTGGCAGACCGCGCGATAGTTCGCGTCATAGGTGACCCGCTCATCCTCGTAGATGGTGAAGACGCGGTCGCCATAGAGGCGCACCAGCTGCTGGAGCACGCCGAGCGTGGGCGGGGCGTTCTTCCAGACCCGGGTCGGCACGCCGCGGATCTCCGCGTCCTCCATCTCGAAGCGCGCGCCCGGCGCGGTTAGCGCGGCCTTCACCTGCGCCAGCGACATCGCCGGCCAATTGGGGTCGAGCGGAACGATCGGTTCGGGGGCCAAGGCGATTCTCTCCAGTCTATGCGCGTTCTGTTTCTAGAATGTTGGGTTTGGCACCGGATGCCGTACCGTAAACAACGTTAGTGTTGATTCATCGCGCGCTCAAGGCAATAGGGGAAGCGCATCCCCGAGAAGATGCGAGTCACCGGTTTCGAATGAGAGGTATGCCAGCCGCATGAAACTTGCCAAGCCCGAAAACCAGGGTTTCGACGCGGCCCGGCTGGCACGGATCGATCCGTATCTGAAGGCTCGCTATCTCGACTCGGGCAAGCTCCCGCACGCCCAGCTGCTGATCGCGCGCGGCGGCGAGATCGTGCATTTCTCGCACCAGGGCCCGGCCCGCGAGGGCGGCGCGCCGGTGGACGAGGCCACGCTCTTCCGCATCGCCTCGATGACCAAGCCGGTCACCAGCCTGGCCTTCATGATGCTGGTCGAGGAGGGGCTGGTCGGCCTCGACACCCCCGTCCACCACATCCTTCCCGAGCTGAAGGCGCTCGGCGTGTTCAAGGCCGGCGGCGACAAGGTGCCGTTCCAGACCACGCCCACCGAGGAGCCGATGCGGATGGTGGACCTGCTCCGCCACACCTCCGGCTTCACCTACAGCTTCCAGAATCGCACCAATGTCGATGCCGCCTATCGCGCCGGCAGGATCGAGGACTGGCACGGCAATCTCGACCTTGACGGCTTCATCGCGGCGCTCGGCCGGATCCCGCTGGAATTCTCGCCGGGCAGCGAGTGGAACTATTCGGTGTCCACGGACGTGCTCGGCGCGGTGGTCGAGCGCGTCTCGGGCATGAAGCTCGGCGACTTCTTCCGCCAGCGCATCTTCGCGCCCCTCGGCATGCACGACACCGGCTTCACCGTCCCCGCCGACAAGATCGACCGCCTCGCCGATTGCTGGACGATGGTGCAGGGCAAGGGCCGGGTGATGTACGATCGCGGCGCCGAGAGCGCCTGGTCGCGCGAGCCGCGCCTCGTCTCCGGTGGCGGCGGCCTGGTCTCGACGTCGCTCGACTATCACCGCTTCTGCACCTTCTTCCTGAACAAGGGGGAGCTGGCGGGCACCCGCCTGGTCAGCCGCAAGACGGTCGACCTGATGACGGCCAACCACCTGCCCGGCGGCTCGGACCTCCACGCCATGTCGCAGTCGCTGTTCAGCGAGACGACCAATGCCGGCACCGGCTTCGGCCTGGGCTTCGCGATCACCATGGATCCGGCCAAGGCGATGATCCCCGGCTCGGCCGGCGAATATTATTGGGGCGGGATGTTCTCGACGTCCTTCTTCATCGATCCCGTCGAGCGGCTCTCGATGGTCTTCATGACGCAGCTTTCCCCGTCCATGCTCTACCCGATCCGGCGCGAGCTGAAGACGCTGATCTATTCGGCATTGAACGACTGATGGTATGGACAAAGAGATTGTTCGCGCAGAGGCGCAGAGAGCGCAGAGAAGTTGCGCGCCGCGTCAGCGGCAGTCCACTTTCTGCCTCGTCGCCTTTCCCGCCGCTGACGCGGCGCCAACCTTTTCGGCAAAGACAGCCTCTGCGTCCTCCGCGCCTCTGCGCGAACCAAAACCTTCCTTCTTCACGTCCTCGCGCCCACGCGTGAACCAATAAACTGGAGACCAAAATGACCTCCCCCATCACCACCACCCGCCAGGGCGACGTCCTGATCATCACTTCGGACAATCCGCCGGTGAACGCGCTCGGCGCGGCGGTCCGCCAGGGCATCCAGGCCGGCATCCAGGAAGCCAAGGGCGACGACGGCATCAAGGCCGTCGTGATCACCTGCGCCGGCAAGACCTTCTTCGCCGGGGCCGACATCACCGAATTCGGCAAGCCGATGCAGGAGCCCTCGCTCCCGGTGCTGGTCGATGAGATCGAGGCGCTCGACAAGCCGGTGATCGCCGCCGTCCATGGCACCGCGCTCGGCGGCGGCTGCGAAGTCGCCCTCGCCTCGCACTATCGCATCGCCGTGCCCTCGGCGAAGTTCGGCCTGCCCGAGGTCAAACTCGGCATCCTGCCCGGCGCCGGCGGCACCCAGCGCATGCCGCGCGTCGCGGGCGTCGAGGTCGCGCTCGAAATGGCGACCAAGGGCGATCCGATCTCGGCCGAGCAGGCCAGGGCCGCCGGCCTGGTCGACCGTCTCGCGACCGAGGGCAATCTCGTCGCCGATGCCGTCGCCTTCGCGCAGGAAGTGATCGGCAAGCCGGTCTCGCGCTCGTCCGAGCGTCCGGTCACCGTCGATCCGGCCGTGTTCGAGGCATTCCGTGCCAAGAACGCCAAGCGCTTCCGTGGCATGGACGCGCCGAACACGATCATGGACCTGATCGAGCAGACCGCCGGCAAGCCCTATGCCGAGGGCGTCCAGGCCGAGCGCATGGGCTTCATGAAGCTGATCATGGGCACCCAGTCCGCCGCGCTGCGCCACATCTTCTTCGCCGAGCGCAAGGCCGCCAAGATCGACGGCATCGCCGAGGACATCGCGCTCCGCGACATCAAGCGCGTCGGCGTGATCGGCGCAGGCACGATGGGCGGCGGCATCTCGATGAACTTCCTGTCGGCGGGCGTGCCGGTGACCATCGTCGAGATGGCGCAGGAAGCGCTCGATCGCGGCACCGGCGTGATCCGCAAGAATTACGAGGCGACCGCCGCCAAGGGCCGCATGACCGCCGAGCAGGTGGAAGGCGCGATGGGTCTGCTCAACCCGACGCTCGATTTCGACGCGCTCGGCGAGTGCGACCTGATCATCGAGGCCGTCTATGAGAATATGGACGTCAAGAAGGACATCTTCGGCAAGCTCGACAAGATCGCCAAGCCGGGCGCCATCCTCGCCTCGAACACCAGCTATCTGAACATCGACGAGATCGCCGCCGTGACCAGCCGTCCGCAGGACGTGCTCGGCCTGCACTTCTTCTCGCCGGCGAACGTGATGAAGCTGCTCGAGATCGTCCGCGGCGCCAAGACCGCCGACGACGTGCTGGCCACTGCCATGGCCGTGTCGAAGAAGATCAGGAAGGTCGCCGTCATCGCCGGCGTCTGCTACGGCTTCATCGGCAACCGCATGCTGATGCCGCGCCAGGTCGAGGCCAACAAGATGCTGCTCGAAGGCGCCACGCCCGAGCAGATCGACAAGGTCCATGTCGCCTTCGGCATGCCGATGGGCCCGTTCCAGATGGCCGATCTCGCCGGTGTCGACATCGGCTGGCACCGCGACCCGAACCGGATCGAGAATATCCGCGACGCGCTCGCCGCCGAGGGCCGCTGGGGCCAGAAGAAGAGCGCCGGCTTCTACGATTATGACGAGAAGCGCACTCCCTCGAACAGCCCCCGCGTCGCCGAGCTGATCGCCGAGTGGCGCGAGAAGCTGGGCGTGCCGCAGCACGAGATCACCGAGGAGGAGATCGTCGTCCGCACGCTCTATACCATGGTCAATGAAGGCGCGCTGATCCTCGCCGAGAAGATGGCCCAGCGCGCCAGCGACATCGATGTGGTGTGGGTCTATGGCTATGGCTGGCCCCCGTATCGCGGCGGCCCGATGTTCTGGGCCGACACCGAGGGCCTCAAGAAGATCGTCGAGGGCCTCGAGAAATACGGCTTCGAAGTCGCCCCGCTGCTCCGCGAAAAGGCGGAGAAGGGCGAAAAGTTCAACAAGTAACCCAAGCTCCCTCTCCCCCGTCGGGGGAGAGGGTCGGGGAAAGGGGCAGTCGCAACGCAAGGCTGCCCCATCCCTCTCCCCACAGGCGGAGAGAGGGAGAAGGATCTGAGGATGACCGAAGCACTCGACCAATTCCGCGCCGAAACCCGCGCCTGGCTGGAGGAAAACTGCCCGGCCGAGATGCGCACCCCGCCCAAGTCGGAAAAGGAAACCACCTGGGGCGGGCGCAATCCCCATTATGCGCATCCGGACCAGAAGGTCTGGCTCGATCGCATGGCGTCGCGCGGCTGGACCGTCCCCGATTGGCCCAAGGCCTATGGCGGCGGCGGGCTCTCGCCGGCCGAGACCAAGATCCTCCGCGAGGAGCTGAAGGCGATCAAGGCGCGCAATCCGCTCAATTCGTTCGGCATCTCGATGCTCGGGCCGGCGCTGCTGAAATATGGCACCGAGGAGCAGAAGCTCGAGCATCTGCCCAGGATCGCGCGCGGCGAGATCCGCTGGTGCCAGGGCTATTCGGAGCCGAACGCCGGCTCGGACCTCGCCGGGCTGCAGACCAGCGCCGAGGACAAGGGCGATCATTTCCTGGTCAACGGCCAGAAGGTGTGGACCAGCTATGCCGACAAGGCCGACTGGATCTTCTGCCTCGTCCGCACCGACAAGACCGTCAAGCAGGCCGGCATCAGCTTCCTGTTGTTCGACATGGCCTCGCCCGGCGTCTCGACCAGGCCGATCCTGCTGATCAGCGGCAACTCGCCCTTTTGCGAGACCTTCTTCGACAATGTCGAGGTACCCAAGGCCAATCTGCTCGGCGAGCTGAACAAGGGCTGGGACGTCGCCAAATATCTGCTCGGCCATGAGCGCGAGATGATCTCGGGCTTCGGCCTGGGCGGTGCCGGCAAGGATCCGCTGGTCGAGGCGGCGCGCAAGGGCGTCGATCCGATCCTGCGCGCGCAGATCGCGTTGTTCCAGGTTCGCTCCAAGGCATTCACCGCGATGTCCGAGAAGTTCATCGACGAGCTGAAGGCCGGCCAGGCGCATCCCGCCCAGCCCTCGATGATGAAATATTACGGCACCGAGCTGAACAAGGCCCGCCACGAGCTCGAAATGGCGGCGGGCGGCTCGGACGCGCTCGAATGGGAGAGCGAGGCCAGCCATCAGGGCGCCGCGGCCCGCACCTGGCTGCGCACCAAGGCCAATTCGATCGAGGGCGGGACGAGCGAGATCCAGCTCAACATCATCGCCAAGCGGATCCTCGACCTCCCTTCGTAACCGTCATCCCCGCAAAGGCGGGGATCCAGCGCCACAGGCGTCTCGCTCGGTTACCCTGGATCCCCGCCTTCGCGGGGATGACGAAAGAGAAGCAAAATGCCCCTCTACCTCAATGACGACCAGACCATGCTCCGCGACACCGCGAGGGATTTCGTCGCCTCGGAAGCTCCGGTCAGCCACATGCGCGCGCTGCGCGACGCCGAGGACGCCACCGGCTTTTCCCGCGCGCTTTGGAAGCAGTTCGCCGAAATGGGCTTCACCGGCATCCTGATTCCCGAGAGCGAAGGCGGCCTCGGCCTCGGCCATGTCGAGGCGGGCGTGGTGCTCGAGGAGATCGGCCGCAACCTGTCGCCCTCGCCCTTCCTCGCCACCGCCGTCGCCGCCGTCGAAGCGCTGAAGGGCACTGCCGCCGCCCGAACCTGGTATCCCGGCATCCTCGCCGGCGAGACCGTCGCGGCCCTGGCGATCGACGAGGGGCCCAAGCACGACGGCAGGATCGCGATGCAGGCCGAGCGCGCGGGCAACGGCTTCCGCCTCACCGGCACCAAGCAGTTCGTGACGCACGGCCATGTCGCCGACCTGCTGCTCGTCGCGGCAAGAACCGGGAACGGCGTCACGCTGTTCGCTGTCCCCGAGGATGCCGCCGGCCTCACCGCCACGCCCGAGCGTCTCGCCGATTCCAGCATCGCCGCCCGCCTCCGGTTCGACGGCGTGGAAGTCGATGCCGATGCCGTGATCGGCGAGGTCGACCAGGGGGACGGCCCGCTTGCCCGCCTGCTCGCCGCGGGCCGCGCCGGCGCCGCGGCCGAGATGGTCGGCGTCGGCGGCGGCGCGATGGACCGGACCGTCCATTATCTCAAGGAGCGCAAGCAGTTCGGCATGGCCATCGGCAGCTTCCAGGCGCTCCAGCACCGCGCCGCGCATCTCTATAGCGAGATGGAAGTCGCCCGCGCCGCCGTGCTCAAGGCCCAGCAGCTGCTTGATGCCGGGCAGGACGCGGCCGAGGCCGTGTCGGTCGCCAAGGCGATGACCGGACTTGCCACCACGCTCGCCGTGCAGGAGGGTGTCCAGATGCACGGGGGCATCGGCATGACCGACGAATATGACATCGGCTTCTTCATGAAGCGCGCCCGCGTGCTCGCCGAGATGTTCGGTGACAGCAACTTCCATGCGAACGCGCTGGCGGAAGCGGCGGGATATTGATGGCAGGCCGCATTTCCTTCCCGTTCGTCGTCCCCGCGCAGGCGGCGATCCAGAGTCGCAAGGGGCGTCGCTCCGTTACCCAGGATCCCCGCCTTTGCGGGGATGACGGAGTATGCGCGAATGACTGACACTCCCGAACGCGCCACCGAGCCCGCCGCCCTGGTCGGCCAGCTCACCCAGCTGCTCGACGTCGAGCGGATCGACACCGATCTCTATCGCGGTCCGCGCCAGCCCGGCGGCGTCGGCCGCGTGTTCGGCGGCCAGGTGGTCGCCCAGGCGCTCCAGGCCGCGCAGCGCTCGGTCGAGGACGACAAGCTCGCCCATTCGCTCCACGCCTATTTCATGCGGCCCGGCGACGAGAACCACCCGATCATCTACCGGGTCGTGCGCGATTTCGACGGGCGCAGCTTCGCCAATCGCCGGATCATCGCGATGCAGGGCGGCCAGCCGATCCTCAACATGACCGCGAGCTTCCAGCTCCCTGCCGAGGGCCTGCACCACCAGTTCGACATGCCCGACGTGCCCGATCCGGACAGCCTCGTCTCCGAGCGCGACCTGCGCGAGGCGATCCGCGACGAGGTGCCCGAGAAGTTCCGCCGCTTCTTCCTGCGCGCGCGGCCGATCGAGATCCGCCCGGTCAATCCGCGCAACTGGTTCAAGCCGGTGAAGAGCGAGCCCGTCCAGCACAGCTGGTTCCGCGTCGTCGCCCCCCTGCCCGACGATCCCGCGCTCCACCGCGCGATGCTCACCTATGCCACCGACATGACGCTGCTCGGCACCTGCATGCTCCCGCATGGCGTCAGCTGGATGAACGGCGGCGTGCAGACCGCCAGCCTCGACCATGCCGTGTGGCTGCACGAGCCGTTCCGCTTCGACGAATGGCTGCTCTACACCACCGACAGCCCCTGGGCCGGCCATGCGCGCGGCTTCAACCGCGGCCGCATCTATGCGCGCGACGGCCGCCTCGTCGCGAGCGTGGCGCAGGAGGGGCTGGTCCGCGTCAAGGACTAGGCCCCCGCCTAATCCGGGTGGACGTCCAGGCCCAGCGCCGTCAGCAGCGCGAATTGCTGGTCGGCGGAGACCATCATCCCCTCGACGCTGCCGAGCTCCCGCAGCACCATCCCGGCCAGCTCGCCTCCGCGCAGATCGGCCCGCGCCAGCTTCGCGCCGGCGAGTTGGGCATTGGTGAAGTCGCAGCCGCGCAGATCGGCGCCCTCCAGCTCGGCATCGAACAGCAGCGCCTCGCGGAGGCGCGAGCCGGTCAGCGTGCAATCGGGCATGCGCAGCTCGCTCAGGTCGGCGAGCTCCAGGTTGCAATCGGCGATCACGCCGGCCCATTTCACCAGCCGGCGCCCCAGCGCATGGCCGAAATCCACCTTGTGGAAGACGGCGCCCCGCAGGTTGCAGCCCCTGAGCGCGCCGGCATGGAGGCTCGATCGCTCGATCCTGGCGAAGGAGAGGTCGCAGCGCTCGAACGCCACCTGGTCGAGCTGGGAGAAAGCGAACTGCACGCCGGCATGCCCCGCATCGTCGGCGAAGCTGCAATTCTCGAACCTGGCGTCGCGCAGATCGGCATTGGCGAAGCGGCAGCGGATGATCCGGCAATCGCGGAACCGCGCGTCCTGCAGGCAGGTCCCGGTCAGCTGGACAACGCGCAGCACGCAATTCTCGAACCGCGCGCCCGCGAGATCGGCATCGCCGAATTCGCCGGCGGACAGATCCTCGCCATGCGCCACGCCGCCCGCCTCGATTGCCATGCCAGCTCCTCCCTCGCCCGGCCGCGCTAGCTGCTTTCTACGAACATATCAAGAACATGCGCCCGCCTGCCCCCTCGCCGCCGGAACGTCCAGTTCCAGCCGGGCGTTGGCGGCGGGGACATCAAGGCGGGAGTTCGGGAAGATGGCGATCGGCATGGTGCTGGCGGCATGGTTCGCGCAGGATCTGGCGCTGGTCACCGCCGACGCCGCCGATCCCGTCGCGGTCGCCACCAAGCTCGACATCACGTCCTTCCCCAATTCGACCGGCCCACGCCGCAAGGAGGGGCTGCGCACCTTCGCCGATTATGGCTTCACCAGCGTGGCCCGCGACGGCAATGCCGCGGTGCTCGACGCCGCCGACAAGAGCTGGACCTTTCGCGTCAGCATCCTCGATCGCGGCGACAAGGCGATGAAGCTCTGCATCCTCGATCGCGCGCTGAACGGCGGCAGCTATTTCAGCGTGAAGCCGATCGAAGTGACGCAGGGCAAGGACGGCCTGTTCCGCGCCACCGGCAATCCCGTCGCCGATCCCAATTGCGCCTGAGCCGGGAAGCATTAGAGGGCGGAGCATGGAAACCGCCGCGCGCCGCTTCGCCTATGTCACTCTGGACGTGTTCACCGAGACTCGCTTCGGCGGCAATCCGCTCGCCGTGTTCACCGATGCCCGGGGCATGACCGACGCCGAGATGCAGGCTCTCGCCGCCGAGATGAACTATAGCGAGACCACCTTCGTCCTGCCTCCCGCCGATCCGGCCAACACCGCGCGCGTCCGCATCTTCCATCGCACCGCCGAGATGCCCTTTGCCGGCCATCCCAATGTCGGCACCGGCTTCGTCCTCGCGGGCCTGCGCCCCGATGCCGGCGACACGCTCCGCTTCGAGGAGATCGCCGGGCTGGTCGAGGTCCGCATCGCCCGCGACGACAGGGGCGGCCCGCTCGGCGCCGAGATCGACGCGCCCCAGCCGCTCCAGCTGCTCGGCACGCTCCCGGCGGACGGCACCGCCGCCTGTCTCGGTCTCGATGTGACGGATCTGGTCACCACCACCCATGCCCCCATCCGCGCCAGCCTGGGCGTGGATTTCGTCTTCGTCGAAGTGGCCGAGGAAGCGCTCGGCCTCGCCCGGCCCGATATCGCTGCCTATCAGCGCCTCGCCGATGCCGAGCGCGACAGCGCCGCGCGCCTGTCGATCTTCCTCTATGCCCGCGAAGATAACCGCATCCGCGCCCGCATGTTCTCCCCGCTCACCGGCACCTGGGAGGACCCCGCCACCGGGAGCGCCAACGCCACGCTCGGCGCGCTGCTGCTGTCGCTCGGCGAGGCGGAAACGGCGCGCTTCGACGTGCGCCAGGGCGTCGAGATGGGTCGCCCCAGCAACCTCGTCGTCCGCGCCTGGCGCGCGCCCGAAGGCATCCGCGCCAGCGTCGCCGGCCGCTGCGTGCCGGTGTTCAACGGCAGCGTCGAACTCTAGTTCCTGGGCCGCACCACATAGGCGCTGGGCAGATACAGGAACACCTCGGTCAGGCTGGCCCGCGCCCATTCCACCGGCCGGTCCAGCCCACGCACCTCCACGCCATAGCCGGTGCCGAACTTCGCTGCCGTCGCCTCGGCATCGGCGGCGATCAGCCCGATGATCTGCGGGCGATACTGGTCGGGATTGACCACCGACAGGGTGAGATCCCCCTTCTCGGTCATCTCCGCCCGGCCGACGCTGGGCACTGCCTTCAGGAAGCGCGTGATCCGGTCGAGCGCGGTCTTGGCATCAACACCGGGCGCGAGGCGCGTCTTGACCAGGAACACGGTCTTGTCGGTGTCAGGCCGCCCGTCGTTCGACAAGGGGAGGTTCCGGTAATTGGCCACCGTCAGCGGCTCGACGACATATTCGCCGGTCGCCAGCTCCACACCATGGGCGGCGGCCAGGTCGATCGCGCCGCGGATCATCGCGTAGATCTCCTCGCGCCGCTTGCCCGCCTCGCGCGTGTCGCCGGCCACCCTGACTTCCTGCACCGCGAAATCCGCGGTGCGGCGCAGAGTGATGATCGGCATGGTATCCGAATAATCGTCCGCCTCGCGCCGCGAGCCGGTAACCACGATCTCCTGCGCGCTCGTCGCTGGGACCGCCTGCTGCGCGAACGCCGGCGCGACCGATATCAGTGAAAATGCCGCCAACAGCCATTTCATGCCCGCTCTCCCTCCGTTGATCGGGAGAGTGCGGAGTGGCCTGCCCCAAGTCAATCAGAACGCCGGCTTGCCGAATTCCTGCCGCGTCACCGGGTGGCTCGACGAAAGCCCGCCATCCACCACCCAGGCCTGGCCGTTGACATAGCTCGCGGCGTCGCTCGCCAGGAACAGCGCCACACGCGCGATCTCGTCCGGCACGCCGGCGCGGCGCAGCGGGTTCAGCCGCCCGAGCTTGTCTTCCTTGCCCGTCTCACGCGCATAGTCGAAGGCGCGCTGGGTCATGCCGGTCTCGATCAGCCCCGGGCAGATCGCGTTCACGCGCACGCCCGATCCGGCGAATTGCTGCGCGGCGGTCTGCACCAGGTTGATCACGCCCGCCTTGCTCGCCGAATAGGCCGGGCCGCCCGCGCCCGATCGCAGCCCGGCCACGCTGGCGGTGCAGAGGATCGCGCCGCCGCCGCGCTCGACGATCCGCGGCCCCGCATGCTTGATCGCCAGCGCCGGGCCGATCAGGTTCACCCGCAGCACTTCGGTCCACAGGTCCACCGGCGTATCGAAGATGCCGGTGGCGCCGCCGGAGATGCCGGCATTGGCGAAGAAGATGTCGAGCCCGCCGAACGCCTTGATCGCGGTGGCGACCAGCCGCTCGACATCCGCTTCGTCGCCCGCATCCATGCGCACGGCGATCATGCTCTCCCGTCCGGCGACGGTCTCCTCCACGGCTTCGCTGAGATCCGCCGCCGCCACCATCGCGCCGGCTTCCGCGAAGGCGCGTGCCGTCGCCCGCCCGATCCCGGAGCCGGCACCCGTGACGATTGCGACCTTGCCGGTGAACTGCATCTCTTCGTTTCCCTCTCTTCTCCCCTCCCGCTCGCGGAAGGCGGATTCAAATCGTCACGCCCCCGTCGATCACCATCGCCTGGCCGGTCATGAACGCGCTGGCCGGGCTGGCCAGATACACCACCGCACCGGCGATTTCCTCGGGCTCGCCGATCCGCCGCAGCGGCGTGGCCGCGTTGGTCGCCCTGGCCCGCTCGGGATCTTCCCACAGCGCCCGGGCGAAGTCGGTTCGGATCAGGCCCGGCGCGATGCAGTTGACCCGCACATTGTCCGGCCCGAACTCGACCGCATAGTTGCGCGCCAGCTGCAGGTCCGCCGCCTTGGAGACGTTGTACGCTCCGATCACCGGCGATCCGCGCATCCCGCCGATCGACGAGACGATCACGATCGATCCCTCGCGCCGCGCCCGCATCTCCGGCGCCACCATCTGGATCAGCCAGTGGTTGGAGAGGACATTGTTGTCGAGGATCTTGCGGAACTGGTCGTCCGCGATGCCCTCGAGCGGACCGTAATAGGGATTGGAGGCCGCATTGCAGACCAGCACGTCGATACGGCCGAACGCGCGCCGCGTCGCGTCGACCAGATGCTGGAGCGCCGCCTTGTCCGAGATGCTCGCCGCCACCGCCAGCGCGGTGCCGGCACCGTGCCTCGCGTCGATCGCGGCGGCGACCTCGTCGCACGCGTCCTGCTTGCGGCTGGAGATCACCACCTTCGCGCCCTGCGCGGCCAGCGCCTCGGCCGCGGCCCTGCCGATCCCGCGCGAGGATCCGGTGACGATCGCCACCTTGCCGGCCAGGTCGAACAATGTGCTCATCCTTCCTCCAACTCTGCCCGTCATCCCGGCGAAAGCCGGGATCTCAGGCGATGGCGGGAAAAGAGCCGCACGAGATCCCGGCTTTCGCCGGGATGACGATCAGGCCCCCGCTTCCCGCGCGAAATGCCAGGCAGCCGCCACCAACCCCGGCATCCGCTCCACCGTCGCCGCCGCCTGCGCGCTGGAGGCGTTGCCGTCGATCATCCGCTTCTTGATGCCCTGCACGATCCCGGCGAGGCGGAACAGGTTATAGGCGAAATACCAGTTGAGGTCAGGCACGCCGTCGCGCCCCGTCGCCGCGCAATAGCGCGCGACCACCTGCTCGATCGTCGGGATGCCGGTCTGCGGGCCCGTGAGCCCCTTCACGCCCGATCGCCCTTCCGGCTCGGTCACCCAGCTCATCAGGAAATAGGAGAAGTCCGCCAGCGGATCGCCCAGCGTCGACAGCTCCCAGTCGAGCACCGCCAGGATGCGCGGCCCCTCGGGCGCGAAGATCATGTTGTCGATGCGGAAATCGCCATGGACGATGCTGGTGCGCGTCTGCTCGGGCACGGTGCGCGGCAGGAACGCGATCAGTTGCTCCATCTCGGGCAGGTCGTCGGTCTGGCTCATCCGATACTGCTTCGACCAGCGCTCGACCTGCCGCGCGAAGTAATTGCCCGGCTTGCCATAGCCGCCCAGGCCCACCGCCTCATACTCCACCGCATGGAGCGCCGCGAGCGTGTCGACGATCGCATGGTAGTGCACGGTCCGCTCCGCCGGCGCCATGCCGGGCAGCGCGCCGTCCCACAGCGTCCGCCCCTCCACCATCTCCATGATGTAGAAGGGCGCGCCGATCACTTCGGCATCCTCGCAGAGCCCATAAGGCCGCGCGACCGGGAAGCCCGTCGGGTGCAGCGCCGCGATCAGCGCATATTCGCGCTCCACCGCATGCGCCGAGGGCAGGATCGGCCCGAACGGCTTCCTGCGCAGCACATAAGCGCCGGAGCCGGCATCGATCCGATAGGTCGGGTTGCTCTGCCCGCCCGGGAATTTGGTCACCGCCAGCGGACCGGCGAAACCGGCGACGTTCGCGGCCAGCCAGTCCGCCAGCCGGGCTTCGTCCAGGTCGCTCATGCGAATTCGATCACCGAGCGCACGCTGTCGCCCTTGCGCAGCTTCTCCAGCGCGTCGTTGACGTCCTCCAGCCGGATCCGCTCGGCGACCATCGTGTCGAGGTCGAGCAGCCCGTCGAGATACATCTGCACCAGCCGCGGCATGTCGATCGGAAAGCGCGTCGAGCCCAGCAGCGAGCCCTGGATCTTCTTGCCGGTCAGGAAGGTCGGCCCGGGCAGGCTGACATTGTTCCCCGGCGCGATCATCCCCAGGATCGTCGCGGTGCCGCCGCGGCGCAGGATGTTCCAGGCGAGCTCGGCGGTGTTCGGCCGCCCGACCGCCTCGATCGCATAATGGACGCCACCGCCGGTCAGCTTGAGCACGTCCTTGGCCAGTCCCTCGGCCATCGCGTCGAGCGCATGGGTGGCGCCCAGCTTGAGCGCCAGCTCGCGCTTCTCCGCCACCGGGTCGATCGCCAGGATCGTGCCGGCGCCGGCGATCCTGGCGGCGTTGATCGCGGCGAGCCCGATCCCGCCGGCGCCGATCACCGCGACGCTCTCCCCGGGGCGCACCCGGCTATCGTTGAACACCGATCCCGCCCCGGTGATCACCGCGCAGCCCAGCAGCGCGGCCCGGTCCAGCGGCATATCCTTCGAGATCGCCACGCACGCATTCTCGTGCACCAGCATCTGCTCGGCAAAGGCGGAAAGGTTGAGGAACGGCGCCAGCGCGGTGCCGTCGTCCAGCGACAGCCGCGGCTCGGCATCGGCCGGGCGGCGCGTGGACGGATCGACGCAGAGCGAGGGGCGCCCGGTCACGCACATCTCGCAGCTGCCGCAGAACACGGTGAAGAAGGTGATGACGTGATCGCCCACCTTCAGATGCGCCACGTCGCTGCCCACCGCCTCGATCACGCCGGCGGCCTCGTGCCCCGGCACCGTCGGCACCGGATGCGGGAAGGCGCCGTCGACGAAATGGAGGTCCGAGCGGCATACGCCGACCGCCGCGGTGCGGATCAGCACCTCGCGCGGGCCCGGCTTGGCAACGCGGATATCGGCGATCTCGAGCGGCTTGCCCGCTTCGTAGAGAATGGCTGCTTTCATCTTGCTCCCCTAACCCGTCCTCCTGCTCCCCCAACCCGTCATCCCCGCGAAGGCGGGGATCCAGGGTAACTGAGCGAGGTCCCTCGCACCTCCGCATCCCCGCCTTCGCGGGGATGACGAAGGCTAGCGGCTGACTCCCACATCCCCGCTCGACGCCCGGTCCGCCTTGAACTCGGCATATTTCCCGAACTCGTTGCGCGCGATCGCCCGGCAATGAACCTCGTCCGGCCCGTCGGCGAGCCGCAGCGTGCGGATGCCCGCCCAGTCGTGCGCCAGCGCGAAATCGCCCGAGACGCCCGCGCCGCCATGCGCCTGGATCGCGTCGTCGATGATCTGCAGCGCCATTTGCGGCGCCTGCACCTTGATCATCGCGATCTCGAGCTGGGCGGCCTTGTTGCCGGCCTTGTCCATCATGTCCGCCGCCTTCAGGCAGAGCAGCCGCGTCATCTCGATGTCGATACGGGCGCGGGCGATGCGCTGCTCCCAGATCGAATGGTCCGAGATGCGCTTGCCGAAGGCGACGCGCGAGACCAGCCGCCTGGCCATCGCCTCGATCGCCTCCTCCGCCACGCCGATCGTCCGCATGCAATGGTGGATGCGCCCCGGCCCGAGCCGGCCCTGCGCGATCTCGAAGCCGCGGCCTTCGCCCAGCAGCACATTCTCCGCCGGCACGCGGACATTCTCGAGCACCACTTCGCCGTGCCCGTGCGGCGCATGATCATACCCGAAAACCGAAAGCATGCGCTCGATCTTCACGCCGGGGGCGTCCATCGGCACCAGGATCATGCTCTGCTGGGCGTGCCTGGCGGCGCCCGTGTCGGTCTTGCCCATCACGATCGAGACGGCGCAGCGCGGGTCGCCCACGCCCGAGCTCCACCATTTCCGCCCGTTGACCACATAATGATCGCCGTCGCGCACCATCTGCGTCTGGATGTTC
The DNA here is from genome assembly GCF_029870595.1 of Sphingomonas sp. CBMAI 2297. GTDB lineage: Bacteria > Pseudomonadota > Alphaproteobacteria > Sphingomonadales > Sphingomonadaceae > Sphingomonas. The sequence goes on from NZ_JAPDIR010000009.1 coordinate 157,610, forward strand.
GTCGCGTCCGAGCTCGCCACCGCCGGCTCGGTCATCAGAAAGGCCGAGCGGATCTCGCCCGCCATCAGCGGCGCGAGCCACCGGTCCTTCTGCGCCCGCGTGCCGTAGCGGTGGAGCACTTCCATGTTGCCCGTGTCCGGCGCCGAGCAGTTGAAGCACTCCGAAGCCCAGCCGAGCCGCCCCATCTCCTCGGCGCACAGCGCATATTCGAGGTTGGTGAGCTGCGTGCCCTGGAACTCGAAGCTGTCGTCGACATGGGCCTGGCCCGAATGCGGCGGCATGAAGAAGTTCCACAGCCCGGCGGCCTTGGCCTCGGCCTTCACTTCCTCGATCACCGGCAGCACCTTCCAGCGATCGCCCGCCTTCTGCTGGGCGCGATAGTCGCCGTCGCGGGGGCGGATGCGCGTGTCGATGAACGCCTTCACCCGATCGCGGAAATAGGTCTCGCGCTCGCTCAGCGTGAAATCCATGGCGCATCCTCTCCGATCTCAGTTCCTTGGACCGGAGTAGAGCATACCGGATATTCGGTAAAGTCGGGCCGGCGCGAAAATCGGCACAACCGCGATTCGAAAAAACGCTTTGGCTTCACACCAAATCCGTTAGACTGGTTGCAATGAATGCACCGGGGAAAGTCGAAATCGCAAGCGCGACGAAACGCTTCCAGGCCAAGCGGGACGCGATCCTCGCCGCGGCCGCGGACGCGATCAACGAGCAGAGCGCCAAGGGGATGACCTTCGCCGACGTGGCCCGCCGCGTCGGCCTCAACACCACGTCCGTCACCTATTACTTCAAGCGCAAGGAAGACCTTGCCGCCGCCGCCTTCGAGCAGACGCTCGACCGGCTCGAGGCGATGCTCGAGGATGCCGCGCGGGAGCCCACGCCCGAGGACCGGGTGGCGCGCTATCTCAACATCAACATGGAGCGACTCGCCCGCATCCGCCGCGGCGCCGAGCGCGACTTCGCCATTCTCTCCGACCTGCGGGCGATGGAAGACCCGATCAAGCGCGAGCTGCTCGATCGCTGGCGCGACGTGTTCCGCAAGACGCGCGCGCTCTGGGCCCCCGCCGCCAGCCGGGCCGAGACCGATCTCCACGGCGCCCGCGCGCATGTGCTGCTCGAGAACACATTCTGGCTCACCGCCTGGCTGCCCCGCTACGAGGTGGACGAATATCCGCGCGTCGAGGCGCGCCTGATGGACGTGTTCCGCACCGGCATCGCCGCCCCGGGCGAGGCCTGGACGCCGGCGATGCTCGATCTCGTGCACGAGGAGCCCGAGCCGGGGCGCGAGGCCTTTCTGCTCGCCGCCACCCGGCTGATCAACGAGCTCGGCTATCGCGGCGCCTCGGTCCAGAAGATCGCGTCCGAGCTGAACGTCACCAAGGGCAGCTTCTACCACCATCTCGACGCCAAGGACGAGCTGGTCATCGCCTGCTACAAGCGCAGCTTCGACATCATCGCCGACGCCCAGCGCCTGGCCGAGAATGCGGGCGGCACGCATTGGGAGCAGCTGGAGAGCACGATCGCCACGCTGCTCGACTATCAGTTCAGCGAGCGCGGCCCGCTGCTGCGCACCACGGCGCTCTCCGGCCTGCCGCCCCAGGTCCGCTCGACGATGATCGACCGCTCGAACCGCATCGCCCGCCGCTTCGCCGGCATGCTGTCGGACGGGATCGCCCAGGGCTCGATCCGCGCGATCGATCCGCTGGTCGCCTCGCAGACGCTGATGGCGCTCCAGAACGCGGCGTTCGACATGCGCAAATGGGCCAGCACCATGCCGCGCGAGCGCGCGGTGGCCTTCTATGCCTCCACGCTGGCCTTCGGCCTGTTCGACGATCGGGTGCTGGCGGGGTAGCCGGCCATCGGGGAGAGAAGTTCGTGTCCGGCTAGGCCGGGCGCTTCCCCATCTTCGGCCGCTTGAACCAGAAGCTCCACACCGCCAGGCTGCCGAGCAGCAGCATCGCCAGCCCCGATGCGGTGAGCAGCAGCCGGTAGAGCAGCCCGCCCACCTTGGCGGCGTGCACAGGATAGGCGCCGTTGAAGATCTGCGCGCCTCGCGGCAGCGCCAGCGCGTCGATCGATCCCAGCATATGGCCGTCGGCGGCATCGAACCAGATGTTCGAGCGGCCGTTGGGCAGCCATTCGCCCGCCCGCCGCATCCGCACCAGGATCGGGTCGCCGGCCTTGCGCGGCAGCGAAAGGATGCGGATCTGCGCATCGGGGAAGCGCGCATGCGCCGCCGCCACGATCGCGCGCCAGTCGGGATGCACCGCCAGCGGCCCGCTCTTCGCCATGGGCGGCTTCATCGCCGCCGCATCGGCGGCCGGAGAGGAGAAGGGCATGGTGACGAGCGCCGCGAAGGGCTTGAAGATCATCATCGTGCCGGTCACCGCCGACAGCAGCAGCAGCGGCGCCACCACGATCCCCAGGTCGCGGTGCTGCATCACGACCATCGGCCGGCTCAGCCGCTTGGGCCAGAGCCGGAACCTGAAGGTCCTGCGCGTCCGCCACCACAGGATCGTGCCGGTGATCACGAACAATATCGCCGCCAGCCCGGCGATGCCGATCACTGTCTCGCCGGTATCGCCGGTGAAGAGATGATGGTGCAGGTCGAACAGCCACAATTCAGGCCGGCTCCACTGGCTGCCCCAGCGCGTCACCACATCGCCCGCCTGGTCGGCATAGGCGCCCGCACCCTTGGCCAGGCGCAGCTGGTGCAGCCCGAACCGGTCGTCGGCATAGACGATGCTCTGCGTCGCCGGCTCGGCCGCCATCAGCTTCGCCGTCGTCGCGGCGATGGCGCCGTCGTCCGCCACGCGCATGTCCGCCGCGTGCGGCAGCGTCAGCGCCAGCCAGCTCTCCTCATGGACCAGGATCGCCCCGGTCAGCCCCATGATCGCCAGCACCAGGCCGAGCACGCCGCCGGTCCAGCGGTGGATCAGGTCGAGCCATTGCATCACGCCGCGCTGCATCAGAAGCGATAATCCCAGCCAAGCGTGAAGGTGCGCCCGCGCCCGGCATAGAACACCGTGTTGTCGTTGGGCAGACGGGTGTCGGAGCTATAGTCGATATACATCTTGTCGAACAGGTTGGTGACGCTGAGGCTCAGCCCGCCCAGCCCGGTCTGGTAGCGAACATAGGCGTCGGTCAGCACATAGCCGCCGAAATCGTTCATGAAGAGCTTTTGCGGGTGCAGCGGATTGGCGTCGTCGATCGTCCGCGCCTTGCCGTCGAAGCGGCGCGACAGATAGAATTGCGTCTGCACCCGCGCGCTGAACGGCCCGCTGGCATAGTCCGCCGCCAGGTTGACGCGATCGGGCGAGATGTTGGTGCCGTCGAGATCGGTGTCGACCTTGCCGTCCGGCACCGTGTCCGCATCGTAGCGGCCCTTCAGATGCGCATAGCCGATGCTCGCCTTCAGGCCCGGCACCGGCAGCTTCACGCCCAGATTGACCTCCAGCCCCTCGATCTCCACCCGCTGGCGCTGCACGTCGAAGATCCCGCTCGCGCGCGCGATCAGCAGCTGCCCCTTGTCGCTCGACGACCAGAAATAGGTGACCGAGGCGTCGAGCGGCCCGCGCTTCGCCTCCACCCCGATCTCGCGATTGTTCGAGACGATCGGCGAGATGTCGAGATAATTGTCCAGGTCGACGCCGGGCACCTTGATCGCCCGGGTGATGCGGCCGATGTCGGGCACGGTGAAGCCCTCGGCATAGCTCGCATAGGCGCGGATGCCGGCCACCGGTTCCACGATCACGCCGCCGTTGAACAGCAGGTCCTCGAACCTGGGCTTGCCGCCCGAGACCGCGACGCCGCCATAGGTCGCCTTGTTCGGCGCGACATAGGTGGTGGAGGCGAGCGTGTGGTAATCGTCGATCCTGATCTCGACATTCTCATAGCGCGCGCCGCCGGCCAGGCGCAGCTTGCCGCCGAACAGCTTCAGGTTCGCCTGGGCGAAGGGCGCCAGGCTGCGGAAATCGCTGGGCGGCACCCAGATGCGGCCGGTGGCGATCAGCCGCTGCTCGGTCTTGTCGATCAGCGCGTCGAAGCCGAGCGTGGCGGTCAGCGCCTCGAAGCCGGGCACCGCCCGCTCATAGCTCAGCTTGGCGCCCAGCTTGCGCGAGCGGTTCTCCGACTGGTCGAACAGCTTCTCGGTCGGATCGAGCCTGGGGTCCTGGAAGGTCGCGATCGGCGCGATCTCGCCGCCGAACGTGTCATGGGTGCGGTTGAAGAAGATCTGGCCGACGAAATTGCCGCCGCCCAGCGCCCTGTCGGTATAGGTGAGCGCCACGCTCTCGGTCCGGCTCGTGGCCGGCTTGCCCGGAGCGTCGCCGCGGATCGCGCTGGTCGGCAGGCCGGTGGCGCGGTTGCCCGGCACCGCGACGTAATTGCCGCCGCCCTTCAGCTCGAAGCGGCTCGCGATCAGGTCGATCCGCCCGGTATCGCCCACCTGGTATCCGATGCGCGAGAACAGCGAGACCGTGGTCGAATCCTGCGTCTCGCCCTGGGTGAGGTTCAGGCCGACGCGCCGCCCGTCGCCGTCGTAGAAGACGCCGCGCTTCTCATAGGCGGCGCCGAAGCTCGCGTCGAAGCGGCCCGACTTCCACTGGACCAGCCCCGCGGCCTTGCCGCCGATGCCGTCGCTCCGGAAGTCGTTGTCCGCCGTGCCCTGCAGCAGCACGCGCCCGCTGACTCCATCGGTCTTCGGCGCGCCCACCGTCACCTGGTTGACGATGCCGCCGGTGCCGCCGATCCCCTGCAGCGCGTTCGAGCCATAGATCAGCTCGACCCGGTCGACGAAGAAGCCGTCGATGGTGAAGCCGTCGCGGCTGCCGTCGCGCATCGGCGTCGATTGCGGGATGCCGTTGATCGCATAGAGCGGCGAGCGGCCGCGCAGCGTCTCGCCCGCGCCGGACAGCTTCTGGCGGGTCGGCGAGAAGGAAGGCGTGAGGTTCGCCACCGCATCGGTCACCGATCCCGAGATCGCGATCTGCTGGTCGAGCCGCTGCTTGTCGATCACGTCGATGGTGAGCGGCAGCGCGTTGGGCGGCAGCATCGTGCGCGCCGCGGTGACGACGATCTCCTCGGAATTCTCCGCATCCTTTCGTGGCTCGGCCTGCTGGGCATGGGCGACGGGCGGCATCGCCACGACAAGCACCGGCAACGGCAAGGAAAGCAGCGAAAGGCGCGCGCGCACGGCCATGGTTGGACCCCCGGGAGTTTCGCCGTGCCGCCATGGGCCGGCCTGTTCGCGGGAGCCGCTAGCAGTGGAGAGATGCTATTGCAAGCTAGTCGCAATAGCCCCTGCGCCATACCGGCGCGCGTCAGGCCGGACTCGCCGCCCTCGCCGTCCGCCGGGCGGTGAAGGGAACCAGCAGGAGCAGCAGCGCCAGCATCCAGAAGGCGGCGCGCAGCCCCACCGCTTCCGCCACCAGGCCGATCCCCGCCGGCCCGGCGAGAATGCCGGCATAGCCGAGCGTGGTGATCGCGCCGATCGCCAGGGCCGGCGGCATATGGGTCTGCGCGCCGGCCAGGCGGAACAGCACCGGCACGATGTTCGACGCCCCCAGTCCGATCAGCAGGAACCCCGCCAGGGCGACCGGCGCGACCGGCACGCTCAGCAGCACCACGAAGCCCGCGACCGCGACCAGCCCGCCGCCCAGCAAGGTGCGGTAATCGCCCAGCCGCGCCGTGAGCCGGTCTCCCAGCAGCCGCCCGCCCGTCATCGCGATCGCGAACAGAATATAGCCCAGCCCGCCCTGCGTCGCGCCGACCAGCCCCATCTGGGTGATCAACAGCGCGCTCCAGTCGAGCATCGCGCCTTCGGCCAGGAAGGTCGCCATGGCGAGCACCGCCAGCAGCACCACCACGCCGTGCGGCCGCACGAACAGCGGCCCGTCCTCGCCCCGCATGGCCGGCAGCAATCGCGGCCGGGCGACCAGCATCGCCGCCAGCATGATTCCCGCGCACACCAGGCTGCCGGCAAGCGCGCTTACCCGGAGCGACAGGAAGATCGTCATCAGCCCGGCCCCGGCAAAGCCGCCGATGCTGAACAGCGCATGGAAGCCGGACATCAGCGGCCGGTCCGCCGCGCGCTCCACTTCCACCGCGTGCACGTTCATCGCCACGTCGAGCGAGCCGAGCGCGGCGCCGAACAGCAGCAGCGCGCCGCCCAGCGCCAGGGGCGTCGCGGCGACGGTCAGCAGCGGCAGGATCACCGCGAGCGCGATGCCGCTCGTCACGATCACCGGCTTGCCGCCATAACGCGCGCTGAGCGGCCCGGTCGCCAGCATCGCCGCGATCGAGCCGATGCCGATGCAGAGCAGCAGCACCCCCAGCATCGCGGCGTCGATATGCAGGCGCGCCTTGGCAAAGGGCACCAGCGGCGCCCAGCAGGAGATCCCGAACCCGGCGACCAGGAAGGAAAGGCGCGTGGCCAGCCGCGTGGCCGGACGATCGGCGGACGTCATGAAATGCTCCGGCTCAGGCGGGGTCGGCGATGAGGATGCCGCGGCACCCGGCGGCATCGAGCGCGGCGCGCTGCACGGCCGAGGCGCTCGCCTCGACCACGAGCAGATCGATCTGGCCCAGCGCCGCGACCTGGTGCGGCGCGGCGCGGCCGAGCTTGTCGCTGGCGATCAGCGCCACTGTGCGCGCCGCCCGGGCGACCAGGGCGCGCTTGAAGGTCGCATCGGCGAGCTGCGCCGCTCCCACGCCGTCCTCCGACACCGAGCAGGCGCCGATGAATGCCCGGTCGAACCGCATCTGCATCAGCGCCTGCAGCGCCACCGCATCGACACAGCCGCCGATGATCGGATCGGCCTCGCCGCCCAGCAGGATCAGCTTCAGGTCCTGCCGCCGCAGCACCGCCGCGGCGATGTCGATCGCATTGGTCGCGATGGTCAGGTCCTTGTCCTCGGGCAGGAACTCGACCAGCGCGAGGTTGGTGCTGCCGCTGTCGAGGAACAGGAACTCGCCCGGGCGGATCGTCGTCGCGGCGGCGCGGGCAAGCGCATGCTTGTGCCCCTGATCGCCCGCGATGCGCGCCGCCATCGGCGCCGAGATCGGGGAGACCGGCAACGCCCCGCCATAGACGCGCCGGCACTTGCCCTCGGCGGCCAGCGCCCGCAGGTCGCGCCGGATCGCGTCTTCCGAAACCGCGAACTCGGCGGCCAGGGCGCCGGCCGAAACCGGCTGCCCGCCGGCAAGGCGCGCGGCAATCGCATCGCGCCGCGCATTGGGAGGATCAACAATCATGAATCGGCATTATCGTGCATAACTACGCGAGTCAATGCGCACGATCATGCACGATTCAGTGTTCTTGCGGTCGCGGCGCCTCGAAGCGCAGGCCACCGCGCGCCTCCACCGTGATCGGGCCGCGCGGCTTGGCGGGCAGCGCCGCCTGCACGCGTCCGAACAGCCGCCGCGCATCGCTCGGCCGGCGCGTCCGCACGCAGAGCGTCGTCTCCCCTTCCCGCCCCCAATGCTGCTGCTCCACCGCCCGCACCCCGCGATCGCGCGCGAGCAGCGCCCGCACGCGCTCGAAGGCGGGCCGGTCGATCCCCATCGCATAGCTGCCGAACTGGACGCGGACCGCGCATTCCGGCGCCGCCGCCTGGGCAAGGGCCGGGGCCGGGGCCGGTACGAGCAAGGCGAACAGGGGCAACGGGAACAAGCGCATGCGGCATTTCTCCACGATCATCTTCCCTCTCCTTCCGCCCGGCCGGCTGAACCGCGTCTGAAACGGCGAACGGGCCCGCGGATCGCTCCGCGGGCCCGTCCCCATTCCTTGCCAAAGGCGTCAGAAGCGCGAGCGCAGCGTGATGCCATAGGTCCGCGGCTCGGCGAGATAGGCCGAGAAGATCTGCGACCCGCCCGGATAGCCCGTCGTCGGCGTGGTGCTCACCGCCTGGAAGGGCGAGCTGAAGCCGACCTGCATGTAATTGGCCTTGGTCGCGTTCTGGACCCAGAGCTCCAGGGCCCAGAGCTGGTCGTTGCCGCTGATGCCGATCCGGCCGTTGACCACCACGAAGCTCTGCTGCTCCTTCTGGGGAAACAGGTCCGAGCCGGTGTTGTAGCGGTCGGCCAGACGCGCATCGACATAGAGCAGGCCGCGCAGCGATCCGCCCAGCGACGGCGTCCAGCCCGCCGAGCTCGTCACCACCCATTCGGGCGCGTTCGAGAGCAGCTGGCCCGGCAGCAGGCGCAGCGCCGGATCGAGCGGCGCGCCGCTGCTCGAGCCGACCAGGTTGTTGGCGTATTTGGTCTTGGCATAGGTCACGCCGAAGTTGAAGTTCAGGTCGCGCACCGGCGACATGGCCATCTCGACTTCGAAGCCGGTCGAGACCACGCCCGGCTTGATCTGGTTCGACGGGCAGGCGCCGGTGGTCGCGCTCAGGTCGCGATCGCCGCCGTTCAGGCTGATCTTGCAGCCGTTGATGTTCTGGACGAGATAGACGGTGCCGTTGAAGGTATTCAGCTGGAAATTGCTGAATTCCTGGCGGAATCCCGCGACGTTCAGGTTGAAGCCCCGGGTCGAGAGCTTCATGCCCGCTTCATAGGCGGTAACCGTCTCCTCCTCGAACTGGAGCACATCGGCATAATAGCCGGCATTGGCCAGGCTGATCGGGAAGATCGGCAGCGGCTGGGCCGGGTTCGGGTTCTTGAAGGCCGAGCGATCGAGGTTGAAGCCGCCCGCCTTGTAGCCGCGCGAATAGCTGCCATAGAGCAGGATGTTGTCGACCGGCTTCCACGACAGGATCGCCGTGCCGGTGAACTTGTTCTCCTTGCGCTGGTCGTTCAGCGTCAGCCCGTTGAGCGCGGAGGACGAGCCGCCCTGGCAGCTCAGCGTGATGATGCCGCCGGCGAGCGGCGCCAGCGCAGCCACGCCCATATAGGGCAGCAGGTTCGCCTGCTGCACCGGGCATATCGTGTTGGTATTGTTGAAGTTCGCGTTCAGCTTCTTGGTCTCGTTGGTGTAGCGCAGGCCCACCGTCAGATCCACCTTGCTGGTGACGTGGAAGATGTTGTGCGTGAAGAAGGCGAAGTTCGAGCTGGTCTGGTCGAAGTTCGCCGTGTCGTCGCCGACGTTGCGGACCGTGTCGAGCCGCTGCAGCCCCTGCACCATCGCCGACCCCGCCGCGCCGAGCGGCCCGAGCGTGTTGCTCAGCACCGCCACGCCGGTGGGCGACAGGCAGCCGACATTGTTCGGATTGTAGAAGGCGCTGAACGAGCCATAGACGACGCGGCAGGCGGCGAACCGGCCATAATCATTGCCGAACTTGAGCTCGCTCTTGGTGTCCAGGTCCTCATGGGCGTAATAGCCGCCCACCAGCCAGTCGAGCTTGCCGCCCAGCGCCTCGCCATGGAAGCGCAGCTCCTGGGTGAAGGTCTTGAACTGACGGCCGCTCTTCGGGCCGAAATAGAGGATGTCGGCCAGGCCGTAATCGGCGTCGGCCGCCTGGGTATTGTCATAGTCGCGATAGGCGGTGATCGAGGTCAGCTCGACGCCGCCCAGGTTCCAGTTGACCTCGGCCGAGAAGCCCCAGTCCTTGGTCTTGCCGGTATAGGAGCGGTTGGCGCTGGTCGCGATGCGGCGCGAATAGGCGTCGTTATAGCCCGGGAAATATTGCGCGAAGGTGGTGCCGGTGATCCCGGTCAGCACCGTCGCCACCGGCGTGCCCGGCGCGATCAGCCCGGGATTGGTCGGCGAGACATAGGCATTGGCCTGCGACACGTCGGCAGTCGCATAGACGGCGGCGCAGCAATCTTCCTTGCGATAGCTATAGTCGCCGATCAGGCGGACGGAGAGATCGGAGCTGGGCTGGAACAGCAGCTGGCCGCGGACGAGATAGCGGTCGCGATTGTTGATGTCCCGCCCGGTATTGACGTCGTGATAGAAGCCGTCGCGCTTGGAATAGAGCCCGTCGAGGCGAAAGGCGAGCTGCTCGGTCAGCGGCCCGGTCACCGCGCCCTGCAGGCGCCACGCGTCGTAATTGCCATAGGTGGCCTCGGCCATGCCGCCAAAGGTGAACTCCGGCCCCTTGGTGGTGACGCTGAGCATGCCGGCCGAGGCGTTGCGCCCGCCCAGCGTGCCCTGCGGCCCGCGCAGCACTTCGATGCGCTCGATCTCGCCCAGGTCGTTCAGGCCCAGGCCGGTGCGCGAGCGATATACGCCGTCGATGAAGGTCGCGACCGAGCTTTCCAGGCCCGGATTGTCGCCCACCGTGCCGACGCCGCGGATGCGGGCGGAGGTGTTGGCGTCGCTGCCGGTCGAGGAGACGAGCAGCGACGGCGCGACCTGGTTGAGCGCGCGAATGTCGTTGGCGCCGGTGCGCTCGAGCTGGGTGGCGGTCACCGCCGAGACGGCGAGCGGCACGTCGGCGAGCACCTGGGCGCGCCCCTGGGCAGTGACGACGATCTCGTTGGGATCGCGGGTTCCCGTGTTCTGCTCGGCCTGGTTCTGGCCGTTCTGGTTCTGGCCACTCTGGTTCTGGGCAGCCGCGTCGGCCGGGGTCTGGGTGTCCTGCGCGAAGGCAGGAGCCGCCAGGGCAAAGCTGAGCGCAGGAACAGCAACGCACGACAAAAGGCGTAACCGCATCATCATCATCTCTCCCACCACGGGCCAGAGCACTTTGGCGGCTCCATACCCTATCCTCGAATACTGACAGGTCCCGGAGGGACGTCAAGCAGAACAAAGGTTGCAAAAGGGGACTAACTCAGCAGTGTTGCGCAAATGTCATATATTGCTGGGTTATGTCTCCATACCCTGGCCGAATCGATCTTCGAAAAATTGCGGGCGCTTTGCGGTCTCACGCCATAACCGTCACCCCGGCAAAGGCCGGGATCCCAGACGAAAGCGCGATACGGCAGAAATCGCGCCCCGGATCGGGCCCGGGGTCGCCCGGCCCAAACCATCACCGTCATCCCCGCGCGCCCTCGTCATCCCCGCTATCCCTCCCTTCGTCATCCCCGCGCAGGCGGGGATCCAGGGCCAGAGGCGGGTTGCACGCGGTCGAGTCCCACGCGCTCCGGGGAGCGCTCGCCTGGCAGCATCCCTGTCCCGAATTACCCTGGATCCCCGCCTGCGCGGGGACGACGGGCTTTGCCGATTGAATCGTGGCCCTAGTAGCCGTTCAACCGCGCGAACCGGTCGCGGTGCCAGGCGGCATTGCCCCATTGCGCCTCCAGCACCCGGGCCCGCTTCAGGTAGAAGCCCGCATCATGCTCGTCGGTCATGCCGATGCCGCCATGGAGCTGGATCATCTCGCGGCTGACCAGGTGAAGCGTCTCGTTCGCCACCGCCTTGGCCAGGCTGACCTCCTGCGCAACGTTCGCACGGCCGCTGTCGATCGCCTCCAGCGCGCCCTCCACCGCCGAGCGGCAGAGCTCGAGCTCGGTGAACATCTTCGCCATGCGATGCTGCAGCGCCTGGAAGCTCGCCAGCACCTGGCCGAACTGGACGCGGGTCTTCAGATAGTCGTTGGTCTGGGCGAAGGCGCTCTCGGCCATGCCCAGCATCTCGGCGCTCGCCGCCGCCGCCGCGCGGTCCGCGACTTGCCCGATCAGCTCCGCGCCGCCGCCCAGCGCCTCGGCCGGAGCATTGTCGAACGTCACCTGCGCATGGCTGCGCGCATCGGTCAGGTGCCGCGGCGAACGCGTCACGCCCGCATCGCCCGGGACGAGATACAGCCCGTCCGTCGCCGCGACGACGAACAGCTGCGCGCCGTCGCCCTCGGGCACAAAGGCCTTCACGCCGCTCAGCCTGCCGCCTTCCACTTTCGTCGCGATCGTCGCGGGGTCGAAACGCGGACCCTCGTCGATCGCCAGCGTGGCGACCAGCTCGCCCGCCGCGATCCGCGGCAGCCATGCGGCCTTTTGCGCGTCCGATCCGCCCATCAGGATGGCGCTGGTGGCCGCCGCGGTGCTGGCGAGCGGCGTCGCGACCAGGTTGCGGCCAAGCTGCTCGAGCACCAGGCCCAGCGAGACATAGCCCATCCCGGCGCCGCCCTGCGCCTCGGGCACCAGGATGCCGGCCCAGCCCATCTCGGCCTGGGCGCGCCACATCTCGGCGTCATAGCCCGCCGCCGGCGCCGCATCGCGCATCTTGCGAAAGGCGGCGACGGGCGCCTCGTTGTCCGCCCATTCGCGCGCCATGTCGCGCAGCATCGTCTGTTCTTCGGTCAGGATTGCCACAACAAACTCCCTCTCACCTTCAGGGGAGCGGGCCGGGGACAGGGGCATGTACCCCCCGCGCTCCCAAGGCCCCTCTCCCCGGCCCTCTCCCCGCAAGCGGAGAGAGGGAGAAATCACTGATGATCCAGCATCCCCAGGATGCGCTTGGCGATCACGTTGTTCTGGATCTCGGTCGAGCCGCCATAGATCGACACCGCCTTGCCGAAGAGCCAGCCGCGCACGTCCTTGAGCGCGTCCTCCTCGAACCCGTCGCCGTCCCAGCCGAGGCCGGCCAGGCCGCGGATCTCGATCAGCAGCTCGGAGCGCTCCTGCATGATCCGCGCGCCGACATTCTTCATGATCGAGGTGGCGGCGCTCGGCCCCTGGTTCGACTTGGCCTCCAGCGCGGTGCGGCGCAGCGTGAGCAGGAAGCTGCGCAGGTCCATCTCGTGCCGGGCGATGCGGCCGCGCAGATCGGCATCGGCGATCCGGCCCTCGCCGTCCACGCCGACGAACTTCTTGGCGATCTGCCCCAGCGAGGCGCCGGCGAACATCCGGCCCGCGGCCGAGCCGCCGCCCGACAGGCTGGAGCGCTCGTGCTGGAGCAGCCGCTTGCCGATCGTCCAGCCCTCGCCTTCCTGGCCCACCCGATTGGCCTTGGGGACCTTCACATCGGTGAAGAAAGTCTCGCAGAAGGGCGACGAGCCGGAGATCAGCCGGATCGGCTTCACTTCCACGCCCGGCGTGTCCATGTCGACCAGCAGGAAGGTGATGCCCTCATGCTTCTTCGTCTTGTCCGTGCGGACGAGCATGAAGCATTTGTCCGCCCATTGGCCGCCGCTGGTCCAGGTCTTCTGGCCGTTGACGACATAATGGTCGCCATGATCCTCGGCGAAGGTCTGCAGCGAGGCGAGGTCCGAGCCCGCGCCCGGCTCCGAATAGCCCTGGCACCAGCGCACCAGCCCCTTGGCGATCGCCGGGATATGCTCGCGCTTCTGCGCCTCCGTGCCATATTCGAGCAGGGTCGGGCCGAACATCATCACGCCCATGCCGCCGATCGGGTTCCAGGCGCCGGCGCGCTGCATCTCTTCCTGGAGCACCCGCGCCTCGGCCCGGCTCAGCCCGCCGCCGCCATATTCCCTGGGCCAGGTCGGCACGCCCCAGCCCTTGTCCCCCATCGCCTGCTGCCAGGCGGCTTCCTCGGGCGAATTCTCGTGCGGCCCCTCGATCGCGGACATCGCATTGTCCTTGCCCTTCAGGCCGGGCGGGAAATTCGCCGCGATCCAGGCGCGGGCCTCGGCGCGAAACGTATCCAGGGGATTCGCCGGGGCATCGATATCGGGGGCCGTGGCCATCACACTCTCCGGATGTTCTTGTCCTTTCGAATTTGCGGTACGGCTGGGCGGGCGTCAAGCCATTCCATCGCCGCATCCGTCGCCCCGCCACTCTCCGGCTTCGCCCCCGATCCGTCATCCCGGGTTTCGCCGGGGTGACGCCCTCTTGCCATGCCCCTTGCCATGTCGCCGAAGTTCCCATTATGTTCCCATGGTATTGCGCGTGGCGACATCGCCCTTCTCTGCTAAAGGGCCCGCAAAGGGGATAATCATGAAGTTCGAACATCGCGCGGTGCCGATCGTGCTGATCGCCGTGCTCATCGACGTGATCGGCTTCGGCATCGTCATGCCGGTACTGCCCGCGCTCGTCACCGAGCTCGGCCATGTCGAGCTCGATGCCGCGACCCGCATCGCCGGCTGGATGCTCGCCGCCTTCGCCATCGCCGGCTTCTTCGCCGGCCCGGTGCTCGGCAATCTGGGCGACCGCTATGGCCGCCGCCCGGTGCTGATCCTGTCGATGGTCGCCTTCGCGATCGACTATGCGCTGATGGCGGCGGCGCCCAGCCTGGCCTGGCTGTTCGTCGGCCGGGTCATCGCCGGGATCGCGGGCGCCACTTTCGGCCCGGCGAGCGCCGTGATCGCCGACGTGACTCCGCCCGAGAAGCGCAGCGCGGTGTTCGGGCTGGTCGGCGCGGCGTTCGGCGTCGGCTTCATCCTGGGGCCGGCGCTGGGCGGGATCAGCTCGGTGCTCGGCTTGCGCGCGCCCTTTCTGATCGCCGCGATCTGCGCCGCGCTGAACGCGGCGGTGATGTTCTTCTTCCTGCCCGAGACGCTGGCGAAGGAGAACCGCCGGCCGTTCCGCTGGTCGGACGCGCACATCATCGGCGCCTTCCGCCCGCTCTTCCATGCCGGCAATGCCGGGCCGCTGCTGCTCGCCTGGTTCTTCTGGCAGCTCGCCGGCACCGTCTATCCGTCCACCTGGTCCTTCTGGGCGGCGATCCGCTTCGGCTGGGATGCGACGGCGATCGGCTGGTCGCTCGCCTATGTCGGCTTCCTCACCGTGCTGGTGCAGGCGCTGCTCACCGGCCGGGTGATCAAGCGGTTCGGCGAGCGCGGGGCGGCGCTGATCGCGCTCTGCGCCGCCTCGTTCACGCTCTTCTCCTATGCCTTCATCCAGCAGGGCTGGCAGGTCTATGCCTTCTTCCTGGTCGGCGCCTTCGGGGCGTTCGCCTATCCGGCGCTCAACGGCACCTTGTCGGGCATGGTCGGCGCCTCGCACCAGGGCGCGCTGCAGGGCGGCATCTCGAGCATGAACAACGTCGCGGCGATCCTCGGCCCGCTGATCGCCACCCAGGCGCTGGCGGCGGGCTCGCATCGCGGCTTCGACGGCGCGGCGTTCCTCGTCGCCGGCACGCTGATGGCCTGCGCCGCGCTGATCATCGCGCTGTTCGTGCACATGCGCCCCGCCTCCGCCACGGAACCGCAACCGAGCGATTGAGCATTTTTTCGAAAAATGCGTATGGCCTTCGTCCCGGCGCTCTTCTAGGCGTGCCGGGAACGGGGGAGAAGCTATGCGTACCGAAGCGATGCTCGCCGGCGAATTCGCCACATTGTCCGACCTGATCCGCGGCCATGCGGAGGAGCGGCCGGACAAGCCGGCGATGATCTGCGAGGATCGGTCGATCAGCTATGCCGCGCTCGACGCGATGCTCGATCGCGTCGCCGCGGCGCTCCAGCGCGAGGGGCTGGCCAGGAACGAAGCGGTCGCGATCCTCGGCGCGTCCTCGATCGAATATGCCTGCGCCTTTTTCGGCGCGCTGCGGGCCGGCTGCGTCCCCACGCCGCTCCAGCTTTCGGCCACGCCGGCGCAGCTCGCCGCGATGATCGCCGATTGCGGCGCGAAGATCCTGTTCCTCGATGCCACCGGCGCGAAGGCGCTGGGCGACGCGACCGTCGCAGCGAAGCGGGTGGCGCTCGACGATGGTGAGGCCGGCCTCGCTTTTCACGCCTTCCTGGCCCCCGAGGGCAGCAGGCCCGTGCCGGTCGAGGTCGGCCCGGACGATCCCTTCAACATCATCTACAGCTCGGGCACCACCGGCGTGCCCAAGGGCATCGTCCAGCCCCAGGCGATGCGGTGGATCCACATCGCCCGCGCGCCCGGCGGCTTCGCCAATGCGGTGACGATGGTCGCCACCCCGCTCTATTCGAACACCACGCTGGTCAGCTTCATCCCCACCATCGCCTGGGGCGGCACCGCGGTGCTGCTCGGCAAGTTCGACGCGCACGCCTTCGTGGCCCAGGCGGCGAGGCATCGCGCCACCCATGCGATGCTCGTGCCCGTCCAGTATCAGCGGATCATGGCGCTGCCCGATTTCGACAGCTTCGACCTCTCGTCCTTCGTCCTCAAGACCTGCACCAGCGCGCCTTTCTCCGCGGCGCTGAAGGCCGA
The DNA here is from genome assembly GCF_029870595.1 of Sphingomonas sp. CBMAI 2297. Lineage (GTDB taxonomy): Bacteria > Pseudomonadota > Alphaproteobacteria > Sphingomonadales > Sphingomonadaceae > Sphingomonas. The sequence goes on from NZ_JAPDIR010000009.1 coordinate 173,564, forward strand.
TGTGCTCGCCCGCTGGCCGGGCCTGCTCGTCGAATATTACGGGATGACCGAGGGCGGCGGCACCACTGCCCTGCTCTGCAACATGCATCCCACCAAGCTCCACACCGTCGGCACGCCGCTGCCGGGGCAGGACATCCGCCTGATCGACGAGGCGGGCAACGAAGTGCCGCAGGGCGAGATGGGCGAAGTGGTCGGCCGTTCGGGCGCGATGATGAGCGGCTATCACGGCCGCGCCGAGGCGACGCGCGACGCCAGCTGGCACGACGCCGAGGGCAATCGCTACATTCGCCACGGCGATGTCGGCCGCTTCGACGAGGACGGCTTCCTGATCCTGATGGACCGCAAGAAGGACCTGATCATCTCGGGCGGGTTCAACATCTACCCCTCGGACCTCGAGGCGGAGCTGGCCGGGAACCCCGGCGTGGCGGATTGCGCGGTGGTGGGCATCCCCTCGGAGCAATGGGGCGAGACGCCGGTCGGCTTCTTCACCGGCCCGGGCGACCCGGCCGAGGTGCTCGCCTGGTTCAACGCCCGGGTCGGCAAGACCCAGCGCCTGGCGGATCTGGTCAAGCTCGACGAGCTGCCCCGTAACGCGATCGGCAAGGTCCTCAAGCGCGAGCTGCGCGACCGGTACGCCGCGGGATGACGCCGCTCGCGGACCTATTGGCGGGAGCGGCACGCACCGACGGCGGCTTCACCACGGCCGTGCCCGCCGACTGGATGCAAGGCCGCACCGCCTATGGCGGCCTGTCCGCCGCGCTGGCGCTCCAGGCGGCGCTCGAGGCCGAGCCCGAGCTGCCGCCGCTCCGCTCGGCCCAGATCGCCTTTATCGGGCCGCTCGCCGGCGACGTGACCGTCACCGCGACGAAGCTCCGCCGCGGCCGCAACGCCGCTTTCCTCCAGTCCGACGTCGTCTCGGAGGCGGGGCTCGGCCTGCGCGCAACCTTCGTGTTCATGGCGCCGCTCGCCTCGGCCCTCGCCCATGACGCGGCGCCGCGCGCGCCCCTGCCCCCGCCGGTGCCGGACGCCGAGCTCTATACGGGCCCTGAGGACTTCTTCACCGGCAACTTCAACTTCCAGGACCACCGGGACGGCACCGGCCCGGCCGAATGGCTGCGCTGGGCCCGGCTGCGCGCGTCCGCCGGCCTTCATCCGTTCGTCGAGCTGATGGCGATCGGCGATGCGCTGCCGCCCGCCGCCTTCAAGCTGATCGAGGAGCGCCGCACGCCGCTCAGCTCGCTGAACTGGCAGATCAATTTCCAGACCGCCGAGCCGCGCACCACCGATGGCTGGTGGCTGCTCCACGCCGCCGCCGATACCGCGCACCACGGCTATTCCACCCAGCGCATGGCGATCTGGAACGCGGCGGGCGAACCCGTCGCCGAGGCGATGCAGGGAGTCGCCATCTTCGGCTGAGACAATTTGCGACAGTTTCCCGGGCGCATGACAAATCCATGCGACAGCTGCTGTCCAGAAATCGAATCCTGTCGGGGCGACACCCCCGGAACACAGGAGTTCGACCCCGATGAAGAAGTTCCTCCTCGCCGCCGCCTTTGGCGCGACGCTGCTGGGCGCCCCGGCCTTCGCGCAAGACGCGCCGCCGGCTCCGCCCCCGCCCGGCGGCGGCATGTTCGACCGGCTCGACACCAATCATGACGGCGTGATCACCAAGGAAGAATTCCAGGCCGATGTCGCCGCCCGCTTCGCGCGGCTCGACACCAACCATGACGGCAAGGTCAGCCCGGAAGAGCGCGCCGCCGCGCGTCCCGGTGGCGGTGGCGGTGGCGGTCGCGGCATGGCCGGCGACATGACGCTTGCCGACATGCAGGCCCAGGCCGAGCGCCGCTTCGACCGGCTCGACACCAATCACGACGGCAAGATCGATCAGGCCGAGTTCGCGGCGATGCGCACGCGGATGGAACGTCGCGGTCCCCCGCCGGGCGGCTCGGAGAGCAACTGAGCCCGCCCGCTCTGGCCCGGGCGGGTTTGCCTCCTCACCCGCCCGGGCACCCCTTGTCTTGCGGCATGCCCATGACTTACGAACCCGACATGCCGGACACGCCGCATCTCCTGCTCGTCGAGGATGAACGCTCGATCCGCGAGCCGCTCGCCCAGTATCTCACCAAGCAGGGTTTCCGGATCACCCAGGCCGGCGATGCCGAGGGCGCCCGGGCCCGCATGGCCGCCTATGCCATCGACCTGGTGGTGCTCGACATCATGATGCCCGGCGAGGACGGGCTGTCGCTCTGCCGCCACATCCGCGAGAGCAGCGACACGCCGGTGATCCTGCTCACTGCCCGGGGCGAGGAGACCGACCGCATCGTCGGGCTCGAGATGGGCGCCGACGACTACGTCGTGAAGCCCTTTTCCCCGCGCGAGCTCGCCGCCCGCATCAAGGTGGTGCTGCGCCGGCTCCAGGCCGGCGGCACTCGACAGCATGCGCCCGATGCGGGCAGCTTCGCCTTTGCCGGCTGGGTGCTCAAGACCGGCGAGCGCGCCCTGGTCGACCGCGAGGGCGTCTCGGTTCCGCTCTCCACCGGCGAATACAGCCTGCTCCACGCGCTGGTCACCCGGCCCCGCGCGGTGCTGACCCGCGACCAGCTGCTCGACCTGACCCAGGGCCGCGAGGCCGCCGCCTTCGACCGCGCGATCGACAACCAGGTCAGCCGCCTGCGCAAGAAGATCGAGCCCGATCCCCGCAACCCGGCGATCATCAAGACCGTCTGGGGCGGCGGCTACACGCTGGCGGCCGAAGTGACGCGGCTGTGACGAGCATTCGTCATCCCGGCGAAAGCCGGGATCCCAGGCGGCAAGCGAACGGCCTGAGGCACGAGATCCCGGCTTCCGCCGGGATGACAGCTTCCCGATGACTCGCCTCTTCCCCCGCTCGCTTCCCGGCCAGATCGCCCTGCTCGTCGCGGTGGCGCTGTTCGTCGCCCAGGCGATCAATTTCGGTTTCCTCGTCCGCGAGCGCCAGAGCGCTCGCTTCGCCCAGGTGATCGTCCCCACCGTCACCCGGCTGATCGATGCCGCCGAGCGGCTCGGCGCGCCGGTGAACCCGCGCCCGGATGCGCCCGGCATGGCCGAGCGGCGCGGCGGGCATGAGGGGCGTCGCCAACTGCGCGGGCGCGTCGATTTCGGCCCCGTCAATCCGATTCCCGCCGAGCTCGTCCGCCGCAGCGACATCGAACGCGACTTTCGCCGCGGGCTCACCGATGGCGGCGTCGCCATCGGGCAGGTCATCGCCGTGGTCCGGCCGATCGACGGCAGCCGCCCGCTGCTCAAGCGCATGGATCCCGCCCGCGCCGATCGCCTCCGCCGCATGGGCGCCGAGCTGATGGTGGCGGTCGAGCTGCCCGGCAAGGGCTGGCTCTCGCTCAGTTCGGCCTGGCCGCGCTCGGAGCGCGCCCTGATCCTGCAACTGCTCGCCCAGACGCTCATCCTCTATATCGTCGTGCTCCTGCCCGTCCTCTGGGCCGGCCACCGCATCGCCCGGCCGCTGCGCAAGCTTGCCATCGCCGCGCGCGATTTCCATCCCGGCGACGGCGCCCGGCCGGTCGAGGAAAGCGGCCCGAGCGACGTGCGCGCGGTGATCGCCGCCTATAACGCGCTCAGCACCCGGGTGACGGGCATGCTCGACGAGAAGGACCGCATGCTCGGCGCGATCGGGCACGACCTGCGCACGCCGCTCGCCGCGCTGCGGGTCCGCATCGAATCGGTCGAGGACGAGGACGATCGCGCCCGCATGGCCGACACGATCGACGAGATGAACCGCACGCTCGACGACATCCTCAGCCTCGCCAGGCTCGGGCGCCCGAGCGAGCCGCCCACCGATGTCGACCTCTCGGCGCTGATCGACGCGGTGGTCGAGGATTTCCGCGATCTCGGCCGGGACGTGACCTTCGAGGAGGCGCCCCGGCTGCGCATGCACCTGCGCCCCGCGCTGATGCGCCGCGCGGTGCGCAACCTGATCGAGAATGCCGTCAAATATGGCGGCGGCGCCGAGGTCCATCTCCGCCCGGGCGAGCAGCGCGTCGCGATCGAAGTCTGCGATCGCGGCCCGGGCATCCCGCCGGAGAAGCTGGAAAAGGTCTTCGATCCCTTCACGCGCCTCGAGGAATCGCGCAACCGCGAGACCGGCGGCGCCGGCCTCGGCCTCGCGCTGGCCCGCGCCATCGTCCGCGACGCCAGCGGCGAGATCAGCCTCGCCAATCGCGAAGGCGGCGGCCTGGTGGCCACGATCACCCTGCCGCGCAGCTGATCGCGCCAACCCGAAACCGCAAGCCACGCTGGCAATGTCGCTCCGTGGCCAGGGATCGATCCGCCGAAGTTGCGACGCCTGCTCCAGCGCGAAGCAACATGGCAGCCCTCATGCATCTCCGCGAATTTTGAATAAGATAACATCCGAAATGGATGAATTTTCGTTACGCATTTCTAATATTGTCAAGACGCCAATTTACATAAATATTCGACTTGCTTGCAAAGGGCGACTTCGATTCTTTCAAGCGAGAGAGGGGGAGATGTGCATGAGGTTTCTCATCAGTCTCGGCCTGGCTGCGATGATCACTTCGTCGGTGCAGGCTTCGGAAACCGTCACCTACACCTATGATGCCAAGGGCCGGCTGGTAAAGGTCGAGCGCTCGGGCACGGTGAACAACGGCGTCAAGGCCGAATACACCCATGACAAGGCGAACAACCGCAAGAATGTGAAGGTCACCGGTTCTCCAAATCCGGCGCCCTGACTCGCCACTTCGCCAATCATCCCATCGGATAGACCTGCTCCAATAGGGGGAAGCCATGCTGAAATGCGTCGGGGCCATGCGCCCGGGCGGCCGTCGCGCCGTCTCCAAGCTCCTTGCCTGCTCGATCCTTGCCACGGCCGCGATCGGCGGCATGTCGTTCGCGCCGGCGGTAAGGGCGCAAGTTGCGGCCAATGTCCCGGTCCGCGAGAACCTCGACGCGAACGGAGTGGATCTGTTCCTGGGCACGATGAACGCCGATGGCCCGGCGCTCACCGCCGGACAGGGCGGCGGGCAGGGATTCGTCCATCGCAAGCTGCTGCGCGGCAGCAATGTCTGGGGCGACAATCTGGTCGCCACGTTGCGGATAGACAGCGGCGGAGCCTTTGTCGCCTATGCCGGCAAGAGCGACCACTTCACGGTATCGGGCAGCACCTTCACCGCGACCGAAGGCAATGGATCCACCCTGTCGCTCAGCGGCAGCGTCTACACCTATACCCTGAGCGACGGAACGGTCATTCACTTCAACAAGACCTATGCCGGCGGAATACCGTTCAATACCGTCATCGGCGTCGTAACCGACATAACGAAACCCTCCGGCGAAACGCTGACCTTTACCTTCGAGAGCCTGTATTATTGCTCGCAATCGAAGGAAGGCGCCGACGGCCAGATCTGCACCGCCCATGCCTATGCGTATCGCGTGTCCAGCGTGCAGAATAACTCCGGATACAAGCTGACGTTCGACAACGGCCCTGCCTTCGCCGATCCCAGCGACATCTTCAGCACCGACTGGTACAACTGGTCGCTGACCAATGGCGTGTGGCTCACCAACACCAAGGTCGCGGGCGCAAGCAGCCGCTATCAGGGGTTCTCTTCCAGCTTTGGCGGCGGCAATGCCTATCTGACGATCACCGACCCGCTGGGGCGCGCCACCATATTCCGGACGAATACGGGTCGCCTTGTCGGGATCCAGCGCGCGGGAAGCGCCGGGGAGGACGTGACGGTCACCTATGACGGGTCGAACCGCGTCTTCAGCGTCACCAATGCGGCGGGGACGACGACGTACGGCTATGCCGACAGCGCCGGACTGCGGACGACCACGGTCACCGATCCGCTCGGCCATGCCACTGTCTACACGTTCGACATTGCATTGCAGCGGATGAAGTCGGCGACCACGCCCGCGCCGATCAGCAAGACGACGCGCTGGGATTACGACACGAGCGGGCGCGTCACCAAGATCACGGCGCCGGAGGGCAATTACACCCAGCTCACCTATGACGGCCGCGGGAACCTTACCGAGGCGCGCATGGTGGCCAAATCGGGCTCGGGCCTGGCCGATGTCGTGACGACCGCGGGCTATGACACCTCCTGCACCAGCGTCGCGAAATGCAACCAGCCCAACTGGACAAAGGACCCGAAGGGCAACCAGACCGACTATAGCTACAACAGCACGACCGGAAAGCTGCTGACCGCCACCGCGCCGGCGGCAAGCACGGGTGCCGTACGGCCGGCGACCACCTATAGCTATGTGACGGTGAACGGCACGCAGCAGGTCGGCGGTGTTTCGACCTGCCAGACCACTGCCTCCTGCGCGGGCACCGCCGACGAAGTGAAGACCAGCATCTCCTACGATACCAACGGCCTGCCCAATGTGGTGAGCAAGGGAGCGGGCAATGGCTCGCTCACCGCCACGACCACGATCGGCTATGACGATGTCGGCAACGTGATCACCGTCGACGGCCCGCTTTCGGGCACCGCCGACACCACCCGCTATCGCTATGACGCCGCCCGCCAGCTTGTCGGCGTGGTGAGCCCGGACCCGGACGGCGGCGGTTCGCTCCTGCCGCGGGCGAGGCGGTTCACCTATGATGCCAAGGGCCGGGCAACGCTGGTCGAGATCGGCAATGTGAACAGCCAGAGCGACAGCGACTGGGCAGGCTTCTCGCCGCAGCAGCAACTCGCCACCGACTATGATGGCGTGGACCACAAGACGAAGGAAGTGGCGAGCGCCGGCGGCACCGCCTTCCAGGTGACCCAGTACAGCTATGACGCGGCCGGACGGCTCGACTGCACGGCGCTGCGGATGAACAGCGCGACCTGGAGCGCGCTGCCGGGCGCCTGCGCGCTGGCGACGACGGGCAGCGCCGGCCCCGATCGGATCACGCGCAACATCTATGACGAGGCCGATCGGCTCACCAAGGTGCAGACTGCCTATGGCACGACGGACCAGGCTGACGACGTCACGAAGGCCTATACCGACAACAGCAAGCTGGCGAGCGTGACCGATGGCGAGGGCAACAAGACCAGCTACGAATATGACGGGCTCGGCCGGCTCTCGAAGACCTATTATCCGGTAGCCACCACCGGCTCGGGCACCAGCTCCGCCACAGACTATGAGCAGCTGAGCTATGACGCCGCGGGCAATGTCTCGTCCTGGCGGCTGCGCGACGGACAGGTGATCGCCTATAGCTATGACAATCTCAACCGGATGACGCTGAAGGACCTGCCCGGCAGCGAGCCCGACGTGACCTATGGCTACAACCTGCTCGGCCAGGTGACGAGCATGGTGCGCCCCGACATCACGCACGGCTTCAGCTATGACTCGCTGGGGCGGCTGACCAGCGAAGCCCAGCCCTTCGGCACGATCGGCTATCAATATGATCTTGCCGGCAGGCGCACGCGGATGAACTGGTGGGACGGCTTCTATATAACCTATGACTATCTGGTCACCGGCGAGATGACCGCGATCCGCGAGAATGGCGCGGCCTCGGGGCTGGGCGTGCTGGCAAGCTACAGCTATGATCAGCTCGGCCGGCGGACCGGCATCGCCCGAGGCAACGGCACCGGCACGAGCTACGGCTATGACGGCGCCTCGCGCCTGGCTTCGCTCACCCAGGACCTGGCCGGCAGCGCCTATGACTTCACGCACGGCTTCGTCTACAATCCGGCGGGGCAGATCACCGCGCAGACCCGCTCGAACGACGCCTATGCGTGGAACGGGCACTACAATGTCGATCGCGGCTACACGATCAATGGCCTCAACCAGGCGACAACGGCCGGCCCGACCGGCATCGGCTATGACGCGCGCGGCAACCTGACGAGCTCGGGAAGCGCCGGCTACACCTATTCGTCGGAGAATCTGCTCAAATCCGGGCCCGGCGTAACGCTCTATTACGACGCGCTGGGGCGGCTGTCCGAATATGACACCAGCACCTCGACCCGCTTCGTCTATGACGGCGGCAACATGGCGGCGGAGGTCGCCAACCCCAGTGGCAGCGTGTTGCGGCGCTACGTGTTCGGTCCCGGCGCCGACGAGGCGCTGTTGTGGTACGAGGGATCCGGCACGAGCGACCGGCGCTGGCTGCATGCCGATGAGCGCGGCTCGGTGACCACGGTGAGCGACAGCTCGGGCAACGGCATCGGCGTGAACAGCTATGACGAATATGGCATCCCGGGCACGGGCAATATCGGGCGGTTCCAATATACCGGCCAGGCCTGGCTGCCCGAACTCGGCATGTCCTATTACAAGGCCCGCATCTACTCGCCGACCCTGGGACGATTCCTGCAGACCGATCCGATCGGCTATGACGCCGGGATGAACCTGTACAATTATGTCACCGGCGATCCGATCAATTTCAGCGATCCGTCCGGGCTCAGGGACTGCGGCCCCGGTGAAATGCCGGTTGCCCGATCGAGCCGGCAGGACGCGACGCCGGGAAGCTTCATCACGGTAACCGCGCCGCAGATCTACTGCTATCCCATGAAGACGATCAGCCCTGACGCCCGCGATGCGCCGAGGGGCGGTGGCGGCGGGCGCGGCGCGTCCCCGCCCAAGCCCACGCCGCCCAAGCCGACACGGCCAAAGACCGATTGCGAAAGGGCGCTCGAGCAGAGCGGGGAAATCGAATATGGCGGCGCCACCGGCACGGCGATCATTGGCGGCGGGCTTCAGGTCAGCTGGGGACAATGGACCAATCTGAGGACCGGCTCCTGGGGGAACTACAAGACCTTTGGCGCCGGCCTTGGAGTCGGGGCGGGCTTCACCAGGGACTATGGCCGCGCCCGCTCGCTGGCGGACTTTGTCGGCTATGGCGAGACGGCGTCGGCCGGCATATCCTATGGGCCGATCGGCGCCAGCTATTCCGCCACGCAGAATGTGGATGGCGAATGGGTTTCGCAGGGTGGTTCCCTGGGATATTCGAAAGATATCCCGGGTCTCTCGATCGCGAACTTCAGTGGCGCTCTGACCGCTACTGCCGGAGATACTTCGATCAGTGGGTGTCACGTCGTTGGTAGCTAAACTGTCCTTAGTAGCCGCGCTGGGTTGCGCGATGCTTGTTGCCTCCTGCGACATCAACAAGGAGCCGAAGCCGCGCGACCCAGGGCCTTTTCTTGGATGCTACGACGATGGGGGCATCCGCTTGCACTTGATGCAGGATCACCTCACGATAAATGACAAGCCATTCAAGTATAGTATCGAATTCAGAAAAGTAGGCCTGATCCTCAATTCCGATTTCAACATAATAGCCTTGCCCGATGGCGGAATTTCCGTTTCCAAGGCGAACTATCCCATGTTCTACAGGATCGACCGTGCGGATAATGTTCCGGTGATCATCGTGGCGGATAGCGATTCACGAGTGTATAATTTGAAGATGCGCAGTAATAATTGCTAGGCATCGCCGGTGCGGGCTTCGGCGCCGACCCATCGGACCAGAGGGTTGGCGCGCCTCCTCACCGTGGCGGCGCCTTGGAGTAGCCCGACCAGCCGCGGACAATCTCGCGCACCACCGGCGCGCCCACCTGGTAGAGCCCGTCCAGCGCTGGCAGATAGCCGGCGAAGGATTGCGGCCCCTCCCGCACCAGCTGCTCCGATGCCGGCACGGCCCTGGGGGGCATGTCGAAGTTGCTCGCCGCGCGGAGCAGCAGGACCCGGTCCGGGTCCACCCGCCCTGCCCGACCCAGCGCCGACAGCGCGACCATCGCCCCGGCGTCGTTGGTCTCGGTGGTGCGGAACGTGCCGCGGCCATCGGTCATATAGGCGACCCAGCGGCGCGCCCAGGCATCCAGCCGGCCGCCGAGCCAGAAGGTTTCGGACGAGAGCGTCGATCCGATCGCGACCTCCGGCGCCGAACGCGCCCGGGGCTGGTCATATTCCTCGCGTACGGCCCGCATCTCGGCATTGTCCGGAAGCGCGACGCGGACGGTCAGCCGATACGCCCAGCGGGCAAGCGAGGCATTCAGCATGGTGACCGTCCGCGCGCGGTTCGTCCGGAATGGGCCGGTCCAGCCGCGGACATCCTCCGGCGAGCCCGCCGCCACTCGCGGCTCGGGATAGGGCCTGGTCTTGCCGGCCGGAAAATATCCCTCCGGCCAGTCGGCGGGGATCTCGCGGGCGTCGATCTCATGGGCGACGTCGCCGTTGACGACGAAATCCGTCCAGATCAGGTCGCCGATGGTCCCCGTCTCCGGCGACGTGCCCGCAATGCCGTTGATCAGCCAGTAGGAGCGGGAAAGGTCGAAATTCGCGTCCAGGCCCAGCGCCATCAGGTTCACGGCGGGATGCAGGCTGTTGGGCCCGATCTTCATTGCGATGATCGATCCGTCGGCATTCGCCCAGACCGGGTTGAACGCTCCCCTCACCGGCAGCCGCCGCTTGAGGTTCAGGCCCTCGATCCAGTGATGCAGCTCGCCCGGCTTGTCGGCATCTCCCCAATAGCCCTTCTCGCCATAGGCCTTGCTGGTCTCGAAATATCCCAGGATGACCACCTTCGGATGCAGCACCGCGGCCCCGGCATTACCAGGCAGGGCGGCCGATATCAGCGCCGCCGCAATTCCAAGCCCACGCATTCGGTCGCGCCCCCTTTTTGCATGCTGATCGTCCGACCATGATAGCCGGGCCCGGCTTCGCAATCGATGGCCCTTCGGCAACCGCGATCCCCGCGCCGCGTTTGCAGCTTCGGGAAACGACAGAGGGAGGATTTCGCAATGCGCGCGATGATCGCAATGACGATGCTGGCGCTGGCCGGCTGCACCCAATCGACTTCGACCTCCGGGCCGCCACCGGAGCTGCGCGGAGGCCAGTTGAGCCCGGTCCCTGCCTTCAACGGCGGCGGCGAAGGCTGGAGCATCGACATCACCTCCACCGGCGGCGGCGCCCATGACGCCAGCCTCGTCTGGGCCAGCGGCTCGCGACAGAGCGATTTCAAGCTGTTCTACAAGGGCCAGCCGGCGGACGCGCCGAGCACCCTGATCGTCCTGAGCGGCGAGATTCGGGCAGCCGGCGCGCTCCGGCCGGTGATCGTCGAGATCAAGCGCGAACCCTGCAAGGACGATGCGGGCGCCAGCTTCCTGCACAGCGTGACGGTGACGGCGGAGGGCCTGGTGCCGGGCACGAGCCAGATGCGCGGCTGCGGCCATCTCGCCATGCGCTAGGCCTCGATCAGGTTTCCCCTTTCTTCCGTCGTCCTCGCAAAGGGGGGATGACGGAAATGGAGGCGGGCCACGGTTTCAAACCCGGGGACGAAGCCCTCGCATGCGGCATCGAAATCCGCCGCCATCCGGAAACGAAAAAGGCCGGAGTTTCCACCCCGGCCTTTCGCATCCAAATCGGTGTAGAAACCTCGGCGATCAGCCGACGATCTCTTCCGTCTTGAAGAAGAAGTTGATCTCGATCTCGGCGTTCTCGTCCGAGTCCGAACCGTGCACCGAGTTCGCCTCGATCGATTCGGCCAGTTCCTTGCGGATGGTGCCGGCATCGGCGTTGGCCGGGTTGGTGGCGCCCATGATGTCGCGGTTGCGCTGCACGGCGTTCTCGCCCTCGAGCACCTGCACGACGACGGGGCCCGAGATCATGAACTCGACCAGGTCGTTGAAGAAGGGGCGCTCACGGTGGACGCCGTAAAAGCCCTCGGCCTGCTCGCGGCTCATCTGGATGCGCTTCGAAGCGACGACGCGCAGGCCGGCCTCCTCCAGCATCTTGGTGACCGCGCCGGTCAGGTTGCGGCGGGTGGCGTCGGGCTTGATGATCGAAAAGGTCCGGTTCGCGGCCATGGCCGTGCGGCTCCTGCTTTTGAAGTTGTGGAAAAGTCGCGGCTCCCTAGTCCCGGGCGGCACACGATGCAAGCGTCCCCTATAGGCATGCGCTTGCCCGGTCGCGCGATACTGTTCTTTCCGGAGCGCTTTTGGGCGTCCGGCGCCTGCAACTCAGGCCGCCTTCTCCCAGCGGCCCTGCGCATTCTGCTTCCAATAGTTGCGCTCCACCCCGTCGCGGTCCGCCAGCGCCTTCCAGGCGATGCGCGCTTCGGCGATCCGCTCCTCGCCGAAGAAGTGGAAGACCCGCTCGAAGCCCAGCGCCTCCTCGCGCCACACGCCGTCGGCCAGCGCGACGTTGCGCGCGCCATTGGCCGCGGCGCCCGCTTCGGCGGCGATCAGCACCGGCTGGCGATCGTCATCGGGCCCGCCGGCCTGGCCATGGGGCAGGAAGCTGTCGGGCGCATAGGTCCAGAGCAGCTGGTCGAGCCGGGCGCGCTGGCTCGCCTCGCCCGCCACGATCAGCAGCCGCCCGCCGGCCTCGATCACGCGCTCGGCGATACGGGGCAGCGCGCGTTCCAGGGGAAGCTGCGTCAGATGGTAGAAATCGACCTGCATGGCTCCTGTTAGCGTTTCCGTGCGTTCGGGCCAACGCACGTGACGTTGCGATGGCGCAACCGCTGCGATAGGGCGGTAGGGGCCGCGTGCACGGGAGTTGAAGCAAAGGTGGGAATCGAAGTGACGCGCAAGGCCTTGCTGCTGTCGGCCGCGCTGGGCCTGTGCCTGGCGGCCGAGGCGCGCGCGCAGACGCAGACCGAGCCGAATCAGGGCGCGCCCACGCCCGCGCCGGCCCCGATTCCGGCGGCCGCCCCCAATCTGCAGACTCCGGCGGTCGAGCCGCCGCCCCCGTCGCCGACGGCGCTGCCCGAGGGCGAGGACCAGATCCAGTTTACCGCCGACCAGCTCGAATATGACAATGAGCAGGACGTGGTGACCGCCACCGGCGACGTCCGCCTCTATCGCCGCAGCGAGCGGCTGCGCGCCGACAAGGTGGTGTGGAACCGCAAGTCGGGCCAGGTCGTGGCCGAGGGCAATGTCGTCCTGGTCAATCCGCAGGGCGACAGCGCCTATGGCGACAAGATCGAGCTGACCGACACGCTGAAGGACGGCGTCGTCCAGAACATGCTGGTCGTGCTCGACGCGGGCGGCCGCGTTGCCGCCCAGCGCGGCGAGCGCCATGAGGACGGCAGCTTCATCGTCCACAACGCCGCCTACACGCCCTGCGCGGTCGGCGATTCGGAGGGATGCCCCAAGGAGCCGACCTGGAAGGTCACCGCGGACCGGGTAGTCTATGATCCCGACAGCAAGCGGCTGCGCTACACCGGCGCCCGCGTCTCGGTGTTCGGCTTCGCGACGATCCCGCTGCCGGTCTTCTCGCACCCGGTGGGCGGCGAGAGCGCCAGCGGCATCCTGTCGCCGGACCTGCGCTACAACCGCACCAACGGCTTCCAGTTCGCGCTGCCCTATTATCTCAGCTTCGCGCCCAATCGCGACCTGACGATCACGCCGCGCATCTACACCAACGTGCTGCCGGTGCTGCAGGCCGATTATCGCGAGCTGAATGCGCTCGGCGCCTTCCGGCTCAGCGCCTATGGCACCTATAGCCGCCGGGCGGACGATCTGACGGTTCCCGTCACGCCGGCCACTTCGAAGAACGATTTCCGCGGCTATTTCGACGCGGTCGGCAATTTCCAGCTCGATCCGGCCTGGAGCGTCAGCGCCTCGCTGCGGCTGACTACCGATCGCACCTTCCTGCGCCGCTACGACATTTCGCGCGATGACAGGCTGCGCAACAATATTCGCGTAGAACGTATTGATGCCGATAGCTATTTCTCGATAAATGCCTGGGTGGTGCAGACGCTGCGGGTCGGCGATCGTCAGGGCCTGCAGCCCTATGCCCTGCCCGAGATCGACTATCGCCGCCGGATGGACGACGGGCTGGTCGGCGGGCGCTTCGAGTTCCAGCTCAACACATTGGCGATCGGCCGCTCGGACGGGCAGGATTCGCAGCGCGCCTTCGCCAGCGCCCGCTGGGACCTGCGCCGCCTGACCAATTGGGGTCAGGAAGTGACGCTAACCGCCTATGCCCGGGGCGATCTCTACAACGCCTCGGACACGAACCTGACCAGCGTGGTCAGCTATCGCGGCGAGGATGGCTTCCACACCCGCGGCATCGCCGCCGCGGCGGTGGACGTGAAATGGCCGCTGGTCGGCAGCCTGTTCGGCGGCACCCAGCGAATCACGCCGCGTTTCCAGGTCGTCGCCTCGCCCAAGATCGCCAATCTGGAAGTCCCCAACGAAGACGCCCGCGCGGTGGATCTGGAGGATTCCAACCTCTTCGCGCTCAATCGCTTCCCGGGTTATGACCGGTTCGAGGATTCGACCCGGTTCACCTGGGGCATGGACTATGCGCTCTACCTGCCGGGCTTCTCGATCGACGCGAATATCGGCCAGAGCTACCGCATCTCGTCGCGCCCCACGCTGTTCCCCGACGGGACGGGGCTGACCGACCGGGTTTCCGACATCGTCGGCCGCACGGTGATCCGCTTCCGCGACTTCATCAGCTTCACCCATCGCTACCGGCTGGACAAGGACAACCTCGCCTTCCGCCGCAACGAAGTCGACATGACGCTCGGCTCGCGGTCAACCTATATCCAGCTCGGCTATCTGCGCCTCAACCGCAACATCAGCGCGTCGCTGGAGGACCTGCAGGACCGCGAGGAGCTGCGGCTCGGCGCGCGCGTCCAGATCGCACGCTTCTGGTCGATCTCGGGCTCGACGCTGGTCGACCTCACCGACCGCAAGGAGGATCCGACCTCGCTCTCCGACGGGTTCGAGCCGGTGCGCCACCGCGTCGGCATCACCTATGAGGACGATTGCCTGCGGCTGGGCTTCACCTGGAAGCGCGACTATGCCACCACTGGCGACGCGTCGCGCGGCAACTCCTATCTGTTCACGCTGGCGTTCAAGAATCTCGGACGCTAGGCTCCGCGGCAGAGGGGAACCGCCGGTAAGCCTAAGTTCAGGCACAATTGGCCAGTAAGCGCCACGCTTCCGGCAGATTTGAGGGTACGGATTCACGTGAACATTGGTGTTACCAAGGCGATCCGCGCAGGCCGCTCGTCCGTTCTGGCGCTCGCGATCTCCAGCCTGGCCTCCGCCGCCATGGCGCAGACCGCCCCGAACGCACCTGCGCCGGCACCGGCGACGCAGGAGGAACAGGAAGCGGCGCTCGCCGCCCAGCTCGACCTTCCCCGCGATCTCAAGCTGTTCGGCAAGGCCGATCCGAACGTCCGCAAGCCCACCGCGATCGTGAACGACACGGTGCTGACCGGCACCGACGTCGACCAGCGGCTCAACCTGATCATCGCGCTCAACAAGCTCAACCTGAAGCCGGAAGAACGCGATCAGTATCGCATGATGATCCTGCGCCAGCTGATCGACGAGACGCTGCAGATCCAGGAGGCCAAGGCCAACGAGATCAAGGTCGACCCCAAGGAGATCGACCAGAGCTTCGCCTCGGTCGCGCGCCGCCTCCAGAAGACGCCCGAGCAGATGCGCGCCTTCCTGCGCCAGGCCGGCGCGTCGGAGCGGACGATGCGCAAGCAGGTCGAGGGCGAAGTCGCCTGGAGCCGCCTGCTGCGCCGCAAGGTGGACATCAACGTGAGCGACGAGGAGGCCAAGGCCATTCTCGACCGCCTCAAGGCCGCGCAGGGCAGCGAGGAATATCACGTCTACGAAATCTACATGAACGCGACCGAAGACCGTAAGCAGGAAGTCTATGCGGGCATGCAGCGCATCATCCAGCAGATGAAGGAAGGCGCGCCGTTCGACTATCTCGCCAAGACCTATTCGGAGAGCTCGACCAAGGGCCAGGGCGGCGATCTCGGCTGGGTCCGCCTCGCTCCCGGCATCCTGCCCGACGAGATGACCAAGGCCGTCGAGGAGATGCAGCCCGGCCAGGTCGCCGGTCCGATCCCGCTCACCACCGGCTTCACGGTCGTCTACCTCGCCGACAAGCGCAAGGTCGGCATGGCCGATCCGCGGGGCGCCAAGCTCTCGCTGCGCCAGATCACCATCTCCTTCCCCAAGGGCACGACCGAGGCGCAGGCCACGGCGCGCGCCGGCCAGTTCGCGCAGGCGACCCAGGCCATCAAGGGCTGCGGCGATGCGTCCAACGTCGCCGCCGCGCAGAATGCCGAGGTGGTCGAGAAGGACGGCGTGATCATCGGCGAGCTGCCGCCCGCGCTCCAGCAGATCATCCTGCCGCTGCAGGTGGGCCAGGTGACCCAGCCCTTCGGCACGATCGAGGACGGCGTGCGCGTTCTCGTCGTATGCGGCCGCGACGATCCGCCGGCGGCCGGCCTGCCCTCGCTCGAGCAGATCCAGGACGGCGAGGCCGACAAGCGTACCAATCTGCGTGCGCAGCGCATGCTCCGCGACCTGCGGCGCGACGCGCTCATCGAATATCGCTGAGGTGATCCGGCCGCTCGCCATATCCATGGGCGATTCGGCCGGAATCGGCCCCGAGATCACCGCCAAGGCATGGAAGGCGCGCGAGCTTCACTCGCTCGCGCCCTTCTTCGCCATCGGCTGTCCGGGCGCGGTCGAGCGGGTGTGGGACGGCCCGGTGGCCCGCATCGACAATCCGGACGAAGCGGCCGGCGTCTTCGGCGACGCGCTCCCGGTGCTCGCCGTCAGCGACACTTGCGAGGTCACGCCGGGCAGCCCCGACGAGGCCAGCGCGAAGGCCGCGCTCCAGTCGCTCGAGCTGGCGGTCGGCCTTGCCAATGCCGGCGCCGCCGGCGGCGTGGTGACGGGCCCGGTGTCGAAGGTCCAGCTCTACAAGATCGGCTTCACCCATCCCGGCCAGACCGAGTTCGTCGCCGAACGCTGCGGCATCTCGCCCGAGAACGCCGTGATGATGCTCGCCGGCCCCACGCTGCGCGTGGTGCCGATCACCGTGCACGAGCCGCTGGCCCGGGTGCCCGAGCTGCTCACCATCGAGCTGGTGCTCACCAAGGCCCGCGTCACCGCGCGCGGCCTGTTGCGCAATTTCGGCATCGAGCGCCCCCGGCTCGCCTTTGCCGGCCTCAACCCCCATGCCGGCGAGAGCGGCGAGATCGGGCGGGAGGAGATCGACGTCCTCCAGCCCGCCATTGCCCGGCTGCGCGAGGAGGGAATCGACGCGATCGGCCCCTTCGCCGCCGATGCGATGTTCCACGCCCGCGCCCGGGCCGGCTATGACGCCGCGCTCTGCCCGACCCATGACCAGGCGCTGATCCCGATCAAGACGCTGCACTTCGACGAGGGCGTGAACATCACCCTCGGCCTGCCCATCGTGCGCACTTCGCCCGACCATGGCACCGCCTTCGGCATCGCCGGCAAGGACGCCGCCAATCCCGGGGCGATGATCGCCGCGATCAAGCTGGCCGCCAGCGCCGCGCAGCGCAGGGCCGAAGCCGCGGCGTGACCAGCCTTCCGCCTCTCCGGGACGTCATCGGCAAATATGGTCTCAGCGCGAGCAAGGCGCTGGGCCAGAATTTCCTGTTCGACCACCAGCTCCTCGCCCGCATCGCCAAGGTGCCCGGCAAGCTCGACGGCGCCGAGGTGTTCGAGGTCGGCCCCGGTCCGGGCGGCCTCACCCGCGCGCTGCTTCAGGGCGGCGCCAGCGTCACCGCGGTGGAGCGTGACCGGCGCTGCATTCCCGCGCTCGAGGAACTCGGCAGCTATTTCCCCGGCAAGCTCCGCGTCATCGAAGGCGATGCGCTGGAAGTGGACGCGCCCGCGCTGTTTCAGGGCAAGCCCCATGTCGTCGCCAACCTGCCCTATAATGTCGGCACCGCCCTGCTCGTCGGCTGGCTTTCGGCCGAATGGGCGCCGTGGTGGGCCAGCCTGACGCTGATGTTCCAGAAGGAAGTCGCCGAGCGGATCGTCGCCGGCCCGGACACCGAGCATTATGGCCGGCTGGCGGTGCTTTCCCAATGGCGCTCCACCCCGAAGATCGCGATGCACGTCCACCGCTCGGCCTTCACGCCGCCGCCCAAGGTGATGTCGGCGGTCGTCCACATCGTCCCCGGCACGCCGCCCGAAGGCGTGCGGCTGAAGACGCTGGAGACGCTCACCGCCGCCGCGTTCGGCCAGCGCCGCAAGATGCTGCGCCAGAGCCTGAAGGGCGTGCCAGGCGCGCTGCAGGCAATGGAGACGCTGGGCATCGATTCCAGCCGGCGCGCCGAAACGGTGACCGTCTCGGAATTCGCCGGGCTGGCCCGCACCCTGGGTTGAACTCGTCAAAGAGCGACGGCACCGGATCGGCCCGCCGGGAAATCCCAGCAGGCGAAACCCTACATTGCAAGCAGGATCAGAACCCGGGCAGGCAGGATCAGGGCTTGGCCGTCGGCGTGGCGCTTGGCGCGGGCGCAGGCTCGGCCTGGGCGGTGGTGACCGGCGGGCCCTTGGCGATCGCCGCCGAGAGCTGAGTCGCGTCGGCGCAGCCCTTGGCGCAGAGCTTCTCGATCTTGGCCAGATTCTCCTTGGCCCGCTCCATCGCCCCCTTGGCGACCATCGCCTCGCCCTGGCCGCGCAGCGCCGCCGTGTCGTTCGGCTCGAGGCTCAGCGCCTCGCGATAAAGGCGGATCGCCTTGCCCGGCAGGCTGTTCTTGCGGGCAATCTCGGCGAGGACCAGATAGGCTTCGCGGTTGCGCGGGTCCACCGCCAGCGCGCTTTCCAGCGCATCGCCCGCGCCCTCGAGATTACCGGCAGCCAGCGCCGCGCGCCCCTGCCTGACGAGTTCCACCGAGCGCGGATCGATCTGGTTGTCGGCACGCTGCGCCATCAGCGAGGTGGAAACCGAGAGCAGCAGCAACGCACCGGCTGCCCCAATCGCAGTGAAACGCATCACATTCTCCGAAATCTGCCCCGTCGCTATCATGGCCGGCGCATCCTCGCGACAAAAAAGCCATCGGTCGAGTCCCCCAGCGGGGTGAAGCGCAGCCCCGGGCCACGCCGTGTGCCGGCCCCGAGCGCCAGCGGCTCGGCGCTCCAGCCCGGATGCCGGCCGAGGAACGCCTCGGCCTGCCCAGCCCCCTCCGCATCGAGCAGCGAGCAGACGACATGGACCAGCACGCCGCCGGGGCGGACGAGATCGGCGGCGATATCGAGCAGCGCCGCCTGAGTCGCGACGTAACGGTCCAGCCGCTGCGGCGTCAGCCGCCAGCGCGCCTCGGGGTTGCGGCGCCAGGTGCCGGTGCCCGAGCAGGGCGCATCGACCAGCACGACATCGGCGCGGCCGGCCTGGTCGGCGAGCATCGCGGCTTCCTGGTTGGGATTGAGCAGGCGGGTTTCGGCGATCGACACTCCTGCCCGCTCGGCGCGGGGCATCAGCCGGGAGAGCCGCGGGCGGTCGATATCGCAGGCGAGGATCGAACCATGGTTCGCCATCGCCGCGGCGAGCGCGAGCGTCTTGCCGCCGCCGCCCGCGCACAGATCGATGACGCGCTGCCCGCGCCCGGCGCCCGCCGCCAGGCTGACCAGCTGGCTGCCGGCATCCTGCACCTCGAGCAAGCCGTCCTTGTGGGCGGCCAGTTGCTCGATCGCCGTATCCGAAGGCACGCGCAGCCCCGCCGGCAGGCCCGGCAGCGGCACCGCGCCGGCGATCTCCGCCTGGATCGCCGCCGGATCGGCCTTCAGCGTGTTGACGCGAATGTCGAGCGGCGCGCGCTCGAGCAATGCTCCCTGCTCATCGGCATCGAGGTCCGATGCCAGGAAGGCAGCCGCCAGCCAGCCCGGCAGCACGCCCGCTTCGGCAACGGGCTCGCCCGGCACGATCGGCGCGGGGCCATAGGGCGATCCGTCGAACAGCGCCGCCAGCTCGGGCCGGCGCGCGGCGAGCGCCAGTATCGCGGCGCGGCCGCTTTCCGGGCGCTCGCCGAGCATGCGGATCGCATCATAGACCAGCGCGCGGATCGCCCTTCGGTCCTTGGAACCGGCATAGCGGCGCTCGCCGAACCAGCGGGCGATGATCGTGTCGGCCGATCCGCCCTGGTCGCGGGCGGCGTCGGTGATCTTGTCGAGCAGGTCGATGGCAGCCTGGAGGCGCGCCGCGGGGTTCACGACATTAAACCGGGTGGTTGCGCGAAATGTTGAATCGCTTGAACCCCCGCGCGGGTGCGGGAGGGGTCGCGGGTCGGGGCAATCGCGCTCGGCATGCCTCGACCAGAAGCAGAACATCTCCAACTTTGACAGCGGAATCTCGACATTGCCGGCCGATCCCGCCACAGCCACGCCAACCCAATCGGAAGGCAAGCACATGGCGTTCACGGCGAAGATCCTGCTCCTCGGCTCGGGCGAGCTCGGCCGCGAGTTCGCGATCTCGGCCAAGCGGCTGGGCGCCCAGGTGATCGCGTGCGACGCCTATGCGGGCGCCCCGGCGATGCAGGTGGCGGACGGCTTCGAAATATTCTCGATGCTCGACGGGGCGCTGCTGCGCGCGGCGGTGGAGAAGCACCGGCCCGATTATGTCGTGCCCGAAGTGGAGGCCATCCGCACCGAGGTGCTCGCCGAACTGGAGGCCGAGGGCGTCACCATCGTCCCCTCCGCCCGCGCGACGCAGATGACCATGAACCGCGACGGCATCCGCGAAGTCGCGGCGGTCGAGCTCGGCCTGCGCACCTCGCGATACCGCTATGCCGAGAGCCTGGAGGAAGTGCTGGCCGGGGCCGGCCACACCGGGCTGCCCTGCGTGATCAAGCCGGTCATGTCCTCCTCGGGCAAGGGGCAGAGCACGGTGCGCTCCGCCGATGGGCTGGAGGCGGCCTGGGACTATGCGGTCGCGAACATGCGCGGCGATCGCAAGCGCGTGATCGTCGAGGAGTTCGTCGCCTTCGACTATGAGATCACGCTGCTCACGGTCCGCACCCGCCAGGGCGTGCTCTTCTGCCCGCCGATCGGCCACCGCCAGGAGCGCGGCGACTATCAGGAGAGCTGGCAGCCCGCCGCCATGTCGGCCTCCGCCATCGCGGACGCGCAGGAGATGGCGCGCAAGGTGGTCGACGATCTGGGCGGCTATGGGTTGTTCGGCGTGGAGTTCTTCGTGAAGGGCGAGGAAGTGATCTTCTCCGAACTCTCCCCCCGCCCCCACGACACCGGCATGGTGACCCTGATCTCGCAGAACCTCAGCGAGTTCGACCTGCATGCGCGCGCGGTGATGGGGCTGCCGATCCCTGCGATCACGCTGCGCGGGCCCTCGGCATCGGCGGTGATCCTGGCGGACCGGGCTTCGGAGGACCTGTCCTATGACGGGCTGGCCGAGGCGCTGGCGGTGCCGGGCGGCGACGTGGACGTGCGGATCTTCGGCAAGCCGAATTCGCGGCCGTACCGGCGGATGGGCGTGGCGCTGGCCCTGTCCGGGGATACCGATGCCGCGCGACGTGTGGCGGCCGAGGCGGCGGGCAAGGTGCGGATCGGCTACGGCGCCTAGGCTGAGAACCCGAACAAGCCCTTGAAACTCCACCCGTCATCCCCGTGCAGGCGGGGATGACGAGGAAGGGTTAGCGGGGTGACGGTTCAAGCAAGGGAGTCCCCAACCTAGGCATCCCCCAATGCCGGGCGCGCTCCGAGCCCCGGCGCCTTGCGCCCGAATCGGCCGATCAGCCTGGATGCGAGCATCAGTGCCGCCAGCGCCACGGCTGCGCCGATGATCATGTCCGACAGATAGTGCGTCCCCTCCACCGGCACCGACAGCAGCATCGCCAGGCTCAGGCAGATCAGCGGCCAGCGCAGGTTTCCGCAGCGCCAGGCCGCGGCGATATAGAGGACGCCCGAGGCGGTGTGGAAGCTGGGAGCCGAGACCAGGCCGCGCAGCTCGTCGAGATTGACGCGACTCAGTTCGTGCGCGCGAAGCGGGGGGATGAGCGTTTCCTGCCAGATGGCGCTGCTCGGCATATAGGGGATCGGCCCCTTCCAGAGATAGGAGAGCGGCCCCACCGCCGGCATGAACAGGTACAGGGTCAGCGTGATCAATGCGGCCAGCCAGAATCCGGCGAGAAAGCGATGGGCCTCGCGGCGCTGGCCACGGATCGCAAAGGCCGCGAGCAAGGCCGCCGGAATCACATAGATGCTCTGATAGGCGGCCATGCCGAGCAGTTGCAGGCTCCGGTGCCTGGCAGCCATCTCGTACCAGGCGAGCCAGTTGAAACGCAGCGCCTCGTCGGCTCTCTGCAGCCACGGATCGGCGAAGCCGTGCGACAGCGCCGCCAGCGGATAGCTGCTGACCGCGCCGATCAGCGCCATGGCGGTGAAGAAGGCGAAATACTCCGCGCAGTCGGCCGCCGCCTCCGCCCAGCGGAAACTCGTGCGGCCGAAAACCGGGCGAACGGCGAAAGCCAAGGCGAGCGCCAGGAAATAGGGCGCGTTGCCCGGCCGCAGCAGATCGACGCCGAGCTGCGCCTTCCACAGCAGCGCGCCGCAAATCGCCAGGCTCAGCCCGAGCGCGCCCCATAGCTGCGCGGGAGAGAAGCCGTCCGACAAGGGCGGCGCGCCGGGAATGATCCCGGGCGCTGAACCGGGGAGCGGTCGAAGCAGGGCGTTGGCCGGCACGGGCCGGAGGCGATCGAAACTTGGCACCGTCCGGAGGGTAACGATTTGTCGAGCCCGCGCAATCGCATAGACGGCGGCACGAGCCCGCTGCCCGTCCGGACGCGGGATCGCGCCCTGCCCGTCACCGCGTCGGGTAGTTCGGCGCTTCCCGAGTGATCGTCACGTCATGGACATGGCTCTCGCGCAGGCCGGCATTGGTGATGCGCACGAACCGCGCCTTCTTCTGGAACTCGGCGATCGTCGCGGCACCGACATAGCCCATCGACGCCTTCACGCCGCCGACCAGCTGGTGGATCACGTCCTTGGCCGGGCCCTTGAACGCCACCTGGCCCTCGATGCCCTCGGGCACCAGCTTGAGCTGGTCCTTCACGTCCTGCTGGAAATAGCGGTCGGCCGAGCCGCGCGCCATCGCGCCGACCGAGCCCATGCCGCGGTACGACTTGTAGGCGCGGCCCTGATACAGGAAGGTCTCGCCCGGCGCTTCCTCGGTACCGGCGAGCAGCGAGCCGATCATCGCGGTGGAGGCGCCGGCCGCGATCGCCTTGGCGACGTCGCCCGAAGTGCGGATGCCGCCATCGGCGACCACCGGCACGTCGTGCTTCGCGGCTTCGTTGGCGGCATCCATCACCGCGGTGAGCTGCGGCACGCCGACGCCGGCGACCACGCGGGTGGTGCAGATCGAGCCCGGGCCGATGCCCACCTTCAACCCGTCCGCGCCCGCATCGATCAGCGCCTTGGCCGCCTCGGCGGTGGCGATGTTGCCGGCGATCACCTGGACGCGGTTGGAGAGCTTCTTCACGCGCTCGACGGCCCGCGACACGTCCTTGTTGTGGCCGTGCGCGGTGTCGATCACGATCAGGTCGACCTCGGCATCGACCAGCGCCTCGGTGCGCGCGAAGCCCTTGTCGCCCACGGTGGTGGCGGCGGCGACACAGAGGCGGCCGGCGGCATCCTTGGTGGCGGCGGGATAGTTCACCGCCTTCTCGATGTCCTTCACCGTGATCAGCCCGACGCAGCGATAGGCATCGTCGACGACGAGCAGCTTCTCGATGCGGCGGGCGTGGAGCAGGCGGCGCGCCTCTTCCGACGAGACGCCGGCGCGGACGGTGGCGAGGTTCTCGTGCGTCATCAGCTCGGAGACGCGCTGATCGGGGCGCTCGGCGAAGCGGACGTCGCGGTTGGTGAGGATCCCGGCGAGCCTGCCCGACGCCTCGACGATCGGAATGCCGCTGATCTTGTGCTGCGCCATCAGCGCGCGGGCCTCGGCCAGCGTGCCGGTGGGCGCCATGGTGATCGGATTGACGACCATGCCGCTCTCGAAGCGCTTCACCGCGCGGACCGCCTCCACCTGCTCCTCGATGTCGAGATTGCGGTGGAGCACGCCGATGCCGCCCAGCTGGGCCATCACGATCGCCATGTCGGCCTCGGTGACGGTGTCCATCGCCGAGGAGAGGATCGGAATGTTGAGCGAAAGGCCGCGGGTCACCCGCGTGCGGGTATCGGCCATGCTCGGCAGGACTTCGGATTCTCCCGGATAGAGGAGAACGTCATCGAAGGTGAGGCCGAGGGGGATGTCCATGGGGTGCGCCAATGTCCTGATTCGGAAGTTGGCGGCCCATGTAACCGCGAGGGTCGGAAAGCGCTAGGGGGTCGGCGTCTTCGGGCGTCATGCACAACAGGGCCTGCTCGATCGCGATCTGCTGGCGCAGGCTGCGGACGAGCGCCGTGGACGCGCGGCAATAGCCCGGCCAGTCCTCCGCGATCTCGCGCAGGCCCCAGGCGCCGACATGCATCGTATATTCGATGCTGGTGTCGATGTTCGACTGGCGGAGCGCCGCGAACTGCTGGGCGATGACGCCGCCGGCCTCGCGCTCGCGCGCCAGGCAAAGCGCATCGACCGTGTTGCGGCGCTCGCCATTGACCCTGGAGATGTAGAGGCGGACGCGCGACAGCCGCAGTTGGTCCAGCTCGGGCTGGGCGAGGAGCGTCTCGATCTCGTCGAGCGCGGCAAGCAGGTCACGATGCAATAGGGACAGGCCGGGCATATGGTCATCATAGAGGCTGCTTGCCCCGCCGCCCGGCTTCAGGCGCCGAAATGTTCCGTAGTGGTCCGATCGGCGGCGCGCTTGAGCAGGGCGCGGGCCTGGTCGACGTGCATCGCCTCGATCATCCGCCCCTCATATCGCTCCGCGCCCCCGGTCGCCGCCGCGATCAGGGCGCGGGCATCGGCGATCTCGGCCTCGCTCGGACCGAAGGCCCGGGCGGCGATGGCGAGCTGGCCGGGATGGATCAGCGACTTGCCGTCGAAACCCAGCGCCCGCCCCTCGCGGCACTCCGCCGCCAGGCCCTCGGCGTCGTCGAGCCGGTTGAACACGCCGTCCAGCGCCCAGACCCCGCCGGCGCGGGCGGCGAGGACGATCGTCTGCAACGCGACCGACATCTGCGCGCGACCGCTCGACGGCGGCAGGCGGAGCGCGGCGGCCAGGTCGTTGGTGCCGGCGATCAGGCCCGCCACGCCCGGCACCGCGGCGATCGCGGCGGCGGCGAGCACGCCGAGCGGAGTCTCGATCATCGCCAGCAGCGGCTTGCGGACGTCTTCCACCACCTTCACGACATCGGCGGTGCGTTCCGCCTTGGGCAGCACCGCAAAATCGGCGCTCGAGGCGGCAACAGCGGCGCAGTCTTCCCAATGCTCATGCGACTCGGTGCCATTCAACCGGATCGCGGAAAGGCTCGCTCCGAAGCCGATCACCACCGCCTCCAGCGCGGCAAAGCGCGCCTCCGCCTTGTCTTCGTCCTTCACCGCGTCTTCCAGGTCGAGGATCACCAGGTCGGCCGGAAGCCCGCGCGCCTTCTCGATCGCACGCGGGTTCGAGGCCGGGAGGAACAGGGCGGTGCGCGGTGCGAGACGGGCCGTGATCATGGCCCATCTCTATGCTAGCAAGGATCGGATTGGCGAGGGCCACATTCTTCTGGGCCGCATTCTTTTTGGGCCACATTCTTTGGGGGAGTCGGAATGCTCGTACTCAATGTCTTCCTGGGCGCGGTGGCCGCGGTGGTCGTGCTCTATCTCTTCTCCAGCGTCACGATCGTCCGCCAGGGCTATCAATATACGATCGAGCATTTCGGCCGGTTCACCACGGTCGCGACGCCGGGCTTCAACTTCTATCCCGCCTTCTTCTACCGGGTCGGCCGGCGCGTGAACATGATGGAGCAGGTGATCGATATTCCGGGCCAGGAGATCATCACCAAGGACAATGCGATGATCTCCACCGACGGCGTGGTGTTCTTCCAGGTCCTCGACGCGGCCAAGGCCGCCTATGAGGTGTCGGACCTCTATATCGCGCTGCTCCAGCTCACCACGACCAACCTGCGCACCGTGATGGGATCGATGGATCTCGACGAGACGCTGTCGAAGCGCGACGAGATCAATGCCCGGCTGCTCTCGGTGGTCGACCATGCGACGACACCCTGGGGCGTGAAGATCACCCGCGTGGAGATCAAGGACATCCGCCCGCCCGCCGACATCGTCAACGCGATGGGCCGCCAGATGAAGGCCGAGCGCGAGAAGCGCGCCAACATCCTGGAGGCCGAGGGCACCCGGGCCTCGGAGATCCTGCGCGCCGAGGGCCAGAAACAGTCCAAGATCCTCGAGGCCGAGGGCCGGCGCGAAGCGGCCTTCCGCGACGCCGAGGCGCGCGAACGCTCGGCCGAGGCCGAGGCCAAGGCGACCCAGCTCGTCTCGGACGCGATCGAGGCCGGCTCCAGCCAGTCGCTCAACTACTTCATCGCGCAGAAATATGTGGAAGCGGTCGGCAAGTTCGCGACCTCGCCCAATGCCAAGACCATCCTGTTCCCGGTCGAGGCGACGCAGCTGATCGGCACGCTGGGCGGCATCGGCGAGCTGGCGCGCGACGCGCTGGGCGGCAGCTCGCCGATGCCGCCCAGCGTGCCGATCAGC